>NZ_CAJYEB010000040.1 GCF_913773735.1 uncultured Massilia sp.
ACGGCGGAGCCGTCCACCCTACGCAGGGTCGTCGTCCACGTACACCTTCGGCGGCGCGATGCCCGTCCAGCCGCCCTTCCACGCGATGTTGAGCAGCAGCGTCGCCCCGATGTAGAACACGAAGAACAGCGCGAAGAAGCGCGTCTGCAGCAGCGCCAGTTCGCGTAGGGTGGACGGGTTCCCCGTCCACGCGGCGATACGCGACGCCGGCATACTGCACGACGAATCGAAGGATGACTGGACGCGTGGACGGCGGAGCCGTCCACCCTACGCAGGGTCGTCGTCCACGTACACTTTCGGCGGCGCGATGCCCGTCCAGCCGCCCTTCCACGCGATGTTGAGCAGTAGCGTCGCCCCGATGTAGAACACGAAGAACAGCGCGAAGAAGCGCGTCTGCAGCAGCGCCAGCAGCGCCACGCACACGCCCAGCCCCACGAACACGGCCTTCGACCTGGGCTGCTTGGAGCTGGGGAAGCGCACCGTCGACACCATCAGCGTGCCCACCGCCACCATCAGCAGCATGACCAGGAAGGCGTACGGCATGGTCGCCACCGGATCGGGCCAGGCCACGACCACCGAGGCCACGCAGGCGGCGCCGGCGGTGATCGGCATGCCGACGAAGTAGCGCGGGTCGGTCTTGCCGACCATGACGTTGAAGCGCGCCAGGCGCAGCGCGCCGCAGGCGACGAACACGAAGCAGGCCAGGCCGCCCATGCGCACCAGGGTCGGGTGGGCGGCGCCCAGCTGCGCGAAGCCGTAGCAGTACAGCAGCAGGCCGGGGGCGCAGCCGAAGTTCATCACGTCGGCGATCGAGTCGAGCTGCACGCCGAACGCCGACTGGGTGTTGGTGGCGCGCGCCACGAAGCCGTCGAGCGCGTCGAACACGCCGGCCAGCACCAGCAGGATCGCGGCCAGCCGGTAGTCGGCCGGATCGCCCACCGGCGCATTGTCCACCGAGATCACGATGCTGCCGAAGCCGCAGGCGATCGACAGCAGGGTCACGAAGCTGGGCAGGGCGAACTTGGCGCGCGCGAGGCGCTGCTGGCGGGTGGGTTTCAAGTTGTTTGCTCGACAAGACTGGAGAATGGCTTATTTTACATGGGCTTACCTGCATGCGCGGGTGCGCCCGGAGATGTCGCCGGCAGCCGATTTCGCCTAGAATGGTGGCTCTTTTGGCGGACCGACGAATGGGGAGTGAGAAGATGAGCAAACTGCATCGCGCCAGGGCCATCGCGGCCGCGCTCGCCGCCGCCCTGGCGCTCGCCGCCTGCGGCGGCAACGACAACACCAACGATGGCAGCAATACCGGCAACGCGGGCGGCTCGAGCGGCGCGCCGTCGGGCGGGTTCTCGGGCGTGGATGCGAACGCGCCCACCCTCACCAACAACGTCGCCACCGACGGCCTGGCCTGGATCAACTACCGCCGCACGCAGGTCGGCATGTCCACGCTCGCGCGCAACGGCCGCATCGACATCGCCGCCCAGGGCCACTCCGACTACCAGCGCATCAACAACACGGTCACGCACGACCAGACCGCGGGCCGCCAGGGCTTCACCGGCGTGACGCTGCAGGACCGCCTGGCCGCGGCCAACTACACGATCCAGGGCGCCAACGCGATCGGCGAAGTCATCTCGGCCGCCAGCAACAACTCCGGCTTCTACATGGCCGAGGAACTGATCACCGCCATCTACCACCGCTTCGTGATCTTCGAGCCGGTGTTCAAGGAAGCCGGCACCGGCGCGGCGGCGGCATCGAACGGGTACAACTACTTCACCGCCGACTTCGCGGCCAGCAACGGCTTCGGCGCGGGCATCGCGGCCGGCACCCTGGCCACCTGGCCGTTCAACGGCCAGGCCCAGGTCCCGCCCAACTTCCTCAGCGACCAGGAAGAACCGGATCCGGTGCCGAACCAGAACGAGGTCGGCTACCCGGTCAGCGTGCACACCAACCTCACGCGCACGCTGACGGTCCAGACCTTCACCATCCGCGCGCGCGGCGCCGCCAGCGACATGTCGACGCGCCTGCTGGCCTACGGCAAGGACACGAACACCACCACGCGCTCGGCCGCCGCCATCGTGCCGCTCGCCAGGCTGGCCGCGGCCACCACCTACGACGTCACCTTCATCGGCGCGATCGACGGCACGGCCGTCAGTCGCACGTGGTCGTTCACGACCCGCTGACCAGGCCCGCCAGACCAGCGTCCCGCCCCGTCCGTTCATGCGTATTTCCCCAGGCCTGCCCCCGCTCCCCGACGCCACCGCCGTCCCGGCCGTGGACCATGCGGGCGGCGTCGCCCGCCTGATGGGCGACGCCGCCCTGTTCGCCCGCGTGCTCGGACGCTTCCGCAAGGAATACCGCCAGGCCGCCGCCGGCATCCGCCAGGCGCTCGATGCCGGCGACCTGGTGCTGGCGCAGCGCCGCGCCCACACCCTCAAGGGCGCGGCCGGCATGATCGAGGCGGTGCCGCTGGGCCGGCAGGCCCAGCGCCTGGAACACCTGCTGCGCGCCGGCAGCGACGGTGGCGGCGACGTGCCCGCCATCCTGGCGCGGCTGCAGGAGGAACTCGACAGGGTGCTGGGAGAGCTCGATGCGCTCGCCGCCACGCTGCCGGAACGGCCGGCCGCGCGCCCCGCGCGCGTCGCGGCGCAGGGACGGCACGATGCGCGGGAAGATGCACTGGAGCGGCTCGCGGCCCTGCTGGACGAGGGCAATGGCGACGCGGTCGACCTGGTGCGCGACGCGGCCGCAGCGCTGGGCGCGCGCCTGGGCCAGGATGCCTACCGCGAGGTGGCGCAGGCCGTCGAGTCCTTCGATTTCGACGGCGCGCTGGAGCTGCTGCGGCGCGCGGCGCCCGCGGGCTGAACCCGGCCGCTCAGCGGGTGTATTCCGCTTCTTCGTCGAACGCGTCGGAACAGGACTTGCCGCAGAAGCGGCGCACGCTGTCGAGCGGTTTCTCGCAGTACCAGCATGCCCCCTTGGGCGGCAGGCTCAGGCGGGCCGGCACCGTCGCATGGGCGATCGACGCGGCGATCAGCGGCTCGACGGCCACGCTCTTGTCCGGAAAACTTTCCTGTGTCGTTTCCAAGGTTACCCCCTTACCGGCAACACGTCAGCGTTGAACAGCGACGGCCTGGACGGCAATCGTCGATGACGCTGAGATTACTTCAGTGGAACACCGTGTGCATGAGAATCCGCAAGCACTGCGGATGCATTGCATGCTTTTCCAGCTTATTTCCCAAGTCATTGCCCAAGTCATTGCCCAAGCAGTGTGCGCCGATTGCGGCGCCGCCGCAACGGCCGTCGCAAGCGATGCCGTAGAAACAACGCGTGCGCGCGCCCGTGGCAATCATTGCGACCGCTACCGCGTCATCCAGCTGCCGGAAATAATAGCAGTAATATCAAGCTCGCCATCGGGGTGTTCAATCGTGCATCGCGGCCGTGTCGGAATTGCGACGGGCGTCAGCGCTGCGGTTCGAGCGTGACGAACAGCGCGCCGGGCGCGGTTTCCAGCCGGGTCGGGACGAACTGCACGCCGGCGTAGCGCAGGTCTTCGGGGCGGAACGCATAGACCGGCATGTCGCGCACCAGCTGGTTCACGAGCAGGTCGGCGGCGCGTTCGAGGTCGCGCGCGCGGCGGCCGTCCATGCCGGCGATGTCGAAGCGGTCGACGTGGGTGTCGCCCAGGAACACGGCGTTGCGCGCGGCATCCAGCACCAGGTGGCCGGACAGCGCCATCGTGCCGTTCCAGGACTGGCGCAGGAACGGCGGCGCCACCGACACGTCGAGCAGCAGCGCCACGCGGTCGGTTTCCGGCTGGACGACCACTTGCGGGCGGGTCAGGCGCACGTCGAACAGGTCGAGCAGGCGGTTGTTCAGGGGGAAGCGGCGCTCCAGCCCGGCCTGCAGGCGCGCCTGCGACAGTTCGACGCGGCGCGGTCCGATGACGCTGGCGCACGACGCCAGCAGGCCCGCGCCCAGGAGTGCCGCCGCCCCGATGCCGACATCGCGTCGCGTGATTGCCATGCCTGTTCCCCTTCGAATCGATGATGGGGCAAGCCTAGCACATCCGCGGCAGGCCGGCGCCTACAGCATCATGCCGCCCGAGGCCTCGATGCGCTGGCCGGTGATCCAGCCATTGTCTTGCGCCAGCAGCGCCGCCGCCGCCGCGCCGATGTCGTCCGGCAGGCCGGCGCGGCCCAGCGCCGTGAACGAGGCGACCATGCGGTTCACGTCCGGGTTGTCGCGCACCATGCCGCCGCTGAAATCGGTCTCGACGGCGCCCGGCGCCAGCACGTTTACGGTGATGCGGCGTTCGGCCAGCTCGCGCGCCTGGTAGCGCGTCAGCACCTCGACGGCGCCCTTGGCCGCGCCGTACACGCCGGAACCCGGGAGGCTGACGCGCGCCAGGCCGCTGGACACGTTCAGGATGCGCCCGCCGTCCGCCAGCAGCGGCGCCAGCGCCTGCGTCAGGAACACGGGCGCCTTGAAGTGCACGGCCACGATGGCGTCGAACTGCGCCTCGGTGACCTCGGCCAGCGGCGCGTGCAGGCTGGTGCCGGCGTTGTTGACGAGGATGTCGAAGCGCTCGCGCCCCCAGCCGGCCAGCAGCGCGCGCAGCGTGCCGGCGAAGGGGGCGAAGGCGCGGCTGTCGGCCACGTCCAGCTGCAGCGCGGCGGCGCGGCGGCCGAGCTCCTCCACCTGCGCGACGACCTCGCGCGCCGCCGCGTCGTTGGCGTGGTAGGTGATCACGATGTCGGTGCCGGCGCGCGCCAGGTGCAGCGCCATGCTGCGCCCGAGGCCGCGGCTGCCGCCGGTGATGAGTGCGATGCGTTGGGTCATGTAGACTCTCCTTGGAAAGAGGTCCAGTATATTTTTCAGGAATCGCGCAATAAACTCCCCGCTTCTGCATGCACTTTGCAGATTGCGCGCATAATCCTCGCCATGGACGAACTCGACAACATCCAGGTCTTCCTCAAGGTCGCGGAGCTGGACAGCTTCAGCGGCGCCGCGCGCCAGCTCGGCCTGCCGAATGCCACCGTGTCGGCCGCCGTGCGCCGGCTCGAACAGGACCTCGGCGTGCGCCTGCTGCAGCGGACCACGCGGCGCGTGCAGATGACGCAGGAAGGCGAAGCCTTCTATGCCCGCAGCCGCGCGCTGCTGGGCGAATTCGAGGACATGCGCGGCATGTTCCGCCGCGGCGCGGACAGCCTCGTCGGCCGCCTGCGCGTCGACATGTCGGTGGGCATGGCCACCAGCGTCGTGCTGCCGCGCCTGGGCGAATTCCTGGCGCGCCATCCGCAGCTGCAGGTGGACCTGGGCACGGCCGACCGCCGCGTCGACATCGTGCGCGAAGGCTACGACTGCGTGCTGCGCGCCGGCCCGCTGGCCGATTCCAGCCTGGTGGCGCGGCCGCTGGGCAGCTACCGCATGGTCAACTGCGCGGCGCCCGCCTACCTGGAACGCCACGGCACGCCGCGCACCCTGGCCGACCTGGCGCGACACCGCATCGTCCACTACGACGCCCTGCTGGCGGGCAGCAGCCCGCTGTGGGAATGGTTCGACGGCCGCGCCACGCAGACCGCGCCCGTGGGCGCGGCGCTGACCGTGAACGGCACCGCCGCCTATGCGGCGGCCTGCGTGGCCGGCCTGGGGATCGCACAGATCCCGGAAGCCGGCGTGCGCGACAAACTGGCGGACGGCACGCTGGTCGAGGTGATGCCGGACTTCCGGCCGGCGCCGATGCCGGTCAGCTTCGTCTATCCGAGCCGCAGGCACGTGCCGGCGCGGGCGCTGGCGTTCATGGACTGGGTGGCGGGACTGCTGGCGCCGTGGCTGGAGCCGGCGGTGTCCTAGGCTGGCGCGCCGGGGGAGCGCACCCACCGTCCGCGCCTGCCGCCATCAATAGAAATACGGCGTCTTCTTCGCCCACGCGTTGCCGGGGAAGCGCTTGTGCAGCAGCGTGAACGCCTTGCGCGACAGCCCCTTGGCGTCCGGGTCGAGGCAGCCGCCGCGCGTCGAGCGCACCACGGCCGACAGCAGCCAGGGCAGCTCCGGATCCGCCGGCTGGCTGGATGCGCGGGCCAGCACGTCGTCGCCGACGACGCCGGTCGCCGTCCTGAGCGGCGCCAGCTGCGCCAGCTCGGCGCGCAGCGCGGCCGCGTCGCCCACCTGCGGCGGCGGCGGCAGGCGCCACGGGAAGCCCGGCGCGGCAAGCTCGGGCTCGGCCCGGAACGAACACCACATCGAGGCGACCGCCTCCTCGTCCGGCACGCGCGCCACCTTCTCGGCGTGCATCGGCAGTTCGGCACCCAGGCCGTAGCGCATCGCGGCCACCAGCACGACGTGGCGGCGCTGCGCGGCCGACGGCGCCTGGCGGTAGCGCGCGGCGGCATCGGCCAGTTCCGGCGCCAGCGCGGCCAGCAGCGCCGCGGCGTCGTTGCCCTGGCGCGGCAGGTCGAGCAGGCCGGCGCGGATCCAGGCGGCGCCGGCGATGCGCGCGCGCAGCGGCGCCGGCAACGTCTCCAGGCGCGCCAGTTCGACCATGTCGGCCACCGCCAGGTGGCGCTTGAACCAGGCCAGGCCGTCGTCGTTGATCATGTCCTCCTGGTTGCCACCGGCCGTCCCGTCGCCCATGCCCGCATAGTCGACGTTGGTGCGCAGCAGGTAGGCGCCGGCGTCGCGCACCGATGTCGCCAGCGCGAAGCGTTCCTCGCGCAGCAGGTTGCAGGTGGCCGGCGACAGCGTGCGCCGCAGGGCCTCGTCGGCGATCGCGCGCGCCGGCCCGGCCTTGCCCTGCAGCCGGTACAGGCGCGCCAGGTGATAGCGCACGGTGACCCAGGCAGGATCGCCGGCCGGCACGGCCAGCGCCGCCTGCTCGACGTCCGCCGCCATGGTCTCGGACAGCATCAGCGCGGCCACCAGCCAGGGGCGCTGGGCGCCCTGCTTCCAGCGCGCCAGCGCATGGCCGGCCTGGGCGGCGCAGGAGGGCTGCTCGCGGCCGTAGCCGCAGGCGCGCAGCGTCTCGATCCAGTCGGCGAACGCATGGCCGGCCCGGGCCTGCGCCTGCCGCGGCGCGGCGCCGTCCATCAGCACCGACCAGTCGCCCAGGCGGTCGAGCGCGTACGGGTCGGCCTTGGGGTCGTCCAGGTAGCGGCTCAATTCCTCCAGCCGGGTCTCGGGCGTGAGCGCGGCGCGCATCGAGCGCAGCAGCGCGCGCGTCGCCTCGTGCATCGACTGCAGCGCCGCGTCGGCCAGGACGGCGGCGCCGCGCCGCTCCAGCGCCTGCGCGCGCGCCTCGCGCTGCGCCGGCGGCGCTTCCCTGGCGTCGGCCACGGCGCGCCGCACCTCGGAGCGCAGGGCCAGGTAGGCGCCCAGCCCCTGCATCGGATGGCCGGCCGTGGCGCCGATGCGCTCGAACAGGGCGGTGCTGTCGGCATACCGTTCGCCGTGGAAGCTCCAGGCGGCGCGCTGGTAGTCGCGCAGCTGGCGCCAGTAGGCCGGCTCGGACGCGGGCAGCGGCTGCGGCGCCGCGAGCGGCGGCCGCTTGTCCTCGCCGAACTGGTAGCGCGCGTCCTCGGTGCGCTGGCAGGCTTCGCCGACCTGGTACTGCGCGCGCAGCCAGCCCTCCACGCGGGCGCGGCTGGCATCCGGGCGCGCCGCCAGCTGCGCCAGCGTGGCGCGCGCCTGCGCGTTGGCGGCCGGGGCGCAGGCGACCATCCAGCGCGCGGCCGGATCGTCGGCCGCCAGGCCCATGGCGGCGGCGCCACGGCGGACCATGTCCGCCTCGGCCTTGCCCTCCGGCGAATCGGCGTCGATCCAGCCCTGGGCGAAGGCGCTGCCGTCGGCGCGCGCCAGGCCCTGCGGCGTGCCGGGCGACTGCGCGGCGGCGGGGCCGAGCATGATCGCGCGCCACGCGGCATACAGGTAGACGCGGCGCATGCCCGGCTGCAGCACGCCCAGCTCGCCGGCCTGGAAGCGCGCGAGCGGGATGTCGGGCTTGGTGTAGGCCTTGAACATCGTGTAGCTCGGCCCGTAGTCGCCGCTGGCGAGGGCGGTCGCCGCCGTGGCGAGCAGGATTGCGGTGGCGGCGGCCAGCGCCGGCTTGTTCTTCATGGAGCGTCCTTCCATCCTCGTTCGTCGAACCAGTAAGTGCGGCGGTAGCGCCCCGCGACCTCGCGCGGGAACGGTTCCTGCCGCGAAAAGCCGGCGCTGCCGGCACGGCACGATGGATGCAGCGCCTGCGGCCGCCGCGCGACAATCTCGCGCAGCGGCCGGTTGTCGCGCCCCATCCGGAAAAACATCGGCACCACCTCATCGGCCGCCAGGCCGTCGAGCCAGGCCGGGGAGCGGCACCACCAGGCCAGCGCGGTGACCGAAAAGCGCAGGTCGCGCGGCAGCGCGGCGCGGATGTCGGCCACCAGCGCGCGGTAGTCCTCGCGCTGCGACGGCCGGGCTTCCAGGTCGAGCTGCACCCAGCCCGACGTCGACGCGCGCGCCGCCCGCGCCATCGCATCGAGGATGGTGGCGCGCGCCATGCGCAGGCTGGCCGGCGGGCGCAGCACGTCGATCTCGACGTGCACCACCGGGATCACGCGCGTGCCCGCGGGCAGCCGGCGCGGCCGGGCGCCGGGACGCACCAGCACCCGGTCGCCGGCCAGCCAGACGTGGCGGTCGACCACGGCGACGGCGGCGCGCGAAAAGGCGGGGATGGTGGCGTCCTTCCACAGCCAGGCGATGGCGTCGGGAGGCGGAGCGAAGGCGGCAGGCAAGGTGGCGGCTGGCGAAACGTCGATGGCCGCCATGGTAGCAAGGATCGGGGCGTGCAATGCTCACACATCGTTGCAGTGCGCGCAGAAACGAACGACCCCGCCGGGGCGGGGTCGTCGCGGGGAGGCGATCGCTTACTTGCCGATGCAGAACCGGCTGAAGATCACCCCCAGCAGATCGTCCGGCGTGAACTGCCCGGTAATGCTGGACAGCTGGTCCTGCGCCAGGCGCAGCTCCTCGGCGAACAGGTCGAGCGACTGGTCGTCCTGCGCCGCGTGGCGGCCGGCCATGTCCAGGTGCTCGCGCGCGGCGCGCAGCGCGAGCAGGTGGCGTTCGCGCGCCAGGTACAGCGACTCGCCGGTCTGCTGCCAGCCGGCGATGCGCAGCAGTGCCGCGCGCAGCAATTCGATGCCGGTCTTCTCGTGCGCCGACAGGTAGATGTGGGTGGCGTCCGCGCTCTCGTCGACGCCCGGCTGGTGGCCGGACAGGTCGATCTTGTTCCAGACGCGCACCACCGGCACGCCGGCCGGGAAGGCGGCGACGATGTCCTCGTCGGCCTTGGCCGGGCCGAGGCTGGCGTCGAGCAGGTGCAGGATCACGTCGGCCTTGCCGACTTCTCCCCAGGTGCGTTCGATGCCGATGCGCTCGACCACGTCGATGCCCTCGTCGATGGCGCGGATGCCGGCCGTGTCGACGATGTTCAGCGGGATGCCCTCGACCTGGATGGTCTCGCTGACCTTGTCGCGCGTGGTGCCGGCGATCGGCGTGACGATGGCCACGTCCGATCCGGCCAGCGCGTTCAGCAGCGAGGACTTGCCCACGTTCGGCTGGCCCACCAGCACGACGTTCAGGCCCTCGCGCAGCAGCGCGCCCTGGGCGGCCTGGCGGAACACGGCGTCCAGCGCCGCGACGATGCCCGTCAGCTGGCCGCGCGCGTTGGATTTCTCGAGGAAGTCGATTTCCTCTTCCGGGAAGTCGAGCGTGGCCTCGACCAGCATGCGCAGGTCGATGGTCTTCTCGACCAGCGCGTGCACGACCTTCGAGAAGGCGCCGGACAGCGATTGCGAGGCCGACTTCGCGGCGGCCTCGGTGGATGCGTCGATCAGGTCGGCGACGGCTTCGGCCTGGGCCAGGTCGAGCTTGTCGTTCAGGAAGGCGCGCCGGGTGAACTCGCCCGGCTCGGCCAGGCGCAGGCCGAGGTGAGCGCCCGCTTCCAGCACGCGCGCGAGCAGCATGCGCAGCACGACGGGGCCGCCGTGGCCCTGCAGTTCCAGCACGTCCTCGCCGGTGTAGGAATGGGGTCCCTTGAAGTACAGGGCCAGGCCTTCGTCGATGACGGTGCCATCCGCAGCCTTGAACGGCAGGTAGGTGGCGTGGCGCGGGGCGAGCGTCGTGCCCGGGAACAGGGCGTCGACCAGGGCGCCGAGCGCCTTGCCGGAAGCGCGCACCACGCCGATGCCGCCGCGGCCCGGGGCGGTGGCGATGGCGGCGATGGGGGAGGTGTCGAGTTTCATGGGGAGATTGTAGTCGATTGCTGCGGTCGCCCCGGCGCAGGCCGGGGTCCAATTTCTGCAAGCGCTGACGTAACGCGTGCAAGATTGGACCCCGGCCTGCGCCGGGGCGACGGATCTTGTTCTTTCAATAAAAAAAGCCCGTGCAGGCACGGGCTTCCCTTCGACGCGCGGCGCGCTTACTTGGCCGGCGCGAACTTCTTGGTGATGACGTACTGCTGCGCCATCGAGATCAGGTTGTTGACCACCCAGTACAGCACCAGGCCGGACGGGAAGAACAGGAACACGACCGAGAACGCCAGCGGCATGAACAGCATCATCTTGGCCTGCATCGGATCGGCCGGCTGCGGGTTCAGCTTCTGGGTCACGAACATCGAGATCGCGTACAGGATCGGCAGGATGAAGTACGGGTCCGGCGCGGTCAGGTCGTGGATCCACAGCACCCACGGGGCGCCGCGCATCTCGACGGAAGCCAGCAGCACCCAGTACAGCGCCAGGAACACCGGCATCTGCACCAGGATCGGCAGGCAGCCGCCCAGCGGATTGATCTTCTCGGACTTGTACAGCTCCATCGTGGCCTGCTGCATCTTGACCGGATCGTTCTTGAAACGCTCGCGGATCGCCTGCATCTTCGGCGTCACGGTCTTCATCTTGGCCATGCTGCGGTAGCCGGCCGCCGACAGCGGGAAGAACAGCAGCTTGATCAGGATGGTCAGGGCGATGATGGTCCAGCCCCAGTTGCCGGTCATCTTGTGCAGCTGGTCCATGGTCCAGAAAATCGGCTTGGCGATGATCGCCGCCCAGCCGTAGTCGCGCACCAGGTCCAGGCCCGGGGTCACGTTTTCCAGGATGTGCTGGACCTGCGGGCCCGAGTACAGGCGGCTCGCGTTCGAGATCGTCGCGCCCGGGGCCACGGTGCCCAGCGGCAGGATCTCGCCGATCGCGAACAGGTTGTTGCCCAGGCTCTTCGTGTAGATGTCACGCTGGACTTTTTCCGGCGCGATGAAGGCCGAGACGAAGAAGTGCTGCGAGATCGCGATCCAGCCGTCGGTGGCCTTGCTCGTGTGCTCGGCGCTGCCCTTGGCGATCTTCTCGAAGGTCAGCTTCTCGTAGTGGTTCTGCGAGGTCCACAGGGTCGGGCCCGTGTAGCTGCTGTTGAAGAAGGTGTCGCCTTCCGGCTTGCTGCCGTCGTGCTGCAGCTGCATGTACAGCGACGGCGAGACCGGGGCCTGGGTCAGGTTGGTCACGTCGTGGCGCACGTCGATCACGTAGTCGTTGCGCTTGAACGTGAAGGTCTTGGTCAGGCGCACGCCGCCCTGCTCCGCGTCCAGCACGACCTGCACCTGGTTGTTGGCATCCAGCGTGCGCGCGCCCGGACGGACCGTGAACGGCGTGTTGTGGTTCGGCAGGACGCCGGCCGGGCTGGCGCCGGTCAGGCCGGTCTGGGCCAGGTAGACGCGCGCGCCGTTGTTCTGGAACAGCACCTGGTTCTTGGTCGGGTCGATCTTGTCGCGGTACTGCAGCAGTTCCAGGCGGCGGATGACGCCGCCGGCGGTGTCGATGTCGACCTTGTAGACGTCGGTGGTGACGGTGACGATCTGGGTCTGGACCGGCGCGGCGGGCGCGCCCGCGGCAGGGGCGGCGCCCGGCACGGTCGACGGCGTCGTCGCGGCCGGCAGGTCGTTCACCTTCGTCGGGGTCGGCGCGGTGGCGACCTTGGCCGGCGGCGCGGCCGAGAACATCGACTGCTTGCCGTTGGCCACCATCCAGTCGTTCCACAGGACGACCAGCGAGACGGCGAACACGATCCACAGGATGGTACGTTTATTGATTTCCATTGGTCTTATTCAGGAATGCTTGCAACCGCAAGCGGTTGGTGGGGATTGCTCCCCGGGACGAGGCACCGGATCGACGCCGCCCGGATGCCACGGGTGGCAACGGCAGACGCGGCGCATGGCCAGCCAGCTGCCGCGCGCCGCGCCATGGACCTTGACGGCTTCGATCGCGTAATTGGAGCAAGTCGGATAGAAACGGCAATTCTGCCCGAGCATCGGAGACACCATCAACTGGTAACCGCGCAACAGCCAGACGAGCAGCCGGTTCATGACTGTCCCGGCGGCGTCTGGGTGGGCGGCGGCGCAGCCGGCACTGCCTGTGCCGCCGCCGCCGCGGGTACGGGCTTGCGCGCGCGCGGCGCCTGCGACGCGAACAGGCGCGCCAGTTCGGCGTGCAGCAGCGTCTTCAGGGCGGCATTGGTCGCCGGACCGGTCTTGGTATTGACCGGCCGCGCCAGGCGCACGATGCAGTCGAGCGCCGGCAGCTGCGCCGTGCGGAACAGTTCGCGCGTGATGCGCTTGATGGTGTTGCGCGTCACCGCGCGCGGCGCGAAACGCTTGGCCGCGACGACGCCCAGCCGCGCATGAGGCAGGGCATTCGGTCGCGTGTAGAGCACGAAATGCGCGGTTTTTTGCGAGGGGCGCAAACGAAAAACGGATGAAAACTCATCCGTTTTTACGATACGCCGAACGCGCGCGAAGTCGTGCGAACCTTCGCCAGTCATGGGCTGACCGCGATCGACAGCGGCTTTGCCGGCTTAGACAGCCAGGCGCTTGCGGCCCTTGGCGCGGCGAGCGTTCAGGACTTGGCGGCCGCCACGGGTAGCCATGCGTGCGCGGAAGCCGTGCGTGCGCTTGCGACGGACGACGGAAGGTTGGTAAGTACGTTTCATGGTGGTCTCGCTTAAAGCAAATTAGAATGCAAAATCGGTAACCTGCTGCACAGGAGCAGGTTGTGCGCCAATGACATTTCGCAGTTGTTAAGCCAGCGTCACGCCACAGCAGAGCTTGTCGCCCATGCGCGTGATATCGCTTTGATATTGCGTGCGGGCGGGGAACCCTGAATTAGACCCTATTCCGCATTCGACTGTCAAGGCAACCGTTGTGTCAAGACAGCATTGGCAAGCCGGAAATGCGCTTGCCCGGCCTGTCCAGCCTGTTGAGATTTCGGTGGAAAAAGTACGTCGCGCCTGTGGATAACTTGCGAGAACACAGGTAAAATAGAGTGTTACGCTTAACTTAGTCGATGTATGGATAACTTTTGGCAGACCTGTTCCAAGCAGTTGGAACTCGAGCTGACGCCGCAGCAATATACCGCGTGGATCAAACCGCTGGTCGCCCTGGATTACGAGGACGGCAAGCTGCGCGTGGCCGCGCCGAACCGCTTCAAGCTCGACTGGGTCAAGACGCAATTTGCCAACCGCATCACCGAACTGGCTTCCCAGTACTGGGAGCGGCCGGTCGACGTCCTGTTCGTGCTCGACCCCAAGCTGACGGCGGCGCGCAAGCCCGCCCCCGCGCCGGCCCCTGCGCCGGCGGCGCCCTACATGGGCGGCGCGGTCGGCATCAATGCGGCCGCCGACAAGACCGTGCCGGAAACCCCGGTGGTCACGCCGGACAACGTCATCGCCAACAACCCGCGCCGCGAGCAGAGCCGCGTCAACCCGGACCTGACGTTCGAGAACTTCGTGACCGGCAAGGCCAATCAGCTGGCGCGCGCCGCCGCGATCCAGGTCGCCAACAACCCGGGCGTGTCGTACAACCCGCTGTTTTTCTACGGCGGCGTGGGCCTCGGCAAGACCCACCTGATCCATGCGATCGGCAACCAGGTGATGGCCGACCAGCCGGGCGCGCGCATCCGCTACATCCACGCCGAGCAGTACGTGCGCGACGTCGTCACCGCCTACCAGCGCAAGGGCTTCGACGACTTCAAGCACTATTACCACTCGCTGGACATGCTGCTGATCGACGATATCCAGTTCTTCGGCGGCAAGAGCCGCACGCAGGAAGAGTTCTTCTATGCGTTCGAGGCGCTGATCGCCGCCAAGAAGCAGATCATCATCACGTCGGATACCTATCCGAAAGAGATCACCGGCATGGACGACCGCCTGATCTCGCGCTTCGACTCGGGCCTGACGGTCGCGATCGAACCGCCGGAACTGGAAATGCGCGTGGCGATCCTGATGAAAAAGGCGGAGTCGGAAGGCGTCGTGCTGAACGACGACGTCGCCTTCTTCGTCGCCAAGCACCTGCGCTCCAACGTGCGCGAGCTCGAAGGCGCGCTGCGCAAGATCCTGGCCTACTCGCGCTTCCACGGCAAGGACATCACCATCGACGTGGTGAAGGAAGCGCTGAAGGACTTGCTGTCGGTGCAGAACCGCCAGATTTCGGTGGAAAACATCCAGAAGACCGTCGCCGACTTCTTCAACATCAAGGTCGCCGACATGTATTCGAAGCGCCGCCCCGCGAACATCGCGCGGCCGCGCCAGATCGCGATGTACCTGGCCAAGGAACTCACGCAAAAGAGCCTGCCGGAAATCGGCGAGCTGTTCGGCGGCCGCGACCATACGACGGTGCTGCATGCCGTCCGAAAAATTGCCCAGGACCGGGCCAAGAATGCCGAATGCAACCACGAGTTGCACGTGCTGGAACAGACGCTGAAGGGCTGATGCCGGAGCGGGAGGCTCCCCTGCTCCACCATTGGAATCGGAGGGTTTTTCCGTAGTGATTTCTGGCAAAATATTGCGCAAACAACATTTTCACCTATAAATACTACCGAGGATAATATGCAACTGGTCAAATCCACCCGAGACACGCTTCTCCGGCCACTGCAGATCGTGAGTGGTATTGTCGAGCGTCGGCATACCATGCCGATTCTGGCCAATATCCTCATCCGCAAGGACGGCGAAAGCGTCTCGTTCCTGTCGACCGACACCGAAGTGCAGATCACCACGCTGGCGAACATCGGTTCGGGTCCGGAAACCACCGGCACCACCGTCGCCGCCCGCAAGCTGCTGGACATCCTGCGCGCGCTGCCGGAATCCGGCGACGTCACGATGACCCTGCTGAACAAGCGCCTGACGGTGCAGAGCGGCAAGTCGCGCTTCGCCCTGCAGACGCTGGCGGCCGAGGAATTCCCGACCGTCGCCGTGGCCGACACGCACAACGCCACCGTCACCCTGCCGCAAAAGACGCTGAAGCACCTGTTCAACATGGTGCACTTCGCGATGGCCCAGCAGGACATCCGCTACTACCTGAACGGCCTGCTGCTGGTGCTGGACGGCAACAAGGTGATCGCCGTCGCCACCGACGGCCACCGCCTGGCGTTCGCCCAGGTGGAAGCCGAGCAGGAATTCGAGCGCCAGGAAGTCATCATCCCGCGCAAGACCATCATCGAACTGCAGCGCCTGCTGGAAGAAAGCGACGACACGGTCCGCCTGGACATCGCCGCCTCGCAGGTGAAGCTGACCTTCGCCGACATCGAGCTGGTTTCGAAGCTGGTCGAGGGCAAGTTCCCGGATTACACGCGCGTGATCCCGAAGGGCTACAAGAACGATTTCACCATCGGCCGCGAAGAACTGCTGCGTTCGCTGCAGCGCGCCGCGATCATGACCAGCGACAAGTTCAAGGGCGTGCGCTGCCTGATCGCCCCGGGCTCGATGAAGATCAGCTCGACCAACGCCGACCAGGAAGAGGCGGTCGAGGAACTGGAAATCGACTACGGCGGCGACGCGATCGACATCGGCTTCAACGTCACCTACCTGCTGGACGTGCTGAACAACCTGAAGTGCGAGCAAGTGAACATCGCGCTGGGCGACTCGAACTCGTCGGCGCTGATGTCGATTCCGGACAACGGCGACTTCAAGTATGTCGTCATGCCGATGCGTATTTAATTAGGGCAAAGCGCCCATATATTCGTCCTGTGCCGCGCAGGTTCTGGCGGCAGTGGTTGAGCGGGGAACTTGGGTCCCCGCCTGCGCGGGGACGACGGCTCGAAGGCCAGCGGCCCCTCCCCGTCGTTCCCGCGAAAGCGGGAACCCATGCTGAGCTGACCAACACCAGCACTGCACCCCTCCCCCAACCTGGCGACAAGACCGCAGCCACAACCTGCGCCGTCTGATTCACACGTTATTTGAGAAAGCAGTCATGTCCGAGAACACGCAAGCAGTAGTGGAAACCTCCGCCGCCAAGGCGGACGATTACGGCGCATCGTCGATTCAGATCCTGGAAGGCCTGGAGGCCGTGCGCAAGCGTCCGGGCATGTACATCGGCGACACCTCGGACGGCACCGGCCTGCACCACCTGGTGTTCGAGGTGCTGGACAACTCGATCGACGAGGCGCTGGCCGGCTACTGCTCCGAGATCCACGTCACGATCCACTCCGATAATTCCATCTCGATCACCGACAACGGCCGCGGCATCCCGACCGGCGTCAAGATGGACGACAAGCACGAGCCGAAGCGCTCGGCGACCGAGATCGCCCTCACGGAACTGCACGCCGGCGGCAAGTTCAACCAGAACGCCTATAAAGTGTCGGGCGGCCTGCACGGCGTCGGCGTGTCGTGCGTGAACGCGCTGTCGAAGCTGCTGCGCGTGACCGTGCGTCAAAAAGGCAAGGTGCACCAGCTGGAATTCTCGCGCGGCGTGCCGCTGGACCGCATCGTCGAGGTCGTCGACGGCGTCGAAGTCTCGCCGATGAAGATCCTGGGCGACACCGACAAGCGCGGCACCGAGGTGCACTTCTGGGCCGACGAGGAAATCTTCACGACCGTCGAGTTCCACTACGAGATCCTGTCCAAGCGCATCCGTGAACTCTCGTTCCTGAACAACGGCGTCAACATCAAGCTGTCCGACCAGCGCACCGGCAAGGAAGAAGTGTTCGCCTTCGAGGGCGGCACGCGCGGCTTCGTCGAGTACATCAACAAGGCCAAGACCGTGCTGCACCCGACCGTGTTCCAGGCGACCGGCGAGCGCGTGTCGGAAAACGGCACCAACATCTCGGTGGACGTGTCGATGCAGTGGAACGACGCCTACAACGAGCAGGTGCTGTGCTTCACCAACAACATCCCGCAGCGCGACGGCGGCACCCACCTGACCGGCCTGCGCGCGGCGATGACGCGCGTGATCAACAAGTACATCGACGAGAACGACTTCGCCAAGAAGGCCAAGGTCGAGATCTCGGGCGACGACATGCGCGAGGGCCTGACCTGCGTGCTGTCGGTGAAAGTGCCGGAACCGAAGTTCTCGTCGCAGACCAAAGATAAACTGGTGTCGTCCGAGGTGCGCGGCCCGGTCGAGGAAATCGTCGCGAAGACGCTCACCGACTTCCTGATGGAAAAGCCGAACGACGCCAAGATCATCTGCGGCAAGATCGTCGAAGCGGCGCGCGCGCGCGAAGCGGCCCGCAAGGCCCGCGACCTGACCCGCCGCAAGGGCGTGATGGACGGCCTGGGCCTGTCCTCGAAGCTGGCCGACTGCCAGGAACGCGACCCGGCGCTGGCCGAACTGTACATCGTCGAGGGCGACTCGGCGGGCGGCTCCGCCAAGCAGGGCCGCGACCGCAAGTTCCAGGCCATCCTGCCGCTGCGCGGCAAGGTGCTGAACGTGGAAAAGGCGCGCTTCGAGAAGATGCTGTCGTCGGAACAGATCACGACCTTGATCGCGACGCTCGGCACCTCGATCGGCCCGGACGAGTTCAACGTCGACAAGCTGCGCTACCACCGCATCATCATCATGACCGACGCGGACGTCGACGGCGCCCACATCCGCACCCTGCTGCTGACGCTGTTCTATCGCCAGATGCCGCAGCTGGTCGAGCGCGGCCACATCTACATCGCCCAGCCGCCGCTGTACAAGGTCAAGGCCGGCCGCGACGAGCGCTACCTGAAGGACGACGTCGAGGAAGCGAGCTACATGATGAAGGTGGCCCTGAACGGCGCCGCCCTGCTGCCGAAGGAAGGCGAGGACCCGGTCACCGGCGACGCGCTGGGCGACCTGGTCGACAAGTACAACAAGGCCAACGCGATCATGATGCGCCTGTCGCGCGTGATCGACCGCGCGGCCCTGTCGGCCATCATGACCGGCGTGACGCTGGACCTGTCGACGCAAGCCGCCGCCGAGCAGTCGGCGCAGGCGCTGGCCGACGCGATCCACGACCCGAGCGTGAAGGTGGGCGTGCGCTCCGACGAACTGTCGGACAAGCACAGCCTGCGCATCGAACGCATCCGCCACGGCAACGTGCAGGTGACGTCGATCGACGCCGACTTCACCGCCGGCGCCGACTACGCGACCCTGGCCAACTCGGCCGCGACCTTCCAGGGCCTGATGGGCGAAGGCGCCATCATCCGCCGCGGCGAAGGCGAGAAGATGAAGGAATCGCTGGTGCGCGACTTCCAGCAGGCCATGGAATGGCTGCGCGACGAAGCCGAGCGCGGCGTGTCCAAGCAGCGTTACAAGGGCCTGGGCGAGATGAATCCGGAACAGCTGTGGGAAACCACCATGGATCCGACCGTGCGACGGTTGCTGAAGGTGCAGATCGAGGATGCCATCGCGGCGGACCAGATCTTCACTACGCTGATGGGCGATGAAGTCGAGCCGCGCAGGAACTTCATTGAGAGTAATGCGTTGCAGGCGGGTAATATCGACGTTTAAGTCGCGTGCGTACACAAGAACGGCCCTCCTTGGAGGGCCGTTTTTTTATCTAGCACTCAGTCGAAATGCTTGCACATCTTGCTGCAGGACTTGGCAAGCGCGGCTTGCATCCGCTCCGTTTCGACGACCTCTTCCTGCTCCAGCGCCTTCGCTTTCTGCGGATCGGTTTCCCGCCGCCTCTGTTCCTGGATGCTCCTGAGCTTCTGGACAAATTCCGGCTTCATCGACGCCGGTTCCTCGAAGGCCAGCGTGGTACAGCGGCGATAGCAGGCTTCCGCCTTGTCGGCGGCTTGCGCGTTCGCCTTCGAACAGCAAAAGACGGTACCCAGCAAGACAATCCACATCAGGTTTTTCATTCCAGCCTTTCCTTGGTTGAATGGATGACTACGAGCGCAGCACACTGAAGCTGCTGAACGCCGCAGCCGGCAATGGCTGCGCCAGCTTCCAGGTGATGTTCATCGGCCGTTCGCCATGGCTGTGCTGGAAGGTCACCGGGCCGCAGGCCAGATAGGCGCTGTCCTGGTCCGTGCGCACGAACAGCTGGAAGGTCCAGCCATTGGCCGCGTCACCCACGCTGTCGAGATAGCGCCGGCCGGCGGCCGTGGTGGGCGCCGCGCTGTTCTGCGACTGCCAGTGGAACAGGTCGTGGCTCAATGCGTAGTCGTGGTAGGCGATCGTCTCGTGGAAACCGCTGCGCTTGTCCAGCGTCACGAACATGAGCTCGGTCTTGCGCTCAGGCATACGGTACACACCCATATTGAAAAAGGGACGCTTGTGCGCTGTCTGCAACCCGACCGCCGTCAGGATTTCGTTCAGCCGGTAATGCGCATGCAGGCACAGCGGTGTCCACGCCAGGCCCGGCAGTGGAATCGCATGCGGCAGCGCATTGCCTTCGAGGACCTGTGCCAGCTCCGCGAGTTCGCCGGCGACCGCCGGGTGCGCGTGCAAGCGTTGCAGGAAGGCGTGGCCGCTGCCCTTGCGGCTGAGGGCTCCATCCACCTGGTAAGCCAGCATCTGCAGGCGCATCGTATCGACATCGTCCAGCAGCAGGTCCGGCGCATGTGCCGCTCCCGCCTTCGCCATGAGGGCAATCTGTGCCGGATCGTCGATGTGCAGCAGCGCCGTGAAACGCCGGCCGAAATAGTCGTCTTCCGGTCCCGCTTCGCCGACGATCAATCCGGCAGTACGGCGCAGCGCCGTCCAGCCGCTGCGCCCCGTGCTGCGGTAGACGTCGTCGATGTCCAGCGCCTGGTCATGAAGGAAGCGCGCCAGCGTGATATCGCGCCGTCCTTGCAGGCTCGCATACGCCAGCAACTGGGTCGTCATGCGACGCCAGCTCTGGTTGGTAAGCTTGCGCAGGCTGTCCAGGATCTGGTCGCGCCCCTGCTTCTGCAACTGGATATGGCAGCCGGCCGGCAGCTGGCTGAAGCCGTGTTCGACGGCATCGGTCAACTGGCGCCGGTTCATGCCGGTGATCGCGCCCAGCAGGTGGTCGAAGCGGAAATCCGCCGAATGCTGGCCGATGAAGTCGAGGATCAGGCAGCTTTCCTTGCCGCTCGACAGACGCAGTCCGCGGCCGATCTGCTGCTGGAACAGGACCGGGCTTTGCGTGGGGCGCAGCAGCAGCAGCGTATCGACCACGGGAATGTCGACGCCTTCGTTGAACAGGTCGACCGTCACCAGCACGCACACGTCGCCGCTCGCCAGCGCCCGCGGCGCGGCCTCGCGCTCCGCCGGCGACGATTCGCCCGTGAGGCACAGGGCCGGCAATCCCGCCGCATTGAATTGCGCCGTCATGAAGCGCGCATGCGCCACGCTCACGCAGAACGCGATCGCCCGGCTTTTCCTCGGATCCGCGCTCAGGCGGCGCCACTCGTCGCCGATCATCCGGGCGCGCATCATGTCGCCCGTCAGGAGCTTGTCGAGCGAGGCCGCCTCGCCCGGCTGGTGCCACGGAACGTGGCGGAAGTCGGTACGGTCGTCGCAGGCGAAATATTCGAACGGCGCCAGCAATTGCAGGTCGAGCGCATGCCACAGGCGCAGCTCCACCGCCGGGCTGCCGTCCGGCCGGTTGTCGAAGTACGGCAGGATCGACCGGCCATCGCTGCGCTCCGGCGTCGCGGTCAGGCCCAGCAGGATGGTGCTGTCGATCCGGCGCGCGACCGCATCGAAACTGGCCGCCGCCAGGCGATGGCATTCGTCGAACACGACGCCATGCCAGTAGTCGGCACCATACCGCGCCAAGAGGTCGTTGCTGCGGACGCTGTCGATGGTGGCGAACAGGTGGTCCGGGTTGTCCATGCGATGCTGACCGCTCAGCAGCTGGCCGAAGCCCGGGTCGCGCAGCACTTCGCGGTACGTGCGCAAGGCCTGCTGCAGGATCTCGATCCGGTGCGCGATGAACAGCAGGCGCGGCCGGCCGCCGTACTGCGCGCACAATCGTTGGTAATCGAAGGCCGCCACGACGGTCTTGCCCGTCCCGGTGGCGGCGACGACCAAGTTGCGCATGCGCCCGTGCTCGCGCTCGGCCTGCAATTGCTCGAGCATTGCGCGCTGGTAATTCTTCGGGCTGAGGTCGAAGAAGCTGAGCACATTGGCAGGTTGCGCGGCATGTGCGCCACCGCCTTTTTCAACGGCGATCGCCCTGTCCAGCGCCGCGCGATGCGCCGGCTGGGCCGGATCGTAGGCCACGAATTCCGTGTCGTGCCACAGCGTCTCGAAGTGGGCTTGCGCCTGCTGGAACATGGCGCCTTGCCCGCGTTCGGCAAACTTTACCGTCCACTCCAGGCCACCGGCCAGGGCGGCCTGGGTCAGGTTGGCGCTGCCGACGTAGGCGGTCCCGAAACCGCTATTCCGCTCGAAGATCCAGGCCTTGGCGTGCAGGCGCGTGCGCCGGCCGTCCAACGAGATCCGCACTTCGCAATTCGGCAGGCGCGCCAGTTCGTCGACGGCTTGCGCTTCGGTGGCGCCGATATAGGTGGTGGTCAGGATGCGCAGCCGGGTGCGTGCTTTTCCAGCACCATCCAGCGCCGTCATGCCCTGCAGGACGTCGCGGATCTTGCGGATGCCCGAGACGGTGATGAAGCTCATCAGGATGTCGACCCGGTCGCTGCTGGCCAGTTCGTGGCGCAGCTCGTTCAACAGGGCCGGGGATGCCCTGGCGGCGGTGAACAGCCAGGGCGAGGTGACGCCGGTATCGGGAACGACGGGCGCCTGGCGGGTACGGTGGACCGCCCTCAGACTGCGCGCGGGCGCAGCCAGCAGGCGAATAGTGGAGGCGGCATCCTGCTCAGGATATTGCGCCGCCAGCCGATGGCGCAGGTCGACGAGCGTTGCATTGACCAGTTCCAGCTGCGCCTGCAGCCGCGCGGTCTTGCCGCTGGCGTCGGCTTCATCGCGCTCGCCCGGCCTGATGTCCGCCAGCACCTGGGCCAGCTGGTCGGCGAGCGCCTCCGCCAGGCGCCGCGCCGCGTCTCCTTCGTCGAGTGCATCGAGCGTGTATTGATCGCGTTGATAGTACTGCCCGAGTTCATCGACCAGCTCGTTCGTGAGAAGCTGGTCGTACAGGCCATCGTGCAAGGTGCGCGGCATCGGCTGGGAGACTGGCAAAAAAGCCAGTATATCCCGAGAGCAATGAGCCTATCGAAGAACGCGCGCCGCCTTGGTGGAATAGGCCGGCAGCACCGCCGGCTTCACGAGCGCCGCCAGGATACGTCCCAGCGGCGCCTCCACCCAGCGACAGAACGCCGCCCCCGCCGCCACGCTGGTCATCCAGGCGGCGACGACACCCGCCAGCTGCCAGTGCGCTTCTTCCGGCGCAAACCGCGTGAACGCCGCGTTGACGACCAGGCACACCGGGAAGTGCACCAGGAAGATCGAATACGAAATCTTGCCGAGGTAGTTGACGAGCGACCAGCCGCGGCTGGCGCAGGCGCTCAGCCGGGTACGGCCGAACAGGAACAGCACGCACATGACGACCGCCGCCACCGCGATGCGGATACGGAAGTCCAGTTCCAGCGCCAGCAGCGTCGGCACCACCATCAGCAGCCACAGCGCACTCGTGGACGCGGTCCCGCGGCGCGGGTCGCTCGCCCACCAGGCCAGCACGCCCAGTCCGTAGCTGCCGAAGAAGTACGGCGCCCACACGTCCCAATCGGCGTCGCGGTTGAAATGGAACAGCGAGACGCCGGTCGCCGCCAGCACCAGGACGGGCATCAACCACGGCACGCGCCTGCCGCCGGCCAGCCATCCCGACACCCACAGCAGCAGCGTCAGCGATGCGTACAGCTGGAAATCGATCGCCACGTACCAGGCACCGGCCGACAGCGCTTCGTAACCCAGCACGTCGTGCAGCAGCAGCACGTGCGCCATCAGTTGCGCCACGCCGGCCGGTGCGGAAATCGAATCGTGGTCCATCCACGTGCGCGCCAGCGCCGAGGCGCCGATCGCCAGCAGCATGGCGACGATGAAGGCCGGCGCCAGCTTCAGGTAGCGGCGCCAGATCGTGGCGAAGGGCTGCGCAATGCCGGGCAGGCCGTGCGGAGACAGGGACTTGGCGGCCAGGAAGCCGCCGATGACGAGGAAGACCTGCACGGCGACGCGGCCGTAGGCATCGAGCCAGTCGACCGTGCCCGGCATCAGCGGACGCGCGACGTCGGCCATGGGGCCATAGAACGCCAGGTGGTGCAGCACGATGAGCTGCGCGGCGCCGGCCTTCAGGAGGTTAATCAGGCCAAATTGTGGGGGGACCGTTGCCGTCGGTCGGGGTGCTCCTGTCGTCTTCATGGGGTCCTGCCGGGCTGTTCAACAAAGCCCGCACGCCAATATGCATGACCATCTTGTCATATTGTCGAGCGGGCCTGCATCATAGCCGAGCCGGGGTCATGCGGGCCGCGCGTTACATCTTGTAACTTCTGTCTTTACGGCTTTTTTATGCGCCATCTTCACTAAACTGGAGTTCAAGAACAACTCCCATACGCGTAATACCCCGCCGCCGTCTGCCTCACATCGGTATAGGCCGTCACCAGGTAATACCCGAGATACTGGTTCGAATTGGTCGCATACACCTGGCTGCCCGCCCCCACGTAGGCGCGG
Organism: uncultured Massilia sp.; assembly: GCF_913773735.1. Classification (GTDB taxonomy): domain Bacteria; phylum Pseudomonadota; class Gammaproteobacteria; order Burkholderiales; family Burkholderiaceae_D; genus Telluria. The sequence goes on from NZ_CAJYEB010000040.1 coordinate 23,858, forward strand.
CCGGCGGCCACGTGCGCGACGTTGCTGGCATACCAGTGGCTGCACGAGAACGGCGCCGCGGCATTGCCGCCGACGATCTTGTCGATCATGGTCTTGATCGCCACCATCTGGCCGCCGCTCTTGGCCGGGAAGTTGACGTCGTCGTAGCCCCACCAGTCCCAGCAACCGCCGGGGTTGGCGGCGGTGGCGTTCGCCTGCGGGTACAGGACGATGATGCGGTTGGTGTCGGCCCAGCGGTTGTAGCCGGCGTTCTGGTAGAACGCGCTGCCCACCGTGGACGCGTTCTGCAGGCAGCCGTGGAAGGCGACGTGCAGGCGGCACGACTGGCCGCTGGCGCAGGCCGCCGGCACGTAGGCGTAGCCGCTGCTGGCCATGCCGTGCGCGGTCGGGTTGAAGTTGCCCCAGAACGCGGCCTGGTCGAAGTTGATGAAGCTGCCGGTCAGCGTACCCGGGTTCTTCGCGTTCAGGCTGCCGTACAGCCATTTCAGGATCTCGCCGGCCGTGTCGAAGTTGCAGTTGTTGACGTAGGGGTTGCCGTTGACGGCGCAGCCGTTGCCGTAGAAATCGGTCGGCATCGCATGTTCGGCCGCCAGGTTGTTCTTGTACTGGATGTTCGCCGCCGGCAGGTAGTTGGCGTACATGGTGCGCAGGTCGTTCATGACGGGCTGGCGCACCGTCGCGTCGAGCGTGCCCGACAGCAGGTAGACCTTCGAGCCGGCCATATTGCTTGTCGGGTCGATGTAGCCGTTGCCGGACCACGTGTTCACGACCGAGATCAGGTACGGCAGGTTGCGCGAGGCGGTGTCGAGCATGCACGGCCCGACCGAGATGGCGGCATTGCCCTGCGAGCAGTAGACCGGGCCGCCGGCGACGATGCCGGCGCCCTTCCTGATCGTCTTCGAGTAGGCGAAGTGCATCTGGGCCGCCATGTGGGCGCCGGACGAGAAGCCGGAGACCGACACGTCGTTGACGCTGACGTTGTACTTCGGCAGGGTGACGGCGGCGGAAGCGCCGGTGGCCAGGGATAGGACGGACAGGCCGAGGACGGCGGCCGCCAGGCGGGCGGCCGCGCGATGCTGGATATTCATGTTGTCTCCGTATGGTTGTTGTGTTCGCCTCTTGTGAAGACGAAGTCAACTGCTGACAATTGACGGAGACCAGAATAGTTGAGCGGCCAGCACAATCAAGCGCCAGCGATGTGCGCGCACGATCACATCGCTGTGCGAAATGTCGCACCCGCCCGGGTCGGCGGGACGATCCTCAAGCCCGCTTGTTCGCGGACCTGCGGCGGCGGCCCATCAGGCCGATCAGGCCCAGGCCGCCCGCCAGCATGGCGACGTTGGCCGGTTCCGGCACCGGGCTAATCGAGATGTTGTCGACGGCCACGTCGTACGCCGTCCAGCCATAGACGTAGCCCGGCGTGAAGGTCGTGAAGGCGATCTCGTCGACGCCCGCCAGCACGTCGGCGAAGGTGCGGCCCGGCGGCAGGCCCGGCTCGAGCTCGGTGCCGCCGTAGCCGCCCCAGCCGCTCGGCAGCATCGACGAGGCCGTGTCGCCGATGGTCACGCCATAGTGCTTCCAGCCGCCGTTCGCGGCGCTGATCTCGCCCAGGTTGTACCAGACGCTGGTGTACGGCATGCCGCCGTAGGCGTTGTCGTAGTCGCGCAGTTCGACGATCAGGTTGCGGCTGACCTCGCGGCCGTCGTACTGGATCGCATTCGCCAGCACGTCGATGCCGAGCGTGACCGCGCCGAAGCGGCCGTAGTCGCCGGTAAAGGCGCCGTTGCTGCTGTTGAGCCAGTTCAGGCCGAAGGTTTCCACGTAGCGCGTGTGCAGCGCGGGCGCGCCGTTGCCCAGCGACGTGTCGATCCAGTTGCCTTCGTTGCCGTCGTAGGCCGGGCCGGCGTACCAGCCCTCGTCGCCTTTCGAGAAGTCGGTCGTGGTCCCGGGCGCCGCCGATGCGGCGGTCGCGGTGGCCAAGGTGGAGACGGCGGCGAATACTACCCCAGCGAGTGCTTTCGTTTTCATGCGTTCCTCGTAGTGTGGGTCAATGGATGCCGGCGCCACGCTCGCGTCCTGCGAGACGACGCATCCGGCCAGTCCATGCTGAGAGCGTGCATATGCAATGTCAAACGTGCGCCTGCAATGAATTTCACAAATTTGTCGCCGAGTACCACCGGGATGTCTCGAATTGTCGCGTGGTGCATGCACCCTGCATGGATGTGCCGAATCCGGTACACCCGCGCACGACGGCGGTGCGCCAGGATGAGACGGATGGGCAAATCGGTGCAGCGGCCGGGCATGGCGCTTGTGGCCGCGACGCGACACACTGGCCCCATCGCACTCCCCTCGAAAGGCATCCCATGAACCACCTGACAGTCGACGTCGCCATCATCGGCGCAGGCAGCGCCGGCATGAGCGCCTACCGCGCCGCGCGCGCCCATACCGACAAGGTCGTCGTGATCGAATCCGGCGCCTACGGCACCACCTGCGCGCGCGTGGGCTGCATGCCGAGCAAATTGCTGATCGCCGCCGCCGAAGCCGCCCATGCGGTCGACGGTGCGCATCGCTTCGGCATCGACGCCGGCCGCGCCGGCATCGACGGAAAGGCCGTGATGCAGCGCGTGCGCGCCGAGCGCGACCGCTTCGTCGGCTTCGTCGTCGAGGCCGTGCAGGCCTGGCCCGACGACCATCGCCTGGTCGGCCATGCGCGCTTTTTGTCGCCGCACGAACTGGACGTCGGCGGCCATACCGTCGTCACGGCCGGCCGCATCGTCATCGCCACCGGCTCCAGCCCGGCGATCCCGTCCGGCTGGCGCGAGACGCTGGGCGAGCGCCTGGTCGTCAACGACGACGTGTTCGACTGGGACGACCTGCCGGCATCGGTGGCCGTCGTCGGGACCGGCGTGATCGGCCTGGAGCTGTCGATGGCGCTGGCGCGCCTGGGCGTGCGCGTGCGCCTGTTCGGACGCGGCAACCGCGTCGGTCCGCTGACCGATCCGGCGGTGGCCGACAAGGCGCGGACCATCGTCCGGGCCGCGCTGCCGGCGTCGCTGGAAGCGGAGCGCATCGAGCCGGTGCGCGCCGGCGAGCGGGTGCGCGTGCGCTGGCAGGAGGACGGCGCCCGCCACGAGGAAGACTTCGACTTCCTGCTGGCCGCCACCGGCCGCCGGCCGAACCTGCGCGGGCTGGACCTGCAGCGCGCCGGCATCGAGCTGGACGCCTTCGGCATCCCGCACGCGGACCGCCACACGCGCCGCATCGGCAAGTCGCACATCTTCATCGCGGGCGACGCGGCCGACGACGTCGCGCTGCTGCACGAGGCATCCGACGAGGGCCGCATCGCCGGCGACAACGCGGGCCGCTACCCGGACACGATCGTGCGCCCGCGCCGCACGCCGCTGACGGTGGTGTTCAGCGATCCGCAGATGGTCATCGCCGGCGCAAGCCACGGAGAACTGGAACGGCGCGGCGCCGACTTCGTGTCCGGCGCGGCCAGCTTCGACGACCAGGGCCGCAGCCGCGTCATGGGCCGCAACCTGGGCCAGCTCCAGGTGTACGGCGAACGGGGCACCGGCCGCTTCCTCGGCGCCGAGATGATCGGCCCGGACGCGGAGCACATCGGCCACCTGCTGTCCTGGTCGGTGCAGCACGGCCTGACGGTGCAGCAGATGCTCGACAGCCCGTTCTACCACCCGGTGGTGGAAGAAGGATTGCGCACGGCGCTGCGCGCGCTGAAGGACAGGCTGGGCTTGCCGCTGCCGGCGCTGGAGGGCTGCCTGGATTGCGTGGCGGCGCCGGCGGTGCCCTGAACATCACGCTGCCCGTGCTCGCGCCGGCGCAAGGTCGACGGCACGACGACGTCTGCGGATGCGCCCCGCCTGGGCGCCACGCGGCTGGAGGTCGGGCCGACCCGCGGCGTCGGCGCCTTGTCGGACAGGGAGCGCATCGGGCAGTCACGCCTTGCCGCCTGCGGGTCGATGGTCCTGGTGCAGGCGCTGTCGTCGACGCGGCCGGACGCGGCCGGATCGCCGACCTGGATGTCGACGGGGTCCGCGTCGGCGCCCTGCGCCGCCTGCTCGACAGCGCTGCGCATTCCCGCCACGCACGCCACGCCGTGAAGAGCAACATTACAAGCTGGACAGGTCATCGAGGTTTCATCGTCCGGTAACGCGGCCGTCATGCTGGCTGGCTAAGCTGCGGTCCATTTTTAACCGCCGCAGAGCAACCCGACGATGACTCCCACCAAGCCCGTTGCATCCCGTCCTTCCTTCCTGCGTCCTTCGCTGATCGCCATCGCCGCGGCCACGCTGTGCGCCTCGCTGGCCCATGCGGAAGACGTCGCCGCCGTCGCCACGGCCGACGCGCCGGCGCCCGCCATCCAGGACACCACGCCCGCCGGCGCCATCGCCACCGTCGAGATCTCGACCCGCAAGACGCGCTCCTCGGTGGCGCTGTCCGGCACCGAGATCCAGAAGGTGCTGCCCGGCGTGAATCCGCTCAAGGCGCTGCAGGCGCTGCCGGGCGTGAGCTTCCAGACTGCGGACCCGTGGGGCAACAACGAGCAGAACCTGTCGCTGTTCGTGCACGGCTTCGGCGGCTCGCAGCTCGGCTACACGATGGACGGCGTGCCGCTCGGCGACCAGCAGTACGGCAACTACAACGGCCTGGCGCCGCAGCGTGCGCTGACCAGCGAGAACGTGCGCAGCGTGGTGCTGGCCACCGGCGCCGGCGACCTGGGCACGGCGTCGACCAGCAACCTGGGCGGCACCATCGAGACCTATTCGCGCGATCCGTCCGCCAACCGCAACGTCGACGTCCAGCAGACGCTGGGCAGCCACCAGGCCACCCGCACCTTCGTGCGCTACGACTCGGGCGACATCGGCGGCGGCAACAGCTTCTGGGTGTCGGCCCTGCACCACGAAGCCAAGGCCTGGGACTTCGACGGCCGCCAGAGCAACGACCAGTTCAATGCCAAGTTCGTGCACCAGGGCGACGCCGGCAAGCTGACCGTGTTCGTCGACTGGTCCGACAAGACCGAGCCGAACGAGGATTCGACGCTGCACAAGGCCGGCACGCCGTCGCCATACACCCGCCCGTTCCTGTACCCCGACTTCGCCGCGGCGCTGGCCTACCTGGGTCCGGACGGCTCGCCGCCGGCGTCCGCCAAGGAAAACTTCCGCAACTACTACAGCGACGCCCAGCGCACCGACAAGCTGGCCTACGCGAAGTACGACGCCTACCTGAGCGATAACCTCACCTGGTCGAACCAGTACTACTTCCACCACAACGACGGCGTCGGCGTGGTCGCCGGTCCGATCAACCAGGCCGGCCTGCCGGCGCTGTTCAAGGTCTACCTGCCGAACCAGGACTTGAAAACCGTGTTCGGCAATTCCGGCTACGCCACCCGCACCACCGAGTACAGGATCAACCGCCAGGGCTGGCTGTCGAACCTGCGCTGGGAACTGGATGCGCACCGCATCCAGGCCGGCCTCTGGTTCGAGCACAACAACTCTGGCGCCTACCGCCGCTGGTACGCGCTGGACGTGAACCACCCCAGCACGCCGTACCAGCGCCCGTCGAATCCGATCATCACCCAGTACGGCAGCGACATCGACAACAAGGTCGTGCAGCTGTACCTGCAGGACGAGTGGAAGCTGCGTCCGGACCTCGTCGTGCAGGGCGGCTTCAAGTCCAGCCTGCAGTTCGCCGATGGCCGCTTCCCGGTGAACCAGCTGCCCGCGTCGATCGGCAACGGCTCGACGGGCCTGCCGGAAGGCCGGATCGACACGAAAAAATGGTTCCTGCCGCAGCTGGGCGCGCGCTGGGACGTCACCCCGTCGGACCAGCTGTTCGCCAACGTGCAGAAGAACCTGCGCCAGTTCGTGACCTACGGCGGCGGCGGCAATTCGCCGTGGAGCCTGTCGTCGCAGGCGGCGTTCGACTATTTCAAGGCCACCGCGAAGCCGGAGACCTCGCTGACCTACGAACTGGGCCTGCGCGACTCGCGCAAGCTGGACCTCGGCGCGCTGACGGCCTTCGACGGCCAGGTATCGGTCTACCACGTCGACTTCCACGACCGCCAGCTGGCGGTGAGCTCGAACCCGATCATCACCTCGTTCGCCGGCGGCACCACGATCCTGTCGAACGTGGGCGACGTCAAGACCGACGGCGTCGACCTGGCCGGCACCTTCCATTTCGGCCGCACGTTCTCGTTCTACGATGCGATCTCGTACAACCGCTCGAAGTACCAGGACAGCTATATGTCCGGCACCACCCTCGTCCCCACTGCCGGCAAGTCGGTGCCGAACTCGCCAGAGTGGATGAACAAGTTCGTCGCCACGCTCAAGCCGGGCGCCGACGTCGAGGTGCAGCTGACCGGCGACTACGTCGGCAAGCGCTACGCCACCTATACCAACGACCTGTCCATCGCCGGCTACTTCCTGATGGGCCTGAACGTCTCGGGTAGACTGCCGGTACCGTCGGCCATCGGCGCGGTGAAGAACCTGCGCTGGTCGGTCGGCGTGACCAACCTGCTCGACCGCGAAGGCGCGCTGCAGCCGGTGGTCGGCCAGCCGAGCGGCAGCTACGCGACCTACCCGATCGCGCCGCGCATGGGTTTCATCACGTTGAAAGCGGATATCTGATGACGCACACGATCCTCCTGCCGGCCCCCGGGCGCCGGCGCTTCCTGCAAGGCGCCGGGGCCGGCGCCGCCCTGTCGCTGCTGCCGCCCCTGGCCCTGGCGCAGGCCACGCGCCTCGATCCCGCATCGAAGCCGACCCTGTACGCGCACCGCGGCGCCAGCGCGCTGCGACCCGAGCACACGCTGGCCGCGTATGCGAAGGCGATCGCCGACGGCGCCGACTTCATCGAGCCGGACCTGGTCTGCACCAGGGATGGCGTGCTGGTCGCGCGCCACGAGACGGCGATCACCGACACCACCGACGTCGCCCGCCGCGCCGAGTTCGCGTCGCGCAAGACCCGCAAGACCATCGACGGCGAGGCGCACGAGGGGTGGTTCGTGTCCGACTTCACGCTGGCCGAACTGAAGACGCTGCGCGCCGTCGAGCGCCTGCCGGCGATGCGCGGCACGCGCTACGACGGCCAGTTCCAGGTGCCGACCTTCGAGGAAGTCATCGACTTCGTCGCCGCGGAAAGCGCCGCGCGCGGGCGCGTCATCGGCATCATCCCGGAACTGAAGCACGCGACCTGGTTCGCCGCCGCCGGCCTGCCGCTCGAGGACCGCTTCGTGTCGACGCTGAAGGCGCACGACTACACGCGGCGCGCGCCGGTGACGGTGCAGTCGTTCGAGACCGCCAACCTGCAGGCCCTGCGCAAGACGCTCGGCAAGCGCGACGCCACCAACGTGCGCCTGGCCCAGCTCGTGGTGGCCGGCGGCGACTACGACAGGCTGCGGCCGGCCGACGTCGCGGCCGCCGGCGGCAAACTGACCTACGGCGACATGGTCACGGCGCGCGGCCTGCGCGACATCGCCGCCTACGCCGACGTGGTGGCGCCGAACACGCGCGCCGTGATCCCGCTGGGCAAGGACGAACGCCTGCTGGCGCCGACGACGCTGGTGGCGGACGCGCACCGGGCCGGCCTGCAAGTCGTCGTCTGGACCTTCCGCCCCGAAAACGCCTTCCTGGCCGCCGACTTCCGCAGCGACGCCGGCCCGGCGGCCCGCCACGACGCCGGCTCGATCGCCGAAATCCGCCGCTACCTCGCCACCGGCATCGACGGCCTGTTCTCCGACGACACCGCACTGGCCCGCACCGCCATCGACGGCTGACCCAGCGCAAACCGGGGTCAGAGCCGGGGTCAGAGTAAAATTTTTGGAAATATCTTTGTAGCCATTTCCAAAAACCGGGCTCTGACCCCGGCTCTGACCCCGGTTTGATGATGGTCATGCGACATGCTTTATCGACTCGTTATTTTTGATTTCGACGGCACGCTGGCCGATTCTTTTCCGTTCTTTCTCGGCGTGTTCAATATCATTGCCGACCGGCACGGTTTCCGGCGCATCGATACGTCGCGCGCGCATGCGTTTCGCCACTACGACACGCGCAGGATGATGCGGCACGTCGGCATGCCCGCCTGGAAGCTGCCGCTCGCATCGAAAGATTTCATCGGCATGATGCAGGACGGCGCCCATCGCATCGCGCTATTCGACGGCATCGCCCAAACCCTGCGGCACCTGCATGCGCGCGGCGTGCGGCTGGCCGTGGTGTCGTCGAATTCCGAGCACAACGTGCGCACGATCCTCGGGCCGGAACTGGCCGGCCTGATGCGCCAGTTCGAATGCGGGATGTCGATCTTCGGCAAGGCCAGCCGGATCCGCGCCGTGCTGCGCGACCAGCACACGGCCGCGGCGCAGGCGCTCTACGTCGGCGACCAGGCCACCGACGCGCAGGCCGCGCGCAAGGCCGGGGTCGCGTTCGGCGCCGTCCACTGGGGCTATGCGGCCATCGAGGCGCTGCGCCTCGAGCGCTGCGCCGCCGAGTTCGTCACGCCGGCGGATCTGCAGGCCATCGCACCGTAGGGTGCCTACCTACGTAGCATCCCGTAGCGCGTCCTCCTTGAAGGAAAATACTTCGCATGCTAAACTTTAGCTTATAAACAGTGATTAAGCCAATATTTACGCAGCGAAGTTTCCATGCCCCTTTCCGACCAGACCCTGAGCAGCCTGACGGCCGCCCTCACCCAAGCCTCGCGCGCCTACCGCGCCGCCGCCGACAAGGTCGCGGCCGATTTCGGCCTGTCGCAGGCCACCGGCCTGCCGGTGCTCGTCATCAGCCGCTTCGGCGGGAACGGCGTGCGCCCGGGCGTGCTGGCCGAGACGCTCGGCCTGGAGGCCTCGTCGCTGGTGCGCGTCGTCGACCACCTGATCGATTCGAAGCTGGTCGAGCGCCATGACGACCCGCAGGACCGCCGCGCCAAAATCCTGCGCCTGACGCCGGAAGGCGACCGGGCCGCCGACCGGATGAACGAGGCGCTGACGCCGTTCCGCCGCAAGCTGTTCGGGGCGTTCGAGCCGGCCGACGTGGAAGGCTGCCTGCGCGTGCTGGCCGGGCTGCCGGCCGCGATCCTCGCCGTCCAGGGCCAGGCCGACGACGCCAAATAAGCATGAAACTCGCTTCCCGCGCGGAGGTCCTGTTCTCCGTAAAGTCTTTCGCGGCAGCGATGCTCTCGGTCTACCTATCGATGCGCATCGGCCTGCCGCGCCCGTTCTGGGCGATGATGACCGCCTACATCGTCTCGGCGCCCTTCGCCGGGCCGACCCGTTCGAAGGGCGTGTACCGCGCCCTCGGCACCCTGCTGGGCGCGGTGGTCGTCACCTTCCTGGTGCCGCGCCTGGTCAACGCGCCCGAGCTGCTGTCGCTGGCGCTGGCCCTGTGGATCGGCGGCTGCCTGTACTTCTCGCTGCTCGACCGCACCCCGCGCTCCTACATGCTGATGCTGGCCGGGTACACGGCCGGCCTGATCGCCTTCCCCGCCGTCAGCGAACCGCAGGCGATCTTCGACATCGCCCTGGCGCGCGTGGAGGAAATCACGCTCGGCATGACCTGCGCGACCCTCGTGCACAGCCTGGTGCTGCCGCAGAGCTTCGGCCCGGTGCTGCTGGCGCGCCTGGACCATGCGGTGCGCGACGCCCAGCACTGGATCCGCGACGCGCTCAACCCGGCCGGCGACAAGCGCGCCGCCGCCGAGCGCCGCAAGCTGGCCGGCGACATCACCGAGCTGCGCCTGATGACCACCCACCTGCCGTTCGACACCTCGCACCTGCGCTGGACCGAGAAGGCCGTCAACGCCCTGCAGGAGCGCCTGGCCAGCTTCGTGCCGGTGGTCTCCGGCGTCGAGGACCGCCTGGCGGCGCTGCGCGAGCTGGGCGCCGATGCCGTGTCGGAGCGCTGGAGCGGCCTGCTGGCGCGCGTCGGCCACCTCACCGATGCCCCCAAGGGCAGCGCGCTGGACGCGCAGGGCGCGCGGCTGCGCAGCGAGATCGACGCGCTGGCGCCGGCCGTCAGCCGCGACCTCGGCTGGATCGGCCTGGTCGAGCTGAACCTGGCCGCGCGCCTGCGCCGCCTGGTCGACATCTGCATCGAGACGCGCACGCTGCGCCACCACATCGACGCCGGCGTCGAGGGCCGGCTGGGCCGGCTGCCGGACGCGGTGCGCCAGCTGCCCGGCGTGCCCGTCAGCGCGCTGCACCAGGACCGCGGCATGGCCCTGCTGTCGGCCTTCGCCGCCGTGTTCGCGACGCTGGCCTGCTGCGCCATCTGGATCCTGACCGCCTGGCCGTCCGGCGCCGCCGCGCCGATGATGGCGGCCGTGCTGTGCTGCTTCTTCGCGGCCCAGGACGATCCGCTGCCCTTCATCAAGGGCTTCCTGAACTACACGGTCTATTCGATCCCGCTGTCGGCCGTCTACCTGCTGGTGCTGCTGCCGGCCGTGCACAATTTCGAGAGCCTGGTGCTGGTGTGCGCCCCGGCGTTCCTGGTGATGGGCGTGCTGGTGGCCCGGCCTTCGACGTTCGGCAGGGCGATGCCGTTCCTGTTCGGCATCTGCTTCACGCTGGCGCTGATCGACACGCACACGGCCGACCTGGTGTCGTTCGCCAACGGCATGACCGCGCAGCTCGTCGGCCTGGTGGCCGCGGCCGTCACCACCGCCGTGTTCCGCCGCGTCGGTGCCGGCTGGACCGCGCGCCGCCTGCTCAAGGCCGGCTGGAACGAGCTGGCGCGCCTGGGCGGCGGCGAGCGCGTGACGCTGGCCGAGTTCTCGGCGCGCATGGTCGACCGCGTCGGCCTGCTCACCCCGCGCCTGGCGCTGGCCGGCGCGCACCAGGACCTGCAGGCGGTCGACGCGCTGCGCGACCTGCGCGTGGGCCTGAACATGACGCTGCTGCAGGACGTGCGCCCGCAGCTCGGCCGCGGCGAAGCGGCCCTGAAGCCGCTGATGGACCTGCTGGCGCGCCATTTCGCCCGGCGGCCGCGCGTCGACCCGCAGGGCGAGGCGCAACTGCTGGACGCGATCGACAACGCGCTGCGCGCGCTGTGCGACGGTACCCGCGACGACGCCCAGCGCGAAGCCCTGGCCGCCCTCACCGGCATGCGCCGCGACCTGTTCCCGCAGGCGGCCCCCTACCAACCCTCCCGCACCACTGACATCCACGAGGAGATCCGATGATCGGCGAAGTCAGCATCTACGGCCTGTTCGTTCCTCCCCTGCTGCTGCTCGTGCTGGCGGCGCTGGCGGTATCGCGGCTGCTGAACCTGGTCCTGGCCAGGACCGGCTTCTACCGCCTGGTCTGGCACCCGGCCCTGTTCGACCTTTCCCTGTTCGTCATCGTGCTCGGCGCACTGACCTATTTCACACGCAATCTGTCCTGAGTTCCTGAGATGGCTATCAAATTTTCCTTGCCGGCGCTGGGCCGGATCGGCATCACCCTCCTCGCCGCCGCGGGCGCGGCCTATGCTGGCTGGCAGATGTGGCGCCACTACGAAGTGGAACCCTGGACGCGCGACGGCCGCGTCAAGGCCTATGTGGTGCAGGTCGCGCCCGACGTCACCGGCCAGGTGGTCAAGGTCTACGTGCACGACAACCAGCAGGTCAAGGCGGGCGAGCCGCTGTTCGACATCGACCGCGCCCGCTTCGAACTGGCGCTGCGCCAGGGCGAGGCGCAGGTGACGGCGGCCGAGGCGGCGCTGGCCCAGGCGCTGCGCGAGAACAAGCGCAACACCCAGCTCGACGACCTGGTCTCGCAGGAGACGCGCGAGCAGGGCCAGACCCGCAGCGACCAGGCGCGCGCCGCGCTGGCCCAGGCGATCGTCAACCGCGACACGGCGAAGCTGAACCTGGAGCGCACCCGCGTGGTGTCGACCGTCGACGGCATCGTCACCAACCTGGACCTGCGCGAAGGCGCCTATGCCAGCGCGGCGCACCCGGTGATGGCCGTGGTCGACAGCAGCTCGTTCTACGTCGAAGGCTATTTCGAAGAGACCAAGCTGCCCGGCATCCAGGTCGGCGACCGCGTCGACGTGACGCTGATGGGCACGCGCACGCCGATCAAGGGCCACGTCGAGAGCTTCGCCGAAGGCATCGCCGACCGCGACCGCAGCACCGGCGCCAACATGCTGCCGAACGTGAACCCGACCTTCAACTGGGTGCGCCTGGCCCAGCGCATCCCGGTGCGCATCGCGCTCGACCCGGTGCCGGCGAACGTGCGCCTCGTCGCCGGCCAGACCGCGACGGTCAAGGTGACCGGCGCGCCGGCACCCGCCGGCCCGGCGCCGACCGCCCCCGCCGCGCCGGCCACCCGGGCGGTGGCCGCCGCCACGCCCGCGCCCATCGCCACCGTCGCCGCCGTTCCCGCGGCAAAACCGCCCGCGGCCACCACGCACTGATCGCCCGCCATGAATCGCATCCGTACCATCGCCAAGACCGTCCTCACCCCGGCCGCCCTCGCGGCGGCGCTGGCCGCCTGCACCACGGTCGGCCCCGACTACCACGTGCCGCAGGAGGCGGTGGTCCGGCGCCCCGCCGCCAACGCCCCCTTCCTGGGCGCCGCCGAACGGCCCTACAAGGCCGAGCCGCTGCCGGCCGACTGGTGGCGCCTGTACCAGGACCCGCTGCTCGACAAGCTGGTGGCGAAGGCCTTCGGCGCCAACGCCGACCTGCGCGTGGCCGCCGCCAACCTGGCGCGCGCGCACGGCGTGCTGGAAGAAGTCGAGGAAAAGAAGCGTCCCGAAGTCGAGGGCAGCGTGGCGCCGCTGTACGGCCGCATCGCCGGCGCCTCGATCGGCCTGCCGGAACAGCTGCCGCGCACCGGCATCTACGACGGCGACGTCAAGGTCTCGTACCAGCTCGACATGTTCGGCCGCATCCGCCGCGCCATCGAGGCGGCCGAGGCCGACCGCGAAGCCGCGCAGGCGGCGGCCGACCTGGCCCACGTGATGGTCGCCGCCGACACCACGCGCGCCTATGCCGAAGCCTGCTCGGCCGGCTACCAGCTGAAGGTGGCGCAGGAATCGGTCGACCTGCAGCGGAAATTCGTCAGGCTGACCGCCGAGCGCATGCAGCGCGGCCGCGGCATCGCCATCGACAACAGCCGCGCCCAGGCCCAGCTCGAACAGTTGCGCGCCAACCTGCCGCCGCTGGAGGCGCGCCGCCGCACCGCGCTGTACCGCCTGGCGGTGCTGACCGGCGAGGTGCCGAGCGCGTTCCCGGCCGAGGTCGCGCAATGCGCGACGCCGCCGCGCGTGGCCAGCGCGATCCCGGTCGGCGACGGGGCCGCCCTGCTGCGCCGCCGTCCCGACGTGCGCCAGGCAGAGCGCCTGCTGGCCGGCGCCACCGCGCGCATCGGCGTGGCCACCGCCGAGCTGTATCCGAACATCGCGCTGGGCGCCTCGTTCGGCGGCGTCGGCTTCATGGACCAGTTCGGCGACGCGAACACCTGGAAGTTCGCGCTCGGCCCCCTGATCTCGTGGAACCTGCCGGCGACCAGCTCGGCGCGCTCGCACATCGCCCAGGCCGAAGCCGGCACGGCCGGCGCGCTGGCGCGCTTCGACGCGGTGGTGCTGAACGCCCTGCGCGAGACGGAAAGCGCGCTGACCGTCTATGCCCGCGAGCTGGACCGCAATGCCGCCCTGCGCGCCGCGCGCGACCAGAGCGCCCTGGCATCGCGCCAGACCGCCAGGCTGTACCAGTTCGGCCGCACCGACTTCCTGTCGGCGCTGGACGCGGACCGCACGCTGGCCAATGCCGAGAGCGTGCTGGCGGCCTCGGATGCGCAGCTGGCCGCGGACCAGGTGCAGTTGTTCCTGGCGCTGGGCGGGGGCTGGGAGAACACGCACGCGGGGCATGGCGAGGGGCACGGCAAGACCAACGAACGACACGCCGTGGACAAGGACGACAAGGCCGGGCACGTGGCACGGCGCGCGCAATAAGGCACACTTCGCACGTCGCCCCCGCGCAGGCGGGGGTCCAATTTCGGGTGTGTCGCAGGGAATGGATGCCGGCGCCGTGCATGCGAAACTGGGTCCCCGCCTGCGCGGGGACGACGTGCAGGTGGCCTTTTACAACAATTTATCCAGCGTCACCGGCAACTCCCTCACCCGCCTGCCGGTCGCATGGAACACCGCGTTCGCGATCGCCGCGGCCACGCCGGTGATGCCGATTTCCCCGATGCCCTTGGCCCCCAGCGGATTGACGTGCGGGTCGTCCTCGTCGACGATCTGCACGTCGATGTCGCCCACGTCGGCATGCACCGGCACGTGGTATTCGGCCAGGTTGCCGTTGGCGGCGCGGCCGGTGCGGCCGTCGACCAGCGTTTCCTCCAGCAGCGCCATGCCGATGCCCCAGACGATGCCGCCCATCAGCTGGTTGTAGCCGGTCTTCTCGTTCAGCAGGCGCCCGACGCCGTACACCCCCACCACGCGCGGCACGCGGATCTCGCCCAGGTCCTCGTCCACCGTCACCTCGACGAACACGGCGCCGAAGGCGTGCATCGAATACCGCTGCCGCTCGGCGCCCGGCTCGGCCCGCGCCGTCGCCTCCACCGGCGCGCCGTGGCGCGCCACGATGTCGGCCATGCGCTCGCGCCGCGCGCTGTCGTCCAGCAGGTACAGTTCGGCGCCGTCGGCGCCGCGGTCGACGCCGACTCGGTCAGGCGTGGCGCCGTACAAGGGAGAACGCGCGTCCGCCGCCGCGATGCCGATCAGCTTCAGGCGCAGGGCGCGTCCCGCCGCCTGCACGGCCGGCGCCACGCTGGCCACCGTGGTCGAACCGCCCGACACCGGCGCCTCCGGCATGTGCGCGTCGCCCAGCGCGAAGCGGATGCGGTCGAGCGGCATGCACAGCGTCTCCGCGGCCACCTGGCTCATCACCGTGTAGGTCCCGGTTCCCAGGTCCTGGGTGCTGGAGCGGAACACGGCCGTGCCGTCGGGCAGCATGGTCGCCGAACACGCGGCCGGAGAGCGATTGGCCGGGTAGGTGGCCGTCGCCATGCCCCAGCCGACCAGCTTGCCGTCGCGGCGCAGCGCGCGCGGGCGCGGGTCGCGCTCGCGCCAGCCGAAGCGCTCGGCGCCGATCTCGTAGCACTGGCGCAGCGACTTGCTGGACCAGGGCAGGTCCTTGCCGGGATCGCGCTGCGCGTCGTTCGCCAGGCGCAGGTCGAGCGGGTCCATGCCCAGTTCGAGCGCCAGCTCGTCCATCGCGGATTCGAGCGCGAACGATCCCGTGGCCTCGCCCGGCGCGCGCATGAAGGTCGGCGTGCCCGCGTGCAGGCGCGCCAGCCGGTGCGTCGTCTCCCGGTTCGGACTCGCGTACAGCATGCGCGTGACGATGCCGCAGGGTTCGATCCAGTCCTCGAGCATCGAGGTGTGGGCGATGGTGTCGTGGCCGATGGCCGTCAGGCGCCCGTCCGGCGTCGCCGCCAGGCGCAGGCGCTGCTCGGTGCGCGGGCGCTGGCCCACCGGCCCGAACATCTGCGCGCGGTCCAGCACCAGCTTGACCGGGCGTCCCAGCCGCCGGGCCGCCAGCGCCGCCAGCACGACGTGCGACCACGCCGAGCCCTTCGAACCGAATCCGCCGCCGACGAACGGGCACAGCACCGTGACGTGTTCCGGCGCCATGCCGAAGATGGCGGCGACGGTGCGCTGCACGCCCTTCATATACTGGGTCGAATCGTGCAGCGTCAGGCGCTCGCCGTGCCACTCGGCGATCGTCGCGTGCGTCTCGAGCGGGTTGTGGTTCTCGACCGGCGTGGCATAGGTCGCGTCCACGCGCGCGCCGCCCGCCGCCATGCCGGCCTGCAGGTCGCCCTGGCGCGTGTCGGGATCGTCCCCCTGCACCTTGCCGGGCGGGTAAGACGCCTGCTTCGCCTGCCCGAAGTCGAGCGCGGCGGGCGCCGCCTCGTACTCGACGCGCAGCAGCGCGGCCGCCGCGCGCGCGCGTTCGAACGTGTCGGCGACGACCACGGCGATGGGCTGGTTGTTGTAGTGGACCGTGTCTTCCTGCAGCAGCGTGAGGCGGCGCCCGCCCGGCGGCTGGACCTTGCCGTGGCGGGTGTCCGGCGGCAGGCGCGGGACGTTCTCGTGGGTCATCACCAGCAGCACGCCCGGCAGCGCGCTGGCGGCGGCGTCGTCGATGCGCAGCACGCGGCCGCTGGGGATCGTGCTGGTGACCAGCACGGCGTGGGCCAGGCCGGCGACGGGATGCTCGGCCGTGTAGCGCGCCGCGCCGCTGACCTTGGCCCAGGCGTCGGTCCGGTTGACGGGTGCGCCGATCGTGCTCATGCGGATTCTCCCTGGATGCCGGCCGCGCGGCGCACGGCGCGCGCCACCGCGCGCCCGGCCAGCTCGACCTTGAAGGCGTTGTGCGGATACGGCCGGGCACCCGCCACGGCCGCGGCGCCCGCGCGCGCCAGCAGGGCGGCGTCGAGCGCGGCCAGCGGCCGGCCGCGCAGCAGGTCCTCGGCGGCCCGGGCGCGCCATGGCTTGTGCGCCACGCCGCCCAGCACGATGCGCGCGTCGCGCACCGTCCCGCCGTCGAGGTCGAGGGCGGCCGCCACGGCCACCAGTGCGAAGGCGAAGCTGGCGCGGTCGCGCACCTTCAGGTAGTGGGCGTTGCGCGCGAACGGCGACGGCGGCAGTTCGACCGCCACGATCAGTTCGTCCGCGGCGATCACGGTGTCGTCCTGCGGCCGGTCTTGCGGCAGGCGGTGGAAGTCGCCGATGGCGACCCGCCGCGCACCGTCCGGCCCCTGCAGGCAGACGACGGCGTCGAGCGCGGCCAGCGCCACGCTCATGTCGGACGGGTTGGTCGCGATGCAGTGCGGGCTGGCGCCGAGGATCGCGTGCAGGCGCTGGTGGCCGTCGATGGCGTCGCAGCCGGAGCCGGGAGCGCGCTTGTTGCAGTGGACAAAGGCCGGATCGGTGAAGTAGTGGCAGCGCGTGCGCTGCAGCAGGTTGCCGCCGACGGTCGCCATATTGCGCAACTGGACCGAGGCGCCGTTCAGCAGCGCGTCCGACAGCAGCCGGTAGCGCGCGCGCACCAGCGGATGGTTGGCGGTCGCCGTGTTGCTGGCCATCGCGCCGATGCGCAGGCCGCCGTCCGGCAGGGCGTCGATGGCGGCCAGGTCGAGCCGGCTGACGTCGACCAGCCGCAGGGGCCGCTCGATGCCGCTCTTGTAGAGGTCGAGCAGGTTGGTGCCGCCGCCGATGAACTTGCTGCCGGGCTGGCGCGCCAGTTCGATCGCGTGGGACACGTCGCGCGCCCGTTCGTACAGGATCGATTGCATGCGGCCTCCTAGGATGCCTGGCGCAGGACCACGCTGTGGATGGCCTTGACGATGTTGGGATAGGCGCCGCAGCGGCACAGGTTGCCGCTCATGCGCTCGCGGATCTCGTCCGGCGACAGGGCGCCCGGCGCCAGCTGCTCGCCCTCGGTCAGGCGGCTGGCGTGGCGCGCCTTGACCTCGTCGAGCAGGGCCACGGCCGCGCAGACCTGGCCCGGCGTGCAGTAGCCGCACTGGAAGCCGTCGCAGTCCATGAAGGCCTGCTGCACCGGATGCGGCGCGTCCGCATGCGCCAGCCCTTCGACGGTGACGATCTCGCGCCCGTCGTGCATTACCGCCAGCGTCAGGCAGGCATGGATGCGCTGGCCGTCGACCAGCACCGTGCAGGCGCCGCACTGGCCGCGGTCGCAGCCCTTCTTGGTGCCGGTCAGGCCCAGCACCTCGCGCAGCGCGTCGAGCAGGGTCACGCGCGGCTCGACGCACAGGCTGCGCTCGGCGCCGTTGATGCGCAGGACCAGCGGCTGCGGTGGCACGGAGGGTGGGGCCGCGCCCGCGGCGTGCCGTCCGGAGAGGTAGGGGTCGTCATCCGACATCGGTGTCCTCGCTTCCTGCGATCGTTGGCGATGGAGCGATCATGGAGGAATTCGCGAATATGCGGAGCGCGCCACGGCGGCGTCTTCCGTGCAGTTCTTCCAAGAAATCAGCAGTTGCGCGCCAATTCTGCGAAAAAGCCGCACGTGCGCCGTTGCGAGCGCCGGACAGGGGTTCTATACTCGCAAAGTGATGCACCCAAGCATCTTCGATCAGGAACGAGCATGCGCACCTCCCCCCTTCTGCTGACCCCACTGTTGCTGCTGTCCGGCTGCGTCAACGATTCGACCAGCTACCTCATCGACGGCAGCGACCACGCCATCACGGTCATGGTCACGCAGGACTATTTCTGGAGCAAGCAGGCCAGCCTGAGGGTGATCGCCGCGCGGCTGCCGGATTGCCAGCGCCAGTTCGACTTCGGCAAGACGTCGATGGACGACCTCAACGTCGAGCTGTTCTCCACCGGCGAACAGACCTTCCTGCTGCGCGCGGGCGACGCGATGTGGCAGGTGGAAACCGGGCAATGCACGCAGCTGGGCGACCCGTCGGACGACGTGCAGGCCCAGCCGATCGGCGTGTTCCACTTCGACGACAAGAAGCACCTCGTGTTCGAGCCGGCGGAAGGCGCCGCCGCCACCGCCCGGTAAGCGCGTCCGACGGCGTCAGCGTTCCCCGGTCAGCTGGCGCAGGCGCGCGATCTCGACGGCGCGCCCCAGGCGCTCGAGCGCCTGCTCCAGCAGCGTGCGGTTACCCTCGCGCAGCATCGTCCATTGCGTGAAATACTCGTGCACGGTGCGCCAGGGCGGGAATTCGGGCGGCATGCTGCGCCAGGCATTGCCGGTCTGCAGGAAATACAGCACCGCGCAGAACACGTCGTACAGGTCGTGCTTGCGCGGCCGGGTCTTGCGGCGCGCCGCCTCCAGCATGTCGCGCACGGTCTCGAACTGTTCGCGCGATACGTCGCTCGGAAATTCTGGCCTGGCCATGGTAATCGCCTCAAAGTGACTTGGAGACGCATGATTCGGAACAGGTTCCCGAGCGGCCATCGATGGCCACGCTTCCGTCCGGAAGCGTGGCTGGCATCAGCGCACGCGGCCGGTCTCCGTAAATACGGAGTCTAGCAGCGTGTCCGGCATCTGTCGCGGTGTTCGCGTGCGGTAGCGGAAAAACGGCCTCAGTCGCGCGCCAGGGCCAGGAATTCCGTGCGCAGCGCCAGGTTGGGCTGCAGTTCGCCGAGCAGGGCCGAGGTGATCGTTTCCTCGCCCGGGGTGCGGATGCCGCGGCTTTCCATGCACATGTGGCGGCACTTGACGACGACGCCCACCGCCTTCGGCTCCAGCACTTCCATCAGCGTATTGGCGATCTGCACCGTCAGGCGCTCCTGCACCTGCAGGCGCTTGGAAAACACGTCGACCAGGCGGGTCAGCTTCGACAGGCCGACGATCTTCCCGTTCGGCAGGTAGCCGACGGTCGCCTTGCCGAAGAACGGGGCGAGGTGGTGTTCGCAATGGCTGTAGACGGGGATGCCGCGCACCACGATGAGTTCGTTGTACTCCTCGGCGCCGTCCTCGAAGGCCTTGAGGATCGCGACCGGGTCCTGGTCGTAGCCGGAAGTCCAGTGCTTCCAGGCCTTGGCGACGCGCGCGGGCGTCTCGTGCAGGCCGGGGCGGTCGGGATCCTCGCCGATCGTGCTCAGGAAGCGGCGCCAGTCGCGTTCGGTAAAGGGGTCGTTGTCGGACATGGTCGGTCGTCGCAGTGTCGATTGCCCGAAGTATATCGAAAACGGCGGGCGGCCAGCGTCCGCACGCACCTTGCGCAAACCGGACGCTGGCGCGGCGCGGATGCGCTAGCGTGGCCGGTGTCCCATCACGCGCGGAGAACGATTATGCTCGGCAGCACTGTCCTGGAAGTCGCGATCGGCCTCACGTTTTGCTATGGCACGCTCGCCCTGATCGTCACCACCCTGCAGGAAGCGCTGGCGGCGGCGTTCCGCCTGCGCGCCAACACCCTGCTGGCGGGCATCAAGAGCATGCTCAACGATCCCCATTTCGACGGGCTGGCGCGCGCCGTCTACGCCCATCCGCTGGTCAACCCGCATGCGGACGGCAGCGCCCGCACCGAGCGCGAACTGCCGTCGCGGCCGTCCTACATCGAACCGGCGCACTTCGCCATCGCCCTGGTCGACAGCCTGTGGCAGGCGCCGGCCGGGTTCGCGCAGCTGGGCGGCGCCATCGACACCATCCCCGACCCGCAGCTGCGCCGCGCCATGCAGGGCCTGTACGGCCGTGCACGCGACCTGCAGCAATTCCAGGACATGCTGGCCGGCTGGTTCGACAATGCGATGGCGCGCATGTCGGGCGCCTACAAGCGCAGCCAGCTGCTGGTGTCGCTGCTGGTCGCCCTGCTGCTGGCCATCCTGTTCAACGTCGACAGCATCCACCTGTTCCGCACGCTGTGGCAGCAGCCGACGCTGGTGGCCCACCTGCGCGACGTGCCCGGCGCGCTCGACGACGGCACGCTGAACGCCCTGATGGCGCTGCCGATCGGCTGGAACGGGCTGCCGAAGGCGCTCGACGGCGACTTCGCGCTGCAGGCGGCCGGCTGGCTCATCACGGCCTCGACGGCCCTGTTCGGCGCGCCGTTCTGGTTCGACCTGATGCAGCGCGTGGTGCGCCTGCGCGGCACCGGCGCCAAGCCCGACGAGCTGCCGCTGGCGCTGCGCGTCGAAGGCCGGATCGCCGCCTCGGCGACGGCCACGCCGGCGCCGTGACGGGAGCGTTCACTCCGGCGGCCGGTGGGCGTCGACCAGCATGCTCGAGATCGACACCTGCGGCACCCGCTCCGGCCACGCGTCGCCCGGCCCGAACCAGCGCGCCTCCACGATTTCCGCCGGGTCCACGCGGATCTCGCCGTCCAGGTAGTCGGCCGTGAACGCGATCATCAGCGAATGCGGGAACGGCCAGGACTGGCTGCCGAAATAGCGCAGGTTGTGCACGCGCAGGCCGACTTCCTCGAACACTTCGCGGTGCACCGCTTCCTCGACCGACTCGCCGGCCTCCAAAAAGCCGGCCAGCGGCACGAAGCGCTTGACCGTGTACTGGGCGTGCTGGGCCAGCAGCACCTGGTCGCCGCGCCGCACCAGCACCATCATCGCCGGCGAGATGCGCGGATACGCCATGTGGCCGCAGTGCGCGCACTTGAAGCAGCGCTCGCCCGCCGCCAGCAGCATGCCGCTGCCGCAGGCGCCGCAGAAGCGGTGCGTGCGCGCCCATTCCGCCAGCTGCGCCGCGCGCGCGGCCACGCCCAGCAGCGCCTCGTCGAACTCGCCGAACAGCGAACGCAGGCCGCGCCAGGCATGGCCGGCCGGCAGCGGCGCCTCGACGTCGGTCCAGCCGGCTTCGGCATAGCGGCCGTCGAGCAGGCCGACCGGCTGCATGCGCAGCGGGTCGACGCCGAGGCCGCGCAGCACGTCGCGGTCCGGCAGGGCCAGGTCGGCCTCGCGCACCAGCAGGCGTCCGGCATGGAAAAGGAAGGTCAGCGGCGCGGCGTCGTCGCGGGGCGCCAGCAGCGGGGTGAACGAGGCGGGAGTCTGGAGCATGGTATCCGTAGGGGCGCAGATGAGCATAGGAAACTGATCGTTCGATCATACCGGCTTTCGCCCGGGCCTTCAGCGCATGAACTAATCCGGCTCATCCGACTCCAACGCTTTGCTGGACAGTAGCGGGCCGCCGCACGGGCAGCCGCTGGCGAACACGCGAGGAGGAAGCCGTGAACGATGCCCCGGTCGTACTCGGAATCAATCGATCCCAGGACGCCGCCGCCTGCCTCATGCAGGGCGGCCGGGTGCTGTGGGCGATCCGCAAGGAACGCCTCGTGCGCCACGGGCAGGCGCGCGGCGGGCCTGGCGATGTCCGCGACGTCTACGGCCCGCGCCTGCCCTGGCCCGCGCGTCCGGTGGACGTCGTGGTCGAATGCGTCGCGCCGGACGACGAGGCGCACGATCCGGCCCCGTACCGGGACGAGCTGGCCGCCGCGCTGCGGCTGGCCCCCGCCTGCCGGCATGCGCGCATCTCGCAGCACCTGGCCCACGTCCACGGCGCCTTCCACCCGTCCCCGCTGCGCGACGCCGCGGTGCTGGTCACGGGCCCGGGCAGCCCGGCGGCGCGCCTCGCCGACCACTGGAGCGGCGCCGCCTGGGTGCCGGGCACCTGGATCGAAGTGGCCTCGTGCTACCGCGCCGACCGCGAACGCGTGCACTGCATCGGCAAGCAGCTGTGGGACGGCGACGCCGCCCACGCGGCCGGCCTGGGCATGTTCCACACCCTGCTCGCCGGCATTGCGCCCGCCGGCGCGGACCGCACGGCGTGCGCACCGGCGCGCCGCGGCGATCCCGACGCGCCCGGCCTGCCGCCGCTGGACGTGGACGCCGGCCAGGTACGCATCCCGCCCGCCTGGATCGACGCCCTGGGCGACGGCGGGCGCCGGCGCGACGGCCGGCCCGGCGCGGCGCCCGGCCACGCCGCCGCTGCCGCTGCCGACCTGGCGGCGGCCGGGCCGGCGCGCCTTCGAGGAGGCGCTGCTCGCGGTGGCGCGCTGGCTGCATGCCGAAACCGGCCTGGGCAGCCTGTGCCTCGCGGGCGACGCGGCCCTGGACGGCCTGGCCAACGCCCGCCTGCTGCGCGAGACGCCGTTTCGCAACGTGTTCGTGCCGCCGGCCCCGGACCGTGCCGGCATGGCGCTCGGCTGCGCGCTGTACGGCCTGACGGCGCTGGCCGGGCAGCGCGACACCTGGCGCTGGACCCGCGACGACCTCGGCCCGGCGCAGGCGCCCCAGCACGTCGCCGCGGCGCTGGCCGGACACGCCGACCTGCGCATCGAACGGCTGCCCGACGCGGCATCCCTGTGCGCGCGCATGCTCGCGCTGCTGTGCAGCGGCCGGGTGCTCGGCCTGTTCCAGGGCAGCAGCGAGTTCGGCCCGCGCGGGCTGGGCCAGCGCAGCATCCTGGCCGACGCGCGCGGCGCCGGCATGCATGGCTGGATCCGGGCCGGCACCGGGCAGCCCGCGGGGTCCGCGCCGCCGGCATGCATGGTGCTCGAAGAGCGCGCCGCGGCCTGGTTCGACCTGCCCGGCGCCTCGCCCTTCCGCCAGTACGCGGCGCCGCTGCGTCCCGCGCAGGCCGCGCGGGTACCGGCCATCGCCGATGCCGGCGGCCTTGCCTGTGCGCAGACGGTCGGTCCGGAAGGCGACCCGTTGTTGCGCAGCCTGTTGCAGGGTGTCGAGGCACGCACCGGCGTGCCGGTCCTGCTCGCCGCCGACCTCGCCGGCCGCGACGAACCGCTCGCCGAGACCCCGGCCGAGGCCGTGGCGCTGTTCCAGCGCACGCCGCTGCATGCGCTGGCCATGCCGCCCTTCCTCGTCACCAAGCGCGTCGAGCCGGCGCTGCCGCCGTGATCCCGTCCGACCGGCTGCCGGCCCTGCCAGCCATGCCGGCAATGCCGCCTGCGCGGGAGTGGCACCAACCGCGCATCGAACGCCATCGCATCGAACGCCGCCGCATCGAACGAGAACCAGACCGGAAGGAACCGACCGTGTACCGCCGACCGCTGCTGCAACGCCTCGACCTGCCCTCGGTCGTCGTGTTCCGGGCGCGCCACCTGGGCGACATGCTGTGCGCCGTGCCCGCCCTGCGCGCCCTGCGCGCCGCCCTGCCGCGCACGCACATCGCGCTCGTCGGACTGCCCTGGGCACAGCAGTTCGCGGACCGCTTCGCCCACTACGTGGACGAATTCATCCCCTTCCCCGGCCATCCGCTGCTGCCCGGGCAGGCGGTGCGCCAGGACGGCCTGGCGCGCTTCTACCACGGCCTGTGCGCGCGCGGCTTCGCGCTGGCGATCCAGCTGCACGGCAGCGGCGACGCCAGCAACGAGATCGTCAGCGGCTTCGGCGCGCGCGCCATGGCGGGCTTCTGCCGCGGCGCTGCCGTCGCACGCGAGCACATGGTGCTGTTTCCGTATTCCGACGTCGGCGCCGAGCCGGAACGGCTGCAGCGCCTGATGCAGCAGCTGGGCGCCTCGCAGGCGGGAAGCGCGCTGGAATTCCCGCTGTCGCGCCAGGACGACGAGGCATTGCGCGACAGCGGCGTCGGCGCCGGCCTCGCGCCCGGGTCCTACCTGTGCATCCATCCGGGCGCGCGCCGGCGCGACGCCTGCTGGCCGCCGCAACGCTTCGCCGAGGTCGGCGACCGCCTGGCCGCCGAGTTCGGCCTGCAGGTCGTGCTGACCGGCGCGGCCGACGAAGCGGACCTGACCGCCGCGGTGGCCGCGCACATGCGCCACGCGGCGATCGATGCGGCCGGTGCGCTCCCGCTCGGCGCGATGGCGGCGCTGCTGCGCGACGCGCGCCTGCTGCTGTGCAACGACACGGGCGTCTCGCACATCGCGGCGGGATTGCAGCTCAGGAGCGTGGTGGTGTTCCGCCAGCCCGACATCGCGCGCTGGGCGCCGCTCGACCGCCTGCTGCATCGCTGCATCTGGGACCCGGACGCGGAGCGCGCCAGGGTGGTGCTGCAGCATGCGCGCGCGCTGCTGTCGGACACGTCGCCGGGCCGGCAGCGCAGCGTCGGCATATGGCCCTACTGGTGAATGCCGTGCCGGCGCCGGGCGGCCTCAGGCCAGGGTCAGCGCCTGCGCTTGCGTCTGCGTTTGCGCCCGCATCTGCGCCTGCATCTGTGCCTGCGCCAGGCGGAACACGCCGGTCATCTGCGCCAGGGCGGCGGCGCGCGCTTCCAGCGACTGCGAAGCGCCGGCCGCCTCCTCGACCATGGCCGCGTTCTGCTGCGTCACCTGGTCGATCTGGCCGATCGCATCGTGCAGCAGCTCGATGCCGATGCGCTGCTCCTGGCTCGCCGCCGTGATCTCGCCCACGATGTCGGCCACCCGGCGGATGCCCGCGACCACGTCGCGCATCGTCGCGCCGGCCTGTTCGACCTGGCGGTTGCCGTCGCCGATCTTCTCGACCGAGTCGGCAATCAGCGCCTTGATTTCCTTCGCGGCGGCGGCCGAACGCTGCGCCAGCGTGCGCACCTCGCTCGCCACCACGGCGAAGCCGCGGCCCTGCTCGCCCGCGCGCGCCGCCTCGACGGCGGCGTTCAGCGCCAGGATATTGGTCTGGAACGCGATGCCGTCGATGACCGCGATGATGTCGACGATCTTGCCGGCCGACGCGTTGATGTTCCCCATCGTGTGCACCACGTCGGCCACCGCCGCGCCGCCCCGGGTCGCGACTTCCGACGCCGTGGCCGCCAGCGCGTTGGCCTGGCGCGCATTGTCGGCGTTCTGGCGCACGGTGGCGCTGAGCTGCTCGACCGCGGCCGCCGTTTCTTCCAGCGTGCCGGCCTGCTGCTCGGTGCGCACGGACAGCTCGGCATTGCCGGCGCTGATCTCGGCCGACGCGCCGGCGATCGCATCGGCGCCGGTACGCACTTCGCCGACGATGCGGGCGAGGCCGGCATTCATCTCGCGCAGCGCTCCCAGCAGCTGGCCGAATTCGTTGCGCGATTCCGGCCGGATGTCGCAGCTCAGGTCACCCTGCGCGACACGGCGGGCCACGTCCACCGCTTGCTCGAGCGGTCGCAGGATGGTGCGCACCAGGAACACGGCGGCGCCCAGGCCGACCAGGCAACCGGCCGCGATGATCAAGCCCATCAGGATATTACGGTTGCGGAATTCCTCATGGATCAGCGTGGCGTTGGCGTCGCTGCGCTCCACCAGGAACGCCTGCAGCGCCTCGTAGGCCGGCTGCGCCTTCTTGTAGCCCGGGTTGACCTGCCGGATCAGGATCCGCTCCGCTTCGCCCCACTGCCCGGCTTCGAGCGCCCTGGTGGCGGCCGCGATGTGGGCGACGCCCAGCCCGTCGCTCTGCGTGTACCACGCCCGCACCAGCGCCTTCGCCTCCTCGGTACGCAGGGAAGCGTCGAATTCGTCGCGCTCGCGTTCCAGCGCGCGGGTATTTTCCGCGATGGCCTGGTAATGCACCGACAAGGGGTGGTCGTGCATGGTGGCGTATTCGGTCGCCGGATTGTGCTGCAGGGCCTGCAGCAATTGGCTGCGGTTGGTTTCCATGCGCAGCATCAGGTTGCCGATCATGGTGCGCTGCTGCGCGTCGCGCAGGACCGACGTCTCCAGGGTGGCCACGGCCTTGCTGGTGGCGAAGTACCCCATGGCGCCGACGGTCAGCACCACGGCGATGAGCACGGCGATGACGGCCGCGATGAGATATTTGATGCTCAGGTGTCGCATGTGATTGCACTGTCTGTAAAGGGTCGGCGCGGAAGGAATACGGTCGGAGAGGCGCCTGGCTCAAAACCGTCATTTCTTTTCATTAATATCTATTATTGAAAAGAAATAATCGTTGTATTATCGCCAGAATCGTCAATTCTTGCTGTACAGACACTTTGCAGATCGTCCAGAATAACTGACTTTTTCTCTTTTCAGATGTTCCTCATGGACAAACTTTCAACCTTGCTGGGCCGCGTCGCCTTTCACGCGCGCGTCTTCTTCCATGGGGACTTCTGTGGCGCCAACCGGTTCGGGCCGGACGGCACGAGCGGCCACCTGCACCTGGTCCGCCAGGGGCCGGTCGAGTTCGTCCACGAGCAGGCGCCGCCGTTGCGCATCGAGGAGCCGGCGCTGGTGTTCTATCCGCGCGGCACCCGTCACGCATTGCGCGTGCCGGAGGGCGCCACCGCCACGCTGCTGTGCGCGGAAATCGCGTACCAGGGCGGCTGCGTCCATCCGGTCGCGCGCGTGCTGCCCGACTGCATGGCGATCCCGCTGCGCGAGCTGGCGTCGATGCGGCACACGCTCGACGTGCTGTTCGCCGAGGCCGAGGCGCGCGCGCACGGCTGCGACGTGATCCTCGACCGCCTGTGCGACGTCCTGATGATCCAGGTGCTGCGCCACGAGTTCGCGCGCGGCAACCTCGACATCGGCATCCTGGCCGGCCTGGTCGACCGCCAGCTGGCGCCGATCCTGGACGCCATGCACACACGGCCGCACGAAGCCTGGAAGCTGCAATCGCTGGCGCAGCTGGCGTGCATGTCGCGCGCCGGCTTCGTGGAGCATTTCCGCAACGTGGTCGGCATGCCGCCGATGGAATACCTGACGCGCTGGCGCATCGGCGTGGCCTGCAGGCTGCTGCGCGACGGCCTGTCGGTCAAGGCCGTCAGCGCCCAGGCCGGCTACACGAGCCCGCCCGCGTTCACGCGCGCCTTTACCGGACACGTGGGCATGTCGCCGCGCCAGTGGCTGCGCGAGCGCGCGGCCTTCGCGGCGGGCGACTGAACAAAAGCGCGGCGCGATCCACCTGCAGAACGTGAACGGCTGGCACAGCCGCTTCAAGACCTGGCTGCTGCGCTTTCGCGGCGTGGCCAGCCGCTACCTGCTCGACTACTCGGGCTGGCAGCGGATACTGGACGACAAACGGCCGACCACACCGGCACTGCTGCTGCGCGCAGCGGTCCCGTTCGGCAAGCGGCCGGACGGCGGCACCCCTCATTCACTACCGCGAACAGCGCCAACAAAAAAAAGGCGGCGCCACCGGCGCCGCCCGACAAGGAAGAACGGAAACGACTTACTTGAGCATCGTCGACCGGCCGGCCACGACGGCGATCAGCAGCGCCAGGCCGCCCACGTAGGCGATGGCGATCTGCATGCCCAGGCCCTGGGCGATGGCGCCCAGCACCGGCGGCCCCATCAGGCTGCCGCTGTAGGCCATGCTGGCCACGCCCGCCAGCGCCGCCGGGCCTTGCGCGCCGGCCGCGCTGAACACGAACGGGAACACCAGCGACAGGCCCAGGCCGGCGACGGCAAAGCCGAACAGCGCGACATGGGCGTTCGGCGACAGCACGGCGAAGAACAGGCCGGCCGCACCCAGCATCGCACCGCTGGTCACCAGGGGACGGGCGCCGTAGCGCACCTTCAGCTTGTCGCCCACCAGGCGGGCCAGCAGCATCATCACCGAGAAGGCCGACAGGGCCAGCGGCGCCAGGCCGTCCGACGCGCCGAAGTGTTCTTTCAGGAACACGCCGCTCCAGTCGGCGATGCTGCCTTCGGCCATCGACCCCAGGAAGCCGATCAGGCCCAGGAACAGCAGCGGACCGCGCGGCAGCGAGAACGCCTTCTTTTCGACGGTGGCGTGGCCCTCGTCCTCTTCCAGCATGGTATAGGCGGCATACAGCACGGCCGCCAGCGGCAGGGCCAGCATCAGGAAGTGGGTGGCCGGCAGGATGTGCAGGCTGGCCATCAGGCTGCCCAGCGTGGCGCCCGCCAGGCCGCCGGCGCAGCCGAGGCCGTGCAGCGTCGATAGTTCCGACTTGCCGGTGCGCTTTTCGCGGCTAGTGGCCGACGAGTTGATGGCGACGTCGAACGTGCTGGCGGTAATGCCCAGGCTCAGCACGGCCATCATCAGCAAGGGCACGGTCGGCGCCACGCCGATGGCCACCAGCACGCACAGCAGCGCCAGGCCCGACAGCAGCAGCGTCTTGCGCGCACCGAAGGCGCCCATCATGCGCGACGAGATCGGGTACGACAGCACGGCGCCGAGGCCGCCGCACAGCAGCACCATCGACAGCGCCGAGTGCGAGACGTGCACGCGTTCGGCCATCGCCGGGATGCGGCCGGCCCAGGACCCCATGATCACGCCGAACAACGCGAACAGGATCGGCAAGGCATACGGCTGGGCTTGCGACAGGGACAGGTTGCGCGACGCAGTGCTGGAAACGGGCACGGGATGTTGCATGGGGTGGGTATCTCTTCTCGATGTAGGGTTGGCAGTTCCCGCCGAGTCCTTCGGCCTGGTCATCGCTTGCCAACGGGGGGTCTGAAAGCACGACGCCAACCGTGTATGGTTGGCGTCAGGAAAGCTGATGGGAGGCAATTCTACGCATCTGGAGAATTTTTTGGTTTTCCACGCGGAAAAAAATTCCTACCGTTTGTAACCTTGCAGCGAAGCGTTGCAGATTGCCGACAACGTTTTCAAGATCGACTGAGCATTTAGCGATTTCGCGTCATTAAGCACCTTTTTGGCGCATTTTTTGGCAAAAAAGACGCGTGATATCCGGCATTCACCGAACCGATGAAGGTTCGTGAAAACACGTATCTGGAACCATTCCCGCCGTGAATATATCGCCCAAGGCCTGGCGCATGAGCCATCCACGACACAATCTCGAAAGAATATACGTTTCAACAATTACCGATATATAGAAGAAACTTTATCGACAGGATGACAAGGTGCACGACCCGGCGCTGCGCGCCAGCCGTGGCAATCCAGGGCGTCCTGGCCCGTCCTGCCGGCCGGCCATGCGCACAAGAAAAAGGTTGACCGTGGAATCGTTACCATTCCAGAATGGCCGGCAGTGCCCGCACGGATTGGACAACGATGACCTCTTCTTCCCGCCTCGACCTGGTCGACGCCCTGCGCGGCTTCGCCATCGTCTCGATCATGCTGTTGCATAACATCGAGCACTTCGACCTGTACTTCGCGCCGGAGGGCCTGGCGCCCTGGATGAAGACGCTGGACCAGGGCATCTGGACCGCGATGTTCGCCGTGTTCGGCGGCAAGTCCTACGCCATCTTCGCCCTGCTGTTCGGCGTCACCTTCCAGCTCCAGCACGACGGCCGCGCCGCGCGCGGCGAGGATTTCCGCGCGCGCTTCGCCTGGCGCATGCTGCTGCTGCTGGGGTTCGGCCTGGTGAACACGGCGTTCTACCAGGGCGACATCCTGTCGCTGTACGCGGTGCTGGGCCTGGCCCTGATCCCGGTGGCGCGCCTGCCCGACCGGATCGTATTCGGCATCGCCTGCCTGCTCACGCTACAGCCGGTCGCCTGGATCGAGGCGCTGGGCGCGCTTGGCCAGGCGCCGGCGAAGCTGCCCGACCCGGCATCCTGGGCCTATTTCGGCCGCGCCACCGAATACATGATGCATGGCTCGGTGCTCGACGTCTGGATCGGCAACCTCACCAACGGCAAGCAGGGCGTGCTGCTGTGGAGCTGGGAGATGGGGCGCATCCTGCAGATCCCGGCGCTGTTCATGTTCGGCATGCTGGCCGCGCGCGCCGGCCTGTTCGCGCGCTCCGACGCCAACCGCCGGCGCTGGCGCCGCATCTTCCTGGGCGCCCTGCTGGCGCTGGCCCCGCTGTGGTTCGTCCACGCCCACTTGGACCAGTGGATCGCCGTCGAGGCCGTGCGCCGCCCGCTGGCGGCCGTCACCGGGCCGCTGGCGAACCTCGCCGCCATGCTGCTGCTGGTGACCGGCTTCGC
Source organism: uncultured Massilia sp. (assembly GCF_913773735.1). Lineage (GTDB taxonomy): Bacteria > Pseudomonadota > Gammaproteobacteria > Burkholderiales > Burkholderiaceae_D > Telluria. The sequence continues at coordinate 54,069 of NZ_CAJYEB010000040.1, forward strand.
GGGGCTATACGCCCGCCGGGGGGGCGCGCGCGTGCTCGGCGTATTCCGGCCGCTGGGCCGCATGAGCCTGACCAGCTACATGATGCAGTCGCTGGTCGGCACCTTCCTCTACCACGGCTTCGGACTCGGCCTGTACCGCGTCACCGGCACCACGCACGCCCTCCTGATCGGCATCGCGCTGGCGCTGCTGCAGGGCCTGTTCAGCGCCTGGTGGCTGCGGCGCCACCGCCAGGGTCCGCTGGAAGCGCTGTGGCACCGTCTCACCTGGATCGGCGCCGCGCGCCTGCCGTCCTCCTCGCGCGCCGCCTGACGCGCCGTCAGCCCGGCGACTCCGGCGTCAGGTAGCCGAGCAACTGGCGCCCGTGCAGCGACAGGGCGTCCCAGCCGCGGATGCAGATGCGCAGCTCGCGCGTGGCCCAGGGGTCCAGCAGCAGCACCTGGCGCACCGGCAGCTCGGCCTGGTAGCGGCCGGCGGCGGCCTCGGGCAGCATCGCGATGCCGGCATCCTGCGCCACCAGTTGCACGATGGCGTCGAAGGCCGGCGCGCGCACGCGGATCTGCAAGGGCCGTCCATTGCGCGCCGCCATGTCCTCGATGAAGCGCTGCATCGCGCGCTCGGACGGCAGGCAGACGAACGGGTAGTCGAGCGCATCCCGGAAGCGCGCTTGCCCCGCCTGCGCCAGCGGATGGCCGTCCGGCACCGCCAGCACCAGGCGGTCGTGGCGAAACGGCAGCGTCAGCACGGCGCTGGTCGCCATGTTCCCGTCCAGCACGCCGATCTCGGCGTCCCCGCCCTGCACCGCCTGCAGCACGCCCGCGCTGTTGCGCTCGATAATCTGCAGGTCGACGTCCGGATAGTCGGCCAGGAAGGGACCGAGCGCCGCCGGCAGGAAGGTACTGTTGGCCACCGTCGTGCCGGCCAGGCGCAGCGTGGTGCGGCGGCGCCCGCCCAGGTCGCGCATGGTGTCGGCGAAGCGGCCCGCTTCCAGCAGCACGCCGCGCGCGCGGTCGAGCAGCAGGCGTCCGGACGGCGTCGGCGTCATGCCGTCGGCGTGGCGCGCGAACACGGCGAAGCCGCACTGGTCCTCGAAACGGCGCAGGCGGTTGCTGGCGGCCGACAGGGCGACCGGAAAAGCGGCGGCGGCCTTGCTCAGGCTGCCGGTATCGGCGATCGCCACGATCAGCCGCAAGTCGACGAGATCGAAGTGCATCGGTTGAAGCCTTATCGAAAACAGAAGGCTGAGTCCACGAATGACGCATTCTAGCCCGATTGCTTTCGCGCCAGAATAAGGTATCTCGTTCCGGACCCCTGCCATGACCTTTCCCGCCTTCTCCCTGCGCCAGTGGGCGCGCGACGGCCGCCTGTACGCCATCCTGTCCGCCGCCGGCTTCAGCCTCAAGGCCATCTTCGTCAAGCTCGCCTATGGCGCCGCGCCGGTGGATGCGCTGACCCTGCTGGCGCTGCGCATGGGCATCGCGCTGCCGCTGTTCGGCTGGCTGGTGTGGATGGCGCGTGGCGCGGCCACGGCAGCGACGGCGCGGCTGGACGGGAAGGATGCGCTGCGCATCCTGCTGCTGGGCACGGTGGGCTACTACCTGTCGAGCCTGTTCGACTTCTACGGCCTGCAAACCATCAGCTCCGGCCTCGAGCGCCTGATCCTCTACCTCTATCCCACGCTGGTGCTGGTGTTCCAGGTGCTCTGGACGCGCCGCCTGCCGGCCGCGCGCACCGTGCAGGCGATGGCGATCTGCTACGCCGGCCTGGGCATCGGCTTCGTGCACGACCTGGCCCAGGCCGGCCATGGCCGCGCCATCTGGGTCGGCGCCGCCTGGGTGTTCGCCAGCGCCGTCACCTATGCGCTGTACTACCTCGGCACGGGCGCCATGATCAAGCGGCTGGGCTCGATGCGCCTGGCGGGCCTGGCCGGCGGCGCCTCCGCGCTGCTGGTGCTCGCGCACTTCGTGGTGGCGGGCACGCCGGCGCTCCTGTGGACGCTGCCGGCCAGCGTCTGGTGGAACGCCGGCCTGATGGCCGTGCTGTCGACGGTGCTGCCGGTGTACTGGATGGCGCTGGCGATCCAGCGCATGGGCGCGGCCCAGGCGGCGGCCATCGGCAGCCTGGGCCCGGTGCTGACGATGCTGGCGTCGTGGCTGGTGCTGGACGAGCCGATGTCGCTGTTCCAGGCCGGCGGCCTGGCCCTCGTCATGGTCGGCGTGGCGCGCCTGAAGCCCCGGCCCGCGCCGGACGCGGCCCAGGCGGCCGAGGCCGCGCCGCGGCGCAAGCTGTTCGCCTGACGACCGGCCGCCACGTTGCGCCATCGTGCCACCGACGGTCCCGCCACAGGCGGGACCGTTGCCGTTTCTCCCCTTGCAACCGTGTTCAACACGCAACAGTCGCGGCAATCGATTCTGCTGTGCACACATGATAGCGCTATCATCGCAGCGCATCATTTTCCCTCTATGGCGCCCTCCGGCGTCATGCAAAGCGAATAAATTTCTGTCTTTACATACTGCACCGCAGCATGAATTGTGCTTTACAAAAATTCTCGCCGAGTCCAACTTATCAAAAAAAATGATAGCGCTAACGGTGCCTACTTCGGAGACATACATGCCACCAGCAAGCGATTTACCTATGCAATCCGCCTATGACGGCCGATGGGTCGTCATGGGCGTCAGCGGGTGCGGGAAGAGCACGATCGGTGCCGCCCTCGCCCATGCCACGGGCGTTCCCTTCATCGAGGGCGACGAATTCCACCCCGACGACAACGTCGCCAAGATGTCGGCCGGCATCCCCCTCGACGACGCCGACCGCGCCGGCTGGCTCCAGGCGCTGGCCGCCCGGATCCGCGCGGCGCACGACGGCGGCACCGGCATCGTGGTGTCGTGCTCGGCGCTCAAGCGCCGCTACCGCGACCTGCTGCGCGAAGCCGATCCCGGCCTGCGCTTCGCCCACCTGAGCGGACCGCGCGAACTCATCGAACAACGCATGCGCAGCCGCGCCGGCCACTACATGCCGGCTTCGCTGCTGGACAGCCAGCTGCGCGACCTCGAACCCCTGCAGGACGACGAAGCCGGGCTGACCCTCGACATCCTGCAGCCCCCGGACGAGCTGGTCGCCAGCATCCGGGAACACGAACACCGGACGGAGTAAAGCAGCAGCAAGATCAGCCAGATCGCGTCGCATCCCGGGCGCCGCCTCCCACCGTCCGCGGGGGCACGCCGACCACACTATAAAAAACGGAAACGGAGACAATCATGCGTACAACATTACCAAGGACTCTCATCAACCTCGCCGTCGCCAGCGCCTGCGGCATGCTGGGTTCGGCCCATGCCCAGCAACAGGCCGACGCGGCCCCGCCGCCCGCGGACAGCACGGCGGCCAGCGCCGATGCGCAGCAGCCGGCGCAGCAGCCGGCCGCGCCCGTGGACACGACCAGCGCCACCGTGGCGCCGGCCACGGAGGGCGCCACCAACGTGGTGCGCATCTCCGGCTCGCGCATCGCCGCGCGCGGCTTCTCGCAGCCGACCCCGACCACCAGCCTGACCAGCGCGGACCTCGAGAAATCGGCCAAGCCGAACCTGTTCAACACGCTGGCCGAACTGCCGGCCCTGCAGGGCAGCACGGGCCGCACCACCAGCACCAACAGCACCAGCAGCGGCATCCAGGGCCTGTCCTCGCTGTCACTGCGCGGCCTCGGCCCGATCCGCACGCTGACGCTGCTGGACGGCCAGCGCGTGGTCGGCGCCAACGTCACCGGCGTCACCGACGTCAGCCAGTTCCCGCAACTGCTGGTCAAGCGCGTGGACGTGGTCACCGGCGGCGCGTCCGCCTCCTACGGTTCGGATGCGGTGGGCGGTGTCGTCAACTTCATCACGGACAAGAAATTCACCGGCTTCAAGGCCAATATCGAAGGCGGCCAGACCAAGTACGACGACGACAAGAGCGGCACGCTGCAGGCGGCCTGGGGCCGCGGCTTCCTGAACGACCGCCTGCACGTGACGGTCAGCGGCGAATTCAGCAAGGAAAACGGCATCGACTCGCCGGGCTTCGGCGAAGTCGGCGCGGGCGGGCGCGACTGGTACCGCAACACCGTGTTCGAACGCCGTCCGCTGTCGCAGACCACCGACGGCCGGCCCGAATACCGCGTGATCGACCACGCCCAGCAATACCAGTACGCGAAGTACGGCCTGATCACCAGCGGCCCGCTGCAGGGCACCGCCTTCGGCGCCGGCGGCGTGCCGTACCAGTTCCAGTACGGCTCGAACGGCGTGCCGACCCGCACCGGCCAGGTGACCAACTGCGTCAACCCGTTCTGCGTCGGCGGCGACCTGTCGGGCAGCGTGGGCGCCGGCACCAACCTGGCGATGAACTTCAAGCGGCAGGTGGCGTACACCCGCATGTCCTGGGACCTGGACGCGGACAACGAGGTCTACTTCACCGCCAACTGGGCGCAGGTGGCCTCGCACTTCTCGCCCAACCCGGGCGCGGCCAAGCAGGCCAACCTGACGATCCAGTGCGACAACGCCTTCCTGCCGCCCTCGATCGCCGCCGCCTGCGCCACCAACAACATCACCAGCTTCCAGTACGGCACGGCCAACGGCAACTTCCCGGCCAACATCAACGTGCACCCGACGCGCACGCAGCGCCGCTTCGTGGTCGGCGCCGACGGCAAGTTCGCGCTGTTCGGCCGCGACTGGTCGTACGACGCCTATGCGACGCATGGCGAGAACACCACGAACATCAACGTCCACGACATCACGCTCAACACCCGCTACAACAATGCGATCGATGCCGTGCGCCTGGCCGACGGCAGCATCGTCTGCCGCAACGCGGTCGCGCGCGCCAACGGCTGCGTGCCGCTGAACATCATCGGCAACAATCCGATCAGCGCCGCCGCCTGGGGCTACGTGGCGCCGGCCGCCGGCCCGATCCAGCGCACCACGCAGAGCCAGGACGTGGCCAGCATCAACTTCAACGGCGAGCTGCTCGACGGCTGGGCCGGTCCGATCTCGATGGCGACCGGCGCCGAATACCGCCGCGAGAAGTACACGGTGCAGGGCGACCCCTACGGCGCCGGCGTCGCGCCGGAATCGCTGTCCGGCCCCGGCTATCCGCTCGACCCCACGCTGAACGCCCCGGTGGGCAACAACTGGTACGCGGGCAACTACCATAACGGCACCGGCGCGTACAACGTGCGCGAGGCCTACGTCGAGTTCAACGTGCCGGTCCTGAAGTCCGCCACCTGGGGCGAGGCCAACGTGAACATCGCCGACCGCCAGACCAAGTACAGCACGGCCGGCAGCAACGGCACCTGGAAGCTGGGCGCGACCTGGAAGACCCCGATCGACGGCCTGCGCCTGCGCGCCGTCACCTCGAAGGACGTGCGCGCCCCGAACCTCTCGGAACTGTACGCCGCGCCGGTGGTCGTCAACAACCAGGTCCAGTACCAGGGCAACACCGTCAGCGTCCAGCAGCGCACGGTGGGCAACACCAACCTGCGTCCGGAAACCGCGCGCAACAACTCCTTCGGCATCGTGCTGAGCCAGCCGAGCTGGGCGCCGGGCTTCTCGGTCTCGCTCGACTACTTCGACATCAAGGTCGACGACGTGATCTCGACCCTGTCGATCCAGCAGGAAGTCGACCTGTGCGTGGCCGGCAACCAGGAAATCTGCTCGGCGATGGTGCTCAACAGCCCGGGCAACAACTATGTCACGGTGCAGAACTTCAACCTGGCTTCGCTGCATGCGAAGGGCTTCGACGTCGAGACGGCCTACCGCAAGAACCTCGACGCCGTGGGCCTGCCGGGCCGCTTCACGTTCCGCGCGCTGGCCACCCGCAACCTGCACTTCATCACCGATTCGGGCGTGGTCGGCACGATCCCGAGCGAGGGCGCGGGCGTCAACCTGGGCAATACGCCGAAGTGGAAGCTGCTGGCCTCGCAGACCTGGGACGGCCTGATGAACGACAAGCTGAGCCTGACCCTGACCGAACGCTGGTTCAGCGACGGCAAGTACAGCAACGAGTACATCGAGTGCCAGACCAACTGCCCGGTGTCGACGCTGATCCACCCGACCATCTACAACAACAAGATGAAGGGCGCGACCTACCTCGACTTCGGCGGCAGCTGGAACATCTCGAAGCAGCTGATGTTCTACTTCAAGGTCGACAACCTGACCGACCGCGATCCGGAACCGGCGCCGCAGGCCAACCCGAGCTTCGCGGTCAACCCGGCCCTGTACGACGTGGTCGGCCGCACCTACCGCGCCGGCCTGCGCTACAACTACTGACCGGACGCGGCCATGTGGAACATGGTGTCCGTGCTGCTGGCGGTGGGCCTGCTGACGCTGCTCATCGCCTGGGGCAAGGTGCAGCCGCTGCTGGCCTTCGTGCTGGCGGCGCTGGCGGCGGCCCTGCTGCTGGGGGTCCCGCCGGAGAAGATCCCCGGCGCGATCGAAAAGGGGATCGGCGACCTGCTCGGCTCCCTGGTCGTGATCATCTGCCTGGGCGCCGTGTTCGGCAAGCTGATCGCCGACAGCGGCGCGGCGCGCCGCATCGCCGCCAGCCTGATCGGCCGCACCGGGCCGGCGCGCATCCCGGTGGCGATGACCGTCACCGGCTTCGTGGTCGGCCTGCCGCTGTACTACAACGTCGGCTTCGTGCTGATGGTGCCGCTGATCTTTTCCCTGGTCCGGCAATCCGGGCGGCCGGCGGTGGCGCTCGGCATTCCGCTGCTGGCCGGGCTGTCGATCGCGCACGGCTTCCTGCCGCCGCACCCGTCCGCCACCGCGCTGGTGGCGGCCGTGCACGCCGACATGGGCACCACGCTGCTGTACGGCCTGCTCGTGGCGATCCCGACGCTCGTCATCGCCGGCCCCGTGTTCGCCATGAGCCTGCGCCACATCCGCGGCGAACCGGCCGCCATGTTCCGCACCGAGGAACTGCCCGACACGCCGCTGCCCGGCGCCTTCAACAGCTTCGCCACCGCGCTGCTGCCGGTGGTGCTGCTGGCGGGACTGACGCTGCTGACCTTCCTGCGCCCGGCGCTGGCGCAGCCGCTGGCCTTCTGGTCCAACCCGCTGGTCGTGATGCTGGTGTCCTATGGCGTCGCGGTCTGGACGCTGGGCCTGGGACGCGGACGCACGCTGGCCAGCGTGATGCAGGGCGCCCAGGAAGCGCTGCGCGAGATCGCGCCGATCCTCCTGATCATCGCCGGCGCCGGCGCCCTCAAGCAGGTGCTGGTCGATTCCGGCGTCAGCGCCCAACTGGGCGCGCAGCTGGCCAGCCTGCCGGTGCCGCCGCTGCTGCTCGGCTGGTCCGTGGCCACCCTGATCCGCATCTGCCTTGGCTCGGCCACCGTGGCCGGCGTGACGGCCGCCGGCGTGGTCGGGCCGCTGGTGCAGAGCTCCGGCTGCGACCCGAACCTGATGGTGCTGGCGGTCGGCGCCGGCAGCCTGATGTGCAGCCACGTCAACGATTCCGGCTTCTGGATGTTCAAGGAGTATTTCGGCCTGTCGCTGAAGGACACCTTCCGCTCCTGGTCGCTGATGGAAACCCTGGTCGGCGTGTTCGGCCTGCTGTTCGTGCTGCTGCTGTCATTGTTCGTCACTCGATAAAAACATAGGGGACAAAATGAGGTATCCACTTTCCGCCCGCCGCGCGGGCAGCGCCCTGGTGCTGCTGGCCGCGGCGCATGCCGCCACGGCATACGCTTCCACTTCCAGCTACCAGGCCATGCCCGACGACCCGCACGCCGTCGTCGTGCGCGCCAGGGGCGACGGCAAGGCCGACGACAGCGCCGCCATCCAGCAGGCGCTCGACGCCGCCGCCAACAAGGGCCAGGGCGGCATCGTGTTCCTGCCCTCGGGCCGCTACCGCCTCACGCGCAGCCTGGTGATCCCGCTGGCCGTGCGCGTCTACGGCGTCGGACCGACCCGCCCGGTGTTCGTGCTCGCGCCGAACACGCCCGGCTACCAGCAGGGCGTGGCGAACATGGTGATCTTCGCCGGCGGCGACCAGTACACGGTCGGCAAGGTGCCGATGCCGGTGCCCGGCGCCGTCCCGTTCGATCCGGTGAACAACCCCGTGCGCGACGCCAATTCCTCGACCTTCTATTCGGTGCTGTCGAACGTCGACTTCGAGATCGGCGACGGCAACCCGGCCGCCGCCGCGGTACGCATGCACACCGCCCAGCACTCCAACCTGAGCCACATCGATTTCCACATCGGCTCGGGCCTGGCCGGCGTCTACCACGTCGGCAACGTCGGCTACGACCTGAAGTTCCACGGCGGCCGCTACGGCATCCTGGCCGAGAAGACCTCGCCGGCCTGGCAGTTCACGCTGGTGGATTCGACCTTCGACGGCCAGCGCGACGCCGCCATCCGCGAGCACGAGGCCGGCCTGACCATGGCCAACGTCGAGATTCGCAACACCCCGGTCGGCGTCGAGATCGACCGCGGCTACGGCGACTGGCTGTGGGGCTCGGACGTGCGCTTCGAGAACGTGTCGAAGGCGGCGCTCGTCGTCAGCAACGAGGACAACGTCTACACGCAGGTGGGCTTCGAGCGCGCGCTGGCGCGCAACGTGCCGACCTTCGTCCAGTTCCGCGACAGCGGCAGGAAACTCGCCGGCACGGGCCGCGACTACCAGGTCAGCGAATTCAACTACGGCTTGACGCTGTCCGGCATGGGCGAACCGGGCAAGTTCGCGACCAACTACAAGACGGCCGCGCTCCCCGCCCGGGCCGCGGCCGCGCCGGTGCTGCGCGCCCTGCCGCCGATGAAGGACTGGGCCAACGTGCGCAGCTTCGGCGCCAAGGGCGACGGCACGACCGACGACACGGCCGCCATCCAGAAGGCCATCGACAGCAAGCGCACCGTGTACCTGCCGCTCGGCTTCTACGTCGTCAACGACACCATCCGCATGAAGCCGGACACCGTGATCGTCGGCCTGCATCCGGGCCTGACCCAGCTGCTGCTGCCGAACGGCTCGCCGAAATTCCAGGGTGTCGACGGGCCCAGGGCGCTGCTCGAGAGCGCGCGCGGCGGCGACGCCATCGTGTCCGGCATCGGCCTGGCCACGGGCGAAGTCAACCAGCGCGCCGTGGCCCTGCTGTGGCGCGCCGGCGAACGCTCGCTGGTGGACGACGTGCGCATCCAGGGCGGCCACGGCACCCGCCTGTACGACGGCAGCCGCGCCGACCCGTACAAGAAGGATGCCAAGTTCGACACCACCGCCTACTGGGACCGCCAGTACCCGAGCGTCTGGGTGACGGACGGCGGCGGCGGCACCTTCAGCGGCATCTGGTCGCCGAGCGGCTATGCGCAGGCCGGCTTCTACGTGACCAACACGAAGACGCCGGGACGCGTGCTCGAACTCTCGGCCGAGCACCACATCCGCGCCGAGATCGTGCTGGACGGCGTGGAGAACTGGACCTTCCTGGCGCCGCAGACCGAGGAAGAGGTGCGCGACGGCATGGACTCGGTCTCGCTGGAGATCCGCAACTCGAAGAACCTGCTGTTCGCCAACTACCACGGCTACCGCGTGACCCGCTCGATCAAGCCGATGCCGGCCGCCGTGCGCATCACGAATTCCAGCGACATCCGTTTCCGCAACGTGCACGTGAACGGCGAAAGCGGCTTCGCCACCTGCGACGAGAACGGCTGCGCCACCTACCTGCGCGCCTCCAAGTACCCGTACGAGAACGCCATCGTCGACACGAAGACGAAGCTGGAAGTGCGCGAGCGCGAGTTCGCCGTGTTCGACTACGGCGGCAAGCAGGCCGCCGGGCCCGCCGTGCAAGGAAAAGTCGACAAGCTGGAAGGCGATTTTTATTCGATCGCCGGCGCCGCCGTCGACGCGCAGGGCAAACTGTACTTCGTCGACCGCCACTTCAAGCGCATCTACAGCTGGACGAAGGACGAAGGCCTGGTCGTGGTGCGCGACGCGCCGCTGGACCCGGTCAACCTGGCCGTCGACCGCGGCGGCAACGTGATGGTGCTGTCCTCGCACGGCAAGGAGGCCAGCGTGTACGCCTTCAAGCCGGGCACGCCCGGCACCGACATCGCGATGATCCTCCCGACGCCGGTGGCGCAGCGCGCCGGCGCCCGGGTGGCGATCCCCGTCAACTTCTGGCAGAACGGCGAATTCCAGGACCAGATCGATCCGAAGACCTACGAGTTCACCACGCTGGCCGAGATGTTCGCGCGCGACGTGGCCCTGCCCAAGGCGCGCGAATACGTGTCGCCGGACGGCAGCCTGGTGCTGCCGGCCTACCGCGTGCTGCGCCAGGGACCGCCGGACCACCTGGGCTACCGCTGGTCGGACACGCTCGACACGCACGGCTTCACCTACGGCCGCGTGGGCGAGCGCGTGGTGTTCACCAACGGCTCGGAAAACCGCACCTTCAGCGGCCTGCTGAACGCCGGCGGCGGCATCACCGACCTCAAGATGGTGGCCAACCGCGGCGGCGAGAGCGCGGCGGTGGGCCCGGACGGCAAGGTCTACGTGGCCAACGGCCAGGTGTTCGTCTACGGCCAGGATGCCATGGAGCCGGTGGGCCGCATCGACGTGCCGGAACGGCCGCTGCAACTGATCTTCGGCGGACCGGACAAGCGCACGCTGTTCATCCTGACCCACCACAGCCTGTATTCCACCAGGATCTGAACCGGCCATGAAACGATTCCTCGCCCCCCTGCTGCTGTCGCTTTCCTGCGCCGCCGCCCTTGCCCAGCAACCGGCCGCCGCGCCCGTGGTCAAGCTGTGGCCGGACGGCGCGCCCGGTTCCGGTCAGCGCCGCGCCGAAGCGGAAAAGGTCGCCGACGGCGTCTACTTCAGCAATATCCACGACCCCTCGCTGACGGTATCGCGCGCCGACCCGCGCCATGCGAACGGCGCCGCCGTCGTCATCGTGCCGGGCGGCGGCCACCGCATGCTGGTGTTCCAGAACGAGGGCATGGTGGCGGCGAAGACGCTGAACCGCATCGGCGTGTCCGCCTTCGTGCTGAAGTACCGGCTGGCGCGCGACCAGGGTTCGACCTACGACATCGAGCGCGACGCCGCCGCCGACCTGCGCCGCGCCGTGCGCTGGGTGCGCGCGCACGCGGCCGAGTACGGCATCGATCCGAAGCGCATCGGCACGATGGGCTTCTCGGCCGGCGGCGAGCTGGTGGCGCTGGTGGCGGACAATCCGGAACCGGCGGCCCCCGGCAAGCGCGACGCGCTCGATGCGGTGAGCAGCCGCCCCGACTTCCAGGTGCTGGTGTATCCGGGACCGCTGGGGTCGCCGGCGAAGGCGGCGAAGGGCGCGCCGCCGGCCTTCATCGTGGCCGGCTCGAAGGACACGTGCTGCATGCCGCCCGCGCTCGGGCTGTACCAGCAACTGGTCGCATCGGGCGTGTCGGCCGAGCTGCACCTGTACGCCGACACCGACCACGCCTTCAACATGGGGCAGCGCGGCGAGCGCGTCTCGCTGCAGCACTGGCCGGACCGGCTGGCCGACTGGCTGGCCGACGGCGGCTGGCTGGTGCCGGGCGGCGCCAGCGTGCCGGCGCCATGAACGCACTGCTCGAGGAAAACGAATGAAATCTGTCTTGATGCCGGCCGCCGCGCTGGCGACTATTCTGGTGCTGGCGCCAGCCACCGTGCCGGCCGCGACGCTCACGCTGGCGCCGGGCGCCGGGACCGACATCCAGTACAAGGTGCTGGTGCTGGCCATTCCGAACAAATACCACTACGAATACATCCCGGTGGCGCGCGACAGCCTGGAACACCTGGCCAAGCTGCACGCGTTCCAGCTCACCTACACCAACAAGCCCGAGATGTTCGAGGGCGACCTGAAGCAGTACGCGGCGGTGGTGTTCCTGAATACCCCTGGCGAAGAGCTGAATCCAGCGCAGCGCGCGAAGTTCGAGCAGTACATGCGCGAAGGCGGCAATGCCGTCGTCGTGCACCGCGCGGCGATCACGCCACCGAACAACTGGGTCTGGTACGAGAAACTGGTGGGGCGCTCGTTCACCAACCACCCGATGCTGCAGACCGCCGCCGTCGACGTGGTCGACAAGGGTTTTCCGGCCGCCTACGGCATCCCGCAGCGCTGGATGTGGAGCGACGAGTGGTACGTGACCACCAATCCGTACGACGTGCGCATCAACCCGGTGCTCAACGTCGACGAGCGCACCTACGATCCGGAAAAGATCTGGCCGGGGCAGGTGTCGAAGGGCATGGGCAAGGAACACGCGGTGGCGTGGTACCACCATTACGAAAAGGGCCGCGTGTTCGTCACCACGCTGGGGCACTACGTCGAGATGTACCGCGATCCGCAATACCTGGCCCACCTGATGGGCGGGATCTGGTGGGCGGCGACGGGGAAGGGACAAGTAACGGGACGCTAGCGTTTGACGGGCCACGCTGCATCCGCATGTCGCCCCGGCGCAGGCCGGGGTCCAAGTTTCGCGCGCTGCCGTGATGCGTGCCAATTAGGCCCCGGCCTGCGCCGGGGCGACGGTTTCATGGCTAGTGGCTGAAGATCAAGACTTCAGGAACTCCAGCATCAAGGCATTCAGTTGCTGCGCATGCGTCGCCGCGAAGCCGTGCGGCGCGCCCTGCAGCACTTCGAGGCGGCTGCCCTTCACCAGCGCGTGCGTACGCTGGCCCGAGACCTCGATCGGCACGATGCGGTCGGCGTCGCCGTGCGCCACCAGCGTCGGCACGTCGAACTTCGCCAGGTCGGCGCGGAAGTCGGTGGTGCCGAACGCCACGATGCACTGCATCGTCGCCAGCGGCGAGGCCGCCCACGCCAGCCACTTGCTAAAGGCCAGCAATTCCTCGCCATCGTCGCCGGCCTCGTGCAGGTTGTAGAAGTCGTGGAAGAAGTCGCCCAGGAAGGCCAGGCGGTCCTGCTTGACGCTGTCGTACATGCCGTCGAACACCGACTTGTCCACGCCTTCCGGATTGTCGTCCGTCTTGAGCAGGTAGGGCGGCACGGCGCCCAGCAGCATGGCCTTCGCCACCCGTTCCGTGCCGTGGCGGCCGATGTAGCGCGCGACTTCGCCGCCGCCCATCGAGAAGCCGGCCAGCACGGCGTCGCGCAGGTCGAGCTGGGTCATCAGGTCGTGCAGGTCGGCCGCGAAGGTGTCGTAGTCGTAGCCCGCGGTCGGCCGGCCCGACTGGCCGAAGCCGCGGCGGTCGTAGGCGATCACGCGGTAGCCGGCCTCGGACAGCGCGGTGATCTGCGACTCCCACATGCGGTGGCTCAGCGGCCAGCCGTGGATCAGCACCACGGGCTGGCCCTGGCCCTGCTCGTAGTAATACAGTTCGGTGGGGTTCGGGCCGGAAGTCTGGATGGTCGGCATGGCGCTCCTTTCGTGCGGTTGGCTGGAGCCGGACAGTGTAAGCCGACCCCGCCGGGCGCTTCGCACGATTGCCGCCAGGATCACCCCCTGGCGCGCGCCCCCACGTCGCGCAGCAGCGCTTCCACGCTGCCGAAATCGGCCGGCTTGGTGAAATGGGCGTCGAAACCGGCCGCGCGCGAGCGCAGGCGGTCCTGCTCGGCGCCCCAGCCGGTCAGCGCCACCAGCGTCGCCTGGCCCATGCCCTCGAGCGCGCGCAGGTCCGGCGCGACCTCGAAGCCGCTGCGGTCGGGCAGGCCGATGTCGAGGAACACCGCATGCGGGCGGAAGCCGGCCGCCATCGCCAGCGCGGTGGCGCCGTCGTGCACCACGCGCACCGCATGGCCGCGCATCTCGAGCAGCGATCCCAGCGTGGAGGCGGCGTCGACGTTGTCGTCCACCACCAGCACGCGCAACGCGCCCTCGGCCGGGGCCGGGGGCGCGGCGCCGCCGCCCGGCTGCGCCGCGGCCTGCGTCCCCGCCGCCGCCGCGCCCAGCGGCAGGATCACGGTGAAGCGGCTGCCCAGGCCGACACCACCGCTTTCCGCCGTCACGCGGCCGCCGTGCAGCTCGACCAGGCGCTTGACCAGGTTCAGGCCGACGCCCAGGCCGCCCTGCGCCATGTTGTGGATGTTCTGCGCCTGCGCGTACATGTCGAACACGTGCGGCAGCATGTCGGCGCCGATGCCGATGCCGTTGTCGATCACCGAGACCGCGATCTCGTCCACGGCGACCCAGGCCTCGACCTCGATGCGGCCGTCCTTGGGCGTGTACTTGGCGGCGTTGTTGACCAGGTTGCTGAGCACCTGGGCGATGCGGTGGCGGTCGACGTGCAGCGTCACCGGCTCCTCCGGCAGGCGCACGTCCAGGCGGTGGCGGCCGGCGTCGACCAGCGGCATGCTGATCTCGACGGCATCGCCCACGACCTGCTGCAGCAGCACCGGCGCGCGGCGCAGCTCGACCTTCCCTTCCGACAGGCGCGCCATGTCGAGCAGGTCGTCGACCAGGTGCACCATGTGGTCGACCTGGCGCCGCATCATCGCCTGCACGTCGGCCACGCCCGGCGCGCCGCCCGAGCGGATGCGCATCAGTTCCAGTCCGGTGCGGATCGGCGCCAGCGGATTGCGCAGCTCGTGCGCCAGCGTGAACAGGAACTCGCTCTGCATGCGGTTCTTCTCGATCAGTTCCGCCGCCAGGCGCTGCAGCTCCTGCTCGGCGTGCTTGTGCGTGCTGATGTCGAAGGTGACGCCGTCGAAGCGCCCCGGCCGGCCCTTGTCGTCCAGGTCGCACCAGCCGATCGCGCGCAGCCAGCGGCCGCCGCTGCGGAGCTCCAGGTCGAGCGGCGCGCCGTGCTCCAGCGCGTGCGCGATCCCGGCGTGCAGGCGTTCGCGGTCCTGCTCATCCACGGCGGCCGGCAGCGCGCCGGCCGGCACGTCGCGCCGCTCGCCCAGTCCCAGGTGGGCCGCCATCTGGTCGTTCAGCTGGAAGCGCTCGAACGGGGCGTCGGCGTACCAGACGCCGATGTCGCCGGCGCGCGCCACTTCCTCCAGGCGCGCCTGCAGCATCGTGCGCACGTGCACGTCGACCACGGTGCCGACGTAGCCGCCCGGCTGGCCGTCCTCGCGCGTGCGCGGCGCGCCGGAATCGACGAACCAGCGATAGGTGCCGTCGTGGCGGCGCAGGCGGTAGTCGAACGAAAACGGCGCCTGGCGCGCGTTCGCCTCGAGGAAGGCATCGCGCGCGCGCGCCAGGTCGTCGGGGTGGACGTTGTCGAGCCAGCCCAGGCCCAGGTCCTGCTCGGGCGTGCGGCCGGTGTAGTCGTACCAGCGCTTGCTCAGGTAGGTGCACTGGCCGTCCGGCCCGGTCGTCCACAACATGATGGGGGCGACGTCGATGAGCGAACGGAAGTAGGTCTCGCGCATTTCCAGCGCCTGGCGCTGCAGCCGGCGCTCGCGCGCCAGGTCGAGCTGGCGCTGCACGCGCGCCAGCAGCTCGCTGGCGGCGAAGGGTTTCACCAGGTAGTCGTCGGCGCCGGCCTGCAGGCCCTCGACCTTGGCTTCCTCGCCGGCGCGCGCCGACAGCAGCATGACCGGCAGGTGGCGCAGCGCGTCGCTGGCGCGGATGCGCGCGATCAGGCCGAAGCCGTCCAGCCTGGGCATCATCACGTCGCTCAGCAGCAGGTCGGGCGGATCGCGCAGCAGCGCCGCGTAGGCGGCCTCGCCGTCGGCGCACACGCCGACGTCGGCATGCGGATCGAGCAGCGACTTCAGGTAGGCGAGCATGTCGTTGTTGTCGTCGGCGATCAGGATGCGCGGGCGCGCGGCCTGCGGCGCCAGGATGCCCGCCATGGCCGGCCCGGCGCCGGCCGGGGACGATGGCGCGGCCGACGGCTCGTCCGGCAGCCAGCGCAGCGCCTCCTCGACGAAGGCGGCGCCCATGCGCCCGCCGGTGCCGCCGGTGCCGCCGGTGCCGCCCGGCTGCTCGTCCGGCGCCGCGTCCCCGGCGGACGGCTGCAGCACGCGGTCCTCGGGCAGGTGCGCATGGCCGAACGGGATGTCGACGTCGAAGCGGGTGCCCTCGCCCAGCGTGCTGCGCACGGCGATGGCGCCGCCGTGCAGGCGCACCAGTTCCTGGATCAGCGCCAGGCCGATGCCGGTGCCCTCGAAGGTGCGGCCCGGCGTGCCCTCGATGCGGTGGAAGCGCTCGAACACGCGCGGCAGCTCGGCGTCGGGGATGCCGCTGCCGGTGTCCTGCACCGACAGCCGCGCCATGCCGTCGCGGCGCGCCAGCGTGACGGTGACGCCGCCGCGCAGCGTGAACTTGAAGGCGTTCGACAGCAGGTTGAAGACGACCTTTTCCCACATGTCGCGGTCGACGTAGACGGGTTCGCCCAGGTCTTCCAGCACGACGCGGTAGGCCAGGCCGCCCTTTTCCATCGCCGACTCGAACACGCTGGCCAGGTCGGCCGTCAGGCGCGCCAGGTCGAGCGGCTCGTAGTGCGCCTGCACCCGGCCCGCCTCGATGCGCGAGAAGTCGAGCAGGGAGTTGACCAGCTTGAGCAGGCGTAGCGCGTTGCGGTGGGTGACGTCGATGCGGCGCCGCTGGGCGGGGCCGAGCGGCTCGTCGCGGTTGGCCAGGGCATCGTCGAGCGGCCCCAGGATCAGCGTCAGCGGCGTGCGGAACTCGTGCGAGACGTTGGAAAAGAACGCGGTCTTGGCGCGGTCGATCTGGGCCAGTTCCTCGGCGCGGCGCTGCTCCTTCTCGTAGGCCACCACGTTGCCCACCGCGGTGTTCACGGCGGCGCCCAGCAATTCGTAGAAGTGCAGGTAGTCGGCGTCCAGCGCGCGCGCCGCGCTGACGCCGGCGACGACGAAGCCGAACAGTTCCTGCTGGCCCGGCACCGTCACCGGCAGCACCATCGCCACGTCCGGCGGCGCGTCGTAGGGACCGCACTTGACGCCCGCGAAGCGCGGCGCCAGGCCGTCGATGCGCTGCGCCGCGCGCGCCTGCGCGGTGCGCGCGAACGGCCACAGGGTATCGTCCAGGGGCAGCTCGGCCGGCGCCAGGCCGGTAGCCGCATCGAGGCCGGCGCTGCTGCGCAGCACCAGCCTGCCGCTGTCATGGTCGATCTGGTACAGCAGCACGAACGGCAGGTCGAGCGCCAGGTTCGGGTATTGCGCCTCGAGGTCGCGCCCGATGTCCTGCACCGCGCGCGCGTCGGCGATGGCCGCGCTCAGGTCGCGCAGGCACTGGGTGCGGCGCGCGCTGAGCACCGATGCCGTCGCCTCCGAGATCGGGTGGAAGATCCCGCCCACCTCGCCCGACTCGTCCCGGATCGGCGAGAACGAGAAGGTCATGAACGCTTCCTCGAGGTAGCCGTAGCGGTCGAGGAACATGCGCTGGTCGCGGATGTACGTGCCCTCGCCCTTGTGGGCACGGTCGAACTTGTCGCCCACCACGGGCAGGGCGCTGGCCCAGACTTCCTTGAAGGCGCCGCCCATCGATTGCGGATGCAGGTCGCCGCAGATGGGGCGGTAGGCGTCGTTGTAGATCTGGATGTCGTCCGGTCCCCAGGCGATCAGGATCGGAAAGGTCGAGGACAGGCACAGGCTGACCGACGTGCGCAGGCTCTGCGGCCACGTCGCGGGCGGCCCCAGCGGCGTCTTCGACCAGTCCATGGTGCGGATCAGGGCGCCCATCTCGCCGCCGCCGGCAAGCCAGCTCAGGTCGTCGGTTGCGGCGGAAAGGGGGCTGGCAGGGGACATGGAGACAGGATTCAAGGAAATTGATGATGATCGCCACCATATTTTAAGCCAGGTGCGCCGGCGAATTGCGCAATTTACAAATTCGCCGGGACGGCGGCCGCGCATCGGCAGGGCCCCGCCCGCCTCGTTCGTGCGAAGCGGTCGCCATTCTTCCTATAATGGCGCCTGTCCCGTCCCCGATGCCGCCGATGCCCCCGACCGTTCGCCACGCCCGATTCCTCCTTGCCGCCGGCAGGCTCGGGCGCCTCGTCGCGCGCCTGCGCGGCCTGCTGCACGCCAATGCGTTCCTGCTGTGGGGCGCGCTGGTGGGCGTCATCGGCGCGCTGGCGACCGTCGCCTTCCGCGACGGCCTGGCCTTCCTGCAGTCGCTGCTGTTCGGCCATGCCGGCTCCTTCGTCGAGATCGCGACCGCCCTGCCCTGGCAGGCGCGCCTGCTGGTGCCCTGCGCCGGCGGCCTGCTGGCCGGATGCCTGCTGGTGCCGGCGCGCCGCGTCGGCGCCGGCGCACGCGCCGACTACATGGAAGCGGTGGCCGTCGGCGACGGCCGGGTGCCGGTGGGGCTCACCCTGCTCAACAGCGCGTCGTCGCTGCTGTCGATCGCCTCCGGCGGCTCGATCGGACGCGAAGGATCGATGATCCAGCTGGCGGCGATGAGCGCCTCCGTGACCGGCCGCCTGGCCGGCTTCGCGACCACGCGCCTGCGCCTGCTGGTGGCCTGCGGCGCGGCGGCTGGCATCGCCGCGGCCTACAATGCGCCGATCGCCAGCGCCTTCTTCGTCACCGAGATCATCCTCGGCGCGATCACCATGGGCAGCCTGGGCCCGATCATGGTGGCGTCGGTCGTGGCCAACATCACCATGCGCCGCCTGCCCGGCTACCATCCGACCTACGAGATGCCGGCGTTCGCGCCCGTCGCCAACCTGGAGGTCGCCTGGTTCGTGGCATTGGGCGTCCTGGCGGGCCTGGCGGCGCCGGCCTTCCTGTACGCGCTGCAGCAGGCGCGGCGCCTGTTCGCCGCCGGCGCGCTGCCGCTGCCGCTGCGCCTCGCGCTGGGCGGGCTGGGCGTCGGCGCGATCTCCGTCTGGGTGCCGCAGGTGTGGGGCAACGGCTACAGCGTGGTGAACGGGCTGTTGCACCAGTCGTGGCTATGGCAGGCGGTGCTGCTGGTCCTGGCCTGCAAGATCGTCGCCACCCTCCTGACCAGCGGTTCCGGCGCCATCGGCGGCATTTTCACGCCCACGCTGTTCGTCGGCGCCGCCGTCGGCCACCTGTTCGCGCTGCTGCCGCAGGCCCTGTCGCCGGCCACCGCATCGACGCCGGCCGCCTACGTCGCGGTCGGCATGGGCGCGACGCTGGCCGCCGCCACCAGCGCGCCGCTGATGGCGATCCTGATGATCTTCGAGATGACGCTCAGCTACTCGCTGATGCTGCCGCTGATGCTGGCCTGCGTGGCCGCCCACGCCGTCGCGCGCGCCGTCGGCGGCCCGTCGATGTACGAGATCACTGCCCGCCGCGCCGCCGACGAGACCGAGCGCGAACGCCTGCACGCGGTGCGCATGCGCGAACTGGTCCGCCCGGCCGAGACCGTCCTGCCGGAACAGGCGGCCATCGCGGACGCGGCGGCGATGTTCCGCCAGCATGCGGTGCGATACCTGTACCTGGTCGACGCGCGCGGCCGCTACCGGGGCGCGGTGGCGCTGCAGGACGTGGCCGCGCTGTACCAGGAGTGCGGCGAGGCGGCCGGCGGCGGCGCCTGCGCCGCGATCGCGCGTACCGACGGCCTGCCGCTGGTCACCGCCGGGATGGGGCTGGACGATGCCTTGCGCCAGTTCATGCGCCACTTCGGCGAACGCCTGCCGGCCGTGGCCAGCGACGCAGATCCGGAACTGCTGGGCGCGGTGCACAAGACCGACGTGCTGGATGCCTACGTGCGGCTGAACCAGGCGCCGCTGGGCATCCATCCCGGCGCGTGACGGCGACGCTCCCGTCAGCCCTCGCGGCCGGTCAGGCGGCTGCGGATCCGGGAAGAATAATATTTCAGCTTTTCCGACTGGGATGCGCATTCGGCGAGCACCGGCACATAGTATTTTTTCCAGGCCGGCGGAATGGCGCGGGGAATTTCGCACTCGATGAAGCGCTTGCCGACGCTGGCCGTGCGCAAGGTCTTCAGTTCGACGAAGGGGTCGACGCCCAGCGACGCCAGGTAGCGGTAGAACGGCCCGTCGGCCAGGTCGACGGGCGAGTCGTGGCGCATCACGAAGCGGTCGTTGACCGCCATGCTCAGGTGCTTCAGCTTCGCATACCAGTGATATTCGAGGCCCCACGTCGAGATCGAGTCCGAGAACCCGCCGATGACCGCCATCAGGCCTTCCTTCGAAAAGATGGGGGCCATGACTTCGACGAAGCTGACTTCGCGCCAGCCGCCGCCGTTCCTGGCTTTCAGGAAGTCCCAGTAGGTGCTCGAATCGCGCGCGACGGCAGCCTGGTACAGCGTCTTGCCGCTGGCGGCGCCGTCGCGCAGGAAGCGGACCAGGTCGGGGAAGGCGATGCCGACGTCGGGATCGAAGAAGGCGAAGGATTCGAAGTCGAGCATGTCCGGATGATCGGCGAAGAACAGCCGCGCGGCGTCGAACTTCGACATGCCGCCCCGGATGAGCCAGCAGTTCTTGTCGATCGGGAAATCGATCGGTTGATATTGCGACAGCACGACGATGACGTCCTCGTGGTCCGCGTAATCCTTCAGGCACAGCGGGTATTTCTGCCCGCAGCGGATGAACAGGATGAACCGCCCCGTTGTCTTGCCGACCTGGTCGACGTCGATCGTCCTTGCATTGAGATTCAGCGCCATGTTTGTTTCCTATCCTTGCAGATTGCCGACGGCATCCGTGCCGGCCTGTTTCAGGCGCGCGGCGCCGTGCACGTCGCCCTCGAAATGCCAGATCTCGGGAGCGGCCCTGTCGCTGCTCCGGCGCGCGCCGGACAGGCGGCTGCGCACGAAGCGCGTCGCGCCGGCGAGTTCGTGCAGGCAGTAGTCGCGGTGCCCCTGCCGCAGCAGCGAGCGCAGGCGCCAGTACCAGTTCTTGAGGTAGAGCTTCCTGGCACGCGATTCCAGGATGGTCTTCATCGACAGCGCGCCGCGGCCGAACGCGTAGCCGCAATACAGTTTTTTCACGTCGTTTTCGAGCCTGCGGCGATGGTGGTGGAAGACCACGACGGCGGGATCGTAGCGGCCGGTGAATCCCAGCAGCGATGCCCGGATCAGCACATCGGTGTCCTCGCCCGAATCGAACGTCGTTCCGGCGCCGAGGTGCGGATCGAAGCCATCGACGGCTTCCAGCAGTCTGCGCGTGCACGAGAAATTGGCGCCGATGATCTGGCCGGACTCGATGTGGCTGTGCGCGGGATAGAAGACCG
Source organism: uncultured Massilia sp. (assembly GCF_913773735.1). Lineage (GTDB taxonomy): Bacteria > Pseudomonadota > Gammaproteobacteria > Burkholderiales > Burkholderiaceae_D > Telluria. The sequence goes on from NZ_CAJYEB010000040.1 coordinate 75,134, forward strand.
GCTGCGTCGACGTCTGGATCGTGATGGGCGCGTCGTCCGGGTCGAACAGCAGGACGCGCCCGCCGACGTAGCCGAGGTCCGGCTCGCGGAAGGCGCGCACCACCGCCACCAGCCAGTCTTCCTGCGGATAGCAGTCGTCGTCGGTGAAGGCGACGATCGCCCCGCGCGCGGCGCGCCACCCGGCATTGCGCGCATTCGACAGCCCGGCCTTTTTCTCGCGCACCACCTGGATCGGGATCGAGGCGTGCAGGGAAAACTCCTTGAGGATGTCGAGGGTATTGTCGCTCGAGTTGTTGTCCACGAAGACCAGTTCCCAGCTGACATCGGGCGGTTGCAGGTCGCGCAACTTCGCCAGCGTCTCGGGGAGGCGCGCGGCGCGGTTTCTCGTGCATATGACGACACTGAGGTCCATCCAAGTTCCTTTCGGCAGGTACTACTCGTGCGAGCGTTCGGTCCCGGTAGTGCGGGCTTTCCTTGAGTCTACAATTATAGGATTGTCTACAAAATCATGGCGATTCGATACGCACGGTGCCGGAAAGAAAAACGCCCCGCAGCAGGGCTGGCGGGGCGTTGCTTGTGGCCGTTCTGTTGTGTTTTAGAACGGAATATCGTCGTCCATGTCCGAGAAGTTCGGCGCCGGTTTCGGCTGCGGACGGGCGGCCGGTGCCGGCGGCGCCTGGCGCGGGGCCTGCTGGCGCGGGGCTTCATAGCCGCCGTCCATGTCCATGCCCATGTCGTTGCCGCCGCCCATGCCCTGGCGGCCACCCAGCATCTGCATGTTTTCCGCGATGATGTCGGTCGCGTAGCGCTCGATGCCGTCCTTGTCGGTGTACTTGCGGGTCTGCAGGCGGCCTTCGACGTAGACCGACGAACCCTTCTTGAGGTACTGGCCGACGATCTCGGCCAGGCGGCCGAAGAAGGAAATGCGGTGCCACTCGGTCAGCTCTTTCTGCTCGCCGGTGTTGCGGTCCTTCGAACGGTAGGACGTGGCCACGGCGATGTTGGCGATGGCGTCGCCGCTCGGCATGTAGCGGATTTCCGGATCGCGGCCGAGGTTGCCGACGATGATGACCTTGTTGACTGATGCCATTTTTGAAACTCCTTTGGATGGTCCCTGGCTCTGCATGGTGACTAAGCGCCAGGGAAACTGTTTGAAAGCGGTCCGCTATTATGCTGTTCAGGTGCACTGGAACGCAACTGATTCAGCATGGACCGGACGCCTGGTTCGACAGCATCCGGTCAGACCTGGATGTGAGGCCGAAGTGCCCCATTTGGAAGAGACGCAGGTCAACATTCTTCGCTAACCGTCGGGCTAGGCAAGCCGAAATTTTTTCGTTTTCTGGCGAGTCTGCCATTGAATTGCCCCCTACCCGGCACACATACGGAACACGCGCGTGCACGCCACGCGACAGCTGTTTTCAAGTCGTCATTTCAAGGTATTAACGTCGGCATGCTTTCTTCGCCGGCGCCATACCACTGTAAATAAAAACAGGTACACTAGCGAGTTCCCCGTCCGGCCGCCCACCGTCGACAGCGTGCGCCGGCCCGCAACCCTTCGAAAGCTGATAAAGAGATTAATGGAACAAATCCGTATCCGCGGCGCCCGCACGCACAACCTCAAGAACATCAACCTCGACCTGCCGCGCAACAAGCTGATCGTGATTACCGGCCTGTCGGGTTCCGGTAAATCCTCGCTCGCCTTCGACACGCTGTACGCCGAGGGACAGCGCCGCTACGTCGAGTCGCTGTCGGCCTATGCCCGCCAGTTCCTGCAGTTGATGGAAAAGCCGGACGTCGACATGATCGAGGGCCTGTCCCCGGCCATTTCGATCGAGCAGAAGGCGACCTCGCACAACCCGCGCTCGACCGTCGGTACCGTGACCGAGATCCACGACTACCTGCGCCTGCTGTACGCCCGCGTCGGCACGCCCTACTGCCCGGACCACCCGCACGAGCCGCTGGCCGCGCAGACCGTGTCGCAGATGGTCGATGCCGTGCTGGGCATGCCGGAAGGGACCAAGCTGATGATCCTGGCGCCCGTCGTCGCCAACCGCAAGGGCGAGCACGGCGACCTGTTCGCGGGCATGCAGGCCCAGGGCTTCGTGCGCTTCCGCATCCAGAGCGGCACGGCGGCGGCGAAGATCTACGACGTCGACGACCTGCCGAAGCTCAAGAAAACCGAGAAGCACACGATCGACGTCGTGATCGACCGCGTCAAGGTCAACGCCGACATCAAGCAGCGCCTGGCCGAGAGTTTCGAGACCGCGCTGCGCATCGCCGACGGCCGCGCCGTGGCCTACGAGATGGACACCGAGAAGGAACACATCTTCTCGAACAAGTTCGCCTGCAACGTCTGCGGCTATTCGCTGCAGGAGCTGGAGCCGCGCCTGTTCTCGTTCAACAACCCGATGGGCGCCTGCCAGGAATGCGACGGCCTGGGCCACATCGAGTTCTTCGATCCGAAGCGCATCGTCGCCTTCCCCAACCTGTCGCTCGCCTCCGGCGCCGTGAAGGGCTGGGACCGCCGCAACCAGTTCTACTTCCAGATGCTGACGAGCCTGGCGGACCACTACGGCTTCGACCTCGACAAGCCGTTCGAGCAGCTGGCCAAGCCGGCCCAGGACGCCGTGCTGTTCGGCTCGGGCAAGACCAATGTGCCGTTCGCCTACGTCAACGAACGCGGCCGCACCGTGATCCGCGAGCATACCTTCGAGGGCGTGGTGAACAACCTGCAGCGCCGCTACCGCGAGACCGATTCGATGGCGGTCAAGGAAGAGCTGGCGAAGTTCATCAACCAGAAGGAATGCCCGACCTGCAGCGGCGCGCGCCTGCGTACCGAGGCGCGCTACGTCAAGATCGGCGCCGGCGACCAGCAGCGTGCCATCTACGAGGTGGCCAGGACCCCGCTGCGCGACTGCCTGAAGTACTTCGCCGGCCTGGAACTGACCGGCGCCAAGAAGGACATCGCCGACCGCGTGATCAAGGAAATCGTCGCGCGCCTGAAGTTCCTGAACGACGTCGGCCTGGACTACCTGTCGCTGGACCGCAGCGCCGACACCCTGTCGGGCGGCGAAGCCCAGCGCATCCGCCTGGCCTCGCAGATCGGCTCGGGCCTGACCGGCGTGATGTACGTGCTGGACGAGCCGTCGATCGGCCTGCACCAGCGCGACAACGACCGCCTGATCGCCACGCTGAAGCACCTGCGCGACATCGGCAACAGCGTGCTGGTGGTCGAGCACGACGAGGACGCGATCCGCACCGCCGACTACATCGTCGACATGGGACCGGGCGCGGGCGTGCACGGCGGCGCCGTGATCGCCGAGGGTTCGCTCAAGGACATCCTCAAGAACAAGCAGTCGCTGACCGCGCAATACCTGAGCGGGCGCAAGAAGATCGAGGTGCCGAAACAGCGTACCGAGGCCGATCCGGAACGCCAGCTGGTGATTACCGGCGCCACCGGCAACAACCTCAAGAACGTCTCGCTGGAACTGCCGGTGGGCCTGCTCACCTGCGTGACCGGCGTGTCCGGTTCCGGTAAATCGACGCTGGTGAACGACACGCTGTACCCGGCCCTGTCACGCCACCTGTACGGCTCGCAGACCGACCCGGCGCCGCACGAGGCGATCCACGGCCTGGAGCACTTCGACAAGGTCATCTCCGTCGACCAGGCGCCGATCGGCCGCACCCCGCGTTCGAACCCGGCCACCTATACCGGCGTGTTCACGCCGATCCGCGACCTGTTCGCCACGGTGCCGACCGCGAAGGAACGCGGCTATTCGGCGGGGCGCTTCTCGTTCAACGTCAAGGGCGGCCGCTGCGAGGCCTGCCAGGGCGACGGCGTGGTCAAGGTCGAGATGCACTTCCTGCCGGACGTGTACGTGCCCTGCGACGTCTGCCACGGCAAGCGCTACAACCGCGAAACGCTCGAAGTCCAGTACAAGGGCAAGAACATCACCGAAGTGCTGGACATGACGGTCGAGGACGCGCACGAGTTCTTCAAGCCGGTGCCGGTCATCGCCCGCAAGCTCCACACGCTGCTGGACGTGGGCCTGGGCTACATCAAGCTGGGCCAGAGCGCGACCACGCTGTCGGGCGGCGAGGCGCAGCGCGTCAAGCTGTCGCTGGAACTGTCCAAGCGCGACACCGGCCGCACGCTGTACATCCTGGACGAGCCGACCACCGGCCTGCACTTCGCCGACATCGACCTGCTGCTGAAGGTGATCCACCGCCTGCGCGACCAGGGCAACACGCTCGTCATCATCGAGCACAACCTGGACGTGATCAAGACGGCGGACTGGATCGTCGACCTGGGTCCGGAAGGCGGCGCGGGCGGCGGCACCATCGTCGCGCACGGCACGCCGGAAGAGGTGGCGGACAACCCGTCCAGCGTCACCGGCAAGTACCTGAAGCCGCTGCTCAAGCAATAAGCAACAGGCGGGAAACCGGCCGGCGATCCGGCCGGTTTTCTCTGCTAGAATCGGTAGAACATTCTCCTGAGCAAGAAAGCGCGCATGATTTATATCCTGGGCATGAGCCACATCCACCCGGTGCTGGATGCCTGCGCCGTCGACGGCTTCGACGCGCAGAAGGCCAAGATCATGAACGACAGCGCGCCGGCCTTCGTCGACTGGGACACCGCGCCCGGCCTGCTGCCGGCGCCCGTCAAGGCGGCCAACATCCACATCGGGCAGTTCGCCCTGCACTGGGGACCGGCGCTGGCGCAGATGACCGCCCCGGGCGTCGTCGGCGTGGTGCCGGGCTTCCAGGAATTCCTCGCCACGATCGACCGGGCCACGCCGGGCAACGTGCTGTTCGCCTTCATGCACGGTGAGGAATACCACCACATGAGCGTGCGCGAGTACAACGCGCCCTACGATTTCGAGCTGCCGGCGCGCCCCGACCTCGGCTTCGCGCCCGGCCGCCAGGTGGTGCCGCTGGAATTCGTCGAGCGCCAGGCCGATTATTTCCTGCAGCGGGCCGTCGCCAACCTGTCCGCGCTGCGCAGCTTCCTGCCGGGCATGCGGATCGTGAACGTGATCTGTCCGCCGCCGAGCACGCCGGGCGAGGAGCTGGGCGGTCCGCCCCATCACTTCGTGCGCCTGAAGAACTACCTCGTCTATGCGCATGCGCTGCATGCGGCAGCCACGCGGATCGGTATCGACACCCTGCGCCCGCCCGCCGCCGCGCTGACGCCCGAGGGCCTGCTGCAGGAACGCTATGCCGAAGACCCGGTCCACGGCAACAGGGACTATGGACTGATGGTCATCGCGCAAATGAAGGACCTGATCATGCAGGAGGCCCGCTGATGCATCCCTACTCGACACTGCCGGCGCGGAATTTCTGGAAGAAGTTCGTCTCCGATTCGCCCTGGCGCGACTTGGGCCTGAACGACCGGCCGAAGTTCGCGCTCCAGCCCAGCGACCGCATCGCCACCGCGGGCAGCTGCTTCGCCCAGCACATCGCGCGCTACATGGCGCGCGTGGGCATGGCGCCCTACAGCGCCGAACCGGCGCACACGCTGCTGCAGGAATTCGGCGGCGACGTCGATAGCTACAAACTGTTTTCCGCCCGCTACGGCAACATCTACACGATCCGCCAGTACCTCGAGCTGTTCCGCCAGGCCTTCGGCCTGATGCCGATCATCGAGGACTTCGTCGAGCAGGACGGCCGCTGGTTCGACCTGCTGCGCCCCAGCGTGCAGAAGGAAGGCTTCGCCAGCCTGGCTGAAGCACGCGCCGACCGCGCCTACCACCTGGGGCGCGTGCGGGCCATGTTCGAAACCGCGGACATCCTGGTGTTCACGCTGGGCCTGACGGAATCGTGGTGCCACGCGCAACACGGCTACACCTACCCGGTCTGCCCGGGCACCGTGCGCGGCAGCTACGATCCGGCGCTGCACGCCTTCCACAACTTCACCTGCACCGAGGTGGTCGCGGACCTGGAAGCGATGATCGCCGAGGTGGCGCGCGTGAATCCGGGCGCGCGCTGGATCCTCACCGTCTCGCCGGTGCAGCTGGTCGCCACCAACAGCCACAACAACGTGCTGCTCGCCTCGTCCTATTCGAAATCGGCGCTGCGCGCCGCGGCCGGCGAGGTGGAAGCGCGCCACGCGCACGTCGCCTATTTCCCCTCCTACGAGATCATCAACCATCCGGCGTCGTACGGCCAGTACCTGTCCTCGGACCTGCGCGACGTGACGGAACGCGGGGTGGCGCACGTGATGGACTGCTTCCTGTCCAGCTACTACGGCATCGGCGCGGCCGAGGAAAGGGTGGCGCCGGCGCCGCTGCAGGAAGCCGCCGCCCCCGTGCCGGCGCCGATGCTGCCGCCGGTCGAGTGCGACGAGTTGATGAACGCGCCAGCGGAGCGGCGCTGACGGTCAGCGTCCGGCCGGCGCGATCTTCACCAGCACCGCATCGTTCGCGCGCATGGCCACGTCCACGCTGGCCGTGCCGTTCGCGCCCACCGTCACGCGGCGGGTTTCCGGCTTGTCCCGCGTGCGTTCCTGCAGCCTGGCCAGCTGGCTTGCCGCCAGCGTCTTCGGGCGCCCCATCCCGATGTACGCCGTCGGCGCATCGTTGGCCTGGAAACCGGTGCGGTAGACCTGCATCGTGTACGTGCCGGGCCTCATCCCCTTCAGTGCGAGCCTCAGCGGCGCCGCCTTGCGGGTCGGCTGCACGACGGTATAGAAATTGCGGTTGGTGGCCCGGCTCTGGTCCGGCGTGTGGAAATCCCAGGCCAGCACCTGCACGCCGCCGCCCGCGTCGCGCGCCACCCAGGCCTGCTTGTCGGCGGTGCGGATTTCCCGGTCGCCCAGCTGGTTCAGGTATTTGTAGGCGAACCAGGCCGGCTTGCGGATGCCCTGCGGGTTCATCAGGCCGAAGCCGCCCTCGAACGGCGCCGTCGGCGGCCCCGGCTCCTCGAACAGGTCGGTATAGGTCCAGTAGCTCATGCCCTGCGCGATCCCCTCGGTCGCCTTCAGCTTGCTCAGGATATAGGCCGCGCCGATGTAGGAATCGTGCACGACGTCGCGCGGGTTGTAGCTGGTGCTCCATTCCGTGAAGTAGAGCGGCAGCCCGGGCAGGTAGGACGCCTCGATCTCCTGGCGGACCTTGCGCACGTCGGCCACGATGGCGTCCGGGTTCGGCGACAGCTTGGTGTCTTCCTTGCCGCTCTCGTCCAGGAAGCCGCCGTCCACCCCGTAGGTGTGCGTGGTGACGAAATCGACCGCCGCCCCGCTCTTTTGCGTGTGCGCCAGGAATTCCGGCACCCAGGCCGCGCCGGCCGTCGACGGGCCGCCCACGCGCAGTTGTGGATCGATCGCCTTGATGGTGCGCGCGGTCAGGTCGTACAGCGCGAAATACGCGGGCTGGTCGGCCTTTTCCCAGAAGCCGTCCAGGTTCGGCTCGTTCCACACTTCGAAGAACCAGGTGCGCACCTCTTCCTTGCCGTAGCGCTGCTGCAGGTGGCGCAGGAACGCGTCGACCAGCGCTGCCCATTGATCGTGCTTCGGATGCGAGGTATTGCCCTTCCAGTAGAAGATGGTCTGCGCCGAGGTCTTCATCGCGTCCGGCGTGAAGCCCAGCTCGACGAAAGGTTTTATTCCCATGCCCAGCAGCTTGTCGAAGAGGTAGTCGATCCTGGTCCAGTCGTAGACCGGCTTGCCGTCCACCACCTTGTAGGTGCCGAGCACGTCGTGGAAGATCGCGTGGAAGCGGATGTATCGGAAGCCCAGCTCGTCCTTCGCGATCTTCAGTTGCGCCAGGCTGTCGTCGCGGATCAGCGTGCCGGGATAGTCGGAACCGACCGACAGGTCGGCGAAGCGGTCGCGCGCCGTGGTCGGCGCGTCCAGGTCGATGGCGATGGTGCGGGTTCCCTCGGGAACCGCGGGGGCCGCCGCCATGGCAGGCACGGAAAAGGCGGCGGCAAGCGCCAGCGCCACGGCGCTGGAGAACAGGGTACGACGATGTCTCATGATCATTATCCTTGTGGCGTCGAATGTCCATGGATGGAAATGTTTGCGCTAACACTCATCCGGCCGCCCAGAATAATGGATAAGCAGGTTTTAGTAAAACAAAAGGTGCTGGCCGGGCCTGCGCCGGGCAGCACCGGCCATCGATGACGACATGGGCAGCTTGCGCTGCCCTGGCGCCTGGCCTACGCGTGCGGATCAGCCATCGATGCGGACGTCGACGCCGTCGCTGGCGTAGGACACGCTCGCCTTGTAGCCCTCGGCCACGACGGTGGTGAATACGCCCTTGCGCGCGCCCGCCGTCAGCACGCGATAGCTGGTGCCTGCCGACGGCTTGACGCCGTCGGCGAACCGGATGCGCAGCGTGCCGCCGACGATGGTGGCCGTGCCCTTCACCGCCACGAGGCCGGCGCCGCCGGCGCCGAGCGTGATGTCCAGCGTTCCCTTGTCGAGCTGGGCATAGTTGCCGCCGATGGCGAGCTGGCCCCTGGTCTTGCTCGCCAGCGTGCCGGCACCGCCGACATAGACGTCGCCCACGCCCAGCGCGCCGTCGGCATCGGCCTCCAGGGTGCCGCCGTCGACCTGGGTGCCGCCCGTGAAGCTGTTCTTGCCGTACAGGGCCAGGCGGCCGCTGCCTTTCAGCGTCAGCTTGCCACTGCCGGAAATATCGTTACGCCAGGCATCCATCGCATAGAAACCACCCCGCGCCGCGTCCATCGTCACGACGACATTGCCGTTGAAGGCACCGTAGCCGTCGGCCGCGGCGAACAGGTTCAGGCGGCCCCAGCCCTCGGGATCGTCCAGCACCGGATAACCGGAAGCGATCGCGGTGCTCTTGAGCACCGCGCGGCGCTGCGCGTCGCTCAGGTAAGGCAGGCGCGTCTCGAGCAGCACTTCGGCGCCTTTCGGCACGGCCGCCGGCACGTCGGTGGCGCCGATCCGCGGCAGGCCATAGGTCATGCGGCGCACGTAGTTCGCCTTGCTCGCCGCGTAGTCGGCGAAGCGGTCGGTGGCGGCGCCGGCGGACACGGCGTAGGCCGGGAAGGTGGCCGCGGTCGTGTTGGTCAGCTTCATGAGCGTATCGTGCGCCTGGGTCACGGCGGCGGCCCGGGTCGCGCTGCTCGCGGCGAGCAGGTTGGCGGCGGCCACGGCCTGCGCCTGCACGCGGCCGCTGATCACGTCCAGCGGCGAATGCATGCCGGCCAGGATGCGGCTCTCGCCCAGTTCCAGGCCGCGGCCGAGCAGTTGCTGGAAGCGCTCCGGCAGCACGTAGGCCATGGCCACCGCATTGCGGGTCGCTTCGGCCGAGTGGCCGCTGGTGAAGCCGCCGTCGGTCGGCGGCGTGGTGCTCTTGGCCGGTTCCAGCTGCGGCAGCACCTTCACGGCCGTGCTCCAGCGATACGGGCGGGCATACTTGTAGAAGCGCTTGGCCGGCTCGGTCGAGCCGTTGTTGCCCATCGCGTTGACCAGGTCCACCACCTTGCCGAAGTCCGCGTTGGCGTCGCCGCCGACGCCGTTGTTGTTGCCGCCGTCGTCGTACTTGACGGTCGTGGCGTCGGCCGGCACGCCGGTGATCGTGGTGGTCGCGCGCGCGGCGCTGCGCCATGCGCCGGTCAGCGGCCCCATGCCCTCGGTCACGCTGTAGCCCTTGTTGCGGCGGTCGTCCAGGTAGGCCAGCTGGGCCTGTTCCGGCGTGCGGTTCGCCGTGGCCTTCACCACATAGTCGATGTTCGCATCGTGCACGGCGGCGTTGACGACCGTACCGCCGTTGGTGCCGTCGTTCGGCACCCCGGTCCAGGTCGAGGCGACCACCGCGGGGAAGCCGTCGACGGCGGGCGCCGTGACGCCGGCATCGACGATTTCGGTCAAGGGCTTCCAGATGGCGAGCATGCCGCCCAGCACGCGCACGCCGGCATTCGTGGCCAGGGTGGCATAGCGTGCATCGCCGCGCTGGTTGGTGGCCGCCGTGTCGACGAAGGCGACGACGGCGGGCACCGGCACGTTCTCGACGAATCCCGGATCGGCCGGCGCCGCCGGCGCGGTGGTGACGGGCGCGAGGTCGGGACCGTCGTTGCCGCCACCGCAGGCGGCGAGCATGGACAGGACGGCGATCGAGACGAGCGTACGGGCGTGAGGGGACGTGCGCGGCATTGCGGGCTCCGGAAAAAGGATGATGAAGCCGCGCATTATTCTTCTGCGACATGACCGGGCGATGACACGGCGTCCATGAAAAAAGGGACAGGCGTGCGCCTGTCCCTCTTCCATGCCGCTGCGGCGCATGCCGCAGTCGTCGTCTACCCGCGGTTTCCCCGCAGTTTCCCCGCTACTGATTACCTGTCGTCCAGGCTTTGCATCAGCTTCTGCCTGGTGGCCACCAGTTCCTGCGGCAGGCGGTAGGCAAGCTTGTCGAACAGCTCGGCATGCAGCGCGAGTTCCTCGCGCCAGGCCGCCTTGTCGATGGCGGTGATGGTCGTGAACTGCTCGGCGCTGAACGCGACGCCGGTCCAGTTCAGGTCGCCGTACGACGGCGTGGTGCCGAACATGTGCTCGATGCCGCCGGCCTGGCCGTGGGTGCGGTCGAGGATCCACTTCAGCACGCGCATGTTGTCGCCGTAGCCCGGCCACACGAAATTGCCCTCGGCATCGGTGCGGAACCAGTTGACGCAGAAGATCTTCGGCAGCGCGGCCGGGTTCTTCTCGGCCACCTTGCGGCCCAGGTCCAGCCAGTGCTGGAAGTAGTCGCTCATGTTGTAGCCGATGAACGGCAGCATCGCGTACGGGTCGCGGCGCACGACGCCCATCTGGCCGGCGGCGGCGGCCGTCGTTTCCGAGCCCATCGTCGCGGCCATGTAGACGCCCTCGGTCCAGTCGCGCGCCTCGGTGACGAGCGGGATGGTGGTCGAGCGGCGGCCGCCGAAGATGAAGGCCGAGATCGGCACGCCGGCCGGATCGTCCCAGGCCGGGTCGATCACCGGGTTCTGGGTGGCGGCCACGGTGAAGCGCGCGTTCGGGTGCGCGGCCTTGGTGCCGGACGCCGGGGTCCAGTCCTTGCCCTGCCAGTCGATCAGGTGCGCAGGCGGCTCCTTGGTCATGCCTTCCCACCAGACGTCGCCGTCGTCGGTCAGGGCGACGTTGGTGAAGATGACGTTCTCGCGCAGCGAGGCCATGCAGTTGGGATTGGTCTTGTCGTTGGTGCCCGGGGCCACGCCGAAATAGCCGGCTTCCGGGTTGATGGCGACCAGGCGGCCATCCTGCCCCGGCTTGATCCAGGCGATGTCGTCGCCGATGGTGGTGACCTTCCAGCCGTCGAAGCCGGCGGGCGGGATCAGCATCGCGAAATTGGTCTTGCCGCAGGCCGAGGGGAACGCGGCGGCCACGTAGTGCTTGTCGCCCTGCGGCGATTCCACGCCCAGGATCAGCATGTGCTCGGCCAGCCAGCCGGTGCCGCCCTGCTGCGCTTCCTGGTAGCCCATGTTCGAGGCGATGCGCAGCGCGAAGCACTTCTTGCCCAGCAGCGCATTGCCGCCGTAGCCGGAACCGAAGGACCAGATCTCGCGGGTTTCCGGATAGTGCACGATGTACTTGGTGGCGTTGCACGGCCAGCGCACGTCCTGCTGGCCGGCGGCCAGCGGCATGCCGACGCTGTGCACGCAGGGCACGAACTCGCCGTCCTCGCCCAGCACGTCGTACACGGCGCGGCCCATGCGCGTCATGATGCGCATGTTGACGGCCACGTAGGGCGAGTCGGACAGCTCGACGCCGATGTGGGCGATCGGCGAGCCCAGCGGGCCCATCGAGAACGGCACCACGTACATGGTGCGGCCGGCCATGCAGCCGTCGAACAGGCCGTTCATCGTCTGGCGCATCTCGGCCGGGTCGACCCAGTTGTTGGTGGGGCCGGCCTGTTCCTTCGTCGCGGAGCAGATGAAGGTGCGGTCCTCGACGCGCGCCACGTCGCTCGGGTCCGAATGCGCCAGGTAGGAATTCGGCCGTTTTTCCGGGTTCAGCCGCTTCATCGTGCCCGCCTCGACCATCCGGGCGCACAGGCGGTCGTACTCTTCCTGGGAACCGTCGCACCAGTAGATGGCGTCGGGTTTCGTCAGGGCGGCGATGTCGGCCACCCAATTGATGAGTTTATCGTGCTTGATGTAAGCTGGGACGTTCAGTGCGGCGACGCCGCTCATCACGGGCTGGTTCATAGCGCTACCTCCAATGCCAATTAAGAATCCTTGTCTCTGTCCCGGCACGGCAGGATCGTCGAAGCGGCGCCGGGGACCCGGCGCCCGCGATGGGGGCTGCGGCGGTCTTGTCGCCAGCCCGGTGCGGCGCCGCATGCGTGGCATGGCGCGCAATCGTCAGGCTGGGGGGAACTGTTCAATGCCCTTGGATGATGTCGATCTGACATCGCAGGTCTTTATGTCTGGCCGATTCTACACCCCTGCCAAGGCGTTTCAAATGCTTCAACAACAAAAATGTAGGAATTTTGACCCAGTAATGTAGTAGGTTATTTGGCATCATCCAGATCCTGTCATTTCATTACGTTTTCAGCCGGAATCCGCGTAACTATTTATGAAAATTGCCATTCTCGACGACTACCAGGACGCCGTCCGCCACCTCGACGCCTTCCGCATGCTGGATGGCCACGAGGTCAAGGTGTTCCACAATTCCACGCGCGGCCTGGGCCAGCTGGCGATCCGCCTGGCCCCCTTCGACGCGCTGGTCCTGATCCGCGAACGCACGGCCTTCCCGCGCGCCCTTCTGGCCAGGCTGCCGAACCTGCGACTGATCTCGCAGACCGGCAAGGTTTCCGGCCACGTCGACGTGGCGGCCGCGACCGAACTCGGCATCGCCATCGCCGAGGGCGTCGGCTCGCCGGTGGCGCCCGCCGAGCTGGCCTGGGCGCTGATCATGGCGGCCAGCCGCAAGATCGTCCCGTATGCCAACAATCTGAAGGAAGGGCTGTGGCAGACGGCCTCGATCAATCCCGTGCTCAACGGCCTGGGACGTACCCTGAAGGGCCGCACGCTGGCAATCTGGGGCTACGGCAAGATCGGGCGCATGATGGCCGGCTACGGCAAGGCGTTCGGCATGCAGGTGATGGTCTGGGGCAGCGCGGCGAGCCGCCAGGCGGCGCAGGACGACGGCCACCAGGCCGCGCCGTCGCGCGCGGCCTTCTTCGAGCAGGCCGACGTGCTGACGCTGCACCTGCGCCTGGGCGACGCGACGCGCGGCATCGTGACGGCCGAGGACCTGGCGCGCATGCGCCACGATGCGCTGTTCGTGAATACCAGCCGGGCCGAGCTGGTGGCGGACGGTGCGCTGGAGGAAGCGCTGCGGCGCGGCCGGCCGGGCCATGCGGCGCTGGACGTGTTCACCGACGAACCCCTGGCGCCCGATGCGCCGCTGCTGAAGATCCCGACGGTGCTGGCGACGCCGCACCTGGGCTATGTGGAGAAGGACAGCTACGAGTTGTATTTCAGCAAGGCGTTCGAGAACGTGGTGAATTTCGCGAACGGCAATCCGACCAACATCCTCAATCCGGATGCGGTCGGCAAGCGACCAAGCTGATGACGCAGGGTGGGCACCCCGTGCCCATCCTGCGGAAAGATGCGCAGTCCAGCCTACCGCAGTTCCGGCTCGCCCGTGAAGTTCGGCTTGCGCATCGGCATCTCGTGCCGGCGCGTCCAGAGTCCGGCCCAGCCCGGCGGCCATGCGATGGCCGGGCCGGCATAGGCCGGCAGGCCGGCGCGCACGGCCACCACCGGCACCGGCGGCATGTCGACGAGGCCGCCGGCCCTGGGCGGGGGCGGCATGTCGAAGGAATACATGTAACCGGGCAGCAGCGCGTCGCACACGCCCGCGAACCAGGCCGTGTGGTCGTCGTCGCGGCCGAGCGCGCGCGCCAGGCCTTCGGGGTCGAACTTCGCCAGTGCATGGACGAGCTCGTCGGTACTGGCGCCGGGCGCGTCGCCCCAGCCCATGACGGGATTGTTGTTGTAGTCGGCGCCCGAGCCGTACCAGCCTTCGCGCCAGGGGCGCTGCATCCAGTCGCGCTGGCCGGCGAACAGGTGCCAGCGCCAGTGCAGGCCGGACGGCTTGGGCCAGGAGTGCAGGTACAGCTTTTCGTAGCCGGCCTGGTGCAGCGCGCGCACCATCGCCATCAGGCGCGCATGCGGCATGCGGTCCGGCGGCGAGCGGCGGAACAGGATGGCCTCGCCATCCGCGTGCTGCACTTCGTCGGTGGAGAGATTGAGGTCGAGCGTGCGCGCTTCATTGCCGAAACGCGCGGAAATCCACCCGGTCAGGAGATTGACGTGGGTGATGACGCCATAGCCGCGATGGCGGTGGAAAATGACGGTGCCGGGAGCGACGGGTTTCATTGACGAGAGAGGGCGCATGCCCATGAATAAGGGGCCGGGATACTCAGCCGATCCGGTAGATTCTAGCGTTTCGCATGCGGTTACACTACCGTTTGCGGCTATCATTACCCACCTTTTTTCACTGCGTTTTCAAATCATCATGACTTTGCGGATCATCGCCACGGGCGGCACTTTCGACAAACACTACAACGAACTCAATGGCGTCCTGGGCTTTGCCGAAAGCCACTTGCCGGAAGTTATTGCACGCACCCGCATGACCATTCCGGTCGCGCTCGAAGTCGTCTCCCTGCTGGACTCGCTCGACATGCAGGATGCCGACCGCCGCAAGGTGCTGGACGCCTGCCGGGCCGCCAGCGAGCAGGCCATCGTGATCGTGCACGGCACCGACACGATGCGCGAGACGGCCGAGGTGCTGGGCGCGGCCCTCTCGGACAAGACGATCGTCTTCACCGGCGCCATGATCCCCTACGAGATCGCCAATTCGGACGCGCTGTTCAACTTCGGCTTCGCCTGCGGCGTCGCCCAGGTCCTGCCGGCCGGCGTCTACGTGGCGATGAACGGCAAGATCTTCAACTGGGACAACGTCGCCAAGAACCGCGCGCAAGGCGTGTTCCAGTCGACCTGAAGGAAGTCCCGACAAGAACGGCCCGGAAGCTTCCGGGCCGCGATGCGACCGCCGTGGCGCGGTCGCGGCGGGTCACGCCTTCGCTTCGCCGCCCAGCGCCTCGACCAGGTCGGCCAGCATCTTGGCCAGTTCGCCGGTCATCAGCATGATGTCGTTGTCGAAGCGCTCGTCGTCGCTGTAGGTGATGGTTTCGTTTTCCTTGATCACGTCCAGCGGCTTGATGCCCTTGACCGCCAGCTGCTCGGTCAGCACCAGCGAGATGCGGCTGTTCCAGGTCAGCGCCAGGCGCGTGCACTGCTTGCCCGCGGCGATGTGGCGGCGGATGTCTTCCGGGTCCAGCGAGTGCTTCACGTAGCGCACGGCGGCCTTGCTCTCGCCGGTGGCGCGCAGTTCCGTGTCCTGGTCGATCGTGAAGTTGTATGGCGCTTCGTCCGATTCCAGCCAGCCGGTCATCACGGCCACGGGCGAACTCTGCACGCGCAGCGATTCCAGCGGCAGCTTGTCGACGGCCTTGAGCAGCAGCTTGATGACGTCGTCGGCCTTGTTCGGGCTGGCGGCATCGACCACCAGCCAGCCGTTGACCGGGTCGATCCAGGTCCAGACGTTGCTGCGGATCGAGAACGCGCGCGGCAGCAGTTCGTCGGCCACGCGCTCCTTCAGTTCCTTCATCGCCTTCTTGCCCGGCGGGAAGCCCTGCTGCTCTTCCAGTTCGGCCGCCTTGGCCTTGGCGACCTGGTTGATGACCGAGCTCGGCAGCAGTTTCTTTTCGGTGCCCAGCATCATCAGCATCTGCTTGTTGACCACGTGGACCAGCTTGCCGTTGCCGCGCGGCGAGTCCCAGCCCTGGCGCAGCAATTCATTGCTGGTGGCCGGCGTGAACGCCTGGGACTGCAGGGCGTCTTCCATCTGTTCGGGGGTGAATGCCCAGTTCCGGGGCAGGCGGTAAATCTGCAGATTCTTGAACCACATAAGGTTGCTCTCAGTTATCTTGGTATTGCAAAGGAACGACATTCTACACGCTGCCCGGCAGCAGTTTTCATGTCGCGGGATGGGGTTTTTCAGGATGTTGCGAGTTCGTCAAACAGGCTCAGCTGCTCCACCTGCTCGCTGTCGGCCAGGCGCACGCCGACGCCCAGCAGGCGCACCGGACGGCTGGCGCGCTGCCAGCCGGTTTCCATCAGGCGCCGGTAGGTGTCCAGGCTGGGCGCATGGCCCACGCATTCGACGGTGGTTTGCTGGAAGTCGGAAAACTTGACCTTGACGAAGAGCTTGTTGATGAATTTTTCGGCACCGTTGCGCTTGATCCGGCCCTGCAAGTGTTCCATCAGTTCGGGCAGCAGGGCCAGGCAGGCCGTCAGGTCGGGCACGTCGGGCGTATAGGTTTCCTCGGTGCTGATCGATTTGCGCTCGCGTACCGGATTCACGTCGCGCTCGTCGATGCCGCGGCACAGATTGTACAAACGCGTGCCGAAGGAGCCGAAATGCTGCTGCAGCTTGTCCAGGCTCCAGGAACGCAGATCGCCGCAGGTCTGGGCGCCCAGGCGGTTCAGCTTGGCGGCCGTCACCTTGCCGACGCCGAACAGTTTTTTCACCGGCAGGTCGGCGACGAAGGCGTCGACTTCGTCGGGGCGCACCAGGAACAGGCCGTCCGGCTTGTTCCAGTCGCTGGCGATCTTGGCCACGAACTTGTTCGGCGCCACGCCGGCCGAGGCCGTGATGCCGACCGTCTCGAAGATGCGCCGGCGGATCTCCTGGGCGATCAGGGTCGCGCTGCCCTTGCAGTGGGGGGAATTGGTGACGTCGAGGTAGGCTTCGTCCAGCGACAGCGGTTCCACGAGTTCGGTGTAGTCGCGGTAGATCTCCATGATCTGGCGCGAGGCGATCCGGTACTTCTCCATGTTCGGCGGCATCAGGAGCAGGTCCGGGCACAGCTTGAGCGCGGTGGCGGTGGCCATCGCCGAATGGATGCCGAAGCGGCGCGCTTCGTAATTACAGGTGGCGATGACGCCGCGCTGGTCCGCGCGGCCACCGACGGCGAGCGGCTTGCCGCGCAAGGACGGATCGTCGCGCATCTCGACGGATGCGTAGAAACAATCGCAATCGCAGTGGATGATCTTGCGGACGGGGTCGTTCACTCTGGGGCGGGCGCCCCGGCGCCGGGACGACTACTGTTATTGCATACAGTATCGCCCGGATTGCCATCCGCGTGCAAGCGCTACGTTCTCAAGCCAGGAAACGATCGCGGTGGACGTTGGTCATCGCCTGCACCCAGCCCGGGTAGGCGCGCGGCAGCGCGGTGCCGGCGTCGAGTTCGGCCAGGTCCTCGGCCGTCAGTTGCACGTCCAGTGCGCCCAGGTTGTCGCGCAGCTGCTCGATGCGACGCGCGCCGACGATGGCGCAGGTAACGCCTTCCTGCGCCAGCACCCAGGCCAGCGCCACCCGCGCGGCGCTGACGCCGTGGCGCCCGGCCACCGGCCGCAGGGCCTCGATCGCGCGCAAGCCGTGTTCCGGCTCGACCGGCGGGAAGTCGATGTGGGCGCGGCGCGAACCCTGGTCGGCGGCGTTGTCGCGGCTGATCTTGCCCGACAGCAGGCCGCCGGCCAGCGGACTCCAGGCCATCACGCCCAGGCCGGCGTCGCGCGCCTGCGGCAGGATGGCGCGCTCGATGTCGCGCACCGCCAGCGAATAGCAGGCCTGCACCGAGACGTAGGCCGACCAGCCGTGCAGGGCCGAGATACCGAGCGCCTTGGCGACCTGCCAGGCGGCCAGGTTGGAGCAGCCGATGTAGCGGATCTTGCCGGCGCGGACCGCGTCGTCGAGCGCGCGCAGGGTCTCTTCCATCGGGGTCAGGCCGTCGAAATTGTGGATCTGGTACAGGTCGACGTGGTCGGTGCGCAGGCGGCGCAGGCTGGCCTCGAGCGCCTGCATGGTGTGCAGGCGCGACTGGCCGGCGTCGTTCGGCCCCTCGCCCATCGGCGCGTGGTACTTGGTGGCCAGCACCACCCGGTCGCGGCGGCCCTGCAGCACCTCGCCGAGCAGGCTTTCCGATTCGCCTTCGGCATACACGTCGGCGGTGTCGATGAAATTGATGCCGGCATCGAGGGCGGCGCCGACCAGGCGGTCGGTATCGGCCAGCGCCAGCCCGCCGACCTTGTCGTAGGGCGGCCTGGAGGCGCCGCCGAAGGTCATGGCGCCCAGGCACAGGCGTGATACGATGATGCCGGTCTTTCCGAGTCGTCGGTATTGCATGGGGTAATTCCTTCCTGTCGATACGATGACGACAGTCTAGAAGCCGACGTACCGCCCGACCATGCTCCACGATCCAGATCCGATGCGCGCGCGTCCAGCATCCGGCGCCGATGATGCCGGCGATCCCCTGTCCGACGTGCTGGCGCTGCTGCGCATCGAAGGCGGCGCCTCGCTGCGCATCGCCGCCGGCGGCGCCTGGTCGCTGCGCCTGCCGGCCTACGCCTACCTGAAATTCATCGCCCAGATCGAAGGCCGCCAGTGGATCCTGGTCGACGGCGCCGAGGCGCCGATCTGCCTGGAACCGGGCGACTGCCTGGTGATGCACGGCGGCCGTCCGTTCGTGGTGGCGAGCGACCTGTCCTTGCCCCCGGTCGACGGGGTCGCCCACTTCGCCGGCGCCCACCAGGGCGAGGACGGCAACGTGCGCTGGGGCGATGGCGAACCCGACGTGGTGGCGGTGGCCGGCCGCTTCGAGGTCGCCCCCGCGCAGCGCGCCCTGCTGGCCGAGATCCTGCCGCCGGAACTGCACGTGAAGGCGGCATCGAGCGCCGCCCCGGCCCTGCGCGCCCTCCTGGACCTGTTCCGCGACGAAGCCGGCGCCGGCGCGCCCGGACAGCGCCTGGTGGTGGCCAACCTGGCGCGCATCGCCCTGGTACAGGCGCTGCGCGCCGGCGGCGCGCACGGCGGGGCCGACGGCTGGCTGGGCGCGCTGGCCGACCCCAAGGTCGGCCCCGCCCTGCGCCTGCTGCACGGCGACCCGGCGCGCCACTGGACCCTGCCCGAACTGGCCCAGGCCAGCGGCATGTCGCGCTCGGCGCTGGCGCTGCGCTTCAAGACCCTGGTCGGCAAGGCGCCGCTGCAATACCTGCAGCACTGGCGCATGCGCCTGGCGCAGCAGGCGCTGCGCCAGGGCAGCGAGCCGGTGGCCACCCTCGCCTGGCGCCTCGGCTACGCCTCCGAGAGCGCCTTCAGCGCCAGCTTCAAGCAGCACACCGGCATGGCGCCGGGGCAGTTCCGGCGCGCGGCCGCCTGAAGGCACCAAAGCGACGCCGCAATCGCATCGCTGGCCACGGGACCGTCGCCCCTGCGACGGCAGGGGCGGCGTCGCAGTATGAGTATGCCTAGCGCGCCGCCTGCGCCAGCATCTCCGGCAGGGCCTCGAGGAAGCGATCGCGCGCCAGGAAGCTGGCCGGTATGTCGTCCGGATCGCTCGCGTCCTTGCGCAGCAGGTGGGCAAACACGAAGGTCCGCGGTCCCTGCGCCGCCCAGCCGACGTACCAGCCGTAGCCGGACGACGCGCCGGTCTTGCCCGAGACGTCCCATGCGCCGATGCGCTTGTAGGCGACCAGGCGCGCCGTCATGTCGTAGGCATGCGGGCTGACGCCGAGCTGGCGGTTGACGATCCTGCGCAGGAAGGACAGCTGTTCGAACGGCGAGATCTTCAGGGACGAGCCGATCCAGGACAGCGTCAGGCCATCGTGGTCGGCGTCGCCCGAGACGTCCCGGTTGCCGTAGCCGAAGCGTTCGACGTAGTCCCGGAACCGGGCCATCCCGAGCGCCGTCGTGACCTGCTGCGAATACCAGACCACCGATTCGCGCATCCAGCGCGCCGGATCGGCCGGCTGCTTCCAGCTGTCGCGCCAGTCCGGATAGCCTTCGCGAAAGGGCAGTTCCGGATGATGCTCGTCCTTCAGGACCGCCGCGTCGTAGCCCATCAGGGCGATCGCGATCTTGAAGGTCGACGCCGGCGTGACCCGGGTCCGGCAGTCGCCGCGCTGCACGGCGATGCGCCCGGTCGATGCGTCGGCGACGATGGTGCAGATGTCGGCGGCATGCGCGCACGCCATCGACAGGAAGGCGAGGCAGGCGGCGAGGACCGATCGGGTGCGCGCCATCGTCAACCGCCCTTCGCTTCTTCGGCCAGCGTGCGCTGCAGCCAGGCGCGGCCCTTGTCCGCATAGGCCTTGCAGCCGTTCCCGTCGATGAAGTCTCCGCGCGCCTTGCGCTCCCACAGCCCGCTCGCTTCCGGGTGGGCGGACACCAGCACGTCGCACGGCAGGCCGGCCACCGTCGCGATCGACTTCTCGATGTCGGCGCGCGCGCCGGGATAGCGGGCGTCGCCGCTGTAGCGGAAGCCGCCCGCGGTGACCGCGGTCAGGCTGTCGGCATATACCATGGCGACCGTCCTGCCATGGTCGGTCTCGCGCCAGGTCCAGCTGACGCCGCCCTGGGTGTGGCCCGGCGTGTAGTGCGCCGTGAGCGCCAGCGGTCCGAGTGTCACGACCTCGCCGTCACGCACCACGCGGGTATTGGCCACCGGCGTCATCGGACTGTCCACCAGGCCCGCGTACTGCGGATCGCCCTTGTCCGGCAGGCCGCTGCGCAGCACCGGCTCGCTCTTCGCGCTGCCCAGCACCACCGCGCCCGAGGCGCGCTGCAGCGCGGCGACGCCGCCGGCATGGTCGAAGTGCTCGTGCGAGGTGAGGATGTAGCGGATGTCCTCCGGCTTGAAGCCGAGCTGGCGGATGTGCCGCAGGATCTGCGGCGCCGCCGCCGCGGTGGCGCCGTCGATCAGGATGTGGCCGGCGGGCGACGTGACCAGCAAGGCCGACAGGCCGTGGGTGCCGACGTACCAGGTGTTGCCATGGACCTTGAACGGTTCCTGCGGCGCGGTCCAGGCGTCCGGGTCGGCGTGCGCGCCCGGCAGGGACGACAGGGCGCCTGCCAGCAGCGCGGCGTGGATGATGCGGGTCTTCATGGTGTCTCCGTGGTGGTGAAAAACCTGTGCCTACAGCGTCGGCAGGCGCTGCTCCAGTTCGCGCAGCATGGCGTCGCGCACGCGCGCGCCGGCATACGTTCCGTCCTGTTGGGCTTGCTGTTCCAGGCGCGCGAACACCAGCGTGCGGCCATCCTTGCTGGCCCAGCCGACGAACCAGCCGAGCATCTGCCCCGCCTGTTCGCTGCCGTCGGCCCGGCGCGCCATGGCGGTGCCGGTCTTGCCGTGGATGCGCCAGCCGTTGCCGAGGGTGCGCACCTGGAGCAGGCGCGCGCTCGTCTCGTACGCATGGCGCGATAGCGGCAGGCTGCGCGTGGCCACCTTGCGCAGGAAGGCGACCTGCTCGTCGGCCGAGATCTTCAAGGTCGGGCTGAGTTCGGACAGCGCCAGCGCCGGATCGCCGGGCGCGCCCGACAGGTCGCGGTTGCCGTAGCCGAAGCGGTCCAGGTAGTCCTGCACGCGCGCCGCGCCCAGCCGCGTCGCGACCTGCTGCGAATACCAGACCGTGGAATTGCGGATCCAGCCGGCCGGATCGGTGTCGGCGCGCCAGGACGGCTGCCAGTCGGCGTAGCCCGGCTTGAACGGCAACCGGGGCGCATGCTCGTCGCGCAGCAGGCCGCTGTCGAAGCCCATCAGGACCAGCGGGATCTTGTAGGTCGAGGCCGGCGTCACCCGTTCGGCGCAGCGGCCATCGCGCACCAGGGCGGCGCCGCCGGCGGCGTCGGCGATCTCGGTGCAGGCGAGCGGCGCGGCGGCCGCCGACAGACCCGGCTCGGACAGGCGGGGCGCCGGCCAGGCATCGACCGGCACGCCGGCCTGCCAGGCCAGGGCCGGCTGGAACGCCAGGTTGGCCAGGAACACCGCCGCCAGGCCGGCCACGGCCAGCACCCGGGCGCGGCGGCCGGCGCCGCCCTTGATCGGCTCGCGGATCAGGGCGATGCGCACGGCCAGGGTGTCGGTGCGGACGGCGCCGAAGGCCAGGGTGGCGCCGATCGGGCGGTGCTGCAGCCTGAGTTGCGCCAGCAGCGCCGCGGCATAGGCCTTGCGCTGGGCCGGGGGGCGGCCGCGCAGCACGTCGCGGTCGCAGCCGAGTTCCTGGGCCCAGCTCAGGCGTTCGCGCAGCAGGCGCATGAAGGGGTTGAACCAGAACGCGAGCTGCAGCGCCAGGCCGGCCGCCATCCAGTACAGGTCGCGCCGGCGCCAGTGGGTCAGTTCGTGCTCGACGATCATCTCGCGCTGCAAGGCGTCGAAGTCGCGCAGGTGGCGCGGCAGCAGCAGGCGGGCGCGCGCCGGGCCCAGCAGCATCGGCGAGATCGGCGCGTCGACCTCGATCACGACCGGCCGGGCGCCGCCCGGCAGGCGGCGGCCGTGCGCGGCCAGGGCGTCCAGCACGCGCCGCGCGCGCAGGAGGCGCAGCAGCATCCAGGCCAGGCCCGCCAGGTAGCATGCGGCCCAGGCGCGCGCGGTCCAGGCCAGCCAGGACGACTCGTGCGCCCGCGCGGCCGGCGCGGCGGCGGATGCCGGCGCGGCTGCGGGCGCGGCGCGGGCGCCTTCCTGCGGCGGTGGGACGATCGCCTCCATCTCGATCACCGGCACCACCTGCAGGCGCCCGCCATGCGGCAGCAGCACGACGGCGAAGGCCGCGGCCACCGTGAGCTGGGCCAGCAGCCAGGTCGTGCGCTGGATGGCCAGGGCCGGCAGGCGGCGCCGGAGCAGGGCCGCCAGGCCCCAGACGCACAGGCCGGCGCCCAGGCAGCCGGCGCTGGCCAGCAGGAAGCGCGCCAGGACGATGTCGAGCGCGCTCATGGCGATTCCGGCTCTTCCGGCCAGTGCTGCAGCATCTGTTCGAGGCGGGCCAGTTCCCGCTCGTCGACCAGCTTGCTGCCGGTGAACATATTGACCGGCAGCGGCGTGTCGATCTCCATCACGCGCTTGCCGAAGTCGTGGGCGAAGGCGGCCAGCGTGCCGACCTTTTCCAGCACCGCCTCGTAGACCTGCACGCCGTGGCGCACCTGCTGGGCGACCATGCCCTTCTCGAGCATGCGCTCGAGGGTCTTGCGGGTCGACGAATAGGACCAGCCGAGTTCCTCGGCCACCTGCTCGTGGATCTCGCGCGCGCTCAGCGGGTGCTGGCGCCACAGGGCCTTCAACAGGCTGAGTTCGGATATCGAGGGGATGGACATGGCGGGCTCTCGTGGTGTGACCGATATCGCAATCATGCGACACCTGTCGCAATTTTGTCAAATAAAAAGGCGCTGTTCGCGTTAATTCTGCGAACCGGATTTGGTCCTGGCTGTCTTACCCATTGTCGAGGTAACTCATGGGGAGACGGCGATGCAGGCTCTGGCGTTCGACGACGTGCTTGCCGCGCTCGAAGCGTTACCGCTGTGTACGCAGGATCTCGCGCGCCTGCGCAGCTGGCTGGCCTCCATCGCCGATCCCGGCGAATGCATCGCCCTCATCGAACAGGCCGCCGGCCGGCCACCCTGTCCACGTTGCCGCGCCACGCGCGTCCACCGCTGCGGCAGCGCCAGCGGCTTGCAGCGCTATCGCTGCTGCCGCTGCGGGCGCAGCTACAATGCCTTGAGTGGCACACCGCTGGCGCGCCTGCGCCTCAAGGAGAAATGGCTCGCGTACCTGCAGTGCGTGCTGGAATCGCGTACCGTGCGCGACGCCGCGGCCGTCACCGGCGTGCACCGCACCACCAGTTTTCGCTGGCGCCACCGCTTCATTCCGGGCGCCATGCACGAACGCGCGCCGACGCTGTCGACCATCGTCGAGGCGGACGAAACTTACTTGCTCGAATCGCAGAAGGGATCGCGCACCCTGGACCGTCCGGCGCGCAAGCGTGGCGGGGTCGCCAGGCGCCGCGGCATCAACCGCGACCATGCGTGCCTGCTGGTAGCGCGCGACCGCAGCGGACAAACGCTCGATTTCCATACCGGACGCGGGCCGGTGACGGCGGCGCAGCTGGAGCGTTGCCTGCAGCCCGTGCTGGCGCCCGACGTCCTGCTGGTCAGCGATGCAGCGCAAGCCTACAAGACCTTTGCCGCCAGGACGGGCATCACCCATGAAGCGGTCAACCTGCGAGCAGGTATCCGCACGCGCGGCGCGATCCACCTGCAGAACGTGAACGGCTGGCACAGCCGCTTCAAGACCTGGCTGCTGCGCTTTCGCGGCGTGGCCAGCCGCTACCTGATCGACTACTCGGGCTGGCAGCGGGTGCTGGACGACAA
>NZ_CAJYEB010000041.1 GCF_913773735.1 uncultured Massilia sp.
ACGCGTTCAGGCACCGCAAAACAACCGCGGCATCAGCCCCGTTTCACGACACCCGCATTCAGCGCGATCACGATCCCCGACACCGACAGCACGCCCAGCGCCACCGCGATATTGCTGTGCGCCGCGATCGAGCCGATGAGCGGCGGCGCCAGCAGCAGCCCCGCGTAGCCGAGCGTGGCCACCGCCGCCAGCCCGCCGCCGGCCGACATGCCGGGCACGCGCGCGGCCGCCGAGAAGATCACCGGCACCACGTTCGCCGCGCTCAGGCCGACCAGCGCGAAGCCCAGCGCCGACAGCAGGAAGTGCGTGCTCGCCACCGCCAGCGCCAGCCCGGCGCACATGCCGATGCCGCCGGCCGCCATCATGCGCGCCGCGCCGAAGCGCAGCACCAGGCGGTCGCCGGCGAAGCGGCAGGCCGCCATCGTGACCGAGAACGCCGAATAGCCGAGGGCCGCCGATGCCGGATCGGCGCCGGTGCGCTCGGTCAGCAGCAGCGCGCTCCAGTCGACCAGCGCGCCCTCGATGGCGAAGCACAGCAGCGCCAGCAGGCCGAGGAACAGCGCCGGGCCGCGCGGCACGGCGAAGTGGCTGCCGTGCGCGGACGGCGCCGCCGCCAGGATGTGGCGCGCGCACAGCGCCACCGCCAGCGCGACCAGCACGCCGGCCGCCAGCGCGCCGCGGCCGTCGCCGAAGCCGGCGCCGATCACGATGCCGCCGAGGACCGCGCCGAGCAGCCCGCCCAGGCTGTAGAAGCCGTGGAACGACGACATGGTCGGGATGCCGCGCGCGCTCTCGACCTCGCTGGCATTGGTGTTCATCGACACGTCCAGCAGGCCGTTGCTGGCGCCGAAGGCGAAGGCGGCCACGAACAGCGGGACCACGTCGCCCACGTTCATCAGCAGCGCGCTGGTGACGGCGAACATCCAGCCGCTGGCCAGCACCACGGCGCGCGTGCCCCAGCGCCCCGACAGCCAGCCGGACAGCGGCATCGCGGCGATCGCGCCGCCGGCGATCGTCAGCAGCAGGAAGCCGAGCGTGCCGGTGGCGATGCCGGCGCGCGCCTGCACCAGCGGCACGTGGGCGGCCCACAGGCCGATGCCGGCGCCGTTGAGCAGGAACACCAGCGAGATCGCCCAGCGCGCCGCTTCCACGCGTGCCGGCGCCGGCGCCAGCGCGCCCGGTTCGTGCAGCGCCGTCATGCCCTGCCTCCTTCCGCCAGCACGATGTCGGGCGCGCGCTCGGCGCGGCGCAGGCGCGCCAGCACGTCGGGCGCGGCGTCGGCTTCCAGCACCAGTTGGTCGACCTCGGCCAGCGGCGCGATCAGGAACGGCGCCGGCGCCTCCAGGCGCTCGTTCAGCACGGCCACCACGCGCCGGCTGGCCGCGGCCAGCATCGCGCCCTTGACCTCGGCCTCCTCGGCATCGCTGGCGCCCAGGCCACGGTCGGCCTCGACGCTGCAGGCGCCGACCACGGCCAGGTTGACGCGCAGCTTGCGGATCTCCGCCGCCGTGTGCGCGCCCAGCACCGCGCCGGCATGGCCGGAATACGTCCCGCCCAGCAGCATCACGCGCGTGGCGCGCAGGTGGCCCAGCTCGAGCGCGATGCGCGGGCTGTTGGTGATGACGGCGGCGGCCTGCCCGTCCTCGAGCAGGCGCACGAAGGCGAGGTTGGTGGTGCCGGCGTCGACCAGCACGGTGTCGCCCGGCCGCACGCTGCGCGCCAGCGCCCGCGCCAGCAGGCCCTTGCGGGCGGCGTCGGCATCGGCGCGCTGGCCGAAGCTGGGCTCGGCGCGCGTGCGCCGCATGGCGCCGCCATGGACGCGGCGCAGCAGGCCGGCCGCGTCCAGGTCGCGCAGGTCGCGGCGGATGGTGTCTTCCGACGTCTGGAAACGCTGCGCCAGCTCGGCGGCCAGCACCTTTCCCTGCCGGTCGACCGTCTCCACGATCAATTGCCGGCGCTCTTCGGCGAGTTGCATATGGTGTCCTCCTTGAACCTGCACTCTACCGGTTTACGCACGAACATGCAAATTCACGCAAAAACCGGCAATCCTCGGCAGGCCAGCGGGCAGCGTGGCATCGGCCGTTCGTGGCCGCGCAGCCGCGCTTCGTGGCCGCGATTCCGTCATTGGTGCCGGCGCCGCCGCAGGACCGGTTTTCTGCTGCATACTCGCCGGATGGAAGCCAACGACGACCACGACGCCATCCCGACCCACCGCATGTGGCGCATCTATGCCTGCGGCTGGGCCGCCTACCTGCTGCTGCTGGCCCTGGCCCTGCAGTTCGACGGCCTGCGCAAGGGGCACGTGGATTGGCGCTCGATCGCCCAGATGTTCGCCGTCAGCGGCCCGAACGCGCTGTTCCTCGCCCTGCTGTGGCCGCTGGGCGGCTGGCTCGAGCGGCGCGGCCTGTCGGGGGCCCGCATCTTCCTCGTCCACGGCGCCGGCGCGCTGGCCTATGCGGTGCTGTCCTACCTGGTCATGTGGCTGCTGTTCGGCTTCATCAAGCCGCTCGACTGGTACGTCTGGCCGATCCTGTACGCGATGATGACCTATGGCGTGATCGCCGCCCTGTTCCACATGGTGCGCAACAACGCCGCCCGCAAGCGCCAGGCCGCGGCCATGCAGCAGGCGCAGGCCCTGCTGGTGGCGGCCGAGCTGGACGCCCTGCGCAGCAAGCTCAATCCGCACTTCCTGTTCAATACCCTGCATTCGATCATCGCCCTGACGCGGCGCGACCCGGCGGCGGCCGAGACGGCCCTGTTCCAGTTCTCGGACATGCTGCGCTACGTGCTCGACACCGAAAAGACCGGCAACGACCGCGTGCTGCTGGACGACGAGCTGGGCTTCGTGCGCGACTACCTGGAGCTGGAAAGCCTGCGCCTGGGCGCGCGCCTGCGCGTCGACTGGGAGCTCGACGATGCGGCCGGCGGCCTGACCCTGCCCGCGCTGTCGCTGCAGCCGCTGGTCGAGAACAGCATCAAGCACGCGTTCAATCCGCACAGCCGTCCCGGGCGCCTGCTGATCCGCTCGCGCGTCGACGGCGGCGCCAACGCGCTGACGCTGACCGTGGGCGACGACGGCCCCGGCGCCGACCCGGCCGCCGTGCACGCCTCGCGCGGCCTGGGCATCCGCACCGTCGACCGCCGCCTACGGCTCGCCTACGGTCCGCGCGGCGGCCTGGCGATCGCGACGGCGCCGGGCGCCGGCTTCACCGTCACCATGTCGATCCCCCTGCAACCCGCATGAAGGAACCATCCGCATGACTGTCCGCACCGTGTTCATCGCCGAGGACGAGCCGCTGGCGCGCGACGTGCTGCGCGACGCCGTGTATGCGCATCCCGGCCTGCGCCTGGCCGGCGAGGCCGCCGACGGCGCCAGTGCGCTGGCCCGGATCGAATGCATCCGCCCGCAGATCGTCTTCATGGACATCCAGATGCCCGAGATGACGGGCCTGGAAGTGCTGCGCCGCCTGAGCTTCACGCCGGCCATCGTGTTCACCACGGCCTACGACCAGTACGCCGTCACGGCCTTCGAGCTGAACGCCGTCGACTACCTGCTCAAACCCTTTACCCGCGCGCGCTTCGACGCCGCGGTGGCGCGCCTGCTGGAGGCCCCCGCCCCGTCGCGCGAGGCGCTGGGCGCCGCCCTGGATGCGGCCGCGCACCCGGCGCCGGGACGCATCGAGCGCATCCTGGTGCGCGACCGCGGCCAGATCTTCCCGCTGGCCACGCGCGAGATCGCCTACCTGAAGGCCGACGCCAAGTACACGGCGATCACCGCGCGCGGCCAGACCTTCCTGGTCCGGATCGGGATTTCCGAACTGGAGGCGCAGCTGGACCCGGCGCGCTTCATGCGCATCCACCGCTCGGCGCTGGTCAACCTGGATTTCGTCGAGGCGATGAAGGCGGACGACCAGTCGCAACTGGTGATCCGGATGCGCGACGGCGCCGTATTGACGGCCAGCCGGGAAGCATCGAAGGTGCTGCGGGACATGGCGATCTGACGCATCCGGGGGCTCCGGGCGCACCATCGTCGCCCATCGCCGCCCCCGTTTGTGGCATCCCGGCCACCCCGCGCCGACCATCCCGCCATCCCCGCATAAAATCGATCCGCCGGCCGATATCTGCCGCTATAATCCGGAATTTTTCCAGTCCGAAATTCCATCTTCGCCGCCGGGGGCACGCACGCAATGAACACTATCCTGATCTGGTCCGTCGCACTCTACCTGCTCGGCACGCTCGGCCTGGGCGTCTGGGCCGGCTCCCGGATCAAGAACACCGCCGACTTCGCCGTCGCGGGACGCAGCCTGCCGCTGGTCATGGTCATCACGACCACCTTCGCCACCTGGTTCGGCGCCGAGACCGTGATGGGCATCCCGGCCAAGTTCGTGCAGGGCGGACTGGGCGCGCTGGTCGAGGACCCGTTCGGCGCCGGCACCTGCCTGATCCTGGTCGGCCTGTTCTTCGCCGCCCGCCTGTACAAGCTGAACCTGCTCACCATCGGCGACTACTACCGCGCGCGCTACGGCAAGGGCATCGAAGTGTTCTGCTCGGCGGCGATCATCCTGTCCTACCTGGGCTGGGTCGCGGCGCAGATCACCGCGCTGGGCCTGGTGTTCTCGGTGCTGACCGGCGGCGCGATGTCGGAGACGGCCGGCATGATCGTCGGCACGCTCGCCGTGCTGATCTACGTGGTCGTGGGCGGCTTCCTGGCGGTGGCGATCACCGACTTCATCCAGATGATCGTGCTGGTGGTGGGCCTGTCGGTCATCGCCGTGTTCTCGGCCAAGCTGGCCGGCGGCACCGGCGTCGTGATCGACATGGCGCACCGCGCCGACCTCTGGAAATTCCTGCCGGAAGCGAAGTTCACCGACGTCGCCTTCTTCGTCGGCTCGGCCGTGACCATGATGCTGGGTTCGATCCCGCAGCAGGACGTGTACCAGCGCGTGATGTCGGCCAACAGCGCCCCGACCGCGCGCGCCGGCGCCGTGATCGGCGGCGCCAGCTACATCCTGTTCGCCTTCGTGCCGATGTTCATCGTCGCCTGCGCCGTCATCGTGATGGGCAACGATGCGATGGAAATGGCCAAGAACGACTACCAGCGCGTGCTGCCGACCTTCGTGATGACGCAGATGCCGCTGGTCATGCAGATCCTGTTCTTCGGCGCCCTGCTGTCGGCGATCAAGAGCACCTCGTCGGCCACGCTGCTGGCCCCGGCCACCAGCTTCGTCGAGAACATCCTCAAGAACCTGCGCCCGGAAATGAAGGACCGCCAGCAGCTGCTGGCGATGCGCATCACCATCGTGCTGTTCGCCGCCATGGTGCTGGCCTACGCGATCGCGATGCGCGGCACCTCGATCTACGACATGGTGTCCTCGGCCTACCAGGTCACGCTGGTCGGCGCCTTCGTGCCACTGGTGATGGGCCTGTACTGGCAGCGCGCCACCACCCAGGGCGCGATCCTGTCGATCGGCGCCGGCATCGCCACCTGGGTCCTGTTCTTCCCGCAGATTTCCACGCTCGGCGAGGCGTTCCCGGGCCAGCTGGCGGGATTGATCGCGGCGTTCGCCGGCATGATCGCGGGGTCGCTGGCGCCGCAGGTGCTGAAGAACCGCCACGAGGCGCACAAGACGGCGCTCAGCGTGTAAGCGCCGGGCGCGGCCTGGCTGGTGCGCACGGGGTGCGCACCCTACGTGGGGGTCAGCGCCCGGTGTCGATTCTCGAGGGCTCCGACCCCGGTGCTTGCCGGTGCCCGTAGGGTGGGCACGACAATTACACGTGCAGCAGCAGGTGCTCGCGCTCCCACGGACTGATGACCTGCATGAACTCCTGGTGCTCGAGTTCCTTCACCGCCGAGTACACGTCGATGAAGCGCTCGCCCAGGATGTCGCGCAGGCGGTCCTCGCCGCGCAGCAGGCCCAGGGCTTCGGGCAGGCCCTGCGGGAGCTGCACGCTCATCTTGTAGGCATTGCCTTCCACCATCGGCGTCGGCTCGATCTGTTCCGTCATGCCCAGGTAGCCGCAGGCCAGCGTGACGGCCAGCGCCAGGTAGGGGTTGGCGTCGGCGCCGATCACGCGGTTCTCCACGCGGCGGTCCTGCGAGCCCGACACCGGCACGCGGATGCCGACCGTGCGGTTGTCCACGCCCCACTGCAGGTTGATCGGCGCGGCCGTGTGGCGCACGATGCGGCGGTAGGAATTCACGTAGGGCGCGACGATCGCCATCGCCGACGGCATGTATTTCTGCAGGCCGCCGATGTACCAGCGGAACAGCTCGGACGGCGAACCGTCCTCGTTGCTGAAGATGTTCAGGCCGGTCGCGGCGTCGACCACGCTCTGGTGCACGTGCATGGCGCTGCCCGGCTCGCCGGCCATCGGCTTGGCCATGAAGGTGGCGTACATGTCGTGCTTGAGGGCCGCCTCGCGCAGCGTGCGCTTGAAGTAGAACACCTTGTCGGCCAGGCCCAGCGGCTCGCCGTGCTGGAAGTTGATTTCCATCTGGCCGGCGCCGATCTCATGGATCAGCGTGTCGACGTCCAGGCCCATCATGTCGCAGTAGTCGTAGATGTCCTCGAACAGCGGGTCGAACTCGTTGACGGCGTCGATGCTGTAGACCTGGCGGCTGGTCTCGGAACGGCCGCTGCGGCCGATCGGCGCGGCCAGCGGCAGGTCGGGGTCGATGTTCTTGGCGGTCAGGTAGAACTCGAGTTCGGGCGCCACCAGCGGATTCCAGCCCTTCTGCGTGTACAGCTTGAGCACGCGGCGCAGCACGCTGCGCGGGGCGAAGTCGACCAGGCGGCCGTCGGCGAAATAACAGTCGTGGATCACCTGCGCGGTCGGGTCGACGGCCCACGGCACCATCGTGATCGTGCCCGGGTCGGCCTTCAGGATCATGTCGCGGTCGGTGGTCGAGATCGCGCGGTCGAAGGCGTCGTCGGCTTCCGGCGAATTGCCGGTGACGGTCATGCCCAGCACGATTTCCGGCAGGCGCATGCCGCGCTCTTCGGTGAATTTCACGCGCGGCAGGATCTTGCCGCGCGCCACGCCGGTCAGGTCGGGCACCAGGCATTCGATTTCGGTGACTCGCTTGCCGTTGAGCCACTCGTCCATGTCGTTGTAGGAAAAATTGTCGCGGATAGCCATGTTCTTTTCTCTGTTCGTGAATAGGGGCGGGCATGCGCAGGCGCATGCGCCGCGGGAGTGACGATGGAACAGGGAAGCTAGGGAACCGGGCAGACCGCCCATTTTTCGGTGGCGGTCATGCGCTGTCCCGTTTTCTTTCCTGCTTGGCGGCCTGGTAGGCGCGGCAGGCATTGCCGAACGCACCGAACATCTTCATCGAGTGCGGGTTGTGCACGATGCGCCATTCCGGATGCCATTGCACGGCCAGCGTGAAGCCGGGCGCCTGCCCCACGGTGAAGGCTTCCACCAGTCCATCCTCGGCCGTCGCTTCGACCACCAGGCCGGCCGCCAGTTCGTTGACGCCCTGGCCGTGCAGCGAGTTCACGGGAATCTCGTGCGCGCCCAGGATGCCGTGCAGCGTGCCGCCCTCGACCAGCTTGACCTTGTGCGCGTCGCCGTACTGCTCGTCCATGCCCAGCTCGGGGTTCTCGCGGTGGTCGAACTTGCCCGGCACCGCCTGCACCGCCTGGTGCAGGCTGCCGCCCAGCGCCACGTTCATCTCCTGGAAGCCGCGGCAGATCGCGATGATCGGGATGCCCCGCTCCACCGCCGCGCGGATCAGCGGCAGCGTGGTCTGGTCGCGCGCCGGGTCCTGCGGCAGCGACGGGTCGAGCACGTCTTCCGAGTAATAGCTCGGATGCACGTTCGACGCCGAACCGGTCAGCATGATGCCGTCGCACAGGTCGAGCATCGTCTCGAGGTCGAGCGATGCGCCCAGCGAGGGCAGGATCATCGGCGCGCAGTCGGCGCCGAGCACGATGGCGTCGACATACTTGTGCTGGGCCGCGTGGTACGGATGTTCGCCGAAGTCGCGGGTGCAAGCGGGGACGATAACGATCGGGCGCATGGTCTCTACCTTTGTACAGTGGAACGCACGCGGATCCTCGCGAACCGCCCGGGTCCGCATGCGAGTGGCCGTTGTCCCGGCGGGCGAACGCGTCGCCAACGATGCTTTTCTTCCGGGAATCTGCTGGTAAAAGATTTCTTTTCTCAGAAACCAGTAGCAAAATCATAACGCCAACGCGAAAACGATGCCAACACAAACGGACGGCGCCTTGCCGCCGCCGTTCGGGCATACTAGGCTGGCACCGTTGCGCTGCACAGCAAAAAGACGTTTACACATCAAGATTCGTTTACACACCTGCCGCCGGAGCCGCCATGTACCTCGGACGCAAGCTGCTGTTCCTCTTCCTCGTGCCGGCCGCCGTGGTGGCCGCCGCCGCCGCGCTCGCCGCCCTGCACCAGCCGTCCGTGCCGCTGGCGGGATGGATCGCCGGCGGGGCCTTCTGCTACGCGACCTACGGCGTACTCGACTGGCTGGGCGACCTGCTGTTCCAGCGCGTGGCCCCGGTGCGCCCGCCGGCCGGCCGGCAACGCGCCGGCGCGCGGCGCTGGGCCCGCGGCGCCCTGTGGGGCGGGCTGGCCGCCATCGCGCTCGGCGGCGTGGCGGGCGTGGCATGGCTGGCGGGCCTGGGCACGGTCACGCTGCTGTTCGGCCTGGAAACCTGGTTCGTCGACCTGCGCTCCTGCGCGCCGGTCCGCGACTGCGCATGAGCGCACCCGCCGGGTAATCGTCCGGCCCCCCGCCGGCGCTTCGTGCTATCGTGGGCCGCCACCCGCCCGTGACGAGGAGCCCATGCCGACACTCGACGATCCCTCCCTGCTGCGCCAGCAAGCCTATGTCGACGGCGCCTGGTGCGATGCCCTCGACGGCCGCACCATCGCCGTGACCGATCCCGCCACCGGCGCGACGCTGGGCACCGTGCCGCGCATGGGCGCGCAGGAAACGCGGCGGGCGATCGCGGCGGCCCATGCCGCCTGGCCCGGCTGGCGCGCCCGTACCGCGCGCGAGCGCGCGCTGGTGCTGCGCAAGTGGAACGACCTGATGCTGGAGCACGCCGACGACCTGGCCACCATCATGACCCTCGAGCAAGGCAAGCCGCTGGCGGAATCGAAGGGGGAGATCGCCTATGCCGCCGCGTTCTTCGAATGGTTCGGCGAGCAGGCCAAGCGCATCGAGGGCGACGTGCTGGAAGCGCCGGCGCGCGGCCAGCGCATCGTCGTCACGAAGGAGCCGATCGGCGTGTGCGCCGCCATCACGCCATGGAATTTCCCGGCCGCGATGATCGCCCGCAAGGTCGCCCCGGCCCTGGCCGCCGGCTGCCCCATCGTGCTGAAACCGGCCGGCCTGACGCCGTTTTCCGCGCTGGCGCTCGCCGTGCTGGCCGAGCGCGCCGGCGTGCCGAACGGCGTGTTTTCCGTCGTCACGGGAGAATCCGGCGCGATCGGCGGCGAACTGTGCGCGAATCCGATCGTGCGCAAGCTCAGCTTCACCGGCTCGACCGCCGTCGGACGCCAGCTGATGGCGCAGTGCGCGCCCACGCTCAAGAAGCTGTCGCTGGAACTGGGCGGCAACGCGCCGTTCATCGTGTTCGACGATGCGGACCTCGACGCGGCCGTCGAGGGCGCCATCGCCTCGAAATACCGCAACATGGGCCAGACCTGCGTGTGCGCCAACCGCATCTACGTGCAGGACGGCGTCCATGACGCGTTCGCGCGCAAACTGGTCGACGCCGTGGGCCGACTGAAGGTCGGCAACGGCATGGAGGACGGCGTCGTGCAGGGCCCCTTGATCGACGAACAGGCCGTGCAAAAGGTCGAGCAGCACATCACCGACGCGCTGTCCAAGGGCGCGCGCGTCCTGCTGGGCGGCAAGCGCCACGCGCTCGGCGGCACCTTCTTCGAGCCCACCGTGCTGGCCGACGTCACGCCGGCGATGCGCATCGCGGACGAAGAGACCTTCGGGCCGGTGGCGCCGCTGTTCCGCTTTGCCACCGAGGACGAGGCCGTCGCCCTGGCGAACGCTTCCGAATTCGGGCTGGCCGCTTACTTCTACGCGCGCGACGTCGGACGCGTCTGGCGCGTGGCCGAGCGCATCGAATCGGGCATGGTCGGCGTGAATACCGGCCTCGTCTCCAACGAGGTCGGGCCGTTCGGCGGCGTCAAGCAGTCGGGCATGGGCCGCGAAGGCTCCAAGTACGGCATGGACGACTACCTCGTCATCAAGTACGTCTGCCTGGGCGGTATGTGACGTGCGGTGCCGGCCGTGTACAGCTGTTCAGTTACTTCGAAAACAACTAATTGTTCCGCGTCAACGTTAACATGTTGTAAGTTTTCCACATGGCAATCCTGTGATTGTTCTGTAGGACCCTTCCTACTAGAATTTATTCACGACTTGGCCGCCCCCACCCGGTAACCCAGCCCCGTTACCGGTCCCTTCCCGATCCTCCTGGACGGGTCCAGCCAGTGCTTCGACAACACTAACAACCCGGCCATCCGTGCATACCGGATGCGTATTCCCTATTCCCGGGCAGACGATGGAATGCGCCGCAGCCGGATGCGAGTACGTACTTACTTATCACGACATCACGTCAGGGAACGAACATGAAGTTAACAAACATGAAGATCGGTCAGCGCCTCGCCCTGGGTTTCGGCCTGCTCCTGGTACTGCTCATCCTGGTGTCGGTGACCGCCGTCCAGAGCATGAATTCGCTCAATGCGTTGACCGACAAGGTCGTCAACAACGACAACGTCCAGCTCGAAGCGATGAACGCCATGCGTGACGCCCAGCGCCGCATCGCCATCGGCGTGCGCGACATCATCCTGACCGAGGACGAAGCCGGCATGGCCGAGCTGGCCAAGACCGTCGATATCGCCTGGAGCGACTACATGGCCGCGCGCGACAAGCTGGACAAGCTGGTGTCCGATCCGGAGCGCCGCGAACTGCTGGCCCGGATCACCGAGGCGCGCACCAGGGCGACGCCGCTGATCGCCAAGGCGCAGGAACTGGGCCGCGCCAACCAGCTCGAGGCCAGCGTCGCCTACCTGAAATCGGCGGTCGTGCCCGCCGTCAGGGCGTGGCAGCAGACGATCACCGCGATGATCGTCGCCCAGGCCGAGCGCAACCGGGTCGAGCAGGCGCGCGGCCAGGCCGATTTCGAACGGACGCGCCTCGTGCTGGTAGGCGTGACCGTGCTGGCGCTGCTGGTGGCCGTGGCCGTCGGCTGGTTCATCACCCGTTCGATCGTCCTGCCGATGCGCCGCGCCGTGGCCGTGGCCCGGACCGTCGCCGCCGGCGACCTGAGCAGCCACATCGAGGTCGATTCCACCGACGAGACCGGCGAACTGCTGGGCGCCCTGAAGGAGATGAACGCCGCGCTGCAGCACATCGTCGGCCAGGTGCGCAGCGGCACCGAGACGCTGGTCACGGCGTCCGGCGAGATCGCCAGCGGCAACCTCGACCTGTCGAGCCGCACCGAGCAGCAGGCCAGCGCCCTCGAGGAGACGGCGTCGTCGATGGAGGAACTGACGGCGACCGTCAAGCAGAACGCGGAAAACGCGCGCCAGGCCAACCAGCTGGCGCGTTCGGCGTCCGACGTGGCCACGCGCGGCGGGGTGGTCGTCGCCGACGTGGTGTCGACGATGGGCGCGATCCATGCCTCGGCCAGCAAGATCGTCGACATCATCGGCGTCATCGACGGGATCGCCTTCCAGACGAATATCCTGGCGCTGAACGCGGCGGTCGAGGCCGCCCGCGCCGGCGAACAGGGCCGCGGCTTCGCCGTAGTCGCCTCCGAAGTGCGCAACCTGGCCCAGCGCTCGGCCGCGGCGGCCAAGGAAATCAAGGCGCTGATCGGGGATTCGGTGGACAAGGTCGACGCGGGCAGCAAGCTGGTGCAGCAGGCCGGCGCGACGATGGAAGACATCGTCGGCAGCGTGCGCCGCGTGACCGACATCATGGCCGACATCAGCGCGGCCAGCCACGAGCAGGAAGCCGGTATCGAGCAGATCAACACGGCGATCGGCGAGATGGATGCCGTGACCCAGCAGAATGCGGCGCTGGTCGAGGAAGCGGCGGCGGCCGCGCAGGCGATGCAGGAGCAGTCGGACCAGCTGGAGCAGCTGGTCAGCACGTTCAAGCTGGCGGGCGCCGCGGCGGCACGGCCGGCGGTGCGGCGTGCGGCACAGGCGCGTCTAGCCGCGGCGTGATGGCCGATGGTGCGCACGGGGTGCGCACCCTACGCAGGGGTCGGCGCCCGGTGTTGATGTTCGAGGGCTCTGACCCCGGAGTTTGCCGGAGCCGTTTCCGTTATTCGCCGTCCTTGTACTCGTGATACTTGCGCGCGTCGCCGCGCACCTTGTCGGCCGGGTACTTGGCCCGGTTGAGCACCATCTTTTCCTCCACCGCCGCCAGCAGGTCGACGTCCAGCTTGTCGGCCAGGCGCACCAGGTAGACCAGCACGTCGGCCATCTCGTGGCGCACCGCGCGCAGCTTCGCCTCGCCGAGCTCGTCGGCGCCGCCGTGGCGCAGCCACTGGAAGTGTTCCAGCAGCTCGGCCGCCTCCACCGTCAGGGCGGAGGCGAGGTTCTTCGGCGTGTGGAACTGGTCCCAGTCGCGTTCGTCGACGAAGGCGCGCACGATGGCGCGCAGCCGGTCCAGTTCGCCGCCTGGCGCCATCATTCGCGCTCGCCGCCGTCGAGGTAGCGCTGCAGGATCGTGTCCAGCTTCGGCTGGATCTCGTCGTAGGCGCTGACGGTGATGCCGAGGTCGCGCAGCAGGCCGTCGTGCACGCCGTAGACCCAGCTGTGGATGGTCAGGTCCTGGCCGCGCTCCCAAGCGTCGCGCACGACGGTGGTCTGGGCGATGTTGATGACCTGCTCGGCCACGTTCAGTTCCACCAGGCGGTTGGCGGCGGCGGCGCCGGCCACGTTGCCCAGGTACTTGCCGTGCTTGTCGCGCACGTCGCGCACGTGGCCGAGCCAGTTGTCGGCCAGGCCCACGCGGGTATTGTTCAGCGCCGCGCCCACGCCCGAGCAGCCGTAGTGGCCGCACAGGATGATGTGCTTGACCTTCAGCACGTCGACGGCGAACTGCACCACGGTCAGCGCGTTCAGGTCCGAATGCGAGACGACGTTGGCGATGTTACGGTGCACGAACAGTTCGCCCGGCGCCATGCCCAGCAGTTCGTTGGCCGGCACGCGGCTGTCCGAGCAGCCGATCCACAGGTATTCCGGGGCTTGTTGCGAAGCCAGGTCCTTGAAGAAGCCGGGGTCTTGCTCGACCATCGCGGCGGCCCATTGGCGGTTGCGTTCGAACAGGTCGGCGGCGGTCAGGCCGGTGGGGGTTTTTGCCATGTGAGTTCCTATCGTTGGATGCGATCGACGCGCCGTCGATCCGACATTGCCAGACTGGCCACGCGCCAGTCAAAAAAAACCGCCGAAGGCAGTTGCCGTTCAGCGGTTTCGCGGACTTCTTACTCGAAGAAGTCCTTTACTTTATCCATCCAGCCCTTGCTCTGCGGGCTGTGCTTGGAGCCGCCCTCGACCGTGAGACGGTCGAATTCGCGCAGCAGGTCCTTCTGCTTGTCGGTCAGCTTGACCGGGGTTTCCACCAGCACGTGGCAGAACAGGTCGCCGGCATAGCCCGAGCGCACGCCCTTGATGCCCTTGCCCTTGAGGCGGAAGGTCTTGCCGGTCTGGGTGCCTTCGGGGATGGTGAAGGACACCTTGCCGCCCAGCGTCGGCACCTCGATCTCGCCGCCCAGCGCCGCCTTGGAAAACGAGATCGGCATCTCGCAGTGCAGGTCGTCGCCTTCGCGCTGGAACACCTGGTGCGGCTTGATGTGGATCTCGACGTACAGGTCGCCCGGCGGCCCGCCGTTGGTGCCCGGCTCGCCGTTGCCGGACGAGCGGATGCGCATGCCGTTGTCGATGCCGGCCGGGATCTTCACTTCCAGCGTCTTGTTGCGCTTGATGCGTCCGGCGCCGCCGCAGGCCGCGCACGGTTCCGGGATGATCTTGCCGCTGCCATGGCACTTCGGGCAGGTCTGCTGGATCGAGAAGAAGCCCTGCTGCATGCGCACCTGGCCGTGGCCGTGGCAGGTCGTGCAGGTGACCGGGGAGGTGCCCGGCTTGGCGCCGCTGCCGTGGCAGGTGTCGCACTTGTCCCAGCTGGGCACGCGGATCGTGGTGTCGAAGCCGTTCGCGGCCTGCTCCAGCGTGATCTCCAGGTTGTAGCGCAGGTCGGCGCCGCGGTAGACCTGCGGACCGCCGCCACCGCCGCGGCGTCCGCCGCCGAAGATGTCGCCGAAGATGTCGCCGAACGCATCGCCGAAGCCGCCGGCGCCGAAGCCGCCGCCCATGCCGCTGTTCGGATCGACGCCGGCATGACCGTAACGGTCGTAGGCCTCGCGCTTCTCCGGATTGGTCAGCATCTCGTAGGCTTCCTTGACCTCCTTGAACTTCTCTTCCGCTTCCTTGTTGTCGGGATTGCGGTCAGGATGGTATTTCATCGCCAGCTTGCGATAGGCCTTCTTGATGTCTTCTTCCGAAGCACCTTTCGCGACCCCGAGGATCTCGTAAAAATCACGCTTTGCCATTTGTCGGCACCTTGCTGTCTATCGAAAACGTCGAATCACCTGCTACGCGTTGCGCTGCCGCGCGCGACGGTGCTTCGAGTCCTCTTTTACTGAACGAACTGTCGGGTTCCCAGGACCCCGTGCGGTCGACGCTTGCCGGGAACGCGCAGCACAAAACGTATGAGTATACCGTGGGCAACCCAGGCTTGCGCGGCAACGCCGGAAAATACAACGCGCCGAGGGAAAAGGAGAACCGGGGGTTGATGGTCCTGCAAAAAAACCGAGCCGGCCACCAGGACGGTCGCATCGGCTCGGTTCCGTCACGGGACCGTCGCCGGTCCCGTCATGCCATTACTTGGCGTCCTTGACTTCCTTGAAGTCGGCGTCCACCACGTCGTCTTCCTGCTTGGCCGATTCGGCGCCCGGCTGGGCACCGCCCGCCGCGCCGGCCGCACCGGCGGCACCCTGCTGGGCCTGCATGTCGGCGTACATCTTCTCGCCCAGCTTCTGGGCGGCGGTCGACAGGGCAGCCACCTTGGCGTCGATCTCGGCCTTGTCGCCCGACTTGATCGAACCTTCGAGGTCGGCGATCGCGGCTTCGATCTTTTCCTTCTCGCCCGCGTCCAGCTTGTCGCCGTACTCGGTCAGGGACTTCTTGGTCGAGTGGACCAGCGCGTCGGCCTGGTTGCGCGACTCGGCCAGTTCCTTGACCTTCTTGTCCTCTTCCGCGTTCAGCTCGGCGTCCTTCACCATCTTCTGGATCTCGTCTTCCGACAGGCCCGAGTTCGCCTTGATGGTGATCTTGTTTTCCTTGCCGGTGGCCTTGTCCTTGGCGCCGACGTGCAGGATGCCGTTGGCGTCGATGTCGAAGGTCACTTCGATCTGCGGGGTGCCGCGCGGTGCCGGAGGGATGCCTTCCAGGTTGAACTCGCCCAGGCCCTTGTTACCGGCGGCGATCTCGCGCTCGCCCTGGTAGACCTTGATGGTCACGGCCGGCTGGTTGTCGTCGGCGGTCGAGAACACCTGCGAGAACTTGGTCGGGATCGTGGTGTTCTTCTGGATCATCTTGGTCATCACGCCGCCCAGGGTCTCGATGCCCAGCGACAGCGGGGT
This sequence comes from uncultured Massilia sp., assembly GCF_913773735.1. Classification (GTDB taxonomy): domain Bacteria; phylum Pseudomonadota; class Gammaproteobacteria; order Burkholderiales; family Burkholderiaceae_D; genus Telluria. The sequence continues at coordinate 15,711 of NZ_CAJYEB010000041.1, forward strand.
CACGTCCAGCAGCAGCAGGTCCTTGCGCTCGCCCGACAGCACGGAGCCCTGGATGGCGGCGCCGACGGCGACGGCTTCGTCCGGGTTGACGTCCTTGCGCGGATCCTTGCCGAAGAACTCCTTGACCTTTTCCTGCACCTTCGGCATGCGGGTCATGCCGCCGACCAGGATGATGTCGTCGATGTCCGAGACCTTGACGCCGGCGTCCTTGATGGCGATGCGGCACGGCTCGATGGTCTTGGTGATCAGTTCCTCGACCAGCGCTTCCAGCTTGGCGCGGGTGATCTTCAGGTTCAGGTGGACCGGCGCGCCGTTCGCCATGGCGATGTACGGCTCGTTGATCTCGGTCTGCTGCGACGACGACAGTTCGATCTTCGCGCGCTCGGCCGAGGCCTTGATGCGCTGCAGGGCGATCGGATCCTTCGACAGGTCCAGGCCGTTGATCTTCTTGAATTCGTCGATGATGTAGTCGATCACGCGCTGGTCGAAGTCTTCGCCGCCCAGGAAGGTATCGCCGTTGGTCGACAGCACTTCGAACTGCTTCTCGCCGTCGACGTCGGCGATCTCGATGATCGACACGTCAAAGGTGCCGCCGCCGAGGTCGTACACGGCGATCTTGCGGTCACCCTTGTCGGTCTTGTCCAGGCCGAATGCCAGCGCGGCCGCGGTCGGCTCGTTGATGATGCGCTTGACGTCCAGGCCCGCGATGCGGCCGGCGTCCTTGGTCGCCTGGCGCTGCGAGTCGTTGAAGTAGGCCGGCACGGTGATGACGGCTTCGGTCACTTCTTCGCCGAGGTAGTCTTCGGCGGTCTTCTTCATCTTGCGCAGCACTTCGGCCGAGATCTGCGGCGGCGCCAGCTTCTTGTCGCGCACGCCGACCCAGGCGTCGCCATTGTCGGCCTTGGTGATCTGGTACGGCATCAGGGAGATGTCCTTCTGGACTTCCTTCTCGTCGAACTTGCGGCCGATCAGGCGCTTGACGGCGAACAGCGTGTTCTTCGGGTTGGTGACGGCCTGGCGCTTGGCCGGCGCGCCGACGAGGATCTCGCCGTCTTCCTGGTAAGCGATGATCGAAGGCGTGGTACGCGCGCCTTCGGCGTTTTCGATGACCTTGGGTTGGCCGTTTTCCATGATGGCCACGCAGCTGTTGGTGGTGCCCAGGTCGATACCGATGATTTTGCCCATAATATATTTTCCTTGTTAGTACTTCAGTGTTCGAGATGTGCCGAATATTGGGAAATACCGCTTGCTTTCAAGAGCTTGAAGAAGCCTCAACGCAACATTATTTCGGTGCCGCGGCGGTCACGATGGCCGGGCGCAGCAGGCGGTCGGCGATCATGTAGCCCTTCTGCAGCACGGCGACGACGGTATTGGCTTCCTGCTCGGACGGCACGACGGCCACGGCCTGGTGCTTGTTCGGGTCCAGCTTCTCGCCGGCCGCCGGCATCACTTCGACCAGGCGGTTCTTCTCGAACGCGGCGGTGAGCTGCTTCAGCGTCATCTCGACACCTTCCTTGATCGACTCGACCGTGGGGGCTTCCACTTTCAGGGCCATCTCCAGGCTGTCGCGCACCGGGACCATCGCCTCGGCGAAGCTTTCGATCGCGAATTTATGGGCCTTGGCGACGTCTTCCTGGGCGCGGCGGCGGACATTGTCGGCCTCGGCCTTGGCGCGCATGAAGGCATCGTGGGTCTCGGCCAGCTTGGCTTCGGTCGCACTCAGCTGTTCTTCGAGGCCGGATTGCGCCGGCGCGGCCGTCTGCTGCTCGGCCGCCGGTGCGGCGTCCAGCTCGGGTTGCTTGGCAACATCTTGGTTGTCTTGGTCTTGCATCGAAAAAACTCCTGGAATCAAGGACTTGGCTGATGGATGGGACGGATGCTTTCGTCGTACAGCCCCCCATATGAGGCGATCTCCTACACTTTCAAGGGGAATTGCAACGTCAACATGTGCCGGATAGTCATCTTTTGTTACAACATTTACCAACCGGCAGTCCCTGTCATCAATTACGCATGTCACTATGTTTCCCATAAGACATGTCATATGGGGGAACAGTCATGAAACTGCATCTGATCAGCGGCGCCGTGGTGCTGTACACCCTGTTGACGCTGGCGGCAATCTGCTTCGCCAGGCTGTCGGCGCCACAAAACGTGCCATTTTAACAGCTGAGATGAAAACGACCCGGGCTTGCCGGGTCGGCGGCCGCAGGGCCGGACAGAATGCGCTTCGCGCAGGGAGGACAAGGATGCCCACCCTGGCGAATCGATGTTCAAGACCGGGGGCCGGCGTCCCTTGAACGAGGACACCGACAACCCGGGTCGGGGCCCTTCGAAAGGCAACACCGGCAACCCGGGTCAGGACCCTTCGAAAGGCAACACCGACAACCCGGGTCAGAGCCCTTCGAAAGGCAACACCGGCAACCCGGGTCAGAGCCCTTCCAAAGGCAACACCGGGCTCTGACCCTGGGCTCCCAGCGTCAGCGCATGCTCTCGCCCCACCTGCGCGTCGCGCTTGCGCGCCGCCAGCTGCGCCGGACTGAGCATGGTCGGCCAGCCGATCAGGTGCTGTTCGGCGATCTCGGCCAGGCCGACGATCCAGTCCTGGCCATCGTTCAGGCACGGAATGTAGTGGTATTCCTGGCCGCCGTTCGCTTCGAAATCGTGGCGCACTTCCATGTTGATTTCTTCCAGCGTCTCCAGGCAGTCGCTGGTGAAGCCCGGGCACATCACGTCGAGCCGGCGCACGCCGTCGCGCGCCAGCTGCTGCACGGTCGGCGCCGTGTAGGGCTGCAGCCATTCCGCCTTGCCGAAGCGCGACTGGAAGGTGACCAGGTACTGGTCCGGCCCCAGGCCCAGGCGCGCGGCCAGCAGGCGCGCCGTCTTGTGGCATTCGCAGTGGTAGGGGTCGCCCAGCTGGAGCGTGCGCTTGGGCACGCCGTGAAAGCTCATCAGGAGCTTGTCGCCGCGGCCGTGCGCGTCCCAGTACGCCTCCACCGACTTCGCCAGCGCCTCGATATAGCCGTCGTGGTCGTGGTAGTTGCGCACCAGGCGCAGTTCCGGGACGTTGCGCACCTGCTTGTAGTGGTCGAAGACGGCGTCCCACACCGACGCCGTGGTCGTGCCCGAATACTGCGGGTAGGCGGGCAGCACGACGATGCGCTCGACGCCGCGCGCCTTCAATTCGTCCAGCACGTCCGGCAGCGCCGGCGCGCCGTAGCGCATCGCCATGACGACCTCGACGTCCTGGTGGCCGCGTTCGGCCAGCGTCCGGCCCAGCATGGCGGCCTGGCGCGCCGTGTAGATCTTCAGCGGCGAGCCCTCGCGCATCCAGATCGACTGGTATTTTTTCGCCGATTCGCCCGAGCGGAACGGCAGGATCGCCAGGTGCAGGATCAGCGCCCAGACGGCGCGCGGGATCTCGACGACGCGCGGGTCGGACAGGAACTGCTTCAGGTAGCGCCGCACCGCGCCGCGGGTGGGGGCGTCGGGCGTGCCGAGGTTGACGAGGACGATGGCGCTGCGGGCGACGGTGCCGTGCTGGTGGGGTGGTTCCGGGCGAAAGGGCATGGGAGCGTAGGGACGTGGAGGTGGCCCCATTATAAGTGGGGCCTATTCTATTGCCGAGTTGATATGATCGATCGGTGCGACGGGGACACGAAAACCGGCGTCAGGACGCCAGCAACTCGCGCGCATGCTTGCGCGTGGTCTCGGTGATCTCGATGCCGCCCAGCATGCGCGCCACTTCCTCGACGCGCGCCTTGTTGTCCAGCACGTCGATGCGCGAGACGGTCTTGCCGGCGGCCGTCGTGCCCTTGGCCACCTGGAAATGCTGGTTGGCCTGGCTCGCCACCTGCGGCAGGTGGGTCACGCACAGCACCTGCCGGTCCTGGCCCAGGCGCCGCAGCAGGCGCCCGACGACCTCGGCCACGCCGCCGCCGATGCCGGTGTCGACCTCGTCGAAGATCAGCGTCGGCACCGTGGTCGCGTGCGCCGTGATGACGGCGATCGCCAGCGAGATGCGCGCCAGCTCGCCGCCCGACGCCACCTTGGCCAGCGGCCGCGCGGCCACGCCGGCATGGCCCGCCACCATGAACTCGACCTGTTCCAGGCCGTAGCTGGCCGGCTCGCACGGGTTCAGCGCGACCTCGAAGCGGCCGCCGCTCATCGACAGTTCCTGCATCGCTTCCGACACCTGCGCCGACAGGCGCTGCGCCGCCGCCGCGCGGGTCGCCGACAGCTTGCGCGCCGCGTCCAGGTAGACGCCCTTCGCCTTCTCTTCCTGGCGCTTCAGGCCCTCGACGTCGGAGGCGTCGGCCAGCTGCTGCAGCTTGGCCTTGAGCGCGGCGTGCTCGTCCGGCAGTTCCTCGGGCGTGACGCGGAACTTGCGCGCCGTGCCGTGGATGGCGTCCAGGCGCGCATCGACCTGGGCCAGGCGCTCCGGGTCCAGCTCGATCCTGTCGACGTAGGTGTTGAGGGCGTACACCGCTTCCTGCAGCTGGATGCGGGCCGGCTCCATGCAGTCGAGCACGGCCTGCAGGCCGGCGTCGACGTCGGCCAGCTTGGCCAGCTTCTGGTTCAGCGAGGACAGTTGCGACAGGATCGGCTGCTCCGCCTCCGACAGCGCGTTCAGCGCTTCCTGCGCGCCTTCGATCAGGCTGGCGGCATGCGACAGGCGGCTGTGCTCGTTGCTGATCTCGGCCCATTCGCCCGGCTTGGCGGCGAGCTTGTCGAGCTCGCCCACCTGCCATTCGAGGCGTTCGCGCTCGAGCAGCACGTTTTTCGCGTTGGTCTCGTATTCCTCGCGCTGGCGCGCCAGCGCCTTCCAGCTCTTGTAGGTGGCGGCGACCGCGCGCACCTGCTCGGCGGCGCCGGGATCGCGCACGGCGACCTGGTTGTCGAGCAGCGCGCGCTGGGCGTCGCCCTTGAGCAGCGACTGGTGCGCGTGCTGGCCGTGGATGTCGACCAGCAGCTCGCCCAGCTCGCGCAGCTGGCCGGCGGTGGCGGCGCTGCCGTTGATGTAGGCCTTGGAACGGCCGGCGTTGTCGATCACGCGGCGCAGCAGCGCCCCGCCGTCGTCGAGCGCGAACGCGTTCTGTTCCAGCCAGGCGCGCGCGGCCGGCGTCGGGGCGAAGTCGGCGCTGATGTCGGTCCGGGATGCGCCTTCGCGCACCATGCTGGCGTCGCCGCGTCCGCCCAGGGCGAGCTGGAGCGCATCGATCAGGATCGACTTGCCGGCGCCGGTCTCGCCGGTGAAGACCGTGAAGCCGTTCGAGAACTCGAGCTCGATCGTGTCGACGATGACGAAGTCGCGGATGGTCAGTGTGCGCAGCATGAAGAAACACATCTCCTGTTGGTGCTTTGAACCGATATGGTTGGTGGCGTCGGGCTACCTGGCTTTGGTGTCGCCGGACGGGTTTTCGTTCCAGTGCAGCTTTTCGCGCAGCGTGTGGTAGTAGCTCCACCCTTCCGGATGCAGGAAGGTGATGGTGTCGGGCGAGCGCGAGATGACGATCTCGTCGCCGTGCTGCAGGCTGGCGAAGGTCTGCATGTCGAAGTTCACGCTGATGTCGCGGCCGTTGACGATCTCGACCACGATCTCGCTGCGGTCCGGCACGACGATCGGCCGGTTCGACAACGCGTGCGGCGCGATCGGCACCAGCACGATGCCGGCCAGCGTGGGATGCAGCAGCGGGCCGCCGGCCGACAGCGCGTACGCCGTGGAGCCGGTGGGCGTGGACACGATCAGGCCGTCCGAGCGCTGGTTGTACATGAACTGGCCGTCCACCGACACCTTGAGTTCGGCCATGCCGGCCCCGGTGCCGCGCGAGACGACCACATCGTTGACCGCGACCGAGCAGTGCATCTCGACGCCGCCGCGCATCACCCGCGCCTCCAGCAGCGTGCGCTCCTCGGCGCGCGCCTTGCCGTTCAGGATCTCGCCCAGCGCCGGCAGCATGCGGTCGATCGGGATGTCGGTCATGAAGCCCAGGCGGCCCTGGTTGATGCCGATGAGGGAGACCTGGTAGCGCGCCAGCTGGCGCGCCACGCCGAGCATGGTGCCGTCGCCGCCCACCACGATGGCGGTGGCGCAGTGCTCGCCGATTTCGGCCATCGTCATCGCGTCGATGCCGGCCACCTGCACGTGGACCGCGGTTTCCTGCTCGAACACGACGCGGTAGCCGGCCGCATGCAGGAAGTCGACGATGGCCTTGACCGGCTCGTCGATGCCGGCCGTATTGTGACGCACGACCAGCGCGATGGTTTGTTGCGGTTGGGACGTGACGGACATGGCTCTCGGCGGCAGGGATCAAGGAGACAGAAGATTAACCGATTCGTCCGGCTTCTGCACTATCGCAACTCGGCAAATACTGTACAAACGCACAGTATAGTTGGGCGCATGCGCTTCCTGCAAGCGCGTCGCGCTCCTGCGGCTTGCGACGCGGCGGCCAGCCTCAATGCTGCACGATCATGTACAGCACGCTCACGATCGCGATACCCATGATCACCATGTACGACGTCATCAATACGGACCAGCGCAGGAAGGTCGCGAAGCGCCCGCCGCCATACACGCGGCGCATCGCCATCGGCAGGTACAGCAGCATCCACAGGAACAGCAGCTTGCCCACGGCCGGGGCGAGTCCGCGCGTCAGCACCATCAGGCCCAGCACCAGGAAGGCGAAGGCGTTCGTGTGCAGCGCGAACAGCAGGTGTTCGCCATAGCGCCGCCCCGAGCCGAGGTACAGCAGCTTGAGCAGCAGGGCGAACAGCGGCATCAGCGCGAACACGGCGTAGGGCGCGTAGCCGAAGAACGCCGTCTTGATGTGCTTGCCGTTGTCGCCCGAAAAATTGTCGATCAGGCCGTCCTCGATGCTTTTCAGGCCCTCGAACTTCGCCAGTTCCTCCTTGTTCTTCTGCGCTTCCAGCTCGGCCTGCAACTCGGCGCGCTCGCGCTTGCGCTCCGCGATTTCCTCGTCGCCGACCTGCACGACCGGCATCCCGCCGACCTTCACGCCGGCGATCTCGTGGGTCTCCCCCATGAACTTGAAGATGGCGAAGAAGATCAGGCTGAAGGTCAGGTAGACGCGCAGCGGCTGCACGTAGCGCACGCGCCGGCCCGCCAGGTATTCGAGCGTCAGGCGGCCCGGGCGGAACAGCAGCAGGCCGAGGGTCTTCCACAGCTTGCCTTCGAGCGCCACGTAGTGGCCGATGAACTCGTGCAGGAACTCGTGGATGCTGGGCGGATGCAGCACGGTCTCCTGCCCGCACTGGTGGCAGAAATTGCCGGAGACGGCGGCGGCGCAATTCGGGCAGTCGCTGGCGGCGTGGTGGTCGAGCGCTTCAGTGTTCACGGCAGTTCCGGGCAATCGTCGGGAAAACACCATGGTAATCATTCCATTGCAAAAAAGCATCATCCAATTGCGCGACCGGCTTCTCCGCGAAGTATTAGGATTTCAACAATATCCAGTCATCGGAGGCTGCCATGCCGCAGGAAGAAAAAGACCGGTTCGTGAACACGGACCGCAAGATCGAAGAACAGAGCTACAAGCGCTCGCCGCACGAGCGCGACGAATCGCCGGACGGCCAGGACCAGCGCCCGCGCGGCGTCATGAAGCAGGCCGCCGAAGACCTCGAGCAGGGCCTCGTCGACACCGAGGCGCGCGGCACGCCGGGCATCAGCCAGGCCGTCAACCCGACACCGAAGGACGGCGCCCAGGCCAACCCGCAACCGGACCGCAACCGCGACATGCGCGACCACGACTCGACCATCCCCGACGGAGGAAAGAACCGATGACCCCACGCGCCACCCTGCTGCCGCTGGCGGCCGCCCTGCTGGGCGCCCTCAGCCTGTCCGCTTCCGCCCAGCAGTATCCGGTCGGCTGGGGGCCGAACCCCGCGCTGCCGGCGCCGCAGAAGTCGCTGATCCCGACCCTCAACGTGGCCGAGGCCAAGCCATGGCCGCAGGGCACGCGCCCGGTGCCGGCGCAAGGCCTGGCGGCCACGCCGTATGGAAGCGGCCTGGACCACCCGCGCTGGCTGTACGTGCTGCCCAACGGCGACGTGCTGGTCGCCGAGAGCAACAAGCCGAAGGACGGGCCGAAGGAAGGCGGCATCCGCGCCAAGGTGCAGGGCATGGCGCAGAAGAAGGCCGGCGCCGGCGTGGAATCGCCCAACCGCATCGTGCTGTTGCGCGGCCTGAAGCAGGACGGCACGGCCGAGAGCAAGACCGTGTTCATGCAGAACCTGAATTCGCCGTTCGGCATGACGCTGGTCGGCAACGACCTGTACATCGCGAATGCCGACGCGCTGTGGAAGTTCCCGTACAAGACCGGCGAGACCAGCATCGCGGCCAAGGGCAGCAAGGTGCTCGACCTGCCGGCCGGCCTGAACCACCACTGGACCAAGAACGTGATCGCGTCGCCGGACGGCAAGAAGCTGTACATCACGGTCGGCTCGAACAGCAACGTGGCCGAGAACGGCATGCCGGCCGAGGAAGGCCGCGCCGCGATCTGGGAATACGACATCGCCAGCAACAAGGCGCGCGTGTTCGCCAGCGGCCTGCGCAACCCGAACGGCCTGGCCTTCCAGCCGCAGAGCAAGCTGCTGTGGACCGCCGTCAACGAGCGCGACGAGATCGGCAACGACCTCGTGCCCGACTACATCACCAGCGTCAAGGACGGCGGCTTCTACGGCTGGCCGTACAGCTACTACGGCCAGCACGTCGACGACCGCGTCAAGCCGCAGCGTCCGGACCTGGTCGCCAAGGCGCTCGTGCCCGACTACGCCGTGGGCGCGCACACGGCCTCGCTGGGCCTGGCCTTTTACGACGGCAACCTGATGCCGCAGTACAAGAACGGCGCCCTGATCGGCCAGCACGGCTCGTGGAACCGCAAGCCGCATTCCGGCTACAAGCTCGTGTTCGTCCCCTTCGCCGACGGCAAGCCGAGCGGCCCGCCCCAGGACGTGCTGGGCGGCTTCCTGAGCAAGGATGAACAGGCCTACGGCCGTCCGGTCGGCGTCGCGGTGGCGAAGGATGGCGCCATCCTGCTGGCGGACGACGTCGGCAACATCGTCTGGCGCATCGCGCCAGCCGGCAAATAACTCACCAAGGAGGATGTCATGACGATCAAGCGCAAGGGCAATGCCGTCTGGAGCGGCGGCCTCAAGGATGGCAAGGGCGCCGTCTCCACGCAGAGCGGCGTGCTGCAGGACACCCAGTACGGCTTCAACACCCGTTTCGAAGACGGTCCGGGCACCAACCCCGAAGAACTGCTGGCGGCGGCGCATGCCGGCTGCTTCACGATGGCCCTGTCGGGCCAGCTGGGCCAGGCCGGCATGACCGCGCAGAAGCTGGAAACCAGCGCCACCGTCTCGCTCGACAAGGTCGAAGGCGGCTTCGCCATCACGGCCGTGCACCTGGAACTGGTCGCCACCATTCCGGGCGCCAGCGAGGAAGCGTTCCAGGAAGCGGCGCGCAAGGCCAAGGAAGGGTGCCCGGTGTCGAAGCTGTTCAATGCGCAGATCACGCTGGACGCGAAGCTGCAGGCGTAACGCCGACGTTCATGGTGCGCACGGGGTGCGCACCGCCCCCGCATTCGCGCCGGCACCTGCAAAAATCCGGACGAGCGCATAGAATCGCGGTTTTCCCCACACACGAACAAGGACAACCATGCGCCTCCTGCACACCATGCTCCGCGTCGGCGACCTGCAGCGCTCCATCGACTTCTACACCAAGGTACTGGGCATGAAGCTGCTGCGCACCAGCGAGAATCCCGAGTACAAGTACAGCCTGGCCTTCGTCGGCTACGGCAACAACCCGGACCACGCCGAGATCGAGCTGACCTACAACTGGGGCGTCGACAAGTACGAGATGGGCACCGCCTACGGCCACATCGCCCTGTCGGCCGAAGACATCTATCAGACCTGCGACCAGGTGCGCGCCGCCGGCGGCAACATCACCCGCGAACCGGGTCCGGTCCTGGGCGGCAGCACCGTGATCGCCTTCATCACCGACCCGGACGGCTACAAGGTCGAGCTGATCCAGCGCGCCGACCATGCCGGCGGCGGCGGACTGGCCAGCTGAGCGGTTCCCGGCAGGGTTCGCACGGCCCTGCTACAATCTTCCGGTCCGTGGTGTAACACGGACACTCAGATACGTCTTCGGGGCGGGGTGGAATTCCCCACCGGCGGTATGGCCATCACGGCCGAGCCCGCGAGCGCTTGCAATGCAAGGTCAGCAGACCTGGTGAGATGCCAGGGCCGACGGTATAGTCCGGATGAAAGAAGATGTGCGTCATCACGCGTCCGCGTGCCGCCACGGCATGCGCGGACGCGCCGCTGCGCTTTGCCCTGATGCGTTTTTCGCTAGCTATCGACCATTGCGAGGAGCGTCTCAATGACCACCACCACCACCATCACCAGCAGCACCAGCTTCGTCCTGCAAAGCGACGACCTGGCGGGCCGCATCGCCGCGGCCCTCGCGGCCACGCGCGCCGGCATCCCCGTCATCCTGCTCGACGACTTCGACCGCGAGAACGAGGCCGACCTGATCGTCTCCGCCGAAAAACTGACGAACGAAACCATGGCCCTGATGATCCGCGAATGCAGCGGCATCGTCTGCCTGTGCCTGTCGGCCGACAAGGTGCGCGCGCTGGACCTGCCGCCGATGGCCGCCGAGAACGGCAGCCGCTACGGCACCCCGTTCACCGTCTCGATCGAGGCGCGCGAGGGCGTCACCACCGGCGTCTCGGCCGCCGACCGCGTGACCACGATCCGCGCCGCCATCGCCGCCGACGCGAAGCCGGCCGACCTGGTGCGCCCGGGCCACGTGTTCCCGCTGCGCGCCAACCCGGCCGGCGTGCTGGGCCGCGCCGGCCACACCGAGGGGTCCGTCGACCTGTCGATCATGGCGGGCCTGCAGCCGGCCGCCGTGCTGTGCGAGCTGATGAACGAGGACGGCACCATGATGCGCGGCGAGGCGATCGAGCGGTTCGCCCGCGAGCGCGGCTTCCCGATCCTGACCATTGCGGAGATGATCGCGTGGCGCAAGCTGGCCGAGCAGAAGGCGGCTTGAAAACAGGATTCATCGTCTTCGCAAGAACGTCAGTCCCGCGCCATAAAAACGTCAGTCCTGCGCCATAAAAACGTCATCCCCGCCTTCGCGGGGATGACGATTTTTAAGTTAACGATTTATTTCGTTACCGCTGCCGTGTTCGCTCACGGCTGCTGCAACAATGCATTCACCGGCTGCAGGTCTTCCTCGCGCAGCGAGCCCGCGGCCGCCTTCAGGCGCAGGCCGGCCAGGATCGTGTTGTAGCGCGCCTTGGCCAGGTCGGTGCGGGTCTGGTACAGCTGGCGCTGGGCGTTCAGCACGTCGATGTTGATGCGCACGCCGACCTGGTAACCCAGCTTGTTCGATTCCAGCGCCGAGTTGCTCGACACTTCCGCCGCTTCCAGCGCCTTCACCTGCGCCATGCCGGTGTTCACGCCCAGGAAGGACTGGCGCGCCGTCAGCGCCGCGTTGCGACGGTTCGCTTCCAAGTCGTTGCGCGCCTTGTCTTCCAGCGCGATCGATTCGCGCACGCGGCTGGTCACGGCGAAGCCCTGGAAGATCGGGATGCTGTACTGGACGCCGACCGAGTTGCCGGTCTGGCGGCCCGAGAAATAGGTCTGGCCGTCGGTGCGCGAGTGGCGCGAGGCGGCGACCAGGTCCAGCGTGGGGTAGTGGCCGGCGCGGTTCTTCGAGATGTCGCGCTTGGCCGACTCCAGCTGCAACTGGGCCACGCTGACCGCGTAGTTCTGGTTCTCGGCCGCCGACACCCACTGGTCGACGTTGGCCGGCTGCGGCGCCGTCAGGGCCACGCCGGTGCGCAGCGTGGCCAGGGCCGCCGGCGCGGTGCCGATGATGGCCTGCAGCGCCGTCTTCTTGTTTTCCAGGTCGTTCACCGCCGCCAGCTCCTGCGACACCACCAGGTCGTAGGCGGCCTGGGCTTCGTGGGTATCGGTGATGGTCTGGGTGCCGACCTCGAAGTTGCGCTTGGCCGAGGCCAGCTGCTCGGTCGTCGCGACCTTCTGGGCGCGCGTCGATTCCAGCGTGTCTTGGGCGGCCAGCACGTCGAAATAGGCTTGTGCCACGCGCACGATCAGGTCCTGCTGGGCCTGGGCGAACTGGGCTTCCGAGATCGCCTGCTGCAGCTTGCTCTGCTGGTAGGTTTCCCAGCGGTCCCAGCGGAACAGCGGCTGCTGCAGCGAGATCGTGTAGCTCTTGGTGGTGGCGCTGCCTTCGTTGCCCTGCACGGTCGAGAACGGATCGTTCGGATCGATGATCTGGCCCTCGTTCCAGGAGGCCTGGTCGTTCTTGACGCGCGTGACCTCGCCGGTGACGCCGACGGTCGGCAGCAACCCCGCACGCCCCTGGGTGATGCGTTCGCGGCCCGCCGCGGCGGAGGCGCGGGCGCTGGCATAGGTGGCGTCGTTCGCCAATGCCTGCTGGTACACCTGGAGCAAATCGGCCGCCTGCGCGTGGAGCGAAAAAGCGCTGGCCAACAGCACGGCGATGAGGGGTTTCTGCATTACTTTCTCCGTCGGAGTTCTAGTTGAGGACACAGGCCGCCGTCAATACTTCGGCATCGAGGGATCGACCTGCACGGCCCAGGCGTGTATCCCGCCTGTCAGGTTGGTGATGTTGCTGAATCCGTTACGTTCGAGGAAAGCCGCGACCTGCATGCTGCGCGCGCCGTGGTGGCACACGCAGACGATCTCGCGCTCGTCATCCAGCTCGCTTACGCGGATCGGAATCAGGTGCATCGGAATCTGGGTGGAGCCGGCGATGTTGCAGGTCTCGAATTCCCAGTTTTCCCGGACGTCGAGCAGCAACGGCTTCGGGCGCGACGGGTCGGCCAGCCGGGCGGCCAACTCGGGGGCGGTGATGTGCTGCATCGTGGTCGTCTCCGCTCAGAACTGGAAGTGCGACGGCACCACGGCGCCGCTCAGGTAAGGCACATTGGTCTCGAACACCTTGACGGTATTCCAGCTGTTCTCGCCGGTGCGGGTGACGATGCACGATTCCATCACCGGCGGCTGGCCGACGATGGCGGCGATGCGGCCGCCCACCTTGACCTGCTTCAGGATGGCGTCCGGCAGCACTTCCAGCGCGCCCGAGACCACGATCACGTCGTACTGCGCGTCGCCCCAGCCCTGGGCGCCATTGCCCTGCTCGACGGTGACGTTGCTCACGCCGGCCTTCGCCAGGTTCTGCCGCGCCTGCGCGGCGGTTTCCGGATTGAGTTCCACGGTCACGACGCGGGCGGCGCGGTGCGCCAGCAGGGCGGCCATGTAGCCCGAGCCGGTGCCGATTTCCAGCACGGTCTCGTGCTTCTTCAGCGCCAGCTCTTCCATGATGCGTGCCTCGATCTTCGGCGCGAACATCGCCGCGCCGCCCGGCAGCGGGATCTCGACGTCGGCGAAGGCCAGGTTCTGGTACGCGGCCGGCACGAACTGTTCGCGCTTGACCACGTGCAGCAGGTCGAGGATGTCCAGGTCCAGCACGTTCCAGGGGCGGATCTGCTGTTCGATCATGTTGAAGCGGGCTTGTTCGATATTCATTTCAAGACTCGGTGGAAAAAGAAGTAATCCGATATTTTATCGTTGAACGGCTTCAGCAAACATATCTTAGCGACACGATTGCCTGGGCCAGCGGAAATTGCGACAGTCTGCAGTTTGGAGGGGATGAACCCCGGAAAACGGCGTGCCGGTCGCAGGAGCAGGAATCACGCGGCGCCCGGCGGGGCGGCGGCGGCGGTGGCGGCGGCGGTGGCGACGGGCGGCAGCAGGCCGTGCAATGCCATGTCGAGGAAGGTGTCGAGGAAGGCCATCGGGTCGAGCTCGGCGCGCGGGCAGGGGCCGACCGAGTGCTTCCAGGTGATCAGCGCCAGCATGGGGGCCACCAGCACCTGGGTCGTCATGGTGACGTCGATCGGACGGAAGTCGCCGCGCGCGATGCCGCGCTCGAGCATCGCCGACATCGTCCTGGTGCCGCGGTTGATGACCTCTTCCTGGTAGAAGCAGGCCAGTTCGGGGAAATTGTCGGCTTCGGCCATGACCAGCTTGATGATGCCGGACACCTTGGTCGCGCCCAGCCGGTTCCACCAGGCGTGGATCAGCTGGCGCAGCAGGTCGGCGCTGTGGCCGTCGAACCCGGCGACCGAGGCTTCGGCATCGCCGATGACGGGAACGATGCTGCCGCGCACGACCGCCTTGAACAGCTCTTCCTTGTTTTCGTAATAAAGATACAAGGTGCCCTTGGAGACGCCGGCGCGGCGCGCGACGTCTTCCAGGCGTGTGGCGGCGTAGCCACGTTCGACGAACAAGTCGATGGCCGCATCCAGCAACTCCTGGGGCCGCGCATCCTTGCGGCGCTCCCAGCGCGGCTTGGTGTCAAAAGAGCATGGCATGCTTCTGTCCATCAACTAAAGCTGAGTCGAAAATATAGACTTGGCGACAAGGGCCGTCAAGGAAGGGCCTGTCACGCATTGTATCCGGGGGTAGTATACTGGCGCGCCTGCCCATTCCTGTGTTGACGTCCGCACCGTTCCCGTGACTCCCTCTTCCGAACCCACCCGTTGCCGGCCCGGCTGCGGCGCCTGCTGCATCGCCCCGTCGATTTCGTCGCCGATTCCCGGCATGCCGAATGGCAAGCCGGCCGGCGTGCGCTGCATCCAGCTCGACGAGCACAACGGCTGCCGCATCTTCGGCGACCCGGCCCGCCCGCGCGTCTGCGGCAGCCTGCCGCCCTCGCGCGAAATGTGCGGCGACACGCGCGGCCATGCGATGGTCTACCTGGCCGACCTGGAGCGCTTGACCGCCTGACAATGTCCTTCAATTGTGTCGTTCGAGCCCTTGCCTCCGGCAAAAACGCCATCAATTGTAATGCGCCAGCTCGACGGCAAAACGCTTCCTCGTGGTAAGCTTGCGGCCCGCGCCGTGCCCTTCCGCAGCGACTTCCCACAACCTTAACAAGATCAATACATGGACATCATCCTCGCCATCAAGGCGATCATCATGGGCCTCGTCGAGGGCTTTACCGAATTCCTGCCGATCTCGTCCACGGGTCACCTGATCCTGGCCGGCAGCCTGCTCGACTTCACCACCGACAAGGCCAAGGTGTTCGACATCGCGATCCAGGCCGGCGCCATCCTGGCCGTCATGTGGGAATACCGGGCGCGCATCGGCGTCGTGCTCAAGGGCATGTTCTCGGAACCGCGCCAGCAGAAATTCGTCGTCAACCTGATCGTCGCCTTCCTGCCGGCGGCCGTGCTCGGCTTCCTGTTCAGCAAGGCGATCAAGGAACACCTGTTCACCCCGGTGCCGGTGGCGACCGCCTTCATCGTCGGCGCGCTGGTGATCCTGTGGGCCGAGCGCCGCCACCGCACGCTGCCGGGCTCGCACCGCATCGAGACCGTCGACGACATGACGCTGCTGGACGCCTTCAAGGTCGGCTGCGCCCAGTGCTTCGCGCTGATCCCGGGCACCAGTCGCTCCGGATCGACCATCATCGGCGGCATGCTGTTCGGCCTGTCGCGCAAGGCGGCCACCGAATTCTCCTTCTTCCTGGCGATCCCCACGCTGCTGGCGGCGACCGTGTATTCCGTCATCAAGGAACGCCACCTGCTGTCGCTGTCCGACCTGCCGCTGTTCGGCCTGGGCGGCCTGGCCGCCTTCGTGTCCGCCTTCCTGTGCGTGCGCTGGCTGCTGCGCTACATCAGCACGCACGACTTCACGATCTTCGCCTGGTACCGTATCGTGTTCGGGGTGATCGTGCTGGTCACCGCCCACTTCGGCCTGGTTGCCTGGGTGGATTAAATCAAGGAATCCAACGACATCATGACGAGCGACATCCCGCAACGCGCGCTGCAGGTATTGGAGACGGTGTTCGGCTATCCCGCGTTCCGCGGGCAGCAGGCCGACATCGTCGAGCACGTGGCGTCCGGCGGCGATGCGCTGGTGCTGATGCCCACCGGCGGCGGCAAGTCGCTGTGCTACCAGATTCCCGCGCTGCTGCGCGACGGCGTCGGCGTGGTGGTGTCCCCGCTCATCGCGCTGATGCAGGACCAGGTCGACGCGCTGGCCGAGGTCGGCGTGCGCGCCGCCTTCCTGAATTCCACGCAGAGCTTCGACGAGACGCTGCGCATCGAGCGCATGGTGCGCACCGGCGAGCTCGACCTCGTCTACGTCGCGCCCGAACGCCTGATGACGCCGCGCTGCCTCGAACTGTTCGAGTCGGCGCACATCTCGCTGTTCGCCATCGACGAGGCGCACTGCGTCTCGCAATGGGGCCACGACTTCCGGCCCGAATACATCCGCCTGTCGATCCTGCACGAGCGCTTCCCGCACGTGCCGCGCATCGCGCTGACGGCCACCGCCGACCAGCTCACGCGCGCCGAGATCGCCCAGCGCCTGCAACTGGAAGACGCGCGCCAGTTCGTGTCCTCGTTCGACCGGCCGAACATCCGCTATTCCATCGTCGAAAAGACCAACGGCCGCAAGCAGTTGCTCGACTTCGTCACCACCGAGCACCCGGGCGACTCCGGCATCGTCTACTGCCTGTCGCGCAAGAAGGTCGAGGAAACGGCCGAATTCCTCAACGAGCACGGCATCCGCGCCCTGGCCTACCACGCCGGCATGGACCACCAGTTGCGCGCGTCGAACCAGTCGCGCTTCCTGCGCGAGGACAACATCGTGATGGTCGCGACCATCGCCTTCGGCATGGGCATCGACAAGCCGGACGTGCGCTTCGTCTGCCACCTCGACCTGCCGAAGTCCCTCGAAGGCTACTACCAGGAGACCGGCCGCGCCGGCCGCGACGGCCTGCCCTCGAACGCCTGGATGGCCTACGGCCTGCAGGACGTGGTGCTGCAGCGCCGGATGATCGACGAGTCCGAGGCAGACGAGAACTTCAAGCGCGTGCTGTCGTCCAAGCTCGACGCCATGCTGGGCCTGTGCGAAACGCTCAGCTGCCGGCGCATGCGCATGCTCGAATACTTCGGCGAGCGCTCCGGTCCCTGCGGCAACTGCGACACCTGCCTGATCCCGCCCACCTCCTTCGACGCCACGGTGCCGGTGCAGAAGCTGCTGTCCGCGATCTACCGCGTCGACCAGCGCTTCGCCGCCGGCCACGTGATCGACGTGCTGCGCGGCGTGTCATCCGAACGCGTCAACCAGTGGCACCACGACAAGCTCACCGTGTTCGGCGTGGGCGCGGAACGCAGCGAGCAGGAATGGCGCGCCATCGTGCGCCAGACCATCGCGCTGGGCCTGCTCACGGTCGACCACGACGCCTTCAGCTCGCTCAAGCTGACCGAGGCGGCGCGCCCGGTGCTCAAGGGCGAGCAGGCGGTGCAGCTGCGCCAGTACCAGAAGCCGGTCAAGCCCAAGCGCACGTCCACGCCGCGCGGCGGCTACGAGGAAATGGAACTGTCCAAGTCCGAACAGGCCATCTTCGAAAAACTGCGCTGGTGGCGCGTCGAGACGGCGCGCACGCACGGCGTGCCGGCCTACGTCGTGTTCCAGGACGCCACGCTGCGCGAGATCGCCAAGGTCAAGCCGACCTCGCTCGACCAGTTGCGCGGCGTGTCGGGCGTGGGCGAGAAGAAGCTCACGTCCTACGGCGACGACATCGTCGGCATCATCAGCGAGATGGTGTAGACGTCCCTGGCGGAGCCATGGTGCGCACGGGGTGCGCACCCTACGCTTCGCCGTCCATCCCCACGCCAGCCGCAGGGTGCGCACCCCGTGCGCACCGAACCGCCCGCGACACCTCAATCGCGGAACAGGTGCGCGAAGCTCCGGCTCACGGTCAGCTTCTCGTCGCAGCCGCGCAGCAGCACCTGCATCCGCTCCGCATCGAGCCGCTCCGCCGCCGCGATCGCCGTCGCGTTGACCACCGTGCCGCGGTGGATCTGCCAGAACCTGTCGCGGTCCAACCCGCTCAGCAGGTCCTTCAGCGGCGTGCGCACCAGCGCCTCGTAGTCGCGCAGCACGACGCGCGTGTACTTGGTGTCGGACTGGAAGAACAGCACCTCGTCGACGTCGATCACGCGGATCTGCCGGCCGACGCTGGCGCGCAGCCAGCGTACCTTGTCCTGGCGCGCCTGCGGCAGCGCCGCCTTCAGGTGGCGCAGCAGGTCGCCCAGGTCGGCCGGGTGCGCGCCGAGCTTGGCGCGGATGCGTTCCACCGCGCGCTGCAGGCGCTCCGGCTGCACCGGCTTGAGCAGGTAGTCGACGGCGCCGGCGTCGAAGGCGTCGACCGCGTACTGGTCGTAGGCCGTCACGAACACCACGTGCGCCAGCTCGCCGATGCGCTCGGCCACCTCCAGGCCGGACAGCCCGGGCATGCGCACGTCGAGGAAGGCCACCTGCGGCTCGTGCTCCAGGAAGCCGTCCCAGGCATCGTTGCCGTTTTCCGCCACCAGCACCACGCGCGCCTCGGGCCAGGCGGCGTCCAGCAGCTCGAGCAGGCGCTCGCGCATCAGCGGTTCGTCTTCGGCGATCAGGACGGTGGTCATGGCTGCGCTTCGGACCGCGCTGCGGACCACACTTCGGGCTGCGCCGCCGGCCAGGGAATGGCGACGTCCGCCACCAGCCCGGGATCGGCGTCGCGCAGCGCCAGCGACGCGGCCTCGCCATAGGCCAGGCGCAGGCGGTGGCGCACGTTGTCCAGGCCCAGGCCGGCGCCGGGCACCGCGCTCATGCCGACGCCGCTATCCTGCACGCGCAGGCGCAGCACGCCCTCCCCGTCCGCCACCGACGCCGCCACGACGATCTCGCCGCCGCGCAGCGCCGGCTCGATGCCGTGCTTGATCGCGTTCTCGGCCAGGGTCAGCAGGATCATGCTGGGGACGCGCACGTCGGCCAGGGCGCGCGGCAGGTCGATGCGAACGCGCAGCCGCTCGCCCAGGCGCGCCTGCATCACCTTCAGGTAGGACGCGACCAGGCCGAATTCCGCCTCCAGCGTCACCTGGTCGCAGCGCATGTCGCCCAGGCTGGCGCGCAGGAAGGCGATCAGGTCGGCGGTCAGCGCGGCGGCGCGCGGCGCGCCGTGCTGGGCCAGCTGCTGGACGGCGCCCAGCGTGTTGAACAGGAAGTGCGGCTCGATCTGGGCGCGCAGCAGGCGCAGCTGCGACTCGGACAGCTCGCGCGCCAGCCGCTCGCGCTCGGCCTCCTGCTGCAACTGCGCCGCCAGCGCCTCGTACTGGCGGTTGCGCAGCAGGGCCACGACCAGCATCGGCAGCGTGCCCAGCAGGCCGGCGCCGAGGCCGATGCCGGCGATGAAGGGGACCTCGTCCAGCAGCGTCGCCACCGGCCTGCCCTTGGCGACATGCAGGACGACGGACGCGAGCAGCGCGCCGCCCAGGGCGCCCACCATGGTCTTGCCCAGCAGCCCCCATTTCATGCGGGCGATCAGGCGGTAGTTGAACCAGACGCCGCAGATGCCCAGCGCCATGCCGAAGCCGATCAGGTTGGCGACCCCGATCGCCGGGAACCAGGGGATGCGCGGCACCGCCAGGTGCAACAGGGCGCCGCACAGGCAGAACAGGACGAACAGCCTGGCGAGGAAGCGCCAGGTCGGCGCGCCGCGGTAGGCCAGCGTGAAATCGCGCAGCTGGCGCCGCTCGATCGGCGACAGCGCGGCCAGCTTCACGCCCATGTAGCGGCGGTAGCCGGCCGGCAGCGTGGCGGCCAGCTCCGGCCGCTCCAGCACGGCAATCATCTCGTCTTCCCACCCCCAGTACCAGTCCGCAATCCTGCGCCACATGATGGCCTCCCGTGATCGTTAATATATAGCAACGATTACAGTGTAGGGAGGCCGCGGGTGGTGGCAAAGCCGGAAGCGACGAGCGACGAAGGCGGCGGGACGAACGACGAGACGGCGTCCGGCGGGGTTATTTTTTCCGGAAGACCAGGTCCCACACCCCGTGGCCCAGCTTCAGTCCGCGGTTCTCGAACTTGGTCAGCGGCCGGTAGGCCGGCTTCTCGGCATAGCCTTCGGCGGTGTTCTGCAGCAGCGGCTCGTTGCCCAGCACCTCGAGCATCTGGACCGCGTAGTCTTCCCAGTCGGTGGCGCAGTGGATGTAGCCGCCCGGCTGCAGCTTGGCGCACAGCAGCTTGACGAAGTCCGGCTGGATCAGGCGGCGCTTGTTGTGGCGCGCCTTGTGCCACGGGTCCGGGAAGAACACGTGCACGCCGGCCAGCGAACCGTCGGCGATCATGTTGTTGAGCACCTCGACGGCGTCGTGCTGGATCGCGCGCAGGTTGGTGATGCCTTCCTCGCCGACCAGCTTGAGCAGGCTGCCCACGCCCGGGGTGTGCACCTCGACGCCGATGAAGTCGGTGTCCGGCATCTCCTTGGCGATGTGGACGGTGGAGCCGCCCATGCCGAAGCCGATTTCCAGCACCAGCGGCGCGACGCGGCCGAACGGGGCGTGGAAGTCGAACGGCTCCTTGCGGTACTCGATCAGGAACTGCGGGCCGAAGGCTTCCAGCGCGCGCGCCTGTCCGGTCGACAGGCGTCCGGCGCGCGTGACGAAACTGCGGATGCGGCGTTCGGTCGGGTCGTAGAGCATCGGACGGCCTTGCTCGTTGGTGGGCGTATCTGCGGACATGGGAAGAAGAATGAGGGGAAAAAACGGCCGTCATTATAACCCGGCGCTACCCCGCGCCGATCTTCGCCATAATGTCGTTCCCGTCCAGGAGATGCCAGATGCAGCAAAAACACCATCCGATCGCCACCGAAGACAACGTCGCCCGCTACCAGCTCGCCTCCTTCCATTTCGGCGCGCCCGGCCAGGGCAGGAAGGCGTATATCCAGGCATCGCTGCATGCCGACGAGGTGCCGGCCATGCTGGTCGCGCACGTGCTGCGGCGCGAACTGGAGCGCCTGGACGCCGCCGGCAAGGTGAAGGGCGAGGTGATCCTGGTGCCGGCGGCGAACCCGATCGGCCTGTCGCAGGTGCTGCACGGCGCCCCGTTCGGCCGCTTCGACCTGGCCAGCGGCATCAACTTCAACCGCTCCTACAAGCACGTGGCGGACGACCTCAAGGTCTCCCTGGCGGGCCTGCTGGGCCCCGACCCGGCGGCCAACGCGGCGCTGGTGCGCGCGCACGCGCGCCGTTCGGTGGCGGCGTGGCTGCCGAAGAACGCGACCGAGGAACTGAAAAAGACCCTGCTCGGCATGGCGATCGACGCCGACGTCATGCTCGACCTGCATTGCGACAACGAGGCCGTGCTGCACCTGTACACCGGCACCCCGCTGGCCGACGACGTGCAGCCGCTGTCGGCGCTGCTGCAGGCGCACGCGGTGCTGCTGGCGACGGCATCGGGCGGCGAGCCGTTCGACGAAGCCTGCAGTCGCGTGTGGTGGGAACTGGCCGCGCACTTCGGCCCGGCCACGCCCATCCCGATGGGCTGCATCGGCGTGACGGTGGAACTGCGCGGCGAGAACGACGTGCGCCACGACCTGGCCGAGCAGGACGCGCACGGCCTGCTGCAATACCTGGGCCGCCTGGGCATCGTCGACGTGGACCTGGCGCCGCTGCCGGCGCCGCGCTGCGCGCCGACCCCGCTGGAAGGCGTGGAACCGCTGCACGCCCCGCAGTCGGGCGTGCTGGTGTTCTCGAAGCACTTGGGCGACCGGGTCGAGGCGGGCGACGTCGTCGCCGAGATCATCAACCCGGTCAGCGGCAGGACGGCCGAGGTGCGGGCCGCGCAGGCGGGCATCCTGTTTGCGAGCACGGCGCACCGGCACCTGCTGAAGGGAATGCACGTCTGCAAGATCGCGGGAAAGGCGGCGTACCGGACCGGGAACCTGCTGACGGCTTGAGGCGCCCGTAAGTCTCCCCGGCGCAGGCCGGGGCCCGATTTCCGGGCGCTGCCGTGATGCGTGCAATTGGATCCCGGCCTGCGCCGGGACGACGTTGGCCGAGGGCGCGGTCGTGCCTACGCCGCCAGCGCCGCATCCAGCAGATATCGCCTGGCCAGCATCGGCGCGATCGCTTCCGCCGCCATCGGCCGCGCGATCAGGTAGCCCTGCACCTCGTTGCAGTGCAGGGCGCGCAGGATCGCCAGCTGCTCGCGCGTCTCGACGCCCTCGGCCACCACTTCCATGCCCAGCGCGTGGGCCATCGAGACGATCGCCTGGAAGAACACCTTGCCCTCCTTCGAACGCCCCAGCTCCGCGGTGAACGAACGGTCGACCTTGAGCACGTCCATCTTCATGCGCTGCAGCTGCGACAGCGAGGAATAGCCGGTGCCGAAATCGTCCACGTGCAGCTTGATGCCCAGCGCGCGGATCGCCGCCAGCTCGGCCAGGATCTCGTCCTGGTCGCCCAGCATCGCCGACTCCGTGATCTCGACCTCGAGCAGGTGCGCCGCCACGTCGTGGCGCGCCAGCGCCTGCGCCAGCTCGCGCTGCACGCCGCCGCGCAGGAACTGCTTGGGCGAGACGTTGATCGAGACCGGCACCGGGTCCATGCCCGCAGCGCGCCAGGCCGCCAGCTGGGCGCAGGCCATGTCGATGACGATGGCGCCGATCGGCACGATCAGGCCGCTCGATTCGGCCAGCGGAATGAATTCGTCGGGGCGCACCATGCCCTGGGTCGGATGCTCCCAGCGCAGCAGCGCCTCCATGCTGAGCAGGCGGCCGCTGCGGGTGTCGACGCGCGGCTGGTAGTGCAGCAGGAACTGGCGGTGCTCGATCGCCTCCAGCAGGCGCTGGCGCATCTGGGCGCGCGTGCGCAGGGTGCTGGACTGGGCCGGGTCGAAGAAGCGGTACTGGCCCTTGCCCTCGTTCTTGCCGGCGTACATGGCGATGTCGCTGTGGCGGATCAGCGTGGCGGCGTCCAGGCCGTCGCGCGGGAAGACCGAGATGCCGACCGAGGCGCCGATCATGTGCTGCTCGTCGGCGATGGCGAACGGCCTGGCGAAGGCGCCGACGATGCGTGCGGCCACCGCCGCCACCTGCTGGTCGCTGTCGAAGGGGCTGAGCAGCACGATGAATTCGTCGCCGCCGAAGCGCGCCACGCGGTCGCCCGGGCGCAGCTGCGCCAGCAGACGCGCGGCCGCGTCCTTCAGCAACTGGTCGCCGACGGCATGGCCGTGCGAATCGTTGACCTGCTTGAATTCGTCCAGGTCGACGAACAGCAGCGCCGCGCCGTGGCCGCTGGCCTGGGCGTGCGACAGCGCCTGCGGCACGAAATGCAGGAACCAGTGGCGGTTCGGCAGGCCGGTCAGGCTGTCCTCGTTGGCCAGGCGCGCCAGCTGGGCTTCGTGTTCCTTGCGCTCGCTGATGTCTTGCAGCGTGACGGCCAGGCCGCCGCCCACGCGCACCAGGCGCCGGTGGCCCCAGCGGATGTTCAGGCGGTTATCGTCGGGCATGCGCCGGTCTTCCTGGTGGAAGCCGACCGCCATCGCATGGCGGTAGTCGGCCACCAGCGCCTCGCCGCCGACGCCGACGTCCAGTTGCGACACCAGGCTGCCGACCAGGCTGGCGCGCGTGGTGCCGTAGAAGAAGGCGCCGCGCTCGTTGCAGTCGACGATGCGGAAGTCGGCCACCCGGCCCTTGCGGTCGCGCACCGGGGCGACCATGTAGAAGCCGTCGTTGCCGCTCTCGGTGGCGGTGCGGTAGGCGCGCTGCACCTCGGCCCGTTCGCGCGCCCGGCCGGCCGCGCGCAGCGACACCATGCTGGCCGCCGCCGCCAGCGCGAGCAGCACCAGGCTGGCGACGACGGTCTGGTTGCGGCTGTCGACCCAGTAGACGCCGGCGCCGGCCAGCGCGGCGTCGTGCGACAGCGCGACCACGGCCACCAGCGGATAGGCGCTGGAACGGCGCCAGCCCAGCACGCGCGCGCGCCCGTCGGCGAAGCCGCCCGAGCCGGCGCCGGCGGCGACGAGCTGCACGCCGCGCGCCACCGGCCAGCGCTCGGCATTGGCCGGCAGCAGCGCGCCGGCGCCGCCCATGCGCAGCGCGCCGCTGGCGTCCTGCTCGACGCGCAGGCCGGCGCCTGTTCCGCCGCCACCGCCGGCCGCCCCGACCAGCGCCAGCAGGCTGCCCGGCCCCAGCGTCGGCGAGCTGACGAAGGACGTGAAATAGGCGGCGTCCACGGCCATCAGCAGCACGCCGTCGAATTCGTCGTCGGCCGTGTCGAGGCGGCGCGTGAACAGGATCGTGCCGCGTGCCTCGTCCAGCTCGCGCGGCGCGGTGCCGATGCGCAGCGCGGTCGAGATATTGTCGCGGTGGTCGGCGAAGAACGGGGCGGCGGCCAGGCTCAGGCCGCGCTCCGGGATGCGGCTGGACGAACGGATCGCGCCGTCGCGCCCGATCACGCTGACGTTGACGAAGGCGGCGTCGGTGAACATGCCGTCGCGCCGCATGTCCTCGATCAGCGCCGGATTGCGCGAATGTTCCCAGCTGTGCTTGAGCTGCATGGTGATCTGGTCCATCTGCGCGACCGAGCGGGTGACGTACTGCTCGTAGGCTTCGGCATACGCGTCGGCTTCCTTGAACGCCTGCTCGCCGGCACGCCGGCGTTCGCCGTCGGCGCGCAGCACGGCGGCGGCCCACAGGGCGATGCAGGCGAGCAGCGCCAGCGCGGGCCACAGCAGCGCCAGGTAGCGGTGGGTGCGCGGGGCGGCGGGCGCGCTGGTCTTGGTCATGCGGATCTCGTCGGCGGGAAGCGGGGGGCGCGACGAGTGTAGGGAATGCGCGTTACCGGATCATGACAGGGCGCGCCCAAGCAGCAGGCGCAGGCCCGCGGCTGGCCCGTGGCCCGCTCGCGCGGACACGCTCAGCGCCGCGCTTGCGCCTGCGCCAGCACCGCATTGACCTCGTTCAGGTCCGCCGGCTTCACCAGGTAGTGGTCGAACCCGGCCTGCTTCGCTTCCTCGCGGTCCTGGTGCTGGCCGTAGCCGGTCAGCGCCACCAGCATGGCGCGCGCGGTCTCGGGCCGGGCGCGCAGGCGCCGCGCCAGTTCGTAGCCGTCGATGTCGGGCAGGCCGATGTCCAGCAGCAGCACGTCCGGGCATTCGCCAAGCGCCCGCTCCAGGGCGCCGCGGCCATCGTACTCGACGCTGACGGCATGGCCCTGGACCTCGAGCAGCGCCGCCAGCATCTGGGCGGCGTCGACGTTGTCGTCCACCACCATCACGCGCAGGGCGGCGTCGGCATCCCGGTCCGCGTCGGCGCCCGCGGCCCGGCCGTCCGCGCCCGGCTGCGCAGGGCGTTCCGGCGGCGGCGCCACGCGCGGCAGGCACAGCGAGAAGGCGCTGCCCTGCCCCATGCCGTCGCTCTCGGCGCGCACGCTGCCGCCATGCAGCGCGACCAGGCTCTTGACCAGCGCCAGCCCGATCCCCAGGCCGCCCTGCGAACGGTCGGGCGTGCGTTCGGCCTGGGTGAACAGGTCGAAGATGTAGGGCAGGACCTCGGGTGCGATGCCCACGCCGTTGTCGCGCACCGTCACGTGCACGCGTTCCGCCTCGACCGTCACGGCGAGCACGATGCTGCCGCCCGGCGCCGTGTACTTGACGGCGTTGTTGAGGATGTTGGACACCACCTGCACCAGCCGGATGCGGTCGCCGTTCACGTGGGCCGGCTGGCCCGACAGCTGCAACGTGAGCGCGTGGCGGCGCGCGTCGGCCAGCGGGCGCACCTGCTCGACGGCGGCGGAGACGATCGCGTTGACGTCCAGTTCCTCCTTCTCGAGCGCCACCAGGCCGCGGGTGACGCGCGAGACGTCCAGCAGGTCGTTCACCAGCGCCGTCATGTGCTCGGCCTGGCGCGCGATGATCTCGCTGGCGCTGGCCACGCTGGCGGCATCGCCGCGGCGCAGCTTGAGCAGTTGCGCCGCCGTGACGATCGGCGCCAGCGGGTTGCGCAGCTCGTGCGCCAGCATGGCCAGGAACTGGTCCTTCTGCAGGTTGGCCGCGCGCAGCTCGTCCTCGACCAGCTTGCGGCCGGTGACGTCGCTGCCCTCCATGAAGATGCCGGTGACGTTGCCGGCGGCGTCGCGGATCGGCTGGTAGACGAAGTCGATGTAGCGCTCTTCCGGCGGCCCCTCGGGCTCGCGCTGCAGGCGCACCGGCAGCGCCGTGCCGACGAACGGCTCGCCGCTGCGGTACACGCGGTCGAGCAGTTCGAGGAAACCCTGGCCGACCACTTCCGGCAGGGCGTCGCGCACGGGCTTGCCGATCACCTGGCGGTGGCCCACCAGCTGCATGTAGGACTGGTTGGTGAGCTCGAACACGTGGTCCGGCCCGCGCAGTACCGCCATGATGCCGGGCGCCTGCGCGAACAGCGCGCGCAGCCGCTCGTTTTCCTCCTCGCGGTATTTCTCGGCCAGCACCTGCTCGGTGACCTCGACGCAGGCGCAGTACATGCCCGCGACGACGCCGTCCTCGTCGCGCACGGGCGAATACGAGAACGTGAACCAGGTCGGCTCGTCGTAGCCGTGGCGGTTCATCACCAGGTACATGCGGTCGGCGTAGCTGGCCTCGCCGAGCATGGCGCGCTCGACCAGCGGGTAGATGTCGTCCCAGATCTCGGCCCAGATGGCCTGGAACGGGCGGCCCAGCGCGGACGGATGCTTGTCGCCCAGGATCTCGCCGTAGGAATCGTTGTAGAGGAAGGCCAGCCGCTCGCCCCAGGCCACGAACATCGGGAACTTGGAGTTGAGCATCAGCCCGACCACGGTGCGCAGCGCCTGCGGCCAGCCATGCGGGTCGCCGAGCGGGGAATCGTTCCAGTCGTGCGCGCGCATCCGCTCGCCCATGGCGCCGCCGCCGTCGAGGAAGGCCGGCGCGCCGGACGTGCCTGCGGCGCCGGGGGCACGGTCGATGCTGCCGGAGTGGTGGAACCGCGGGTCGGGCCGGAAGGCGTCTTGCATGATCGATACTGGCTGAGGCGACAGCACCAGTGTGCCACAAGCGCCGGGGACGGGCCGCACGGGCGCGGACGGCGGCGCCCGGCCTACGCGAAGGGCCGCTTGCCCAGCGCGCCCACGAGGTAGTCGACGAAGCAGGTGATGCGCGAGGCCAGCGCCGTGTTGCGGTAGTAGACCGCGTGGATCGGCTGCAGCGACTCGATGGTCTGGTCCGGGAACAGCCGCACCAGGCGGCCGGCGCTGCAGTCCGCGCGCGTCATGAAGTCGGACAGGCAGGCGATGCCCAGGTCCGCCAGCGCCATCCGGCGCAGCGTCTCGCCGCTGCTCGAGGCGATGGCCGGCTTGATGTGCAGGACGTTGCCGTCGGCGTCGTGCAGCGGCCAGTCGTTCAGGGAATCGGGCTGCGAGAAGCCCAGCAGCACGTGGCGCGCCAGGTCCGCCGGCGCCTGCGGCGTGCCGTGGCGCTCCAGGTAGGCGGGACTGGCCAGCACGCGGATGCGGCTGGTGCCGATCGGCCGCGCATGCAGCGTCGAATCGCGCAGCGCGCCGATGCGCAGCGCCACGTCGGTGCGCTTTTCGATCAGGTCGATGATGCCCTCGTTCGAATGCAGCTCGAGTTCCACTTCCGGATAGCGTTCGCGAAAGCCCGCCAGCAGCGGCACGACCACGTGCAGCATGAAGGGCGTGGCCGCGTCCACGCGCAGGCGCCCGACCGGCCGCAGGCGCCGCGCCGCCATCTGTTCCTCGGCGTCGTCGACGGCGGCCAGGATCGCGCGCGCATGGCGCAGGAAGGCATCGCCCTCTTCCGTCAGCTCGAGCCGGCGCGTGGTCCGGCGCAGCAGCGTGGTCTGCAGTTTTTCCTCCAGGCGCCCGAGGGTGCGGCTGGCGGCCGAGATCGTCAACCCGAGCTGTTCCGCCGCGGCCGTGATCGAGCCGTGGTCCACCACGGCCACGAAGGTCTGCAATTCGTCGAGGGTCGTCTTCATCTTTGATTCCAGGTCAAAAGTATATTGCAGATACACAGCTTAATCGACAAATATAACGGGCGCATACTGTGTCCATGCAAACACATTCGAGGAACCCATCCATGAGCATCCCATCCTTTGGCGTCGGCACCTTCCGCCTGGCCGGCCAGGCCGCCTCCGATTCCGTGCGCACCGCGCTGGAACTGGGCTACCGCGCCGTCGACACCGCGCAGATCTACGGCAACGAGGCCGACGTCGGCGCGGCCCTGGCCGCCAGCGGCGTGGCGCGCGGCGAGCTGTTCGTCACCACCAAGATCTGGACCGAGAACTATGCGAAGGACAAGCTGGTCCCCAGCCTGCGCGCCAGCCTGGACAAGCTGCGCACCAACTACGCCGACCTGGTGCTGATCCACTGGCCGGCGCCGGGCAACGGCGTCGACCTGCCCGAGTACATGGAGGCGCTGGCGCAGGCCAAGGCGCTCGGTCTGACCCGTGCGATCGGCGTCTCGAACTTCAACATCGCGCTGACGCAGCAGGCCATCGACGTCGTCGGCAAGGGAGAAATCGCCACCAACCAGGTCGAGCTGAGCCCCTACCTGCAGAACCGCAAGCTGGCGGCCTGGCTGCAGCAGCAGGACATCGCCGTGACCTCGTACATGACCCTGGCCTATGGCAAGGTACTGCGCGATCCGGTGCTGGCGCGCATCGCCGGAAAACACCAGGCGACCGTCGCCCAGGTGGCGCTGGCCTGGGCCCTGCAATCGGGCTATGCCGTGATCCCGTCGTCCACCAGGCGCGAGAACCTGGCCAGCAACCTGCTGGCGCGCGACCTGCGACTGGACGCCGACGACATGGCGGCCATCGCCGCGCTGGAGCGCAACGGCCGCGAAGTCGACCCGGCCGGCCTGGCGCCGCAATGGGATTGAGGAGGACGCCATGACCGATCCGCTGTTCCAGCCCTGCCAGCTCGGCGACCTCGCCCTCCCCAACCGCATCGTCATGCCGCCGATGACGCGCTCGCGCGCCAGCCAGCCGGGCGACGTGCCCAACGACCTGATGGCCGACTACTATGCGCAGCGCGCCGGCGCCGGCCTGATCGTCAGCGAGGGCACCTGGATCTCCCCGCTCGGCAAGGGCTATGCATGGACGCCCGGCATCCACACCCAGGCGCAGATCCTGGGCTGGCGCAAGGTGACCGACGCCGTGCACGCGGCCGGCGGGACCATCTTCGCCCAGCTCTGGCACGTGGGCCGCCTGAGCCACGCGAGCCTGCTCGGCGGCCAGTCTCCGGTCTCCTCCTCGGCCATCCAGGCCGCCGGCGTCAACGTGTTCGTCGACGACGGCGGCCAGCCGGGCTTCGTCCAGGCCGCGGTGCCGCGCGCGCTGTCGGTGGCGGAAATCGGCGCCATCGTCGACGACTACCGCCAGGCCGCGCGCAATGCGATGGCGGCCGGCTTCGACGGCGTCGAGCTGCACGCGGCCAACGGCTACCTGGTGAACCAGTTCATCGACTCGAACGCCAACGACCGCACCGACGCCTACGGCGGCACGCTGGAAAACCGCCTGCGCTTCCTGGGCGAGGTGGCGCGCGCGCTGGTCGAGGGTACCGGCGACCGGTCGCGCGTGGGCGTCCGCCTGGCACCGCTCACCACGCTCAACGGCTGCGTCGACGCCGATCCGGAGACGACCTACCTGGCCGCGGCCGGGCTGCTGGGCGAGATCGGCGTCGGCTACCTCCACATCGCCGAGGCCGACTGGGACGACGCGCCGCACATGCCGGTCGACTTCAAGCGCCGCCTGCGCGCGGCCTTCCCGGGCCTGATGATCTACGCCGGCAAGTACACGGGGGAACGCGCCCGCGCCGCGCTGGAGGAAGGCTGGGCCGACATGATCGCCTTCGGCCGGCCCTACGTGGCCAATCCGGACCTGGCCGAGCGCCTGCGCACCGGGGCGCCGCTGGCCGTGCACGACCGCGAGACGCTGTTCGGGGGCGGGGCGCGCGGGTTGACGGATTATCCGGCGCTGGACGCGGCGGCCTGAATCGGTACGGCGGGAGAACGGGGGAATGTCGAAAGGAGGGCAACTGGAGCGGGTGAAGGGAATCGAACCCTCGTATGAAGCTTGGGAAGCTGCCGTTCTACCATTGAACTACACCCGCGTTGGCCGCATTCTACGCGCCTTCGTCCCCTTTTGACAATTCGCCCGCGTCGCGCAGCCGTTGGCGGTAGGCCGCCGGCGTCGTGCCGAAGGTGCGCTTGAACAGGGCGATGAAGGTGCTGGGCGTCGAGTAGCCCAGGTCGAGGGCGATGGTCGTGACGGGTACCGACTCGGCCAGCATCTCCAGCGCGCGCAGCAGGCGCGCGCGCTGGCGCCAGGCGGTAAAGGTAAAGCCCGTCTCCTGCACGAAGTGGCGGCTCAGCGAGCGCGCGCTGGTCGCGGCCCAGGCCGCCCATTCCTCCAGGCTGCGCTCGTCCGCCGGCGCGGCCAGGATGGCGCGCGCGATGCGCAACAGGCGCGCGTCGCGCGGCAGCGGCAGGCCGAGCGCGTCGACCGGCAGCGTGCGGATCTCGTCCAGGATGACGGCGGCGATGCGTTCGCCGCGCGCATCGAGTTCGCCCGGCGGCCACGTCGCGGCGCGCAGCACGGCCTCGCGCAGCAGGCCGGACACGCGCAGGCTGCCCGGCGCCGCCGGCAGGTCGGCGCACAGGTCTTCGGCCACGTACACGGCATAGCCCTCGAACGGCCCGTGCGAGCGCGCCCAGTGCAGGCAGTGCGGCGGCACCCAGACCGCGTGCGTCGCGGGCATCACCCAGACGCCCGCGTCCAGGCCCACCGTCAGCAGGCCGCGCGTCGAGCCGAACAGCTGGCCGCGGCGGTGCCGGTGCGGCGCGGCGCCGCGCTCGTCGTCCTGGCTGCCGGCCAGCACGATCACCGGCGGCGCGCTCGACTCGGTCACGAAGGCGGGGTCGATGTCGGGAATGGCCATGGCGTCGAATCGATATAGTTTGGCTCGACTATTGTACAGGCGCCAAACGCCATGGCCGTAGACTGGTCCCTCCCTTCAGGAGACCGCAATGACCGACACTGCCACCCTTCCCGACCTCGACACCCTGTACGATCCGCCCGCCGAACGCATCCAGAAAAGCGTGCTCGACCACCTGGTCGACTTCCATCGCCAGTACCTGGCGGCGGCCACCTTCTTCTGCCTGGCGACGGGCAGCGCGCGCGGCCTCGACGCCTCCCCGCGCGGCGGTCCGCCCGGCTTCGTCCATGTGCTCGACGAGCGCCACGTCGCCTTCGCCGACTGGCCCGGCAACAACCGCATCGAATCGATGCGCAACCTGCAGGACGACGACCGCGTCGGCATGCTGTTCCTGTTTCCCGGGCTGGACATCTTCATGCGCATCAACGGCCGCGGCCGCGTGCGCACGGCGCCGGCGCTGCTGGCCCAGCTGGCCGAGGGCGGCAAGGTGCCCAAGACGGCGATCGTGGTGGCGATCGACGAGGTGCTGTTCCATTGCGGCAAGGCCGTCAACCGCGCCGGCCTGTGGAAACCGGACGCCCTGCTCGACCGCCGCGCGCTGCCGACGCCGGGCCGGATGGTCACCGCGCTGGCGGCGGCCGGCACCCCGGTCGACGCCGCCGAGGTCGCCAAGCTCGACGCCCACTACGACCATGCGGTCAAGCACGACCTGTACGGTTGACGTCCACGTCCGCTACACCCGGGCCGCACGACGCGCCTTGCGCCGCCCCCATGCCTGCGCGCCTGGAATCAGATGCTTTTCGAATAAGCTTGCAACTTCATCGTCGTTGGAGACGCCGCACCGTGGCCGTATAGTGAAGGTCCCCCTCTCATCCACGGAGCCCGGCCGATGGCCGATTTCGACATCCAAGGCATCGTGCGCGACCTGCACGAGGCACGCCGCCAGTGGCGCCAGGCGCACCGGCCGGCCGGCGAGCCGAACGGCATCGAATTTCCCTCGCGCGACGCCGTGGCCGACATCGTCGGCCTGCTGAAAAGCGCGCTGTTCCCGATGCGCCTCGGTCCGCCCGACATGCGCCAGGGCAGCGAAGACTTCCACGTCGCCCATGCGCTCGATTCCGCCCTGCACCGCCTGCTGCGCCAGGTACGCATCGAGCTGCGCTACAGCGCGGCGCTGCAGCAACCCGGCGGCAGCGACGTCGAGGCGCAGGCGCTGGAGGCCGTGCGCGCTTTCGGCGCGGCCCTGCCCGGCATCCGCATGCTGCTCGACAGCGACGTGCTGGCCGCCTACCAGGGCGATCCGGCCGCGCGCAGCGTCGACGAAGTGCTGCTGTGCTACCCGGGCATCCTGGCGATGATCCACCACCGGCTGGCGCACCGCCTGTACGGGCTCGGCCTGCCGCTGCTGGCGCGCATCGTGGCCGAGCAGGCGCATGCGGAAACGGGCATCGACATCCATCCGGGCGCGCGGATCGGCGCCGGCTTCTTCATCGACCACGGCACCGGCGTGGTCATCGGCGAAACGGCCGTCATCGGCCAGCGCGTGCGCCTGTACCAGGCCGTCACGCTGGGCGCCAAGCGCTTCCCCGCGCACGCCGACGGCACGCTGCAGAAGGGCCTGCCGCGCCATCCGGTCGTCGAGGACGACGTCGTCATCTATGCCGGCGCCACGCTGCTGGGACGCATCACCGTCGGCAAGGGCGCCGTCATCGGCGGCAACGTCTGGCTGACCCACGACGTGCCGCCGGGCGGACGCGTGGCGCAGGCGGCGTCGCGCGAGGACGAGTCCGGCAACCAGGCCTGGGGCCGGTCCGGCTGACCGGGCCGCAGCGCCGTGCAGGTGCACGGCGCTCATCGTCCGCTCATCGTCCACTCTGCGCCCGCTCGGCGCCTGGCAGGCCATGCTCCTCGATCGCGGCCAGCACCTCGGGCACGCCGATCGTCTCGATCCAGTCGTCGAATGCCCTGGCCCAGACGATCGTGCTCAGGCTGCGGTCGATCGGCATCCATTCGGGCGTCGTGTGGCGCATGAGCGCGATGACGGGCACGCGCACCGCGTTGGCCAGGTGCATGATCACCGTTTCCACGGTCACGATCAGGTCGCACAGGCCCAGGATCGCGGGAAGCTGGAAAAAATTGTCTTCCGCACTGAACAGGACCGTGCCCGGCAGCGCGGCCGCCGCGTGCAGCTGCCGGGCCCGCGCCAGTTCTTCCGGAACGACGTTGACGATGAAGCGCGTGTCGCGCCACGCCGGCGCCTGCCGCAATGCCGCGATGAGTTCGAGCGCGCGCTCGAACGGCCAGCACCGGTCCCTGCACTTCGAAAAGGTGTTCACGAAGACGATGCGCGCGCCCGTGCCGGAAAAGCCCCATTGCGCCAGCTGCTCGCGGGCACCGCGCGACCAGGTCTCGGGGATGTCCACGGTCGGGAACCTGTCCTGCACCGGGGTCTCGATGCCGAACGCGCGCGCGAACCAGTCCGCGTAGACGTCGCTGATGTGCACCCCGGCATCCTTGTAGGCCGCCGATTTGTACAGGGGGATCGACGCGTCGAGGTGCCGGTAGCCGAGCTGCTTGACGATGTCGTAGCGCCAGGTCGTCACCTTCCTGAGGCCGACGACGGTCGCGTTGCGGCCGATCCGGCGCGCCAGGCCGGCGTAGCGGTGGCTGTCGAGATTGGTGAGCGTCAGCAGGACCGGATAGTCCTGTTCCTTCGCCTCCTGGATCGAGCGCGCGCGCAGCGCCGGCGCATAGGTTTCCTTGTACACCTTGTCGACCCAGGGGCTGGCATCGAGCCAGTCGTACACCGCGTATTTCTTCAGGTGCGGCCACTGCGTGCGGTCTGCCGTGCGGCGCCGCTCGTCGACCCAGACGTGGATCG
This sequence comes from uncultured Massilia sp., assembly GCF_913773735.1. Taxonomy (GTDB): domain Bacteria; phylum Pseudomonadota; class Gammaproteobacteria; order Burkholderiales; family Burkholderiaceae_D; genus Telluria. The sequence continues at coordinate 49,464 of NZ_CAJYEB010000041.1, forward strand.
CCATGTCCGGATACGCGCGCTTGAGCGCCCGGAAGCAGCCCTGCATGTAGGCGAAATCGCCGATGGCGAAATGCGTGATCACCAGGATCCTGCGCGCTCGCGCCAGCACCTCGGCGGGAATCAGCTGGGGCGCACCGGCGGCCTTGAAAATCATGTTCTGGTCGTTCTTGGACACTTGTCTTCTCTGGGATACGTTGCGTCTTCGCTACCGCGTCCGGCGCCGCGCCGACACGCTCGGTGCGACGATAACCGCGTCTCGTGACAGGCGCGCGACAAGCGTGCCCGTCCGGCCTCGCGGCCGCCGTCAGTGGGGACTCTCGACCGCGTACCCTTTCGCCTTCAGGGCCGCCAGGTAGCCTTTCGCATCGACGACGTCGCGCATTTCCAGCACGGCGAAGGTCGAGGCATTGGTCGCCAGCGACTTTTCCGCCGCCTTCAGCCAGGACGCGCGCAAGCGCTCGCGCATCTGCCGGATGCCCGCGACGTCCTTCACGAACGAGCTGTCCAGCACGGCATCCAGGCAGCTGTCCTGGCGCCCGCCATAGTCCACGCCGCGGATCTCGGCGATATTCCCGTTGGCCCAGGCGTTGGCGCGCACCCGCATCGTTTCCAGGTCCACGTCCAGGGTATCGAGCGTGCTGGCCAGGCAGGCGACGTCGTCGACCTGCGACTTCTTGAAGTCCCGGACCATGCGGCGCGGATCGTCGAGCTTCACGTCGTAGCCGGAGTCGCTCAATGTGACCTTGTTCTTGCGGGCGGCGTCCTCGATCTTGCCGAGCACGTCGCCGCCGAAGGACAGGCCGTTTCTCTTCATGCCCGCGAGCAGCAGCTCCTCGGCCGCGAACACGGGGCGATAGTGCTCGATGCCCTCGTCGGCGCCGATGTATTTCGCCTTCAGCGCGGTCCAGTGCGCGTGCACGTCGGGCGGCAGCACGTCGCGCAGCACGGCGCCGTCCGGGTTCTTCTTGATACCGATCAGGTCCGGCAACGCGGTCAGGCCGTCGAAGAAGCCGATATGGGCTTTCGCCACGGGCGGCCTCAGGACTTCCTGCGAGCGCGCCACCAGGCGCTCGATGCGCGCGGCGTCCCACTCCAGCTTGCGCGGCAGCGGCGAATAGGTGCCGAATACCCACATCACGTGGCCGCCCCGGGAGACCTTCCAGACGCCGGGGCCGGGACGGCGCCCCTCCACGACCACGGTGGCCGGCACGGGGTCCGGCGTCGAGGCCGGCATCGTGGCCGCAGCGGCCGGTTCGGAGTCGGGAACCGCTGGCGGCGCGATCTGCGCCAGTACCGGTCCGGACAGCAAGACCGGCCCCAGCAGGCAGGCAAGGCGGCGCGTCATCAGGTAGTGCATCGTCATCACGGCATCATACAGGCATGGCGCGTCACTTCGGACTCTCGACCGCATACCCCTTTTCCTGCAGCACGGCCAGGTAGCTCTTCGGCCCCAGGATCTCGTTCATCGACAGCATCGCGAACGTGACCTTGTTGGCGCCCAGCGCCGTCTCGGCCGCCTTCACCCACGACGCCTGCCGGCGTTCCGGCATGTTCTGCAGCGCCGGATTGGTCTTCGCGAACGAGCCGGTCAGCACCGCGTTGTTGCAGGCATCGTCGCGCTCGGCATAGTCGAGGTTGCGGATCGCGGCGATCTTGCCCTCGGCCCAGGCGTTGGCGCGCGCGCGCATGGCGTCGATGTCGCCCTCGAAGCGTTCCACGGTCTTGGTGAAGCAGGCCACGTCCTCCACCTGCGACTTCTTGAAGTCGCGCAGGGCGCGGCCCGGACTGTCGATCTCGACGCGGACGCCGGTCCAGGTGAGCTTGACGTCATGTTTCTTGGCGATCTTCTCGATCTGCTTGCGCACCTCGCCGGAACGCACCAGGCCGTTGCGCTCCAGGGCCGCGTTCATCAGCTCGTCCGCGGCGAACAGCGGACGGTACTGCTCGACGCCATCGTCGTCGCCCAGGTACTTGCCCTTGAGCGCCGTCCAGCGCCCGTAGACGTCGGCCGGCACCACCTGCTCCAGGCGCGCGCCGTCGGGACTCTTCTTCATGCCGATCATGGCCGGCAGCGCGGCGATCATGCCGAACACGCTACTGGTGCCGACGTTCGTCTGCGGCGCCTGCAGCACTTCCTGCGACTGGGCCACGAGGCGCTCGACGCGGCCGGCATCCCATTCCATCTTGCGCGGCAGCGGCGAGTAGAGGCCGAACACCCACATCACGTGGCCGTCCTTCGACACCTTCCACAGCCCGGGCCCCGGGCGGCGGCCCTCGATGACGATCTGCGCCGGCTCCGGGTCCTGCGGCGCGGCGGCGGCCGGCTGCACGGCGTCGGGTACGGGCGGCGGGGTGCCCTCCTGGGCCCCGGCCAGCGCCGGCTGGATCAGGACCGCGAGGTACAACGCACAGGCGCTTCGTTTGCTCATCGTGCATCCCTTTGTTGTTGTGTTGCAAAATCATAACGACAAAGGTGAGATTAGCCTATTTCGACAACAAATTGTTACTAGTTTGTTATGCATACGCCGCGGCCGCCGCGCGGCGCACGCCGTCATCCGGCGCCGGCGGCGTCGGCGTCGGCGGGCCGGTCGAGCAGCGCATGCGCCAGCTTCAGGCCGTCGACCATGGCCTGGAACGCCGCCCGCTTGGCCTCTTCCCCGGGCACGCGCAGCACATAGGACGGGTGGTAGGTGGTGACGACCCAGCGCCCTTCGTGGCGCAGCGGCTTGCCGAGCGAATCCTTCAGGGTGACGGTGGCCGTGCGCAGCACCGACTTGAGCGCCGTGGCGCCCAGGGCCACGACGACGTCCGGCCGCACGCGCGCCAGCTCCTTGTCGAGCCAGTAGTGGCAGGCCTCGATCTCGCGCTGGGCGGGGGTCTTGTGCAGGCGGCGCTTGCCGCGCGGCTCCCACTTGAAATGCTTGACGGCGTTGGTCACGTAGATCGTGGCGCGGTCCACGCCGGCCTGCTCGCACACGCTGTCGAGCAGCTTGCCGGCCGGGCCGACGAAGGGCAGGCCGGCCAGGTCTTCCTGGTCGCCCGGCTGCTCGCCGACGAACATGATGCGCGCCTGCTTCGGCCCGTCTCCCGGCACGGCCTGGGTGGCGAACTGCCACAGCGCGCAGCGCCGGCATTCGTCCAGCTTCGAGGGTTGCTGGCGTTCGGGCTGGGCGGCCTCGGGCGCGATCGGGATGGTAGTGCCCTTGCGCTGGCCGACGGCGTCGTACTGGCCCACCTTGCGCGCGCCGCGCGCCGCCTCGCTCACCATGTGCGGCACGATCTTCCCTTCCGGGAGGTGCTTCCAGCGGTCCGAGGCGATGTGCTGGCGCATCACCTCCGCGTTCAGGCGCGCCGGGTTGAAGATGCTGCGGTAGTAGGTGAGCCAGAGCGCCTCGCCGCTGTCCTCCAGCTCCTCGGGGCCCTTCACCAGCGGCCCCGCGTCGTGCAGCATGTGGCCGTCCCACAGCACGCTGGCCTCGGGCGTGGCGATCATCCAGGTGACCTTGCCCATGCGGTCGGCGAAATGGCGCGCGACCTGGGGCAGCACGTCGTGGCGCGGCTCGTACCAGGCGACGAAGCGCGGCGGGCCGGCGTCGGCCGGGCGCTCGCGGAACCGGATGTAGGCATGCATGTCGTGCTCCTCGCGGCGGACCGCCTTCACCATCGCATGCAGGCGCGCGCCGTCCTCGTCGGCCGGCGACTGCACGTCGTGCTCGCCCTGCTGCCAGCGCCAGATCACGCGGTACAGGAACGCCCAGCGGTCCGGCATGCGGCAGCAGGCGGCGCTTTGCAGCATCTCCATGAACGCGCGCGGGATGTGCGGCGCCGGCCGCGGGCCCCGCTCGGGCAGCGCCGGACCGGCATGCCCGGGCGTGCCGGCCGGCGCCGCGCCGGAGAACAGGTCGCCGTCTTCCTGCGGCGAACGCCAGGTGACGCGTTCCGGCGCGATCTCCCAGGCCAGCAGTTCGCGCGCGGCGTCGCGCCATTCGGCGAAACCGTCGACCGCCACGGCCTGGCCGGCCAGCGCCTGGCGCACCGCGAGATTGGGTACGCCGCCGGCCGCCATCACGCCGCCTGCAGTTCCGGCCACAGGTTCATCTGCGCGGGCGCGTCGGCCATGCTGCGCCGCAGCAGTTCGGAGGGCGCCGCGCCCTGCGCCGGCTTGTAGTCCGCCGTGACGACGAACGGCGCCAGCTTCTTCATGCTGCAGCGCAGGCGGGACAGGTCTTCCCAGCGCACGCGGCGCAGCCGGCGCAGGTCGACGATGCGCCGGGCGGAGCGCAGGCCGATGCCGGGCACGCGCGCGATCATCGCTTCGTCGGCGCGGTTCAGGTCGAGCGGAAACTGGTCGCGGTTGGCCAGCGCCCAGGCCAGCTTGGGATCGATGTCGAGCGGCAGGTTGCCGGCCGCGGGCATCAGCTCGCCGGCCGTGAAGCCGTAGCCGCGCAGCAGGAAGTCGGCCTGGTACAGGCGGTGCTCGCGCAGCAGCGGCGGCGGCGCCGACGGCACGCTGTCCGGGCTCTGCGGGATCGGGCTGAACGCCGAGTAGTACACGCGCTTGAGCTTGTAGCTGCCGTACAGCGTCTGCGCCGTGTCGAGGATGGTGCGGTCGTCGCTGGCGTCGGCGCCGACGATCATCTGCGTACTCTGGCCGGCCGGCGCGAACGCGGGCGCCTTCGGGTGGTCGTCCCTGTCGTCGAGCCGGGTCCGGATCGCGCCCATCGCCAGCTTGATCGTGTGGACGTTCTTTTCCGGCGCCAGGCGCGTGACGCTGTCCTGGGTCGGCAGCTCGATGTTGACGGACAGGCGGTCGGCGTACTTGCCGGCCAGCTCGATCAGGCGCGGGTCGGCGTCCGGGATGGTCTTGAGGTGGATGTAGCCGCGGAACTTGTGCACTTCGCGCAGCTGGCGCGCGACCTCGACCAGCTGTTCCATCGTGTAGTCGCTCGACTGGATGATGCCGGAACTGAGGAACAGGCCGTCGATGTAGTTGCGCAGGTAGAAATCCTGCGTGAGCTTGACCACCTCGTCGACGGCGAAGCGGGCGCGCGGGACGTTCGAGCTGCGGCGGTTGACGCAGTACTGGCAGTCGTAGATGCAGAAATTGGTGAGCAGGATCTTCAGCAGCGACACGCAGCGCCCGTCCGGCGTGTAGCTGTGGCAGATGCCCATGCCGGTGGTGGCGCCCAGCCCGTCCTTGCCGACGGAATCGCGCCTGGGCGCGCCGCTGCTGGCACAGGAAGCGTCGTACTTGGCGGCGTCGGCCAGGATCTCCAGCTTGTCCTTGAGTTCCATGGGGCGAATCCCGGTGCTGTATGGGCATACAGTATAACCCGCCACGACCGGTGCGCGCCGTGCGCGGACGCACCGTGGCGGGTCAAAACCTGGACAATCCGGCGGCACATCCCTGGCGCCGTCCGGGCACGCAGCGCGGGCTGGTGATATGATCTAAAAGTTGCATTCAAGACATTCGATGAGAACGCCATGTCCGTCCAGTACCGAAACAACGTCCACATCGCGGGAGAAGGACCGATCACCATGGTATTCGCCCATGGCTTCGGGTGCGACCAGACCATGTGGCGCTTCCTCGCGCCGTCGTTCGCCGCGCGCTACCGCACCATCCTGTTCGACCTGGTCGGCAGCGGCCGCTCCGACCTGTCCGCCTACGACCGCGACAAGTACGCCACCCTGCACGGCCATGCCGCCGACCTGCTCGAGATCCTCGACGCCTGCGCCGACGGCCCCGTCGTCTTCGTCGGGCATTCGGTCAGCGCGATGATCGGCCTGCTGGCGACGATCGCCGCGCCCGGGCGCTTCGCCGCCCAGGTCATGGTCGGCCCGTCGCCCTGCTTCATCAACGACGGCGACTACGTCGGCGGCTTCAACCGCGAGGACATCGACGTGCTGCTCGACACCATGGAGTCCAGCTTCGATGCGTGGTCGCAGAAGGTCGCGCCGATGATCATGGGCGCCCCCAACCGTCCGGAACTGAGCAAGGAACTGATCGACAGCTTCTGCCGCAACGACCCGTCGATCGCCAAGCATTTCGGGCGCGTGACCTTCCTGGCCGACCACCGCGCCGACCTGCCCAGGTCGACCGTGCCGGCGCTGATCCTGCAATGCAGCGACGACCTGATCGTCCCGCGCGAGGTCGGCGACTACATGCTGGCGCACCTGCCCAACAGCGTCCTGCGCACGATCGACAACGTCGGCCACTGCCCGCACCTGAGCGCGCCGACGGCGAGTTCGCGCGCGATCGACGATTTCCTGGCGGGGCTGCCGGCCAGGGCCTGAACGCCTGCCTTGAAACATCGTAGGGTGGGCAGCTCCACCCCGTTGTCCGCAACGACGTGGCGTCTGCGCTGCCCACGCGTGACGTTCGCGCTGCATTGGCCCTTCTTCGTTCCCGGCCGCAGGACATGCATGCGTCACGCGTGGGCAGCGCAGGAGGCGCGTAAACGCCAGCCGCGGGGTGGAGCTGTCCACCCTACGCGGCGCCGGCGTAGCCCCTGGCCTGTTCCAGCAGGGCCGGCCCCATGCGCGCGGCGACGCGCTGCAGCCAGGCGCCGGCGGGCGCGATGCCGGCCGCGCCCGCGCGGTACAGCCAGGCGTAGGCCTCGACCGGGTCGGCCTGCGCGCCCTGGCCGGACGCGTACATCACGCCCAGGTTGAACTGGGCGCGCGCATGGCCCTGGCGCGCCGCGCACAGGTACCAGAAATGCGCGGCCTCGTAGTCGCGCTCGGCGCCCAGGCCGCTGTCGTGGCGCAGCCCGAGCGCGAACTGGGCCAGCGCATGGCCCTGGTCGGCCGCCTTGCGGTACCAGTGGGTGGCCTGGCGCGGATCCACGTTCCCGCCGTCGTCGCGGTCCAGCAGCTGGCCCAGCGCGTACTGGGCCGGCGCGTAGTCCTGGTCGGCGGCCTTGCGGTACCAGTACAGCGCCTCGGCCTCGTCGGGCGCGGCGCCGGCCGCGCCGGTGTTGCCGCTCTCGTAGCGCAGCGCCAGGTCGAACTGGGCGCGCAGGTGCCCCTGCTGCGCCGCGCGCCGGTACCAGGCCAGCGCCTCGGCCGCGTCCTGGGGCACGCCGAGGCCGGCGTCGTGCAACTGGGCGAGGTGGTACTGGGCGCCGGCAAAGCCCTGGGCCGCCGCCTGGCGGTACCAGTGCGCGGCCTGCGCATGGTCCTGCGCCACGCCCTGGCCGTGCTCGTAGCGCAGGCCGAGGTTGTCCTGGGCGGCGGCATGGCCCTGCTCGGCGGCGCGCCGGAACCATTGCAGGGCCAGCTCGGGTGCGTTGACCGCGCCGTGCGCGCCGCCATGGCCGCCGTCGTACACGAGGGCCAGGTTGAACTGCGCGCTGGCGTGGCCCTGCTCGGCGGCGCGGCCGTACCACAGGATCGCCTGCCGGGTGTCCTGCGGCAGGTCCTGGCCCTTGTCGTAGCGCAGGCCGAGGTTGAACTGGGCCGGCGCATGGCCCTGCTCGGCCGCCTGGCGGAACCAGCGCACGGCCTGCTCCGGATCGCGCCCGGGTCCCTCGGCAGCGCAGCGCAGGGCCAGGCTGAACTGCGAGCGCGCATACCCCTGCTCGGCGGCGCGGCGGTACCACGACACGGCGCGCGCGACGTCCTGCGGCACGCCCTTGCCGCCCTCGTACATCATGCCGAGGTTGTGCTGGGCACCGGGGTCGCCCTGCTCGGCCGCCAGCGCGAACCAGTGCAGCGCCTGGCCCGTGTCGGCCGGCACGCCCTGGCCCTTGGCGTACAGCCAGCCCAGGTTGTAGCGCGCCTGCGCATAGCCCTGCTCGGCGGCCTGGCGGTACCAGTAGGCGGCCTGCGCCAGGTCCTGCGCCACGCCCTGCCCCTTCTGGTACATCACGCCCAGGTTGTACTGGGCCTGTTCGAGGCCGCTGCTGGCCGCCATGCGGTACCAGGCCACGGCCAGTTCGTCGTTGCGCGCCACGCCCTGGCCATGCACGTACATGAAGCCCAGGCTGTGCTGGGCGCTGGCCACGCCGCGCTCGGCCAGCGCCTTCACCCGCAGGAATTCGGCGCGCAGGGATTCGGCGTCGTGGCGGCCGGCATCCGGGGCGAGGGCGGGCGCGGACATCGTCGCCTCAGGCCTGGAACGCGAACGCGTGGCCGGCGATGGCAGGCAGGCCCTGGGCGCGCAGCACGTCGACGAAGCGGCCCAGCGGCATCGGGCGATGGTACAGGTAGCCCTGCATCGTCAGGCAGCCGTTGGCGCGCAGGTAGCGTGCCTGGACCTCGGTCTCGACGCCTTCCGCGACCAGGTTCAGGCCCAGCCCGCGCGCGATCGAGATGATCGCCAGGATCACCGGGTAGTGCCCGTGCTCGTCGTGGATCTCCTTGACGAAGGACTGGTCGATCTTGATCGTGTGCACCGGGAAGCGGTGCAGGTAGGCCAGCGAGGAATAGCCGGTGCCGAAGTCGTCGATCGCCACCGACACGCCGAGCTGGCCCAGGCGGTTGAGCTGCTCGATCGCGTGCTGCGGGTTGCGGATGCAGACGTTCTCGGTGATCTCGACCTCGATCTGGCTCGGGGCGATCCCGTGGCGCAGCAGCGCCCCGCGCATCTTCTCGAAGAAATCTCCGCGGTCGAGGTACTGGGGCGACAGGTTCAGCGACAGGCGCACGTTGCCGCCGCCGCAGCCCTTCCACTGCAGCATGTCGCGGCACAGGGCGCCGATCATCCAGTCCGAGATCGGGATCATCAGGCCGTTCTCCTCGGCGAACGGCAGGAACTCGCCGGGCGAGACGACCCCGCGGGTCGGGTGGTTCCAGCGCATCAGCGCCTCGACGCCGACGATCCGGCCCTCGGCCGCGTCGACCTGGGGCTGGTAGTACATCTCCAGCTCGCCGTGCTCCAGCGCGCGCCGCAGGCTCTGCTCGAGCGCGATCTTCTGGTGCGACACTTCCTGCATCGACGGGTCGTAGAAGGCGTGGCCGTTCTTGCCCTGCCCCTTGACCTGGTACATGGCGATGTCGGCATGGCGCAGCAGCTCGTCGATCGACTCGCCGTGGCCCGGGTAGACCGCGATGCCGATCGAGGCCGAGATGTGCACCTGGTGGCCGTCCAGGTCGAACGGCTCGTGCAGGCAGGCGAGGAACTTGTCGGCGACGTCGCGCGCGTCGTCGCGATGGCGCAGCTCGGGCAGCACGATGGTGAATTCGTCGCCGCCCTGGCGCGCCAGCGTATCGCCGCGGCGCAGGCACTCCTTCAGGCGCGCCGCCACCTGCTGCAGCAGCTCGTCGCCCTTGACGTGGCCGAGGGTGTCGTTGACCAGCTTGAAGCGGTCCAGGTCGATGAACATCACCGCCAGCTCGGCCTGCTTGCGCTTGGCCTGGATCACGGCCAGGCCGAGGCGGTCCTTGAACAGGATGCGGTTCGGCAGGTCGGTCAGGATGTCGTGGTAGGCCTGGTAGGAGATGACTTCCTCGGCGCGCTTGCGGTCGGTGATGTCGCGCGCCACGCCGTAGGTGCCGAAGAATTCCAGCTTGCGCACGTCCTGGTCGGGCACGTGCATGCCGATCGCGTTCAGCGAGATCGTCATCAGGGTATTGTTGAAGGTGCGCTCGTGGCCCGTCCCGGTGGCGCTATGGCACTTCAGGCGCAGCTCGACGTTGCGCGCGGCGCGCTCGTCGACGCGGCGCTCGTTGAACACGTAGCGCGCGCGCTCCAGGTCTTCCTCGTGCACCACCACGGAATAATGCTGGCCGAGCAGTTCGTCGCGCCGGTAGCCGAGCAGCTGGTAGGCGCGGTCGTTGATGAACGTGAAGCGGCCCTCGTGGTTCAGCGTGTAGATGATGTCCGGCGACGAATCCACCAGGTAGCGGTACATCTTCTCGGAGTTCTCGAGCTGGATCGCGATGCGCCGGTTGGCCTGTTCCAGGCCGCGCTGGCGCAGCGCGTTGGCCACGGTCTTGAGCAGTTCCTCGCGGCTGTAGGGCTTGCGCAGGTAGTCGTAGGCGCCGCGCTTGAGGGCGCCGATGGCCGCTTCGATGCCGACCTCGCCGCTCATCACGATGACGTCGGCGCCGACGCCCTTCTCGTTGATGAAGTCCATGATGGCGTGGCCGCCGATGTCGGGCAGGCGCAGGTCGAGCAGCACCAGGTCGAAGCGCAGCCGCGACAGGTGGGCCAGCGCTTCGGCGCCGGTGGATGCGGTCACGAGCTGGTAGCCGTGGCCGCGCAGCAGTTCGTACAGCGAGGACAGCAGGCGCGGTTCGTCGTCGACCAGCAGGAGCGTGGGCTGGAACGCCGCATCCTGGCCGGCGGCGCCGGGCGTGGCGCTGGCGGAGAATGGATTCATTGTTGCCTTATACGGATCCAAGGGCGCGCGCCGGCAACGCGGCCGGGGCGGCGCCGCCGGCATGGGCCGGCAGCAGGATTTCAAAACTGGTGCCGGACGGACCGCTACGGCAGTCGATGTGGCCGTTCAGCTTCTTGACCAGGCCGTGCACGATCGACAGGCCGAGGCCGTGGTGCGCGCCATCCTTGGCGCTCCTCACGGCCGAGAACAGGTTGGCCAGCACCTCGCGCGACAGCCCGGGGCCGTTGTCGGACACCACCAGCTCCAGGTACAGCCGGCGTTCGCGGTTGACGTGGCCGCGGCTGGCGATCTCGATCCGTCCCCCGCCCCCGCCCAGCGCCTCGACCGCGTTCTTGACCAGGTTGACCAGGATCTGCTTGAGGATGTCCGGATTGCCTTCGACATGGCCGGCGTCCGCCGTCGTGGCCACCAGCTCGACGTTGGCCGGGGCGAAGCCGGTGGTGCGGAACAGGCGCAGCACCTCGTCCACCACCCTGGCCACGTCCGCCGTCGGCACCGCGCCCAGCGCATCCAGGCGCGGCGCCACCTCGGCCAGGCTGCCGACCAGCTGGCCGACGCGGTCGATCTCCTCGTTCAGGATCGACAGCTCGCCGCCCACCGGTTCCTGGCGTTCCAGCTTGCCGTCCAGGATCGCCAGGTAGTTCTTGATGATCGACAGCGGATTGTTCACCTCGTGGACCACGCGGCGCGAGGCTTCGCGGTATTCCTCGGCGACGCCGGCCAGCTGGCGGCGCAGGTGGCCGCGCTCGGACAGCGCGGTCTCCAGCGCGCTCCCCGCCTGGCCGCCGAACGCCTGCAGGAAGCGCTCGCGCTTCTGGCAGGCCGGCAGCTGCCAGGCCTGCAGGCCGCCGACCAGCACGCCCAGGCAGCGCGCCCCGGCCACCAGCGGCACGCAGGCCAGCGCCTCGCAGCCGAGCAGGCGCAGCAACTGCTCTTCCGGCAGGCCGAGCGCACGGCCGCCGGCGCCGTCGCGGCGCACGAAGGCGAGGCGCCGCTCCAATGCCGCCTCGGCCACTGCCCCCGCGGCCCGGCCGGCGGACGCCAGCGGGATCGCGAACTCGCCCAGGCGCTGCAGGTTGACGGTGGGCGCGCCCACCAGCGCCTGGCCGGTCGGGTTTTCCAGCAGCACGGCGGCGTTCTGGAAGTCGAACAAGATGCGCGCCGAGCGCGTCATCGCGTCGAGCAGGCCGCTCTCGCCCTGCTGGCGCGCGAACGCCTGGCCGACCTCGGACACCAGCACCAGGTTGCGCACTTCCTCGGACAGGCGCTGCTGCACCGGATCGACCGGCGCCGCGGCGAGCGGCGCGAGCGCCGGCAGCGCCGGGACGTCGTCGGCGCCGGCCAGGTCGATGCCGAGCTGGATCGCGGTCTGCTCGACCTGGCGCGCGGCCAGGTCGAGCAGCGCCTGCGGCTCGTCCGGCGCCAGGCCGCACAGCGCGCGCGCCTCGTCGACCATGGCGCCATCGTCGGCGTGGCTGGACAGCACGTGGGCCACGCGCACGATGCGCACCAGCGCCGGGGACGCCTCCAGGCGCGCGCTCGGCTCGTGGTGGTACAGCACCGAATCGGCCAGGAAGGAATCGAGCTGCCAGCGCTCGATGAGCCAGGCGCCCGCCTCGGCGTGGGTGATCTGCAGCGTGCGCTGCTCGACGGCGCACAGCGCCTCGTCGTCGCGCGCCTGGAAATTGAGCGCGTATTCCTTCGGGGCCGTGGCCAGCAGCGCCAGGCGCCCGACGTTGTGCAGCAGGCCGGCCAGGTAGGCTTCCTCGGGCTGCGCATAGGCGAGGCGGCGCGCCAGCTCGCGCGCCAGCACGGCCGCGCCCAGCGACTGCTTCCAGAAGCGGCGCAGGTCGGTGGCCCCCGAGTTCGGGAAGCTGTTGAAGGTCTGGAACACGGAATCGCTGATGACCAGCGTCTTGATCATGTCCGTGCCCAGCGCGACCATGGCCTGCTCCAGGCTGGCCTGGCGGCCGTTGCGGTGGTAGGCGGAGCTGTTGGCGACGGTGAGGATCTTGCCGGTCATGCCGGCGTCCTTGGCGACCAGCGCGGCGAGTTCCGGCATCCCGAGGTCGTCGGCCTGCAGGTGGGCCAGCAGCTTGACGAGGATCTGCGGCATGGCCGGCAGACGCGCGATCAAGAGACGGTTGCGGATGTCCTGGTCGGAAGGATGATGGGATTCAAGCACGGCCGCCACTGTTTCTCAGGTTGGAATGGCGGCTGTCCCGGATGGGCGCTGCCACGACGAGTCCTCTTGCGCTCGCTGGAACAGGGCGGTGTTTCGGCCCGTGTTCGAAGCGTAAAAAACTCATCTTAGCATATATACATTTCTAGACGGGAACAATACTTTCTGCGGAAAGTGACACATTTTCGCGTCATGACAGCGGCGCGGCCACCGTGCGCACTCAGAACCGGCGATTTGCGCGTGCCGGACGGAGAGCGCCCGACCGGCACGCGCGACAGGCTCAGTGCAGCGCCTTCAGGCGGCTGTAGCGGCGCGACATGCTCCACAGGGTCAGCGAGGCCAGCGCGAACGCGGCCTGCCCCAGCGCCATGGCCAGCACCGAGTGGTCCAGCGCCGGCACCACCATGCCGGCGACGATGGCGCCCATCAGCGTGGTCGTGAACGACTGGCAGGACGCGACGGTGCCGCGGATGTGCGGGAACAGGTCGAGCGCCAGCAGCGTCGCGCTGGGGTTGATGACCGAACTGCCGAAGTTATAGAAGAACATCGGCAGCACGGTCCACGGCAGCGCCGGCGGCAGGAAGGCGTGGTAGGCGACGCTGAACGTGACGGCGCCCAGCATGAAGCAGTAGCCGATACCGATCTGGCGCGCGTAGTGCATCTTGCCGGCCAGGCGGTTGGCGGCCAGCGCACCCAGGAAGATGCCGGCCACGGCCGGGATGAACAGCCAGGCGAACTGCGACGGTCCCAGGTGCAGGTGCACCGGCAGCAGCACCGGGGACGCGGCGATGAACAGGAACATGCCGCCGAAGTTCAGCGCGACGATGCCCGACTTCATCTGGAACAGGAAGGAGCTGAAGATCGCCCAGTAGCTCTGGGCCAGGAAGCGCGGGTTGAACGGCTGGCGCTTCTCGACCGGCATGGTCTCGGGCAGGTGCTGCCAGCAGACCCACCACAGCGCGCAGCTGAACAGCAGCAGCGCCAGGAAGATCGCGCGCCAGTCCAGCAGCGTGACGATCCAGCCGCCCAGCACCGGCGCCACCGCCGGCGCGATCGAGAAGATCATCGTCACCATCGACAGCAGCCGCGCGGCCGGCGCGTCCGAATACAGGTCGCGGATGATGGCGCGCCCGACCACGACGCCGGCGCCGGCCGAGACGCCCTGCAGGATGCGGAAGATCCACAGGTAGTGCACCGAGTGCGAGGCGGCGCAGCCGAGCGTGCCGACGGCGAACACGATCAGCCCCACCAGCACGACGTTGCGGCGGCCGAAGGCGTCCGCCAGCGCGCCGTGCCACAGCGACATCACGGCGAAGGCCAGCATGTAGGCCGTCAGGGTCTGCTGGACCTCGATCGGGGTCGCGTGCAGCGTCGCCTGGATGCGCGGGAAGGCCGGCAGGTAGGCGTCGACGGAGAACGGCCCCAGCATCGACAGCGCGGCCAGCAGCGAGGCCAGCCCGCCGGCCGACAGCATCGTCACCTTGTGCGGGGTCGGCAGCGGCACCGGGGTGACCGGGTCCTTGGGCAGGTTGGAAGGTTCGGGCGGCAGCATGATGGCTTATTCGCTCCTGGCCTGGTCCGGCTTGGCGGCGTCGCGGCGGTTGAAGCCGGCCACCATGTCGAAGCGGAACAGGCGGCATTCGAGGGCGCCGTTGAAGAACGGGGTCTTGCGCGACTCCTTCAGGCGCAGCATCTTCGGCACGCCCAGGTCGGCCGTGAACAGGAACACGGTCCAGCCGGCGAAGCGCTGCTTCAGGGTGCTGCTCAGCTGCTGGTAGAAGCCGACGGCCATCTCGTCCTGCGGGATGGTGGAGTCGCCGCGCACGCCGATGCGCTCGCCGTACGGAGGGTTCGTCACCAGCAGGCCCGGCGTACCCGTGGGCGCCTGCACCTGCTGCGCCTCGATCTGCTTGAGCGGCACCTCGAACAGGATGCCGGCGGCGCGCAGGTTATGGCGCGTCATGGCGACCATGTCGCCCGAGATGTCGGAGCCGAAGATGGTCGGCTCGGCCGGGAGCGGGTTCGGCTTGACCGCCGTCTTCATGTCCTGCCAGGCCTTCGGTTCGAAGTTGCGGAACTTCTCGAAGGCGAAGCGGCGCCGGGCGCCGGGCGGGATGCCCTGCACCATCTGGGCCGCCTCGATCAGGATCGTGCCCGAGCCGCACATCGGGTCGAACAGCGGGATGCCCGGCTTCCAGCCGGCCACGCGCAGGATGCCGGCGGCCAGGTTCTCGCGCAGCGGCGCGTCGCCCGTCTCCTCGCGCCAGCCGCGCTTGAACAGCGCCTCGCCCGAGGTGTCGAGGTAGATCGTGAAGTTGCGCTGGTCGAGGAAGCCGAGGATGCGCATGTCCGGCTCGCGCGTGTCGACCGAGGGGCGCTTGCCGAACCTGTCGCGGAAGCGGTCGCACACGGCGTCCTTGATCTTCAGCGTGGTGAATTCCAGGCTCGTGAGCGGCGACTTGATGGCGGTGATGTCGACGCGGATGGTGTCGTCCAGCGTGAACCAGTTCTCCCAGGGCTGCTCGAGCACCAGGTCGTAGATGTCGTTCTCGTTGGCGTAGGTGCGGTTGGCCATGCGCATCAGCACGCGCGAGGCGATGCGCGAATGCAGGTTGATGCGGTAGGCGTCGTGCATCGCGCCCGAGCAGTGCACGCCGCCCGGCACCTGGTTGTGCACCTTCAGCGTCGTGCTGCCCGTGGTCTGGGCGATCTCGGCCAGTTCCTCGGCCAGGGCTTGTTCCATGCCGCGCGGGCAGGGGCAGAAATAGGAAGTCATCGGGAGTACCTTTTGTCCGTTGTGATTACTTCGGGGTCAGAGCCCGGTTTACCCGGGTGGGCTCTGACCCCGACTGACTAAATGGGGTCAGGGCCCGGTTTACCCGGGTGGGCTCTGACCCCGACTGACTAAACGGGGTCAGGGCCCGGTTTACCCGGGTGGGCTCTGACCCCGACTGACTAAACGGGGTCAGGGCCCGGTTTATCCGGGCGGGCCCTGACCCCGACTGACTAAAAAACAAAAAGCGGCCGGAAGAGCCGGCCGCATTTTTTTGCGGTGAAACCGCGTAGTGTGAAGCAAACGCCCGACAAAGTCGAGGCGCTCACGCCATCAGAATGGCTTGACTACAACAAGGATCACGATCGCGATCAGCAGCAGCACCGGCGCCTCGTTGAACACGCGGAACCATCTCGAACTGCGGGTATTCGCGCCGCGCTCGAACTTCTTCAGCAGCGAGCCGCAGGCGTGATGGTAGCCGATCACCAGCACCACCAGCGCCAGCTTCGCGTGCAGCCAGCCGCCCTTCATCCCCAGCAGCATCAGCCACAGTCCCAGCAGCAGCGCCGGCACCGCCAGCATCGTCGTGAAGCGGTACAGGCGCCGCCCCATCCCCAGCAGGCGCTCGCGCGCCGCCGGATGGGTTTCCTCGGCCAGGTTGACGAAGATGCGCGGCAGGTAGAACAGGCCGGCGAACCAGGAGGCGACGAAGACGATGTGGAAGGCTTTGATCCAGAGGTACATGGGGGTCCTTGTGAGCGAAAACGGCAACGTACGTCGCCCCCGCGCAGGCGGGGGCCCAATGTTGCCGGCGTCTCGACGATGCAAGCAGAACTTGGCCCCCCGCCTGCGCGGGGGCGACGGTTTCGGAGCAAACGGTATTGTATACGCGCCTGTCCCTACAGGCGCACCTCGCCATGCCCGAACACGACGTACTTGAGGGACGTGAGCCCTTCCAGCCCCACCGGCCCGCGCGCATGCAGCTTGTCGTTGGAGATGCCGATCTCCGCGCCCAGGCCGTACTCGAAGCCGTCGGCGAAGCGCGTCGAGGCGTTCACCATCACCGAGGCCGAATCCACTTCGCGCAGGAAGCGCATGGCGTGGGTGTAGTCCTCGGTGACGATGGCGTCGGTGTGCTTCGACGAGTAGGTGTTGATGTGGTCGATCGCCTCGTCCACGCCGGCGACGACCTTCACGGCCAGGATCGGCGCCAGGTATTCGGTGCGCCAGTCTTCCTCGGTGGCGGCGGCCAGGCGCGGGTAGTCCTGCAGGATGGCGCCGGCTTCCGGGTCGGCGCGCAGCTCGACGTCCTTGTCGGCGTACAGCACGGCCAGGCGCGGCAGCACGGCCGGGGCGATCTCGCGCGCGACCAGCAGCGTCTCCATCGTGTTGCAGGTGCCGTAGCGGTGGGTCTTGGCGTTCAGGGCGATCGGCAGCGCCTTCTCGATGTCGGCCTGCGCGTCGATGTAGACGTGGCAGATGCCGTCCAGGTGCTTGATCATCGGCACCGTGGCTTCCGCCATCAGGCGCGCGATCAGGCCCTTGCCGCCGCGCGGCACGATCACGTCCACGTAGTCCGGCATCGTGACCAGGGCGCCGACGGCGGCGCGGTCGGTGGTGTCGACCACCTGCACGCCGTGGTCGGGCAGGCCGGCGCCGCGCAATCCCTCGGCCACCAGCAGCGCCAGCGCGCGGTTGCAGTGGATCGCCTCCGAGCCGCCGCGCAGGATGGCGGCGTTGCCGCTCTTGATGCACAGGCCGGCCGCGTCGACGGTCACGTTGGGACGGGCTTCGTAGATGATGCCGATGACGCCCAGCGGCACGCGCATCTGGCCGACCTGGATGCCGCTCGGGCGGAATTTCATGCCGGAGAGCTCGCCGATCGGGTCCGGCAGCGCGACGATCTGGCGCAGGCCCTCGACCATCGTGGCGATCGCCTTGTCCGACAGGGCCAGGCGATCCAGCAGCGCCGGCGCCAGGCCGCTCGCGCGGGCGGCGTCCAGGTCCTGCTGGTTGGCGGCGCGCAGCAGGGCGCTGTCGCGCTCGATCGCCGCGGCGATCAGGAGCAGCGCCTTGTTGCGGGTGACGCCGTCGGCGCGCGCCATGGCGCGCGAGGCGATGCGGGCCTGCCGGCCCATCGTCTGCATGGTAGTGGTGATGTCCATCGTGCTTCGTCCAGTATGTTCAATGTGGCCGGCAATGCCGGTGTCCTGTGAACGGGATCGCCGTGCACGTATCGATCGTTGTCGGCATCCGGTTCGTGGCCGGGTATGCCGGTTGCGGTTGGACGCGTGGACGGCACAGCCGTCCACGCGTCCAACCAGCGTCAAACCATCCGCACCGTATTCAGGACGCCACGCGCAGCGCCAGCTGCAGCATCGCATCCCACGCATCCCCCGCGAACTGCCTGGCGCGCAGGCCCTTGACCATGCGGTCGACCTGCGCCGCTTCCTGCAGCGCGGCTTCCAGCGTCGGCAAGGCGATCCGGCGCAGCGCCGGTTCCATCATGCGCTCGCGCGGCCCCCAGATGCGGTATTCCTTGAGCAGCGCGCCCAGCGGCCGGCCCTGGGCCATCCCCGCCTTGAGCTTGAGCAGCGTGCGGATCTCTTCCGACACCGCCCACAGCACCAGCGGCAGCGCCTCCCCTTCCCCCTTCAGGCCTTCCAGCATGCGCACCAGGCGCGCCGGGTCGCCGGCCAGCATCGCCTCGGACAGCTTGAACACGTCGTAGCGCGCCACGTTCAGCACGGCGTCGTGCACCTGCTCGTAGGCCAGCTTGCCCGGTTCGTACAGCAGGCCCAGTTTCTGGATTTCCTGGTGCGCGGCCAGCAAATTCCCTTCGACGCGATCCGCGATGAAGTCCAGGCTCTGGCGATCGGCGCTCTGCTGCTGGGCGGCCAGGCGCATGCCGATCCAGCCCGGCAGCTGCGCCCGTTCCACGCTGGGGATCTCGACGTAGACGGCGGCCTGCTGCAGCGCGCCCACCCAGGCCGCCTTGGCCGTCTGCCAGTCCAGCTTGGGCAGCGTGATCAGGGTCAGGTTGTCGGGGTTCAGGTCCTTCGCGTAGTGCTGCAGCGCGGCGCTGCCGTCCTTGCCCGGCTTGCCGCCGGGGATGCGCAGCTCGATCAGCTTCTTGTCGCCGAACAGCGACATGGCCTGGTTCGCGGCCAGCAGCTCGCCCCACTTGAAGCTGCGCTCGACCGTGAGCACGTCGCGCTCGGAATAGCCCTGCGCGCGCGCCCTGGCGCGGATCTTGTCCGCCGCTTCCAGCGCCAGCAGGTGCTCGTCGCTGGTGATCACGTACAGGGGCGCGAGCCCCTTGGCGAGGTGCCCGTCGAGCGCCTCAGGCCGCAACTGCATGGCGTTCCTTCCCTTTCGGCTGTTTCAACCCGCGTTCTTCATCGCGGCCAGGCGGCGGATGATCTGCTGCACCAGGTCGGCCTGCATGTCGCGGTACAGCAGCGCTTCCTCGGATTCCTTGGCCAGCACCTGGGTCTCGTCGAACGCCATGTTCCGGCGCAGCGAGATCTCGGTCGGCGCCACCAGCACGGCGCCCTTGGCGTCGCGCACGGTGTACGACACGGTGTAGGACAGCAGGTATTCGCGCACGCGGCCCAGGCTGTTCAGCGACAGGATCGACTTGTTGCGCACTTCGCCCAGCAGCACGAACTGGGCTTGCGCGCCGTCCGCCGTGTCGGTG
Organism: uncultured Massilia sp.; assembly: GCF_913773735.1. GTDB lineage: Bacteria > Pseudomonadota > Gammaproteobacteria > Burkholderiales > Burkholderiaceae_D > Telluria. The sequence continues at coordinate 68,465 of NZ_CAJYEB010000041.1, forward strand.
ACGACGACCTGGCCGCCGGCGCGCAGGTTGCGCTTGAGTTCGACGCCCAGCGCCGACGTGTCCGGCAGGCCCAGGTAGATGCTCTGGAACGGCATCGTGTAGCTGCCGTTCGCGCCGCGCAGCTGGAAGCCGCAGCCCGCGGCCGTGCCTGCGATCAGCAGGGCCGCGGCCGCGCGCAGCGCCGCCCGTTTGGTGATGAGGGCGCGCATCGCTTACACCACGATGTTGACGAGCTTGCCGGGGACGACGATGACCTTCTTCGGCGTGCCTTCGACGAACTTCTGCACCGCTTCCGAGGCCAGCGCGGCCGCTTCGATGGCCGCCTTGTCGGCGTCCTTCGCGACCTTGACCGCACCGCGCAGCTTGCCGTTCACCTGGATCATCAGCTCGATCTCCGCCTGTTCCAGCGCCGCCGGGTCGACTTCCGGCCAGCGCACGTCGAGGATGTCGCCGTACACCTTCGCGTAGCCGAGTTCCTGCCACAGCGCGTGGGTGATGTGCGGCGCCACCGGGTTCAGCATGCGCAGGAAGATCGACAGGCCTTCGGCGATCACGGCGTCGCCCGCGGCGCCCTCGGCCAGCTTGCTCGATTCCAGCGTGTTGAGCATCTTCATGCACGCCGAGACCACGGTGTTGTACTGGATGCGCTTGAAGTCGTAGTCGGCCTGCTGCAGCACCTTGTGCACTTCGCGGCGCAGGGTCTTGTGCGCGTCTTCCAGGGTGCCTTGCTGCTGGCCGGCCAGCGCGGCGGCGATGCGCTCGCGCTGCGCATGGGCGAAGGCCCAGACGCGGCGCAGGAAGCGGCTCGCGCCTTCCACGCCCGATTCCGACCATTCCAGCGTCTGTTCCGGCGGCGCCGCGAACATGGTGAACAGGCGCGCGGTGTCGGCGCCGTACTGCTCGATCTGGGCCTGCGGGTCGATGCCGTTGTTCTTCGACTTCGACATCTTCTCGGTGCCGCCGATCACGACCGGCGCGCCGTCGGCCTTCAGCGCCGCGGCCTGCGGACGGCCGCGGTCGTCGAAGACGAGGTCGACGTCGGCCGGGTTGTACCAGGTCTTCTTGCCGGATGCGTCTTCGCGATAATAGGTCTCGTTCAGCACCATGCCCTGCGTGAGCAAGTTGACGAACGGTTCGTCGAACTTGACCAGGCCGAAGTCGCGCATCACCTTGGTCCAGAAGCGCGCGTACAGCAGGTGCAGCACGGCGTGCTCGATGCCGCCGATGTACTGGTCCATCGGCATCCAGTAGTCGTTGCGCGCCGGGTCGACCATGGCGTCGTCCGAACCCGGCGACGTATAGCGCATGTAGTACCAGGACGAGTCGATGAACGTGTCCATCGTGTCGGTCTCGCGGCGCGCCGGCGCGCCGCAGCACGGGCAGTCCACCTTCAGGAAGGCTTCGTGCTTCTTGAGCGGATTGCCGCTGCCGTCCGGGACGCAGTCTTCCGGCAGCACGACCGGCAGGTCCTTCTCGGGGACCGGCACGGTGCCGCACGTCTCGCAGTGGATCATCGGGATCGGCGTGCCCCAGTAGCGCTGGCGCGAGATGCCCCAGTCGCGCAGGCGGAACGTGACCTTCTTGTCGCCCAGGCCCTTCTCGGCCAGGTCGCCGGCCACGGCGTTCACGGCCGCGTTGTAGTCCAGGCCGTCGTACTTGCCCGAATCGACCAGCACGCCGCGCGTCTTGTCGCCGTACCACTCCTGCCAGCCGTCCAGCGAGAAGGTCTCGCCTTCCACGGCCACCACCTGCTTGATCGGCAGGTCGTATTTTTTCGCGAACGCGAAGTCGCGCTCGTCGTGCGCCGGCACGCCCATCACGGCGCCGTCGCCGTAGGTCATCAGGACGTAGTTGCCGACCCAGACCGGCACGGCCTCGCCCGTGATCGGGTGCATGACGGTCAAGCCCGTGGGCATGCCCTTCTTTTCCATCGTGGCCATGTCGGCCTCGATGACGGAACCCTGCTTGCACTCGGCGATGAAGGCCTGCAGGTCCGGATTGTCCCTGGCGGCCAGCTGGGCCAGCGGGTGCTCGGCGGCGACGGCGCAGAAGGTCACGCCCATGATCGTGTCGGCGCGGGTGGTGAACACGTACAGCTTGCCGTCGCCCACCAGCTCGCCCTGCTCGTCCATGATCACGTGCGGGAAGGCGAAGCGCACGCCGGTCGACTTGCCGATCCAGTTGGCCTGCATGATGCGCACGCGCTCCGGCCAGCCCGGCAGCTTGCTCTCGACGTGCTCCAGCAGCTCGTCGGCGTAGTCGGTGATGCGCACGTAGTACATCGGGATCTCGCGCTTTTCCACCACCGCGCCCGAGCGCCAGCCACGGCCGTCGATGACCTGCTCGTTGGCCAGCACGGTCTGGTCGACCGGGTCCCAGTTCACGGTGCCGGTCTTCTGGTAGATGATGCCCTTCTCGAGCATCTTGAGGAACATCCACTGGTTCCACTTGTAGTAGTCCGGCTTGCAGGCGGTCATCTCGCGCGACCAGTCGATCGCCAGGCCCATCGACTCCATCTGGCCGCGCATGTGGGCGATGTTCGAATAGGTCCACTCCGCGGGCGGCACGTTGTTGGCCATCGCCGCGTTCTCCGCCGGCATGCCGAAGGCGTCCCAGCCCATCGGCATCAAGACGTTGTAGCCGTTCATCCGCAGGTAGCGATACATCACGTCGTTGATCGTATAGTTGCGCACGTGACCCATGTGCAGCTTGCCCGACGGGTAGGGCAGCATCGAGCAGGCGTAATACTTTCCTTTCGGGAAACGCGGGTCGTTCTCGACGGCCTTGTAGGCGTCGATCGACTTCCAGTAGGCCTGGGCGGCCTGTTCGACTTCGGCTGGACTATATTTATCTTGCATGATGTTCTGCGGGTGAGAAGGAGGTGAGCAGAACATTATACCGGCTGATGCGTCAACCGGCGTTGGTGGACTGTAGGGTGGACGGCTTCGCCGTCCACGCGTTCGAACGATGCATGCGTCATGTGCGGCCATGCGCGCGCCGGCCGAATGGGTGGACGACAGCGCCGTCCACCCTGCCTGCAGACGATGCTTATTTCAGCTCGAGTTCCAGCGCCGGCTTCTCGCCATAGTCCTCGTAGCGCTCGTTGATGCCGATGATGCAGAACGCCATCTCCTCGAGCACGTCCGGCGCGCGTTCGCGCAGGGCGTCGGAATGCGTGACGACGATGTGCAGCACCTCGTCTTCCTTGAGGCGCACGCTGCTCATGCCGTCCTCGTCGCGCAGGTAACTGAGGCAGTCGACCCAGGAATCCATGGTGTGCGGATACGAGTCCGGGAAGCCGAAGGCGCGCGCGCTCTCGGCGTGGAAGCTTTCGGCGTCGACGATCGCGGCGCCGTTCAGTTCGACGGTGGCCATGGAAATCTCCTTCATTGACGGTGTGCTTGCGGCAGCAATGAAAACGCCCGCCCCGGGGCCAGTATGCCAGCACGGCGCCGGCACGGCCGTCCAGTTCGGCGGGCGGTGCGCCGGGGAAAGACTCAGCCGTTCAGGCCCAGCACGTCCTGCATGTCGTACAGGCCGGTGGGCTTGTCGGCCAGGAAGCGCGCGGCGCGCAGCGCGCCCTGGGCGTAGCTGACGCGGCTGCTGGACTTGTGGCTGATCTCGATGCGCTCGCCGGTGCCGGCGAACAGCACGGTGTGGTCGCCCACGATGTCGCCGCCGCGCACGGTGGCGAAGCCGATCGTCGACGGGTCGCGCTCGCCGGTCACGCCTTCGCGGCCATAGACGGCGCATGCCTTCAGGTCGCGGCCCAGCGCATCGGCGATCACCTCGCCCATCTTCAGCGCGGTGCCGGACGGGGCGTCGACCTTGTGGCGGTGGTGGGCCTCGATGATCTCGATGTCATAGCCTTCAGAGAAATTCTTTGCGGCCATTTCGAGCAGCTTCAGCGTGACGTTCACGCCGATGCTCATGTTCGGGGCGAACACGACCGCCGTCTTCTGCGCCGCGGCGGCGATGGCGGCCTTGCCGGCCTCGTCGAAGCCGGTGGTGCCGACGATCACCTTGATACCGTGCATGGCGCAGTAGTCCAGGTGGCGCAGCGTGCCTTCCGGGCGGGTGAAGTCGATCAGGTAGTCGGCGCCGGCCAGGCCCTTGTCGAGGTCGGACTGGATCACGATGCCCGTCAGCTGGCCCGAGAAGGCGCCGGCGTCGGAGGCGATGAACGGCGACCCTTCGCGGTCGAGCGCGCCCGCCAGCGTGGCGTCCGGTGCCGCGGCGATGGCGTCGATCAGCATGCGGCCCATGCGGCCGCTGGCGCCGGCGACGGCGATCTTCAACTGCGCCATGCTCACTCCCCCTTGGCGGCCGACGATTCGCGGCGGCGCTTGAGTTCGTCGAGCGATTCGGCCTCGGTCTTCTGTTCGTACTTCGAGATGCCGATCAGGCGGTTGATGTAGTCGCGCTCGCTCGGCAGGTTGCCGCCGTCGATGCGCGCGACCTGGTTGTCCTTGAAGTAGACGGTGACGCGGCTGGTGGTCAGCTCGCCGTTGCCGCGCGCCAGGTAGAACGGGTAGTCCCAGCGGTCGGCATGGAAGGCGTCCGCCAGCAGCGGCGAGCCGAGGATGAACTTGACCTGGTCGCGGGTCTGGCCGACCTTGAGCTGGTCGAGCATTTCCTGCGACACGAAGTTGCCCTGCTGGATGTCCGGGCGGTAGGGCGAGAACACCCACAGGAATTTCTGCAGCTTGGTGACGGTGGTGGTTTGCGCGCCCGAATTCGCGATGGCCGCGGACTTGCCGGCATCCAGCGCGACCGCGGCCGGCGCGGTATCCACCGGCGCCGCCGGCTTGGTCTGGTTACGCCAGGATGCGCAGCCGGAGAGCGCCAGCGTCGTGCAGGCGAGACCGGCCACGAGCGCGGCCCGGGCGTGGGAACGATGGAGAACGGCTGTCTTGGTGCGCATGAAGTGACCTTAATACTGACCTTAAAAACGGTGGGAACCGCATCTTGCCTGCCGCACGTCCCGGGCGCGGCAGTGTTACACTGCTGTATGCCCTTACAGTATTTTTCTTGACAAAAAAACTGCGTGCGGCGGCGTTTTTCGCGGCTTCCGACTACGCGGGAGCACCGAAAACGCTATATCATAAAGCACTCCGCCCATCTACGAGTAACAAAACATGAGCAATAACCCAACCGACCTGAAGGCCAGCGGCCTCAAAGCGACCCTGCCGCGCCTGAAGATCCTGGAGATTTTCCAGAACAGTCCGGTACGGCACCTGACGGCGGAAGACGTCTACAAGACCCTGCTGAGCGAGAACATGGACGTGGGCCTGGCCACCGTGTACCGCGTGCTGACCCAGTTCGAGCAGGCCGGCTTGCTGAACCGCAACCACTTCGAGACCGGCAAGGCCATCTACGAACTGAACGCCGGTTCGCACCACGACCACCTGGTGTGCCTCGACTGCGGCCACGTCGAGGAGTTCTACGACGAGGAAATCGAGGTCCGCCAGCAAAAGATCGCCGCCGAGCGCGGCTTCAGGATCACCGAACACGCGCTGGCCATCTACGGCAACTGCGTCAAGCAGGACTGCCCGCGCCGGAACCACTGACCTGCGCGGCGTCCGCCACGCGACATGCCGCCCGCCGCGCCGGGCGGTTTTTTTTGGGCGCCGCGCGCGGCGCCGGCACCGTGATCAGGACTGGCTGAGCGCGCTGGACAGCAGCTTGGCCGTGATGTCGACGATGGGAATCACGCGCTCGTAGGCCATGCGGGTCGGCCCGATCACGCCCAGCGTGCCGACGATCTTGCCGTTGACCTCGTAGGGCGCGGTGACGACGCTCATCTCGTCCAGCGGCACGAGCTTGGATTCGCCGCCGATGAAGATCTGCACGCCGCCGGCCTTGCTGGAGACGTCGAGCAACTGCATCAGCCCCGTCTTCTGCTCGAACATCTCGAACATCTGGCGCAGCGAACTCATGTTGGACGACAGGTCGGCCACCGACAGCAGGTTGCGTTCGCCGGCGATCACCATGCCGTCGGTCTCGGCCAGCGCCTCGCTGCCGGCCTCGACGGCCGCCTGCATCAGCCGGCCCATGTCGTCGCGCAACTGGCGCAGTTCGCCGGTCAGGCGCGCACGCACCTCGTCGAACGACAGGCCGGCGAAATGCTGGTTCAGGTAATTGGCCGATTGCGTGAGCTGGGACGGCGAATAGTCGACGTCGGTCGGCAGCAGGCGGTTCTGGACGTCGCCGCGCGGGTCGACGATGACGAGCAGGATGCGTTTTTCGGACAGGCGCAGGAATTCGATCTGCTGGAACGCCGACTCGCGCCGCGGGCTCTGCACGACGCCGGCGAACTGCGACAGCGAGGACAGCATCTGGGCCGCGTTGGCGATGACCTTCTGCGGCTGGTGCGCGGGCAGGCGCATGCCGGCTTCGACGGCGTTCTCGTCGATCTGCCGCACGGTGAGCAGCGTGTCGACGAACAGGCGGTAGCCGCGCGGCGTCGGGATCCGGCCCGCCGACGTGTGCGGACTGGCGACGTAGCCCATTTCCTCGAGGTCGGCCATGATGTTGCGGATCGTGGCCGGCGAGAGATCGAGGCCGGAAATCTTCGACAGCGCGCGCGAACCGACCGGCTGGCCGTCGGCGATGTAGCGCTCGACGAGGGCCTTCAGCAGGGTTTGTGCACGGTGATCGAGTTGCATACGCTAGTGAGTGGGCGGCGGCCGCCTCGTTGATGTCGTCCGGTTGCCATTATGCCGCTTTCGCGGGCGGGGGTGTGCGGTCATCCGTGCACGTGCGCATGTTCGCGTTCGAGCCAGTCCAGCAATTCGCCGACGTCGCGCACGATCGCATCCGGCACCACCTCGTGCTCCAGGTGCCTGGTGGAACCGGTGCGGTTCATCCAGACGGCGCGCAGGCCGGCGCGCTGGGCGCCCTGCACGTCGAGCAGGACGTCGTCGCCGACGTAGACCGCGTCCGCCGGGTCGACGCCCAGCGCGCGGCAGGCGGCCAGGAAGATCGCCGCATCCGGCTTGGCCACGCCCAGCTGGTGCGCCGCCACCGAGACCTTGAAATGGTGCGACAGGCCGATCGTGCGCAGGTCGGCGTTGCCGTTCGAGACCGAGCCGACCAGCACCAGGTCCTGCAGGCGCTGCAGGCCCGGCAGCACGTCCGCGTAGGGTTCCACGGTATTGCGCGCGGCGAAGTACGTGTCCATCGCCGCGTCGATCTTGGCCGCGTCCTCGCCGGCTTCGGCGAAGGCGGCCTGCAGGCCGGCGCGGCGCAGCTTGCCCATGTCGAGGCCCAGCTCGGGCCGTTGCGCCAGCAGGTCCAGACGCGCCTGGCGCAGGCTCTCGATGGTGTGGCGCGCGGCCACGCGCGGCGCGTGCTCGCGCAGCCAGGCATGGATGGTTTCCTCGGCGCGCAGGATCGTGGGAGCGATCGGCCACAGGGTGTCGTCGAGGTCGAACAGGATGGCCTTGGGCCAGGCGCGGCGGGTGCTGGTCATGCTTGGGGACGGGGTGGGGAGCGCCCAAGCATAGCGAGGGCGGCACCGAAAATCAATGGCATACCGCCCGCGCAGCCGGCGCAAGCGTTGCGCGGAACCCATCGTTACACCGTGATACAAAGGCAAAAGGACTGGGCGCTTGCCAAATGCACTAAAATGATGGGCATTTTTCTTTCCGCGGAGCCGGCGCCGCACATGCGCGCCACACGCCCGTCCAATTGGAGATCCTGATGAAGAGTTCGATCCTGCGTGCCGGTGTTGTCACGCTGGCATGCGCGCTGGGCCTGTCCGCTTGCGGCGGCGGCGACGGCGACCTGTACCTGTACGGCTCGGTGAGCGGCGTCACGAAGGACGGCCTGGTCCTGAAAAACGGCGGCAACACGGTCGCCGTCACCGCGCCCTACACCTCGTTCCAGTTCGAGCAGCGCGTCTCGACCGACGACGCCTTCGACATCACGTACTCGGCACTGCCGTCGAACGTCAAGACCTGCGTCGTCAACAACGGCAAGGCGCGCGCCAACTATTACACGATCGCCCAGATCACCGTGGTCTGCGAGATCAAGAAGCACGAGTTCTCGGTCGCCGTGCGCGGCCTGACCGGCACCGGCCTCGTCATCGTCAACGGCAGCGACCGCCGCGACGTCGCGCCTGGCGCGACCAGCGTGGCCATGACCCCGGTCTACGAAGACGGTCCCTACGGCGTCACCGTGCTGACCCAGCCGGCCGGCCAGGTCTGCTCGGTCACGGGCGGCACCAACGGCAAGGGCGCCGGCACCATGGGTGCGACCGACCTGGTCGACAACGTCGTCGTCACCTGCGTTTGATTCGAATGGAGAAATACATGAAGTTTTCCCTCGCAGGCAAGGCGCTGGCCCTGGCGGCGACCGTCACGCTGGCGTCGTGCGGCGCCGGCGGCAAGGCGACCTTCCCGATCAACGTGACCGTCCTCAACGTGCTCTACCCGGGCCTGGTGCTCACCACCAACGGCATGGAGCAGACGGTCGCCCCGCCGGCCAAGAACGCCGACGGCAGCATCCCGAACGTCACCTTCGTCTTCCCGAACCAGATCGAGTACGGCCAGACCTACGACGTGATCCCGAAGGGCGCGACCGCGACCGCGCTGGGCGCGATGCCGGCGCACCAGAGCTGCGGCGCGGTCCAGTTCCCGAAGAACGGCACCGCCGGCCAGCTGTCCAAGATCGACATCTACTATAGCTGCACCATCAACGCCTACGCGCTGAGCGGCACCATCAAGGGCCTGACGACCACCGGCCTGGTGCTGGCCAACGGCAGCAACAGCACCTATACGGCGTCGCCGGTGGTGGATGCCAACAACAAGCCGACCGGCGCCGACCTCGCCTTCGCGCTGAGCGCCGTTCCTTACGCCAACACCTACGGCGTCACCGTGCTGACCCAGCCTACCGGCCAGACCTGCACCGTGGCCGGCGGCGCCAACGGCACCGGCGCCGGCACGATGGACGATGCCGCCGAAAAGGCGAACGGCGTCACCAACCTGGTGGTCACCTGCAAGTGACGTGACACGGAGAGAATGGAACGGAAGAGAAATAAATAAAATGCATATCATGTATTCCAAACAAAAATTGGACTGATATGCTGTAACGCAGCATAATGCTTCCTGTCTCCTCCAACTCTCCTCAAAAAGAATTGGATTTAAGCCCGCCCAACAGCGGGCTTTTTTTTGTCCGTTTTTTGCGCGTCTTGGCCGGGATGGCGCATCGCCTGGCCGGGTGTCGGACGGGACGCGCGCCTGCGCCACCGTCGAATCGTCGAATCCTTGCCGCTCCCGCGGCCTGCCGCCCCTGTGCACCGGGACGACGTTTGCTGCCTTGCGCGCCTGCGTCCTGCGCGGCGCCGCGATCGATCTGCTGCTTATCTGCCTGTCTGCTGTCTGCTGCCTGCTGCCTGCTGCCGTTACCGCGTGTCGCGTGTTGCTGATTGCCGCTCGTTACCGGGCATCGCCCAGGCGCTTGGCGCTGACCTTCACGACGGCGACCTGCTGGCCCTCGATCGATACCTGGGCATCGTAGCGCACCTGCTGCAGTGCGCCGGCGGCGTTGGCGTAGCTGGTGCCGACGACGAGGACGGCGGCGGCGAGGAAGAGGGCTTCCATGTTCTTCAGGACGTTCATGCTGTTCTCCTTGCGTGGTGGGGATTGGCGGGTGTCGATCACAGTGCGGCTTTGCCGGCGTCGCTCAGGCGCTTGGCGCTGACTTTCACGACGGCGACCTGCTGGTTCTCGACCGAGACCTGGGCGTCGTAGCGGACCTGTTTCAGCGCGCCGGCGGCGTTGGCGTAGCTGGTGCCGACGACGAGGACGGCGGCGGCCAGGAAGATCGCTTCCATGTGTTTGAGGACGTTCATGATGTTCTCCTTCGGGGTTCGTTGCGGTTCATCGGGAAGCCGGATCGGCTTTGCATGGTGTTACTGTAGGCCGGCGCCTGTCTCCCTTCCAGCGGACTGCGACGAACTGCAAAAAACGCGGGATGGAAGCGCAAAAAACCGGATTGTGCGTTGCGCAAGAGCTCGCCGACACATGCGTGCGCTCAACAGCGGCCTGGACCGTGCTGGCGATACTCGCCGGGGACGGAACGAGGAGGCCGGGATGATGCGCAGGGACGTGCTGGAACTGGATGCGGGAGCGGAAGCGGGAGCAGGAGCGGGGGCGACGCCACAGGTGCGCGCGGGGCGCGCCGGCGGCGCGCAGGCGGGGACGGTGGCGGGGTGGAACGACGTGGCGCTGGAGGCGGTGCGCATCCTGCGCCCGCAGGCCCGCACGGCCGCGCAGGCGCTCGCCGCCCTGCATACGGGCATGTACAACGCCTGGGCGGCCTACGAACGCGATGCGCGCCAGAGCACGCCCGGGGTGGCGGTACGGCTGCCGCGCGCCGAGCGCAACGGCGCCGGCAAGGCCGCCGCGATGTCGCACGCGGCCTGGACCATGCTGGCCGCGCTGTTCCCGGCGCAGCGCCCGGTGCTGGACATGCACATGGCCAGCCTCGGGCTCGATCCGGCGGCGCCGGCCTGCCAGCTCAGTCCGGCAGGCATCGGCCGCGCCCAGGCCGCCGCCATGCTGGATGCATGGCACGCCGGCATGGGGCCGTTCGCGCCGGCGGTGCTGGCCATCGGACGCCGGACCGCGCCGGACCGGACCGCCTGCATGGCGGCGCCCCTGCACTGCTGGGCATGGGCGCGCGGGCTGGCCGCGCGCGAGGGCGGTGGCGACGACCGGGACGTGCTGCTGTATTTCGCGCTGGGCAATGCGCTGGCGGATGCGGCGCTGGCCGCGCAGGCCGCGGCCGTGGACGCGGCGCGCGCCTGCGACGCCGCGGCGGCCGAGGTGCTGCGCCGCTTCGGCGGCGGCGCCGGGCGACGGATTGCGCCGTGCGCGCTGGGAAAACGGGTGGGCGCGCTGGTGTTCGAGCGGGCCCGCCGCCATTGGACGTAGGGGGGCAGCGCTACCGCTGCGTCCGCAACCACGCTACGTGTGCGCTGCCCACCCTGCTACACGGCCGGCTTGAGGATGTTCGCCAGCGCCACGTACTGTTCCAGCCCCACCGCTTCCGGGCGCGCGCCCGGATCGATGCCGGCCTCGACCAGTTGCTGTTCCGTGAACATGCCGGCCACGCAATTGCGGATCACCTTGCGCCGCTGCGAGAACGCCTTGGCGACCACGGCTTCCAGCGTGGCGGCGTCGGCCGGCAGCTGGCGCCGCGTCGGCACCATGCGCACGATCGCGGAATCGACCTGCGGCGGCGGATCGAAGGCCGTCGGCGGCACCACGAACAGCATCGCCATGTCGTAGCGCCATTGCAGCATCACGGACAGGCGGCTGTAGGCCTTGGTGCCCGGCTCGGCCACCATGCGTTCCACCACTTCCTTCTGCAGCATGAAGTGCTGGTCCTCGACCAGGTGGGCGAAGTCCGCCAGGTGGAACAGCAGCGGGCTGGAGATGTTGTACGGCAGGTTGCCGACCACGCGCAGCCGTTTTCCTTCCGGGACCGGGATGCCGCCGAAGTCGAACTTCAGCGCGTCGCCCGAATGGACGGTGAGGCGCTCGCGCGGATACGCCTTTTCCAGGCGCGTCACCAGGTCGCGGTCGAGCTCGACGACGTGCATGTGGTCGAGTTCCTTGAGCAGCAGCGAGGTCATCGCGGCCAGGCCGGGGCCGATCTCGACCATGGTATCGCCGCGGCGCGGGCCGATCGCATCGATGATGTTGTGGAGGACGTGGTCGTCGGTCAGGAAGTTCTGGCCGAAGCGCTTGCGGGCTACGTGTTTCATGGTTGTTCTTGAAGGTTGGGATGCCCGCGCGCGGGCTCAGGCGCGGCGCGCCGCGACCATGGCGGCGGCGACGCGGATCGCCTCTTCCATGCTGCCGCAGTCGGCCAGGCCGAGGCCCTGCGCGGCCAGGTCGAGCGCGGTGCCGTGGTCGACCGAGGTGCGGATCAGCGGCAGGCCGAGGGTGATGTTGACGCCGCGGCCGAAGGTGGCGTGCTTGAGCACGGGCAGGCCCTGGTCGTGGTACATGGCCAGCACGGCGTCGGCGTCGCGCAGGTATTTTTGCTGGAACAGGGTGTCGGCCGGATACGGGCCGCGCGCATCGATGCCGCGCGCCTGCGCCTCCTGCAGCGCCGGCGCGATGACGTCGATCTCCTCGCGGCCGAGATAGCCGTTCTCGCCGGCATGCGGGTTCAGGCCCGTCACCAGGATGCGCGGCGCGGCGATGCCGAACTTGTCGCGCAGGTCGGCGTGCAGGATGTCCAGCACGCGCGCCAGGCCGGCGCGGGTGATGGCGCCCGGCACGTCCTTGAGCGGCAGGTGCGTGGTGGCCAGCGCCACGCGCAGGTAGGGTTCGTCCTCGCCGGGCGAACCGGCCAGCATCATGACGACCTGCGGCGTGCCGGTCTTTTCGGCCAGGTATTCGGTATGGCCGGAAAAGGCGACGCCGGCGTCGTTGATGGTGCTTTTCTGCAGCGGCGCGGTGACGATGGCGTCGAACCAGCCCGCCTGCACGCCCTCGACGGCCAGGTCGAGCGTGGCCAGCACGGCGCGGCCGTTGGCCGCATCCAGCTTGCCCGGCTCGACGAAGGCGTCGACCGGCACGTCGACGACGGGAATCGTGTCCGGGCCGAAGTGCGGCAAGCCGCTGTGGCGCAGCGCCAGCGTCGAGAGCGCGGACAGCCGGATGGCCGGATCGATCAGGCTGGCCGTGAGCGACAGGAAGGCGGCGTCGCCGACCAGCACGCAGCGGGCCTCGCCGCGCAACGCCCAGGCCGCGCGGATCGAGATTTCCGGGCCGATGCCGGCCGGCTCGCCGACCGTGACGGCCAGGTTGGGGCGCGCGCCCTGCACGGCCATGACCTTACTGCTCCTCGCGGAACTCGACGTAGGCACGGTCGCGCACCTGGCGCGACCAGTCTTCCAGCGCTTCCTGGCGCTTGCGGTCGGTCAGGACCTGGCGCGCCATCGCGCGTTCCTTCTCCTTCGAGACGTCTTCGCTCTTGCGCTCGATCACCTGGATCAGGTGGAAGCCGAACGGGGTCTGGATCACGTCCGATACCTCGCCCACCTTCAGCGCATTCATCGGGTTCTCGAATTCCGGCAGCGCGTCGCCCGGGGCCAGCCAGCCCAGGTCGCCGCCCTTGGAAGCCGAACCGTCCTGCGAGTTCTGGCGCGCCGCATCCTCGAAGCTGATCTGCTTGGCGTCGATCTTCGCCTTCAGGTCGGCCAGCTTCTTCTTGGCCTCGTCCGCCGTCATGGTCGGGGTGACCTTCAGCAGGATGTGGCGGGCGTGGGTCTGCTGGATGACCGCCTGGTCCGCCTGCTGCTGGGCTTCCTGCTTGCGCTCGGCCGACAGCTTGAGGATCAGGAAGCCGAAGTTGGTGCGCAGGACCGGCGTGACCTGGCCCGGCTTGAGCTTGCGCAGTTCGGTGGCGATCAGCTGCGGCAGGCGGTCCGGGTCGCGCCAGCCGATCACGCCGCCCTTGAGGGCGTCCGGCGAATCGGAATAGGTGGCGGCCATCTTGGCGAAGTCGGCGCCGGTGCGCAGCTGGCGCGCCACCTCGTCGGCGCGGGCCTTGCGCGCGGCGATCTGCTCGGGCGAGGCGTTTTCCGGGGTACGCACGACGATCTGCGAGATGTCCATCTCGACGCGTTCCGCGGCGGCGGCCTTCTCGGCGGCCTGGTAGGTGTCGATCTCGGCTTCCGAGACCTGGATCTTGCTGTCGACCTCGTGGTCGATCAGGCGCTGCATCATGATCTCGTTGCGGATCTGCTCGCGGAACTGCGGGAAGGTCATGCCCTCCTTCTCCATCGCGTTGCGCATGTCCTGCACGCTCATCTTCTGGTTCTCGGCGATGCGGCCGATCGCCCGATCGAGCTCGGTGTCGCTGACGCGCACGCCCATTTCCTTGGCCAGCTGCAGCTGGGCGCGCTCGGTGATCATGGCTTCGACGACCTGGCGGCGCAGGTCGTCCGGGGCCGGCAACTGGGCCTGCTGCGCCTGCAGGCGGTGGGTGATCTCATTCACGCGGTTGTCGACTTCGCGCTTGGTGATGACTTCGTCGTTGACGACGACATAGACCGAATCGATGACCTTGGCGCTGCTCGCCGCCGGCGGCAGGAAGCCGCCGTTCGCCTTGGCGGCCGGTGCGGCCGGTGCCGCAGCCGGCGCGGCGGCGGCGGGAGCCTGCGCCTGCGGCTGGGCCGCAGCCTGGGCCAGGACGTTGCCGGTCGCGAGGGCGCACAGCAGCGCCGCGGCCAGCTTGGTGTGGGTGGTACGCATAATCAGGAAAGCACTCATTTCAGGGTTGTTTTGTCCATGGCCCGGCCGCTTCAGGGGCGGCCGACGTTCGTGTTCAGCCGGGTATAGCCCGGGATGCTCTTGTTGAAGGTTTCCAGCGGGTTGCCGAAGCCCAGGCGCGACAGGCCGTTGAGCTCGAGCTGGAAGAAGATCGGCGTCGACACCGTCTGCGCGGCCGTCACGAAGCGCTGCGCGCCCATCCGGAACACCCAGCAATCGGCCTTGTACTCGAGCCCGACGAGGCTCTCGAGCAGCTTGCGGTCGCGCACCGAGTAGCTGACCCGCGAGACGCCGTACCAGCGCTGCGACAACGGCCACTGGGCGGAAACGTCCGCGTTGCGGAATCCGTTGACGATGCCGAAGGTATCGCGCTGGAAGCGGTACTCCAGGTTCAGCACCTTCATCGGCGCCGGCTGGTACTGCACGCCGACGTTGGTGCTGTACAGGCTGCGCGCCTGCGCGTCGTATTGTACGCCGCTGTCGAAGCTCCAGGACTCGGAAATGCGGCCCGAGGCCGCCAGCAGCGCGTCGGAACGCTTCTGGTTGCGCTGCTCGAACGTGTTCAGGCGCACTTCGGGATCGGTGAAGTAGTAGCGGCTGCCGACCGCCAGGCGCAGGCGCTCGACGCCGTTGGTCTCGATGAAGCGCGAGACGATGGCGGCGGTGAGCTGGTTCGCGTCCGACACCTTGTCGGCGCCGACGAAGCGGTTTTCCGTGAACAGCTGGGCGTAGTTGAAACCGGCCACGCCCGTGTCGAAGTTCGGCACCGCATCCTGGTTGCGGTACGGCGTGCGCACGTAGAACAGCCGCGGCTCCAGCGTCTGGGTGGCTTCCTTGCCGAAGAACCTGGCGTCGCGCTCGAAGATCATGCCGGAGTCCAGCGAGACGGTCGGCAGCGTGCGCGTGATCTGGCGGTCGCCCAGCGGGTTGCTGTCCAGGTCGTAGCGCGTGGCGTGCATGATCGCCTTGGGCGTGAAGAACCAGCCCGGGCGCACGATCGGATAGCTGACCTGGCCGACGACGTTGGCGCGGTTGCCCTGCACCACGCCTTCGTCCGGATGCGAGAAGCGCACGGCCTCGGCGTCCAGCGTCCAGTCGAAGCCGCCCAGCACGTCGTAGCGGCCGGCATGGAAGTTAATCTGCGGCAGGCGGTCGTACGGACGCGGCACCGTCAGCGCCGGATTGGTGGCGGCGCCCGGGTCCTGCAGCACCTGGTAGCTCTGCACGCGCGCGTTCAGGCTCCAGTACTGGCCGGCGTAGTCGGTGCGCAGCTCGCGCAGCAGCTGGCGCACGGCCGATGCCGACACGGTGCGCGAGAAGTCGGACGGGTATTCGTCGTCGGACGCGGCGTGCGCGTTCCAGCCGTACGACCAGTTCGGCGTGATCGCCTGGGTGTGCACGGTGTCGATCCACCAGCGGTCGCGGTGCGCCACGCGGTCGTTGGCCAGCACCTC
Organism: uncultured Massilia sp.; assembly: GCF_913773735.1. Lineage (GTDB taxonomy): Bacteria > Pseudomonadota > Gammaproteobacteria > Burkholderiales > Burkholderiaceae_D > Telluria. The sequence goes on from NZ_CAJYEB010000041.1 coordinate 84,216, forward strand.
GACGTGGGTCTCGCCGCTGTACAGCAGCCCGTTGCCGGTGTCGCCGATGTAGCGCCCGGTGGCGCCCAGCTGCAGGCCGCGGTCGAACATGTAGCGCGGGTACAGCGTCAGGTCGCGGTTCGGCGCGATGTTGACGTAGTACGGCACCATGACCTCGGCCGAGCCCTTGGAGCCCGCGCCGATGGTCGGCGGCAGCCAGCCCGAGCGGCGCGCGCCGGACAGCGAGAACGACAGCGCCGGCGTGCCGAGGATCGGCACGTCCTTGAAATAGATCAGCGTCTTGCCGGCGGTGCCGACGTCGCGGCCCTGGTCCAGGCGCAGGTTGCTCGACTTCAGGTACCAGTCGGGATTCGGGCCTTCGCAGGTGCTGTAGGTGCCGTCCTCGACCAGCGCCTGGTCCTCGCCCAGGAAATCGATGCGCCGCGCGGTGCCTTGCGCGTTGTTCAACGCCAGGTGGTAGGACGGGTGCAGCACCCAGCCCTTGCCGGTTTCCAGGTTCAGCTGCAGGGCATCGCCCTTGTAGCGGTCGCCGAAGCGCCACATATTGATGTTGCCCTCGGCCGTGACCTCGTCCTCGACGCGCCGGTAGCAGGCCGTGTCGGCCGTGATGCCGGTCGCGCCGCGCGTGATCTCGACGTCGCGGAACAGGTTCAGTTCGCGGTCGGGACGGCCGGTCAGCTCCTCGGCGCGCATGGTGACCGGCAGCTCCTGCTCGTCGGCGCGCGCATTGGCCGGGACGGCCGGCGTGCCTGTGGCGGGCACGGCCGCCTGCGGCAAGGTCTGCGCGTACAGCGGCGCCGACGCCACGGCGACGAGGGCGGACAAGGCGGCGGTCCGCCGCGATGGGAATGGTAGGGCCGTAATCCAGCTCATGGAAGATCGCGTTGCACCATAGAGGGCGATTTTTTGGATTGAATCCCTTATTATATGGGAATATTTTCGCCAACCGGATTCCTCAGGACGCTTCATGTCTTCTCTGTCTCAACACTCTCCCGCCGCCGCCGACAAGGACGCCCGGCTGGCCCAGCTGACCGCATGGCTGGGCACGCTGGACCTGGTCGACGCCGGGAGCCTGCGCCCTGCCTCGTCCGACGCCAGCTTCCGCCGCTACTTCCGCCTCGATGTTGTGCCGGCGCTACGCGACAAGCTCGGCGCCACCCTGATCGCCATGGACGCGCCGCCCGAGCGCGAGAACGTCCCCGCCTTCATCCACGTCGACGGCCTGCTGTTCGACGCCGGCGTGACCGTGCCGGCGATCGTCGCGCGCGACGTCGACAACGGCTTCCTGCTGTTGTCCGACCTCGGCACCACCACCTACCTGCAGCGCCTGGACGCCGACAACGCCAACTTCATGTACTCGGATGCCGTCGACGCCCTGATCAAGTTCCAGCTCACCAGCCAGGCCGGCGTGCTGCCGGAGTTCGACCGCGCCTTCGTGCTGCGCGAACTGAACCTGTTCCCGGAATGGTTCGTCGAGCGCCACCTGGGCGTGACGCTGACCGAGGCGCAGCGCGCCCAGCTGAACAAGGTGTTCGACGCCATCGCCGCCAACGTGCTGGCCCAGCAGCAGGTGTTCATGCACCGCGATTTCCACTCCCGCAACCTGATGTTCCTCGACCGCGGCAACCCGGGCGTGCTGGACTTCCAGGATGCCGTGTACGGCCCCGTCGCCTACGACCTGGCCTCGCTGCTGCGCGACGCCTACGTCCAGTGGGACGAGGAATTCGTGCTCGACTGGGTGGTGCGCTACTGGCAGAGCGCCAAGCAGGTCGGCCTGCCGGTGAACCCGGACATCGACGCGTTCTACCGCGACTTCGAGTACGTGGCCCTGCAGCGCCACCTGAAAATCCTGGGCATCTTCTGCCGCCTGAACTACCGCGACGGCAAGCCGCACTACCTGGGCGACCTGCCGACCGTGATCGACTACGTGCGCAAGACCGCCAACCGCTACACCGAACTGAAGCCGCTGGCCCGCCTGCTCGACACCTTCGAGGACAAGGCGCCCCAGGTGGGCTACACCTTCTGAAGATCCGGGACAACGCACCATGAAAGCCATGATCTTCGCCGCCGGCCGCGGCGAGCGGATGCGTCCGCTGACCGACAGCTGCCCCAAGCCCCTGCTGAAGGTGCGCGGCCGCCCCCTGATCACCTGGCACGTGATCAACCTGGTCCGCGCCGGCATCAGGGACATCGTCATCAACCATTCCCACCTCGGCCACATGATCGAGGAGGAGCTGGGCGACGGCAGCCGGTACGGCGCGCGCATCGCCTACTCGCACGAGCCGGTGCCGCTGGAAACGGCGGGCGGCATCGCCAACGCGCTGCACCTGCTGGGCGACGCCCCCTTCCTGGCCGTGTCGGGCGACATCTACGCGCCCTACTTCGACTTCGGGCAGACCCTGGACGCGCTGAAGGACACCGACGCCGTCGGCCGGCCGATCCCGCTCGAAAAGCGCGACATCGCCTGGCTGTACCTGACGCCGAACCCGTGGCACAACCCCGGGGGCGACTTCGGCATGACCATGTACACGCTGACCAACGACGGCGACCCGAAGTGGAATTTCGCGGGCATCGGCGTGTACCGTCCCGAAATGTTCGACGGCATCCGTGCGGGCGAGTTCCTCAAATTCGGCCCGCTGATGCGCAAGTTCATCGAGCAGGGCCGCGTCGGCGGCGAGATCTACGACGGCCAGTGGGTCAACGTGGGTACCGTGCAGCAGCTCGAGGAACTCAACGCCCCCTTCGCGTCGGCCACGGCGGCCGCGAAGAAAGCGTGATGGACACGACGGCCGCACGCGACACGCGCGCCTGCGCCGCGCGCCGCGCGCGCCTGGCAGCGCAGATGCCGCCGGGCGCCGTGGCGGTGCTGCCGACGGCGCCGCCGGCCATCCGCAACGGCGACAGCGAGTACCCGTACCGCCACGACAGCTATTTCTACTACCTTACCGGCTTCACCGAACCGGAGAGCGTGCTGGTGCTGGTCGCCGCCCACGGCGAACGGCCGGCGCGGTCCATCCTGTTCTGCCGCGAAAAGCATCCCGAGCGCGAGATCTGGGACGGCTTCCGCTACGGCCCGCAGGCGGCGCGCGCCGCGTTCGGCGTCGACGAGGCCTTCGCCATCGACGCCATCGACACCGAGCTGACGCGCATCCTGGCCGACGCGCCCGCGCTGTACTACGCGCTGGCCGCCAACGCCGCGCTGGACGCGCGCGTCAAGGGCTGGATGGACGCGGTGCGCGCGCTGGCCCGCGGCGGCACGACGGCGCCGGCAAGCTTCCACGACCTGCTGCCGCTGCTGGACGAGATGCGCCTGCTGAAGGACGACGGCGAGCAGGCGACCATGGCGCGCGCCGGCCGGATCTCGGCGCAGGCGCATGCGCGCGCGATGGGCGCGGCCCGCCCCGGCGTGTTCGAATACGCGCTGGAAGCGGAGCTGCTGTACGAATTCCGCAGGAACGGCGCCCAGTTCCCGGCCTATACCCCGATCGTGGCCTCCGGTCCGAATGCCTGCGTGCTGCACTACAACGCCAACGACCGGCAGGTGCGCGACGGCGAGCTGGTGCTGATCGACGCCGGCTGCGAGCTGGACGGCTACGCGGCCGACATCACCCGCACCTTCCCCGTCAATGGCCGCTTCGACGCCGCCCAGCGCACGCTGTACGAGCTGGTGCTGGCGGCGCAGCGGGCCGCGTTCGCGGCGATCGCGCCAGGCCGGCCGTATGCCGGCTTCCACGAGGCGGCGCTGCGCGTGCTGGTGCAGGGCATGCTCGACCTGGGCCTGGTCGACAGGTCGAAGGTCGGCAACGTCGACGACGCCATCGCCGCGCGCGCCCACCTGCCGTTCTACATGCACGGCACCGGCCACTGGCTGGGGATGGACGTGCACGACGTCGGCGCCTACCGCGACGTGACGCAGCCGGGCAAGCCGTCGCGCCTACTGCAGCCGGGCATGGCGCTGACGGTGGAGCCGGGCATCTACGTGCGCCCGGCCGACGGCGTGCCGGAAGCGTTCTGGAACATCGGCATCCGCATCGAGGACGACGTGATCGTCACCGAGGACGGGCCGCGCATCCTCACCGGGGATGCGCCGAGGGAAGTGGCCGAGATCGAGGCACTGGTCGGAAAGGGCATGCATGGCTGAGATGGAAACGATGCGGGTGGACGTGGCGATCTGCGGCGCCGGCCCGGTGGGCATGGCGCTGGCGGTCCTGCTGGCGCGGCGCGGCGTGGACGGCGCGCGCATCGCGCTGGTCGACGCGAAGGCGCTCGGCCAGGCGATCGCGGACCCGCGCTCGATCGCGCTGTCCTGGGGCAGCCGCATGCTGCTCGAGGAAGCGCTGTCCTGGCCGCTGCCGGCCACCGCGATCCACGAGATCCACGTCTCGCGCCGCGGCCACCTGGGCCGCAGCCTGATGGACCGCGGCGAGCACGGCGTCGAGGCGCTGGGCTACGTGGCGCGCTACGGCGACGTCGTCGACGCGCTGGCGCGCGCCTGCGAGCGCATGGGCGTGCAGGTGCTGCGCCCGGTGCGCGTGGCATCGCTCGACGAACACGCCGACCACGTGCTGCTGCACCTGGACGACGGCCGCCTGCTGCGCGCCGGCGTGGCCGTGCAGGCCGAGGGCGGGGTGTTCGACGAACAGGCCGGGCGGGCGCGCCGGCGCGACTACGGCCAGACCGGCGTGATCGCGCGCGTCAGCGCCGACCGCCCGGTCGCGCACCGCGCCTTCGAACGCTTCACCGACGAGGGCCCGCTGGCCCTGCTGCCGCAGGACGGCGCCGACGGCCACCAGTACGCGCTGGTCTGGTGCGTGCAGCCGGAGCGCGCCCAGCGCCTGCTCGCGCTGGGCGACGACGATTTCCTGCGCGCGCTGGGCGACGCCTTCGGCGAACGCCTGGGCGCCTTCACCCGGGTGTCGGAACGCGTGGCCTTCCCGCTCGGCCTGAACGCCGCCGCGGCCTTCACGGCGCGCACGGTCGCCATCGGCAACGCGGCGCAGACGCTGCACCCGGTGGCCGGCCAGGGACTGAACCTGGGCTTGCGCGACGCGGCGGTGCTGGCGCGCCTGCTGGCCCGCGCCACCGACCACGACGCCGTACCGGACGCCATCGCGCGCTTCGCCGCCGAGCGCGGCCGCGACCGCGACACCGTGATCCGCGTCACCGACACGATGGCGCGCGTGTTCGCCGACAAGGGGCCGCTGCAGCCGCTGTTCGGGCTGGCGCTGGCGGCGTTCGATACCGTCCGGCCGGCGCGCATGCTGCTGGCCGAACTGATGATGTTCGGGCGGCGGTGACGCCGCAACACCGGGGTCGGAGCCCCTTGAAAAGCAACACCGGGCTCTGACCCCTGCCCTGCCATCGCGTCACTCGACCGTCTTGACCATCGACTCGATCACTTTCTTGGCGTCGCCGAACACCATCATCGTGTTCGGCTGGTAGAACAGGTCGTTGTCCAGCCCCGCGTAGCCCGATGCCATCGAGCGCTTGTTGACGATGATGCTGCGCGCCTTGTACGCCTCCAGGATCGGCATCCCGGCGATGGGCGACTTCGGATCCTTGGCCGCCGGGTTCACCACGTCGTTCGCGCCCAGCACCAGCACCACGTCGGTCTGGCCGAACTCGCCGTTGATGTCCTCCATCTCGACGACCTGGTCGTACGGCACCTCGGCCTCCGCCAGCAGCACGTTCATGTGGCCCGGCATGCGCCCGGCCACCGGGTGGATCGCGTAGCGCACCTGCACGCCGTGCGCCGTCAGCTTGTCGACCAGTTCCTTGACCGTGTGCTGGGCGCGCGCCACCGCCAGGCCGTAGCCGGGCACGATGATCACGCTTTCGGCGTTCTGCAGGATGAAGGCGGCGTCCTCGGGCGAGCCGGATTTCACCGGGCGCTGCTCCCTGGCGCCGCCGGCGTCGGCGCCGGACGCCTCGCCGCCGAAGCCGCCCAGGATCACGTTGAAGAAGGAGCGGTTCATCGCCTTGCACATGATGTACGAGAGGATCGCGCCCGACGAGCCCACCAGCGAGCCGGCGATGATCAGCATCGAGTTGTTCAGCGAGAAGCCGATGCCGGCGGCCGCCCAGCCCGAGTACGAGTTCAGCATCGACACCACCACCGGCATGTCGGCGCCGCCGATCGGGATGATGATCAGGACGCCCAGCACGAAGGCCAGCACGGCCATCACGATGAACGGCGTCCAGGCGGGCGCCGCGCCGCCGGAAAAGCAGAACACCAGGCCCAGCACGACGATCGCGATCGCCACCGCCAGGTTGATCAGGTGCTGGCCCGGGTAGCGCACCGGCGCGCCCTGGAACAGGCGGAACTTGTACTTGCCGGCCAGCTTGCCGAAGGCGATCACGGAACCGGAGAACGTGACCGCGCCCACGAACGTGCCGATGAACAGTTCGAGGCGGTTGCCGAAGGGGAGCGGCTCGCCGCGCGCGGCGATGCTGAAGGCCCACGGCTCGGACACGGCGGCCACCGCGATGCAGACCGCGGCCAGGCCGATCAGCGAGTGCATCGCGGCCACCAGTTCCGGCATCTTGGTCATCTCGACGCGGCGCGCCGCCACGGCGCCGATGGCGCCGCCGACCACCACGCCCAGCAGCACCAGGCCGAAGCCCATGCCGCCCGTGCGCAACTGTTCCTGCAGCTTGAACATCAGCGCGATGGTGGTCAGCACGGCGATCGCCATGCCGGCCATGCCGAAGGCGTTGCCGGTGCGCGCCGACGCCGGCGACGACAACCCCTTGAGGGCCTGGATGAAGCAGACCGACGCCACCAGGTACAGCAGCGTCACGAGGTTCATGCTGACGAAGCTCATGCGACCTCCTTCGCCTTGGCGGCGGCGACGTCCCCGTCCGTGGCGGCCGGCCTGGCGGCGCGCGGCTCCTTCTTCCTGAACATCTCGAGCATGCGCTGGGTGACGAGGAAGCCGCCGAACACGTTGACGGCGGCCAGCGCCACCGCCACGGTGCCGGCCACCTGCCCGGTCAGGCCCTCGGTCAGGCCGGCCGCCAGCATGGCGCCGACGATGATGATGGCCGAGACGGCATTGGTCACCGCCATCAGCGGCGTGTGCAGCGCCGGCGTGACGTTCCACACCACGTGGTAGCCGACGTAGATCGCCAGCACGAAGATGATCAGGTTGATGATGGTATGACTGATTTCCATGGCTGTCTCCTTGTCGTCCTGCTCAGGGTTTGCGCAGCACTTCGCCGCCGCTCGCGACCAGCACGGCGCGCACGATCTCGTCCTCGCGGTCGATCGCCAGCTTGCCGTCCTTGTCGATCACCAGCTTGAGGAAGTCGAGCACGTTGCGCGCGTACAGGGCGGACGCGTCGGCCGCCACCAGCGCCGCCAGGTTCGGCTCGCCGATGATGGTCACGCCGTGCTTGACCACCGTCCTGCCGTATTCCGTCAGCGGGCAGTTGCCGCCCTGGGCGATGGCCATGTCGACGATGACGGCGCCCGGCTTCATCGCGCGCACCGTGTCCTCGCCGATCAGCACCGGCGCCTTGCGGCCCGGGATCAGGGCGGTGGTGACGACGATGTCGGCCAGTTTCGCGCGCTCGTGCACCAGCCCGGCCTGGCGCCGCATCCAGTCGGCCGGCATCGGACGCGCATAGCCGCCGCTGCCCTGCGCGATCTCGCGTTCCTCGTCGGTCAGGAAGGGCACGTCGATGAACTTGGCGCCCAGCGACTCGACCTGTTCCTTGACCGGCGGACGCACGTCGGACGCCTCGATCACGGCGCCCAGGCGCTTGGCCGTGGCGATCGCCTGCAGGCCGGCCACGCCCACGCCCATGATCAGCACGCGCGCGGCCTTGACGGTGCCGGCCGCCGTCATCAGCATCGGCATGAAGCGCTGGTAGGCGTTGGCGGCCAGCAGGATGGCCTTGTAGCCGGCGATGTTGGCCTGCGAGGACAGCACGTCCATCGACTGCGCGCGCGTGATGCGCGGCGCCGCCTCCAGCGCGAAGGCGTCCAGGCCGTGGCGTGCCAGCACGCCCAGGCCGTCGGCGTCGAACGGATCGAGCATGCCCACCAGCGCGGCGCCGGAGCGCATCAGCGCGAGTTCGTCGGGCGACGGCGCGCGCACCTTCAGCACCAGGTCGGCGCCCAGCGCCTCGGCCGCGCTGCCGATGCGCGCGCCGGCGGCGGCGTAGGCGTCGTCGGTCACGGAGGCGTGCAGGCCGGCGCCCGACTGCACGACGATCTCGTGCGCCCCGGCCAGTTTCTTGACGGTTTCGGGAGTGGCTGCGACGCGCGTTTCTCCGGGCCTGGATTCAGCCGGCACACCAATTCTCATGATGCCTCCGTGTAATTAATAAACTGTCTAGAATCTAGCACGTAACCATTGTGCCGATGGCGCATGCGCCCGGCCTTACCCGGCGCGGGTGACATCAGTGGTTTTTCGTAAACAGATCGCCGAGATTGCATTCACGTTGCTGTATACCTGCCCATAGTGTTTGCTTTGTTGCTATATATCAACATTCATTCGAATCGGAAGTGTTGCGCCGCAGCGTGAGCATGAGCAACCCTTGTTCCATCAGGGTAGAATGTCGGCTCACAACAAGGACGCGCATGACCCATACCTTCAGACCGTCAGTCACCGTCGCCGCGATCATCGAACGCGATGGCCGTTTCCTGCTGATCGAAGAGGAAACCAGCGACGGCATCCGCCTGAACCAGCCGGCCGGCCACCTCGACCCCTACGAATCGCTCGAGCAGGCGGTGATCCGCGAAGCGCTGGAAGAAACGGCGCACGAATTCATCCCGGAAGCCCTGGTGGGCATGTACATCTCGCGCTACCACTCGAAGTCGCGCGGCACCGACGTGACCTACCTGCGCTTCACGTTCTGCGGCAAGGCCGGCCGCGAATACGACCGGCCCCTCGACGAAGGCATCCTGCGCACGATGTGGATGACGCGCGACGAACTGGCGGCCTGCCAGGAACGCCACCGCAGCCCGATGGTATTGCGCTGCGTGGACGACTACCTGGCCGGCAAGCGCACGTCCCTGGACCTGCTGTACACCGACCATTCCGTCTTCCTCGAGGACGACGGACTCTCCATCAAACCGGACGTAACGTAAAACATGAGCAAGAAAAAAGTCGTGATCGGGATGTCGGGCGGCGTCGACTCCTCGGTCGCGGCCTGGATGCTGAAGGAACAGGGCTACGACGTCGTCGGCCTGTTCATGAAGAACTGGGAAGACGACGACGATTCCGAATACTGCTCCACGCGCCAGGACTGGATCGACGCGGCCAGCGTGGCCGACGTCGTCGGCGTGGACATCGAGGCGGTCAACTTCGCCGCCGAATACAAGGACCGCGTGTTCGCGGAATTCCTGCGCGAATACCAGGCCGGCCGCACGCCCAACCCGGACGTGCTGTGCAACGCCGAGATCAAGTTCAAGGCCTTCCTGGACCACGCGATGAAGCTGGGCGCGGACCTGATCGCGACCGGCCACTACGCGCGCGTGCGCCACAACGGCGCGACCGACCGGTTCGAGCTGCTGAAGGCCTTCGACGCCACCAAGGACCAGAGCTACTTCCTGCACCGCCTGAACCAGGCGCAGTTGTCGAAGGCGCTGTTCCCGCTGGGCGAGATCCCGAAGACCGAGGTGCGCAAGATCGCCGAGAAGCTGCAGCTGCCGAACGCCCAGAAAAAGGATTCGACCGGCATCTGCTTCATCGGCGAGCGCCCGTTCCGCGAGTTCCTGGGCCGCTACCTGCAGCACAAGCCGGGGCCGATCAAGCTCGACGACGGCCGCACGGTCGGCGAGCACGTCGGCCTGTCGTTCTACACGCTGGGCCAGAGGAAGGGCATCGGCATCGGCGGCCTGAAGTCGCACAAGAACGCGGACGGCACCAGCGCGCCGTGGTTCGTGGCGCGCAAGGACATCGCCAGCAACACCCTGTACATCGTGCAGGGCCACGACCATCCGTGGCTGCTGTCGGGCGAACTGGGCGCCGGCCAGGCCAGCTGGGTCGCCGGCGCCGCCCCCGCGCCGCGCGCCCTGTCGGCCAAGACCCGCTACCGCCAGGCCGACGTGGCCTGCACCGTCGCGCCCGACGGACCGGATCGGTTCGCGCTGCGCTTCGACGCCCCGCAATGGGCCGTCACGCCCGGCCAGTCGGCCGTGCTGTACGACGGCGACGTCTGCCTGGGCGGCGGCATCATCGACCGGGCCTCGGCCGCCTGATCGTCGTGGCCCCCGCGCCGCGGGGGCCATCGCATTTCCTTCCCGACTGTTGCATCGCCATGCAAAATCGATGAATTTTGCGCCGTGATTAGCATTTCTCCATCGTATCGGCCGGCGAAATATCGTACTCTTCGGTTATATTTCCACACGGAAAAATTAATTGCAAATTTACAAGCGCACCATTCCGCGTGCAATAAAGGAAAATCATGGCTGAAGACATCGAAAACACGGCGAACGAGGTCCTGTCGTTCCGCCTCGGCGGCGAGGAGTATGCGATCAGCATCCTCAAGGTCCAGGAGATCCGCGGCTACGACAACGTCACCCGCATCGCCAATGCGCCCGACTACCTGAAGGGCGTCGTCAACCTGCGCGGCATCATCGTGCCGATCGTCGACATGCGCATCAAGTTCCGGGTCGGCACGCCGACCTACGATGCGTTCACCGTGGTCATCGTCCTGAACATCAACGGCCACACGATCGGCATGGTGGTCGACAGCGTCTCCGACGTCGTCACCCTGACCCCGGACCAGATCAAGGCGGCCCCGGACATGGGCGCCAGCGTGTCGACCGAGTTCCTGCGCGGCCTGGGCACCGTCGGCGAGCGCATGCTGATCCTGCTCGACATCGACAGGCTGCTCGGCTCCGAAGAAATGGGCCTGCTGGCCGCGGCCCGCTCGGCCGCCTGAGCGCCGGCAGTCCTCCCGTCTCCCGGCCGCGGCATGCCGCCGCGGCCTCCCGTATCCCCTTCCACACCATCGATATGAAACTGGGAAACCTGAAACTACGCACGCGCCTCGTGCTCGGCTTCGGCGTCATCTGCGCCATGCTGGTCGCCGCCCTCGTCCTCGGCATGAGCATGCTCGGCCACCTCAACCGCAGCACCAAGGAGATCGTGCAGACCCGCCTGCCGAAGATCGAGTCCGCGACCATGTTCCTCGACCAGGTCAACAACATCTCCATCGCGCAGCGCAACCTGATCCTGAACGAGGACCCGGCCGACCGCAAGGTCCAGCTGGGCAACGTCATGAAGAGCCGCGCCGCGATCGAGCAACTGCTGCAGCACGGCGGCGACGATCCCGAACTCGCCGTCATGCGCGGCCTGAACGAGCGCTTCCTGAAGGTCCAGCAGGAACTGCTGGCACGCATCGACAGGAACGACCTCGAGGGCGCCAAGGCCTACCTGCTCACCGACTTCCGTCCGCTGCTGCTCGATCTCAAGAAGGCGATGAACGCGCAGATCAAGACGCACCGCGACCTGATCCAGCACGCCAGCAACGATGCCGAGGCGACCTACGGGCGCGCGATGACCCTGATGTCCGCGCTGGGCCTGGCGATCCTCGCCGCGGCCACCCTGGTGGCATGGCGCCTGTCGCTGTCGATCACGCGTCCGCTGGGGCAGGCGCTCGACGTGGCGAACACGGTGGCCGCCGGCGACCTCACCAGCCGCATCGACGCGGACGGCCGCGACGAGGTCGGCCAGCTGCTGCAGGCCCTCGCGCGCATGAACGAGAACCTGGCGCAGACCGTGCGCGCGGTGCGCGGCGGCACCCGCACCATCGCCACCGCATCGAGCGAGGTGGCGGCGGGCAGCCTGGACCTGTCGAGCCGCACCGAACAGCAGGCCAGCGCGCTGGAAGAAACCGCGTCGTCGATGGAAGAGCTGACCTCGACCGTGAAGCAGAACGCCGACAATGCGCGCCAGGCGAACACGCTGGCCGCGACCGCCTCCAGCGTGGCCGCGCGCGGCGGCGCCGTGATCGAGCAGGTGGTGGGCACGATGACCGAGATCGACGCCGCGTCCGGCAAGATCGCCGACATCATCGGCGTCATCGACGGCATCGCGTTCCAGACCAATATCCTGGCACTGAACGCCGCGGTCGAGGCGGCGCGCGCCGGCGAGCAGGGCCGCGGCTTCGCGGTCGTGGCCAGCGAGGTGCGCAACCTGGCGCAGCGCTCGGCGGCGGCGGCCAAGGAAATCAAGACCCTCATCGAGGATTCCGGCGCCAAGGTCGCGAACGGCAGCCGCCTGGTGGCGCAGGCCGGCGACACGATGCGCGAGATCGTCGACAGCGTCGGCCGCGTGACCGGCATCATGGCCGAGATCTCGGCCGCCAGCCAGGAGCAGACCAGCGGCATCGAGCAGATCAACGCCGCCATCGTCCAGATGGACCAGGCGACGCAGCAGAACGCGGCGCTGGTCGAACAGACCTCGGCGGCCTCGGCGGCGATGCGGGAACAGGCCGACAAGCTGGAGCAGGCGGTGGGGACGTTCCGGCTCGACGATGCGGGAACCGGCGGCCACGGCGTGCGCAGCGGCCAGGGCGCGCGCAGCGACCAGGGCATGCGCAGCGACCAGGGCGTCCAGAGCGTCCGGAGGGGTCAGAGCCCGGTGTTGGGTCTGAAGGGGCTCTGACCCCGAAGTTGCCGGCCGTAGCCTGCTGCGCGGCCACAAACCGGGGTCAGAGCCCTTGGAAAAGCAAAACCGGGCTCTGACCCCGGCTCTGACCCCGAAGTTGCCAGCCGTAGCCTGCTGCGCGGTCGCAAACCGGGGTCGGAGCCCTTGGAAAAGCAGAACCGGGCTCTGACCCCTGCCCTGCCCTGCGCAACCGTCAGGCCGGCGCGACGATCTCCGGCTCGCGCCGGACGAGCCAGTCGGCGAAGGCCTCGGGCGCCAGCGGCCGGGCGTACAGGTAGCCCTGCGCCTCGTCGCAGTCGGCGTTCCTGAGTACGCCGAGCACGTCGGCCGTCTCGACGCCTTCGGCCACCACGCGGTGGCCGAGGTCGTGCGATAGCTTGATCATCGTCGCGACCAGCGCGCGCTTGCGCTCGTCCTGCTCGATGTCGCGCACGAAGGAACGATCGATCTTGACCACCTGGGCGGGCAGGCTCTGCAGGTAAGCCAGGCTGCTGTAGCCGGTGCCGAAGTCGTCGATCGCCAGGCGCACGCCGGCCGCGTCCAGCGCCCGCAGCGTGGCCAGCGCCAGGCGCGGGTTGAGCATCAGCGCGCTCTCGGTGATCTCCAGCGCCAGGCTGGACGGCGGCAGGCCGTGGCGCTGCAGGCCGTCGACGATGCGCACGCAGAAATCCGGCTCGAGCAGGTTGGCCGCCGACACGTTCACCGACAGCTCCAGCGCGATCCCGCCGGCGCGCCACTGCGCCAGCTGGTGCATGGCGGCTTCCAGCACCCAGTTGGTGGTCGCGCGCATCAGCGCCGTGCGTTCGATGACGGGGATGAATTCGGCCGGCGCCACCTCGCCCGCCTGCGGATGGGTCCAGCGCAGCAGCGCCTCGGCGCCGATGCAGGCGCCGCTGGCGAGATCGACCTTCGGCTGGAACACCAGGCGCAGCGGCCCCTTGCGGCCGGCCGCGGCGCCATCGAGCGCGGCCCCGAACTCGTTGACCAGCCAGAAGGTGCGCCGGTACACGGCATCCCGCTCGGGCGAGAACATCGAGACGCCGCAATCCTGGTCGTGGGCCTGCTGGACCGCCGAATGCAGGTCGCGCAGCAGCTCGGCATCGGTGACGGCGCCGACGCGAAACGGCGCCACGCCGATGCGCGCCGTGGTCACGAAGCGCGACGTCGCCGCGGCCGCGCGCCGGCGCAGCCAGTTCTCCAGTTCGACGCGCAGCTCGACGGCGTCGGTGCCCGGCGGAGCCACGAAGGCGAATTCGGTCGGCGCCAGGTGGTACAGCGTGCCGGCATGGCGCAGGCCGGCCTCCAGCATGCGCACGCCCTGGACGACGATCTCGTCGAGGTAGCCGGCGCCCATCGCGCGCTCGGCGCTGCCGAACTGCTCCGGGCTGGCCAGGCTGACCAGCACCGCCAGCCGCCCCTCGCCGCGCGGGCGGTGCGTCCCCAGTCCGCGCACGTCGTCGATGAACTGGGTGCGGTTGGGCAGGCCGCTGACGGCGTCCACGCGGCCCACCGCGTGGCGCAGCTCGACCTGCGCCATCGCCAGCGCCGCCAGGTCGCGCAGGGCCGCGGCCTCGCCTTCGGTGATGGCGCGCGGCGCGCGCCCGAGCACGCACATCGCGCCCAGGCAGTGGCCGTCGCGCGTCAGCAGCGGCGCGCCCGCATAGAAACGCATGCCCAGCGCGGCCAGCGGGCTGGCGCGGTAGGCGGCATCGTCCAGCAGGTCGGGAACGACCAGCAGGCGCGCCTCCTCGGCCACCCGGGCGCACGGCGCCTGCAGGCGCGGGATCGCGTCGACGCCGATGCCGACACGCGACTTGAACCACTGGCGCTGGCTGTCGGTCAGCGAGATCGCGGCGACCGGCACCTTGAACAGCTCGGCCGCCATGCGCGTGATGCGGTCGAACGCGTCGTCCGGCGGCGTATCCAGCAGGTTCGACCTGCGCAGTGCGTCGAGGCGCATGTCTTCCCCATGCATGCGGGATCTGAGTCGTGCCATGTGGTAATGTCGATCTTTATTTGACGGAATTGATGAATCGAATGGAGTTTGACGATATAATTTCCACGAGTCAACAAAATACTTTCAATACGCATTCTGTTTTTATTTAATTATGAACACTAAGTGCCTATTTGCAACAGTGATAATCATGATGGTTGCCATCAAATCCATCAATTTTGTTGATGTGCAAATGACATACCAGTAAAATCAATCGACCGTTCTTTTCCTATCGCCATGTCCTTACCTGCTCCCGTCGACACCCAAGACCCCGTGTTGACCACCGCTGCCGCCGCGCGCCTGCTGGGCGTTGCCGTGAGTACCGCCCAGCTCTGGCTGGAAAGCGGTGCCCTGCCGTCCTGGAAGACCCCGGGCGGTCATCGCCGCGTGCGCCTGAGCGCCGTCATGCAATTGCTGGAAGAAAAAGCGCGGCGCGCCGGATCGGCCACGCCGGCCGCCGGATCGCAGCCCGACCGCACCGATCCCGACTTCCTGCCGGCGCCGGCGCGCAACTACCCGATCCCGGCCAACGAAGGGGCGCGCCTGGCGGCGCTGCAGGCCAGCGGGCTGGTCGACAGCGCCCCGGAATCCGTGTTCGACCGCCTGACCTGGCTGGCGGCGCAGGTGACCGGCTGCCCGATCGCCCTGATCACGCTGCTGACCGCGCGGCGCCAGTGGTACAAGTCGCGCGTGGGCGTGGACATCGCGGAGACGCCGCGCGAACTGGCGTTCTGCAACCATGCGATCCTGCAGCCGGGGCCGTTCATCGTGGAAGACGCCACGCGCGACGCGCGCTTCGCCGACAACCCCTATGTCACCGGCGAGCCGCACGTGCGTTTCTACGGCGGGATCCCGCTGGTGGACGCGGGCGGCCATGCGTTCGGCACCCTGTGCGTGGTCGACCGCGAACCGCGCCGCCTGCGCGAGCGCGAGCTGCGGGCACTGAAGGAGCTGGGGGCGATCGCGAACGAGGAATTGCGGCGCCGGACCGGCTGACGCGGCCGCGCGCCGGCGCTCAGGCGCCGCGGTGCTTCTTGACGATGGCCATCACGGTGTTGCGGATGGTCTTCAGCACCGCGTCGGCCTTGAAGGGCTTGACGATGAAGCCGTGCACGCCGCGGCCCATCGCGGACTGGATGGCGGCGGCGTCGAGCGTGCCGGACACCATGAAGATCAGCGTTTTCGGCAACTCGGCGCGCAGCCGTTCGACGATCTCGCTGCCGTCCTCGACCTGTTCGCGCGCGATGCAGGCGATGTGCGGGTGGTACTTGATGGCCAGCGCATAGGCGTTCGCGCCGGTGTGGGCCTGGCCGGCCACCTCGTAGCCGCCGTCGGTCAGCACGGTGTTGAGCAGGCCGCGCGAGATCGCGTTGGAATCGACAATGATCGCCTTGAGCACGATGTTTCCTTTCAGGCCTCGTAGGCCAGCATGTTCCAGGTCACGCCCAGCCGCACGTCGGTCTTGAGCCGGACCAGCTTGCGCGAGATTTCCAGGATCTCGCGTTCGGCGCGCAGGCGCTCGCCCAGCGGCGTCTTGAGGATGCCGGCGCCGGCGATCACGGCGTCCAGGTCGCCGTAGGCATTGAGCAGGCGCGCCGCCGTCTTCATGCCGATCTTCGACACGCCCGGCACGCCGTCGGTCGGGTCGCCCATCAGCGCCAGCAGGTCGTGCAGGCGCTCGGGCGCCACGCCGAACTTGTTGCGCACCCAGGCGTCGTCGTGCCACTCGCCCTTGAAATGATCCCACACCAGCGCGCCGTGCGCGATCAGGCCGTGCAGGTCCTTGTCGGTGGTCGCCACCACGGCCGCGCCGCGGTGCTCCTGCAGCCAGCGCATCACGCCGGTGCCGATCACGTCGTCGGCCTCGACCTCCGGCAGCATCAGCACGTGCAGGCCGACCGCGCGCAGGCGCGCGTGGAATTCCGGCAGCGCCTCGCGCAGCACGGCCGGCATCGGCGCGCGGCCCTCGCGGTAGCGCGGATACAGCGCGTGGCGCCAGTTCGGGCCGCCGAAGTCGAAGGCGGCCAGCACGTGGGTCGGCGCGTGCGCCTCGAGCAGGTGGCGAAACGACGAGAACGCGTGGCGCAGCGCGATGCTGGCCTTGAGGTCGGAGTCCGGCTCCGGACTGGCCTCGTACACCCGCCGCACGATGTTCAGGCCATCGATGGCCAGCAGCTTCGCCATGCTCGCGTCGTCCCGCCTGTCCTGCTTACTGGACGAAGTCGTACTTGCCGCCGCGCTCGAGCGCCCTGCGGTAGGCCGGGCGCGCGTGGATGCGCTCGAGGAAGGCGACCAGGTGCGGATACTGGCCGTCCAGCCCGCCGCGCGCGGCGGCCGCTTCCAGCGGGAAGCTCATCTGGATGTCGGCCGCGGAAAACGCGTCGCCGGCGAACCAGTCGCGCTGGCCCAGTTCGCCTTCCAGGAAGGCCAGGTGCTGGCGGATCTGCGGCAGCACGAACGTGTCCTTGACCTTGGCGGCGATGGCGCGCGCGATCGGGCGCACGAAGAACGGCCCCGGACTACTTTCGACGCGGTCGAACACGAGCTTGAGCAGCAGCGGCGGCATCGCCGATCCTTCGGCATAGTGCAGGAAATAGGTGTAGTGCAGCCGCTCCGGGGTGCCGGCGGCCGGCACCAGCGCGCCGCCCTGGCGCCCGGTCAGGTACTCGACGATCGCCCCCGATTCCGCCACGACCGTGGCGCCGTCCTGGAGCACCGGCGACTTGCCGAGCGGGTGCACGGCGCGCAGCGCGGGCGGCGCCAGCATCGTCTTCGGATCGCGCTGGTACTTCTTGATCTCGTATTCCAGGCCGAGTTCCTCCAGCAACCACAGGATGCGCTGGGACCGGGAATTGTTCAGGTGATGGACGACGATCATGCTCATTCGGGACGTGATGGATGGCGCTAGCTTAGCATCCTTACGGGGAAGCAAGAAGCCGGAGTTAAATTTGGCAAATATTGATGCAGCGCAACAATATCTTGATATACTGTTAGTTGCTTGTTCCATATCATATGTTTCTTATTGTCAAGAACTAAAGTTCTCGCTTTACTCTCTCCCTTTCCCCCCATGACTTTCCTCTCCCGCCTGAGCATTGCCAGGAAGCTGGCGCTGCTGACCTTCGTCACCGGCCTGGGCATCCTGCTCGTCGCCACCGCCTTCCTGTGGTCGGAACGCCGCCTCATCCTCGAAGAACGCAGCCGCGCCGTGCGCCAGGCCGTCGAGGTGGCCGTCGGCATCGTCGCACGCTACCAGCAGCAGGCCGCCAGCGGCGCCCTGCCGGAAGCCGAGGCCAAGCGCGCCGCGCTGGAAGCGCTGCGTCCGCTGCGCTACGACGGCGCCGAATACTTCTGGGTCAACGACATGGCGCCGCGCATGCTGATGCATCCGGTGTCGCCCAAGCTCGAAGGCCAGGAACTCGGCGCCATCGCCGACCCGCAGGGCCTGCACCTGTTCCGGGCCTTCGTCGACACGGTCAACGCCAGCGGCGGCGGTTTCGTCGACTACCTGTGGCCCAAGCCGGGCAGCGCGCAGCCGGTGCCCAAGTCGGCCTACGTGCAGGGCATCCCGGGCTGGCACTGGATCGTCGGCTCGGGCGTCTACATGGATGCGGTGGACGCGGTGTTCTGGCCGCGCGTGGGCCTGTTCGCGGGCGCGGCCGCGCTGCTGGCCGGCGCGCTGATGCTGTGCGGGACGGCGGTGTCGCGCAGCATCCGCACGCCGCTGGAACGGGCCGTCGCGCTGGCGCACACGGTGGCCGCCGGCGACCTCAGCACGGACATCGAGGTGCGCGGCAACGACGAGACGGCGCGCCTGCTGGCGGCGCTGCGCGAGATGAACGCCAGCCTGTCCGGCATCGTCGGCGCGGTCGACACGGGCATCCGCACCATCGCCAGCGCCGCGACCCAGATCGCCAGCGGCAACCAGGACCTGTCCGGCCGTACCGAGCAGCAGGCCGGGGCGCTGGAGGAAACCGCCGCCACGATGGAGGAGCTGACCGGCGCCGTCCAGCAGAACGCGGCCAATGCGCGCCACGCCAGCAGCCTGGCCAGCGGCGCCAGCACCGTGGCGCGGCGCGGCGGCGAGGTGGTCGGCCAGGTGGTCGAGACCATGGACGCGATCGACGCCTCGGCGCGCCGCATCGCCGACATCACCGGCGTCATCGACGGCATCGCCTTCCAGACCAATATCCTGGCGCTGAACGCGGCCGTGGAAGCGGCGCGCGCCGGCGAACAGGGCCGCGGCTTCGCCGTCGTCGCCGGCGAGGTGCGCTCGCTGGCCCAGCGCGCCGCCGCCGCCGCGAAGGAAATCAAGGGGCTGACCGAGGACTCGGTGCGCCAGGTGGGCGACGGCGCCAGGCTGGTGCGCCAGGCCGGCGACACGATGCGCGAGATCGTCGACAGCATCGACCGCGTGAATACGCTGGTCGGCGAGATCGCCGGGGCCAGCGCCCAGCAGCAGGAAGGGATCCAGCAGGTGAACGGCGCGATCGCCGGCATGGACGGCGCGACCCAGCGGAACGCCGCCCTGGTCGAGGAAGCCGCCGCCGCCGCGGGCGCGCTGAACGACCAGGCGCGCCACCTGGCGCAGGTGTTCCGCGTGTTCAAGGTGGCGTAGGGTGGACGGCTATGCCGTCCACGCGTTCAACCGGCGCCGATCGCGTGCGCGGCAAACCAGCCGGTGCGTATCGCCGCGTGGGCGGCGGAGCCGCCCACCCTACGGTATCATCCCTCAATGCAACTTTCGACAAGCTTGCACATTCAACCCGTACCTTAGTGGAGACCCGATGTCGCGCCCGATCCTGCCGTCCCTGACCATCCTCGCTTCCCTGGTCGCCGCCCTGCCCGGCGGCGCCCAGGCCCAGACATCGCCGATGGCGCCCGACATCCCGTCCTCGAAGTTCGCCACCAACGTTCCCGACGCCGACTACGTCAAGCAGGAAGTCATGATCCCGATGCGCGACGGCGTCAAGCTGTACACCGTCATCGTGGTCCCGAAGGCCGTCATGGCCGGCAAGGCGCCGATCATGCTGACCCGTACCCCGTACAACGCCGCCGGCCGCGCCGGCCGCATGAAGAGCCCGCACATCGCCTCGATGCTGCCCGACGGCGACGACGCCTTCATCGAGAACGGCTACATCCGCGTGTTCCAGGACGTGCGCGGCAAGTACGGCTCGGAGGGCGACTACGTGATGACGCGCCCGGTGCGCGGCCCGCTCAACGACACCCGGGTCGACCACAGTACCG
Source organism: uncultured Massilia sp. (assembly GCF_913773735.1). Classification (GTDB taxonomy): domain Bacteria; phylum Pseudomonadota; class Gammaproteobacteria; order Burkholderiales; family Burkholderiaceae_D; genus Telluria. The sequence goes on from NZ_CAJYEB010000041.1 coordinate 104,079, forward strand.
ACGCCTGGGACACCATCGACTGGCTGGTGAAGAACCTCCCGCAGTCGAACGGCAGGGTCGGCATGGTCGGCTCCTCGTACGAGGGCTTCACCGTGCTGATGGCGCTGGCCGAGCCGCACCCGGCGCTGAAGGCGGCCGTGCCGATGAGCCCGATGGTCGACGGCTGGCGCGGCGACGACTGGTTCCACAACGGCGCCTTCCGCAATCCCAACCTGTCCTACATCGCCGGCCAGAACGCGGCGCGCGGCAAGGGCGAGCAGATCGTCACCGGCACCTACGACGACTACGACGCCTTCCTGCGCGCCGGCTCGACCGGCGACTTCGCGCACGTCTACGGCGTCGACCAGCTGAACTTCACCAAAAAGCTGTTCGAGCACCCGGCCTACGACAGCTTCTGGCAGGAACAGGCGCTGGACCGCATCCTGGCCAAGAAGCCGCTGAAGGTGCCGACCATGACCGTGGTGGGCCGCTGGGACCAGGAAGACATCTACGGCGCCTACGCGACCTATGCCGCCGTCGAGCCGCAGGACAAGGACAACAAGATGAATTCGCTGGTGGTGGGTCCGTGGCGCCACAGCGGCGTGAACTACGAGGGTTCGACGCTGGGTGCGCTGAAGTTCACCGGCGACACCGCCCAGCAGTTCCGGCGCGACGTCATGCTGCCCTTCTTCAACCAGTACCTGAAGGACGGCGCCCCGGCCTTCGACACGCCGCCGGTATGGTCCTACCAGACCGGCGTCAACCGCTGGCGCCGCCTCGACCGGTGGCCGCTGGCGCCGGCCGCGAAGCCGCTGTACCTGAAGCCGGGCTTCGGGCTGGCGTTCGAGAAGACCGAGGGCAAGGTCGACAAGAACGCGGCGTTCGACGAATACGTGTCCGACCCGGCCAAGCCGGTGCCGTTCGTGCCGCGTCCGGTGCGCATGGGCGACGGCAACGTCTGGAAGCCGTGGCTGGTGACCGACCAGCGCTCCTACTCGGACCGCACCGACGTCGTCACCTACGTGAGCAGCCCCCTGAAGGCGCCGCTGCAGCTGGCCGGCCAGCCGATGGTCAACCTGTTCGCCTCGACCTCGGGCACGGACAGCGACTGGGTGGTCAAGCTGATCGACGTGTACCCGGACGAGGTCGCGGCCCAGCCGGAACTGGGCGGCTACCAGCTGCCGATCGCGATGGACATCTTCCGCGGCCGCTACCGCCAGGCGCTGGACAAGCCGCTGGCGATCCCGCCGAACAAGGCCGAGCGCTACCGCTTCGCGCTGCCGAACGTCGACCACGTGTTCCTGCCGGGCCACCGCATCATGGTGCAGGTGCAGTCGAGCTGGTTCCCGCTGTACGACCGCAATCCGCAGACGTACGTAGAGAACATCTTCCACGCCAAGCCGGGCGACTACCGCAAGGCGACCCAGCGCATCTACCATGCGCCGGGGCTGGAGAGCGCGATCGAGTTGCCGGTGGTAGAGGGGGCAGAGCCCGGTGTCGGGGTCAAGGGGCTCTGACCCCGGTGTTCAGCCGCGACGCCGCGCCCGAGCGGTGTGGCTCGCGGATCAGCGCCGCACGTGCAGCTGGATGACCTTGCGCCCCTTGCCGTCCTGCGGCGGCATCGCCGGCGCGCAGGTGCCGCAAGTGTCGCAGCCGCTGCCGCAGCCGGCATCCGCGCCGCCCAGCCAGGCGGCGACGCGGCCCTTGCCGCTGCCGCGCGAGACCACGTGGACGAGGCGCTGGCGCCACGTCCGGGGCAGGTACTTGCGTCCCGCCGCCAGCAGCGCGGCGGCGACGACGACGACGACGATCAGGTATTGCGCCAGCATCTCAGCCTCCCAGGGAAAGCGCCACGCGGTAGGTGATGAAGGAAGCCGCGTAGGCCAGTGCGAACATGTAGCCGGCCATCAGCAGCGCGTAGCGGGTGCGGCCGGTCTCGCGGCGCACCACCGACAGCGTCGACAGGCACTGCGGCGCGAACACGTACCAGGCCAGCAGCGACAGCGCGGTGGCCAGGCTCCACGACGAGGCGATGATCGGGGTCAGCGCGGTGGCGACGTCGTCGCCGGCGGACGACAGCGCGTACACGGTGCCCAGCGCGCCGACGGCCACTTCGCGCGCCGCCATGCCCGGCACCAGCGCGATGCAGATCTGCCAGCCGAAGCCGATCGGCGCGAAGATGACTTCCAGCGCGCGGCCCAGCATGCCGGCCACGCTGTAGTAGATCGGCGGGTGCGTCGCGCCTTCCGGGGCGCCCGGGAAGCTCGACAGGAACCAGACCAGGATCATCAGGGTCAGGATGGTGGTGCCGACGCGCGTCAGGAAGATGCGCGCGCGTTCCCACAGGCCCAGCGCCAGGTTGTGCAGGTGCGGCCAGTGGTAGGCCGGCAGTTCCAGCATCAGCGGCTGCTGGCCCTTGGCGCCCATGCTGCGCTTGAAGAACCAGGCCACCGCCATGGCGCTGACGATGCCGGCCACGTACAGCAGGAACAGCACCAGGCCCTGCAGGTTGACGCCCCAGCCGACCTCGCGGTCCGGGATGAAGGCGGCGATCACCAGCGCGTACACCGGCAGGCGCGCCGAGCACGTCATCAGCGGCGCGATCATGATCGTGACCAGGCGGTCGCGCGGGTTCTGGATCGTGCGCGCCGCCATCACGCCGGGGATCGCGCAGGCGAACGAGGACAGCAGCGGGATGAACGCGCGCCCGGACAGGCCCACGCCGCCCATCATGCGGTCGAGCAGGAAGGCCGCGCGCGGCAGGTAGCCGCAGTCTTCCAGGATCAGGATGAAGAAGAACAGGATCAGGATCTGCGGCAGGAACACCAGCACGCTGCCGACGCCGCCGAAGATGCCGTCCACGATCAGGCTGTGCAACGGTCCCTCGTCCATGCCGGCGCTGACCCAGACGCCGAGCGCGCCGACGCCGTCCTTGATGGCGTCCATGATCGGCGCGGCCCAGCTGAACACGGCCTGGAAGATCAGGAACATCAGCGCGGCCAGGATGACCGGGCCGGCGACCGGGTGCAGCACGACCTGGTCGATCTGCTCGCTCAGGTTGCCGGTGTCCTTGTCGAAGCTGACGGTGGCGTCGATGATGCGGCGCACCTCGCGCTGGGTTTCCTCGACCGGGACGGCGTCGATGGCGGCCAGCCCCAGCGGCCGCGCGCCGCTGGCGAGCGGCAGCGCCTCGAGGGCGGCCAGCAGGCCCTTCTCGCCGCCGGCCTGGACCGCGACGGTCTCGACCACGGGCATGCCCAGTTCCTGCGCCAGGCGCGCGGTGTCGATCTCGATGCCGCGCTTTTTGGCGACGTCGACCATGTTCAGCGCCAGCACCATCGGCAGGCCGAGGCGCTTGATCTCGAGGACCAGGCGCAGGTTCAGGCGCAGGTTGGTGGCGTTGACGACGCACACCACGGCATCCGGCGGCTGTTCGCCGGCGCGCAGGCCAGCCACCACGTCGCGCGTGATCGCTTCGTCGGGGGTGTGCGCGGTCAGGCTGTAGGCGCCCGGCAGGTCGAGCACGCGCAGGGCGCGCCCGCCCGGGAGGGTGAAGCTGCCTTCCTTGCGTTCGATGGTGACGCCGGCGTAGTTCGCGACCTTCTGGCGCGCGCCGGTAAGACGGTTGAACAGCGCGGTCTTGCCGCAGTTCGGATTCCCCAGCAGGGCGATGAGCGGGGTCTTCGCGGCCGCCTGGACCTGCTGTTCTACTGCTCCCATTGCATGTTTCCGTTCATTCCGGCTGGATCGAGATCAGCGCGGCTTCGAAGCGGCGCAGGGCGAAGGTCGACTGGCCGACCTTGACGGCGATCGGCCCGCCCGTCAGGCCACGCTTGAGCATGCGGATGCGCTCCCCCGGGACGAAGCCGAGCTCCATCAGGCGGCGCGACACGTCGATGCCGCCGTCGCGCTCCGCCGTGGCGTTGGGCTGGAGCGTGATCACGGTGCCGGTCTGGCCGGCCTTGAGCGCGTCGAGCGTGGTGAGGGTGGGTGCAAGAGTCATGGTGTCGCTTCCGTAAAGAGGTGTAGCGCTGCGGTCACAGATGTGTGCATCATAAACCTAAATGCGAATTATTTCTATTTGCGGTTTGTCTACTTCCCGTAAAGCACGTCAAATATCCTGCGCACGGCTGACGAAAACGCTTGCGTTAGCGCCACGACTTCTGGAGAATACGAAGATGAATGAGAATGATTCGCATTATAGGCAAAGCAACATTGCCTGGTGCGCATCCCACACTATCCGGAATCGCCCCATGATCGTCTGCGTTTGCAACAACATCTCCGACCGCGAAATCCGCCAGGCGGTCGACCTCGGCCTCACCTCGATGGCCGACCTCCACAAACAACTCGGTGTCGGCACCTGCTGCGGCAAATGCGTCAGCTATGCGCGCGAAGTCATGCACGAACACCTGGACGGCAGGACCGCCGTCACCGAACTGCGCCGCACCCCGGCCGCCGGCGTGACGGCCTGATCCGCAAGCGGGCGGCCGTCCGGCCGCGCGCCCGCCGATTGCTGCGCACAATCCTCGCATGCGCCCGTCCGTATCGGTCCGGGTCTTGGTAGTATGTGGATTCCGACGCATCCAGGTCAGTCCCATGCCCGTGATCCCGTTCCGCTCGCCGCGAGCGCCCTTCAAGGTCGAACCGCCCCCCACCCCGTCGCGGCGCGCCGTCGCCGTCGAGCGGCTGCGCCGGATGCACGTCTGGATCGGCCTGTGGGGCGCCGTGCTGGGCCTGCTGCTCGGCGGCACCGCCATCCTCCTCAACCACCAGGCTTCCCTGCAGCCCGCCAGCGCCGTCCCCGCGGTCGTCCAGGTCGCGCTGCCCCAGCCGGCGCCGGCCACCCCGCGCGCCCTGGCCGACTGGCTCGGCGCCACGCTCGGGCTCGGGCAGGCGCCCGCGCGGGTGACGGCCGAGGCCGCGCGGCCGGTCGCCTGGGACGGGCGCACGCTGGCGCAGCCGGCGCGCTGGCGCGCCACCTTCGCGGCGCCGTCCGGCGCCATCCAGGCCGAATACTGGGTCGGCAACCAGTACGTCACCGTGCGGCGCGGCGGCAACGACCTGTTCGCCGCCCTGTCCAACCTGCACAAGGCCACCGGCATGGATGCCGCCTGGGTGCTGCTGGTCGACATGCTGGCCGGCTCGATCATGTTGCTGTCCCTGTCCGGCATGGCGTTGTGGGCGCTCACCAGCCGCCTGCGCACGGTCGGCATCGCGATCGGCGCGGCGTCGGTGCTGGTGGCGCTGGGCGCGCTGGCGCTGGCCGCGCTGTAGCGCAGCCCGGGCGGGACCGTAAAGGATGGCGACGCCGGCCGCCGGGATATCCGGCGGGACCATCGTTTGCTATGATGCCGAGGTTAATCAACACAGAGATAAAGGCATTCCATGAAGGGCGATCCGAACATCATCCGTCTGCTGAACGCACAGCTGACCAACGAACTCACCGCGATCAACCAGTATTTCCTGCATGCGCGCATGTACAAGCACTGGGGCTTCGAGCGCCTGGGCAAGAAGGAATACGAGGAATCGATCGGCGAGATGAAGCATGCCGACAAGCTGATCGACCGCATCCTGATGCTGGACGGCCTGCCGAACCTGCAGGCGCTGCACAAGCTGCTGATCGGCGAATCGGCGCAGGAAATGCTGGAATGCGACCTGAAGCTGGAGCGTGCGGCGCAGGCCACCGTCAAGGAAGGCATCGCCGCCGCCGAAGTCGCGCACGACTACGTGTCGCGCGACCTGTTCCTGATGATCCTGGAAGACACCGAGGAACACATCGAGTGGCTGGAGACGCAGCTGGACCTGATCGTCAAGGTCGGCATCCAGAACTACCTGCAAAGCCAGATCGGCGAATAAGCACCTGCCGCGCCAGGCCGCTTTCGTAGGGTGCGCACCCCGTGCGCACCAGGCGCGCACCAGGCACGCGTGTCGTGCCTGGCATCAACGCCAGCGCGCCACCCACTTGTCGTAGAAGTTCATGTCGCGCGGCACCGCGCCCGGTACCGCGCAGATCGCCCCGGCGAACTCGTTCGCCCGCGCCAGCGTCAGCTCGAGCGGCCAGCCGCGCTCCCGTCCCAGCATGACGATCGCCGAGAAGGCGTCGCCCGCGCCCGCCGTGTCGATCACGAACGGCGGCGCCGGATTGTCGCGGTTGGCCACCAGGCTGCCGTCGGCACCGAAGTACACCGAGCCGCGGTGCCCCAGCGTGACGATCAGCGCGTCCAGCGCAAACCGGTCCACCAGCGCGCGGCAGGCCGCGTGCACTTCCTCGGCCGCGAGCGGCGGGGCGTCCGGTCCGATCTGGAAATACCACTGGAACAGCGCCTGCAGTTCCGCCTCGTTGACCTTGGCGACATCGGCCGCCGTCAGCGCGCGCGTGACCAGCGGCTCGTCCGCCTGGCCGGGACGCAGGTTCAGGTCGAGGAAGCGCTGCGCCGACGTGGCGCCGAGCACGGCGGCCAGCGCCAGGCGCGAGCATTCCTCGCGCTGGGCCAGCGTGCCGAAGTACACGACGGGCGCGTCGGCGACGTGCGCCGCGGCCACGCTGGCGGCGGCCCGCTCGGGATCGATGAAGTCGTAGGCCTGGCGCGGCAGCAGCGTGAAGCGCTGGCCGGCCTGGGTGCGCTCGACCAGCATGCGCCCGGTTTCCTCCAGGGCGTCGACCTGCACGCCGATCTCCGGCATCACGAAGCGCTCGAATTCGGCGCGCACGGCCAGGCCGTTGCGGTCGTCGCCGATGCGCGTGATCACGAGGGGCGGCGCCAGGAAGGCGGCCAGGTGGCGCGCCACGTTGAACGGGGCGCCGCCGACGACCTGCTCGGCCGGGAATTCCTCGACCAGCGCCTCGCCGAAGACGATGCTGCTCATGGTGCGCTCGCTCCGCTCACGCGACGGTGGGCACCGTGTCCTTGAAGGACTGGCGTTCGGACAGCTTGTCGAACAGGCGCGCCAGGTTCGGATAGTCGCCGCGCCAGTCGATGTCGGGGAAGCGGAACGCCAGCCAGCCCAGCACGCAGCCGACCGCGACGTCGGCCAGCGTGTAGTGGATGCCCATGCAGAACGGCTGCTCGCCCAGGTTCTCGGCCATGACCTTCAGGCCCGCGTGCACCTTGCTCATCTGGCGCTCGCTCCATGCCTGGCTGCGTTCGCCGTCCTTGCGCCAGGTGCGCTCCAGATAGGCCAGCACCGCCGCGTCGCCGACGCCGTCGGCCAGCGCTTCCCAGACCTTGACGTTGGCGCGGTCGCGGCTGTTGGCCGGCAGCAGCTTGCACACCGGCGTGAGCGTGTCGAGGTATTCGGCGATCACGCGCGAGTCGTACATCGCGCTGCCGTCCTCCATCACGAGGCAGGGCACCTTGCCGAGCGGATTGGACGCGGCAATCCGCGTTTCCGCCGCCCAGACGTTTTCCAGCTCGAACACATAGTCGAGCTTCTTTTCTGCCAGGACGACGCGCGCCTTGCGCACATAAGGGCTGGTGACGGAACCGATGAGTTTCATACATGCTCAGTTTAGGGGGACGACGGACAGTATAACATCGGGGCATGGGCGCCAGAGACCGGGCGGCGGCCCTGCAACGCCTTCGCCGAAGGGACTTGACAAGGCGGCCGGTGGTAGAATCCAGGCTTTTGCACACACCGCTCCCGCCATGACTTCCTCCACCTCCTCCTCGACCCTGTCGGCCCTGTCCCCGCTGGACGGCCGCTATGCCGCCAAGACCGACAAGCTGCGCCCGATCCTGTCGGAAGCCGGCTTCATGCACCACCGCGTGAAGGTGGAAATCGCCTGGCTGCAGGCGCTGGCGCAGGCCGGCTTCGCCGAACTGAAGCCCTTCTCGCCCGAGGCGTCGGCGCTGCTGGACAAGCTGGCCGCCGGCTTCTCGGAAAGCGACGCCGCCCGCATCAAGGAAATCGAGGCCGTCACCAACCACGACGTCAAGGCCGTCGAGTACTGGCTGAAGGAACAGGTGAAGGACGTGCCGGAACTGGTCGCGGCCAGCGAATTCATCCACTTCGCCTGCACCTCCGAAGACATCAACAACACCTCGCACGGCATGATGCTGAAAGCCGCCCGCGACGGCGTGCTGCTGCCGTCGCTGCAGGCCATCGTCGCCAGGCTGACCGAGATCGCCCACGTCAACGCCGACCTGCCGATGCTGTCGCGCACCCACGGCCAGACCGCCAGCCCGACCACCCTGGGCAAGGAATTCGCCAACGTCGTGGCACGCCTGCAGCGCGCCATCAAGCGCATCGCCGACGTCGAGATCCTCGGCAAGATGAACGGCGCCGTGGGCAACTACAACGCGCACCTGGCCGCCTACCCCGGCTTCGACTGGCCGGCGTTCTCGCAGGACGTGATCGAGCAGCGCCTGGGCCTGGTGTTCAACCCGTACACCATCCAGATCGAGCCGCACGACTACATGGCCGAACTGTTCGACGCCATCGCTCGCACCAACACCATCCTGCTCGACCTGAACCGCGACATCTGGACCTATGTGTCGCTGGGCTACTTCAAGCAGAAGCTGAAGGCCGGCGAGATCGGCTCGTCGACCATGCCCCACAAGGTCAACCCGATCGACTTCGAGAATTCGGAGGGCAACCTGGGCCTGGCCAACGCCACCCTGCGCCACATGGCCGACAAGCTGCCGGTCTCGCGCATGCAGCGCGACCTGACCGACTCGACCGTGCTGCGCAATATCGGCGTCGGCTTCGGCTACGCGCTGCTGGCCTACGACAGCTGCCTGCGCGGCCTGAACAAGCTCGAAGTCAACCCGGCGCGCCTGGAGCAGGACCTGGACGCGAACTGGGAAGTGCTGGCCGAGCCGGTCCAGACCGTGATGCGCCGCTACGGCATCGAGAATCCCTACGAGCAACTGAAGGAACTGACCCGCGGCAAGGGCATCACCCGCGAGGCGCTGCAGGAATTCATCGGCAAGCTCGCCATGCCGCAGGAAGCGAAGGACCTGCTGCTGGCCATGACCCCGGCCAACTACACGGGCCTGGCGGCGCAGCTGGCCAAGGCGATCTGATCACGGCCAGTTGCGTTAGCACGTCGCCCCGGCGCAGGCCGGGGTCAAATTTTGCATGCGCTACCACGGTGCGAAAAAATTCGGCCCCGGCCTGCGCCGGGGCGACGGCGTTGCGGGCAATGATCTTGTCTCAGTCAAATAGACCTAGCGAAAACCGGGGCGCGTCCCCGGTTTTTTCATGCCTGCACGCCCCACGATTGTTCCATTAACCGAACAATGTTATCCGTTCATCTGGCTTCCTGCCGATATTTGGAACCGTTAAAGTGTCTCCATGGCATGACACGCCGGCACCGGGATTCGTGATAGTGTGCACGTGGAAATGCTTCGGCCTGCCAATGCCTGAAAACATTGGTAAGATTTGGTTCTAATCCGTACTATCAGCCCCAGCAGGAGCCGCAGCATGCAGCAGCGCTACACCACCACCGCCATCGTCATCCACTGGCTGATCGCCGTGCTGATCGTCGGCGCCTTCACGCTGGGCCTGGTGATGACGGACATCCCCGGCTTCTCGATGACCAAGCTGAAATACTTCGCCTGGCACAAATGGGCCGGCGTGACGGTGCTGGCGCTGGCCACGCTGCGCCTGCTGTGGCGCCTGTTCCACCGTCCGCCGGCGCTGCCGGACACGATGCCGGCCTGGCAGCGCGGCGCCGCCCACGGCCTGCACCACCTGCTGTACGTGTTCATGTTCGCCGTGCCGCTGTCGGGCTACTTCTACACGCTGGCGGCCGGTTTCCCGGTCGTGTACTTCAACCTGTTCACGCTGCCGGTCCTGATCGCCAAGAATCCCGATCTCGCGGCGACGCTCAAGACCGTCCATTATTGGCTCAACATGGCCATGGCCGCCCTCGTCGCCCTGCACGTGCTGGCCGCACTGAAACACACCATCGTCGACCGCGACGGCACCATGCGCCGCATGCTGCCCGGCCGTTCCCACTAAGGAGAAAACCATGCAAACCATCCGTACCGCCGTCGCCGCGATCCTGGCCGGCACCGCGCTGGTGGCCAGTGCCGCCGCGCTCAAGACCGACGCCGCCCACAGCAGCGTCACCGCCACCTTCAAGCAGATGAACGTGCCGGTCGAATCGCCGTTCAAGCGATTCACCGCCGCCATCGACTACGATGCCGCGCATCCGGAAAAGGCGACGGCGCGCGTCGACATCGACACGGCCAGCTTCGATATCGGCCAGGCCGACTACAACAAGGAGATCGCCAAGAAGGAATGGTTCAACTCGGCCCAGTTCCCGAAGGCGACCTTCGTGTCGACCGCGATCAAGCCGGCCGGCGCCGGCAAGCTGAACGTCACCGGCAACCTCACCATCAAGGGCAAGACCGCGCCCGTGTCCTTCCCGCTGACCGTGAAGGCCGAAGGCGGCAAGCAAGTGTTCGAGGGCCAGCTGCCGATCAAGCGCCTGACCTACAACATCGGCGAAGGCGAGTGGAAGGACACGAGCATGGTCGCCGACGATGTCGTCATCAAGTTCCGCGTCGCCGCGGGACAATAACAACCACCACCACAGAGGATCCACTATGAAACTGAAGCACCTGGGCATGGCCCTGCTGGCAGCCGCCTTCGCATCGAGCGCCTTCGCCGCCGACACCTACAAGATCGAGACGAACCACACCTACCCGAGCTTCGAAGCCGACCACTTCGGCGGCCTGTCGACCTGGCGCGGCAAGTTCAACAAGAGCGACGGCACCATCGTGCTGGACCGCGCCGCCAAGACCGGCACCGTCGACATCACCATCGACGCCACCACGATCGACTTCGGCCACGACAAGATGAACGAACACGCCAAGGGCCCCGACATGTTCGACGTGGCCAAGTTCCCGACCGCCACCTACAAGGGCAAGGTCGTGTTCAAGGGCGACGTCCCGGCGTCGGTCGACGGCCAGCTGACCCTGCACGGCGTGACCAAGCCGGTCACCCTGGCGATCAACAAGTTCAAGTGCATCCAGCACCCGATGCTCAAGCGCGAAGTGTGCGGCGCCGACGCCTCGGCCACCTTCAACCGCGCCGACTTCGGCGTCGACTACGGCGTCAAGATGGGCTTCAATCCGGAAGTCAAGCTGGCGATCCAGGTCGAAGCCGTCAAGCAGTAATCGACGTTCGACGGTCGCAAGAAAAAGCCCCGGGGGCCGCAAGGCCCACGGGGCTTTTTGTCGCGTGGACGGCCGCGCCGTCCACTGCCGGATCAGCGGCTGCCGCGATCCAGGTCACGTCCCGGCACGTTGCCCTCGACGCGATCCCAGGCGGCGCGGCTGGCCGACTGCGCCTGCGACCACGACAGGCGCGACGTGCCCTTCACGCGATCCCATTCATCGGCCATGTGCGGCGCGGCCAGGTCGTAGTTCGGGAAGCGGCGCGCGTTGTTGTAGCCCAGCGCGTAGGCCGGCGAGTAGTCGTCGTAGGTGTAGCCCGGGTTGTAGTACGGCTGGGTCTGGTAGTTGCTGCGCCAGTAGGCGTCTTCCTCGGTCGGGTTGACCAGGTGGCCCGCGCCCTTGCCGACCATGCCGCCGGCAATGCCGCCGATGGCCGCGCCGGCCGCCATGCCCACCGGGCCGCCCACCGCGCCCAGCGCCGCGCCGGCCATGGCGCCGCCGCCCGCGCCGACGCCGCCGGCCAGGTGATGTTCGTGCAGTTCATCGCCGGTCTTCGGGTTGGCGACTTCGCCGGCGCCCTTGCCGACCATGTCGCCGGCGATGCCGCCCGCGACCGCGCCGGCCACCATGCCGATCGGACCGCCCGCCGCGCCCGCCGCCGCGCCCAGCGCCGCGCCGGCGCCGGCACCGGTGCCCTGCGCCAGGTTATGTTCCTGCAGCTTGTCGTCGACCTTCGGATTCACGACCTCGCCCGCGCCACGGCCGGCCGCGCCGCCGGCCAGGCCGCCGATCGCGGCGCCCGCCGCCATGCCCACCGGGCCGGCCACCGCACCGGCGGCGGCGCCCATCGCCGCGCCCGTGCCGGCGCCCACGCCCTTGGCCAGGTAGTGCTGGCTCAGGTCGTCGCCGCCTTTCGGGTTGACGACTTCGCCCACGCCCTTGCCGGCCATGCCGCCGGTGATGCCGCCGATCGCGGCGCCCGCGGCCATGCCGATCGGACCGGCAGCGGCGCCGATGGCGGCGCCGGTGGCCGCGCCCGCGGCGGCGCCGATGCCGGCGCCGATCACGTGCGAGCCGCCTTCATCGCTGAAGGCCTTGTGGATGTGCGTCACGTCCTCGTCGCTGCGGGCGTTCACGCCCATCAGGATGCCGCCGCGCTCGATGCCTTCCTCGTAGTGCTTGACGCGTTCTTCCGGAATGCCCGCGCCGATCAGCGCGCCGATCAGCCCGCCGGTGATGCCACCCGCGCCGGCGCCGGCCAGGCCGGCCGCCAGCGGACCCGCCACGACCAGGCCCAGGCCCGGCAGCACCAGCGTGGTGCCCAGCGCGGCCACGCCGGCCAGCACGGCGCCGATGGTGCCGCCGATGCCGGCGCCCGCGGCCGCGCCTTCGGCGGCCTTGCTGCCCAGTTCCGTCTCGGTATCGCCGAAATGGGTCTTGCGGGTGCTGTCCGACATCATCAGGTTGACGTCGTCCTTGCCGTAGCCGCGGGTCGAGATGGTGTTGTAGGCGCGTTCGGCGCTGGCGCGGTCGGGGAACAGGCCGGTAACCATGCGGCTCTGCTTGGTGTCACGGGTGGTGTCGTAGTTGCTCATGATCGGTCCTTTCGAGGTCGGTGTGCGGTTGCACTGCTTGTGTTCGGTGATGCCAGTGGGGCCAACGATAGGCCTGTCGAGCCGCTCACCTCTGTTCGGTGACGCACCGTGCACGGGACATTCCGCACCACAAGAGGACAGGCAGAACGCGCGGCAGGTTTGCGCATCTAACGTTCGTTGCCGCACCGACCCCGGGTCGCGCACATCCCTAGACTGCATGCATGGCCTCGGCAATCAATTGGCCTGCGGTATGTTTTCCAACTTGAGGAGGAAGCAATGTTATTCATTATCTGGATCGTCGTAGGTGGCATTCTCGGCTGGCTCGCCAGCATGGTGATGAAGACGGATGCCGAGCAGGGCATGATTCTGAACGTCGTGGTCGGCATCGTCGGCGCCTTCCTGGGCGGCTGGCTGCTGTCGCCACTGTTCGGTTCGGGCACCATCAACTCGGACGACTTCAGCGTTTCGTCGCTGCTGGTCTCGTTCCTGGGCGCCGTGATCCTGCTGGCCATCGTGAACCTGCTGCGTCGCGGCCGCGTCCGCTAAGCAGCAGAGCGTACTTCCTGAAAACCAACGCTCAACGGCGTTGGTTTTTTTACGCCCCAAGATCGAGCTCATCCATTCAAGACCATGCGTATCAAGCGTCCCATGATCGTCCTGCTTTCCTGTATCGCCACGCTCGTGGCCGGCCTGCTCGTGCTGAATTTCTTGCCAGGCGAAAAGAAGATCCAGACCCAGCTCACGCGCGAGTACGAAACCAACGACCCGCAATTCCGCCGCTCGCTCGGCGTGCTGCTGGGCCCGCCCATCGTCGAGGGCAACAAGGTCGAGGTGCTGATCAACGGCGACCGCATCTTCCCCGCCATGCTCGACGCGATCCGCGGCGCGCAGAAGACCATCAATTTCGAAACCTACATCTACTGGTCGGAAACCATCGGCCGCGAATTCGCCGACGCGCTGGCCGAACGGGCGCGCGCCGGCGTCAAGGTGCACCTGCTGCTCGACTGGATCGGCAGCATCAAGATCGACGAGGCTTCACTCAAGGAAATGCACGATGCCGGTGTGGAAGTTCACCGCTACCACAAGCCGGTGTGGTGGAAGCTGGCGCGCCTGAACAACCGCACGCACCGCAAGCTGCTCGTCGTCGACGGGCGCGTCGGCTTCACGGGCGGCGTCGGCATCGCCGACAAGTGGCGCGGCGACGGCCAGGACAAGGACCACTGGCGCGACACCCATTTCCGCGTCGAGGGTCCGGTGGTCGGCCAGATGCAGGCCGTGTTCAACGACAACTGGACCAAGGCCACCGGCGTCGTGCTCGACGGCGAGGAGTATTTCCCGCACCTGGAACCGGCCGGCACGATGCCGGCCCAGATGTTCTCCAGCTCGCCGACCGGCGGCAGCGAGAGCATGCACCTGATGTACCTGATGGCGATCACGGCCGCGCGCCACACGATCCACCTGTCGAACTCGTATTTCGTGCCGGACGAACTGGCCGTGCAGGCGCTGGTCGCGGCGGCGAAGCGCGGCGTCGACGTGCGCATCATCACGCCCGGCCCCATCATCGATTCCGACATCGTGCGCGCCGCCTCGCGCGAGCGCTGGGGCGCATTGCTGGCCGCCGGCATCAAGATGGCCGAGTACCAGCCGACCATGTTCCACGTAAAAGCCCTCGTCGTCGATTCCCTGCTGGTCTCGGTGGGTTCGACCAACTTCGACAACCGCTCGTTCAGCATCAACGACGAAGCCAACCTGAACGTGCTCGACCCCGCCTTCGCGAAGGCGCAGGAAGCCGTGTTCGAGGCCGACTGGCAGCGCGCCCGGCCGATCACCCTGCAGCAGTGGGAAAACCGCCCGCTGACCGACAAGGCGGCCGGCAAGATCGCCGACCTGATCGGCGCGCAATTGTAGGGTGGACGGGTCCCCCGTCCACGCGTTCGCCCGGTGCGTGAACGGCCTCCGCGGACACGCATCCGCCGCCGGAACACGTGGACGGCGGCGCCGCCCACCCTGCGCGAGATCGGCAAGCGCGCCGCCGCGCAGGCAGGCGGGACATACATATAGTTAGCGCTCACAAGGAATTAGCGGTTGACGTTGGGCTATCGCTTTATGGATACTGTCGCGTGCTCCCCGGAGCCCACGAGACCACAGACACCATAAAGACCACGCGATGAAAAAATCCATTCTTGCGCTCGCCATCCTGACCAGCTTCGCCGCCCAGGCCGAAGAAGGGATGTGGATGCCGCAGCAGCTGCCACAAGTAGCCAAGCAACTGAAAGCCGCCGGCCTCAAGCTCGACCCGGCATCCCTGACCAAACTGACCGAGTTCCCGATGGGCGCCGTGGTGAGCCTGGGCGGTTGCTCGGCGTCCTTCGTCTCGCCGCAGGGCCTGGTGATCACCAACCACCACTGCGTGTACAACAGCGTCGCCGTGAACTCCACGACGGAGCGCGACCTGCTGACCGACGGCTTCCTGGCCAAAACGCTGGGCGAGGAATTGCCGGCCGCGCCGGGCAGCCGCGTGTTCGTGACCGAGGAAGTGGCCAACGTCACCAACCGCGTCATCTCGCCGGACGTGGCGAAGCTGACCGGCAAGGCGCGCGTGGAAGCGATGGAAAAGAACCAGAAGGTCCTGGTGTCCGAGTGCGAGAAGGACGCCGGCTACCGCTGCACCGTGGCCAGCTTCTACGGCGGCCTAGAGTTCTACCGCATCAAGCAGCTCGAGATCCGCGACGTGCGCCTGGTGCACGCGCCGCCGTCGGGCGTCGGTAAATTCGGCGGCGACACCGACAACTGGATGTGGCCGCGCCACACCGGCGACTACGGTTTCTACCGCGCCTACGTCAGCAAGGATGGCAAGGCCGCCGACTTCTCGAAGGACAACGTGCCGTACCAGCCGAAGCACTTCCTGAAGATCGCCAAGGAAGGCGTCAAGGAAGGCGACTTCATCATGGTCGTCGGCTACCCGGGCCGCACCAACCGCCACCGCCTGCCGTCGGAAGTGGCGTACACCTTCGACTGGAACTACCCGGCCTTCGTGAAGGCATCGGGCGAGACCCTGGCGATCATCGAGCGCGAGACCAAGAACGACCCGGCCGCCAAGCTGAAATACGCGGGCCAGATCGCGGGCGTGAACAACTACTACAAGAACCGCAAGGGCATGCTGACCTCGTACGAGAACAGCGACATCCTGGCGCGCAAGACCGCCGAGCACAACGCCCTGAAGGCCTGGGTCAACGGCGACGCCAAGCGCAAGGCCGAATTCGGCGCCGACATCGATACCGTCGAGAAGCTGATCGCCCAGCGCGACGCCCAGACCAAGCGCGAATTCTTCCAGTCCTACGCGACCCCGCGCTTCCTGAACTCGGCGCGCACGCTGTACCGCCTGGCCAACGAGCGCACCAAGCCGGATGCCGAGCGCAAGTCCGGCTACCAGGAACGCGACATGGCGCGCCTCAATGCCGTCATCGCCGGCCAGGACCGCACCTACGACGAGAAGGTCGACAAGGCGCTGGTGCTGAACTTCCTGAAGCAGTACAACGCGCAGCCGGCGGCCGAGCACAACGTCGCCTTCGACAATGCGCTGGGCATCAAGCCGGGCATGGACGAAGCCGCCCTGAAAGCCGCGCTGGACAAGGTCTACGCCGGTTCGAAGCTGCAGGACAAGGCATTGCGCACCAGCTGGATGACCAAGTCCCCGGCCGACTTCAAGGCCAGCGACGACGCCTTCATCAAGGCCGCCGTCGCGATGTACGACGCCGACCGCAAGGACGAGGCGGCCGAGGAAGAACTGGGCGGTAACATCCAGAAGGCCTACGCCAACTACATGAAGGCCAAGATCGCCTACATGAACAGCCGCGGCCAGGCCGTCTACCCGGATGCCAACAGCACCCTGCGCGTCACCTTCGGCAACATCAAGGGCCGCGACTACGGCGCCGACGGCACCGGTTCCTGGACCGCCTTCACCACCGTGAACGGCGTGGTCGCCAAGGCCACCGGCGAAGGCGAGTTCAACGCGCCGCAGAAGCAGCTGGACGCCATCAAGGCCAAGGACTTCGGCCGCTACGTCGATCCGAAACTGAAGACCGTGCCGGTCAACTACCTGGCCACGCTGGACATCACCGGCGGCAACTCGGGTTCGGCCGCGCTGAACGCGAAGGCCGAGCTGATCGGCCTGGCCTTCGACGGCACGCTGGACTCGATCATCTCGGACTGGGACTTCAACCCGCGCGCCACCCGCGACATCCAGGTCGACGTCCGCTACATCCTGTGGAACATGGAGAAGGTCGACCATGCCGACAACCTGCTCAAGGAGATGAACGCGCTGTAATCGCGCGTTTTCGGGCCTCATCGGCAAGCCACGCTGCGCACCGCAGCGTGGCTTTTTTTACGGCCGGCGCGCACCGAGGCGGCGCGGGCCCGGCATGCCGGCGTTCACCGGCGAGCAGCCTGCCCCGGTCCGACCGGCGCCGGCCGCTTTCCCGGCACCGGCAGCAGGCACGCCGCGCGGATGTGCTCCACCACGCGCCGGGCGCGCGCTGACAACGGCCATTCGGCGCGGTGGATCAGCCACAGCTGGTCGACCACGGGCGGGCCGCAATCGATCACCCGCACCTCGTCCGGGCGCGCGAACGCCAGGCGCGCATGGCGCGGCAGCACCGTGAAGCCGAAGCCGCGCGCCACCGGTTCCAGGATCAGGCCGATCTGGTTGACGAAGCCGCGCAGCGGCAGGCTGCGCACGCCCGGATTGCCGGGATAGCGACGGCTCAGCAGGCGCGTCGCCATCGCCTGGCCGTCGGGATGGTCGATGAAGCCCAGCCGCGCCAGGTCGTCCCAGGAATGGGCGGGGGAATGTGCCGGGGCGACCAGTTCCAGCGGTTCCTCGATGAAGGGCTGGCAGGCCAGGCGCGCATCGTCCGGCTTGAGCGTGACCAGGCCCAGTTCGTAGTCGTTCTGCAGCACGGCGTCGCGCGCCTCGGCATCGGGCGCGAAGCGGCAGCGCACCGTCAGCCCCGGATGCCGCTGCTGCAGGTCGAGCAGGACCGGGTACAGCCCCAGGCCGGTACTGCCGGGCGTGACCAGGCTGACTTCCCCGCGATCGGCCTGGTCGTCGGCCAGGCGCGCCTGCAGGCGGCGGTCGGCCTGCGCCACCTCGGCGCAGTAGTCGAGCAGCGAGCGTCCGGCCGGCGTCAGTTCGATCTGGCGCGGACGGCGGATCAGCAGGGGGCCGAGTTCGTCTTCCAGGTGCCCCAGGTGCTGGCTGACGGCGGCCTGGGTCAGCCCCAGCTTCTCGGCGGCGCGGGTGAAACTGCCGGTGTCGGCCAGTGCCGCGAAGCTGCGCAGCCATTGTCGGTTCAGCATGATTCTATAAGCATGTTTTATGGATGGGATAATCTGCCATTAGTGTACTTTATTGGCGGCCCGGCTTAGCCTATCGATCCCGCGCCGTCCATGCACCCGGCGCCCATCCACCGATCGAGAAACCATGTCAGCACTGTTCACCCCCTTCACCCTCAAGGACGTCACCCTGCGCAACCGCATCGCCGTGCCGCCGATGTGCCAGTACCGCGCCAACGACGGCTTCGTCAACGACTGGCACCAGGTCCACTACGCCGGCCTCGCGCGCGGCGGCGCCGGCCTGGTGATCGTCGAGGCGACCGCCGTGTCGCCGGAAGGCCGCATCACGCCGGGCTGCGCCGGCCTGTGGGACGACGCCCAGGTCGAGGGCATGGCGCACATCGCCGCCCGCATCAAGGCCGCCGGCGCCGTGGCCGGCATCCAGATCGGCCACGCCGGCCGCAAGGCCAGCGCCAACCGCCCGTGGGAAGGCGACGACCACATCCCGTCCGATGCGCCGTACGGCTGGGACACCATCGCGCCGTCGGCCATCGCCTTCGGCAAGGGCCTGCCGAAGGTGCCCAGGGCGATGACGCTGGACGACATCGCGCGCGTGAAGGCCGACTTCGTGGCCGCCGCGCGCCGCGCCCGCGCCGCCGGCTTCGACTGGCTGGAGCTGCACTTCGCGCACGGCTACCTGGGCCAGAGCTTCTTCTCGCCGCATGCCAACCAGCGCACCGACCAGTACGGCGGCGACTTCGCCGGCCGCAGCCGCTTCCTGCTCGAGACCCTCGAGGCCGTGCGCGAGGTCTGGCCGGCCCACCTGCCGCTGACGGCGCGCATGGGCGTGATCGAATACGACGGCAACGACGAACGGACGCTGGCCGAGTCGATCGAGCTGACCCGCATGATGCGCGCGCGCGGCCTGGACATGCTGAGCGTGAGCGTCAACTTCGTCATCCCCGACGTGGCCATCCCCTGGGGTCCGGCCTTCCTCGGCCCGGTGGCCAAGCGCGTGCGCGAGGAAGCCGGCCTGCCGGTGGCGTCGGCCTGGGGCTTCGACGGCCCGCACCTGGCCGAACGCGCGGTGGCGGACGGCCAGCTCGACCTGGTGATGGTGGGCCGCGCCCACCTGGCCAATCCGCACTACCCGCTGCAGGCCGCGCAGGAACTGGGCATCGCGCGCCCGACCTGGGTGCTGCCGGCGCCGTATGCGCACTGGCTGGAGCGCTACAGCATGCAGAAGTAAGCCAGCGCTTACCTAGCATCCACCCGTCGCCCCGGCGCAGGCCGGGGCCGAATTTTTTGGTGCAGTCGATCTGCGTGCAGAACTTGGCTCCCCGGCCTCCGCCGGGGCGACGGTGTGATGGAACCTAGTGCATCGTCTCCGACACCTGCGCCTTGTTCAGGCGGCTGTTGCGAATCCCGTAGCCGAAATAGGTCACGATCGCCACCGCCATCCACACCGTGAATACGACATAGGTCGTGTGCGACAGCCCGAACACCAGGTACAGGCAGGCCAGGATCGACAGCCCCGGCACCAGGTAGGGGCCGAACGGCACGCGAAAGCCCTTGCGGCCCGTCTCGCCCTGCTTGCGGCGGATGACCGGCACGGCGATCGAGACGACCATGAAGGCCGTCAGCGTGCCCATGCTCACCATGTCCCACAGGAAGGTCGCATCGACCAGGCCGGCGACCAGGCCCACGACGAGGCAGACGATCACGGTATTCACGACCGGCGACTTGGTGCGCGGGTTCACGGCCTGGAAGGCCTTCGGGATCAGGCCGTCGCGCGAGATCGCGTACAGGATGCGCGTCTGGCCGTAGATCGTCACCAGCGTCACCGAGAACACGGAGATCACGGCGCCGGCCGACAGCACCAGCGCCGGCCAGGCCTTGCCGGTCACGTTCTGCAGGATCACGGCGAGGCCCGCTTCCTGGCCCTCGAACATGTGGGCCGGCTGGGCGCCCATCGCGGCGATCGCCACCAGCATGTAGAACACGGTCACGATCAGCAGCGCCGCCAGGATCCCGATCGGCACGTCGCGGGTCGGGTTCTTGACCTCTTCGCCGGCGGTGGCGATGGTGTCCAGGCCGATGAAGGAAAAGAACACGGTGCCCGCCGCGGCGGTCACGCCGGCCATGCCGCCCAGGCCGTGGCTGGTGGCGGACGCGTAGAACGGGTGGAAGTTGTTGATGTCGAAGCCGGTGAAGGCGATCGCGGCGAAGAACACCAGGATCGCCAGCTTGATGACCACCATGACGGCATTCGTCGTCGCCGATTCCTTGGTGCCGCGCACCAGCAGGACGCAGCACAGGATCACCAGCAGGATCGGCGGCAGGTTGACGTGGCCGGAATGGAGCTCGACGCCGTTCTTGCCCGACACGATCATCGGCGAGCGCAGCGCGTCCGGGATGTGCCAGCCGAGGGCGTTCTGCAGGAAGTTGTTCAGGTAGTCGGACCAGCCGATCGCCGTGGCGCTGGCCGCCAGGCCGTATTCGAGCAGCAGGCAGGCGGCGACGATGAAGGCGGCGAATTCGCCCACGGTGGCGTAGGCGAAGGAATACGAGGAGCCCGACGCCGGCACGCGGTCGGCCAGTTCGGCGTAGCACAACGCCGTCAGGCCGGCCGTGATCGCCGCGAACAGGAAGGACAGCACCACGGCCGGACCGGCCTTGGGCACCGCCTCGACCATCGTGAAGAAGATACCGGTGCCGATGGTGGCGCCCACGCCGATCATCGTCAGCGGAAACAGGCCGAGCGTGCGGCCCAGGCCGTCGCCATGGGCATGCCCGGCTTCGAACTGGTGCTGGGAATTCTTGGTTCGGAAGAGCTTTTGGCCCAGGGTCTGGTTCACGGGTAGTGTCCTCTGTCGCACTGCGGTAATACGGTCGTCATGCGGATGAGATATATCCCATCCAAAGTTTGCGATTATAGGGCCTTTGCCGTTGCTATCTTCAATGCAAGAAAAAATACTTTTCTTGAAGATGCATTTTCAATGCATCTTTGTGTAGAATGGTCGAGCCAAGCGCCCGCATGACGGGCATTTTTCGAGACTTTAAGATGCATTTGAAATGCATCATCAAGGAGCCGCCATGATTTCCGAAGCATCCCGCCCCTACATCGACGCCAGCGTCCCGGTCCTGCGCGAGCACGGTCCGACCATCACGAAGCGCTTCTATGCCGACATGCTGGGCACGCACCCGCAGCTGACGCGCCTGTTCAACATGGGCAACCAGGCCCAGGGCGTGCAGCAGCAATCGCTGGCGGCGGCCGTGTTCGCGTACGCGGCGAACATCGGCAATCCGGAGGCGCTCGGGCCGGTGGTCAAGCGCATCGTCCACAAGCACGTGTCAGTCGGCCTGCGCGCCGAGCACTACCCGATCGTGGGCCACCACCTGCTCAAGGCGATCGCCGAGACGCTGGGCGACGCCGCCACCGCGCCGCTGATGGACGCCTGGAAGGAAGCCTACGGTTCGCTGGCGCGCCTGCTGATCGCGGCCGAGGCCGAGCTGTACGGCACGGCCGGCATCCAGCCGGGCGAGACGCGCCCCCTGCGCGTGACCGAGACGAAGCAGGAAAGCGCTAACGTGCTGTCGATCCGCATGGTGGCCGACGACGACCGCCCGCTGCCGCCGTTCCAGCCGGGCCAGTACGTCAGCGTGGCCGTCGACCTGCCGGGCGGCCGCCACCAGTTGCGCCAGTACAGCCTGTCGGACGCACCGGGCACGGGCAGCCTGCGCATCTCGGTCAAGCGCGAGGACGCCAGCGCCGCCGCGCCGGCCGGCGAAGTGTCGAACTGGCTGCATGCGAACGTCGCGGTGGGTTCGGTGCTGCAGGTCTCGCACCCGTTCGGCGAATTCACGCCGGACACCGAATCCGACCAGCCGCTGGTGCTGCTGTCGGCCGGCATCGGCATCACGCCGATGGTCGCGACGCTGCACCGCATCGCCCGGGTCCGGCCGCAGCGCCGCGTCCTCTTCGCGCACGCGGCGCGCGACCGGGCGCACCACGCGCTGGGCGCCGAAGTCGACGCGCTCAGGGCGACGATGCCGAACCTGTCGGTGGTGAATTTCTACGAGGATGCCGCGGGCGCGGACGGCGTGCTGGAAGGCCGCATGGACGTCGCCAGGCTGCCGTCCTGGGCACGCGAGGAGACCGACGTCTACCTGTGCGGTCCCGGCAAGTTCATGCAGGCCCAGTGGCTGGCGCTGCTGCACGCGGGCGTGCCGGCGGCGAGGCTGCACCGTGAGGTGTTCGGGCCGGAGTTGCTCGATCACCTGCTTTAAGCGGCGGTGCTGGGTTAGCGCAGGGGTTAGCGCAGGGTTAGCGCAGGGTTAGCGCAGGGGTCAGAGCCCGGTGTTGATTTTCAAAGGGCTCTGACCCCGGTTTTCGGCCCGCGCCACCAGCACACCGGGGTCAGAGCCCCTGAAAACCAACACCGGGCTCTGACCCCTGCTCTGGCCTCTGCTCTGGCCTCTGCTCTGGCCTCTGCTCTGACCCCTGCTCTGGCCTCTGCTCTGCCCCTGCTCGGCCCCCGCCCTGCCCCTGCCCTCCCGCCGCCTCAATTCACCAGCTGCACCAGATTCCCGCTCACCGACCGCTGCGCCGGATTGCCGTACACGCGGATGCCGCCCGAGCCGCCGTTCTGCGCGATCAGCGACTGCCTCACGTTGGCCGTGATCCCGCCGGACCCCGTCGACGACAGGTCGGCCTGTTCGCTCGCGAGGTGCGCGAGGTCCAGCTGGCCGGAGCCGCTCGCGCGTGCGGTGAGCGCGCGCACGCTGCCGCCCACGCGCAGCTGGCCCGACCCGTCCAGCTTGACGATCGCATAGTCGCCGCGCACCTGGCCCACGTTCATGTGGCCGGAGCCGGTCAGGCGCAGGTTGGCGCTGGCGCTCTCCAGCATGGTGGCGTCCAGGCTGCCCGAACCCGCGCTGTCCGCATCCAGGCTGGCCACGCGGCCGGCCAGCACGGTCGTGCCCGATCCCGAATTCGACACCGTCAGCGGCGCGCCGTTCAGGCCCTGCACCGACAGGCGGCCGGAACCGCCGCGGCGCACGTCGGTCAGGCGCGGCACCGTGTAGGTCACGCGCACCGGATTGCTGCTGCGCCAGGAGCGCTCGACCTCGACGACGAGGCGGTCGCCGCGCACGTCGGTGCGCACCAGCGGCAGGATGTTGCTGTCCGCCTCGACCAGCAGCGAGGTGGCCGGACCGACGCGCACGTCGACCACGATCGAGCCGCTCACCTCCAGGCCCTGCACGGTGCCGACCGCGCGCTGGTCGCTGGCGAGGACGCCGTTGCCCTGCACGCCATCCTTGGAGAACGGCGTGCGGACCTGGACGTCGCCGTCCGTGCCCGGATTGACGACGATGGCGCAGCCGCCGAGGGCGGCGCAGGTGACGGCAACGGCGATGGCGAGGGAGGTGCGCATGGAGAGTCCTTGTCTTGTTGTCTGTGGATGGGGCGGCAATGCCGACGATCCACTCTAGCAAGGCCCATGCGGACGGGTCCGCCCCGTGCGACGAACTGCAGGATTGGCGGGACGAGCGGTCGCCCGGCCTCCCTGCGCGCGTCCGCTGCGCACGGGGGGCGCAGCAGGCAGGCTCCTAGCGCTGCCCGAGCCGCGTATCGCCGAACAGCGCCTTGTGCTCGCGCGGCTGCGAGCGCCAGTACTGCGGCGGCGCCGTCACCGTCGCGCCCAGTTCGGCCGCCGCGTGCCACGGCCAGCGCGGGTCGTACAGCATGGCGCGCGCCAGCGCCACCAGGTCGGCCTGGCCGTCGGCCACGATCGCCTCGGCCTGGCGCGCCTCGGTGACCAGGCCGACGCCGATGACCGGCATCGCCACCTCCTGCTTGATGCGCGCGGCAAAGCCGATCTGGTAGCCCGGCGCGACCGGGATCTGCTGGTGCGGCGACACGCCGCCGCTGGACACGTGGAGGAACTGGCAGCCCAGCGCCTCCAGCGCGCGCGCCAGCACGACGCTCTGCTCCACGTCCCAGCCGCCCTCGACCCAGTCGGTGGCCGAGATGCGCATCCCCACCACCATCCCGGGCGAGACGGCCGCGCGGATCGCCGCGAACACCTCGAGCGGGAAGCGCATGCGGTTCTCGAGCGAACCGCCGTAGTCGTCGTCGCGCCGGTTCGCCAGCGGCGACAGGAACTGGTGCAGCAGGTAGCCGTGGGCGCCGTGGACCTCGATCGCATCGAGTCCCAGCGCATCGGCGCGGCGCGCGGCCGCCACGAAGGCGTCCTTCACGCGCTGCAGGCCGTCGCGGTCGAGCGCCAGCGGCACGGTCTCGCCGTCGGCGTGCGGCACGGCGGACGGCGCCACGGTCTGCCAGCCGCGCGCCTGGTCGGGCGGGATGTTGGCGCCGCCCTGCCAGGGCACGTCGCTGGACGCCTTGCGCCCGGCGTGGCCGAGCTGGACGGCAATCTTGATCGGCGCATGGCGGCGGATGGCGTGGACGATGGGTTCCAGCGCGGCCGCGTGCTCGTCCGACCACAGGCCCAGGTCGTCGGGCGAGATGCGGCCGTCCTCGGTGACGGCCGTGGCTTCCAGCTCCAGCATGGCCGCGCCGGACAGGGCCAGGTGGCCCAGGTGGATCATGTGCCAGTCGGTGGGAAAGCCGTCCCGGGCCGAGTACTGGCACATGGGGGCGATGACGATGCGGTTGGGCAGGTCGAGGGGACCCAGCTGGAAGGGGGAAAACAGATGGCTCATGAAAGACTCCCGTGTGATGCAAATGCCTGGTGGGCACGGGGTGCCCACCCTACGTCTTCACATGAACCGTAGGGTGGGCACCCCGTGCCCACCAAAAACCTGCGATACAGGTAGTCTAACGCGCACGAAAGATTCGTGCCGAAGGAGGATCAGCCGACACGAACCACCATGATCCCCGCCCGCAGCCCGACCCGCACGTCCGGATTCGGGAACACGACGAACTCCTCGTCGTGCTGCACGGTGTACACGGTATCGCCGTCGGTGGCGATGACGTCGCCCTTCTTCAGCGGCGTGAAGTTCTCGGTCTCGCGCCCGAACGCCATGCGGAAACCGTCGGACAGCTTCATGATCGAGCGCGCCGTGTCGAACACGCGCGGCGCCGGCCCCCCGCCCGACGCATCGCCGCGCAGCAGGCCGTGCAGGGCCGACGCCATCGCCGCGAACTGCGACAGGTCGTTCTGCCCCAGCGTCCCGATGCGCCCCAGCTCCAGCGTGGACGACGCCGCGCCGTGGTGCTGCGCCGTCCAGTAGCTGTAGGTGCCGGCCGACGCCGGATTCATGATCACGGCCTCGATGCCGCCCCTGCCCAGCCAACCGATCAGCCGGTTGCGGGCGCCCTCCTCGATCAGCTGCGGGACGATCGCGAAGCGCGGGTAGCGCGAACCGCGGATCGCCGTGTGCAGGTCGAGGTGCCAGCGGCGCGCGCCGCCGCCGTTGAAGAAGGCGGCGGTGGCCGCGATCAGCGCATCGGCGCGGCCGGCCTCGAAGGTGCCGGCCAGGTCGCCGCGCTCGCTGCGGAACATGCGGTTCAGGTCCGCGTCGATGAAGCGCTTGCCCGCCGCGATGGCGTCGATGTTCCCGACGCACAGCATCAGGTCCACCCCCAGCGCCGCGGGTTCGCGCGACAGCGCCTCGACGGCGTGCGCGACCATCTCGATCGGTCCGGTCTCGTCGCCGTGCACGCCCACCGACAGCAGCACGCTCGCGCGCTCCGGGGAGCGCGCGGCGGCGGTGACGGTCAGGACGCCCCTGGCGGGCAGCCCGACCGCGAAGCCGGCGGCGCCAAAGCGCGCGGCGACCTCGTCGAAATCGGCGCGGGCCAGGGCCCGTACCGATGCCGGCAACGCGTCATGGTTGGCCGCGCTCATGGTTCAAGCCGCCAGGCGTTCCGGGCTGGCGCCTTCCGACAGCGCCCAGACGTCCAGCATCGCCTGTTCGAGGTCGGTCGCCTGCGCGTAGCCGCTCAAGCCCATGGCCGCGGTCAGCTCCTGCACCGCCGCCAGCATGTCGCCGCCCTTGCTGCGTTCCAGCGCCAGCAGCAGCAGGCGCTGCTGCGTGCGGCGCAGGGCCTGCAGCGCGTAGTTGCGCAGCTGTTCCTGCGACTTGCTGGTGGCCGGCAGCTTCAGGCCGCGCTCCAGCGTGTCGATGCCGGCCTGCTGGCGCAGCGCCATGCCGACCTGCAGGAACTGCGCCAGCGACATGCCCTGCGGACGCTGCACCGACACCGCAGCGAACAGGAACGCCGCCAGCGATTCGATCGTGTCGACCGCCTTCCACGCCTGCGCGAAGGCCGGCGACAGGCCGCTCTGCATGTCGGCCTCGGTGCGCGGCGGCATCAGCTGCGCCACGTCGTCCGGGGACGCGAACAGCGCCGACAGTTCCTGCATGCCGCCGGCGCCGGCCTGCTCGGCCGGCAGCGACAGCACGCCCTCGATCACGGTGCGCAGCATCAGGCGGGTACGCGCATCGACCTGTTGCGAGACGTCGCGCGGCACCACCAGCGCATCCGCGTCCAGCGCGTCGAACACCGGCGCCAGGTGCAGCGCGGCCCAGGCCTGGCCCCATGCGGTGACGACGGCGGTGTCGTCGATGCGGTGTTCCAGCGCCAGGTCGCGCAGCATCAGCGGACCGCAGCGGTTGACCGATTCGTTGGCCAGCACGGTCGCCAGGATGGCGTTGGCCAGCGGGTGCGCCAGCGGATCGCGGGTGGCGACCAGCTGCGCCGGGAAGTACGGGCGCAGGATGGTCTCGGCCCACGGCTGCTCGACCAGCGGCAGCGCGGCGAGGGTGCGCTTGAAGCGGTTCTTGACGTTGGCGATGACCACCGCCAGTTCCGGCGTGGTCAAGCCCTGGCCGGCGGCCTTGCGGCGCTGCAGCTCGGCGTCGCCCGGCAGCTGTTCCAGTTCGCGCGAGACGGCGCCCTCGGCTTCCAGGCTGGCGATCAGCGCGGCATAGCCGTCGACCACGGCGGCGTTCGATTGCGCCTGCGCTTCGCGCACCAGCAGGTGGGTCTGCAGGGTGTTGTCGCGCAGGACCAGGTCTTCGATGTCGCCGGTCATCTCGTTCAGGATACGGTTGCGGTCCGCCTCGGGCAGCTGGCCCGCGTTGACTTCGGTGTCCAGCCAGATCTTGACGTTGACTTCGTGGTCGGAGCAGTCCACGCCGGCCGAGTTGTCGATCGCATCGGTGAAGATGCGGCCGCCTTGCAGGGCGAACTCGATGCGGCCGGCCTGGGTCGCGCCCAGGTTGCCGCCTTCGGCCACGACCTTCACGCGCAGCTCGTTGCCGCTGACGCGGATATTGTCGTTGGCGCGGTCCTTCACCTGCGCATGGGTCTCGGTCGACGCCTTGATGTAGGTGCCGATGCCGCCGTTGTAGAACAGGTCGACCGGCGCCAGCAGGATGCGGTGCATCAGCTCTTCAGGGCTCAGGCTGGTTTCCTGGATGTCCAGCGCGGCGCGCACTTCCGGCGAGATCTCGATGTGACGGGCGCTACGCGGATACACGCCGCCGCCCTGCGAGATCAGCGACTTGTCGTAGTCTTCCCACGAGGAGCGCGGCAGCGCGAACATGCGCTGGCGCTCGGCGAACGAGACGGCGACGTCCGGGTTCGGGTCGAGGAAGATGTGGCGGTGGTCGAACGCGGCCAGCAGCTTCAGCTGGCGCGACAGCAGCACGCCGTTGCCGAACACGTCGCCCGACATGTCGCCCACGCCGACCATCGTCACCGGGGTCGTGTTCATGTCATGGCCCATCTCGTAGAAGTGGCGCTTGACGGCTTCGAACGCGCCCTTGGCGGTGATGCCCATCTTCTTGTGGTCGTAGCCGTTCGAGCCGCCCGAGGCGAACGCGTCGCCCAGCCAGAAGCCACGCGAGACGGCGATGCCGTTGGCGATGTCGGAGAAGGTCGCGGTGCCCTTGTCGGCGGCCACCACCAGGTACGGGTCGTCCTGGTCGTAGCGCACGGTGTCCGCCGGCGGCACGATCTCGCCGCGCACGCGGTTGTCGGTCACTTCCAGCAGGCTGGCGATGAACAGGCGGTAGACGGCTTCGCCCTCGGCCGCCACGACGTCGCGCGCGGCGTTCGCCGGCATCTGCTTGCAGACGAAGCCGCCCTTCGAGCCGGCCGGCACGATGACGGCGTTCTTGACCATCTGCGCCTTCACCAGGCCCAGCACCTCGGTGCGGTAGTCTTCCATGCGGTCCGACCAGCGCAGGCCGCCGCGGGCGACCGGGCCGCCGCGCAGGTGCACGCCTTCGAAGCGGCGCGAGAACACGTAGATCTCGCGGAACGGACGCGGTTCCGGCACCAGCTGCAGGTTGCTGGTGTCGAACTTGAAGATGATTTTTTCGCCCCGGCCTTCTCCCGACTTCTGGAAGTAATTGGTGCGCACGGTCGCCATCACCAGGTCGACCAGCGCGGCCAGGATTTCCTCGGTGTCGGCGTGGTTCACGGCAGCCAGCGATTGCTTCAGCGCGTCCAGCCTGGCGACGCCGGAGGCGCGCTCTTCCTGCGACAGCGCCGGGTCGAAGCGCAGCTTGAAGCCCTCGACCAGTTCGCGCACGAGGTCGGCGCGCACGCGCAGCGTCTCGGCCATGTAGCGGGTCGAGAACTTGCTGCCGGCCTGGCGCCAGTAGCTGATGTAGGCGCGCACCAGCTGCACTTCGCGCAGCGACAGGCCGCCTTCGATCGACAGGCCGTTCAGGCGGCCGTCTTCGGCCTCGTCGTTGATCAGCGCGGCGAACAGCTCTTCCGCGACCTGCGCGATGCCCGGCCTGGCCAGGCGGGCGGCGGAATCCGCGTCGACGATCAGGCTCGTCACGTAGTGGCGGGTGCCGTCGGGGGTGGCGATCCAGAAGCTCTGCTCGCGGTCGATGGCCACGCCGGCGTTCTGCAGCGCCGGCAGGATGCGCGACAGCGACGGCACCGAGCCGGTCGAGTACAGGCGGACGGACGAGAAACTGCGGGAGCCGTCCGTTTCATTGGCTTCGATGCGCACCGAGACGTGGCCCGGCTTGCCGTTGCTCAGGATGGCGCCCACGTCGCGGAAGGCGACTTCGGGCGCGGTGGCGGCCACGTAGTTCACCGGCAGCGCCGGCAGCAACTTGCGCAGCGTGTTGCGGGTCGGGACGTCCTCGACGCTGTCGATCAGGGCGGTGTAGCGGTCGTGCCAGCCGTCCAGCACGGCCAGCAGCGGCTTCTGGATGTCGGTTTCGAGGTCGAGCGGATTGCGCGCGGCCTGGGCGATCAGGTACACGCGCGCCAGCGGGCCGTCGGCGACCAGGGTCTGGGTACGCACGTCGACGGCGCCCGAGCTGTCCTTCAGCGCCTGCGCCATCGCGGCGACGACGGCCGCGCTGTAGCGCTCGCGCGGCAGGTAGACCAGCACGTTCAGGTGGCGCGCGTAGACGTCGCGGCGCGCGAACACCTTGGCGCGCGGCTGCTTGTACAGCGACACGACCGAGCTGCACACCTGGGCCAGCCATTCCGGATCGGCTTCCAGCGCCTCGGTGCGCGGCAGCGATTCCAGGATCTCGATGAATTTCTCGGCGCGGAAGCCTTCCTGGCGCACGCCGGCGATGCCCAGCACCTTGGCCACGCGGCCGCGCGCGAACGGCAGGCGCGCCAGCGGGGTCGAGGTGGCGGCGCGGGTAAACAGGCCGACGAAGCAGTGCTCGCCGACGGTGTTGCCCTGGGCGTCGAGGGCGCGCACGCCGATGAAGTCCAGCGGCTGGTCGCGGTGCAGCGTGCCGGCCACGTCGGCCTTGACGATCGACAGCGGCTCGTCGCGCTTGGACAGGATGTTCAGGTCGCCCGGGATGTTCTGCAGGCAGGTGCCGTACACCGGGTGCGCGGTGTCCTGCAGCACGCCGATGCGGCTCGGGATGTCGCGTTCCAGCTCGGTCACGCCCGGCTTGACGAAGTAGTAGGCGTAGCCGAACGGCTCGAAGCCTTCGTTCTTGGCCCATTCGAGGAAGGAAGCGACTTCCTGGCCGTTCGGGGTGCCCTGGGCCGCGGCGGCGGCGGCCACCTGCGTCATGCGGTCGCGCATGGCCAGGTCGTCGCGATGGACGATGGCGGCGTCGCGCGCCACCATCTGCAGGCGCTCGACCAGGGCCGCCAGTTCTTCCTGCGGCAGGTCCTCGGCCAGCAGGCACAGGACGTAGGACTCGAGCGGCGCGCCGGCGTCGCCGACGGCGCTCACCTTGCCCGCCGCGTCGCGGCGCACCGGCAGCACGGCGTTCATCACGCCCGAGGCGACCACGCGCTGGCGGCGCAGCGCCATCACGAAGGAGTCGACCAGGTAGGGCATGTCCTCGTTCAGGATCAGCAATGCCGTCGACATGCCGCCGCGCCCGTCCTGGTAGCGCATCTGCGCGATCTGGCAGCCCGGCGCGGTGCGCTGGACCACCTGCGCGAAGCCGTCCCACAGGACCGGCGCCAGGGTGGCGGGGGCGATGCCGGCCAGGTCTTCCTCGTCGAGGGCGCCGAGCCAGGCGCCGATCAGCGCGCCCACCTGGTCGCCAGCGTCGGCCGGCTTGTTCTCGTTGACGAGCGCAAGGGTGCGGGTGCGCAGGTCTTGAGGCATGTCTTTGTTCATTTGCTTCTCCAAAGCTGATTGATTGCGCGGGACGCGCCGCGGCTTGTGGCGTGGGCGCTTCCCGCTTTTACGGACAGGGTTGTCCCGTCCCGATCTCGTGCTTTCTTGTTCTCGAAAGCTAATCCGTTATTAAAGCACGCCGTCATTACGCGCGCGAGTGCCGCAACGGCCGCGCGCGTGCCGGCATGCGGCTTTACGACAGGTCGTACAGTCCCGGCAGGCCGAGGTGGCGCTCCAGTTCCTCCAGCGCTGCCATGCATTCGCGCGCCAGCTGCGGGTCGGCCAGGTCCTTCGGCTCGACGCGGTCGCGGTAGTGGCGCTCGACCCACGGCACCAGGCGCGCGTACAGGTCGTCGGTCATGACCACGCCCTGGTGCATGGCCTGCGCCTCGGCATCGGTCAGCGCCACGCGCAGGCGCAGGCAGGCGGGCCCGCCGCCGTTGCGCATGCTCTGGCGCAGGTCGAATTCGACCAGTTCGTCGATCGGGCCGCCGGAGGCCACCAGCTGCTGCAGGTAGGCGGCGACCGCGGCGTTCTCGCGGCACTCGTGCGGCACCACCAGCGCCATGCGGCCGTCCGGCTTGGACAGCAGCTGGCTGTTGAACAGGTAGCTGGCCACCGCGTCGGCCACCGGCACGACGCCGGTATCGACGCGCACCGCCTGCAGGTCGGCGCCCACGCCGCCCAGCGCGCGGCGCAGCGCGTCCAGCGTGCCGGCTTCGTCGGCGAAGGCCTGCTCGTGGTAGAACAGCACGTTGCCGTTGCCGACCGCGATCACGTCGTTGTGGAACACGCCCTGGTCGATCACGTCCGGATTCTGCGACGCGAACACGGTGCGCGCCGCATCCAGCCCGTGCAGGCGCGCGATCGCCTGCGAGGCTTCGAGCGTCTGGCGCGCCGGGTATTTCTTCGGGCTGGGCGCCGACGGGTCGAACTCGACGCGGCCGTACACGAAGAACTCGACGCCGGCCGCGCCATGGCTGCTGGCAAAGCGCGTATGGTTGGCCGCGCCCTCGTCGCCGAAGGCCGGCGTGGACGGCAGCGCGTCGTGCACGACGAAGCGGTCGCTGTCGGCGAACAGCGCGCGCAGCGTGCGCGTGGCCTGCACGTGTTCCTCGGCGCGGTGCAGCTTGTTGTTCAGGTTGGCGGCGGTGAAATGCACGCGACCGTCCGCCGTGTCCGCCGAGGGGCTGACGGTGGCGGCGTTCGCGGTCCACATCGGCGCGGCCGAATACGCGCACGCCAGGATCACCGGCGCGTCGCGCCAGGCGCCGGCCAGCACGTCGGCGTCGGTGCCGGAAAAGCCCAGGCGCCGCAGCATGCGCAAGTTCGGCCGCGACTGCGGCGGCAGCAGCGCCTGCGCGAAGCCGCGCGCGGCCAGCTCGCGCATCTTGGCCAGGCCCTGCAGCGCGGCCTGGCGCGGGTTCGACGCGCTCTTGACGTTGTTGAACGAAGCGACGTTGCCGAACGAGAGGCCGGCGTAGTTGTGCGACGGACCGACCAGGCCGTCGAAGTTGAATTCACGGGCGTTGTACATGCGCGGCGTTCCCCTCAGAAGCTCAGGCCCGGCGACAGCTTGGCCGGCAGCGCCAGCTCGGCCGTCTCGATCGAGGCGACCGGGTAGGCGCAGTAGTCGGCCGCATAGTAGGCGCTGGGACGGTGGTTGCCGGACTTGCCGACGCCGCCGAACGGCGCCGAGCTGGCCGCGCCGGTGGTCGGACGGTTCCAGTTCACCACGCCGGCGCGCGCGCGCGCGGCGAAGCGCTGCCACAATGCCTCGGACGGCGACAGCAGCGCGGCGGCCAGGCCGAATGCGGTGGCGTTGGCGGCCTTGATGGCGGCATCGAAATCCTTGACGCGCACCACCTGCAGCAGGGGGCCGAACCACTCCTCGTCCGGGATGTCCCGGGCATCGGTGACGTCGACGATGCCGGCGGTGACGAAGCCGGCGTCGGGGTCGGGCTGGCGCATCTGCAGCAGCACCTTGCCGCCCTGCCGTTCCATCATCGCCTGGGCCTCGAGCAGGCGCGCGGCCACGGCGCTCGACACGACCGGCCCCATGAACGGCTGCGGCTCGGCGTTCGACGCGCCCACGGCCAGCCTGGCGGCCACTTCCACCAGGCGCGCGACGAGGGCGGCGCCTGCCGGCGTGTCCTGCACGATCAGGCGGCGCGCGCAGGTGCAACGCTGGCCGGCCGAGATGAAGGCCGACATCACGATGTGGTGCACGGCGGCGTCGACGTCCTGCACGTCCCACGCCACCAGCGGGTTGTTGCCGCCCATTTCCAGCGCCAGCAGCTTGCCCGGCTGGCCGCCGAACTGCTTGTGCAGGGCGGCGCCGGTCTGGCTGCTGCCGGTGAACAGGATGCCGTCGACGTCGCTTTGTCCCAGCGCGACGCCGGTGTCGCGGCCGCCGTTGACCAGGTTCAGCACGCCCGCCGGCAGGCCCGCCTCTTCCCACAGCTGCACGGTGCGCACGGCCGTGCGCGGCGCGTACTCGCTCGGCTTGAACACCAGCGTGTTGCCGGCGATGAGGGCCGGCACGATGTGGCCGTTGGGCAGGTGGCCGGGGAAGTTGTAGGGGCCGAACACGGCGAACACGCCGTGCGGGCGGTGGCGCAGCACGGCGGCGCCGTCGGCGATCTGCGCCACGGTCTCGCCGGTGCGCGCCGCGTGCGACTGCACCGAGATGTCGACCTTGTTGGCCATCGTCGTCACTTCGGTGCGCGCTTCCCACAGCGGCTTGCCGACTTCTTCGGCGATGATGGCGGCCAGTTCCTCGTTGTGCTCCTTGAGCAGGTCGCGGAAGCCGCGGCACACGGCGATGCGTTCCTCGAGACCGGTGAAGGCCCAGGTCTCGAAGGCGGCGCGCGCGGCCTGCACGGCGCGGGCCACGTCCTCGGCGCTGGACGCGTTGCTGGTCCAGGTCCGGCGGCCGGTGGACGGATCGATCGTCTCCAGCTCGGCGCCGCTCCCGGGCAGCCATGCGCCGTTGATGTAGTTCGACAGGTTAGCCATGAGCGTTTTTCCTTGTGTTGAGTGTCAGCGTGCGCACGTCGTCGCCCGGCCGGCAATGCAGTTGCTGCAGTTCGCGCACCGACAGCGCGACCTGCGCCTCGCCGCCGCAGCCGTGCGCCAGGATCATGCGGAAGTCGTCCAGGCGCGTGTTCGACACCAGCACCGGGTCGCCCTCGGCCGGCGGCGCGCCTTCTTCGACCGTCGCCAGCACCGAATCGCGCACGGCGCGCAGCTCGGCCACGCGTCCCTGCAGCACCGGGCCGGCGTCGAAGATGTCGACGTAGCCCTCGTAGTGCATGCCTTCCTGCTCCAGCAGCTTGCGCGCCGGCAGCGTCGAGCGGTGCACCTGGCCGATGACCTGCTGCGCATCCTCGGGCAGGTAGGCCACGTACAGCGGCTGGCGCGGCATCAGCTCGGCGATGAAGGATTTCTTGCCGAGCGCGGTGAGGCCGTCGACGTGGTCGAAGTCCATCTTGAAGAAGTGGCGTCCCAGGCCCTCGTAGAACGGCGAGGTGCCGTCGTCGAGCTGGAAGCCGCGCATCTCGGCGATGATCTTCTCGGTGAACAGGTGCTGGAACTGGGCGATGAACAGGAAGCGGCTCTTCGAGAGCCACTTGCCGTTGTGGCCGGTGCGGTATTCGGGCCGCAGGAACAGCGAGCACAGTTCGCTCGACCCGGTCAGGTCGTTGGACAGGTACAGCGTGTCCATGCGCGTGAACACCCCCAGCTCGCGGCTGGAGTGCACCAGGGTGCCGATGCGGTAGTTGTAGAACGGCTCGGTGAGGCCCACCGCGCCCTTGATGGCGCACACGCCGGCCAGGCGGCCGGCGGCGGTGTCCTCCATCACGAACATGTAGTCGCGCTCCTCGGGTACGATGGCCTGTGCGAACGAGGCGACCGCGGTCTGCACGCGCTCGCCCAGCATGGCGCGGTCCGGCTTGAGCGTCGTCATGCCGCTGCCGACCTGGCGCGCCATGTCGATCAGCGGATCGATGTCGTCGAGAGTGATTGCACGGATGACGAGCATGGATTCCCTTTCTTCAGATGCGCATGCAGATGACGTTGTCGCCGGCGTCGACGCCGAGCGCCTCGCGGGCATCGGGCGGCAGGCAGATGGTGTCGCCGCTCTCGGCCGGCAGGCAGGGCAGCACCACGGCGCGGAACTTGCGCTCGCTGCTGGCCACCGCGTAGTCGACCATCGCCGACTTGCCGCCGCGCGCGGGCGGCTGCTGCTCGGCGCAGGCCACCTTGCGCACCAGCGCACCGCGGAACGAGCGCAGGCCGTTCTTGTGCGCCTGCAGGATCGGGCCGCCATCGAAGATGTCGACGTATTCGTCGGCCTCGAAGCCCTCCTCGGCCAGCAAGTCGAAGGCGAGCTGGCCGTCGGGATGGATCTGGCCCATGGCCGCCTGCGCCGAGCCGGGCAGCAGCGGCACGTAGACCGGATAATGCGGCATCAGCTCGACGATCAGCGTGCGGTTGCGGGCACCGCCGATCGTGCGTTCGGCGTCCAGGAAATCCATCTTGAAGAACTTGCGGCCCAGCGCGTCCCAGAACGGCGACTGGCCGTTCTCGTCGGTGACGCCGGCCAGCGGCACGAAGAAGCGGTCGCCGAAGCGGTGCGGGGCCAGCACGGCGTACAGCAGGCGCGCGCGCGACAGCAGCGCCGCCTCGCGGCCCATGTCCTGCTGCTGGCGGATGTAGAAGCCGGACAGCTGGGAATACGCCGTCAGTTCCGAGCACAGGGTCAGCGCGTGCACGCTGTGGCTGATGTTCAGGTCGCGCGAGACCTGCTGGATCACGTCGTTGCGGAACGCGAAATAGGTGCCGTTCGAGCCGGCCGACGCGTGGATCGCGGCGGTGCCGACCAGCTCGCGCCGCGCGGCGTCCTCCAGCACGAACAGGTAGGACTCCTCGCTGGGAATGTCGACATGGGCGGCGAACGAGGCGCTCGATCGCTCGACGAAGGCGGCGATCTTCTCGCGCGTGCGCGGCAGGGTATGCACTCCCGGCGTGGACGCGGCGAGGAGCGTCTCGAGGGCGCCGATATCCGCGGGTTCTACCGGACGGACTACGTACATGGAAACTCCCGGAAAAACGTCAGGCCGAAGGAAACGGCCCGGTTGCCCGGGCCGTCGTGCGTCATGCGGCGCCGCTTACGCCGCGGCGAATTCGTCGGCGGCGGCGCGCATGATGCGGTCCGCTTCGGCGATCTGCTCGTCCGAGACGACCAGGGCCGGGGCCAGGCGCACCACGTCCGGGCCGGCGATCAGCAGCATCAGGCCCATCTTCTCGGCGACCTTGGTGTAGTCCTTCGACTTGCCCTTGACGCCGTCGGCCATCGGCAGGCCGATCAGGAGGCCCTTGCCGCGCGGCTTGGCGAACAGCTGCGGGTAGTCGGCGGCCAGCTTTTCCAGGTTGGCGAAGATGCTGGCGGACGCCGCGCGCACGCGCTCCAGGAAGGCCGGCTGGTTGATCTGCTCGATCACGTTCAGCGCCACGGTGGTGGCCAGCGGGTTGCCGCCGTAGGTGGTGCCGTGCGAGCCGACGTTGAAGTGCTGGGCGATCTCGTCGGTGGTCAGCATCGCGCCGATCGGGTAGCCGTTGCCCAGCGCCTTGGCCGAGGTCAGGATGTCCGGGGTCACGCCGACGTTCATGTAGTCGTACAGCGCGCCGGTGCGGCCCACGCCCGACTGCACTTCGTCGAACACCAGCAGCGCGCCGGTCTGGTCGCACAGTTCGCGCAGCGCCTTCAGGAACGCGACGTCGCCCGGGATCACGCCGCCCTCGCCCTGGATCGGCTCGACGATCACGGCGGCCACGTCGTCCTTGATGGCGGCGCGCGCGGATTCGATGTCGTTGTAGTTGATGTGGTTGATTTCCGGCGGCAGCGGCTCGAAGCCTTCGGTGTACTTCGACTGGCCACCGACCGACACGGTGAACAGCGTGCGGCCGTGGAACGAGGAGTAGCACGAGACGATGCGCGACTTGTGCGGGCCGAACTTGGTGTGCGCATACTTGCGCGCCAGCTTCAGGGCGGCCTCGTTGGCTTCGGCGCCCGAGTTGCAGAAGAACGCGCGGTCGGCGAAGGTCGCCTCGGTCAGCGCAGCGGCCAGGCGCAGCACCGGCTCGTTGGTGTAGCCGTTACCCAGGTGCCACAGGGTATTGATCTGGCGCGTCATCGCATCGACGAGGACCGGGTTGCAGTGGCCGAGGCTCGAGACGGCGATGCCGGAGGTGAAGTCGAGGTAATGCTTGCCGTCCTGGTCCCACACGTCCAGGCCCGACGCACGCACGGGCACCATCGCCGCCGGGGCGTAGGTGGGGACGAGCACCTCGTCGAAAGTCTGGCGTGTGACAGGCCGCGTGGTGACACCCGAATCGAGCTTAGCATTCATGACGTTTTCCTCATCCAAATAAAGGGGGTCGCGCGAACTCCAGCAGCCGCGCCGAGCGCCCCATTATAAGGAAGCCAAACCTTGCCGTTCTTTCCGATCTGCGACAGGCATTTTCATTTTTGGACGAACCATACCACCCGCCGCTTTCGAGCCCCGGCATAGTCACTCGCCAACTACAGGCATCTTGACCAATACCAAGCCTATGTCGCGCTAAGTCATCCATCCCTCTATCCCAGCTGCGCCACCTCAAACCGGGGTCAGAGCCGGGGTCAGAGCCCGGTTTTTGGAAATGATCTGGTGGAAATTGCCAAATTTCGGGCTCTGACCCCGGCTCTGACCCCGGCTCTGACCCCGGTTTATTCGCTGAGCTTGCGTTGACGTTCTTCGCGCGGGGTGTTGCCGAACAGGGTGCCGAAGGCGGTGGAGAAGTGCGAGCCGGAGGAGAAGCCGCACATCAGGCCGACCTGCACGATCGAATGGTTGGTGTCGCGCAGCAACTGGCGGGCGCGCTTCAGGCGCAGTTCCAGGTAGTAGCGCGAGGGAAGCGCGCCCAGGTATTGCTTGAACAGGCGCTCCAGCTGGCGCCGCGAGATGCCCGCCAACTGGGCGATCTCGTCGGTGGACAGCGGTTCCTCGATGTTCGCCTCCATCAGCGTCACGGCCTCCGTCAGCTTCGGCTGCAGCACGCCGAAGCGCGCCTGCAGGGCGACGCGCTGGCGCTCTTCCGGGCCGCGCACGCGGTCCACGCACAGGATTTCCTTGACCTGGGCCTGCACCGTCGCGCCGAACAGCATGTCGACCAGCGTCAGCGCGAAATCCAGGCTGCCGGCGCCGCCGCAGCAGGTCAGGCGCGTGCCGTCGATCTCGTACAGGTGCGGGCTGAGCAGCGCCTGGTCGGCCAGCATGTCGACGTCCGGATACAGCGACCAGGGCAAGGCGATGCGCACGCCCGGCAGCGCGCCGGCCTCGGCCAGCCACAGCACGCCGGCGCCGACGCCGCCCCAGCAGGCCGCCTCGCGGCAGCGTGCGGCCAGGAAGCGCAGGTTGGCCGGGCGCAGGCCGGCCTCGGCCTCGTCCGCCGCCAGCAGCACCAGGTGCCAGTGGCGCTGCGCCTCGCCGGTGAACTTGTCGGGACTGCGCACGTCCACGTGCAGGCGCTGCGGCCCCAGCAGCTTGGCGGCCAGGCGCAGCGGCTGCACCAGGCCCGACCAGGTCAGCGTGTCCGGCTCGCCGGCATTCAGCAGCAGGACGCGCAGCGGCGCCTCCTGCGCCAGTCGGGACAGGTCAGCTTGCGCCATGGACGGGGTGCGCGGGGAAATTCGGGGTCATTGCCGGGACGGTGCGACGCGCGGCGCGCGCGGAATTCGATCGATTGGCTATGATACTGGAGATCAATGGCATCGGCGCCAGGCCGCACCGGTTTCCCCGACGATGCCGCCTGCATGGCGGCACCGGAAACGACGCGGCCGCCCGGCGAATCGGGCGCGGGCCGCTATAATCCGGGGATGGGTGAACGATATCTGAAGAGTGTGCGCCTGCTGGCCGAGTGCCTGCAAGGCTTCGAACGCCTGACGGCCGCGCCGGTGCGCCGGTTCGGCCTCACGCATGCGCAATTCGACATCATCGCCACCCTTGGCAATACGCCGGGCATGAGCTACAAGCAACTGGGCGAGCGCACCCTGATCACGAAGGGCACGCTGACCGGCGTGATCGAGCGGCTGGAGCAGAAAGGCATCGTCGAGCGCGCACGCAGCAGCGCGGACAAGCGCTCGTTCTCCGTCCGCCTCAGCCCCGCCGGCGACGCGCTGTTCCGCCAGGTCTTCCCGGCGGTCGTCGCGCACGGCAAGCAATTGTTTGCCGACTATGGCGACAGCGATTTCGAACAACTGGACCGTGCGCTGGGCCGGCTGCGCGCCCGCCTGGACGAGGCCGGCGTGACGACGCCGGCGCACGGTTCCGCAACACGCACCACGACAAAGGACAATCCGTGAATACCGCCCTGCTGGAAGACAAGAAACCCGCCCATTTCGACAAGCACATCATCGGCAACCTGCTGCTCGACAACGCCAGTGCGGCCGAGGTGCGCGACGAGCCGATGGTGATCGGCGTGCGCAACGAAGCCGGCGACATCTACCGCCTGATCGGCGCGGCGACGCTGAACAGCTACATGAACGCCGTCGAAGAATTGTTCGACCTGGGCCTGGTGGACGAACTGGAGGACGACGAGGAGCCGAAGGACGGCTGCGACGCCATCTTCAGCGAGCCCTGAACCCAGCGAGCCGTGCCCCTGCCTGCGGGTTCTGCAGGCTGAATGTTTCTTGGGAGTATAATTTTTGCCCATGGACAGAATCGACGCCCTCAAGAGCATCGCCGCGCAAGCCGGGCGCGGCGAACTCCACTTCCCCACCAACGTCGACGCGACGCTGAAGCTGCAGCGCGCGCTGGGCGACCCCGGCTGCCACGTCGACGAGGCCGTGCGCCTGGTCCAGACCGAGCCGCTGCTGGCCGCGCGCACCGTCGCCATCGCCAACTCGGCCGCCTACAACCGCAGCGGCCACGAAGTCACCAACGTCAATGCCGCCGTCCAGCGCGTGGGTTTTCGCACGCTGGGCGCGCTGGCCGCGTCGGTGATCGTGCGCCAGCTCGCCGGCGGCCTCGTCGATCCCGCGCTGCGCGCCAGGGCCGACCAGCTGTGGCGGCGCTCGGCCCACGTGGCGGCGCTGTCGCTGGTGATCGCGCGGCGCGTCTCGCGCGTCGATCCGGAAACCGCCATGTTCGCCGGCATCGTGCACGAGGTCGGCGGCTTCTACCTGCTGTCGCGCGCCCCGGAATTCCCCGGCCTGCTGGACGGCGATCCGGACGACTGGGTCGAGCACGGCGAAGCGGCGATCGGCCGCGGCGTGCTGCTCAAGCTGGGCGTGCCGGCGCCGGTGATGGGCGCCATCGAGGCGATGTGGAACGGCATGCGCGCGCTGCCGCCGGAAACCCTGGGCGACACCCTGCTGCTGGCCACCGACCTGGCGCCGGTGCGCTCGCCCCTGCTCGACCGCCCGGCCGTGGCCGGCCTGCAGGCCACGGCCACCATCGACTTCGCGGTGGGCGCGGGCACCCTCGCCTCGGTCCTGCGCGAGTCGGAAGACGAGGTCAGGAGCCTGACGGCGGCGCTGCAGTAGGACAAAAAAAACCCGCTACGGGAGCGGGTTAAAGTCCAAAACTAGGGATGTCCTGAAAGAGACGAGTCCATCTTAGTTCCCTGCACACGCATATTCTGTGCGTTGACTCACACTTGTTAAATTTTCTTCCTTTTTTGTAAAACGATGAGATCTAGCGCAATCCGGCGCCAATCAATCGCCGGATAAAAGCTGGCCGGGCAAAAAAAAACCCGCTCCTTGCGGGAGCGGGTGAAGTCCAAAACTAGGGATGTCCTGAAAGAGACGAGTCCATCTTAAGCCTTCCCTAAGTCAAGCTCTGTGCGTCATTTCACATTCGACAAAGAAAAAGCCGCCGCGGCATGGCCGGGCGGCTTTTTCTATCGAAGCGATGCGCAGGGCGATCAGACCACGGCGCCGTCGGTCTCGTCGCGCTCCTTGACCGGCTTGATCAGGTCCTCGCGCTTGACGCCCAGCCAGCGGGCGATGGCCGCGGCCACGAACACCGACGAGTAGATGCCGAACAGGATGCCGATGGTCAGCGCCATCGCGAAGTAGTGCAGGCTCTGGCCGCCGAAGAACAGCATCGACAGCACCATCATCTCGGTACAGCCGTGGGTGATGATGGTACGCGACATGGTGCTGGTGATCGCGTGGTCCATGACCTCGGTCACGCTCATCTTGCGCTGCTTGCGGAAGGTCTCGCGGATCCGGTCGAAGATCACGACCGATTCGTTGACGGAGTAGCCCAGCACGGCCAGGATGCCGGCCAGCACGGTCAGCGAGAATTCCCACTGGAAGAAGGCGAAGAAGCCCAGGATGATCACGATGTCGTGCAGGTTGGCGATGATCGCCGCCACCGCGAACTTCCACTCGAAGCGCACGGCCAGGTAGATCATCACGCCGACCACGACCATGATCAGCGCGTTCAGGCCGTTGCGGGCCAGCTCGTCGCCGACCTGGGCGCCGACGTAGTCGACGCGCTGCAGGTTCACGACTTCGGCGCCGGCCGCGTTCACGCAGCTGGTGCGGGTGACGCTCTCGCCCTTGTCGGTGGTCTGCTGGACCTGCTTCGGCGCGCCGCTCTCGGCCGCGCACAGCGCGTTGAACACGGCGTTGGACGCGTTGTTGGCGTTGCTGCCCTGGCGGATCGGCAGGCGCAGCAGCACGTCCTGCGCATTGCCGAAGCTCGAGACTTCCGGCTGCTCGTAGCCCAGCTTGGTCAGGTTGGCGCGGATTTTCTCCTGGTCGGCCGCATGCGGGTAGCGCAGCTCCATCACGGTGCCGCCGGTGAATTCCACCGAGAAGTGCAGCGGCTTGGTCACCAGGAAGAATACCGCGGCGATGAAGGTCAGCGCCGAGATCGCGTTGAAGATCAACGCGTGGCGCATGAACGGGATGTCCCGCTTGATTTTGAAAAATTCCATGTTCTACCCCGGTTCCTTATTCCTTGGCGGCGGACTTGCGCGCGCCCGCAGCGGTCATGCCCGGCGTCCAGACGGTGCCGATGGCGATCTTGCCCAGTTTTTTCTTGCGGCCGTACCACAGGTTCACCACGCCGCGCGACAGGAACACGGCCGAGAACATCGAGGTCAGGATGCCCAGGCAGTGCACGACCGCGAAGCCGCGCACGGCGCCCGAGCCGAACACCACCAGCGCCAGGCCGACGATGAGGGTGGTCACGTTCGAGTCCAGGATGGTCGCCCAGGCATGGCTGAAGCCGGCCGAGATGGCGGCTTGCGGCGTGTTACCCGCACGCAGTTCCTCGCGGATGCGCTCGTTGATCAGCACGTTCGAGTCGATCGCCATGCCCAGCGCCAGCGCGATGGCCGCGATGCCCGGCAGCGACAGCGTCGCCTGCAGCATGGACAGCAGGGCCAGCAGGAACAGCAGGTTGCAGGCCAGCGCGATCACGCTGAAGAAGCCGAACAGCTGGTAGTAGATCACCATGAAGATGGCGATCGCCACGAAGCCCCACAGCGTCGAGTGCAGGCCCTTGCTGATGTTCTCGGCGCCCAGTTGCGGACCGACCACGCGTTCCTCGACGAATTCCATCGGCGCCGACAGCGCGCCGGCGCGCAGCAGCAGCGCGAGTTCGGCCGCGGCGGCCGGGCTCGGCATGCCGGTGGTCTGGAAGTTCGCGCCGAATTCGCCCTGGATCGTGGCGACCTGCAGCACGGTGTACTTGCCCTTTTCCTTGAGCAGCGTGGCCATGCGCTTGCCGACGCGCTCGCGCGTCATGGCGCGCATCTTGCGGCCGGCCTCGGCGTTCAGCTCGATGCTCACGGCCGGACGCTGGTTCTGGTCGAAGCTGGCGACGGCGCTGATGATCGAGTCGCCGGACACGACCACGTCCTTGGACACGACGACCGGCGCGCCCGCCCCCTGGGTGAACAGTTCCGAATTCAGCGGGATCGCGGCGGACAGCTCGGTGCCCGGAGTGACGGTGTCGTCGGTCACGCGGAATTCCAGCGTGGCGGTGCGGCCGATGATGTCCTTGGCGTGGGCGACGTCCTGCACGCCCGGCAGCTGGACGACGATGCGGTCGCGGCCCTGCTGCTGGATGATCGGCTCGGTCACGCCCAGTTCGTTGATGCGCTTGCCCAGCGAGCTGATGTTCTGCTTGACGCCCTCTTCCACCACGCGCTGCAGCGCTTCCGGCTTCATGGCGGCCACCAGCTTCAGGTCGGTGCCGTCGGCGGACTCGGTGAACGCCAGGTCGGCGTTCTGGCCCAGCACGCTGCGCGCCTTGGCGCGGGTGTCGGCGTCGCGGAACTTGATCTCGATGGCGTCGCCGACGCGGTCGATGCCGGCGTGGCGCACGTTCTGGTCGCGCAGTTGCGAGCGGATCGAGGCGAGGGTGGTCTTGATGCGGGTGTCCTGCACGGCCTTGGAATCGACCTGCAGCAGGAAGTGGACGCCGCCGCGCAGGTCCAGGCCGAGGTTCATCGGCTTGGCGCCCAGCTTTTCCATCCAGGCCGGGGTGTTCTTGGCCAGGTTGACGGTGACGATGTAGTCGGGATCGGCCGGGTCGCGGTTCAGGTCGCGCTCCAGCGCCAGCTTGGCCTTGAACTGGTCGTCGGTGCTGGCGAAGCGGGCACGCACCGCGCTGCTGTCGCCGGCGCCTTCGAGGCTGACGGCATCGGCATTGATGCCGGCGCGCTTGAGCGCTTGGGCAACCTCGGCGGTCGTGTCGCTGTTGACCTTGACGGTCGCCTTGCCGGTGGTCACCTGCAACGCCGGCGAATCGCCGAAGTAGTTGGGGGACGTATACAGCAGGCCGATCATCACCGTCACGAGGATCAGTAGGTATTTCCAGAGGGGATAGCGGTTCATGATGTTCCAGCGTTCAAGGTTGGAGCAAATGCGGGGCTGGAGCGCGGCGCGCGGCCGCGCAACCGATTTACAGGGACTTCAGCGTGCCCTTCGGCAGCACGGCGGTGATGGCGTTCTTCTGCACGAAGATCTCGGTGCCGGCCGCGATCTCGACGGTGACGTAGGTGTCGGTGACCTTGGCCACGCGGCCCAGCATGCCGCCGGCGGTGACGACTTCGTCGCCCTTGGCCAGCGCATCCATCATGCTCTTCAGCTCTTTCTGGCGCTTCTGCTGCGGGCGGATCATGAGGAAGTACATGACAACGAACATCAGGATCAGCGGTGCGAACGTGGTCAGGCTGCCCATCAGGCCAGGATCGGCGGCGCCGGCGGTTTGCGCGTAAGCGTTGGAAATGAACACAAGGACTCCGAATGTAGGTATTGGTGGTTAAAAAACGAGCGCTGTATTCTA
The DNA here is from genome assembly GCF_913773735.1 of uncultured Massilia sp. Taxonomy (GTDB): domain Bacteria; phylum Pseudomonadota; class Gammaproteobacteria; order Burkholderiales; family Burkholderiaceae_D; genus Telluria. The sequence continues at coordinate 148,079 of NZ_CAJYEB010000041.1, forward strand.
GCACCCCGAAAAAGGCGACAGCCAGTTTCCCGGCATGTGGCATCAGGATGCCTATTTGCAAGACATTGGCATTAAATTAATTCCAGGCATGCCTGCGATGGTTGAACGCGTGGACGGGAAACCCGTCCACCTTACCCGCCATGCATGCAATCCACATCACGCCCGCCCGGACGCGACGTCAAACGCCGCGCGCACGGTCGGCATTGAACTGCAGGCGGAACGCGTGGAACCGGTCCGCATCGATCGCATCGCGCATTTCCTGCATCAGGTTCAGGTAGTAATGCAGGTTGTGGATCGTGTTCAGGCGCGCGCCCAGGATCTCCTTGGAGCGGTGCAGGTGGTGCAGGTAGGCGCGCGAGAAATTCTTGCAGCAGTAGCAGGTGCAGGACTCGTCCAGCGGCGCCTGGTCGTCCTTGTAGCGCGCGTTCTTGATCTTGAGGTCGCCGAAGCGGGTGAACAGCCAGCCGTTGCGGGCGTTGCGGGTCGGCATCACGCAGTCGAACATGTCGACGCCGTTGGCCACGCCGGCCACCAGGTCTTCCGGGGTGCCGACGCCCATCAGGTAGTGCGGCTTGTTCTCCGGCAGGCGCGGTCCGACGTGCTCCAGGATGCGCATCATGTCTTCCTTCGGCTCGCCCACCGACAGGCCGCCGATCGCCAGGCCCGGGAAGTCGATGTCTTCCAGGCCCGCCAGCGATTCGTCGCGCAGGCGCTCGTACATGCCGCCCTGGACGATGCCGAACAGCGCGTTCGGGTTCTCGCCCTTGTTGAACTCGTTCATCGAGCGCTGGGCCCAGCGCAGCGACATGCGCATCGACTTGGCCGCTTCCTCGCTGGTGGCCGGGCGGCCGTCGATCTCGTACGGGGTGCATTCGTCGAACTGCATCACGATGTCGGAGTTCAGCGAGCGCTGGATCTGCATCGAGATTTCCGGCGACAGGAACTGGCGCGAACCGTCGATCGGCGAGGCGAACTTGACGCCCTCTTCCGTGATCTTGCGCATCGCGCCCAGCGAGAACACCTGGAAGCCGCCCGAGTCGGTCAGGATCGGCTTGTCCCAGCCCATGAAGCCGTGCAGGCCGCCGAACTTGTCCATGACTTCCGTGCCCGGGCGCAGCCACAGGTGGAAGGTATTGCCGAGGATGATCTGCGAACCGACCTGCTTGAGCTCGTTCGGATCCATCGCCTTGACGGAGCCGTAGGTGCCGACCGGCATGAAGATCGGCGTCTCGATGGTGCCGTGGTTCAGCTTCAGGCGGCCGCGGCGGGCATGCGACAGGCCGCTCGTGTCTTTCTTGAGAAGGGTAAATTCCAGCATCGTGGTGGTCAGGTCTGGCTGTAGCGTGAATGGGTGGTGAGCAGCATGGCGTCGCCGTAGCTGAAGAAGCGGTATTCGCTGGCGATCGCGTGGGCGTAGGCCTTGCGGATGGCGTCGTAGCCGGCGAAGGCCGACACCAGCATCATCAGGGTGGACTTGGGCAGGTGGAAGTTCGTGATCAGGCGCGTCACCGTGCGAAACGCGTAGCCCGGCGTGATGAACAGCTTCGTGTCGCCGCTGCCGGCCGCGAGTTCGCCCGACTGCGACGCCGACTCGAGCGCGCGCAGCGAGGTCGTGCCGACGGCGACCACGTCGCGCCCGCGCGCGCGCGCGGCCTGCACGGCGTCCACGGTCTCCTGGGGGATCGTGTACCACTCGCTGTGCATCTGGTGCTCGGCGAGGTTCTCGACGCGTACCGGCTGGAAGGTGCCGGCGCCCACGTGCAGCGTGACGTAGGCGATGGTCACGCCCTTGGCGGCCAGCTCGTCCAGCAGCGGCTGGTCGAAGTGCAGGCCGGCGGTGGGCGCGGCGACGGCGCCCGGTTCCTTCGAGTACACGGTCTGGTAGCGCTGCTCGTCGAAGTCGTCGGCGTCGTGCTCGATATACGGCGGCAGCGGCAGGCGGCCGTGGGCCTCGATCAGTGCGAACACGTCGCCGTCGAAGTGCAGCGTGAAGAACTCGCCGGCGCGCTCGCCCGTCGTGACGTCGAAGGCGTCGGCCAGGCGGATGCGCGTGCCCGGCTTGGGCGACTTGGACGCGCGCACCTGGGCCAGCACGGTGCGCGGGTCGAGCACGCGCTCGACCAGCACCTCGACCTGGCCGCCGGAGGCCTTCTGGCCGAAGAAGCGCGCCTTCAGCACGCGGGTATTGTTCATCACCAGCACGTCGCCGGCCTGGAGCTGCTCGACGATGTCGGCGAAATGGCGGTCCGTGATGCGGTCGCCGTCGAGCTGCAGCAGGCGCGAGGCGCTGCGGTCGGGCAGCGGCACCTGGGCGATGCGCTCGGGTGGCAGCGTGAAATCGAAATCGGAAAGGGAATACATTCTGCTCATCTGGGAAAACAGGCCCGCGAGCCTTACAATAGGGGCTCGAGCGTGTAGGGCGAACCCTCTATTTTACACTCGCTTTCCGGCGCGAGGGCGCAGTCGAGCGGCTTTGTGGCCGATCCTGCAACGCCGCCGGCGCGCGCCAACCGATCCGCCATGCCAGCCACCAAAGCCCCAGCCGATGCCAGATCGGCACCGAAAAGCATCGAAAGCAAGCTCGCCAAGCTCGGCCTGCGCACCGACATGGACCTGGTGCTGCACCTGCCGATGCGCTACGAGGACGAGACGCAGATCGTCCCCATCCGCGAAGCCTGCCTGCGCGGCGGCCACGTGTCGCAGGTCGAGGGCGTCGTCACGAAGAACGAGGTCGCCTACAAGCCGCGGCGCCAGTTGCTGGTGACGATCGCCGACGAGTCCGGCGACATCCAGCTGCGCTTCATGAACTACTACGGCAGCCAGGTCAAGCAGCTGGCCGAGGGCACGCGCGTGCGCGCCCGCGCCGAGGTGCGCCACGGCTTCTTCGGCGCCGAGATGGTCCACCCGGTCTACAAGGTCGTCAACGAGGGCGCGCCGCTGCCCAATTCGCTCACGCCCGTGTACCCGGCCGGGGAAGGCCTGTCGCAGACCGTGCTGCGGCGGGCGATCGCCGACGCGATGAAACGGGTCGACTGGACCGACACCGTGCCGCAGGGCGTGCGCACGCGCCTGAACCTGGCCGAATTCCAGCCGGCCGTGCGCCTGCTGCACTACCCGCCGCCGGACGTCGACGAGCACGCGCTGGTCGAGCGCTCGCATCCGGCCTGGACCCGCGTGAAGTTCGACGAGCTGCTGGCCCAGCAGCTGTCGCTGAAAAAGGCCCAGCAGTCGCGCCGCGAAAAAGGCGCGCCCGTCCTCGCCGCCGTGGGCACGCTGTCCGCCGGCTTCCTGGCCGCCCTGCCCTTCCGGCTCACGCAGGCCCAGCAGCGCGTGGTCGAGGAAATCCGCGCCGACCTGCGCGAAGGCTACCCGATGCAGCGCCTGCTGCAGGGCGACGTCGGCAGCGGCAAGACCGTGGTGGCGGCGCTGGCCGCCGCCCAGGCCATCGACAGCGGCTACCAGGCGGCGCTGATGGCGCCCACCGAGATCCTGGCCGAGCAGCACTTCCGCAAGATCGCCGCCTGGATGGAACCGCTGGGGGTAAAAGTCGCCTGGCTGACGGGCAGCCTGAAGAAAAAGGACAAGCAGGCCGCCAGCGAGATGGCCGAATCGGGCGAGGCCAATCTCGTCATCGGCACGCATGCCCTGATCCAGGACACCGTGCAGTTCGCCAAACTCGGCCTGGTGCTGGTCGACGAGCAGCACCGCTTCGGCGTCGGCCAGCGCCTCACCCTGCGCAACAAGGGCAGCGACGGCCTGGTGCCGCACCAGCTCATGATGTCGGCCACGCCGATCCCGCGCACGCTGGCGATGACCTACTATGCCGACCTGGAAGTCTCGGTCATCGACGAGCTGCCGCCGGGCCGCACGCCGATCGTCACGCGCGCCATCGACCAGAACCGCCGCGACGAAGTCATCGAGCGCGTGCACGCGGCCGCGCTGGAAGGGCGCCAGGCCTACTGGGTCTGTCCGCTGATCGAGGAATCGGAAGCGCTGCAGTTGCAGACCGCCACCGAGACCTTCGAGACGCTGGCGGCGAGCCTGCCCGACCTGGTCGTCGGCCTCGTGCACGGCCGCATGAAGCCGCTTGAAAAGCAGGCGATCATGGACGCGTTCTCGCGCGGCGAGGTGCACGTGCTGGTGGCGACCACGGTGATCGAGGTGGGCGTGGACGTGCCGAACGCCTCGCTGATGGTGATCGAGCACGCCGAGCGCTTCGGCCTGTCGCAGCTGCACCAGTTGCGCGGCCGCGTGGGCCGCGGCTCGGCGGCCAGCGTGTGCCTGCTGCTGTACCAGAGCCCCCTGGGCCACGTGGCCAAGCAGCGGCTGATGACGATGCGCGAGACCACCGACGGCTTCGAGATCGCACGGCGCGACCTGGAAATCCGCGGCCCCGGCGAATTCCTGGGCGCGCGCCAGTCCGGCGAGGCGATGCTGCGCTTCGCCAACCTGGAGACCGACCAGTGGATCGTCGAGCAGGCGCGCGACGTGGCGGCCTGGCTGCTGGGTTCGAGCAAGCCGGAGGCGGAGGCGATCGTGGAGGCGCACCTGCAACGGTGGCTCGGCGGGCGCGAGGAATTCCTCAAGGTGTAGCGTGGACGGCGCAGCCGTCCACGCGAGACGATCCCGTTGCGGATTACTTGGCGGCGACCGGGGTGGTGGCCGGATCGGCCGCTTCCTTGCCGTCCTTCTTCTCCTTGGCGGGCGCGCCCTTCTTGTCGTGCTTGCCCTTGGCGTCCTTGGCATCCTTCTTCTCGTGCTTGGCGGCGGCCTTGCCGACGGCCGGCGGCGTGCTCGAATCCGGGGTGCTTGCCTGGGGCGGCGTCGTGGGCGCGGTCTGCGCGAAGGCGGTGGCGGCGAACAGGCCGGCGATCAGGGTGGCGACGGTGCGTTTCATGGGTGGCTCCTCGTTGTCTCGGGTACGGACGGCGGACGGCTTACTTGGCCGGCGCCGGGGTCACGGCGGCCACGGTCGCATCCTTGGCTTCCTTGGCCGCGTGGCCGGTCTTGGCGGCGGCATGCTTGGCGCCGGCCTTGGCGTGCTTCGCCTCGGCCTTCACGGTGTCCTTGGCCTGCTTGGCATCGGCCTTGGCATCGGCCTTGGCATCGGTCTTCGCGTCGGACTTGGCTGCCTTGGCATCGGTCTGCGCGGCCGCGGCAGGGGTGGCGGCCGGCGCGGCCGTCGTTGCCGGGGTGTGTGCGAAAGCGGCGGTGGCGAACAGACCGGCGATCAGGGCAGTGGCGATGTGTTTCATGGTAGGTCCTCGGCTAGTTTTGGAAGTGGTCCGGTGCACGTCGGCGTGTCACCTGCTCCAGAAACGAGGACGGCCGCCTGGCTGTTGACGGCCCTTACAAAGCCTTACCCGGCTGACAAATGCTTACAAACCTGCAAGGGGTGGCGGGCGCACGGAACGCGCCCGCCGGGAGGATCAACGGCGGCGGCGGCGCACGGTGGCCAGCGCGGCCAGGCCCAGGCCGGCCAGCGCCAGCGATGCCGGTTCCGGCACCTGGGTCGAGGTGTCGCCCAGGCGCAGCGACGTGGTGATGGTGAAGTTCGACTGGGTGGTGTGGCGCTCGGCCTGGAAGATGTCCAGGGTGTAGGCGCGGCCATCCAGGAGGCCGTACTGGGCGGCGAACGTGTTCAGGTCGACCTTGCCGGTTTCGACCGTGTGCACGCCGCCCAGGTCGATCGCCAGCTGGCCGTTGATGAAGACCCAGACGTCGTCGTCGCCGCTGAAGGAGAACGTGTCCTTCTTGCTGCTGTCGAACACGAACTGGCTGTGCAGTTCGGTGGTGAAGCCGAAGTTGTGGCCCTGGGCGGTCTGGTTCAGCAGCAGGCCGTCGACCGGGAAGAACGCGTTGCTGCTGTACTGGTAGGTGTTCGCCGACGTCTGGTTCAGCGTGATCGAGTACGCCATGCTGCGGTTGACGGTGGCGTCGTCGTGGTACCACTGGTAGAACGAATTGGCGCTGGCGACGGTCGAATGGGTGGTGGCGGCGTTGTAGACCGGCTTGCCGTCCGCGCCGAGCGTGCTCTGCACGATGCCTTTCTCGCTGCCGAGCTTGTTCTCGAAATCGACGTGGCCCTTGACGCCATTGTAGGTCGTGCCATAGGCATTGAAGTCGCGGACCGTGCCGCTCATGGTCAGCGTGCCCGCCTGGGCGGTGGCGGCGCCCAGCAGGGCGATCAGTGCAGCGGCGCGGGTAAAGGCCTTGACGTTCATCTCGATTGCTCCGAAAAAATGTTTGATGTAAGGACAGGAGCAAGAAGAATGCCAGCAATTGACGCAAGGAAATTTTCCTGAATAATCAAATATTTACGTGGATTAACAAAAACCTGACAATTCCTAGTGTAAAAATTTTCGACAGGAAATTGAAGTTAATTAAAATAAACACAACGAGACGATGACCTAGACGATGACCTGCCCGTGGCCGCTCCTGGCGATGGCCGCCTCGACGCGCTCCAGGCGCGGTGCCTGCAGCGCGCGCAGCCGCGCCACCAGTTCCGGCCCGGCGCGGCCGGGCGAACCGGCGTCGAACGGCGGTTGCGGATCGTACTCGAGCGCCAGCTGGATGGCGCGCGCCGTCTCCTCTCCCGCCAGTTCGGCCGCCAGCGCCAGGCCGAAGTCGATGCCCGCCGTGACGCCGCCGCCCGACAGCCGGTTGCGGTCGCGCACGATGCGCTCGGCCACCGGGATGGCGCCGAAGCGCGGCAGCAGGGGCAGCCACATCCAGTGGCAGGCGGAGCGATAGCCGCGCAGCAGCCCGGCCGCGCCGAGCACCAGGGCGCCGTTGCAGACCGAGGTCACGTAGCGCGCCCCCGCGCCCTGGCGGCGCAGGAAGGACAGCACCTCCTCGTCCTCGAACAGGAATTCGATGCCGAAGCCGCCGGGCACGCACAGCACGTCGAGCGGCGGACATGCGTAGAGGGTCGTGGTCGGATTGATCGTGAAGCCGGCATCGGTCGGTACCGGGTCGTGCGTCTTCCAGGCCAGGTGCACCTGGGCGCCGGGCACGCGGCCCAGCACCTGGACCGGCCCGGTCAGGTCGAGTTGCGTCAGGTGCGGGAACAGCAGGAAACCAATGTGAAGCGGCGGGTTCATGGTCGACTCCGGGATGGGGATGACGCCATTCTAGGAAGGGGTTAGCATTGGCAGCAATGTCAATCTCCGGTCGAATCCTGCCAATGCCGCAAGACGCCTCCCGCCACGTCGCCCTGCTCGTCTTCGACGGCATCCAGGTGCTCGACGCCAGCGGCCCCGCCGCCGTGTTCGGGGCCGCCAACGACGCCGCCGGGCGGCCGTTCTACCGCATGCACGTGCTGTCGGCGCACGGCGGCGCCATCACCAGCAATTGCGGCCTGGCCCTGCTCACCGAGCCGCTCGCCGCGCTGCGGCCCGATGCCATGGACACCGTGCTGGTCGCCGGCGGCAGCAAGCAGGGCATGCAGGAATTCATCGCGCACGCTCCAGTACGGCAGTGGACGACGCGCGCCTGCGCGGGTGCGCGCCGCTACGGCGCGATCTGCACCGGCGCGTTCGCGCTGGCCGCCTTCGGCCTGCTGGAGGGACGGCGGGTGGCCACGCACTGGGAAGCCACCGCCGCGCTCGGCCGGCGCCATCCCGGCCTGCGGGTCGATGCGAACGCGCTGTACGTCGAGGACGGGGCAGTCTGGACGTCGGCCGGCGTCACGACCGGCATCGACATGTGCCTGGCGCTGGTGGCGCGCGACCTGGGCGACGCGGTGGCGCATGCGATCGCGCGCCGCCTCGTGCTGTATGCGCGGCGTCCCGGCTACCAGACGCAATTCAGTCCGCTGCTGGCGGCCCAGGCCAGGGGCGACCACGGCTTCGAGGCGCTGGTGGACTGGATGCGCGCGCACCTGGCCGAACCGCTCGGGGTCGAGCGCCTGGCCGAGCGCGCCGGCATGGCGCCGCGCAGCTTCCACCGGCGCTTCACGGCGGCCATCGGCGAGACGCCGGCCCGCTTCGTCGAGACGCTGCGGCTCGACCACGCGCGCCAGCTGCTGCACACGCCGCTGATGCTCAAGGAAGTGGCGGCACAGGCCGGCTATGCGACGCCGGGCCTGTTTTCCAAGGCGTTCGTGCGGCGCTTCGGCATGGCCCCGAACCTGTTCCGGGACATGCACGCCGGCCGCTGAACGCTCACTCGACCCGCGTCAGCTCGACGCCGTCCACGGTCATCTTCCACTTGCCCTTGTCGCGGTGCGGCGGCTTGCTCACGACGAAGGTCGAGCGGATGATGCCGGCGCCGACGTCGAAGTCGTCGCCATTGAAACCCTGCAGGTCGACCGTGAGGTCGACGTTCTTGCCGGGGCGCTCGCGCTTGTACTCGACGTGGCCGTCCTGCCCGATCTTCAGGCGCATCTTCTCGCCCAGCCATTCGCCGACGTAGTTCGCCTTGGCCGGCGGGACCGGCACCGGATCGGCGAAACCGGGCGCGGCGGCGAACAGGCAGGCGGCAAGCAGGGCGGCGTGGAGGCGCATCGGATGTCCTTTCGGTGGCGGCGGGGAAGGCATCCAGTATCGGGCGGCGTCGCGGCGGCGTCAAACACATTCGGCTATGCATGCGGGCGAAAAAAAGCCCGCGTGGCGCGGGCTTCGTGGCGTGCGGGAGGATCAGATGCCGTAGCCGTGCCACGCATCCTTGAAGTCCTGGGCGCGCGCGTCGACCACTTCCGGACGGGCGCGCAGCCACTGCACGACGGCCTCGCGATCTTCCTCGGTGGGCGAGCCGCGCTCGATGTTGGCGACCACGCCTTCGGTCTCGCTGAACGGCTCCTTGCCGCCGAAGCCGCCGCCCAGCAGGCCGCGCTGCTCCAGGAAGCCGAAGAAGTCGTTGATGAAGTCGTGGTACGGCGCGCCGCGCATGGGGGCGTTGAACACCAGTTCGATGTCGAAGCAGTGTTCCTTGAAGTCGCCGACGCGCAGCTTCTTGCGCTGGCGCGGGTTCAGGCGGCGCAGGCGGCCGGTCGAGCGGGGATCGCGTTTCATGGATAGGTTCTCCTTGTTGGTCATTCCTGGTCGGACGCATAGCGCACGCCGACCTGGCGGCGCGCCTCGTCCATGATTCCCATCAGCGCCAGCGTGTCCGCGTGCGTCATGCCGGGGCTTTCGACGAGGCCCGCCTGCCAGCAGCGCTGGGCCTCGATGATTTCGTGCACGTAGCCGTTGCCGAGATAGGGCGTGGCCACCGTGCGGGTCGCGCCGTCGGCGCGCGCCACGCTGACGGTGCGGGCGCGGTAGAACAGCGTGTCCATGCGCACGTGGCCCCGTTCGCCGGCGATGGTCAGCTCGCCCGGCAGGCGCGCGCGCAGCGAGCAGCTGCACACCGACATGCCGCCGTTCTCGTGGCGCAGCACCAGGGCGGCCTGCTCGTCGACGCCGGTCGGCCCCAGGTCGGCCTGGGCCGCCACCGAGGCCACCGGGCCGAGCAGGGCCAGCGCGATCGACAGCGGATAGATGCCGATGTCGAGCAGCGCGCCGCCGCCCAGCGCCGGATTGAACAGGCGGTGCTCGGGGCCGACATCGGCCTTGAAGCCGATGTCGGCGATCACCTGCGTCACCTTGCCGATCTCGCCGGCATCGACGATGCGGCGCACCTCGGCCAGCGCGGGCAGGAAGCGCGTCCACATCGCCTCCATCAGGAACAGGCGCCTGGCGCGCGCCAGCGCCACCAGTTCCTCGGCCTCGCGCCGGTTCATCGTGAACGGCTTTTCGCACAGCACGCCCTTGCCCGCCTCCAGCGCCAGGCGCACGTTGGCCACGTGCATCGGGTGCGGCGTGCCGACGTAGACCAGGTCGACGTCCGGCGCGCCCACCAGCGCCTCGTAGGAGCCGTGCGGCGTGCCGCCGAATTCGGCGGCGAAGGCGGCGGCGCACTCGCTGCTGCGCGAGCCCACGCCCGCCAGCACGGCGCCGGGCGTGTCCTTCAGCGCGGTGGCGAAGGCCCTGGCGATCTTGCCGGTGCCGAGGATGCCCCAGCGAACCTGCTCGTTCATGTGCGTAGTCATGCGGTTCCCCTCTTCGGCCGGAATACGGCCTCGTCACGGTAAAAGACGTCGTCCTGTCCCGGCCACCAGCCGGGCACGCCCAGCGCCTGCAGCGGCGTGAACGCGGCATTGCTCAGGCCATCGCGCGCCAGCGCCTGCGCCAGCGTGGCGTCGATCCAGTCGCGCCGGCCGTCCCAGCCCAGCGCGAACACGTCGGCCGGGGCGAACACGATGCGCGTGTGCGCGGTGATCGCCTTGCGCGGCGCCACCAGCTTTTCCATCAGCGCGTGGCCGAACAGCCAGGCTTCGGCGCCGCCGCCGGGCGCGAACCGCGCGCGCCGCGTCCACAGCGCGTCGACCCAACGGTGCGCGCGCAGGTCGTCGGCCAGGGCGCGGCCGTCGTCGTCGTCGCGCACCAGCAGCAGCGCGGCATTCTCGTCGAAGATCGTGGCGGCGTCGCGCGCCGGACCGCGCGACTTGCCGACGCCGGCCGCCGCGATCTGCGCGGCCTGCAGCGCATTCAGTTCCCGCTTGATGCGCGGGAAGGTCTGCCACACCAGGCCGTTGAAGAAGTCGTGCAGGTTCTCGCGCGTGGGCACGCGGCCGGTGGCGCCGATGAATGCCTCGTAGGCGGTGTCCGGCGGCAGGTCGGCCTGCGGCACGAAGCGGATCGGCTGGCCGCGGTGGTTGACCAGGCCGAGCCGCGCCGCGTTCGCGTTGAACGCGGCGATGAACGGTCCCGGCGCCAGGCTGCCGAAGGCGGGACGCACCGTGTCGAACCACGGCCGCGTCCAGTCGATCTCCGCGAAGGACTCCAGCGCCATCCCCGCTTACAGCATCTTCCAGCCGATCTGCTCGCCGCCGTTCAGCGGGACCAGCTCGTGTTCGCCCATCGGCACGGTGGCCGGCAGGGTCCAGCTTTCGCGCTTGAGGGTGATGGTGCCCGCGTTGACCGGCAGGTCGTAGAAGGCCGGGCCGTTCAGGCTGGCGAAGGCTTCCAGCTTGTCCAGCGCGCCGGCCTGCTCGAAGGCGGTGGCGTACAGTTCCATCGCGTGCAGCGCGGTATAGCAGCCGGCGCAGCCGCAGGTGGTTTCCTTGGTGTGCACGGCGTGCGGGGCAGAGTCGGTGCCGAGGAAGAAGCGCTCGTCGCCGCTGGTGGCGGCCGTCACCAGCGCCAGGCGGTGTTCCTCGCGCTTGAGGACCGGCAGGCAGTAGTAGTGCGGGCGGATGCCGCCGCGGAAGATCTCGTTGCGGTTGTACAGCAGGTGGTGCGCGGTGATGGTCGCCGCGATCGGCCCCTCGGCCTCGGCCACGTACTCGGCCGCGTCCTTGGTGGTGATGTGCTCGAACACGATCTTCAGTTCCGGGAAGTCGCGGCGCAGCGGGCGCATCACGCGCTCGATGAACACGGCTTCGCGGTCGAACAGGTCGACGTGGTTGTCGGTGACTTCGCCGTGGATCAGCAGCGGCATGTCGGCTTCCTGCATCGCGTCCAGCGTCCTGACGCACTTGCGCAGGTCGGTCACGCCGGCCGCCGAGTTGGTGGTGGCGCCGGCCGGGTACAGCTTGACGGCGTGGACGAAGCCGGAATCCTTCGCGCGGCGGATCTCGTCCGGGTCGGTGTCGTCGGTCAGGTACAGCGTCATCAGCGGCTCGAAGGCCATGCCCGCGGGCAGCGCCGCCAGGATGCGGTCGCGGTAGGCCGCGGCCAGCGCGGTGGTGGTGACCGGAGGCTTGAGGTTCGGCATGACGATCGCGCGGGCGAACTGGCGCGCGCTGTGCGGCAGCACGCTGGCCATGGCGGCGCCGTCGCGCAGGTGCAGGTGCCAGTCGTCGGGACGGGCGAGGGTGATGGTGTCGGGGGATTCGATGGTGGACATGGCGGCTCTCGGATTGCGAACCCCGGCATTTTACCCGCAGGGCAGGCGCGCGGCACGCGTCGCATGCGGCCGGCGCCGTGAATTTCCGGCACGAATTTCCATGGCGGCGGCGCCACCCACGGCATAATTCATATAGATGATATGGTTGACACGCATGAATTCGCGGCGTAGCATGGATTCACGGTCGACATCGAACCGGCCGCTCAAAGGAGACAGACATGATTCATTTTGTGGTGCACGAAGAAGGCGACTCGGTGGGAACCGTCGTGGTCGAGGGCGTCAGGACCGGCGCGGCGCTGAACGGCTGGGTCATGGAGCAGGACCAGGTGGTGGAAATGCGCACGGCCAGCGACATCCCCATCGGCCACAAGATCGCGCTCAAGCCGCTGGCGGTCGGCGACACCGTGTTCAAGTACGGCGTCGACATCGGCAAGGTCGTGGCGCCCATCGCCGCGGGCGAGCACCTGCACGTCCACAACGTCAAGACCAAGCGCTGGTAAGCCGCGCCGCGCGCGCTTCCAGCAGCAGCCAGCCATCGAACCGAACGGAGACAAGCAATGATCAACCACGACACCACCTTCCTCGGCTACCGCCGCGAAAACGGCCGCGTCGGCGTGCGCAACCACGTCATCGTGCTGCCGGTGGACGACATCTCGAACGCCGCCGCGGAAGCCGTGGCCAACAACATCAAGGGCACCATGGCCCTGCCCCACCCGTACGGCCGCCTGCAGTTCGGCGCCGACCTGGAACTGCACTTCCGCACCCTGATCGGCACCGGCGCCAACCCCAACGTGGCCGCCGTCGTCGTGATCGGCATCGAGCCGCAGTGGACCCAGCTGATCGTCGACGGCATCGCCAGCACCGGCAAGCCGGTGCAGGGCTTCGCCATCGAGGGCCACGGCGACCACGACACGATCATGCGCGCCTCCCGGGCCGCGCGCGAGCTGGTGCAGTGGGCGTCCGAAAAGCAGCGCGAGCCCTGCGCCATCGGCGAGCTGTGGGTGTCGACCAAGTGCGGCGAATCGGACACCACGTCCGGCTGCGGCGCCAACCCCACCGTCGGCAACGCCTTCGACAAGCTGTACGACCTGGGCGCGACGCTGCTGTTCGGCGAGACCTCGGAGCTGACGGGCGGCGAGCACCTGGTGGCGGCGCGCTGCGTCACGCCGGAGATCAGGGAAAAGTTCATGACCACCTTCGGCAAGTACCAGGACATGATCGAGCGCCACAAGACGTCCGACCTGTCCGACTCGCAGCCGACCAAGGGCAACATCGCCGGCGGCCTGACGACGATCGAGGAAAAGGCGCTGGGCAACATCCAGAAGATCGGCAAGCGCTGCCAGGTGCACGGGGTGCTCGACAAGGCCGAGGCGCCCACCGGCCCGGGCCTGTGGTTCATGGATTCGTCCTCGGCCGCCGCCGAGATGGTCACGCTGTGCGCCGCCGCCGGCTATGCCGTGCACTTCTTCCCGACCGGCCAGGGCAACGTGATCGGCAACCCGATCGTCCCGGTCATCAAGATCTGCGCCAATCCGCGCACCGTGCGCACGATGGCCGAGCACATCGACGTCGACACGTCCGGCCTGCTGCAGCGCGAAATCAACATGGACGGCGCCGGCGACCAGCTGCTCGACGCCATGCTGCGCACCGCCAACGGCCGCCTCACCGCCGCCGAGGCGCTGGGCCACCGCGAATTCGTGCTGACGCGCCTGTACGAAAGCGCCTGACGGCGGGCGGCCACCTCGCCGCCGCCACGCTCCCCGACGCCGCTCCCGCCCCTGCGCGAGCGGCTTTTTTCATGCGTTTCCGGAGTCTCCCATGCCGACACTCAGCATCGCCGCCCTGTCCACCCTCGCCGCCGACGCCCTGCTGCACGCCGGCGCCGGCCGCGCCATGGCCGACGACACCGCCCGCGCCCTGGTCGCGGCCGACGCCCGTGGCCTGGCCTCGCACGGCCTGGCGCGCGTGCCGCAGTACTGCGCCCACCTGCGCCTGGGCCGCGTCGACGGGGCCGCCGTGCCGCGCCTGCGGCAAGCGCGCCCGGCCGCCATCCTGGTCGACGCCGGCGGCGGCCTGGCCTTCCCGGCCTGCCGCATGGCCGTCGACGCCGCCGTCGCCGCCGCCCGCGATTGCGGCGCCGCCTTCGCCGGCGTCGCCGACAGCCACCATTTCGGCGCCGCCGCCCTGCACCTGGAACCGGTGGCGCAGGCCGGCATGGTCGGCCTGGCGTTCGGCAATTCGCCGGCCGCGATGCCGGCCTGGGGCGGGCGGCGCGCGCTGTTCGGCACCAATCCCGTCGCCGCCGTGTTCCCGCGCCGCGCGGCGCCGGCGCTCATCGTCGACCTGTCGCTGTCCGAGGTGGCGCGCGGCAAGCTGATGGTGGCGGCGCGCGCGGGGCGCAGCATCCCGCCCGGCTGGGCGCTGGACCGCGACGGTAACCCGACCACCGATCCGCAGGCGGGCCTGGACGGCATGATGCTGCCGGCCGGCGGCGTCAAGGGCGCCATGCTGGCCCTCGTGGTTGAGCTATTATGTTGTGCGCTGACGGGGGCGGCGTTCGGCTTCGAGGCCGACTCCTTCTTCCGCGACGAGGGCAACCGGCCGCGCATCGGCCAGGCGTTCATGGTCGTCGACCCGGGCGCGCTGGCGGGCGACGACGTCTTCGCCGAGCGCCTCGAGACGCTGGTGGGCGCCATGCTGGCGGACCCGGACGTGCGCCTGCCCGGCGCGCGCCGGGCCGAGCTGGCCGCCCGCGCCGCCGCGCGCGGCATCGACGTCGATGCGGCCCTGCTGGACCAACTGCAAGCGCTGGCGCGCGCCTGAGACGCCGGCGGAAAGGTGCGATGGAACTCGGATTCGACACGGTCGCGCCGCTGGCGCTGATCGTCATGCTTGCCTATACCGTGTTCGGGCTGACCGGCTTCGGCTCCTCGATCACGGCCATGCCGCTGCTGGTGCAGCTGATTCCCCTGAAGATGGCGGTGCCGCTGATGCTGGTCTACGACCTGGCGTCGGGCCTGGTGCTGGGCCTGAAGAACCTGAAGGTGGTCGAGCGCCGCGAGGTGCTGCGCCTGGTCCCGTTCATGCTGGCCGGGATGGCCGCCGGCACCTTCGTGCTGGCGCACGCGCCCGAGCGCATCCTGCTGCTGGTGCTGGGCGCCTTCATCCTGTGCTACGCGGCCTACAGCCTGCTGCGGCGCGGCACGCCGCGCCCGCTCGGCGCCATCTGGTCGCTGCCCTTCGGCCTCGTCGGCGGCACGTTCACCGCCATGTTCGGCACCGGCGGGCCGTTCTACACGATCTACCTGGCGCGCCGCCTGGCCGACAAGCTGGTGCTGCGCGCCACCATCAGCGGCACGATCTTCTTCAGCGGCCTGGCGCGCCTGGCATTGTTCTCGAGCGCCGGCTTCTACCGCGACACGACGCTGCTGGCGCTGGTGGCGCTGCTGTTCCCGTTCGCGCTGGGCGGCCTGTGGCTCGGCAACCGCCTGCACAGCCGCCTGCCGGCGGCGCGCGTGGTGCAGGCGATCTGGGGGGTGCTGATCCTGGGCGGGGCCAGCCTGGTACTGAGGAACCTGTAAGCCGGCCGTGCGTGCGCCGGCCGCACGCGTGGACGGTGCAGCCGTCCACCCTACCTCTTCGCAGACGACAGTTGCGCAGGGTGGACGGGTCCCCCGTCCACGCGTCCGACCGGCATCAGCAGGCTACCCGGCAAACAGCGTCCCCACCGGTCAGACGCCCTGCGGCGCCACCGGCACCTTCACCGGCCGCAGGACCTGGCCGTCCTCGTCCTGCACCGGCACGATGTCGCCATTGAGCACGCCGCGCGCCGTCTCGAGGTCGAGTTCCTTTTCCCAGCGCGCCACCACCAGCGCGGCGACGGCGTTGCCGATCAGGTTCGTGAGGGCGCGGATCTCGTTCATCAGGCGGTCCACGCCGATCACCAGCGCGATGCCGGCCACGGGCAGGATGTGGGTCGAGCCGAGCGTCGCGGCCAGCGCCACCAGCGCCGCGCCGGCCACGCCCGCGCCGCCCTTCGAGGTCAGCATCAGGATCGCCAGCAGGCCGAGCTGCTGCCACAGCGTCAGGTCGATGTTCAGGGCCTGGGCGATGAACAGCGAGGTCATGGTCAGATAAATGGCGGCGCCGTCCAGGTTGAACGAATAGCCGGTCGGCACCACCATGCCCACCACCGAGCGCGCCACGCCCAGGCGCTCGAGCTTGAGCATCAGCTGCGGCAGCACCGATTCGGTGCTGGCCGTGCCCAGCACGATGAAGATCTCCTCGCGCAGGTACTTGATGAGCTTCCACAGCGAGACGCCGGCCAGGCGCGCCATCGAACCGAGCACGAACGTGATGAACAGGATCGTGGTGGCGTAGTAGCAGGCGATCAGCATGGCCAGCTGCTGCAGCGTGCCGATGCCGAACTTGCCGACGGTGAAGGCCATCGCGCCGAACGCACCCAGCGGCGCCAGCTTCATCACGATGCCGACGATGCCCAGCAGGGCCTTGCCGAATTCGTCGACGATCTCGCGCGCCTTGTGGCCGCGCTCGCCCAGCATCGACAGGCTGACGCCGAACAGCACCGAGAACAGCAGCACCTGCAGCAGGTTGCCCTTGGCGAAGGCGTCGACCACCGAGGGCGGGATGATGCCCATGACGAACTGCAGCGTGGTCTGCGGGTGGGCCTTGTCGGCGATCGCCGCCACCGCGCCCTTGTCGAGCGAAGCGACGTCGGCGTTGATGCCGGCGCCAGGCTGCATGACGTTGGCGACGACCAGGCCGATGACCATCGCCACCGTGGTCACCACCTCGAAGTACAGCACCGCCTTGCCGCCCACGCGGCCGACCTTCTTGAGGCTTTCCATGCCGGCGATGCCGGACACGATGGTACAGAAGATGACCGGCGTGATCACCATCTTGATGCCGTTGATGAAGGCATCGCCGAGCGGCTTGAGGTCGACCGCGATGGCCGGATACACATGCCCGACCGCGACGCCGGCGATCAGGGCTACCACTACCTGGAAATACAGACTGCGAAAAAGCGAGCTCCTCATGTTCTCCTCCATAGGCTGCTTCGATGGGTCCGTGCGGCGATGCCATCTCGGGATCCGCTTGTGCCGCGGGCACGGAACACGCAGGACGGCACGGTGGCCGCTGCGCTG
The DNA here is from genome assembly GCF_913773735.1 of uncultured Massilia sp. GTDB lineage: Bacteria > Pseudomonadota > Gammaproteobacteria > Burkholderiales > Burkholderiaceae_D > Telluria. The sequence continues at coordinate 165,136 of NZ_CAJYEB010000041.1, forward strand.
CTGGTCTGGCTGGATGCTGGGTACGGGACGCCGGGCGTGCGCTCAGCGGGAGTCTGGAAAAGGCCGGCGCCGGGCCGGTCGGTGGTGCAGCGCGAACTGGATCATGCTGGTCTCCTCGTGGGGTCGGGCCTCTGCGGGCCGTGGTTGATGCTAACGCAGCGTTTCTGCGACTGTCAAACAGATCATCTATATCATTTCTAAGTGGAAATACCTCCTTGTCTTAGACGACGGCGGTCACGAAACGGTTGATGACGTAGCCGCCGCTCATCAGGAACAGGAACAGCACGCTGGCCAGCAGGATCGGCCGGGCGCCGGCCTGGCGCACGGCGCCGGCATGGGTGCGCAGGCCGAGGGCGGCCATCGCCATCGCCAGCAGCACGGTGTCGACCTGCAGGATCGCGTCCACCGCAGCGGCCGGCAGCAGGTGCAGGGAATGCAGGCCGCTGGCGCCGACGAACAGCACGGCGAACCATGGAATCGCGATGCGGCCGCGCCGCGCGCCGTCCTGCGCCGCGCCCTCGGCGTCGCCCCGCGCGCCGGCCTCCTGCGCGGCGATGCGGCTGCCCAGGATGACCAGGAACGGCGCCAGCATCATCACCCGCAGCATCTTCTCGATGACGGCGGCCGACGCCGCCGCCTCGCTGACGGCGCGGCCGGCCACCACCACCTGGGCGACTTCGTGGATCGTCGAGCCGGCGTACAGGCCGTAGGCGGTCTCGGACAGCCGCAGGTAGGGATACAGCAGCGGGTAGACGAACATCCCCAGCGTGCCGAAGATGACCACGGTGGCCACCGCCACCGACACCTTGTGCGCCTGGCCGCGCACCACCGGCTCGGTGGCCAGCACGGCGGCGGCGCCGCAGATCGAGCTGCCGGCGCCGATCAGCATCGCGGTCTGGCGGTCCAGGCCGAACACCCGGGTGCCCAGTTGCACGGCGAGCATGAACGTGGCGCCGATCACCAGCACGTCGATCAGCACGCCGGCCCAGCCGATCTGGCCGATGTCCTGGAAGGTGATGCGAAAACCGTACAGGACGATCCCCAGGCGCAGCAGCCGGGTCTTGGCGAATTCGACGCCGTCGGCGCTGAACGGCGCCAGCCGCGGGAACACCGTATTGCCCAGCGCGATGCCGAACAGGATGGCCAGCGTCAGCGCGCTCACGCCCAGCCGCTGCACGGCCGGCTGGCCGGCGCCCCATACCGCCAGCGCGGCGATCGCGCCCGCAAGCAGCAGGCCGCCGGCGAATCGGGTGGGACGGGCGGGTGTGCGATCCATGGGGTTCTCCTGTGTTGTCCAGTCCACAGGCTACGCGCGCCCAATCCATTATTAAAACGAGTTATATTGATATGATTAATCAGCATAAGTGATAAGCGATGCTGCACACCACTCTCCGGCAGGTCGAAGTGTTCGTCGCCACGGCGCAGAAAGGCAGCGTGACGCAGGCCGCCGCCGCCATCGGCATGACGCAGTCGGCGGCCAGCATGGCCCTGGCCGACTTCGAACGCCAGCTGGGCATCCTGCTGTTCGACCGCATCGGCAAGCGCCTGGCGCTGAACGGCGACGGCCGCGCGCTGTATCCGAAGGCGGTCGAGATGATCGAGCGCGCGCAGGAGATGGAACAGATGTTCCGCGGCGACGGCCGCGCCGTGGACCTGCGCCTGGGCGCCAGTTCCACCATCGGCAACTACCTGCTGCCGCGCCTGATCGGCCAGTTCCGGGCGCAGCGCCCCGGCAGCCGCCTCCGGCTCGACGTCGGCAATACCCAGCACGTCGTCAACGCCCTGCTGCACTTCGAGATCGACATCGGCTTCGTCGAGGGCCCCTGCCTGCACGAGGACATCGTGCCGATACCCTGGAGCGAGGACCAGCTGGCGATCTGCACGCGCCCGGACGATCCGCTGGCCCGGCCCGGCGGCGCCGACGCCGACGCCCTGCGCCGCGCCGACTGGATCCTGCGCGAGCGCGGCTCGGGCACGCGCGAGGTCGTCGAACAGCTGCTCACGAGCCAGCTCGGCGAGATCCGCCTGGCGATGGAACTGGGCGGCACCGAGGCGATCAAGCGCGCCGTCGAGAGCGGCCTGGGGATCTCCTGCATGTCGATGACGGCGCTGGCCGGCGCCATCGAACGCGGCAACCTGGTGGCGCTCCCGACGCCGTTCCTGTCGCTGACGCGCACGCTGCACATCCTGCTGCACCGCGACAAGCACCGCACCGAAGGCATCGACGCCTTCCTGGCGCTGTGCGCGCAGGCGCGCACGGGCGCCGCCGCGCCGAAGAATTCAACTGGATGATCTGGATGAATCAGCCGCAAGGGACGCGTATTTGCTATGATGTCCACCTCGGCCCCGCCACTTCCCGCACACATCCATCATGCACCAGGTCTTCCGCTCCGACGTCGCCCTCGGCCTCCCCCTGTACCGCGAGGTCAAGCACAAGCTGATGGAAGCGCTGCGCGACGGCGAATGGAAGCCGGGCGAGATGATCCCGGCCGAGAAGCGCCTGTGCGAACGCTTCGGCGTCAGCGTGGGCACGCTGCGCAAGGCGGTGGACGAGATGACCGCCGAGCACATCCTGATCCGCCACCAGGGCCGCGGCACCTTCGTCGCCTCGCACAGCCAGGACCGCTACATGTTCGGCTTCTTCCACATCTGCCCCAAGACCGGGCAGAAGGAATACCCGCAGGTCGAGTTCGTGGCAATGACGCGCGAAAAGGCCGACGCCGACAGCGCCAGGCGCCTGGGCCTGGGCCGCGGCGCGAAGGTCGTGCGCATCCTGAACCGCCTGAGCCTGGGCGGGCGCGCCGTCATCGTCGACGACATCCTGCTGCCGGAACGCTTCTTCGGCGCCATGACCGAGGAACAGGTGCGCGAACGCCGCACCACCCTGTACCAGCTCTACCAGGACGGCTTCGACATCGCCGTGCTGCGCACCGAGGAACGGCTGGACGCGCTCGGCGCCGACGCCCGCATCGCCGCCCTGCTCGGCATCGCCGCAGGCACGCCGCTGCTGCACATCGTGCGCCGCGCCCTGACCTTCCGCGACGAGGCGGTCGAGTTGCGCCACTCGTGGGTGCTGAGCACCGACCACGAATACGTCGTGGGGGAGGATGCGCAGCGGCGGCCGGGCGGCGCTGGCGAATAAGCCAGGGGCTGACATAGGATCGTTGGCAGCAGAGCCGTCGTCCCGGCGCAGGCCGGGACCCAATTTTCGAGCGCTGCCGTGATGCCTGCCAATTGGACCCCGGCCTGCGCCGGGGCGACGGCCTTGCTGCTCACGATTCTGTTTCGGTCAGATAGACCCTAGCGAATGATCCTGGCAAGGAATTCCCTTGCCCGCGCCGACGCCGGCGCATCGAAGAACGCGTCCTTCGGGCTGTCCTCGACGATGGCGCCGTCGTCCATGAACACGACGCGGTCGGCCACGCGGCGCGCGAAGCCCATCTCGTGCGTCACCACCATCATCGTCATGCCCTCCTGGGCCAGCCCGGTCATCACGTCCAGCACCTCGCCCACCATCTCCGGGTCGAGCGCGGACGTCGGTTCGTCGAACAGCATCGCCACCGGGTCCATCGCCAGCGCGCGCGCGATCGCCACGCGCTGCTGCTGGCCGCCGGAGAGCCGGGCCGGGAACTTGTCCTGCTGCGCCAGCAGGCCGACCCGGTCCAGGTATTTCAGGCCGTTGGCCGTCGCTTCCTCGCGCGAGCGTCCCAGCACCTTGACCTGCGCGAGGGTCAGGTTGTCGCGCACCGACAGGTGCGGGAACAGCTCGAAATTCTGGAACACCATGCCGATCCGCGCGCGCAGGGCCGGCAGGCGCGTCGCCGGGTCGCCGACCGACGTGCCGTCGACGCGGATGCTGCCCTGCTGGAAGGGCTCGAGGCCGTTGACGGTCTTGATGAGGGTCGACTTGCCGGACCCGGACGGGCCGCAGACGACCACGACGTCGCCGCGCGCCACGCTGGTGCTGCAATCGCGCAGCACCTGGAAGTCCCCGTACCACTTGCTGACTTTGTCGATCTCGATCATCGGTACATCATCCGTAAACATTTGTAGGAGCGGCGCCCGGCGCGCCGTATTGTCGCTTATTTACGGCCGTTCCGGCGTGCTTGACAGCACTTGCAACCGCAAGGATACTGCGGGACTTGTCAATATTGTCAGCATCACGGCGCTCGCGTACGATCGACCGATTTTGCCCGAGTTTCAGCCCGAATCCAGTCCAGGACTCGCCGGCGCAGGACGGACGATCTCTTCCTGGCCGCCACGCCGTCATCACAGAGGAAGCCAATGAACAAACGAAACCGCCTGACTACGTACATCCTCGTGGGCCTCGCGCTGGGCATCGCCGTCGGCTACGCCGCCAACGTCGGCCTGGCCGACCCGTCGGGCTTCGCCGACAATATGTCCTTGATCACGACGCTGTTCCTCCGCCTGATCAAGATGATCATCGCCCCGCTGGTGTTCTCGACGCTGGTGGTCGGCATCGCCAAGATGGGCGACGCCAAGGAAGTCGGCCGCATCGGCGTCAAGGCGCTGGGCTGGTTCGTGATCGCCTCGATCCTGTCGCTGACGCTGGGCCTGGTCCTGGTGAACCTGTTCCGCCCGGGCGACGCGATGGCGCTGGCCGGCAACCTGCCGTCGGCGTCCGCCTCGTCGGGCATCGCCACCACCGGCCTGACGCTGAAGGACTTCATCACCCACCTGGTGCCGACCTCGATCGCCGACGGCATGGCCAAGAACGAGATCCTGCAGATCGTGATCTTCTCGATCTTCTTCGGCACCGGCGCCGCCGCCGTGGGCGCACGCGCCACCCCGCTGATCGACGCCATCGACGGCGCCGCCCACGTGATGCTGAAGGTGACCGGCTACGTGATGAACTTCGCGCCGGTCGCCGTGTTCGCGGCCGTGGCCGGCGTGATCGCCAAGAGCGGCGTCGGCGTGCTGGTGACCTACGGCGTGTTCATGGGCGAGTTCTACCTCGGCATCGCGCTCCTGTGGCTGATCCTGATCGGCATCGGCATCCTGTTCGTCGGCCCGCGCCTGCTGCGCCTGATCGCCGAACTGCGCGAACCGACCATCCTGGCCTTCACCTGCGCCTCGTCGGAAGCGGCGTTCCCGAAGACCCTGGAAGGCCTGGAGCGCTTCGGCGTGAAGAACCGCCTGGCCGCCTTCGTGCTGCCGATCGGGTACTCGTTCAACCTGGACGGCTCGATGATGTACTGCACCTTCGCCACCATCTTCATCGCCCAGGCCTACGGCATCGAGGTGCCGCTGTCGACCCAGCTGACCATGATGCTGGTGCTGATGCTGACCTCGAAGGGCATGGCCGGCGTGCCGCGCGCCTCGCTGGTCGTCATCGCCGCCACGCTGAACCAGTTCCACATCCCGGAAGCCGGCCTGCTCCTGCTGCTGGGCATCGACCACTTCCTGGACATGGGCCGCTCGGCCACCAACGTGATCGGCAACGGCATCGCCACCGCCGTGGTGGCGAAGTGGGAGGGCGAGCTGACCGACCCCACGGCGCCCGACAAGGATATCTCGACGGCGCCGCTGCGCTGAACCGGCGCCCCGCCCGTCAAGGCTTTCCCTCGCCGGAAAGCCTTTTTTGTTTCAGCCGTCAACTTTGGAGAACTGCATGTCGTACCTGAAATCCGCCCGCGCGCTGCTCGCCCTGTTCGGGCTGGTGGCCGCCATGGCCGCCGCCCAGGCCCAGACCGCCGCGGGCAAGCTGCCCAACGTGACCATCCTCGCCACCGGCGGCACCATCGCCGGCAGCGGCGCCACCACCACCACCACGGTCGGCTACACCGCCGCCACCGTCGGCGTCGACGCCCTGATCAAGGCCGTGCCGGAACTGCAGAAGGTCGCCCACGTGAGCGGCGAGCAGGTCTTCCAGATCGCCAGCGAAAACATGGGCAACGACAACTGGCTGGTGCTGGCCAGGCGCGTCAACGCGCTGCTCGCCAGGCCGGACGTGGACGGCATCGTGATCACCCATGGCACCGACACGATCGAGGAAACCGCCTACTTCCTGAACCTGGTCGTCAAGAGCAGGAAGCCGGTGGTGGTGGTCGGCGCGATGCGCCCGTCGACCGCGATCTCGGCCGACGGCCCCATCAACCTGTACAACGCCGTGCTGACGGCCGGCAGCCAGGACGCGGTCGGCAAGGGCGTGCTGGTGGTGATGAACGACCAGATCAACGCCGCGCGCGAAGTCACCAAGACCAACACCACGACCACCGACACGTTCAAGTCGCCGGAGCTGGGCATGCTGGGCTACATCGTCGACAACAAGCCGCACTTCTACCGCGCCTCCACGCGCAAGCACACGGTCGACACCGAGTTCGACGTCAGCAAGCTGGACACCCTGCCCCAGGTCGACATCGCCTATGCCTACGCCAACGTCGGCCCGGCGGCGGTGAACGCGCTGGTCGCCGCCGGCGCCAGGGGCCTGGTCCACGCCGGCGTGGGCGACGGCAGCCTGCCGGCCAAGGTGCGCCCGGCGTTATCCAGCGCGCGCGAGAAGGGCGTGGTCATCGTGCGCGCCAGCCGCGTCGGCCAGGGCATCGTGGCGCGCAACGGCGAGGCCAACGACGACCAGCTGGACTTCGTGGTGGCCGATACCCTGAATCCGCAGAAGGCGCGCATCCTCCTGATGCTGGCGCTGACCAGGACCGGCAGCACCAAGGAAATTCAGAGGATGTTCTATACGTATTGATGGAGGTGGCATGTCCACCCTGCGATGACGCGGCGTTCCCTGTAGGGTGGACGGGTTTCCCGTCCACGCGTCCAACGAACGCCTGCATGCCACATTATCGGCAGCATCGACGCCGCCTGGACGCGTGGACGGCAGAGCCGTCCACCCTACGAAAGGCCGCGCAGATCCCGGCCTTTTTTCACACCAGCGCATGCCCCCGCAGCCGCGTCAGGATCGCCAGCGGACTGGCCTGCTTGTCGTACTGCTGCATCGGCGACAGCTGCAGCGTGTGTTCCATCATGTACTGGCCCGACATCACCGCGTGCGAGGCCTGGTCCGAGAAGCATACCCAGGCGCAGCCCGGCGGGAAGCCGAAGGTCACTTGCGGCGCGTTCTTCTGGTAGTCCAGGTCGGCCTTCATGGCGTCGTGCAGCTGCAGCATCAGGTGGTCGTATTCGCTGCGCAGCGACTTGGTCACGCCCAGCGCGTCCAGGACCCTGGCCTGCCAGCGCACGTACGGCTTCACGCGCGGCAGGAAGCGCTTCGCCACGTCCTCGAACGGCTCGCCCACGCGCCACACGCGCGGCGCGCCTTCCTGGTTGACGTTGGTGAAGATGCGCAGCAGGCGCTCGCCGCGGTTCGGGCGCGACGGGAAGGCGTCGACGTGCATGCGGCGGTCGTCGGCGCGCCAGGACTGCACGCGGTTCTGCACCACCGACGGGCGAAAGCTCGTGGCGCCGCGGCGCAGGTGCTCGCCGTAGCGCGGCACCAGGTTGCCGACCAGCGCCTCGGCCTCGGCGCGGAACCTGCCGATCATGCCGGCCGCCAGCGCCTTCGTGGCATCGTCGCCGACGACGCCCTTCAGGTCGCCGTCCGCCGACAGGCTGATGTTGCGTATCTTCGGGTCGCGGATGTCTTCGCGGAACAGCGCCAGCTCTTCCTTCTGCGGCGCGAAACCGGCCTTGCCGTAGCTGCCGAAGTCGGGGAAGTACAGCACCTTGCCCGCTTCCAGCGCGGCGATCCAGGCCGGATTGCCATGGCCGACGTCGGCCATGTCGATCTCGACGATCTGCTTGTCCATATTCTCTTGGTTTCCTAGTCTTGTCCGATTGCTTCCGGCGCAGGATCGAGATCTTCGTCCTGTTTTGCCTGCTGCCGGTCCCACATCTGCCGGTACAGCCCGTCCGCCGCGATCAGCTGCGCATGCGTGCCGCGCTCGACGATGCGGCCGTGGTCGAGGACCAGGATCTGGCCGGCATCGGCGATGGTCGACAGGCGGTGCGCGATCACGAGCGTGGTGCGGTCCCGTGCGATTTCCTTCAGCTGCGCCTGGATTGCCTGCTCCGACTTCGAATCGAGGGCCGACGTCGCCTCGTCGAAGATCAGGATGGCGGGGTTCTTCAGCAGCGTGCGCGCGATCGCCACGCGCTGCTTCTCGCCGCCGGACAGCTTCAGGCCGCGCTCGCCCACCATTGTCGCATAGCCGTCGGGCAGGCTTTCGATGAAGTCGTGGATCGAGGCCGCGCGCGCCGCCGCCACGATGTCCTCGCGGCGCGCGCCCGGGCGGCCGTAGGCGATGTTGTATTCGATGGTGTCGTTGAACAGCACCGTGTCCTGGGGCACGATGCCGATCGCGTGGCGCAGCGAATCCTGGGTCACCTGGCGGATGTCCTGGCCGTCGATGCGGATCGCGCCGGCCTGCACGTCGTAGAAGCGGAACAGCAGGCGCGACAGGGTCGACTTGCCCGAGCCGCTGTGGCCCACCACGGCGGTCGTGGTCCCGGCGGGGATCGCGAAGTCGACGTCGAACAGGATCTGGCGCTTGGGGTCGTAGCTGAACTCGACGTGCGCGAACTCGACGCGCGCGCCGCGGGTCGCGAGCGGCTGCGCGTCCGGCGCATCGGCCACTTCGCGGTGTTGCTCGAGCAGGCCGAACAGCCGCTCCATGTCGGCCAGGCTCTGCTTGATCTCGCGGTAGATCACGCCCAGGAAGTTCAGCGGGATGTACAGCTGGATCATGAAGGAGTTCACCAGCACCAGGTCGCCCAGCGACATCGTGCCGTCGATCACGCCCTGGGTGGCGCGCCACAGGATCGCGGTGACGGCGCTCGCGATGATCAAGGACTGGCCGCTGTTCAGCAGCGACAGCGAGGTCTGCGAGCGCACGGCCGCGCGCTCGTAGTGCTGCAGGCCCTCGTCGTAGCGCTTGGCCTCGTAGTCCTCGTTGCCGAAGTACTTTACCGTCTCGTAGTTGATCAGCGAATCGATGGCCTTCGTGTTCGCCTTCGAATCGAGCTCGTTCATCGTGCGCCGGAAATGCGTGCGCCATTCGGTGACGGTGACGGTGAACACGATGTAGGTCAGCAGCGCCACGCCGGTGATGATGGTGAACCAGATGTCGTAGTGCAGCGCCAGGTAGCCCAGCACCAGCGCGATCTCGACCAGCGTCGGCAGGATCGAGAACAGCGAGTACGACACCAGCGAGCTGACGCCGCGCGTGCCGCGCTCGATGTCGCGCGTCATGCCGCCGGTCTGGCGGTTCAGGTGAAAGCGCAGCGACAGCGCGTGCAGGTGGCGGAACACCCGCAGCGCGATGGTGCGCACGGCGCGCTGGGTCACGCGCGCGAACAGGAATTCGCGCAGCTCCGTGAACAGCGTGGAGGCGAAGCGCAGCGCGCCGTAGGCGAGCAGGGCGCCCAGCGGCAGCACCAGCAGGGCGTGCGGATGGTGCGGGTCGATCGACAGCTGGTCGACGATCTTCTTGAGCACCAGCGGCACGCCGATGTTCGCCATCTTGGCGCCGACCAGGCAGGCCAGCGCGGCGAGCACGCGCCATTTGTAGACCCACAGGTAGGGCAGCAGGGTGCGGATGGTGGACCAGTCGTTGCGCTGGGCGTTGGGGTCGGGCGGTGGGGGCAAGGATGAGCGTCGCATGACAGCGGTTCGGGTTTTATGGTTCAATCGAAGATTGATTGTAGCTTTTACCGAGATTTCAAGATGACCCAGCCAGAAAACCGCGCCCCCTCCCCCGTCCGCCTGCCCGAAGGAAAAATGCCGGTGCTGCGGATGATGCCGGGCGCGGCCGACATCAACGTCTATGGCGACGTGTTCGGCGGATGGATCATGGCCCAGGTCGACATCGCCGGTTCGCTGCCCGCCGTGCGCCGCGCCAACGGCCGCGTCGCCACCGTCGCCGTCAATTCCTTCCTGTTCAAGAATCCCGTGTTCGTGGGCGACCTGCTGTCCTTCTATGCCGACGTCGTCAAGGTCGGCAACACCTCGATCACCGTCGCCGTCGAGGTGTACGCCGAGCGCAACCGCCTGCAGACCGACGTGGTCAAGGTGACGGAGGCCACCCTCACCTACGTCGCCACCGGCCCGGACCGCAAGCCGCGCCAGCTGCCGCCGCTCGAATCCCTGATGGCCGAGTAAGGCGGTGACGGCGCGCCGCCTGTTCCTGCTGGACGCGGCGCGCCTCGCGGCGGCGGCCACGGCCGCCACGCCGGCGCGGGTGCTGGCGGCGGCGCCCGCCAACCGCGCCGGCTACCCCTTCTCGCTCGGCGTGGCATCGGGATCGCCGCTGCCGGACTCCGTCATCCTGTGGACGCGCATCCTGCCCGATCCGCTCGATCCCGCCTCGGCCCCGCGCCTGGCCGTGCCGCTGCGCTGGGAAGTCGCCGCCGACGAGGGCTTCCGCACGATCGTCGCGCGCGGCGGCGCCGTCGCCACGCCGGAACTGGCGCACAGCGTGCGCGTGAACGTGGTCGGCCTGCAGCCGGCACGCTGGTACTGGTACCGCTTCATGCTGGGCGATGCCGTCAGCCCGGCCGGACGCACCCGCACGGCGCCCGCCGCGGGCAGCATGCCGGACGTGCTGAAGCTGGCGGTGGCGTCTTGCCAGCACTGGGAATTCGGCGCCTACGCGGCGCACCGCCACATCGCCGCCGCCAGTCCCGACCTGGTCGCCTTCCTCGGCGACTACATCTACGAGTGGGGGCCGTACCAGTTGCGCCATCCGCAGCGCGCGGTGCGCCAGGACGAATCGTTCACGCTGGACGACTACCGCCGCCGCTACGCCCAGTACAAGTCCGACCCGCAGCTGCAGGCCGCGCACCTGGCGGCGCCCTGGATCGTCACCTGGGACGACCACGAGGTGGCCAACGACTATGCCGGGCTGCGCGACGAGCGCCTGGCCGCCACCTTCGCGCAGCGCCGCGCGGCCGCCTACCAGGCCTTCTACGAACACATGCCGCTGCGCCTGCCGCCGCCGCGCAGCTTCGCCAGCGTGCGCATGTTCCAGCGCTATGACTGGGGGCGCCTGGCGCGCCTGCACGTGCTGGACGACCGCCAGTACCGCGCGGCGCAGGCCTGCCCGCGCCCGAACGCCGGCGGTTCGGCGTCGGTGACGCCGCGCGCCTGCCCGGCCCTGCTGGATGCGCGCCGCTCGATGCTGGGGAGGGAACAGGAAGCCTGGCTGGAAGCGGGATTGCGCTCATCGCCGGCGCGCTGGAACGTGCTGGCCCAGCAGACGCTGATGGCGCCATCGACGCAGGTGCCGGCCGCGACGCCGGACGGCGGCCGCTTCTGGACCGACGGCTGGGACGGCTACCCGGCCGCGCGCCGGCGCCTGCTCGATACGCTGGTCGAGACGCGCGCCGCCAATCCGCTGGTGCTGGGCGGCGACGTGCACACCTTCTATGCGGCGGAACTGCGGCGCGACTTCGGCCGGCCGGTGTCGCGCGCCAATCCGCTGGTGGCGACCGAGTTCGTCGGCACCTCCGTCACGTCCAGCTCGCGCCCGCAGCAGCGCACCGACGACTACGTGGCGATGAACCCGCACATCCGGTACGGACGCAGCGACCGGCGCGGCTGGATGCTGCTGGAAGTGCGGCCGCAGGAAGTGCGCACCTGGTTCCTGGGACTGGACGACGTGCGGCGGGAGGATAGCGGGCAGCGGGTGCTGGCCGGGTTCAGCGTGAGGGATGGACGCGCGGGAGTGGAGCGGACTGCCGGCTGACGCCATACGCACGTCGTTCCGGCGGTTCATGAACGTCGCCCCTGCGAAGGCAGGGGCTCGATTTCACGCGTTTCGACGGCGCATGGAAAATTGGGCCCCGGCCTGCGCCGGGGCGACGGTGGTCCGACGATTCGGCGCGGGCGTCAGGCCGGCTGCTTCTCGTCGCGCAGCTCGCGCCGCAGGATCTTGCCGACATTGGTCTTCGGCAGGCTGTCGCGGAACTCGACGTACTTCGGGCGCTTGTAGCCGGTCAGCTGCTCCTTGCAGTAGGCCAGCACGTCGTCCTTGGTGAGCGCCTTGTCCTTGCGGACGATGTACAGCTTGACGGCCTCGCCCGAGTGCTGGTCCGGCACGCCCACGCACGCCACTTCCAGCACGCCCGGATGCGCCGCGACCACCTCCTCGACCTCGTTCGGGTAGACGTTGAAGCCGGACACCAGGATCATGTCCTTCTTGCGGTCGACGATCTTGACGTAGCCGTCCGGGTTCATCACGCCGATGTCGCCGGTCTTGAAGAAGCCGTCCGCCGTCATGACCTTGGCCGTCTCGTCCGGACGCTGCCAGTAGCCGGCCATCACCTGCGGACCGCGCACGGCGATCTCGCCGGGCGTGCCGAACGGGACTTCCCGGCTCGCCTCGTCCAGGATGCGGATCTCGGTCGACGGCAGCGGCAGGCCGATGGTGCCGGTGAAGTCGGTGATGTCGCAGCGGTTCGCGGTGACCACCGGCGAGGTCTCGGACAGGCCGTAGCCCTCGACGATCGGGATGCCCGTCACGGCCAGCCACTTGTCGGCCACGGCCTTCTGCACGGCCATGCCGCCGCCCGGGCAGACCAGCAGGCCCGAGAAGTCGAGCCTGGCGAAGTCCGGCTGGTTCAAGAGGCCGTTGTACAGCGTGTTCACGGCCGGGAAGATGTTGATGCGGTAGCCGCCGAGTTCCTTGATGAAGCCCTGGATGTCGCGCGGGTTCGGGATCAGGAGGTTCATGCCGCCCACGCGCAGGCCCAGCAGCGCGCACACGGTCAGCGCATAGATGTGGTACAGCGGCAGCGCGCACACGAACTGCGCCTGCTCGCCGGCCGGCAGCTTCGCCAGCGTGGGGCCGAACCAGGCTTCGTTCTGCAGCACGTTGGCGATCACGTGCTTGTGCAGCAGCACCGCGCCCTTCGACACGCCGGTGGTGCCGCCCGTGTACTGCAGGAAGGCGACGTCCTCGTGGCCCACCGCGACGGGCTTGAGGGACAGGCGCGCGCCCTCGGCCAGCATGCGCTTGAACGGCACGGCCTGCGGCAGCGACCAGGCCGGCACCAGCTTCTTCACGGTGCGCACGACGAAGTTGACGATGGCGCCCTTGACGCCGCCCAGCAGGTCGCCCATCGTGGCCACGACCACGTGCTTGACCTTCGTATTGGCGACGACGTCGGCGACGGTGTGCGCGAAGTTCTCCAGCACGACGATGGCCTCGGCGCCCGAGTCGACCAGCTGGTGCTGCAGCTCGCGCGGGGTGTACAGCGGGTTGACGTTGACGATGGTGTAGCCGGCGCGCAGCACGGCGGCCATCGCCACCGGGTACTGCAGCACGTTGGGCAGCATGATCGCCACGCGCGCGCCCGGCTGCAGGCCGCGCTGCTGCAGCCAGGCCGCCATCTGCGCTGACATCCGATCCAGTTCGGCGAAGGTCATGGACTTGCCCATGCAGGCATAGGCCTTGCGGTCGGCGTACTTGCGGAAGGCTTCTTCCAGCAGGTGGGTGAGCGAGCGGTATTGGGTCCAGTCGATCTCCGCGGGTACGCCCTCCTCGTACGACTTCAGCCAGAATTTGTCCATGTCATTGCCTCGTTGTCTTGATAGTCAAACGTCGTCCCCGCGCAGGCGGGGACCCAAGTGCTGCATGCGTCGCGATGACGCGTGCAAATCGGGTCCCCCGCCTGCGCGGGGACGACGGTCTCACATTCCGCCTTATGCCGCCTGCTTTTCCTCGCGCAGCGCGCGGCGCAGGATCTTGCCGACGTTCGTCTTCGGCAGCTCGGTGCGGAACTCGATGTATTTCGGTTTCTTGTAGCCGGTGAACTCACGCTTGCAGTAGTCCATCAGCTGCTCGGCCGTGAGGTCCGGATCCTTGCGCACCACGAACACCTTGACCGCCTCGCCGGAATGCGCGTCCGGCACGCCGATCACGGCGCATTCCAGCACGCCGGGATGGGCCGCGATCACCGCTTCCAGTTCGTTCGGGTAGACGTTGAAGCCCGACACCAGGATCATGTCCTTCTTGCGGTCGACGATCTTCACGTACCCGTTCTCGTCCATCGTGCCGACGTCGCCCGACTTGAACCAGCCGTCCGCCGTCATCACCTTGGCCGTCTCGTCCGGCCGGTTCCAGTAGCCCGCCATCACCTGCGGGCCGCGGATCGCGATCTCGCCGATGCTGCCGGGCGGGAGCAGGCGGCCGTCGTCGTCCATGATCGCCACGTCCGTCGACGGCACCGGCAGGCCGATCGAGCCGGTGAAGCCGTCCACGTCGCAGCGGTTGCACGTGGCCACCGGCGACGTCTCCGACAGGCCGTAGCCCTCGATGATGTGGGTGCCGGTGATGGCATGCCACTTGTCGTCGACGGCGCGCTGCACCGCCATGCCGCCGCCGTTCGATACCTTCAGCCCGGAAAAATCGAGGTGGCGGAAGTCCGGATGGTTGACCAGCGCGTTGTACAGCGTGTTCACCGCCGGCAGCATGTTGACCTTGTACTTGGCCAGCTCCTTGACGAAGCCCGGGATGTCGCGCGGGTTCGGGATCAGGATGTTCAGGGCCCCCACGCGCATGCCCCACAGCGCGCACGCGGTCAGCGCGAAGATGTGGTACAGCGGCAGCGCGCACACGATGGTCGGGAAGTCGACCACGGGCGGGCGGCTCATCACCGGCAGCGACCAGGCCTCCGATTGCAGCACGTTGGCGATCACGTTCCGGTGCGTCAGCACGGCGCCCTTCGACACGCCCGTGGTGCCGCCCGTGTACTGCAGGAAGGCGGGGTCCGACGGCCTGGCCCGCGCCGCCGTGAACGGCATGCGCGCGCCCTGCGCCAGCGCCTCCTTGAAGCGCACCATCTGCGGGATCGCGAAGTCCGGCACCAGCTTCTTCACGTGGCGCACGACCAGGTTGACGATCATCCCCTTGGCGCCGCCCAGCAGCTCGCCCATGCTGGCCACGACCACGTGGCGCACCGGCGTGCGCGGCAGCACCTGCTGGACCGTGTGCGCGAAGTTCTCGAGCACGATGATGGCTTCGCTGCCCGAGTCCTTGAGCTGGTGTTCCAGCTCGCGCGGCGTGTACAGCGGATTCACGTTCACCACCGTGTAGCCGGCGCGCAGGATGGCGGCCAGCGCCACCGGGTACTGCAGCACGTTCGGCATCATGACCGCCACGCGCGCCCCCGGCTGCATGCCGCGGCTCTGCAGCCAGGCCGCCAGGCGCTTCGACATGCTGTCCAGTTCCCCATAGGTGAGGAACTTGTCCATGCACACGAACGCATTGTTGGCGGCGTACTTCTGGAACGACTCGTCCAGCATCTGCACGAGCGAGCCATACTGGTCGGGATCGATTTCCGCCGGCACGCCGGGCGGGTAAGCCTTCAGCCAAATCTTGTCCATCGGGTGCCTCGTCTCCAGGTTTATTGTTTTCCTGAGTATTTATACCCTACCGGCGGCCCGACCGAAAAAAAACGCACGGTCGTGCTTAGTTTACCAGGCATGATGCTATCGGGCACCGCGCCTGGACGCAAGCACTTTTGGCGGATTCGAACGCGAACTCTAGCGCGGCACGGTCACGGTGCCGTTTCGCTGCGCTGCACCATCAGGGGCGCGGCCTGCGTGGGGGGCAGCATCGTTTTCAGGACGCGGTGGCGGTCGCTGCGCTCCATGTCGGCCAGGCGCCGCACGGCCTGGTAGAAGCGCGGGAAGCTGCCTTCGCGCTGCAGCAGCGCGCGGAACGCCGGCACGAATTCCTCGTACGTCGCGATCGACGCCAGGTGCGCGTTCGACAGCGGCTGGTCGAAGAAGCGGTCGTAGCCGGCATAGCCGCCCCAGTTGCCCTTGAGGACCTGGTACTCGTCCTTCAGTTCCAGGAACAGGCGCGCCTTGACGGCGCGCTTTTCGGCGTCGCTGCGGTCGACCAGCGCATAGTTCTTTTCCAGCGCCTTGCGGTACTTGACCAGCAGGTGCAGGAAGTCCTTCTTGCGGCTGCGGTAGCGCGCGTAGGCGTCGCGCATCGACTGGTTGCCGAAGCGTTCGAGCCAGTGCTCGACGCCGACTTCCTCGACGGTGGAGGCGAAGGATTCGTTGAACTGCGAATCGCCGGCCACGTACACGACCTGGTGCGCCAGTTCGTGGAAGATCATGCGCGCCAGTTCGCCGTCCGGGTAGTTGATGAAGGTGGAGATCAGCGGATCGTTGAACCAGCCAAGCGTCGAGTACGCGGCCACGCCGCCGACCTCGACGTCGTTGCCGTCGTCCTGCAGTTCCTTCGCGTAGGCGTCGGCCGCCGCCTTGCTGTAGTAGCCGCGGTAGTTGACGCAGCCGGCCACGGGGAAGCACCACTGCAGCGGCCGCATCGACAGCTCGGGCGTGGCGACGACGTTCCACAGCACGTACTGGCGTTTCAGGGAGGCGTAGGTCGTGTAGCTGTTGTTATCCGGTAATGCCATTTCGGTAACGGCATAGCGGCGGATCTGGCGCGCCGTCTCGAGGCGATGGCGCAGTCGGGTACTGGTGCCGGGGTCGGCGATCCAGTCGTCGATCGGACGGGAGTCCGACAGGAGTTCAAGCTGGCCCTGGGCCGCCTGGGTGTAGTAGTTCAGCGTGGAGCAGCTGGCCAGCAGCCCCGCCGCCGTGCCGGCGAGCAGCACGGGGCGCAGCCGGGGCGCGATTCTGGATAACAGTGTCATGTCTCGGGTTCATGGTGCGCATGGGTCAAGCCACCACTTTCTCGACCTGCACCAGCGTGTCGTAGAAGGTGGGCGCCCGTCCCATGTCGGTCAGGCGCTGGCTGGTTACTTCGTTGGCGTTCTTGCCGTCGCTGGCGAGCTTCTTCCACCAGATCGACAGGCCGACCACGAGGCCGGCCCGCGCCCTGGCGGTGACCCGGGCGCGCGCGACGAACGCGCCCCGGTCGTTGAAGATGCGGACCATCTCCTTGTCGGCGATGCCGCGCGCGGCGGCGTCCTCGGGATGGATGTCCAGGTGCGGCTCGCCTTCCGTTGCACGCAGGCTCTGGACATTGACAAAGGTCGAGTTGAGGAAGTTCCTTGCCGGCGGAGAAATCATCGCCAGCGGATACCTTGCGGCCAACGCCGGGCTGGATGCGGCCGACTCGTAGTTCGGGATGTACGCCGGCAGCGGGTCCAGGCCGTCGGCCAGCATCGTGCTCGAATAGAACTCGCACTTGCCGGACGGGGTCGGGAAGCCGCCCTCGGCGAACGGCGCCGCCGGCATGTTCAGCTTTTGCCAGCCGGTGCGCTTGAGCGACTCCCAGTCGAAGTGGATCGCGCGCACGTCCTTGTTGTTGAAGGCCTTCGCGGCCAGTTCCTCGTCGGTTTCCCGGAATGCCGGGTCGTCGAAGCCCATGCGCTGCGCCAGCAGGCGGAAGATCTCGGTGTTCGGCTTGGACGCGCCCAGCGGCGCGATCGCCGCATTGTTCGCCATCATGTACAAATGGCCATAGGACAGGTGGGCGTCCACGTGTTCCAGCTGCGTGGTGGCCGGCAGCACGATGTCGGCGTAGTCGGCGGTATCGGTCAGGAAATGCTCCAGCACGACGGTGAACAGGTCCTCGCGCTCGAAGCCGCGCTGCACCTGGACGGAATCCGGCGCGATCGCCAGCGGGTTGGCGTTGTAGACGATCACCGCCTCGATCTTCGGGCCGAAGTCCGGCGATGCCTCGCGCTGCAGGTCGTCGCCGATGGTGTTCATGTTGATGGTGCGCGGCAGTTTCCCGCGCAGCAGGTCGGGACGCTGCAGCGCCACCTTGTCGGCCGGGAAGGAGCCGGAGGTCGACAGCTGGATGCCGCCGGCCGCGTGGCGCCAGGCGCCCACCAGCGCCGGCAGGCAGGCGATGTTGCGCACCGCCATGCCGCCGCCGCGCACGCGCTGCACGCCGTAGTTGACGCGGATCGCCACCGGCTCGCCCTGCTGCGCCGTGCGGCCGTAAGTGCGCGCCAGCCCGACGACTTCCTCGACCGTGATGCCGCAGGTCGCGGCGGTGCGCTCGGGCGTCCATTCGGCCACGCGGTCCTTCAGCTGGGCGAAGCCGATGGTGTGCCGTTCGATGTAATCGTGGTCGAGCAATTGTTCCTTGACGAGGACGTGCATCATGCCCAGCGCCAGCGCGGCATCGGTGCCGGGCATCAGGGCGATGTGCTGGTGGCATTTCTCGGCCGTCAGCGAGCGGTACGGGTCGATCGCGATCAGTGTCGCGCCGCGGCGCTTGGCTTCCTGCAGGCGCGTCCACAGGTGCAGGTTCGAGGCGATCGGATTGCCGCCCCAGACCAGGATCAGCCTGGCATCCTGGAACTGTTCGGTATCGGTGCCGATCGAACCGCCGATCGTGTACTTGTAGCCGGTGAAGCCGGCCGTCGCGCAGACGGTGCGGTCGAGGAAGGACGCGCCCAGCCTGTTGAAGAAGCGCATCGCCATCGCCTCGCCCTGCACCAGGCCCATGGTGCCGCAATAACTGTACGGCAAGATCGCCTGCGGGTCGCGCGCGGCGATCGGCTTCAGGCGCGCGGCGATCTCGTCCAGCGCGTCGTCCCAGCTGATCGGCACGAACTTGCCTTCTCCCTTCCTGCCGACGCGGCGCAGCGGCGTGAGCAGGCGGTCCGGATGGTAGGTGCGGTCGATGTAGCGCGACACCTTGGTGCACAGCACGCCGGCCGTGGTCGGATGGTCCGGATCGCCCTTGACCTCGGTCGCCACGCCGTCTTCCACCGTCACGAGGATGGCGCAGGTATCGGGACAGTCATGCGGGCAGGCGGCCCTGACGAGGGTCTTGGTCATCGGATCAATCCAGGAAAAAACGTCGAGAATCCAATACTTTATCCGATTCCGGCGCCAGCCGTCAGGCTGGCCTTTGTCGCAAAGGTCGGGCTACAATGAACCGAAACAGGGCATTGCCGGACAGGCAGTGCCGGGCTTACAAGAGACCTACAGGGAGAAACCGAATGCGACTCGTCGAACCCATCCTCGCTTTCCAGTCCGAACTCGAAACGATCCGGCGCGACATCCACGCCCATCCCGAACTCTGCTACGAAGAGCAGCGCACCGCCGACCTCGTCGCCGCGCGCCTGACCGAATGGGGCATCCCGGTGGTGCGCGGCCTGGGCGTGACCGGGGTCGTCGGCATCGTCAAGAACGGCACCTCCAGCCGCGCGATCGGCCTGCGCGCCGACATGGATGCGCTGCCCTTGCAGGAGCTGAACACATTTGAGCATGCGTCGCGGCATGCAGGCAAGATGCATGCGTGCGGGCACGACGGCCACACGGCGATGCTGTTGGGCGCAGCCCACTATCTGTCGCAGAACCGCAACTTCGACGGCACCGTCTACCTGATCTTCCAGCCCGCCGAGGAAGGCGGCGCCGGCGCCCGCCGCATGATCGAGGACGGGCTGTTCGAGCAGTTCCCGATGGAAGCCGTGTACGGCATGCACAACTGGCCGGGCGTGGCCACCGGCACGTTCGGCGTGGTCGAGGGGCCGATGATGGCATCCAGTAACGAGTTCCGCGTCGTCATCAAGGGCAAGGGCGGCCACGCGGCCCAGCCGCACCGCGCCGTCGATCCGGTGACGACGGCCGTGCAGGTCGCGCAAGCGTGGCAGACCATCGTCTCGCGCGAAAAGAACCCGCTCGACACGGCCGTGCTGTCGATCACCCAGATCCACGCCGGCAGCGCCACCAACATCATTCCCGACGAGGCCGTCATGATCGGCACCGTGCGCACTTTTTCCACCAAGGTGCTGGACCTGGTCGAGACGCGCATGCGCGAGATCGCCGAGGGCATCACCGCGGCGTTCAACGCCGGCGTCGACTTCACGTTCAAGCGCAACTACCCGCCGCTGGTCAACCATCCGCAACAGACCGCGCTGGCCATCGAGGCGATGCGCGCGGTGGTGGGCGCCGACCGGGTCGACACCCATGTCGAACCGACCATGGGCGCCGAGGACTTCGCCTTCATGCTGCAGGCCAAGCCGGGCTGCTACGTCTTCATCGGCAACGGCGACGGCGAGCACCGCGGCGGCGGACACGGGCTCGGACCTTGCCAGCTGCACAACGGCAGCTACGACTTCAACGACCAGTTGCTGCCGATCGGGGCCAGTTACTGGGTCAGGCTGGTGGAGATGAGCCTGAAGGCCTGATCGGCCATTACGTCGCCCCGGCGCAGGCCGGGGCCGAATGTTGCGCGCGGTCCCTGCGCTACGCTATCGGGTCCCGGCCTCCGCCGGGACGACGTGGTCAGGTTGGCGGCAGCGCGTCCGGCTTCGTCCCCAGCCGTTTCCCCGGATTCATCCTCTCCAGCGCGATCAGCGCCGCCGCATGGTCCGCCGCCGGCAGCGCGTCCACGATGCTCTCGTACTGCCGCGTCACCAGGGCCGTCACCGGCAGCGTGAGGCCGGCCGCCTGCGCCGCCGCCAGGATGTTGCCCTGGTCCTTCAGCTGCGTCTTGACCTGCCCGCCGGGGATGAAGTTCCGGTCCAGCATGCGCTGGCCGTGCAGGTCGAGGATGCGGCTGCCGGCGAAGCCGCCGCGGATCGCCTCGCGCACGGCGGCCGGGTCGGCGCCGGCGGCCTGCGCCAGCAGCAGCGCTTCGGCCACCACGTTCAGCGTCGCCCCCACGATCAGCTGGTTGCACAGCTTGGCCACCTGGCCGCTGCCGGCCTCCCCCACCCGCGTCGGCGTGCCGAGCACGCGCAGCACCGGCTCGGCGCGCGCCACGTCCTCCACGCTGCCGCCGGCCATGATGGCCAGGGTGCCCTGCTCGGCGCCGACCACGCCGCCGGACACGGGCGCGTCGACGAAGCGGCAGCCGTGCGCGGCCAGGCGGGCGGCGCAGGCGAGCGCCTCGTCCTGGCGCGTCGAGCTCATGTCGATCCACAGGGTGCCCGGCGCCAGGTGCGGCAGCGCCGCCTCGAGCACCGCCGCGACGACGGGTCCCGCTTCCAGCATCGAGATGACGATGTCCGCCCCGGCGACGGCATCGGCCAGGTGCGCCTGCGGCACGGCGCCGGCGGCGCGCAGGGCCTCGGCCTTGGCCGGGCTGCGGTTCCAGGCGCGCAGCGCGACGCCGGCCTGGGCCAGCCGGGCCGCCATCGGCTTGCCCATCAAGCCGATGCCGAGGAACGCTACTGTCGGGGTCGTCATGCTGCTCCTTCGTCGGTTAGTTTCAAAATGGGTGTCGTGGGTGTGGTTGGCATGTTGACTGTACTTTAACGATTGGCAGGGTGACCACGCAAACCCCGCGACATCGCTACAATACCGGTTTGGCCGCCAATGATCAGCGTTTGTGCGGCCTTCATTCCCTATCGAAGGCAAGAATCCACATGAAAAATATCGTTCGCACCCTGGCGGCCGTCGCCGCCCTGTCCGCCGCACAAGCCGGCTTTGCCGCCGATGGCCTGGTCGATTCCGTGTCGCTGGAAGGCGGCGGCGGCGAGCATGTGCAGGTGCTGCGCCTGTCGGCCCAGAAGGACTGGAACAGGAACTGGCTGCCGACCCACGGCTACCACCTGTCCGGCTACTGGGACGCCAACATCGCCTACTGGCGCGCCAACCGCTGGGACGACGTGCAGGACCGCCGCAAGAACCTGGGCGTGATCGGCCTGACCCCGGTGTTCCGCTGGGAAGCCGACGACAAGCTGGGCTTCTACGGCGAAGCCGGCATCGGCCTGAGCGTGTTCTCGAGCGTGTACCGCAACACCCACCGCCAGCTGTCGACCGCGTTCGAATTCGCCGACCACGTCGGCGTCGGCTACGTGTTCTCGAACAAGCTGGACCTGGGCGTGCGCCTGCAGCACTACTCGAACGGCGGCATCAAGCACCCGAACGGCGGGGTGAACGTGGCGCTGGTGCGCGCGGCGTATCACTTCTGAGTCAGGGAGGGGTCGGAGCCCGGTGTTGCTTTTCCAGCGGCTCTGACCCCGGTTCTCAGCCGCGCGGCCTGTGGCGGCCACGAACTCCCGGCCGCACGATCCGCAACCGCCGCCGGCTCCGGCGGCGCTGCGGTACAAGCCGGCACGCCCCGAATATGTGACAATCGGGCATGACCGATACCGACACCGTCAAACGCTACCTGCCCTGGCTCGTCGCGACTGCCCTGTTCATGGAGCAGCTCGACGCCACCATCGTCAATACCGCCATCCCGAGCATCGCGGCCAGCCTCGAGGTCACGCCGCTCAGCCTCAAGTCCGTCGTCACCAGTTATATCCTCAGCCTCGCCGTGGGCATCCCGGTGAGCGGCTGGATGGCCGACCGTTTCGGCACCCGGCGCGTGTTCGCCACCGCCATCGCCATCTTCACCATCGCTTCCGTGCTGTGCGGCCTGGCGCTGAACGCGCCGATGATGGTGGCCGCGCGCCTGCTGCAGGGCATCGGCGGGGCGATGATGATGCCCGTCGGGCGCCTGTCGATCATCCGCACCTTCCCCAAGAACGAATTGCTCAGGGCGATGAACTTCGTGATCCTGCCGGCGCTCATCGGTCCCCTGCTGGGGCCGACCGTGGGCGGGCTGATCGTGCACTGGACCTCGTGGCGCGCCATCTTCTTCGTCAACGTGCCGGTCGGCCTGCTGGCGCTGTACTTCGTGCTGCGCCACATGCCGGACTACCACGGCGCCGAGCCGCGTCCGCTGGACGCGATCGGCCTGATCCTGTTCGGCTCCGGCACCGCGATCCTGTCCTGGCTGCTGGAAGTGTTCGGCGAACACACGCTGGACGGCATCACGATGGTGCTGATGCTGGTGCTGTCGGTGTCGCTGCTGGCCGCCTACGGCTGGCACGCGAACCGCGAGCAGTTTCCGCTGCTGCGCCTGGCGCTGTTCAAGGTGCGCACCTTCCGCATTTCGGTGCTGGGCGGCTTCATCACGCGCCTGGGCGTGGGCGGCCTGCCCTTCCTGCTGCCGCTGCTGTACCAGCTCGGCCTGAAGCTGCCGGCCTGGCAGTCGGGCCTCTTGATGATGCCGACCGCCGCCGCGGCGATGGGCATGAAGCTGATCGCGCCGAAGATGCTGGCGCGCTTCGGCTACCGCCAGGTGCTGGTGACGAACACCATCTGCATCGGGCTCACCATCGCGCTGTTCGCCCTGGTCGGCCCGGGCACGCCCTGGTACGCGATCGCCGGCATCGGCCTGCTGCAGGGCTTCTTCAACTCGCTGCAGTTCTCCAGCATGAACACGCTCGCCTACGCCGACATCGAGCAGAAGGATTCCAGCATGGCCAGCACCATGGCCAGCTCCTTCCAGCAGCTGTCGATGAGCTTCGGCCTGGCCTGGGGCTCGCTGGTGACGGGCTGGTTCCTGGGCCGCGTGGCGCAGACCGACCAGGTCATGGTGACCCAGGCGCTGCACCACGCCTTCCTGGCGCTGGCCATCGTCACCGTGCTGTCGTCCTTCGTGTTCTGGCGCCTGCGCCGCGACGACGGCGCCAGCATCAGCGGCGGCGGCACGGCCAAGGCGGCGGCGGCGGTGGCGCAGGATCCGGCGCCGCTGTCGCAGGCCTGATGCCGGGACCTGCCTGACAAACGCCATCCGCGACATCGACACGTCGCCCCGGCGCAGGCCGGGGCCCAATCTTGCATGCGCTGTCGAAGCGCAGCAATTGGGTCCCGGCCTGCGCCGGGACGACGGTATGCGGCTAGAACGCCCCCACGTAGTTCTCGGCCAGCGCCGTGCTCAGCGCGGTCGAGGACACGATGTTCTCCAGCTCGGCCAGCTGCACCTGGCGGTCGAACGGCGACGCATCCTCGAAGGTGTGCAGCAGCCGCGTCATCCACCACGAGAAGAACTCGGCGCGCCAGATCCGCCGCAACGCCTCGCCGGAATAGCGGTCGAGCGCCTCCTCGCTGCCGCCGCGGTAGTAGGCCTGCAGCGCGCGCGACAGCAGCTTGACGTCCGAGATCGCCAGGTTCATGCCCTTGGCGCCGGTCGGCGGCACGATGTGGGCGGCGTCGCCGGCCAGGAACAGCCGTCCGGAGCGCATCGGCGCGCACACGAAGCTGCGCATGCCGATGATGTTCTTCTGGAAGATGCGGCCCTCCTTGAGCCGCCAGCCGTCGTCGCTTTCCAGGCGCGCATGCAGCTCGGCCCAGATGCGGTCGTCCGACCAGTTGTCGACGTGGTCGCGCGGATCGCACTGGAAGTACAGGCGCTGCACGGTGGGCGAACGGGTACTGACGAGGGCGAAGCCGCGCGCGTGGCGCGCGTAGATCAGCTCGTCCGACGACGGCGCCGACTCGACCAGGATGCCGAACCAGCCGAACGGATAGGTGCGCTGGAAGTCCTGGCGCACGCCGGCCGGGATCATCGGGCGCGACACGCCGTGGAAGCCGTCGCAGCCGATCACGAAGTCGGCCTCGATGCGGCGCGCCTGGCCGTCGTGCATGAAGGAGACCGTCGGCCGGACGCCGTCGATGCCGGCGATGGCCACGTCGCTGGCCTCGAACAGCAGCTGGCCGCCGGCGGCGATGCGCGCCGCGACCAGGTCGATGATGACCTCGTGCTGCGGGTAGACGGTGATCGCCTTGCCGGTCAGGCCGCTCAGGTCGATGCGGTGGCGGCGGCCGCCGAAGGCCAGCTCGATGCCGTGGTGCAGCGCGCCTTCCTTGCGCATGCGCGCGCCGACGCCGGCCTCGTTCAGGATGTCCATGCTGCCCTGTTCGAGCACGCCGGCGCGGATGGTGGCCTCGATCTCGGCGCGGCTGCGCGATTCGAGCACGATGGACTCGATGCCTTCGAGGTGCAGCAGGTGGGATAGCAACAGGCCGGCCGGCCCGGCGCCGACGATGGCGACTTGGGTACGCATGATGGTGTCTCCGTTATCTGTTCTGTTGACGTCCATGCTAGTGCGGCACCCGGTAGATATGAATGGATGAAAATGGAAAAAACTTGTACTATTTTTTCATCCCATCCAGGCCGCCCCGGTCCACCGCCATGCCCAGCACCCGCGCCCAGGCCCCCGCCAGCATCCCCCAGTTCGCCCTCTACGGCGAGCTGACGCGGGGCGCCGACGCCGAGGGCGTGCACATCGAACTCATCGAGACGCGCAGCCGGCGCTACGACTGGCACATCGACACCCATACCCATGCGGGCCTGTTCCAGGTACTTTTTTTATTCGGCGGCCAGGTGCAGGCCACCCTCGGCGACGTCCGGCGCGAACTCGACGGACCGGTGGCGCTGACCATCCACCCCTCGCTGCCGCACGGGTTCGCGTTTTCCGAGGAAGCCTACGGCTACGTGCTGACGATCGACCAGAACCTGCTGTTCGCGGCCGCCGGCCAGGACGGCAGCCTGTTCACGTCCCTGTTCGTGGAACCGCTGGCGATCGGCCTGCTGGCCGTGCCCGACGCGCGCGACCGCATCGAGGCGCTGCTGCAGAACCTGATCGCCGAAGCCACCTGGCCGCGCCAGGGCCATACGCTGATGCTGGACTGGCTGGTGCGCTGCGTCCTGCTGATGCTGGCGCGCGTGCAGGCCGAGCGGCGCATCGCCGAGCAGTCGGGGTCGGGGGAGTTCGAGCTGTTCAGCCGCTTCCGGATCGAGGTCGAGCGCCACTACCGCGAACAGTGGCGGGTCGGGCAGTACGCCGCGCAGCTGCGCGTCGCGCCGGTGCGCCTGAACCGGCTGTGCCTGAAGATCGCCGGCAAGTCGGCGTTCGAAATCACCCAGGAACGCCTGATGCTGGAAGCCTGCCGCAAGCTGACCTACATCCCGGCCGGGATCGCGGCCATCGCCTACGAGCTGGGCTTCCAGGATCCGGCCTACTTCAGCCGCCTGTTCAAGAAGCAGGTGGGGATGACGCCCAAGGAATTCAGGCTGCGCACACGGGCGGACGAAGGCTAGTAGCGACCTGGCCGAAACAGGATCGTCGGCAGAAAGACCGTCATCCCGGCACAGGCCGGGATCCAGGTTTCATGCGTCATCGACATGCACGCAGACATTAGGCCCCGGCCTGCGAGGCTGTCGCAAAAGGTGCAGGGCAAGGCGCGGCGCCGAAGACAGTGCGAGTGCACGACGAGGCGCAGCAACGCCGCCATGCGCCTTTTGCGACAGCCTCCTGCGCCGGGGCGACGGCGGGGTGGCGGCTACAGCATCGCCCCCAGTTCCACCTGCGTCTTGATCATCGCCGGCAGGCAGCGCTCGATCATCTGCTCGGCCGGCAGGCGGCCGGCATGCACGCTGACGTTCATCGCCGCCACCACCTCGCCGCGGAAGTTCTTCAGCGGGACCGAGATGGCGCGCAGGCCCAGTTCCAGTTCCTGGTCGACCAGCGCATAGCCCTGGGCGCGGGCGCGCGCGATCTCGAGCGCCAGGCGCTCCTTGTTGACGATGGTGTGCTGGGTGATGGGTTCGATCGTGGCCTGGTCCAGGAAGCGTTCGATGGCGTCCTGCGGCAGCGCGGCGAGCAGCATGCGCCCGTTCGCGGTGCACCAGGCCGGCACGCGCGTGCCCGGCTGCAGCGTCGCCGACACCAGCCGTCCCGCGCTGACGGCCGCCACGCAGACGAGCTGGTCGTGGTCGAGCACCCCGACCGAGGCGGCCTCGCCCAGCGAATAGGCCAGGCGGTACAGCGGCGGCTGGGCGATGCGCGGCAGGCGCGCGGAATGCAGGTAGGACTGGCCCAGCCGCAGCACGGCCGGCGTCAGCGAGAACAGCTTGTTCTCGTGGCGCATATAGCCCAGGTGGGTCAGCGTGATCAGGTAGCGGCGCGCCGCCGCGCGCGTCAGCCCGGTCGCCTCGGCCACCTCGGCGATGCTCAAGCGCGAGCGCTCCTGGTCGAACGCCTCGATGACTTTCAATCCCTTTTCCAGGCCGCCCACCAGGTCGCGCGCGAGCGGCGCCGCGTGTTTGTCCCCCATCCGTCGATTGCCCCCCGTTTTGGGCGAGTATCGCACAAAGTGCGCGCAGAGTGAACGCCACCGTACATGGCCATCTTGCCGCGGGCGCCGCCGCTCCCCTACCATCGTCCTGCCAACCATGCCATCCACAAGGAGACACGCTGTGAAATTCGATGCCATCGAGCCGGGCGTCTACCCCGAACTCGTCTATCCCGCCTACAAATCGACCGTCAAGCGCGGCCCCACCCAGCCGATGCTGCGCATCGACGCGCCGGTGCCGGTCACGCGCAACATCACCGCCAGCCCGCGCATCCTGCTGCCCAACGATACCGACCTGACCGCGCACGGCGAGAGCGAGCCGCTGGGCGAGAAGATCGTGGTCACGGGCCGCGTCGTCGACGAGGACGGCAAGCCGGTGCGCCATTCGCTGGTCGAGGTCTGGCAGGCCAATTCGGCCGGCCGCTACTGGCACAGCAAGGACCAGCACGCGGCGCCGCTGGACCCGAATTTCCAGGGCGTGGGCAAGATGCTGACCGACGGCGAGGGCCGCTACCGCTTCGTCACGATCAAGCCCGGCCCCTACCCCTGGGGCAACCACGACAAGGCCTGGCGCCCGGCCCACATCCACTTTTCGCTGTTCGGCAACGTGTACGCGCAGCGCCTGGTGACCCAGATGTACTTCCCGAACGATCCGCTGTTCGACTACGACCCGATCTTCCAGAGCGTGCCCGACGAGGCCGCGCGCCAGCGCCTGATCTCGCGCTTCAGCCTGGAACACACGGTCGGCAGCGAGATGCTCGGCTACGAATTCGACATCGTCCTGCGCGGACGCGACGCCACCCCGATGGACCTGTAAGGAGACCGCACGATGAGCAAGATCACCACTTCCCAGACCATCGGTCCGTTCTCGCACGAGGCCTGGCGCTGGGCCGCCGAAGCCTGCATGCCGGGCAACCTGAAGACCAGCGGCCCGACCGTCCTCATCACCGGCGTCATCCTCGACGGCGACGGCCGGCCCATCGACGACGCCCAGATCGAGGCCTGGACGCCGGACGGCGAAGGTGCCGAGGCCGAGCAGCTGATCCCGGGCTTCCGGCGCATCCCGAGCGGCGCGGACGGCGAATTCAGCCTGCGCATCGCGGCCCCGCAGGCGGGCGCGCGCGGCGAACCGCTGGCCTACGTCACCGTGTTCGCGCGCGGCCTGGTCAAGCACCAGTTCACCGCCGTGTTCCTGGAGGACGACGCCGGCCTGGCGCAATCGGCGATCCTGGCCCAGGTGCCGGAAGCGCGCCGCGCCACCCTGCTCGCGCGCAAGGCGGACGACGGCCACTACCGCTGGGACATCCGCATGCAGGGCGAGCAGGAAACCGTCTTCTTCGATTACGCTTGATCCCGTCATCCGACAGCAACCAGGAACGGGAGCCCACGTGAGCGTATCGATCTTCGACAATTTTCTCACCACGCCGGACATGGTCGCCGCCTTCGACGACGCGGCCGTGGTGCAGGCCATGCTCGCGTTCGAGGCGGCGCTGGCGCGCGCCCAGGCCGCGGAAGGCCTGATCCCGCCGGCCGCGGCCAGCGCCATCGGCGGCGTCTGCAATGCCCAGCTGTACGACATTCCCGCGCTGGTGCGCGCCGGCCGCCGCGCCGGCAGCCTGGCCATCCCGATGGTGAAGGAACTCACCCGCACGGTGGCGCTGTACGACGCCGAGGCGGCGCGCCACGTGCACTGGGGCAGCACCAGCCAGGACGTCATCGACACCGCGCTGGTGCTGGCCACGCGCGAGGCGCTGCGCCTGCTCGACGACGGCCTGCGCGACCTGGCCGGGCAACTGCTGCACCTGGCCGAGGAACACCTGGCCACGCCGGTGCTGGCGCGCACGCTGATGCAGCCGGCCCAGGTCACGAGCCTGGGCTTCAAGGCGGCCGGCTGGCTGGCGCCGCTGGTGCGCGCGCGCACGCGGCTGCGCGAGGCGGCGGGACGCGCGCTGCAGCTGCAGCTGGGCGGCGCCGTCGGCACGCTGGCCGTGATGGGAACGCACGGCGACGCCGTGGCCGCGCGCGTCGCGGCCGAGCTGCGCCTGAAGGTGGCCGACGCCGCCTGGCACACCCAGCGCGACGAATGGGTCAGGCTGGGCCTGGAGGTGGCGGTGCTGGGCGGCAGCCTGGGCAAGCTGGCCACCGACCTCGGCCTGATGGCCCAGGGCGAGATCGCCGAGCTGGCGGAACCGTCCGGCAACGGCCGCGGCGGCTCGTCGGCCATGCCGCACAAGCGCAACCCGGTATCGGCCATGATCGCGCTGGCCGCCGCGCGCCGCACCCCGCAGCACGCGGCCGCGCTGCTGGCCTGCATGGACCAGCAGCACGAGCGGGGCCTGGGCAACTGGCAGGCCGAGCTGGCCGAATGGCCGCAACTGTTCCTGTCCGCGCACGGCGCCCTGGCCGCGCTGGGCGAAGCCTTCGGCGGCCTGGCGGTGGACCGCGCGCGCATGCTGGAGAACATCCATGCGCTGCACGGCCAGGTGTTCGCCGAGGCGGCCTCCGGCTACCTCGCGAGCGCCATCGGCCGGCCCCGCGCCCATGAACTGCTGGAGCAGCTGACCCGGCGCGCCGCCGCCGACAAGCGCGACCTCGAACCGCTGCTGCGCGAGGCCATCGAGGCCGACCCGGCGCTGCGCGCCCGGGTCGACCCGGACAAGCTGGCCGCCGTGTTCGATCCGGTCGCGGCCACGGCCCCCGCGCGCCGCCTGGCGGAACGCCAACTGCAGGCGCTGCGCGCGGCCATGGCCGCGCTCGACGCCACCCACCCTTTTCACGAATGAGCTGCCATGAGTTTCGATCCGCTTGACCATGATTTCGAACGCGGCCTGCAGAATCGCCGCAGCGTCCTGGGCGACGCCTGGGTCGACCGTTCGCTGAACAATGCGAACGGCTTCAATGCCGACTTCCAGAACCTGATCACCCGCTTCGCCTGGCACGAGATCTGGGGCCGCCCGGGCCTCGACCACAAGACGCGGCGCGCCATCGTCCTGTCGATCACGATCGCGCTGGGCCGCTGGGAGGAATTCGAGCTGCACGTGCGCGCCGCGCTGCTGGGCGACGCCGACAGCCGCCTGAGCCCGGACGAGATCAAGGAAATCCTGATGCAGTCGGCCATCTATGCCGGCGTGCCGGCCGCGAACACGGCCTTCACCCACACGCTGGCGATCCTGCGCGAGGTGGGAGAACAGATCGGCTACGTGCTGGAGCCGGCCGACCCGGCCGCGGCGGCGCACAGCGGCAGCGGCCGCGAAGGCCGCACGGCCAGCGCCCCGGTCCTGCACTACAGCGTGCGCGAACCGCGGAGCGGCAAGGCGCCGCGCCACACGATCGTGCTGGGCCACGCGCTGGGCTGCGACCTGGCGATGTGGGACGGCCTGGCCAACCGGCTGGCGCAGGACCACCGCGTGATCGCCTACGACCACCGCGGCCACGGCAGCTCGGACGCGCCCCCGGGCCCGTACACGATGGCCGAGCTGGCGGACGACGCCGCGCGCCTGCTGCGCGAACTGGATACCGGGCCGGTGGTCTGGATCGGCCTGTCGATGGGCGGCATGGTCGGCCAGGAACTGGCGCTGCGCCACCCGGCGCTGGTGCGCGCGCTGGTGCTGGCCAACACCACCAGCGGCTACCCGGCGGCCGCGCGCGAGGGCTGGGAACAGCGCGTGGCCATCGTGCGCGAACGGGGCATCGAGCCGGTCGCCGACACCGTCATGGCGCGCTACTTCCACGACGCCTTCCGCGCGCGCCAGGCGGCCACGGTGGCCCGCTTCCGGCGCCGCCTGGTCGCCACCGATCCGGTCGGCTACGCCGGCTGCTGCGACGCGGTCGGCAAGGTCGACACCGCCGCGCGCCTGGGCGCCATCGCGGTGCCGACGCTGGTGATCGCCGGCGCGCTGGACCAGGGCACGCCGGTATCGATGGCGCAGGCGCTGGCCGACGGCATCCCGGGCGCGGCGCTGACGGTGATCGAGGACGCGTCGCACGTGAGCGCGGCGGAGCAGCCGGAGGCGTTTGCCAGGGCGGTGGAGGGGTTTGTCGCGGGGCTGTAACCCCTTACATCGATATGCCTCGCTTCCGCCCAGGCGGTAGTGGGGCATGCTTGTCTACAGATGCCCATCCCGGGACAATCTTCCTTCACGTCGTTGAACGCCCGCAGCGTCAACGTTGACCTCCTCCAATAGGCCCCCGAGCCAGCCCTGCAATAATCGCCGCGCATCACCTCCAGACGGCACTGGTGCTGCGCGTACCGCAAGGTCCGCAGCAACCAACATGGTCTCGTCATCGAATCCAACTCGACAGGAGCCAAAACACCATGGCAATCGACGCATATCTGCAAATCGAAGGCATCAAGGGCGAATCGATGGACGACAAGCACAGGGAATGGATCGAGTGCCTGGACGTGGACTTCGGCGTGGACCAGCCGCGCAGCCCCGTCAGCTCGACGGCAGGCGGCCATACGACCGCACGGGCCGAATTCGACGAAGTGCTGGTCACCAAGCACACCGACCTCTCTACCCCGCTCCTGCTGCAACACTGCGCGATGGGCAAGACGATTCCGAAGGCCAGATTCGAGTTCTTTCGCGCCGATGGCAACGGCGAGCGGGTCAGGTATTTCGAAATGGCCCTGGAAAGCGTGTTGATCAGTTCTGTCAAGCCAGGCATCCAGCCGGGAATCGGCATGCAGGAACATATGTGCTTGAAATTCGCCAAGGTAACCTGGAAGTACACCCAGCAGAAAATCACCGGCGGTGCCGGCGGCAGTACCGCGGGAGGCTGGGACCTATCGGCCAACAAGGTTATCGCATAGGTGACGGCATGGCCGCTGTCAACGTGGACAAATTTACCGCCCATCTGCGCAAGCATGCCGGCAAGAAGAGCATGCGCAGGTGCGCCAGGTTCGTGCGCCAAGCCCTTGAAGCTGGGGGCGGAGACACCACCGGGCACTTGAACGACGCCAGGACCTGGGGGCCGACGCTGCTCAGGATGGGGTTTCGTGAACACCCTGTCGAGGAGCTGGACAAATATCGGCCGCTGAAAGGCGACATCGTTGTCATCCAACCCTACAAGGGCGGCAACCCGTCCGGCCATATTGCAGCCTACGACGGCAAGAACTGGATCTCGGATTTCGTCCAGCGCGACTTCTGGTCCGGCGATGGCTACCGCAAGAACAAGCCGCCCCACGTTTTCTACCGTCCCTGAGCGAGGCCTGGATGCACAAATTTTCCTTCATCAAGCACGCCGCGGTCGGTGCGTTCCTCGTCCTGGGCAATGCTGCAGTGTTCGCAGCCGATCCGGCTCCGCGCATCGTGCGGGAGCCCGTGTTCGGACTCCACTACGAACTGGCACGCGTAAAGTTCGACCCGCTTCCGCCCCAGGTGCTGAGCAATTGCGAGACATTGACCGATACCGAGAACCTTCACTCCGTATGGTTCGTGTACGGTCAGGCTCGCGATGCATCGGGCCGGATTTTTTATGTGACCGGCGGCTACGACGTCTGGCTGGACGGGCGGCCGGCACATCAACGATTCGAGACGGAGGATCTGGGTCTCGTCCTTCGTGTCGACGGATCGACTTGCGAGCCGCTCGATCCGGCACGCGACGTATTCGATCAACGGAATTTCGACGACGCCCTCACGCCGCCGATACTCGGACAGCTTGCCACGGATGTGGTGCGCCGGCTCGAACGGGCCTTCGGCGGTCCAGCCCGATTGAAGTTCGAGTTGCACAACCAGCACATCAATCTGGACATGCTTCCACCCGAGCTCGGCGCTGCCATGAAGGATTACCTGGGGCGGTAGCAATCGCTCCAGATGGCGCGGATGACAACATGCCGGACATCCGCGCTCGCTTTACAAATCCAGCACCAGCACCGGCGTCTTCGCGCGCGAACAGCAGGGCGTGAACTGGTCGTTGGCCGCCTGCTCCTCCTCGGTCAGGTACAGGTCGCGGTGGTCCGGCACGCCCTCCAGCACCCGCGTCAGGCAGGTGCCGCACACGCCCTCCTCGCACGAATACGGGATGTCGACGCCGTGCTCGGCCAGCACCTTGATCACGGTCTGGCCGGCGGGAATGGTCACGACCTTGCCGCTCGACGCCAGGCGCACGTCGAAGGGCGCATCGCCGCTGGTGTCGACGGCGGCGGCGCCGAAGTACTCGACGTGCAGTTGCGCGGCCGGCCAGCCCAGCGCCTTCGCGCTGCCCAGCACGTGGTCGATGAAGCCCTGCGGGCCGCACACGTACACGTGGGTGCCGGCGTCGGGCGCGGCCAGCAGCGTGGCCGGATCGAGCCGCTGGGCCGCATCGCCGCTGTCGTAGTGGAAGTGCACCCGGTGCGCGAACGGCGCCGCGCCGAGGCGTTCGCGGAACGCGGTGCGCTCCGGCGCGCGGGCGGCGTAGTGCATCTCGAAGGCCGCGCCGCGCGCCGCCAGCGCCTCGGCCATCGCCAGGATCGGCGTCACGCCGATGCCGCCGGCCAGCAGCAGCGTGCGCTCGGCCTCGACCAGCGGGAACAGGTTCCTGGGCGCGCCGATGCGCAGCACCGAGCCGGTGTCGATCGCGTCGTGCATCGCCTGCGAGCCGCCGCGCGAGGCGGCGTCGCGCAGCACCGCGATCTGGTAGCGGTGCGTTTCGCCCGGGGCGTTGCACAGCGAGTACTGGCGCACCAGCTGCTCGCCCAGGTGCACGTCGATGTGGGCGCCGGCCTCGAACGGCGGCAGGGGCGCGCCGTCGGTGCGCACCAGTTCGTAGCTGCAGATGCCGTCGGCCTCGCTGCGCTTGTGCGCGACCCTCACTTCGATGGTGCTCATGCCGCCACCTTGCCCGGCGCGGCTTGCCCGGCCTGCTCGCGCGCCAGCCACTGGTCGATGATGCGGCGCGACTGCACGCCGCCGGCGTCGATGTTCAGCATCAGGAGGCGCCGCTCGGGATGGCGCAGGATGTTCTGCTGCTGCAGCTCGAGCATCTCGCGGTCCTCGCCGAAGATCTTGCCCTGGCCGGTGCGGATGGTGTCGGTCAGTTCCTTGTCCTGCGGCTTGAAGTTGCGCGCCATGCCCCAGAAGTACCAGTGCGAGGTCTCGGTTTCCGGCGTGATGAAGTCGACCACGATGCTCGACACCTTGTGCGCCGGGTCGGCGTGGTAGCCGCCCTTGCCGGCATGCGCCACGCCCACTTCGATCATCACGTGGCTGGGCGCGTCGAAGCGGCAGATCTGCCAGCGGTCCACCGGCACGTCGTCGGCCAGGCCGTTGCCGCGCAGCGCGGCGCGCCAGAACGGCGGCGCCATGATGTTCTCCATGAAGCGGCTGGTGACCACCTGTTCGCCTTCGACCTTGGTGTTCACCGGCGCCTCGTCGATCTCCTTCTGGCCGATGCTGCTGGCGTGCACATAGGTCTCGTGGGTCAGGTCCATCAGGTTGTCGATCATCAGCCGGTAATCGCAGTCGATGTGGTACAGACCGCCGCCATACGCCCATTCCGGATCCTCGGCCCAGGCCAGGTGGTGGATGGTGGCCGGGTCGGCCAGCGCCTTGTCGCCGGGCCAGACCCAGATGAAGCCGTGGCGCTCCTCCACCGCGTAGCTGCGGATGCAGGGGAAGCCGCGCACGCGCTGGCCCGGCATGCTGACGGTCTTGCCTTCGCAGCCCATCTCCAGGCCGTGGTAGCCGCACACCAGGTTACCGTCGCGCACGAAGCCGAGCGACAGCGGCGCGCCGCGGTGCGGGCAGAAATCCTCGACGGCGGCGACCTTGCCCTGCGCGCCGCGGTAGAACACGATCTTTTCGCCGCAGATCTGGCGGCCCAGCGGCTTGCCGTCGATCTCGTCCGGGGTGCAGGCCACGTACCAGGCGTTCTTGGGGAACATGCTTGTCTCCTTATGGTTTAATATTCAGTACACTGAATGTTTTAAAAAGTATCCTGCGTTTGGCGGCCGAAGTAAACTACGCCAGGACTATTTCGATGGTGCGCCGCACCAAGACCGATGGACATCATGCCGACCGACACCGCGATCGATACCGACGCGCTCCACCCGATGCGCGACCTGTACCAGCACCCGGGCCACCTGCTGCGCCGCGCCCAGCAGATTTCGGTGTCGATCTTCCACGACGAGATGGGCGGCGAGCTGACGCCGGTGCAGTACGCGCTGCTGAGCCAACTGGCGGGGCATCCGGGCATCGACCAGGTGTCGCTGGCGGGCCTGGCGGCCATCGATACCTCGACCGGCGCGACGGTGTGCGCGCGGCTGGAAGACAAGGGACTGCTGGAGCGCAAGGTGATCCCGCACAACCGGCGCCAGCGCGCCCTGTCGATCACCCCGGCGGGCGCGCGCCTGCTGGCGGCGCTGGAACCGGGCGCGGCGCGCCTGCGCGAACGCCTGCTGGCGCCGTTGAGCGAACCGGAGCAGGAAGCGTTCATGGCACTGCTGGCCAAGCTGGTCGAGGCCAACAACGCGCACAGCCGCGCGCCGCTGGCGCTGCCGGGGGTGGACGGCGTCGCGGCCTGAGCGCACCACGCCGTCGTCCCGGTGCAGGCCGGGACCCAAGTTCGCAGCGACGCCACGACATTGGCCCCCGGCCTGCGCCGGGGAGACGTGTCAGGGTGCCCTCCCCGGATCAGTCCACGCCCGGATCGCGGAACTTCTCGACCTTGTCGAACTCGACGTTGTAGACGCCGCCGTCGACCTGCTCGGCCTTGCGGATGTACACGGTCTGCACCAGGTCGCGCGTGGCCGCGTCGAGCACGACCGGGCCGCGCACGCTGGTCCACGCCATCCCCTTCATCGCCTCCAGCAGCTTCGGCCCTTCGCTGTTGCCGCCGGTTTTCTTGAGGGCCGCGTACAGCAGCTGCATGCCGTCGTAGGCGCCCACCGCATGGAAGTTCGGACGCATGTCCTTGTTGGCCTTGGTGAAGGCGGCGACGAACGCCTTGTTTTCCGGCGACGGATGCGCGGCCGAGTAATGGTGGCTGCTGACCACGCCCAGCGCGGCGTTGCCGATGCTCGGCATCAGGTCGTCGTCGAGCACGTCGCCGGTGGCGATCAGGCGGATGCCGGCGGCGCCCAGGCCGCGGTCGGTGAACTGCTTGAGCACGGCCGCGCCCTCGCCCGAGGGCACGAACACGAACACGGCGTCCGGCTTCGCATCCTTCACGCGCGCCAGGAACGGCGCGTAGTCCGGGTTGCGCAGCGGCGCGCGCAGCGATGCCACGACCTTGCCGCCGGCCTTCGCGAAGTCCTTGACGAACACCTTCTCGGCGTCGATGCCCGGACCGTAGTCGGACACGAAGGTCACCACCGACTTGATGCCGTTCTTCGCCGCCCACTGGGCCAGCGGCGCCGTCACCTGCGGCAGCGTGAAGCCGGTGCGCACGATGTAGGGCGAGCGCTGCGGGATGACCGAGGTGGCCGCGTTCATGACGATCATCGGCACCCTGGCCTGGGTCGCGACCGGGGCGGCGGCGAAGGCCAGCGGGGTCAGGCCGAAGCCGGCCAGCACCTGCACCTTGTCGCGCGCCACCAGCTCCTGGGCCAGGCGCTTGGTGACGTCGGGCGAGACGCCGCCGTCGTCCTTCAGGATGACCTGGATCTCGCGGCCCGCCACGGTGCTGCCGTTCTGCTGCAGGAACAGCTTGACGGCGGCGTCCACCTGGCGCCCGGTCGAGGCGAACGGGCCGGACATCGGCACGATCAGGCCGACCTTCAGCGGTTCGGCGGCGGCGGCGCTGCCGGGGCCGACGGCGGCGGCCAGGATGGCGGCGCCCAGCAGGGCGCGGCGGAGGGTGTTCGGGGGTTGTTGCATGGGTGTCTCCTTTTGTCGTTATTGGCTATGGGTCCGCTGGTCAGGCTACCGCCACCAGGCGGTCGAGCCTGTCGCCGTCGGCCAGCAGGCTGGCGCTGTCGGAATCGTGGACGATGCGGCCGCGGTCGAGCACGATGGCGCGCGCGGTCAGCGACAGCGCCAGGCGCGCGTGCTGCTCGACCACGATCACCGACATGCCCTCGTCGGCCACCAGGCGCCGGATCGCGCGCACCAGTTCCTGCACGATGATCGGCGCCAGGCCTTCCATCGGCTCGTCCAGCAGCAGGATGCGCGGATTGGTCATCAGCGCGCGCGCGATCGCCACCATCTGCTGCTCGCCGCCCGACAGCTGGCTCCCCATGTTGGCGCGGCGCTCGTGCAGGCGCGGGAACAGTTCGTAGACCTTGGCCAGGTTCCACGGGCCGGGACGGGCCACCACGGTCAGGTGCTCCTCCACGCTCAGCGAGGGGAACATGTGGCGCTCCTGCGGCACCCAGCCCAGGCCGGTGCAGGCGCGGCGCCAGGTCGGCATGCGCGCGATGTCCTGGCCGGCCCAGCGCAGGCCGCCGCGGTGCAGGCGGGTCAGGCCCATCAGCGTGACCAGCAGGCTGGTCTTGCCGACGCCGTTGCGGCCCAGCAGGGCCAGGCTGTCGCCCTCCTGCATGGAAAACGAGACGTCCTCCAGGACGATCGATTCGCCGTAGCCGGCGCAGACCTTGTCGAATGCGAGCAGTTCAGGCATGTTCCGCCTCCCCCAGGTAGACTTCCTTGACGCGCGGATCGGCGGCGATGTCGGCGGGCGTGCCTTCGGTCAGCACCCTGCCGCCCACCAGCACCGTGATGCGCTCGGCGAAACGGAACACCAATCCCATGTCGTGTTCGATGAACAGGATCGTGACGTCGCGCGGCAGCTGCGCGATCACCTCGAACAGTTCGCGACTCTCGGCCTGCGGGATGCCGGCGGCCGGCTCGTCCAGCAGCAGGATCGATGGTTTCGTCGCCAGCGCCAGCGCGATCTCGACCAGGCGCTGCTTGCCGTAGGCCATGCTGCGCGTGATGCTGTTCGCTTCCTGGGTGAGCTTGAGCGTGGCCAGCAGCGCCATCGCTTCCTCGACCACGTCGGCGTGCTTCTCGACGGTCTTCCACCACACCTTCTGCAGGCCGCGCCGCTCGCAGATCGCCAGCACCACGGATTCGAGCACGGTCATGCCCGCGAACAGGGTGTTGATCTGGAAGGTGCGGGTCATGCCCAGCTTGACGCGTTCGTGCTGCGGCAGGCCGGTGATGTCGCGGCCGCCCAACAGCACCTTGCCGCCGGACGGCGCCAGCGCGCCGGTGAGCATGTTGATGAAGGTGGTCTTGCCGGCGCCGTTCGGGCCGATCAGCGCGTGGCGCGCGCCCGGCGCGAACGTCAGCGAGACGTCGGTATTGGCCTTGAACGCGCCCCATTGCTTGGACAGCGCCTCGGTGCGCAGCGTGGTGTCGTTCATGCTTCCTCCTTGCGTGCCGCAGGCTTGAGGCGCTGCACCAGTTTCTCGGCGCCGCCCATGATGCCGCCGCGGGCGAACAGCACGATCAGCACCAGCAGCAGGCCGATGTAGAACTGCCAGTAGGTCGGGTCGAGCCCGGAGATGTAGTCCTGGGCGACCATGAACACGGCCGCGCCGACCAGCGCGCCGTACAGGCGTCCGGTACCGCCCAGCACCAGCATGATCATCAGCTCGGCCGAACGCGGGAAGCCGAGCGAGTCGAGGCCGACGAACTGGGTGGTCTGGGCCAGCAGCGCGCCGGCCACGCCGGCGATGGCGGCGCCGATCGTGAACGCGACCTTCAGGCGGCGCTCGACGTTGGCGCCGATCGCCGGCATGCGCTTGCCGCCTTCGCGGATGCCGCGCAGCGACATGCCGAACGGCGAATTGACCAGGCGGCGCAGGAACACGAACAGCAGGAACAGCACGCCCAGGCTGTACCAGAAGGCGGTCTTGCCGTACAGGTCGAACTCGAACACGCCGAACAGGTTGTTCACCATCATGCCGGACAGGCCGTCGACGCCGCCGGTGAGGAAGGCCGCCTTGTTGGCCGCCTCGAACAGCATCAGGCCGATGCCCAGCGTGACCATCAGGCGCGTCAGGTCCTGGCCGCGGATGACCAGGAAGCTGGCGACGAAGCCGACCACGCCGGCCACCAGGGCGGCGGCGAACAGGCCCGAGACCGGCTCGCCCCAGCCGTGCACCGACAGCAGGCCGGCGGTGTAGGCGCCCAGGCCGAAGAAGGCGGCATGGCCGAGGGAGACGATGCCGGCATAGCCCAGGATCAGGTCGAGCGACAGCGCGAACAGGCCGACGATCATGATCTGGCTGACCAGCACCAGGTGGTTCGGGAACAGGAAGTAGGCCGCGACCGGCAGCAGCCAGAACGCGATCTCGAGCGGCTTCCAGCGGTCGTTGGGCAGGCGCATGGGAGTCTTCATGGCGGCTTTCGGCGCGGTGGCGGTTGGGGACGGCGATTTGGCGGCGGAATTCGACAGGACGCTCATGCCTTCCTCCGCACCAGCCCGGCCGGGAACAGGATCAGCAGCACCACCATCAGCGTGTAGATGACGAAGGCGCCCACTTCCGGCACGTAGTACTTGCCGGCGACGTCGAACACGCCGAGGATCAGGGCGGCGATCAGCGGCCCCTTGATGGAACCGGCGCCGCCGACGGCGACCACCAGCAGGAAGTACACCATGTACTTGACCGGGAAGCTCGGGTCCAGGCCCAGCACGTCGATGCCCAGGCCGCCGCCCAGGCCGGCCAGGCCGGAGCCCAGCGCGAAGGTCAGGCTGAACACGCGGCTGACGTTGATGCCCAGGCCCTCGGCCGCGGTCTGGTTGTCGACCGCGGCGCGGATGCGCGCGCCGAAGCGGGTGCGCTCGATCAGCAGCACCAGCGCGGCCGTCACCAGCACCACCACGCCGATCAGGAACAGGCGGTACACGCCCAGGTCCAGGCCCAGCACGTGGACCTGGCCGCGCAGCCAGTCGGGCAGGTTGACCGGCTGCTGGGTCGGACCGAACAGCCAGGTCGTGCCGGCCACCGCCATGAAGGTCAGGCCGATCGAGAACAGCACCTGGTCGAGGTGGCTGGCCTTGTACAGCCGGCGGTACAGGGTGCGCTCGAGTACCAGGCCGACCAGGGCCGCGGCCACGAAGGCCAGCGGCAGCGTGGCCAGGAACGGCAGCCCGAGGCGGCCCAGCAGGGTCACGCAGACGTAGCCGCCGATCATGGCGAAGGCGCCGTGGGCCAGGTTAATGAAGTTCATCATGCCCATCGTTACCGAAAGGCCGACGCTAATCAGGAACAACAGGCTGCCGTAGGCGATCCCGTCGAACAGCACGCCGATCATGTTGCCGATCATGGCTGCCCCCCTCGTTCCAGTGTCTGCTTGTCCATGCTTGTCTCCTGCTTCTCTTTTCTGGTTGTCGCGGCTTGCGGAGGGCGCTTCAGACGCGCTCGATGACCATGGCGATACCCTGCCCGACCCCGATGCACATCGTGCACAGCGCGTAGCGTCCGCCCGTGCGCTGCAGCTGGTACATCGCGGTGGTCACCAGGCGCGCGCCGCTCATGCCGAGCGGATGGCCCAGCGCGATCGCGCCGCCGTACGGGTTCACGCGCGCATCGTCGTCGGCCACGCCCAATTCGCGCAGCACCGCCAGGCCCTGCGAGGCGAACGCCTCGTTCAGTTCGATGACGTCCATCTGGCCGATGTCCATGCCGAGGCGCGCCAGGAGCTTGCGCGTGGCCGGCGCCGGGCCGATGCCCATCACGCGCGGCGCCACGCCGGCCGTGGCCATGCCGAGGATGCGCGCGCGCGGCGTCAATCCGTGGCGGCGCGCGCCCTCGGCGCTGGCCAGCAGCAGCGCGCAGGCGCCGTCGTTCACGCCCGAGGCGTTGCCGGCGGTGACGCTGCCTTCGGCATGCACCACGCCCTTGAGTTTCGCCAGCGCCTCCAGGCTGGTCTCGCGCGGGTGCTCGTCCTGGGCGAACACGCCCGGCTCGGCGCCGCGCTTTGCCGGCGGCAGCGTCACCGCCACGATCTCGTCGTCGAACAGCCCTTCGCGCTGGGCGCGCGCGGCCTTCTGCTGGCTGGCCAGCGCGAAGCGGTCCTGGTCGGCACGCGAGACGCCGAAGTCGACGGCGACGTTTTCCGCCGTTTCCGGCATCGCGTCGGTGCCGTACAGTGCCTGCATGCGCTTGTTCGGGAAGCGCCAGCCGATGGTGGTGTCGTAGATCTCGGCCTTGCGCGAGAACGGCGCGTCCGCCTTGCCCATCACGAAGGGCGCGCGCGTCATCGACTCCACGCCGCCGGCGATCATCAGTTCCGCCTCGCCGCTGCGGATGGCGCGCGCGGCGATGCCGACCGCGTCCATCCCCGAGCCGCACAGGCGGTTGACTGTGGTGCCGGGCACCTCCTGCGGCAGGCCGGCCAGCAGCGCCGCCATGCGCGCGACGTTGCGGTTGTCCTCGCCGGCCTGGTTGGCGCAGCCGTAGACCACGTCGTCGACGGCGCTCCAGTCGACGCCGGGATGGCGGCGCACCAGCTCGCGCAGCGGGATCGCGCCGAGGTCGTCGGCGCGCACGTCCTTCAGGGCGCCGCCGTAGCGCCCGATCGGGGTGCGGACGGCGTCGCAGATGTACACATCGTTCATGCTTGCTCCTTGTTCGTTGGCGGCAGCAGCCGCACGCCGGTCGCGGCCTGCAGCGCGTCGAAATCCACGCCCGGCGCCAGCTCGCGCACGGCCAGGCCCTGCGGGGTGACGTCGAGCACGGCGAGATCCGTATAGATGCGGTTGACGCAGGCCACCCCGGTCAGCGGGTAGGTGCAGCGTTCCACGATCTTGCTTTCTCCCTGCTTGGTGAGGTGGTCCATCATCACGAACACCTGCTTGGCGCCGATGGCGAGGTCCATCGCGCCGCCCACGGCGGGGATGGCGTCCGGGGCGCCGGTGTGCCAGTTGGCCAGGTCGCCCCGTTCCGACACCTGGAAGGCGCCCAGCACGCAGACGTCGAGGTGCCCGCCGCGCATCATCGCGAACGAGTCGCCGTGGTGGAAGAAGGAACCGCCGGTCAGCAGCGTCACCGGCTGCTTGCCGGCGTTGATCAGGTCCTCGTCTTCCTCGCCGGGTTCCGGCGCCGGCCCCATGCCGAGCACGCCGTTCTCGCTGTGCAGGAACACCTCGCGGTCGGCCGGCAGGTAGTTGGCCACCTTGGTCGGCAGGCCGATGCCGAGGTTGACGTAGGCGCCTTCGTGGATGTCCTGCGCCACGCGCGCGGCGATCTGGTCGCGGCTGTAGCCGCGGACCGGTTTGTCGGTGCTCATGCTGCCTCCTGGACGACGCGCTGGACGAAGATGCCCGGGGTGACGATCGCTTCCGGATCGAGCTCGCCGAGCGGCACGACCTGCGCCACCTGGGCGATGGTGACCTTGGCGGCCATGGCCATGATCGGGCCGAAGTTGCGCGCGGTCTTGCGGTACACGAGGTTGCCCCAGCGGTCGCCGCGCAGCGCCTTGACCAGCGCGAAGTCGGCGTGGATCGGCGCTTCCAGCACGTAGTGGCGGCCGTCGATCAGGCGCGTCTCCTTGCCCTCGGCCAGCAGCGTGCCATAGCCGGTGGGCGTGAAGAAGCCGCCGATGCCAGCGCCGGCCGCGCGGATGCGCTCGGCCAGGTTGCCCTGCGGGGTCAGCTCCAGCTCGATCTCGCCGGCGCGGTACAGGGCGTCGAAGTGGTGCGAATCGGCCTGGCGCGGGAACGAGCAGATGATCTTGCGCACCCGCCTGGCCTTGAGCAGCGCCGCCAGCCCGGTCTCGCCGTTGCCGGCATTGTTGTTGACGATGGTGAGGTCGCGCGCGCCCTGGTCGATCAGCGCGTCGATCAGCGCGGCCGGCATGCCGGCATTGCCGAAGCCGCCGATCATCACCGTGGCGCCGTCGTGCACGTCGGCGACGGCGCGTTCCAGCGATTCGAAGGTTTTATCAATCATGGTTCTGCCTCTTCTGCGCGCCTGGCGGCGCGCTTGAATTCGTCGCGAGGATGTTCGATAATCGGACGAATGGTCGATTACCGTTCAACAAAGTGTATGGCTCGATCGCCGCAAGGTCAAGAAAAAAGACCAGTCGTGTGCCCCCTCCTGCATTAGAATTCCTCCATGACCAAGCCGAAAACCAAGCAAGAACAGCCGGCAGCGGCAAGCGCGCCGGAAGAGCGCGAACTCACCATCGCCGAGCAGATCGACGCCCTCACCGACCCCAGCTTCATGACCTCGCTGGCGCGCGGGCTGGCCGTCGTGCGCGCGTTCAGCGACTCGCGCAAGCCCCAGACCATCGCCCAGATCAGCCAGAAGACCGGCATCCCGCGCGCCGCCGTGCGGCGCTGCCTGTACACGCTGCAGCAGCTCGGCTACGTGGGCGCGGAACTGAACAACTTCTCGCTGCGCCCCAAGGTCCTGACCCTCGGCTATTCCTACCTGTCGTCGACGCCGCTCACGGTGTCCAGCCAGCCCTGCCTGAACGCCATCACCCGCGAGCTGGGCGAATCGAGTTCGCTGGCGGTGCTGGACGACGACGAGGTGCTGTACGTGGCGCGTTCGGCCGCCTCGCGCGTCATGTCGGTCGCGCTCAACACCGGCAGCCGCCTGCCCGCCTACTGCACCTCGCTGGGCCGGGTGATGCTGGCGCACCTGCCCGCCGCGGAACTGGACGCCTACCTCGCCCGGGTCAAGCTGCGCCCGATGACCGAGCACACCGTCGTCGGCCAGAAGCGCCTGCGCGAGATCCTCGCCGGCGTGCGCCAGGACGGCTACGCGATCAACAACGAGGAGCTGGAACTCGGCCTGCGCTCGATCGCGGTGCCGGTGCGCGGCGCCTCGGGCCAGGTGCTGGCCAGCCTGAACGTCGGCGCCCAGGCCGCGCGCGTCAGCGTCGACAGGATGAAGCAGGAATTCCTGCCGGTGCTGTTGCGCGGGGCCCAGGAGTTGTCGGTGCTGCTGCCCTGAAT
The DNA here is from genome assembly GCF_913773735.1 of uncultured Massilia sp. Taxonomy (GTDB): domain Bacteria; phylum Pseudomonadota; class Gammaproteobacteria; order Burkholderiales; family Burkholderiaceae_D; genus Telluria. Next base: position 208,805 of record NZ_CAJYEB010000041.1, read on the forward strand.
TCCGCTGCGGTCGAACATCGTTCGTAGGGTGGGCACCTGTGCCCACCAAACGCCGGCATGACGCAAACGTTCGGTGGGCACGGGGTGCCCACCCTACGCTCCTGTCTGCCGGGACGGATCCCCGCTCCGCTCAGAAGGTATGGCGCAGGCCGACCATCAGGCCGTTCTGCGCCATCCCCGCGCCCACGGTGCCGCCGGCATCCAGCGCCACCGCCGAGTTGCCCTTGTTGTCCATGCGGCCGGCCGAGCCGTAGACCGCGGTGCGCTTGGAGAAGTTGTAGGTCACGCGCGCCACGATCATGTTGACGTCCGCGCTGGAATCCTTGGTGTCGCGCCGCGCCACCTGGGCGTCGATGGTGACCGCGCCGATCGGATGGCTGACGCCGAGGTAGTACAAGTCGGAATCGGTGCGGCCGGTGGCGGCATTGGTCTCGCGGTCGATCACGCCGCCGCCGATCTTGGTCGCGCCCAGCATCACGAAGCCGTTGACGGTGGTGCGGATGTCGGTGTTGGCGCTGCTGGTCAAGCCGCCGGCCGCGCCGGTATTGCCGTACATGCGGTCGTACGAGGTGTTCAGGCCCCATTCCTTGGTCTCGTAGCCGAACAGGCCGGTGTACTGGCGGCAGGCGCGCGCATTGCCGGCGACCTCGCCGGCGCAGTTGGTGGCGGCCGGGCCGCCGGCGGCCGAGGCGTCGCGTCCCAGGCTCCAGGTAGCGCCGATGGTGAAGCCGTTGAAGTTGCCCATGTAGGCGATGGAATTGTCGCTGCGCGCGTTCGGCAGGTAGGGGTCGATGCTGCCGATCGCGAACAGGTGCGGCCCCAGCACGTCGGTCTTCAGGCCCGCCAGGTAGGTCATGTTGAGCTGGCGGCCCAGGCTCAGCGCGCCCCACGATCCCTTCAGGCCGACGGCGGCCTGGCGCCCGAACAGGCGGTTGCCCTGGCCGATGGTGCCGACGTCCATCGCGAAGCCGTTTTCCAGCACGAAGAAGGCCTGCAGACCGCCGCCGAGGTCCTCGGTGCCGCGAAAGCCGATGCGCGACGGGAAGGAGCTGGTCAGCGACGGCATCTTGGTGACCGAGTCGCCGGCCGCGTTGACGTTGGTCATGTGGGCGATGCCGCTGTCGACGATGCCGTAGATCTGGACCGAGGTCTGGGCATGGGCGGCGGACGCGGCGAGGCCGCACGCCAGCGCGATCGCGCTGCAGGTGATCTTCTTCATTATGTCTCCGGTTTATTGTTGAGACGTTCGTTTATCGAACAAGTAGTTGCTTATCGAACGCTGAATTAATACTATTGTCGTAACCCAAGCGTTGTCAACCAGCGCTTGTGGCCGGCGCACGACAGCGCCGGCAGGCCGGACATGCCGGCACACCGATCAAAACCAGGAGACACGACCCATGAAACGCAGGACGATTGCAGCGGCGCTGGCCGCGCTGGCGGGCCTCGGCGCCTTGCCGGCACACGCCCAGGACACCATCAAGATCGGCGTGATCGCCGCCTTCTCCGGCCCCTTCGCCGACTACGGCAAGCAGATGGAGGGTGGCATCAAGGCCTGGATGGCGAAGAACGGCGACACGGTCGCGGGCAAGAAGATCCAGGTGATCTACAAGGACACCACCGGCCCGTCGCCGGAGATCGCCAAGCGCCTGGCGCAGGAACTGGTGGTGCGCGACAAGGTCGACTTCCTGGCCGGCTTCGGCCTGACGCCGGAAGCGCTGGCGGTGGCGCCGGTCGCCCAGCAGGCGAAGACGCCGATGATCGTGATGAACGCGGCCACCTCGGTGATCACCACCAAGTCCGACTACATCGCGCGCGTGTCGATGACGCTGCCGCAGATCTCGGCGCCGATGGGCGACTGGGCGGTCAGGAACGGCGTCAGGAAAGTGGTCACGGTGGTGGCCGACTACGGCCCCGGCATCGATGCCGAGAAGGCTTTCAGCGAGCGCCTGCAGAAGAACGGCGGCAAGGTGGTGGAGGCGATCCGCGTCCCGCTGCGCAATCCCGAGTTCGCGCCCTTCATCCAGCGCATCAAGGATGCCAGGCCGGACGCCGTGTTCGTGTTCGTGCCGGCCGGCGAACAGAGCGTGGCCTTCATGAAGGGCTACCGCGAGCGCGGCCTGGCCGATGCCGGCATCAAGGTGATCGCCACCGGCGACCTGACCGACGACCACGTGCTGCCGGCGATGGGCGACGCCACCCTCGGCGTGATCACGACCTTCCACTATTCGGCCGCGCACAAGTCGCCCGAGAACGAGGCCTTCCTGAAGAGCTTCGCCGCGGCCAGCCCGAACGCCGGGCGGCCGAACTTCATGGCGGTGGCGGCCTACGACGGCATGAACGCGATCTACCAGGTCAGCAACAAGCTGGGTGGCAGGATCGACGGCGACAAGGCGATGGCCGTGCTCAAGGGGATGAAGATCGACAGCCCGCGCGGCCCGATCACGATCGACGCGCAGACCCGCGACGTGGTGCAGACCGTCTACGTGCGCAAGGTCGAGAAGGTCGGCGGCGCGCCGTACAACGTCGAGTTCGACAAGTTCCCGGACCAGAAGGATCCGGGCAAGTAAGCGGACAAGTAATCGAGCGGGAAGACTACACGCCGGGCGTGCTCAACGCCCGGCGTGTAGTCTTACCGCTCGAGTACTTGTCCGCTTACTTGCCCGGATCCTTCTGGTCCGGGAACTTGTCGAACTCGACGTTGTACGGAGCGCCGCCGACCTTCTCGACCTTGCGCACGTAG
>NZ_CAJYEB010000042.1 GCF_913773735.1 uncultured Massilia sp.
ACCGCGCTCCGCCACCTGCTTGACCGCCGCGATCTTGAATTCCTCTGTGTACCGCTTTCCGCTCATACCTTCTCCTTGTGCCCAACATTATGGCTCAGGAGTGTCTACGGTAGTCGTGGCGATTCACGACACCATCATCAAGCAGCCAACCCTAGCGCATGCCCCACCCCACTCCCATCCACGCCATCGTCTTCGACGTCTACGGCACCCTGGCCGAAATTACCCAAAAACGCGCCCCATTCCGCCAACTGCTGCGCCTGGGCGAACAGCAAAGCCGTGTCATCACCGCGAACGACGCCGCCACGCTGATGAGCACCCCGCTCACCCTGCGCGAAGCAGCCCAGCACATGGCGATCTCGCTCAAGCCAGAAGAACTGGCACACCTCGAAGCCGACCTGCGCATCGAAATCGCCTCGCTACGCCTGTTCCCGGACACCACGCCCACCCTGCTCGCCCTGCGTGACCGCAACATCAAGCTGGCCCTGTGCTCGAACCTGGCCGCCGACTATGCGCCGCCGATCATGGAACTGCTGCCGCTGCGCCTGGATGCGTATGCCTGGAGTTTCGCGGCCGGCGCCATCAAGCCCGATCCCGCGATCTATGCCCACGTGTGCGCGGCGCTCGGCTGTGCGCCCGCGAACGTGCTGATGGTGGGCGATACGCCCGCCGCCGACGTCGACGGGCCGCGCGCCTTCGGCATGCAGGCCGTGCTGCTCGACCGCAAGGGCCGGCGTGGCGACGGCGACGCGCTGCGCTCGCTGGCGGAACTCCCTGCCCTGCTCTAGCTACAGCGCCGCCAGCGGCGGCATCCCGTCCTTGCCCAGCCAGGTCTTCGCGAAGCGCTCCTGCGCCTGCTTCAGCGACGCCTCGTCGCCGCGCCGCCGGTACACCTCCATCAGGCCGCGCAGCGCCCAGCCGTTGCTGGGCGTGCGCGCCAGCGCCGCGCGGAACACGTCCTCGGCGTCGTCGACCCGGCCGGCGCGCAGCAGCGCCACGCCGAGCGACTGGCGCGCCGGGTAGTACCAGTACGGCGGTTCCATGTAGGGCAGGCGGTCCTGCGTCTCGACGGCCGCCCGGTACGCGGTCAGCGCGGCCGCGGCGTCGCCGCGCGCGTCGGCCAGGCGGCCGGTGGCGACGTTGCGGGCGGTGGCGACGATGGCGCGCGCCGGCACGTGCCAAGCGTCGAACGGGCGGAAGTCGGCGTCGCGTTCGAGCGCCGCCAGCGCGCCGATCTCGTCGCGGCTTTCATCGACCATGTGCTTGCGTGCGAACCCGACGGCGCGCGCGTAGTGCCACATCGCCCGTACCAGCACGAGGTCCGGCCCCGGGTCGGGCAGCGCCAGCAGGGTGTCGGGACTGCTGAACTGCACGTGCGAGAAGTACACGGCCGATTTCACCGGCTGGATCAGCGGGAATTGCGCGACCAGGGCGTGCGGCAGCACCTTGTCCAGCTTGGCGGATGCCGCCAGCGCGGCCTGGCCGTCGCCCCCCATCAGGGCCGACACCATCACGAAGTGGATGTTGTGCGGGTAGTAGGCGCCCTTGTAGACCGGGTCGCTCCGTGCGCCGCGGAAGTAGCGTTCGTCGGTGGCGACGGCGTCCAGGTTGACGGCCAGCAATTCGCGGACCATGCCGAGCCGGTAGTAGATGTGCGCGGGCATGTGGACGATGTGGCCGGCGCCCGGGATCTGCCGGGCCAGCACGCGCGCCGCGGGCAGCGCGCGCTCGGGCGCCGACGAGGCTTCCACGGCGTGGATGTAGTAGTGGGCCGCGCCCGCATGCGTGGGATTGCGCGCCAGGACGCGCTCCAGCGTCGCGACCATCTCGCCGCTGCGGCCCTTCGGCCTGGCGCCGCCGCGTTCCCAGTAGTCCCAGGGCGACAGGTCCATCAGCGACTCGGCATACAGCACCTGGATGTGGTCGTCGGCGGGGAAGGCGTGCGCCGCTTCCATCATGGCGTCGGCATAGGCGCGGTCCAGCGCGGAGCGGTCTTCGAGCGGGGCGTCGGCGTAGCGCTGGACGATGGCGCGGATCAGCGCCCGTTCCTGCGGCCCGGCCCGGCCCGCGAGCAGCTGCGCGCGGGCGGCCGCGGCATGGGCCGGCGCCACCGCGTCGGGGAACATCGGCGCGTTGATGTTCGGGCCCAGCACCAGCGCCTCGCCCCAGTGGCACATGGCGCAGTGCGGGTCGAGCCGCTGGGCGGCGCGGAAGGCGCGCGCGGCCTCGGCATGGTTGAAGGCGAAGGCCAGGCGCAGGCCCTGGTCGAAGTAGGCCTGCGCCCCGCGGCTGTTCGTCGTGACCGCCATGTGCAGCCTGCCGAGGTTCCCGTACAGCGGCGGTGGCGACGTGTCGGCCGGCGCCGGCAGCTGCTGTCCGGGCTGGAAGGGGCGGGTTTCCGTCTGCGCCCGCACCAGGCGCGCCAGCAAGACCGGCGGTCCGGCCGCGGCCGCGGTACAGATGGCCCCTTGCACGAGCCGGACATCGGGGACGGCGCGGCCGGCCGCATACTGGCCGGCCGGGGCCGAAACGAGGGCCGCGCCTGCCAGCGCGGCCAGGATGCGATGGTGTCTCATGGCGTCATCTCCCGCAGTGGCAGGGTGGATGCCATTAGATGCGCGCGATTCTCCCCGGTTCCTTGAACGAGGCCGCTCAGCGCGCCTCCACCGTGCAGCGGTCGACCCCATCCACCCTGTCGAAGCGCAAGCGCACCGGCAGGAACAGTTCGATCACGCCGGCGTTGGTGCGCGCATGCATCGAGACCTCGTCCATCGTGAAGCCGCCGCCGCCGGCCAGCGCCAGCGGCAGCATCAGCTGGTCGGCCAGGTATTCGGCGAAGGCGGCCTGCGATGCCTGGTACTGGCGCGCCCGCTGCACGGCCTGGCGCGCCACCTGCTCGGACGAGACGGCCTTTTCGCCGAAGGCCGTGAACACTTCGCTCACGTGTTCGTAGTCGAGCGTCAGTACCAGCGCATTGCCCGGCCCCTGCTCGGCCGGCAGGACGCAGGCCTGCAGCTGGTCCGCGCTCCAGTTCATGGCCTGGCCGACGCATTCGAGCTCGCGCCGCGCCACGCGCTCCGGCACGCCAGCGACAAAGGCTTCGGCGCGGCCGCCCCTGCGTTCGCCGCGCGTCGTCCACGTGCGCGGTTCCAGGCGGGCGCAGGGTGCGACATGCGCCTCGACGATGCCGCCGCCGGCCGGGTAGAAGCCGAAGCGCTCGAGGCGCAGGTCGATGCGCGCGCCCATCTCGGCCAGGCGCGGGAGCCAGGCACGCTGCAGGAACTGCACCGGTGGCGCCATCGGGTTGTGCGTGCCGCCGACCAGGCGCAGCGTCGACGGCTGGCTGGCCGTCAGCAGCGCCGGCAGCACGGTCTGCAGCACCAGCGTGCAGCTGCCGGCGCTGCCGATCGCGAAGCGGTAGTCGCCGCCCGTCACCGGGCCCGGGCGGAATGCCAGCTCCTGGCTGCCGAGCGCCGCGCCGTCGACGGTGGCGCCGCAGATGCCGGCCGCGGCCTGCACCGCCACCAGGTGCTGGCGCATCAGGCCCGGCTTGGGGCGGTTGGCGCGGATGCACCGGATGCGGAACGGCCGGCCGGTGACCATCGCCAGCGTCAGCGCGCTGCGCAGGATCTGGCCGCCGCCTTCGCCGACCGCGCCGTCCAGTTCCAGCACGGCGGATTCGCTGCCCGTTGTGATGTCGCCGTCCATGTCAGCCCTTCACGCAGACGACCTGCTTGAGCGTGTGCACGACCTCGACCAGGTCGTCCTGCGCCCGCATCACGGCGTCGATGTCCTTGTAGGCCATCGGGATCTCGTCGATCACGGCGGCGTCCTTGCGGCATTCGACGCCCTCGGTGGCGCGCACCTGGTCCTCGACCGAGTAGCGGCGCTTGGCCTCGGTGCGGCTCATGGTGCGGCCGGCGCCGTGGCTGCAGCTGTGGAAGCTGTCCTCGTTGCCCTTGCCGCGCACGATGAAGCTCCTGGCGCCCATCGAGCCCGGGATGATGCCGAGTTCTCCCGCGCGCGCCGAGACCGCGCCCTTGCGCGTGACCAGCACGTCGCGGCCGAAGTGGCGCTCCCGCTGCACGTAGTTGTGGTGGCAGTTCACCGCCTCGACGTGGGTCTGGAACGGCTTCTTGATGACCGTGCGCACGGCCGCGATCAGGTTCTGCATCATGACCTCGCGGTTCATGCGCGCGAACTTCTGGGCCCAGCCCACCGCCTCGATGTAGTCGTCGTAGTGCCGCGTGCCCTCCTGCAGGTAGGCCAGGTCCTGGTCCGGCAGGTTGGCCATGTGGGTGCGCATGTCCTGCTTGGCCAGTTCGATGAAGTGGCTGCCGATCGCATTGCCGACGCCGCGCGAACCCGAGTGCAGCATGAACCAGACGGCGCCCTCCTCGTCCAGGCAGATCTCGATGAAGTGGTTGCCCGTGCCCAGCGTGCCCAGGTGCTTGTAGTTGTTGGTGTGCTTCAGCCTGGGCGTCTTCAGGCAGATCGTGTCGAACTCGTCCTTCAGCGTCATCCAGGCCGCGTCGACGGCCGACGGCGGCGTGTCCCACGAGCCCGCATCGCGTCCCATGCCGCGGCCCTTGAAGCCGCGCGTCTTGGGCGACATCCCGTGCGGGACGGCGCGCTCGATCGCGCTGCGCAGCAGGCCCAGGTTGTCGGGCAGGTCTTCGGCGCGCAGCGTGGTCTTGGCGGCCATCATGCCGCAACCGATGTCGACGCCGACCGCGGCCGGGATCACGGCGCCCAGCGTCGGGATCACGCTGCCGATCGTCGAACCCTTGCCCAGGTGGACGTCGGGCATCGCCGCCATGTGCTTGTAGATGAAGGGCATGCGTGCGGTATTGGCCAGCTGGCGCTTGGCCTCTTCCTCGACCGGGACGCCGCGCGTCCACATCTTGACCGGTTGGCCGCCGGCTACTTCCAGCACATCGTAATGCTCTTGTTTCGTCATGGTGTTCTCTCTGGTTCTCTCGTATCCGGGTGCCGCCGGACCGTCCCGGCGGCGATATCAGGGTGGCGACAAGATGTGGTGAAACACCGCCCTGCTCGGGCCACGATGTAGTTCCACCGGCATTCGCCATGAAGGGTGCGGCACTGCCGCTATTCGGTCCCGACCAGCGTGGACAGGACGTTCTGCCAGACGCGTTGCGCCTGCCAGGCCGGCATCGCACCGGCGTCACCCAATGTCGTCCTGTCGGCATTCGGGAAAACGGTTACCCGGGCCTTCAGGCCATGCGCGTCGATATCGATCGACAGCGCCTGCGCCTTGCGGCCCCGTGCTGCCGCTGTTGCCGTTGTGACTGCTTTTGCTGCCGCGCCGGCCGTGCCGACGCTGATCGTCCATCCCATCTTGACCTCCCCGCGCTCAAAGCGCAATCGATTCGATCTCGCCGACCCAGTGGCCGGCTCCCAGCCGTCCCGCCGCGAACGCGGCCAGGATGTCGAACACCGCGTCCGAGAAGCCGCCCACGTTCAGCACGTCCGGCGCTTCCGGCGCCTGCGTCGTCCCGTAGGGCGTGACGTCGATGCACGCCAGCTTCGCCTGCGGGTTGCGCTCCTTGAAGCGGCGCCACTCGCGCAGCGTCGCCGTCGCGCCGGCCCCGCGCGCGGCATCGATCCACGATGCGTTGTCGGACACGAATACCACCAGCTCGGCATCCACCTTGCGCCGGTTCAGCCAGGCCAGCGGCGCGCTGCAATCGGTGCCGCCGCCGCCGATGCCGGCCAGGACCTCGGCGTTGCGCATCACCGTGGCGTCGCGCTCCAGCGCCACCTCGACCACGCGCCGCGCGAACGGCAGCATGACGGTGTCCGGATTCCTGCGCGCCAGCGCCGCCGCGACCAGGGCCGCCACGTCGATGCAGCGCACCTTGCTGGTCGCCGCGCCGCGCCAGCCGGTGACGGGACTCGCCATCGACCCCGATACGTCCGGACACACGACGACCCGGCCGGCGATGCGCGGCACATTGGCCAGCGCGATGTCCAGCGCCTCCTCGAGCGCCGTGCGCAGCCGCGCCGGCAGTACCGCGCCGGCCGCGCGGCAGGCCGCCATCAGCTGGTAGGGGAACACCCTGGCCCGGGCGATCTCCTGCGGATCGCACAGGCGCGCCGCCACCGCGTCCGTCATGCCCGGCAGGGCGAACACGCCATGCCGCGCGAAGGTGTTCAGGTTCATGCGCAGCATCTGCCAGCCGCCCTGCAGCGCCAGTTGCGCCCAGTCCCGGTCCGCCAGCGGCAGCGCCGTCAGCAGCTGGAACGGCACCGCCGGCAGCGGCGCCGAACGGTCACGCTTCCAGGCGTCGAAGGCGGCGGTCAGCGGCGGCAGCGCCCGGGCGTCGTACGGCTTGCCCACCAGCCAGGCGAAGAAGGCCGCGCGCCAGGCTTGCGCAGGACGCGGATGGACCATCCTGACCACGTCCGCCAGCGACGGCGCGGTGCCCACGGCCGCCGCCAGCAGCGTCTTCTCGTCGGCCCGGTTCAGCCATTGCTGCACCAGCGTCTTCGGCCGGGTGCCGAGCGACTTGCGGCCGGTGGCGCCGGACCGGACGATCTGCACGAAGCTGCGCAGCATGCGGCCGTTGTCGATCACGCGGTCGAACGCCGGGGCCAGTTCGCGCGCGCCGCGGGCGGCCAGCAGCGCCACCAGCAGGGCCGGCATGTCCTTCATGTCGCCGCGCTCGCGGCAGTGGATCGCCGCCTGCGCCAGGAAGCGCGTGTCGAGGTCGCGGCCGAGTTCCAGCACGGTCGCGAGCTGGTCGCCGGCATCCGCGTAATACGTGTCGTTCAGGCAGCCGGTGGCGGCGTACTGCGCGAGCCGGTGCTTCGGCGGCAGCAGCCAGGCCGGCGCTCCGGCCACGTTGCGCGCATCGGCTTGCGGCAGCAGCTTGCCCCGCGGGGACTGGAACAGGTTCTGGTTGGCCATGATCGGTTTTCCTCGTCGTCTTCGTTCTTGTCCCTGTCCTTTGCAAGCGGCGTGCCAGGCCGTTGTCTCTTCGCGAAAAAGTATCTCAAGTGCTTGATTATTCGAATGAATTTTCTTGAATGCGTGGCTGGCACGCGTTTTACCCGATCGATCGCGAACGTGATAAATTTATCCTTGCTTATAAGGATTTATAAAAATGAAGAAGAAAAGAACGGTCGTCATCGGCTTCATCGGCACCCAGCTCGACAGCGGGCGCGGCAGCGCGCGCTGGGAAAAATGGCGGCCGACGGTGGCACTCACCCAGCACGAGGACGTGGTGATCGACCGGCTCGAACTGCTGTTCGACGGCAGGAGCGATGCCCTGGTGCGGCAAGTGGCCGAGGACATCGGCGGGGTATCGCCGGAAACCGAGGTGGTGCCGCGCCGCGTCGACATCGCCGATCCCTGGGACTTCGAGCAGGTGTACGGGGCGCTGTTCGATTTCGCGCGGGCGTACCCGTTCGATCCGGACCACGAGGACTACTGGATCCACATCACGACCGGCACCCACGTGCTGCAGATCTGCATGTTCCTGATGACGGAGGCGCGCTACTTCCCCGGCTGCCTGCTGCAGACGTCGCCGCCGCGCCGCCATGCGCCCGGCGCGGCCGGCTCGCTCGCGCTGATCGACCTCGACCTGTCGCGCTATGACCGCATCGCCCAGCGCTTCTCGCGCGAGCAGCAGGAGGGCGTGGCCTTCCTCAAGTCCGGCATTGCCACGCGCAACCCGCGCTTCAACGCGATGATCGACGAGATCGAGCGGGTGGCGATCAAGTCGCGCGCGCCGATCCTGCTGATGGGACCGACCGGCGCCGGCAAGTCCTTCCTAGCGCGCCGCCTGTACGAACTCAAGAAGGCGCGCCGCCAGGCCGGCGGCCGCTTCGTCGAGATCAACTGCGCGACGCTGCACGGCGACGGCGCCGCCTCGACGCTGTTCGGCCACGTCAAGGGCGCCTTCACCGGCGCCATGTCCGAGCGGGCCGGCCTGCTGCGCACGGCGGACAAGGGCGTGCTGTTCCTCGACGAGATCGGGGAACTGGGCCTGGACGAACAGGCGATGCTGCTCAAGGCGATCGAGGAGAAGCGCTTCCTGCCGGTGGGTGGCGACCACGAGGTGCACAGCGACTTCCAGCTGATCGCCGGCACCAACCGCGACCTGGCGCGCGAGGTGGCGCAGGGGCGCTTCCGCGACGACCTGTTCGCGCGCATCAACCTGTGGACCTACGCATTGCCGGGCCTCGTCGACCGCAGCGAAGACATCGAACCGAACATCGACTACCTGCTGCGCGAATTCGGCATCGAGGATGGCCAGCTGGTGCGTTTCAACAAGGAGGCGCGCGAACGCTACATGCGGTTCGCCATGTCGCCGCAGGCACGCTGGAGCGGCAACTTCCGCGACCTGTCGGCATCGGTGCAGCGCATGGCGACGCTGGCCGAGGCCGGCCGCATCACCGACGATATCGTGGCCGGCGAAACGGGACGCCTGCAGCGGCTGTGGGCGCCGCGGCGCGACACGCCGGGCGCGCGCGACGACGTCGACCTCGATGCGCTGCTGGGACAGGACGCGGCGGCGCGGCTCGATCCGTTCGACGCCGTTCAGTTGCAGGCGGTGGTCGCGGTGTGCCGGCGCGCGGCCTCGCTGTCGGATGCGGGACGCCAGCTGTTCGCCGTCTCGCGCCTGGCCAAGCGCCAGCCGAACGATGCCGACCGCCTGAAGAAATACCTGGCTCGTTTCGGGCTGGACTGGGATGCGCTGCGGAGTTGAGGCCGGGCGCCGACGGCGTTTCCGCCGATTTCGCGCTTCATTCCGCCGATCCTGCCGCCTGTCGCAATCCGCCGCCGCCGTGCCCGACGCCTGCCTATAGTGACGCCAACAGCACATTACCGGAGAACGCGCCATGAACAAATTGCTCGCCACCACCCTGCTTGCCACCACCCTCGCGCTGGCCTCGAACGCGGCCGCCGGCGCCGACGGCACCGTGCGCGAGAACCGCGCCATCGACGCCAGGGTATCGAAGGTCGTGCTCGGCGGCGTGGTGCGCCTGGACCTGCGCCAGGGACCGCCGTCGCTGGTGGTGTCGGGCGACAGCCGCTACGTGGCGAAGATCCGCACCACGCAGAACGGCGACACGCTGACGATCGACATGGACAACAATAGCCGCATCAACAACCCGAACGGCGAACTGCGCGCCGAGATGAGCGTGCCGAACCTGAAGGAATTCGTGTCGCAGGGCGTCGGCCGCAGCGAGGTGTCCGGCTTCCGGGGCGAGCGGCTGGTGCTGGCGCTGGATGGCGCCGGCGCGGTGAATTTCAGCGGGCAGTACCGCGACGTCGACGCGCGCCTGGGCGGCGTCGGCGGGCTGACGCTGAACCCCGGCCAGGCCGAGCGCGTCGAGTTGCACCTGGGCGGCGCCGGCCACATCACGGTCGCGGGCCAGACCAGGGTATTGCGCGCCCACCTGGGCGGCGTCGGCGGCCTCGATGCGCAGCAGCTGCATGCGGATACCGTCGACCTCGACCTGAGCGGCATGGGCGGCGCCAGCGTCTACGCCAGGACCACCGCCAACGTCAGCCTGAACGGCATGGGCTCGGCGACCGTGTACGGCAAGCCGGCGACGCGCAGCGCGACGACCAGCGGCTTCGGAAAAGTCCGCTGGCAGTGAGTCGTCGGCGAGGGCTTGCCCGCCGGCTGGCGGGCAAGCGGGTCAGCGGACCACCAGGTCGTTCTTGACCGACTTGACGCCCTTGACGCCGCGCGCCAGGTCGACGGCCTTCTGGGCGCTTTCGCGCGTGTCGACGAAGCCGCTCAGCTGGACGGTGCCCTTGAAGGTTTCGACGTTGACCTGGGTGGCCTTGACGGTCGGGTCACCGGCGAAGGCGGCCTTCACTTTGGTGGTGATGACGGCATCGTCCACGTACTCGCCCGTGCCTTCGCGCGTCGGGGTCGGCGCGCACGCGGCGACCGACACCAGCAGCGTGGTCGCGATGACGGATTGAGCAATTGCGGACTGGAAACGACGGGTCAGTTGCATGGCGATTCTCCAGAATGTGTTGAAGTTTTTTTATTATGACCATTCTCGAGCAAGGCTGTCGCCCGCTACTGTTGTGAAACCGATACTACCTTCCCGTCAGGGCGAACCGGCCATGTGCGCAAGGCCGGGCTGGCCGGCGGGCGCCGGCAGCGAGCGGCCGGCGACGCGTTGCGGCGCCAGGTCGTGGCCCAGCACCAGGCGCACGTCGGCGCGCCCGGCGCCCACCGCCACCGGCTGGCTCGCGCCGAAGCGCTGGGCCAGGCGTTCGGCCACGCCGCGGAAGGCCGGGCGGTATTCGATGCGGGTCTGGCGCACCGCGAACCCTTTTTCATTGCTCAGGCGCACTATCTTCACCTCGGGATCGCGGATGCGGCTGGCCAGCAGGCGCGCCAGGCCTTGGCGGCCGTTGCCGTTGCTGATCTCGAGCCCGGCGACGGCGCCCGCCCCGCCCGCGGTTGGCGGCTGGAACGGCGCCGCGGCCGGCGCGCCGCGCGGATGCAGCGCCGGCGTACGGCGCAGTTCGAGCATGCCGTTGCCCTTGTCGGCGATCTCGACGAACGCCCATTCCTGGTCCGGCCGGCGCGCGCCGTCGAGCGCCCGCGCGATCGTGGCGGGGCGCTCTCCCGGCACCATCGCGTAGTCGGCGCGCAGGTCGTGCTCGCGCAGGGCGCTGGCCTGGCGCAGCATCTGGCGGGCGCGCTCGTCCTGGCCGAGCCGTTGCAGCGCCTCGCCCAGGTTTTGCCAGGCGCGCCCGTTCAAGGGATCGAGCAGGCAGGCCTTTTCCAGCGCCGCCACGGCCTTTTCGTCGTCGCCGGCGAGCAGGTGGGCATAGCCGAGGTTGCTGAACAGGAAGGCGACGGCCGGACCGGAGGACAGCGTGGCGCCGCGCGTCATCTCTTGCCAGATCGGGATCGCGCGCGCGAATTCGCGCCGCTCGGCATACGCGATCGCCAGGCCGTTGCGGGCGTTCACATGGCCGGGATCGGCCTGCAGGGCCGCCTGGTAGGCGGCCACCGCCTCGTCGTAGCGGCGCGCCAGGTGCAGGGCGCGGCCGCGCGCATAGCGGTCGTCGGCGCGCGCCGGCGGTCCCGCCACGCCGGCGTCGGGCGCGGCGCCATCGGCGGCCGGGGCGTCGACCTGGGCGGGCGGCGCGGCGCATGCCAGCAGCAGCGCGCCGCACAGCAGGGACAGCGTGGTGGGCAGGATCCGGGAACGCGTGGTCAGGGGTCGCATGGCGGTTCTTTCGCAACGTGGGAACGGTGGACGGCGCGTCAGCGGGGGCCGAACGCCTCGCCCAGGGTGTGGGCGATCTGGATGCCGGCGGGGCCGAGCAGCACCATCAGCAAGGTCGGGAAGATGCAGAAGATCAGCGGGAACAGCAGTTTGAGGCCGATGCGCGCGGCGGCTTCCTCGGCGATCATGCGGCGCTTGGTGCGCAGGTTGTCCGAGTACACGCGCAGGGCGTCGCCGATGCTGGTGCCGAAGCGCTCGGACTGGATCAGCATCGCCACCAGCGAGTCGATGTCGTCGACGCCGACGCGCATCGCGAAATTGCGCAGCGCCTTGTCGCGGCTGAAGCCGGCGCGCATCTCCATCAGCACCAGCTGGAATTCCTGCGCCAGCGTCTCGCTCTTGATGTGGATTTCGGCAGCCACCTTGACCAGGCCGCGCTCCAGGCTCAGGCCGGCCTCGACGCAGACGGTCAGCAGGTCGAGCGCGTCGGGGATCGTCTCGAAGATCTCGCGCTTGCGGCGCTGGATGGTGCGCGCCAGCAGCGCGTTGGGCAGGTAGTAGCCGAACGCGCCCGCGGCCAGCAGCAGGAACAACACCTGGCTGCCGCCCGGCGTCCTGGGCGCCAGCGCCAGCACGATGCCGGCGCTGGCCGGGAACAGCAGCGCCAGGCCGCTCTTGGCGGCGAAGTACAGCGCCGGCGCGGACGGGTTGCGCCAGCCGGCGTTCATGAAGCGGATACGCAGCGCCGATTTTTCCCAGCCCTCTTCCGGCACCGACAGGCGGCTGAGAGGACGCGCGGCGCGGGCGACGCGCTCGATCCAGCCGGCGCCGTCCGGCGCGCCGTCGGGCTTGCCCATGAAGCGCGCCAGGCGCGCGCGCAACGCGCCGGGGGCGAACAGGATCATCGCCAGCCAGGCCAGGCCGCCGACGATCGCGAACACGATCAGCAGGAACAGCAACTGTGCGGCGCTCATCGACGGCTCCTCAGACGCGGATGCGGATCGCCTGGCGCAGCCAGGCCACGCCCAGGAGCAGCATCGCCAAGGCCAGCCACAGCAGCTTGATGCCGACCGGATCGGTCCACAGGATGCGGATGTAGGCCGGGTTCACCATCAGCATCATCCCGGCCACGACGAACGGCAGCAGGCCCAGGATCCAGGCCGACATGCGGCCCTCGGCCGACAGCACGCGCACCTGCGCCATGAGCTTCAGGCGGTCGCGGATGATGTGGCTGATGTTGCCGAGGATCTCGGCCAGGTTGCCGCCGGTCTCGCGCTGGATCAGGATCGCGATGACCAGGTAGCGCAGGTCGGTCAAGGGAATGCGCGCGGCCAGGTTGTGCAGCGCCTCGGCCATCGGCACGCCATAGTTAATCTCTTCGCGCACGACGCGCAATTCGCCGCCGAGCGGCTCGGACAATTCGTTGCCGACGATCTGCAGCACGTTGCTGAACGAGTGGCCGGCGCGCAGCGCGCGCGCGATGAAGTCGGCGGCGTCCGGCAGTTGCATCTCGATGCGCGCCAGGCGCCTGCGGCGCATGCGCCGCGCCAGCGCCAGCGGGAGAAGCGCGAACAACAGCGCCGCCACGACGCGCGCCGCCAGCGGCAGCGGCCAGCGCGCCGTCGCCAGCACGCCGGCCAGCAACGCGGCGCCGGACCACAGCAGGAACACCTCGACCGACCACTTCATTCCCGACTGCACCAGCAGGCGGTCGATGCGGGGCGCGAACGCGGCGCGGTGCAGCAGGCGGTCGAGCGCGTCCTGGCGGCTGTAGCGGCGCTGCTTGAGGATCGAGATGCGCTCGCCGGCGCGGCCCTGCCCGCCGGCCATCAGCTGCAGGCGGCGCGCCACGCGGCGCGACGCGGCGCCGTGCGCGCCGATCCACCACAGGTAGGCGCCCTCGACGCCCAGGATGATGGCGGCGAACAGGAACACGACGAAACCGTAGAAGAGGATGTCCATGCGAGGCTCCGCGCTGCCGTTCAGGCGAAGATGCGGTCGGGGTCGAAGGTGTCTTCCGGCACCGCCGCGCCGAACATGCGCAGGCGCTCGGCGAAGCGCGGGCGCACGCCGGTGGCGCAGAAGTGGCCCTGCACCTTGCCCTCGGCGTCGATGCCGGTCTGCTCGAAGCGGAAGATCTCCTGCATCGAGATGATCTCGCCTTCCATGCCGGTGATTTCCTGCAGGCTGACCAGCTTGCGGGTGCCGTCGGCCAGGCGCGACGCCTGCAGGATCACGGTGATGGCCGAGCAGATCTGCTGGCGCGTCGCGCGCGGGGTTAGGGTGACGCCGGCCATGCCGACCATGTTTTCCAGGCGCGCCAGCGCGTCGCGCGGGGTGTTGGCGTGGATCGTCGCCAGCGAACCCTCGTGGCCGGTGTTCATCGCCTGCAGCATGTCGAGCGCTTCCGGGCCGCGCACCTCGCCCAGGATGATGCGGTCGGGCCGCATGCGCAGCGCATTGCGCACCAGCGCGCGCTGCGTCACCTCGCCCTTGCCCTCGATGTTGGGCGGGCGAGTCTCCAGGCGCACCACGTGCGGCTGGCGCAGTTGCAGCTCGGCCGCGTCCTCGATCGTCACGATGCGCTCGCTGGCGGGGATGAAGCCGGAGATCAGGTTCAGCAGCGTGGTCTTGCCGCTGCCGGTGCCGCCCGAGATCAGGATGTTCACCTTGGCCAGGCCCAGGCTTTCCAGCACCTTGATCATGGGCGGCGTGACGCTCTTGTAGTCGAGCAGGTTCTGCACCGTCAGCGGGCTCGCGCCGAAGCGCCGGATCGATACCAGGGGACCGTCGACGGCGAGCGGCGGGATGATCGCGTTCACGCGCGAGCCGTCCGGCAGGCGCGCGTCGACCATCGGGCTCGACTCGTCGACGCGGCGGCCGACGCGCGAGACGATCTTCTCGATGATCTTCATCAGGTGCGCGTTGTCGTGGAAGCTGACGTCGGTGAGTTCGAGCCTGCCGCGCCGCTCGACGTACACGCGGTTGAACGTGTTGACCAGGATGTCGGAGACGGTCGGGTCGTTCAGCAGCGGCTCGAGCGGGCCGAAGCCGAGCATCTCGTGCTGGATGTCGAGCACCAGGTGGTGGCGCTCCTGCTGGTTCAGCACGATGCGCTCTTCCTCGATGATGCGCTGGACCAGCAGCGCCAGCTCGTGCTTGAACTGTTCGCTGGTCAGGCGCTTGAGGCGTTCCAGGTCGATCCGGTCGAGGATCATCTGGTGCATCGTCTTCTTCAGCTCCTGGTAGGCTTGGTGCGCCACCGCCGGCATCGGCTGGTGGTGGCGTTCCTCGTCCGTTCCGGACAGGCGCTCGCGCAGGGACATGGGATCTCCTTTGGTCAGTCGTCGCCGTCGCCGCGGCCGAACAGGCGGTCGAACAGGCCGCTCCTGGCTTCGACGACGCGGCGCGCGGTCAGCACCTCGACCAGGTCGGCCAGGCTGCGCGCCACGCTGCTGGCACGCGCCAGCTTCAGCACCGGAATGCCCTGGTTGACCGAATCGGTGACGGCGACGTAATCGTTGGGGATGGTATGCAGCACTTCGGCGCCGAGCGCCGAGTTCAGGTCGTGCAGGCGCAGCTTGCCGCCCTTCTCGTAGCGGTTGACGATCAGGCGGACGTGGTCGGTCACGTAGCCGAGCGAGCGGAAGATGTCGAGCAGGCGGCGCGCATGGCGGATGTCGGGCAGCGCCAGCTGCAGCACCGGGTAGATGGCATCGGTGCTGTCGAGCGCGCGCAGCGAGACGGCGTCGATCTGGCGTCCCACGTCGAGCAGGATGTAGTCGTAGTGCTGGCGCGCCACGCGCAGGATCGCGTCGATGTGCTCGGGCTTGGCCTCGCCGGCCTGGGCCGGGTCGTCGGCCGCGGCCAGCACGCCGAAGCCGGGCGCCACGTGCACCTGGCAGGAATCGAGGAAGGGGCCGTCGACGCGGCCGATCTGCTGGCACACGTCGGACAGCGTCATGGTCGGCTTCTGGTCCGACACGTACAGCGTGGCGTCGCCGAACTGGCGGTGCAGGTCGATCAGCAGCACCTTCTTGTCGGCCAGCGTCGACAGCGCATAGCCGAAATTGGTGGCGATGAAGGTGGCGCCGCTGCCGCCCTTGCAGGCGATGAAGGCCAGCACCTTGCCGTCGCGCAGGACGGCTTCGCCGGCGCTGGCGGCGATGCGGTCGATCGCCTCGTGCAGGGCGCGGTGCACCAGCGGCAGTTGCAGCACCTCGCGCACGCCGGCGCGCATGGCGCGGATCAGGAGGTCGGGCTGGTGGTCGTCGGTCAGCAGCATGAAGTGCGCGGCCGCGTAGTGGCGGGTCAGGCGCTCCAGCAGGTCGGCGTCGGCCGCGTCGGCGTCGCTGGCGTCGACGATGACGAGGGCCGGCGCGTCGGCCAGCGGACGGTCGAGCGCGTCGCGCAGGCCGGCGCGCCCGGCCGCCACGTGCAGCGGCGGCACGCGGGCCGCGCCTTGCGACGCGATCTCCGCGTAAAGCTGGGTGTCGCGGCTGATCAGCAGGGCTTTCATCGGGTTCCTCGGAGCGGCGTGCGGGCGGGACGGGGTTCGAGCGGGACGGCCGGCACCGGGCGGGCCGGCACGGACGTCATCGGGCGCCCGCGCCGATCAGCGGCCTGTCCAGCGCCGGCTCGGTTTCCTTGAAGGAGCGCTGGTAGCGCTCGATGCCGGCGCGGGCGGCGGCGCCGTCCACGCCCAGGGCCGGATCGGTATTCGCCGCCGCGGCCGGATCGAGGGCCTGGGCGGCGAGGTTCGCGCGCAAGGCGGCGCCGAAGTGCTCGTTGAAGCGCGGCGTGGTGCTGCAACCCTGCAGCGACGCGGCCAGCAGGAGGAGCGGCAGGAGCGCCGGCGCGAACCGGGGGCGTGCGGTGGACATCGCGTTCTCCTATTTCAGTTCGAAGCCGCCGGCATCGGGCGGCGGCACGGGCGGCGCCGAGGCCGCGGCGGTCGTGGCCCCCGGCGCCGGGCCGTCCAGGCGCCCGCCGAGCATCAACGCGGCGCGCGACGGCACGCCCACCTTGTCGGTCGGCAGGGCGTAGCCGGCGCCGGGCAAGGGCTTGACCAGGCGCGCGGTGATCACGAACACCAGTTCGGTACGGTCCTGCTGGTAGTCGGTGCTGCGGAACAGCGCGCCCAGCACGGGCAGTTCGCCCAGCAGCGGCAGGCCCTTCTTGTTGGTGACCAGGTTGTCCTTGATGAGGCCACCGATCGCGAAACTCTGGCCGTCGTACAGCTGCACGGTGGTGCTGGCGCGGCGCGTGGTCACCACCGGCAGGATCGCGGTGCCGGCGTTGCTGCCGGTCGTCAGGCCGATGCCTTCGCGCGACAGTTCCGACACCTCGGGCGCGACGCGCAGGTTGATGCGGCCGCCGCCCAGCACGGTCGGGGTGAAGCGCAGGCCGACGCCGTATTCCTTTTCTTCCAGCGTGACGCGGTTGTTGTCCTGCGCCACCGGGACGTAGAACTTGCCGCCGGCGAGGAAGCTGCCTTCCTGGCCGCTGATCGCCATCACGTTCGGCTCGGCCAGCACGCGCACCACGCCGTCCTGCGTCTCGGCGGCGGCGGTGATGCTCTTGCCGCCGGTCCTGGTCAGCTCGAGCGAGCCGCTGGCCTTGCCGCTGATGAAGTTCGACAGCAGCGTCGCGGCCCAGCTGCCGGAACCGAAGCGCCAGGTGGCGCCGGCCTCCAGGCGCTCGAGCAGGGTCTTCGACACCTCGGCGACCTTGACCTCGAGCTGCACCTGCTGCGGCGCATTCACCGACAGCAGGTTGACCACGCGCAGGCCCGCCACGGCCGCCGACCCTTGCTGGTTCTGGTTGCCGTCCTGGCCCTGGGGCGAATCGGCCTTGTCCGGCAACGGCAGCGCGCGCAATGGCCGGCGCACGTAGGCGGTGGCCAGTTCGACGGCGCGCGCCACGGCGGCGCCGTCGCTGACGGTACCGCTCAGGACCAGGCTGTCGGCCGCCGCCAGCACCCGGATGTTGCGCTCTTCCGGCATGGTGGCGGCCAGCGTCGCCTGCAGCGCCGCCGGGTCCATCGCCACCGTGATGTCGAGCACGCTGCACAGGCCGCTCCTGCCCTGCACGATCATATTGGTGGTGCCGACGTCGACGCCGGCGATGTACAGCGTGTCCGGCGCCACCAGCAGCGCCTGCACCACCGCCGGATTGCCGACGCTGCGGTGCTGCACGGCTTCCGGCAGGCGCATCAGGCTGGATTTACCGACGTGCAGCGCGAGCTGCGCCGGCTTGGCGGCCTCGCCCTGGCAGTTCGGGCCGGTCGGGCCATGCGCCGGCGCGGCCTGGCCGGCATTGCCGCCTTCCTGCGCCTTCCTGGCGGCGGCGCACGCCGGGCCTGCGGCCGCCAGCGCCAGGCCGGCGGCGAGGAGGCAGCGCAGCAGCGGCGCGCGCGTCGGGCTATCGTTCATGGCATCACCTCGAGCGGATTCAGAAGCATTCCTGCGTCATGCGCAGGCCATTGAGCACGCCGACGCAGTCGCGTTTTACCGGCGCGGACGTCCTGACCACCACCGGCCGCGACCGCGCGGGGGCCGGCGCGGCCGCGGGCCTGGGCGGGGCCGGCGGCGCGTTCTCGGGCAGCAGCGTCACCTTGGTCGCGCCCGTCGTGCTCGCCGGTTGCGGATCCACCTGGTTGCGCAGCGCCAGCGACAGCGTGCCGACGCTGCGCGCCAGGTCGAGCTTTTCGGCCTGCTCCGGCGTGACTTCCAGCGTGACGGCGTTGACGACCTTCGGCCTGGTCTCGTCGCGGTTGACTTCCTGCGCCACCGCCAGCACCAGGATCCGCTCCAGCACGATCTTCGAGATGTTCTGGTCGCGCTTGTTCGGGCCGGCGTTGTCCGGCGTCTCCTGCTCGGTGCTGACGATGATGTCGACGTAGTTGCCGGGCAGCGCGAAGCCGGCCACGCCGATCACGTCGTTGACGCGCACCGTCAGCGCGCGCTTGCCTTCCGAGATCAGCGCGGACAGGCCGCCCAGCGTGCCGGACGGCGCCAGCTTGACTTCGCTGATCGGCTCGCCCATCAGCAGGTTGCTCTTGAGGACGCGGCCGGCCAGTTGCTGCGGATCGGTGAACGCGCCTTTCGGCACGCTGTCGGTGGGCCACTCGACCAGCTTGACCATCTCGGGCGACAGGCGCTGGCCGAGGCTGATGTCGGCCGCGGCCACGACGATGCGGCCGGCCGAGCCACCCGGCTGGCTGAGCAGCCAGCGCGCGGCGAACGTCACCGCGGCCAGGCCGAACAGGATGGCGACGGCCATCACGAGCAATGCGCGGCGGTTTTTCATTCACGCCTCCGCGCCGCTGGCAATGAACATGCTGCGCCAGGCCTGCTCGACGGCGTCCACGGCCAGGCATGGCTCGACGCCCGCGGAGCCGGCGAAGTCGACGATCCGGTCGAGCAGCTCGCCCGGCCAGCAGGCCAGCAGCGCGCGGCCCGATTGCGGGTGCAGGCGCTCGACCAGGTAGTCGGCGGCCTCGTCGTCGTACTCGATGCGGCGCGCGCGGCACTGGCGCCGCAACAGCGCGCGGTAGGCGGCGGGCGCCAGCGGTCCGATCTCGGCCTTGTAGCCGATGCGGCGCAGCGCCGCGTCGTCCAGCACGCCGTGCGGCGCGAGGTTGGTGACGAATACCACGGCGGCGTCGAAGGGCAGCGACTCGGCCTGGCCGCCGTGCAGCGCGAGCCGGTCGGCGCCGGCGTCGAGCGGCGCGATGAAGCGGTTCAGCAGCTCGCCGGCCGGGATGCGCTGGCGGCCGACGTCGTCGAGCACCAGCATGCCGTTGTTCGCCTGCAGGTGCGGCGGCGCATGCCAGACGCCGTCCTCGGCATCGTGGCGCAGCTCGAGCATGTCGCGTCCGAGGCCGGCGCCCACGTGCACCAGCGGACGCTGGCACAGGGTCCAGCGCGCATCGCAGCTGCGCCGCTCTTCCTGGCGCGCCGGCGTGGCCGGCGGCAGGTGCACGGCCGGATCGAACAGCCGGATCACCTGGCGCCCGGCCAGCAGCGCGTACGGCACCGCGATGGGTCCCGGCAGCAGGCGCCCGAGGCGGCGCGCCAGCAGCGTCTTGCCGCTGCCGGACGGCCCGTGCAGCAGCAGCGAGCGGCGCGCGTACAGGGCGGCGCCCAGCACGGCGCGGGTGGCCGGCGCCAGGCCGTCCTCGCCCAGCACGCCGGCCAGCTGGGCCGGGGTGACGCGCGCGGCGGCATGGCGCAGCGCCTGGCGTTCGACCACGGCGCGGTAGTCGGCCAGCGTCACCGGCGCCGGCCCGAGGTAGCGGCAGCGCGCCAGCGCATCGGCGGCGGCGCGCTGGCCGGCCGGCGTCAGGTGGTATTGCATGTCGATGTCGGATTCGCCGCACCAGGCCACTTCCACCTGCTGTTCGGCGATCAGCGGATTCAGGACTTCGCGCAGCACGCCGATCGCCAGGCGCAGCTTGCCGGCCAGGACGGCCAGCGGCGACTTGCCGCCCGACTGGATCGCCTTGAGCACCAGGTCGGCCAGGAAGCGCGGCTCCAGGCCGGTGTCGCGCACGGTGCGGGCCTGGCGCGGCAGGATGGCGACGATGTCCGGCGCGGCGGGCAACGGTGCCGGCGCGGCGGGCGGCGCGCCATCGAACGCCGTCGCGATGCCCCTTGTCGATAAGGTGTCAATCATCGGAAATCCCCTTCGCCTCGCAACGTTTTCTTGCATGTTTTCCGAAATGGGTCGGAATCGATTCTAGCCACGGCGCCCAAGCCCGCCCTTGCGTTGGCCCAAAGCCGGACTCAAGCGTACTGGCGCACCAGCACGGCGATCGTGCCGGCCGCGATCGCCACGCCGTACGGGATCGCGCCGGCGCTGGTCCAGCTCCCGGCCGCCGGCAAGGCCATGCCCGGCACCAGGGCGCCGCGTACCACGGCGACGATATTGCGCACGGCCAGGCGCAGGCGGCCGCGCGCCAGCACCAGCAGCAGGGCCATCACGCCGCCGGCGCACCAGGCCAGCACGGCGATCGTGATGGCATCGCGCGGTCCGGCAAAGGCACCCACGACGGCCATCAGCTTGACGTCGCCGGCGGCCATGCCGCGCAACAGGTAGAAGGGCAGGAACAGCAGCAGCCCGACGGCGGCGCCGGCCAGCGCATCGAGCAGGGCCGCGCCGGGCGCGGCGGACAACAGGCGCAGCACCAGCGCGCCGGCCAGGCCGGCCAGCAGCAGGCGGTTGGGGATGCGGCGCGTGGCCACGTCGTTGATCGCGGCCGCGCACACCAGCAGGAGCAGCGCCGCTTGCAGCATGGGTTCGGTCGGCATGCCATCCTCCGTCAACGGAAAAAAACCCTCCGGGCAGGAGGCCCGGAGGGTTCGCGCCATCAGGCGCCGCTGCCGCTGCCGCTGCCGCCGCCGCTGCCCAGGGCGGCCATCAGGCGCTGGCCGATCGTGGTGAAGGCCGACGAGATGTTGGCACCCAGGGCATTGGCGCCGGTCACGATCGCCAGGCCGACGAGGGCGGCGAGCAGGCCATACTCGATGGCCGTCACACCGGCTTCGTCGGCGGCGAAGGTTTTGACTGCGGACACGAACTTGCTCATGACTTACTCCCATATGGTAGGTTAATGAAAACAACCTGGCAGGTTGGCGGCTGGCTGCTCCGTGTTCCGTGCCAGTGAAGTCACTGTATATTTCGATGCCGCACAGCAAGTTGACTGCACGCAACTTTCCTATTGGAAGCTTTTGTTGGTTTGAGGAATCTTTATTTTTCGAGACCGAAACTCGGTTGGCGACGATGCCAACCCACAGTTTAAAAAATTGCACTTGCGTAATTGCATAGAATGCAAAAAGGCGATATCCTCTTCAGCTTGCTCTTTGTGACATGCCAGATACCTGCGAACGCGACGGCGGCTGCTCCGGCCCGCAGGTCGGTTGATTACATTGCCGAGAACGACATGGATTCGCTTCTGAAACACATGGTGGACATGACCGGCCACCGCGATCACACGATGCTGGACCTTTCGGTGATCTCGGCGGTGCAGGAACTGGCCGGCGCCACGCGCACGCGCATCATGACCATTGCGACCGTGTCGGGAAGGTTGTACCTGCGTACCCGCGCCAGCATCGTCGCCGGCAAGACGGCGCGCGTCGAGGAATGCCTCGACGGCTCGCCGGGCGAGGCGCTCGCCGCCTATCCGGAACTGGAACGCTGCCTGGAAGAGCATGGCGGCAGCGCCGAGTCGATCGCGCCGGACGGCACGCGCACGCTGTGGCTGCCGATCTGGTTCGGCGACAAGGCCAGCACCTGCCTGGAACTGTGCGACCACAAGCCCTTCTGCAGCGACACCATCCACAACGTGGCCGGCATCGTCGCCGTCTACCGCAATTTCCAGAACCTGCTCGACTACAGCGAACGCGATTCGCTGACCGGCCTGCTCAACCGCAAGACCTTCGACGACCAGCTCGCACGCATGCTGCACGGCGCCCACGAGCCGGAAGGCTGCGTGCCCGGCATGCCCGAACGGCGCCAGCCGCAAGGCGAGGAAAAGCAGTGGCTCGCCGTCGTCGACGTCGACCACTTCAAGGCCGTCAACGACAAGTTCGGCCACCTGTACGGCGACGAAGTGCTGATCCTGATCGCCAACCTGCTGCAGTCCTCGTTCCGCGCCCAGGACCGTGTGTTCCGCTTCGGCGGCGAGGAATTCGTCGTGCTGCTGCGCTCGACCACGCTGGACAATGCCTGGAAGATCATCGAGCGTTTCCGCACCAACGTCGAACGCCACGACTTCCCCCAGGTGGGACGCGTCACGGTCAGCGTCGGCTTCGTCGGCATCCGTCCCTACGAGTCGCCGGTGGTCACGCTGGGCCATGCCGACCAGGCGCTGTACCACGCCAAGAGCACCGGCCGCAACCGCGTCTGCCACTACGACGACCTGGTCTCGCACGGCGTGCTGCAAGCGGTCGCCTCGAACGACACCGCGGAATTCTTCTGAATCCCCTGCGCGAGGCGCTGGTCGACGCCGCGCCGGCGGCCCGCAGCGCCTACTGCGCCTACTGCGCCTACTGCGCCTACTGCGCCAGCAACATGAAGCGCTGCGGGTCGACCTGCCACTTCGACGGCGACTCGTGGCGCACGATCCTGTCGCCGCCGCCGAAGCCCACGCCGCGCGACAGGTCGAGCGTCTCGGGCTTGATGTAGGCCTGGCTCCTGGTGCTGTAGAACACGTTGACCTTCGGGGTCAGCAGGCTGGTCTCGTGCGGCTCGACCACCACGCCCAGGCGCCCCGACTCCAGCAGCACCAGCGTGCCGACCGGGTAGATGCCGACGCAGCGCATGAATTCCTGGGTCAGCGCCGGGTCGAAGTGGAACTTGCTCCATTCGTACATCTTGCGCAGCGCTTCCGCCGCCGGCATGCCCTTGTGGTAGCAGCGGTCGGCCGTGATGGCGTCGTACACATCGACGATCGCCGCCATCTGCGCCAGCTCGCTGGTGGCCGCGCCCTGCTGGCGGTCCGGGTAGCCGCTGCCGTCGTGACGCTCGTGGTGGTGCAGCGTGATGTCGAGCGGGATCGCGCCGATGCCGTCGGTGCGCAGCAGGATGTCGTGGCCGTCCCGCGGATGGCGGCGCACCAGTGCGAACTCCTCGTCGGTCAGGCGGCCCGGCTTGTTCAGGATATGGTCGGGGATCAGCGCCTTGCCGGTATCGTGCAGCAGGCCGCCGATGCCGGCCTGGTAGATCGTGTCGGCATCCATCTTGCGCGAGCGGCAGAACGCGACCAGCAGCGTGCACACGCTGACCGAATGCAGGAAGGTGTAGTCGTCCTTGTTCTTGATGACGGACAGGCCCAGCAGCGCGCCGGCGTTGCGCAGGATCGAGGCCGTGATGTTCTCGACCACCGGCGAGACGCGGTCCAGCTCGACCGCCTTGCCCAGGCGCGCATCCTGCATCACCGTCCTGACCAGGTCGGCGGCCTGGCGCCGGATCGCCACCGCGCGCGCGAATTCCTCTTCCAGCGTGGCGCGCACCGGCGCCACCGGCCTGGCCGCGATCGCCGCGACCTCGGCCTCGGTGGCCGCCGCGGCCTCTTCCAGCGTCGGCGCGTCGTCCACGTCGAGCCCGCGCGCGCAGTCGATCGTCACGCCGCGGATGCCGGCGGCGCGGATCCGGCGGATCTCGTCCTCGGCGGCCAGCAGGAAGCGATTGCGCACGAACGGGTGCTCCATCCAGCCGCAATCGAGATCGTGGATGAACATCCCCACGCGCAGCTGTGAGGAATCGACTTTCTTCAACATGGGAACCAACCAGACGGTGTGTTAATCTCGCCGCGTTTCCGCGTCCCGAAAGTATAACCACTGGAGGAAGTCCAGGTTAACCCGCATTTCTACTTGGAATATTTTGTATCCCTAAAGATACGGATTGTTATTTATGGAACTCCGCCAGCTGCGCTATTTTGTTGCAATCGTCGACCACGGCTCGCTATCGCGCGCGGCGCTGGTCCTGCACGTGGCGCAGCCGGCGCTGACCCAGCAGCTGCGCCAGCTCGAGGATGAACTCGGCGTGCAGTTGCTGCATCGTTCGGCCCAGGGCGTGCTCAGCACCGACGCCGGCAAGCTGTTCTACGAGCACGCGCAGGCGATCCTGAAACAGGTGGCCGATGCCCAGGCGGCCGTGGTGCAGTCGGCCGAACGGCCGTCCGGCAGCGTCACCCTCGGCCTGCCGCACAGCATTTCGAATGCGCTCGCGCTGCCCCTGCTCACCGCGGTGCGCCAGCGCTATCCCGAGATCACGCTGCAGCTGACCGAGGAATTGACCGGCAACCTGGCCGAGCAGCTGCGCGCCGGCCGCGTCAACCTGGCCGTGCTGCTCGACGACGGCCAGCTGGCCGGCTTCGCCACCACCCCGCTGGTGGAGGAAGAGCTGCGCTTCATCTGCCGCGCCGACGCGCTTGTCGCCGCCGGCCAGGACGGCCTGACGCTGCGCGCCGCGCTCGACACCACGCTGATCCTGCCCGGCCTGCAGCACGGCGTGCGCCCGCGCATCGAGAGCACGGCGCGCGCCGCCGGGCTGCAGACGCGCGACATCATCGAGATCAACTCCATCGCGATCCTGAAGTCGGCGATCCTGGCCGGCATGGGCGCGACCATCCTGCCGGTGGCGCCGCTGCAGGCCGAGGTCGAACGCGGCGCCATGCGCGCGCTGGCGATCCGCGAACCGGCCATCTCGCGCCGCGTGGTGCTGTGCACCTCGCGCAACATCCCCCTCACCAATGCGGCGGCGGCGGTGGGCCGCCTGGTGCACCAGGTGACACGCGAACTGTGCGCCGGCGGCGCCTGGACCGGCGCCCACCCGGTCGACGCATGACGCCTCATGGCGCGGGGCCGTCCGGCCCCAGCGCGCGGCGCAGCGCATCGCGGTCCAGGCTGCCCTCGCGCGCGGCCAGCACCACGCAGGCCACGCCGTGGCCGATCACGTTCGTCAGCAGCCGGCATTTCATGGTGCGGTCGATGCCGAGCAGGATCGCCACCGTATCCACCGGCACCAGGTGCAGCACCGCCACCGTCGCCGCCAGCGTGGCGATGCCGGAGCCGGCCACGCCCATCGCGCCCTTGCTGCTGACCAGCGCCACGGCCAGCAGCGCCAGCATGTCCTGCCAGCCCAGCGCCACATGCGCGGCCTGGGCCAGGAACAGCAGCGCCAGCGCGATGTACAGGTAGGTGCCGGCCAGGTTCAGCGAATACGAGAACGGCAGCACGACGCCGGTCAGCGCCGGCGGGCAACCGAGCCGCTCGAGCCGCGCGGCGAGCGGCGCCAGCCCCACCATCGACGAACTGGTGACGAACACCAGCAGCAGCTCGGCGCGGATGAAGGACAGGTAGCGCAGCAGCGGCATGCCGGCCAGGCGCGCCGCGGCGCCGAAGACCAGCGCCACGAACAGCAGGCTGGCGGCGTTGACGGCCACGATGAAGCGCAGCAGCGGCAGCAGCGACGGCATGCCGTAGGCGCCGATCGTGTAGGCGATCGCGCCGAACGCGGCCAGCGGCGCCAGGCGCAGCAGCGCCTCGACGGCGCGCGCCAGCCAGGCATGCACGCGCATCGCCCCGCGCCGCGCGGCGCCGGCTCCGGCGCGTCCCAGCAGCAGTCCCGCCGGTACGGCCGCCAGCAGCAGCCCCAGGTTCGACGCCTGCGGCGCCGGCAGGCGTTCGAGGAAACCGAGCATGCCCAGCGCCGCGTCCTGCGTCGCCGGCAGCGCGGGATGCGCGAGGTCCAGGCCCCGCCCCGGCTGCAGCAACCAGCCGGCCGCCAGGCCCGCCAGCAGCGACAGCAGCGACATCGCGCCGAAGTACAGCAGCGCGCGCAGCCCGAGCCGGCCCAGCGAACGCGCGCGCGCCATGCCGGCCGTGCCCAGCGCCAGCATGCAGAACACCAGCGGCATCATCAGCCAGCCGAGCAGGCGCACGAACACATCGCTCAAGGGTTTCATCTGGACGGCCGCGCGTGGCGCGCCCAGGCCCAGCGCCAGCCCGGCGCCGACGGCCAGCACGAGCAGCAGGAAGCGGTGACGCCGCAGCGCACCCATGGTCAGGAACAGCTGCGCTGCGCCAGGTCGACCAGGTGGCGCAAGGTCGGCCGGATGCTGTCCGCGCGCCAGGCCAGCGTCAGCGGCGCCGCCAGCCGCGGCGGCGCGTCGGCGATCGCGCAGTACACCACGCTCTCGGCATGGAAACCCTGCATCGAAGCCGGCACCGCCGACACGCCGGCACCCGCCGCCACCAGGCTGATGTTGGTCAGCATGCGCTCGACCTCGATCGCCACGTGCGGCACGAAGCCGGCCTGCACGCAGGCCTCGACCAGGTCGGCGTACATGCCGGGGGCGCCGCTGCGGCGCACCAGGATGAACCGCTCGTCGCGCAGCGCCGCCAGCGGCACCGCCGGGCGCCGGCCCGCCTGCGCGCGCCGTCCCGCCAGCGCCGGGTGCCCGACCGGCAGCACCAGCAGCAATTCCTCTTCCAGCAGGCCGTGGAAGGCGATGCCGGGCGGCTGGCCGACCGGGCGGCGCAGGAAGGCCGCGTCCAGCTTGTCCTGCTCGATCGCCTCGGTCAGTTCGGCCGCGTTCCCCTCGCGGAATTCCAGTTCGACCTGCGGCCAGGCGTCGCGGTAGGCGCGCATGATGCGCGGGATCAGCGGATGCGCCGCGGCCGAACTGGTAAAGCCGACCGCCAGCCGGCCGTCGACGCCGTCGTTGGCGCGCGCGGCCCGCTCGACCGCGCGCTCGACGCCAGCCAGGATGGCGCGCGCTTCCTGCAGGAAGGCTTCGCCGCCGGCGGTCAGGGCCGCGCCCTTCGGATGGCGACGGAACAGCTCGAAGCCGAGTTCCTGCTCGAGCGCCCGGATCTGCTGGCTCAGCGGCGGCTGCTGCATGCCGAGGCGCTCGGCGGCGCGGGTGAAATGGCCTTCCTCGGCCACCACCACGAAATAGCGCAGGTGTCTCAGTTCCATCGCATCAGCCCCATCGTGTCTCCATATTTTTTATGTATCGAGAGCTTGCATTCGAGATATTTTACATTGAAGCGCGGCGTCGGTAGCATGTTTTCAACCACAACAAGGAGACGAGATGCACCGCTTATCGCACCACGCGGCGGGCCTGGCGCTGGCCACGCTGGCCGTGCTGACCCTGCCGGTCCGCGCCCAGGACAACCCCGCCGCCGCCCCGAACGACCCGAAGGACGGCGTCGCCTGCCCGGCCGAACTGAAGGACGTCGCGCGCTGCTGGCACGGCAGCGACGCCAACGGCGCCAACTACTGGATCGCGATTCCGCACCACTGGAACCGGATGCTGGTGGTGCACGCCCACGGCGGCCCGCGCATGTCGCACGCGACCAACGACGACAACGTCGAAGACCTGGCGCGCTTCGCCGTCACCGTCAAGCAGGGCTTCGCCTGGGCCGGCTCGTCGTACCGCCGTCCCGGCTACGGCGTGCTGATGGCGGCGGAGGACACCGACAACCTGCGCAAGCTGTTCGTCGCGCGCTTCGGCCAGCCCGAGCGCACCATCCTGCACGGCCAGTCGTGGGGCGGCAACGTGGCGGCCAAGGCGATCGAGCTGTATGCCCGTCCCGCCGGCGCGCCCAAGGATGCGAAGCCGAACTACGACGGCGTGGTGCTCACCGCCGGCATGCTCGCCGGCGGCACCATGAACTACCTGCACCGCGCCGACCTGCGCGCGGTCTACCAGTACTACTGCAACAACCATCCGCGCCCGGACGAGCCGCAATACCCGCTGTGGCAGGGCCTGCCGGCCGACTCGACGATGAAGCCCAAGGACCTGGAGGCGCGCGTCGAGGAATGCCTGGGCATCAAGCTCCCGGACAGCAAGCGCAGCGCCGAGCAGAAGCGCAAGCTGGCCAATATCCTGGGCGTGATCCCGGTGCCCGAGCGCACCCTGCAATCGCACCTGAACTGGGGCACGTTCACCTTCCGCGACCTGGTGCAGCGCATCGGCGGCGTCAACCCCTTCGACAACCGCCACGTCGCCTACACGGGTTCAGACGACAACGCCGCGCTGAACCGCGGCGTGCAGCGCTTCGACGCCGATCCGAAGGCGGTGGCGCGGCTGGCCGAGGAATCCGACCTGAGCGGCCGCATCGAGGTGCCGGTGCTGACCCTGCACGCGATCGACGACCCGACCGCGCTGGTCGAGTACGAGGCGGAGTATCGCGCCAAGGTCGCCGGCGCCGGCCGCGACAAGCTGCTGCTGCAGACCTTCACCCGCGAGGACGACCACAGCAAGCTGTCCGACGCCGAATACGCCGGCGTGTTCGACACGCTGGTGGCCTGGATCGCCGGCGGCGCCAAGCCGTCCGTGGCCGACGTCGAGCGGGCCTGCGCGCAAGAAGCCGGGCGCTTCTCGGGCGGCTGCCGCTTCGACGCGTCCTACCGGCCGCGCCGCCTGTTCGAACGCGTGGCCCCGCGCATGCCGGCTGGCGGCGGCAAATAAGCGCAGCAAATAAGCGCAGCAAGTAAGCGCATCAAGTAAGCGCATCAAGCAAGCACACGGAGCGGGCGCCAAGTCCCGCACGCAAAAAAACACATCCTCAGGAGACATCATGAAACACCCGCTCGCGGCGGCCGTGCTGGCCGCCCTCTCCCTGCACGCCCATGCCCAGTCCGACGAAGGCGGCCCTGCCCCGTCGCCGCGCGCCGGCGCCTCCGCGGTGGTGATCTACGGCTCGATCGACGGCGGCCTGCGCCACGAGACCAATGTCGACCCGGAAGGCAACAGCGACACCACGATGAGTTCGAACGGCACCTTCCGCTCGAACCGCCTGGGCTTTCGCGGCAGCGAGGACATCGGCGGCGGGAACCGCGTCAACTTCGCGCTGGAGATGGGCTTCAATGCCGGCACCGGCGCCCTGAACAACACCAGCAACACGATCTTCCAGCGCCAGGCCGTCGTCGGCCTGTCCGGCGACTGGGGCGCGCTCGACCTGGGCCGCAACTACACGGTGGCCTACCGCACCATCCTCGCGTTCGACCCGTTCCGCTACCGCTACCCCAGCATCACCTACGTGCTGTCCTCGACCAACGGCATCCGCAAGGACAACGACTTGCAGTACACCGGCCGCTTCGGCGACTGGACCGCGCGCGCCGAATGGGCGCTGGGCGAGGTGCCGGGCGACACCGACTACGGCACCACCAAGGCCGTCGGCCTGAACTATGCCCACGGCGGCCTGAAGGCGGGCGCCAGCTATTCGATCGCCAAGCAGAACGCCGGCACCGGCAGCGCGCCGGCCTGGCGCGACTACGACCACTACGCGCTGGGCGCGTCCTACGACTTCGGCGCGCTGACGCTGTCCGCCGGCCACATCAAGCAGGAGCAGAAGACCCTGACGGCGCGCGCCAATACCTCGGCCTGGGACTGGGCCGGCGGCCGCTACGAGATCACCCCGCGCTTCGACGTCACCGCCGCCTGGTACCGCAACAAGGCCTACAACACCAAGGCGACGGCGGCCGCCGCCGTCGGCGACGCCCGCAAGACCATGTACATCGCCGGCGTGACCTACTCGCTGTCCAGGCGCACCACGCTGTACGCCGAGATCGACCGGACGCGCCTGGAAGGCGGCTTCGCCAGCGGCGGCACCACCAAGCTGAACCAGACGCGCCAGAGCGGCATCGCGGCCGGCATCATGCACACCTTCTAGGACGGGGAAGCGGGGCCATCATTTTTTCTTATGGCCCCATCCCGATTCCGTATTTCCGTATACGTCAAGTTGTCTCTACACTGTCTTCATAAGCCGCAAGAGCGGCAACACGGCCAGTCCCGCCACGGCGCCTACCCGGCCGCCCGCCGCGGATCCGGACCGATCTAGAAGACCATTTTGGAGACACCATGCCTGACACCGTCCTGGGCCAGGGCGCGCCCGCGCCCATCCCCACCGTTCCCCACGAACCCGCCGTCCTGAAGGACGTCAGCCTCGACGACAAGTACACGGCCACTTCCGGCAAGATCTTCCTGTCCGGGATCCAGGCGCTGGTGCGCCTGCCGATGATGCAGCGCCTGCGCGACGAGCGCGCGGGCCTGGACACGGCCGGCTTCGTGTCCGGCTACCGCGGCTCGCCGCTGGGCGGCCTGGACGAGAACCTGTGGAAGGCCAAGGGCCACCTGGAAGCCAACCGCATCCAGTTCGTGCCCGGCGTGAACGAGGACCTGGCCGCGACGGCCGTCTGGGGCACCCAGACCGTCGACCTGATCGGCCCGGCGAAATACGACGGCGTGTTCGCCATGTGGTATGCCAAGGGCCCGGGCGTGGACCGCTGCGGCGACGTCTTCAAGCACATGAACCACGCCGGCACGAGCAAGCATGGCGGCGTGCTGCTGGTGGCCGGCGACGACCACGGCGCCTATTCGTCGACGCTGCCGCACCAGTCCGACCACATCTTCGCCGCCTGCATGATCCCCGTGCTGTACCCGTCGAACGTGCAGGAATACCTGGACCTGGGCGTGCACGGCTGGGCGATGTCGCGCTTTTCCGGCCTGGCGGTGGCGTTCAAGGCGCTGGCCGACACGGTGGAATCGAGCGCCTCGGTCGACGCCGATCCGTTCCGCGTGCAGGTCAGGCTGCCGCAGGACTTCGCGATGCCGGAAGGCGGCCTGAACACGCGCCTGTCCTCGATCCCGCTGGGCCAGCAGGCGCGCAACCAGGAAGCCCTGATGCAGGACTACAAGATCTATGCGGCCCTGGCCTATGCGCGCGAAAACAAGCTCAATCGCACGACGATCGACAGCCCGGACGCGAAACTCGGCATCATCGCCTCCGGCAAGTCCTATGTGGACGTGCTGGAAGCGCTGGAAGAACTGGGCATCGACGAGGCGATGGCGGCGAAGGTCGGCCTGCGCCTGTACAAGGTGGCGATGATCTGGCCGCTGGAGCCGGAAGGCGTGCGCGAATTCGCGCAGGGCCTGGAAGAGATCCTGGTGGTCGAGGAAAAGCGCCAGGTCGTCGAATACCAGCTCAAGGAACAGCTGTACAACTGGCGCGACGACGTGCGTCCGCACATCGTCGGCAAGTTCGACGACAAGGGCGAGTGGGTGGCGCCACGCGGCGAATGGCTGCTGCCGCCGAAGGCCGATTTCTCCGTCGCCCAGGTGGCGCGCGTGATCGCCGGACGCATCGCGCGCCTGGACCTGGACGCGCATACCCGCGACCTGATCAAGGCGCGGCTCGCCTTCCTGGAAGCCAAGGACGCGGTGCTGATGAAGGCCGTGACCACGCCGTTCCGCCCCGCCTTCTACTGCTCCGGCTGCCCGCACAATACCTCGACCAAGGTACCGGACGGCTCGTTCGCGCTGGCCGGCATCGGCTGCCACGTGATGGCGACGTCGATCTACCCGGAGATGAACAAGCTGACCACCCACATGGGCGGCGAAGGCACGCCGTGGATCGGCCAGGCCGCGTTCTCCAAGGTGCCGCACGTGTTCCAGAACCTGGGCGACGGCACCTATTTCCATTCCGGCTACCTGGCCATCCGCGCAGCCATCGCGGCGAAGGTCAACATCACCTATAAAATCCTGTACAACGACGCCGTGGCGATGACGGGCGGCCAGCCGGTCGACGGCATCACGTCGGTGCCGCTGATCGCGCGCCAGATGGCGGCCGAAGGCGTGCAGCGCATCGCCCTCGTCACCGAGGACCTGGCGCGCTACGAAGACAAATCGGGCCTGCCCGAGGGAATCACGATCCACGACCGCAAGCACATGGACGACGTCCAGCGCGAACTGCGCGAAGTGCCCGGCGTGACGGTCCTGATCTACGACCAGACCTGCGCGGCCGAGAAACGCCGTCGTCGTAAAAAGGGTGAGTTCCCAGACGTGGCCAAGCGCATGGTGATCAACGAAGCCGTGTGCGAAGGCTGCGGCGATTGCGGCGTGCAGTCGAACTGCGTCTCGATCCTGCCGAAGGAAACGGAATTCGGCCGCAAGCGCGCCATTGACCAGTCCGCGTGCAACAAGGATTATTCGTGCGCCAAGGGCTTCTGCCCGAGCTTCGTCACCGTCGAAGGCGGCGCCCTCAAGAAGCACAAGGCTGGCGTGGCGAAGCCCGGCGGCGACGACGACGGCTGGGGCGACCTGCCGACGCCCGCCCTGCCGCCGATCGACGCGCCCTACAACATCCTGGTCAACGGCATCGGCGGCACCGGCGTGATCACCGTCGGCGCGCTGATGGGCATGGCCGCGCACCTCGAAGGCAAGGGCGCCTCGGTGCTGGACATGACCGGCATGAGCCAGAAGAACGGTTCGGTGACCTCGCACGTGAAGATCGCCGCGTCGCCGGAGCGCCTGCGCGCCCAGCGCATCGCCACCGGCGAGGCGGACCTGGTGCTGGGCTGCGACATGCTGACCGCCGGCGCGGCCGATGCGATCTCGAAGATGCGTCCGGGCCGCACGATGGTCGTCGTCAACCTGCACGAGCAGCCGACCGGCACCTTCGCCCAGCAGCGCGACTGGGAATTCCCGGCCGCGCAGGTGCGCGGCCTGATCGAGGAAGCCGTCGGCGCCAAGGTGGGAGGACATGCCGGCGTCGACTTCCTCGACGCGACCAGGCTGGCCACCGCGCTGATGGGCGACTCGATCGCCGCCAACCTGTTCATGATGGGCTATGCCTGGCAGAAGGGCCTGATCCCGCTGTCGGAAGCGGCGCTGCACCGCGCGATCGAATTGAACGGTGTGGCCGTGGGCGCCAACAAGCGCAGCTTCCTGTGGGGCCGCCGCGCCGCCGTCGACCTGGCGCGCGTGGAACGCACGGCGGTGCCGGCGCAGCCCGTGCTGCTGCAGATGCCGCAGAGCCTCGATGGCGTGGTGAAGAAGCGCGTCGAATTCCTGACCGGCTACCAGGACGCCGCCTACGCGGCGCAGTACGCCGGCGTGGTGGCGCGCGTGCGCGAGCGCGAGTCGGCGCTCGGCCTGGGCAACAAGCTGTCGATGACGGTGGCGAAGTCGCTGTTCAAGCTGATGGCCTACAAGGACGAGTACGAGGTCGCGCGCCTGTACACGGACGGCCGCTTCGTCGAGCAGCTCAAGACCCAGTTCGAGGGCGATTTCACGCTGAAATTCAACCTGGCGCCGCCGCTGTTCGCGAAGAAGGACGCCAGGGGCCACTTGGTGAAGGCCGAATTCGGCACGTGGATGTGGAGCGCGTTCAAGCTGCTGGCCAGGCTGAAGGGCCTGCGCGGCACCGCGTTCGACCTGTTCGGCCGCACGGCCGAGCGGCGCATGGAACGCGCGCTGATCGTCGAGTACCGCGACATGGTCGAGGCGCTGCTCCCCGGCCTGGCCGCCGCCAACCACGCGCTGGCCGTCGAACTGGCGGCGCTGCCGGAACAGATCCGCGGCTTCGGACACATCAAGGAACAGGCCGTGGCCGCATACCGGGCGCGCAAGGAAGCGCTGCTGTCCGGCAGCGTCGCCAAACGCGCCGCGTGAACGCGTGGACGGGGAACCCGTCCACCCTACCGGGACGGCGACGTCGCAGGTAGCGTGGGCGGGTCTCCCGCCCACGCGTTCAACGTCCCTGCGCACATCAACGCATCCAACTTGACGTTTACGTTAACGTCATATACCGTACCAGAACGCGAGTTCATTTCCGATTCCAAAGGAACCCCATGAACGACATCACCCCCGCCGCCAAGCTCGACCTGCCCGAGCAGGCGCGCCTGGCCAATAAAGTCCGCTTCGTCACCGCCGCCTCCCTGTTCGATGGCCACGACGCCTCGATCAACATCATGCGCCGCATCCTGCAGTCGAACGGCGCCGAGGTCGTGCACCTGGGCCACAACCGCTCGGTCGACGAAGTCGTCACCGCGGCGCTGGCCGAGGACGTGCAGGGCATCGCCATCTCCAGCTACCAGGGCGGCCACGTCGAATACTTCAAGTACATGATCGACCTGCTGCGCCAGCGCGGCGGCGCCCACATCAAGGTGTTCGGCGGCGGCGGCGGCGTGATCGTGCCCAGCGAGATCGAGGAACTGCATGCCTACGGCGTGACGCGCATCTTCAGCCCGGAAGACGGCCAGCGCATGGGACTGGTCGGCATGATCCGCTCGATGCTGGAAGCCTGCGACGTCGACCTGTCGCCGTATGCCCCCACGTCGCTGGCGCCGCTGCAGGAGGGACCGGTCGCGCAGCACCACCGCCCGCTGGCCCAGCTGATCACGGCGCTGGAAAACGGCAAGGCCGACCCCGCGCTGCGCAAGCAGGTCGTCGACGCGGCCGAGGGCTCGCGCGTGCCCGTGCTGGGCATCACCGGCACCGGCGGCGCCGGCAAGTCCTCGCTGACCGACGAACTGATTCGCCGCATCCGCCTCGACCAGGGCGACCGCCTGGACATCGCGGTGATCTCGATCGACCCGTCGCGGCGCAAGTCGGGCGGCGCGCTGCTGGGCGACCGCATCCGCATGAACGCGATCAATCCGTGGAACGGCCAGGCGCGCGTGTTCATGCGCTCGCTGGCCACGCGCGAGGCGGGTTCCGAGATCTCGCAGGCGCTGCCCGACGTGATCGCCGCCTGCAAGGTGGCCGGCTTCGACCTCGTGATCGTCGAGACCTCCGGCATCGGCCAGGGCGACGCCGCCATCGTGCCGCACGTCGACCTGTCGATGTACGTGATGACGCCGGAATTCGGCGCCGCGTCGCAGCTGGAAAAGATCGACATGCTCGACTTCGCCGACTTCATCGCCATCAACAAGTTCGACCGCAAGGGCGCCCAGGATGCGCTGCGCGACGTCGCCAAGCAGTACCAGCGCAACCGCGAACTGTGGAGCATGCCGCCGGAGCGGATGCCGGTCTACGGCACGCAGGCCTCGCGCTTCAACGACGACGGCGTGACGGCCCTGTACCGCGGCCTGCTGCCGGCGCTGGCGCAGCTGGGCCTGCGCATCGAGGCGCCGAAGCTGCCCGACCCGGGCCAGCACTACTCCAGCGGCAGGAACGTGATCGTCCCGCCGGCACGCACGCGCTACCTGGCCGAGATCGCCGACACCGTGCGCGGCTACCACCGCAACACGGCCAGGCAGGTGAAACTCGCGCGCGAGCTCCAGCAGCTGAGCGAAACCAAGCGCATGCTGGCGGCGGCGAACCGCGACGTCGTGCTGGACGACCTGATCGCCGAGCGCGACAACGCCATGGACGGCGCGGCCAAGTCGCTGCTGGCGTCCTGGCCGCAGCTGCAGCAGACCTACGCGGGCGACGAGCACGTCGTCAGGATCCGCGACAAGGAAATCCGCACGCGCCTGACCTCGACCACGCTGTCCGGCAACAAGGTGCGCAAGGTGGCGCTGCCGAAGTACGAGGACCACGGCGAGATCCTGCGCTTCCTGATGCTGGAAAACGTCCCGGGCGCCTTCCCCTACACGGCCGGCGTGTTCCCGTTCAAGCGCGAGGGCGAGGACCCGACCCGCATGTTCGCCGGCGAGGGCGACGCGTTCCGCACCAACCGGCGCTTCAAGCTGGTTTCCACCGGCATGGACGCCAAGCGCCTGTCGACGGCCTTCGATTCGGTCACGCTGTACGGCGCCGACCCGGCGCTGCGTCCCGACATCTACGGCAAGGTCGGCAACTCGGGCGTGTCGATCGCCACGCTGGACGACATGAAGGTGCTGTACGACTGCTTCGACCTGTGCAGCCCGAGCACGTCCGTGTCGATGACCATCAACGGCCCGGCCCCGACCATCCTGGCGATGTTCATGAACACGGCGATCGACCAGCAGCTGGAAAAGTTCGAGGCTGACAACGGCCGCGCGCCGAGCGACGAGGAAGCCGCGCAGATCCGCGCCTGGGTGCTGGCCAACGTGCGCGGCACGGTGCAGGCCGACATCCTGAAGGAAGACCAGGGCCAGAACACCTGCATCTTCTCGACCGAGTTCTCGCTGAAGGTGATGGGCGACATCCAGGAATACTTCGTCCGGCACCAGGTGCGCAATTTCTATTCGGTGTCGATCTCGGGCTACCACATCGCCGAGGCGGGCGCGAATCCGATCTCGCAGTTGGCGTTCACGCTGTCGAACGGCTTCACCTTCGTCGAGGCGTATCTCGCGCGCGGCATGCACATCGACGATTTCGCCCCGAACCTGTCGTTCTTCTTCTCGAACGGCATGGACCCGGAATACACGGTGCTGGGACGCGTCGCGCGCCGCATCTGGGCGGTGGCGATGCGCGACAAGTACGGCGCCAACGACCGCTCGCAGAAGCTGAAATACCACGTGCAGACCTCGGGCCGCTCGCTGCACGCGCAGGAGATCGACTTCAACGACATCCGCACCACGCTGCAGGCGCTGATCGCGATCTACGACAACTGCAACTCGCTGCACACCAATGCCTACGACGAGGCGATCACGACGCCGACCGACGAATCGGTGCGGCGCGCGCTGGCGATCCAGCTGATCATCAACCGCGAGTGGGGCCTGGCGAAGAACGAGAACCCGAACCAGGGCGCCTACGTCATCGACGAGCTGACCGACCTGGTCGAGGAAGCGGTGCTGCAGGAATTCGAGCGCATCGCCGAGCGCGGCGGCGTGCTGGGCGCGATGGAAACCGGCTACCAGCGCGGCAAGATCCAGGAAGAGTCGATGCTGTACGAGCACCGCAAGCACGACGGCTCCCTGCCCATCATCGGCGTCAACACCTTCCGCAACCCGAAGGGCGAAGGCGCGCCGGCGACGATCGAGCTGGCCCGTTCCACCGACGACGAAAAGCAGTCGCAGCTGCAGCGCCTGGCGGCCTTCCACGCGCGCCACGCCGCCGCCGCCCCGGCCGCACTGGCCGCGCTGCAGCAGGCCGCGATCGACAACGAAAACGTGTTCGCGCGCCTGATGGACGCCGTGCGCGTGTGCTCGCTGGGCCAGGTGACGACGGCGCTGTTCGAAGTCGGCGGCCAATATCGCCGCAACATGTAAACCACAAGGCGGACCCGTTCCGCCTTTAATTTCGCTCAAACCGGGGTCAGAGCCCGGCTCTGACCCCGGCTCTGACCCCGGTTTGAAGTTTGTCAGGCAATCCTGTGGGCGGGGGTTGACGTCGTGGCCTAGAATGGTTCCGCGACCATCACGGAGCCACCCATGCCGATCCAGCCGGAACAACTCGCCGCCCTGATGCACGAAGTCGAGCAGGAAGATCCGATCGACTTCGCCGACCTCCCCTTCCCCGAAGACGATTTGCGCCAGCTGGTGGCCAGCCACCTGTGCGAGATGGCCGCGTCGATGGAGGGCTTCAGCACCGAGGACAAGCTGATGACCCTGCTGGCCGTCTCCGCCAAGCTGGTGCTGGAAAACATGGTGTTGCACGTGCAATTGCTGCGCCGTCATGGCTTGCCGGTCGGCGACGATGTCGAGGCGCTGCTGGGCCGCCTGCGCAAGGGCGGCGACGTTTCCTGACGGCAGCTTTTCTCTTCAGATATGCCATTCTTTCCAGATTTCGCCCTTTAATTGCCCTGGGGCTACATCCTTGGGGGCGTTTGCAACACACGTTACGAGTCGTGCGTTTTGCTGGCGAACCCTTCAGGTATGATTGTTAGCTAGAAATTTCGCACAAGACTTCCGGATTCGCCATCGATCGACACCGCACCCACCGGTCCGCGGTGCGACGCCCGATGGCCCGGACCACGAGCGATCCTCGCATTGCCAAACCAAAGGGATACCAGATGCCGCGTCATGCCAAGCTCAAACTCACCGCCGCCGTATTGTCCGGCGCCTTCCTGGTCGCGGGCCTGTCGGCCTGCGGTCGCACCCAGACGACCGAATCGCTGCTCGCCGAAGCGCGCCAGTACCAGCAGAAGGGCGACCTGAAGGCGGCCGTGATCCAGCTGAAGAACGCGGTCGAAAAGAGTCCGGAAAACGGCGAGGCGCGCCTGGAACTGGGCAACCTGCAACTGGCCATGGGCGACCTGCCGGCGGCCGAGAAGGAATTGCGCAAGGCGCGCTCGCTCGGCATCGGCGCCGACCGCGTGTTGCCGCAGCTGGGACGCGCGATGGCGCAGCAGG
Source organism: uncultured Massilia sp. (assembly GCF_913773735.1). Taxonomy (GTDB): domain Bacteria; phylum Pseudomonadota; class Gammaproteobacteria; order Burkholderiales; family Burkholderiaceae_D; genus Telluria. Next base: position 37,753 of record NZ_CAJYEB010000042.1, read on the forward strand.
GCGAATTCAAGGAGTTGCTCGAACAGGTGACGCCGGACGTGGCCGCCAAGTCGGCGCCGCTGCTGGCGCTGCGCGGCGATGCGCTGCTGGCCACCGGCAAGCCGGACGAGGCCAAGCAGGCCTACGACCAGGCGCTGGCGCTGAACCCGAACGCGGGAGAAGCCCTGCTCGGCCTGGCGCGCCACGCGATGTTCTCGCAAGACCGCGACGCCGCCGACCGCTACGTGCTGGAGGCCGTTGCCAAGGATCCGAAGAATCCGGACGTGTTCATGACGCGCGGCACGATGCTGCGCCTGGCCGGCAAGAGCGACGAGGCGCTGGCCGCCTTCGACGAAGTCCTCAAGCTCAAGCCGGACCACCGCAGCGCCCACATCGAGAAGGCGTATGTCGAGATCAGCCGCGGCAAGTACGCGCAGGCGCAGAAGGAAATCGACGCCGCCGAGAAGAACTCGCCGGGCAACCTGCTGGTCACCTATACCCGCGCGCTGAACGATTTCTCGCAGGGTAAATTCGCCGCGGCCCAGGAGTCCCTGCAAAAAGTCCTGCGCGTGGCGCCGGACCACCTGCCCAGCGTGCTGCTGGCCGGCGCCTGCGACCTGAACCTGGGGTCGCTCCAGCAGGCCGAGCAGAACCTGCGCAAGTACCTGAGCAGCAACCCGAACGACATCTACGCACGCAAGCTGCTGGCCCAGACCCTGCTCAAGGGTTCGCAGCCGGGCGACGCCGCCGCCGCGCTGGCGCCGGTGCTGAAGGATGCGCCGCAGGATCCGCAACTGCTGGCCCTGGCCGGCGAATCGTACATGCAGGTGCGCGACTTCGGCAAGGCCAGCGCCTACCTGGAAAAGGCGGCCGAGCTGGCGCCGAAGGCGGCCGCCGTGCGTACCTCGCTGGGCCTGTCGCGCCTGGCCCAGGGCGACCAGGCGCGCGGCCTGAGCGAGCTGGAACTGGCGACCTCGCTGGACCCGAAGTCGGCCCAGGCCACCATGGCCCTGGTGCAGACCGAGATGAACCTGAAGCACTACGACAAGGCGCTGGCCGCCGTCCAGTCGCTCGAGAAGGCGCAGCCCGACAACCCGCAGGTGCAGAACCTCAAGGGCGCCGTCTACATGATCAAGGGCGACGCCGCCGCCGCCCGCGCCGCCTTCGAGAAGGCGGTGGCGCTGCAGCCGAACTTCTTCCCGGCCGTCACCAACCTGGCGCGCCTGGACATGCAGGACAAGAAGCCCGACGCCGCCAAGCAGCGCTTCGAGAAGCTGCTGGAAAAGGACAAGAACAACTACGGCGCCATGGCCGCGCTGGGCGACCTGGCGATGGTCCAGCAGCACACCGATGAAGCGACGTCCTGGTATGAAAAGGCCAGCGCCGCCAATCCGGACGCGGTGGTGCCGGCCCTGAAACTGGGCGTGCATTACCTGCGCATCGACCAGCCGCAGAAGGCGCTGACGCTGGCGCGCAAGTTCCAGACCGCCAACCCGACCAATGCCGACCTGCTCGAGCTGCTCGGCCAGGCCCAGGTGGCGACGAAGGACACGGCCGGCGCGCTGGAAACCTACAGCAAGCTGGCCAATGTGCTGCCGAAATCGGCCCAGCCGCAGCTGCGCCTGGCCGGCGTGCGCATGCTCCAGCAGAACAATGCCGCCGCCGCCGAGGACCTGCGCCGCGCCGTCGAGCTGCAGCCGGACTTCATCCCGGCGCGCCTGGCCCAGATCGAGCTGGCGGTGCGCAGCAACCGTCCGGACGAGGCGCTCGATACCGCGCGCCAGATCCAGAAGCTGGATGCCAAGGCCCCGGTCGGCTATGCCGTCGAAGGCGACCTGCTGATGATGCAGAACAAGCCGGCGCAGGCGCTGCCGGCCTACGAGAAGGCGCTGGCGATCTCCAAGTCGCCGGAGCTGATGCTCAAGACGCTGCAGGCCATGAAAGTGGCCGGCAAGGAGAAGGAAGCGCAGGTACGCGCGGGCCAGTGGCTGAAGGAGAAGCCCGACAACGTCGCCATCGCCATGTTCGTGGCCGAGGGCAGCCTGGCGCGCAAGGACTACAAGGCGGCCATCGCCCAGCTGCAGGACGTGCTCAAGCGCGGTCCGAACAATGCGGTCGCCCTGAACAACCTGGCCTGGGCCTACCAGCAGGAAAAGGACCCGCGCGCCCTGGAGACGGCCGAGCAGGCGTACAAGCTGGCCGGCGGGAACGCAGGCGTGCTCGACACGCTCGGCTGGCTGCTGGTCGAGCAGGGCAATACCGCGCGCGGCCTGCCGCTGCTGCAGAAGGCCAGCGGCCTGGCGCCGAACGCCGCCGAGATCCGCTACCACCTCGCCGTCGGCCTGCACAAGTCGGGCGACAAGCAGGGGGCGCGCAAGGAACTCGACAAGCTGCTGGCCCAGAATACGCCCTTCCCGCAAATCGAAGAGGCGCGCGCATTGCTAAAGGCAATGTAAAGGGTTAATATATTATTATTATAAAAATTTTAACGCCGGTGCCGTTTCGCGTGATGCGGATACGGGCCGGCGGCAGCGGTGTCCGCCCGCCGGTGCGGACCGCATGACGGATCGGGGGTGCTTGCGATGACGACTTTCGAAGATTTCAATAATCCAGAGGGTGAATCGGACGCATCCCTATCGGACGCTCATGTTTTCAATGAACGCGATAATATGGCGCCCTCGCAATTTGAGGATGTTATCGTGAACCACGATTCGTATGGAATCCGGCTTACCGATACCGCGGACGGTCGTAATTCGGCCAGCATGCTGATCAACAAGATGTATGCATGGCGCGGATATGCCGGCACGCATCAATTTACGGACGACCCCAACCGCATCACCCTCACGGCGACCGACAAGGGCGACGTCGTCGGCACCCTCACCATCGGCATCGACTCGCCGATCGGCCTGATGGCCGACCAGATCTTCAAGGAAGAACTGGACGCCCACCGCAATGCCGGCGCGCGCCTGTGCGAATTCACCAAGCTCGCCTTCGATCCGTCGGTGCGCTCGAAAACCTCGCTGGCCAACCTGTTCCACCTGGCCGTCATCTATGCGCGCGATATCCACCATTGCACGGACATCGTCATCGAGATCAATCCGCGCCACCGCCGTTTCTACGAGCGCATGCTAGGCTTTCGCCAGGAAGGGGAACTCAAGACCAATCCCCGCGTCGATGCGCCGGCCTACCTGCTGCGCGTGAATTTCGAATACGTGACGGAACAGATCCGCAAATTCGGCGGCACTTTCAGCGCCGATCCCGATGCCGCCGTCGCCGACAAGTCGTTCTATCCGTATTTCTTTTCGCCGCGCGAAGAGCGCGGCATCATCAATCGCCTGCTGCGCATGGACGAGCACCACGCCTAGCCGGCGCCTTGCGTCGGCGGCGCATCCCGACAACCCTTTCCGCGATACCGATGAGCAATCCGTTCCACTATGAACAAGCGTTTTCGCGCAATATCGGCTGGGTGACGCCGGCCGAGCAAGCCATCCTGCGCGGCAAGCGCATCGCGATCGCCGGCGGCGGCGGCGTCGGCGGCGTGCACCTGCTGACGCTGGCGCGCCTGGGCGTGGCCAATTTCCACATCGCCGATTTCGACACCTTCGACATCGTCAATTTCAACCGCCAGGTAGGCGCGATGATGTCCACCGTCGGCCAGCCGAAGGCCGAGGTGCTGGCGCGCATGGCGAAGGACATCAACCCCGAGATCGACATCAAGATCTTCCCGGACGGCGTGAACAAGGGCAACCTGCAAGCCTTCCTGGACGGCGTCGACCTGTACGTCGACGCGCTCGACTTCTTCGCCTTCGACGCGCGCCAGCAGACCTTCGCCGCCTGCGCCGAATACGGCATCCCGGCCACGACGGCCGCGCCGCTGGGCATGGGCGCGGCGCTGCTGAACTTCCTGCCGGGGCAGATGACGTTCGAGGAATACTTCCGCTGGGGCGACCTGCCCGAGCTGGACAAGGCGATCCGCTTCGTCGTCGGCCTGGCGCCGGCCGGGCTGCACCGGCCCTACCTGGTCGTGCAGGAAGCGGTCAACTTCGCCGAACGGCGCGGCCCGTCCACCTTCATGGCCTGTCAGCTGTGCGCCGGCATCGTCGCCACCGAGGCGCTGAAGATCCTGCTGGGACGCGGCAAGGTGCTGGCGGCGCCGCACGGCGCGCAGTTCGACGCCTACCGCAACAAGCTGGCCCGCACCTGGCGTCCCGGCGGCAACGGCAACCTGCTGCACCGCCTGATCATCGCCGTGGCCAGGCGCCAGATGACGCGCGAACTGGCCGGCAAGGCGGCCCGGGCATGAGCGCCGCGATCCCCGAAGGGATGCACCGCATCCTCGACCTCGCGCGCTGGGCGCCGAGCGGCGACAATACCCAGTGCTGGCGCTTCGAGGTGCTCGCGCCCGACCTGCTGCGCGTGCACGCCTTCGACACCCGCGCCGACACCGTCTACGACCTGGACGGCCACCCGAGCCAGATCTCGATGGGCGCGCTGCTGGAAACCATCGCCGTCGCGGCCAGCGCCCAGGGCTTGCGCGCCGACACCACGCGCCTGACGATCCTGCCGGGCACCACCGACGAGCCCGTCCCCATCGAGGCACCGCTGTTCGACGTGCGCTTCGTGCCCGACCCGGCCATCCGGCCCAGCCCCCTGCTCGACGCCGTCAAGGCGCGCACGGTGCAGCGCCGCGCGATGAGCACGCGGCCCTTGCGCGCGGACGAGAAGCGCGCGCTGGAAGCGGCCGTCGGCCCCGGCTACGACGTGCGCTGGATCGAGGGCTTCCGCCCCAAGTTCAAGGTCGCGCGCCTGATGTTCAACAATGCCCGGCTACGCCTGACGATGCCCGAGGCGTTCGAGGTCCACCGCCGCATCATCCACTGGAACGCCGTGCGCAGCCCGGACAAGGTGCCGGACCAGGCGCTCGGCGTCGACAAGGGCACGCTCAAGCTCATGAAATGGGCGATGGTCAGCTGGAAGCGCATGTCGACCGTGAACGCCCTGCTGGGCACCTGGGCGCCACGCCTGCAGATGGACCTGGTGCCGGGCGTCGCCTGCGCCGCCCATTTCGTGCTCAAGGCCAGGCGCGCCCCGCAGGGCATCGACGACTACGTCGAGGCCGGACGCGCGGTGCAGCGCTTCTGGCTGACGCTGACGCAACTGGGCCTGTTCATGCAGCCGGAAATGACGCCGCTGATCTTTTCCAAATACGTGCGCGACAACAAGATGGAGTTCACGCGCGCCACCAGGCTGCACGAACCGGCGCGCCGCCTGCAACGGGAAGCTGCCGCCCTGATCTTCGACGACGACCTGTTCCCCGTCTACATGGGCCGCCTCGGCGCCGGCCCGGCGCCCCACGCGCGTTCCGAACGCCTTCCCGTCGAGCAATTGCTCAAGTAAACCATGCCGGCCACGCGCCGGCATGGCCCGCGAACGACTGTTTCTCCTCATACTTATTCATTGCGCATGATTAACTAAGTGTGACAACGCACTGTCGGAATGGCTTACACCGTGTCACAAAAATATAATTTCTATAACATAACTTCTTTTAAAATCAAAGACTTGGATCATGTGGCACAGAATCTGCTAAAGGAGAGGTGTACAGGACAAAAGCCTTTTCACCGATCAAACGAGGAGATTCACATGAAAGCAGTCTGGAACACGTTGGCAGGTATCGCGGCATCGGCAACCATTATGGCGTCCGCAAGCGCAGGCACGCTGGTCGACGGCTATACCCTCAACCTGCCGGCCTACGGCGGCAGCAATGCGCAAGTCGTCAAGGGCGTGGGTGCGCTGGGCTTCAACGGCGAAAGCTACGTGACCACCACCGGCAATATCAACAATCCGACCGCGCCGTTCACGTTCACCGACAACGGCATCTTCAACGTCACCACCAACAACGGCGGCGCATCCCTGCTGGACTTCGGTCAGCTGACCGCCAACTACACCGGCGGCACCGGCACCGGCACCCTGGCCAGCGGCCAGATCACCTTCGATGCCGGCGGCAAACTGGACATCTACTACAACCCGGTCAAGGAATACGCCAATGCCGAAAAAGGCGGCGGCACCGACGACCGCTTCGGCGCCACTTCGGGCATCCTGATCGCCTCGTTCACCCAGCTGGCCGGTGGCGGCGGCAAGATCAACCCGGACGGCAGCCCGTCGTCGAACGGCGACCTGACCCTGCTGTTCCAGTCGACCTTCTTCGCCGACGGCGTCTGGCTGGACAAGGATGGCAATAACCTGATGGCTGGCCTGACCTTCGGCTTCGTCACTTCGAACGCCTCGCAGGACGTCAATACGATCGACCCGATCATGAAGGAAGTGCTGAGCGGCTCGGCAAGCAACGGCAACAACCCGCCGGCGGCCTTCTTCGTGCAGAACGGTGGCCAGCTGAAGCTGGAAACCAACGAAGTGCCGGAACCGGCAACCCTGGCCGTGTTCGGCATCGGCCTGGCCGGCCTGGCAGCGATGCGCCGCCGCAAGGCCTAAGCGTCGCCACATGAAAAAAACCGGCTCCGGCCGGTTTTTTTTCGTCCGGCGCCGGCGCGTCAGGCCTGGCCGGGGCCCTTGTGCAGGTGCCGGTTGAGCTGGTCGATCAATTCCGAGGCGGCATTCACGATCTGGCCCGACTCGAAGCCGGCCCTGGTCATCTCGCGGAAGAACGAGCGCGCCAGGATGCGGGCGACGTCCTCCGGGTTGCGGTAGGCGGTGCGCACCGACTCGCCCACCTTCTGCTGGGCTTCCTGCAGCAGGGCCAGCTGGGCGAAGCGAGAGTCGAGCACGCGCTGCAGCTGCTGCACCTGGATCGACTTGCCGATCCACAGCGCCGCGACCTCGATCAGGCGCAACGCCGTCTCGTCGAACGGCGCCTGGCCGGGGTCGCCGGCGACATTCACCACGCCGACGATGCGGCCGTCGATGCGGATCGGTGCGCAGATCAGGCTGCCGCCGGCGGGGCCGTCGCGGCGCGCCAGCCCGGCCAGTCCGGAGCTGGCGATGTCGGCGACCAGGAGCGCCTCGCCGCTGGCCAGCACGCGCCCGGCGATGCCCTCCCCGCGCGCCACCGACGCTTCCCGCGCCGCCGCCGGCACGGGGCCGTGGCGCGCGTACACGCTCATGCGCATGTCTTCCCCGGTGCCGCTGCCGAGCAGCATGATCGAGCAGCTGGCCGCGCCGGCCAGCGCCGCCGCCATGGCGGCCTGCCGTTCGAGGTTTTCCTCCAGCGTGCCGGAGGCCAGGAAATGCTGCAGGTCCTGCAGCCGCACCAGCGGATCGCGCGCCTCGCTCATTCGATGCCACCTTGTCCGGATTGCATGATTTTCGACATCCCATGCCCATGGTAGGCGATTGCCGACGCCGCGGGCGCGCCGCTCGGGACGGCCTTCACGACGCCGTCTCGCCGCGCGACGATACGAAGGCTTTGTGCAACAGGTGGCGCGCCAGCAGCAGCGGCGGCATGCGCAGCCAGGTGCCGCGCAGGTACAGCAGGAAGCGCGCCGTGCCGGCGAACGCGTCCGCGCAGCTGGCGTGCGGCGGCAGCAGCGCGCGGCCGAACAGGCGGTCCATCAGCCACAGCAGCGCGGCCGGCGGCGCCTGCGCGGCGGCGGCGTCCAGGACCGGCTGCGGCACGGTCGTGCCCAGCAGGCGCCGGCAGTAGCGCAGCGCATAGAACAGCGGCCGGCCGAGCTGCAGCTGGCGCGCGCGCGGCACCAGGTCGTCCCAGAAGCCGGGCATGGCGCCGAACTCGCCCAGCAGCAGGTGCAGGTCGAACAGGTCGCGCATACCCTTGTCGAGTTCGCTCTCGAAGAACAGGTGGGTGGCGCTGTGCAGCACCATGTCGACGGGCGCCAGCACGGCCAGGCCGGGCACGCGCGGCAGCGCGCGGGCGGCGCCCAGCAGCAGCGCCGGCGCGGGACGCACGGGCGCGGTCTCGGGCAGGATCGCGTGGTGCACGTCGATGCCGGTGCGGCGGCGCAGGTGCTGCATCGGCGGCAGCTCGTGCATCCATTCGCGGTAGTAGCGCTGGTCGTAGGGATCGTGGTGGGTCGTGGCCCAGCCGTGCAGCATCAGCGCCGACTCGACGTCGTCCAGGCGCGCCTTCGGCACCAGGATGTCGACGTCGCCATACAGCCGCCCGGCGCCCGCGCGCAGGCCCGCCGTCGTATAGGCGGCGCCCTTGAGCAGCAGCACCGGCAGGCCCGTGGGATGCAGCGCTTGCGCGATGTTCTCGACCTCGAAGCGCACGGCCTGGCGCTGGCGCCGGTCCTGCGCGCGCGCCCACTCGAGATGGGTGCGCGCCTGCGCCGGGATGCGCTCCAGCAGTTCCTGCTCCTCCACCAGCACCAGCAGGCTGGCCGTCAGGTTGACGCTGGCGCACTGGCGCAGCAGCAAGTCCCAGTCGGCCAGCGACAGGTCGGCCAGCCGGGCCGGGTCGCGCAGCACGCGCGGCAGGAGCGGGAGCGCGGACGGCGTGCGCATCATGGGGCAGGCGACGCCAGCGCGTCGAACGTGGCGATGGCGTCGTCCAGGTCGCTGTAATGGAATTCGAAACAGGCGCTGCGCCCGACCGTGTCGGCCAGCGTGCGAAAGCCCGCCGCGCCCAGGTGGCTGTAGTTGAACGCATTCTCGGCCACGCGCATGAAGGCGCGCGCGCGCGCCAGCGGCACGAGCGTGGTGGCGACGCCCGCCGCGTAGCGCGGAAACACGATCCAGGCCGGCAGCGCCGGGCGCTGCGCCTGCGCGACGCTGTCCGGCGGCGCCTTCAGGTGCGCCACCGTGCCCTTCGCGGTGTCGCTGACCGGGCGGCTGAGCACCGGGTCGCGCGCGAACGCGCGGATCACGTCGATCGAACGGTTCTTCAGGCTCACCGGGCGCGGCACCGGCACCAGCAGGCCGTCGTCGGGACGCAGCAGGGCCAGTTCGTCGGACAGCAGGCGCCAGCCGCGGCTGATCAGCGCGGCGCACAGCGTGCTCTTGCCGGAGCCGGGCGGCGCGGGCAGGATGGCGGCGCGGCCGCCGCGCTCGACGACGGCCGCATGCACGATCAGCCAGCCGTGGGCGCGCGTGGAGATGCACCAGTTCAGCGCCCATTCCAGCATCGGGAAGGCGTGGTTCAGCGGCAGCGATTCGAACGGCGCCAGGCCGTCGACGTCGAAGCTGACCTGCGGCCGGTACCAGCGGCGCAGCCCGCCCGAAGGACGCAGGCGCACGTGGAAGTCGGCGAAGCCGTCGTCGCGCAGCGGATAGTCGCCGTACAGCAGGGCGATGCCCTCGGCGACCTGGGGGATCGGCGTGCGGATGCGGCTGACGAAGGGGCCGGTCTCGACGGCCAGGCCGGGACCGGCCAGGCGTCGCGCGAGTTCGGCGGGCGTGAGCGATGCCACGGTCGGCGGCGCGGCCATCAGCATGCGGACGGGGCGATCAGCCAGAGGCGCTGCAGGAGCTGCAGCAGTTCGCCGGTCTCGAAGCGGACCTCGTCGGGATCGATGTCGAATTCCGCCTGCAACAGGGCAACCAGCGCCGCGCGCGTGGCGGGGCCGCGCGCCAGGGCCAGCAGGATCTCGATGGCGGGGCCGCCCAGCAGGTGGGTGTCGCCGGACAGGTCGTTGTACAGCACGTACTCGTCGTCGCCCTGCCCATCGTCCCACTGCCGGTACTGCAGCGCCTGTCCGGGACGCAGGCACCAGGTATCGCCGGCACTCACGCGCTGGCCATGGTCCCGCTCAGGTAAGTGACGATCTCGTTCGCGTACCATTTTTTCCCGGCGATCGGGGCATAGTAGCCCTGCAAGCACCATTCGTTCCAGATCTGCTGGACCATGGAGGTGGTCAGGAAACTCGTGTACCCGGCCGCCGCGTTGAGGTAGGCGGCCATGACGTAGCGGCCCAGGTTGCCGTTGCCCCAGTCGATGACATTGGCGCCGGAAAGCAACACGCGGGCATTGAACAGCGCGTAGGCGGCCCCGTTCCTGCTGCACGAAAAGAAGGTCTTGAAATCGTTCGAATCGCAACCGCTCGGCCACGGACGCGACGACCACCAGGTCGGCCCCTGGCCGCTGCAGACGGGCGCTTCGCCGCGGTAGCTGACCTTGCCGTTCATCGTTTTCTGGTTGATCACCGAAAAGGCGGCCGACGGCGCCATGCCGCAGAATTGCGTGGCCATGCCGGGGGTGCTGTGCAGCGTCATCAGCACGCCGGCGGCGCCGGCGCCGGTCTTGGCGAAGCGACGGCGCGACGCGCCCTTGGCCGACAGCCCGTCCGCAGGCGCGGGCGCCGCGGACCCCACCTGGGAATCCGGCACATCGCCTGCATTGTCCTGCGGGTCACGGTCTTGGTCAGCCACTTCGGGTCCTCGTCGGTCGTAAAAAGATCGGCAATCCGTACAATGCCAGATTCCTTGAGGGCAAGCAATCCTTGTGCCACGCAATGGCGGCTAAAAACAACGCTATGAAATCAACAACTTAGCATAGCCCAGGCAGGGACGGCCAGGAAGCCGGCGGCGTGCCTGTAAAAAATCCCGACAGCGGTCAGAAATAGCTTTCCGGGATGACCAGCACGTCGCCCGGCTGCATGCGCACATTGGCCGAGATATCGCCTTCCTTGATCAGGTCGTCCAGGCGCACGTTGAACTTCTGCTGCCGGCCATCCACCGTGCGGATCAGGCTGGCACGGTTGCCGGCCGCGAACTCGGTCGTGCCGCCGACGGCGATCAGCACGTCCATCAGGCTCATCTCGTTGCGGTACGGCAGGGCCTGGGGCTTCGCCGCCTGGCCGATCACGCGGATCTGCTCGCTGTAGTTGCCCACGAAGTTGGTCACGACCACGGTCACCACCGGCTGCTGGATGAACTTCGCCAGTGCCTTCTCGATGTCGCGCGCCAGTTCCGTCGAGGTCTTGCCGGCGGCCGGCAGGTCTTCGACCAGCGGCGTGGTGATCTTGCCGTCCGGACGGACCGGCACCGCCATCGACACTTCCGGATTGCGCCAGACGATGATGTTGACGGTATCGCCAGGGCCGACCCGGTATTCCGGGGCGCTCGCCTGGGTATCGACCGGTTGCGGCGCGCGCGTCGCGCAGCCGCCCAGTACCAGCGTGCACGCGGCCGCGAGCGCCATTGCCGAATGTTTGATCAGGTTCGCCTTGTCCTTGCCCACTTTCCAATCCCTTTCTGCTGACGATGGCCGCAGCGCCTTTTAATATTGCGCCAATGTTATTAAGCCATTAACAACGACCTATTGTATAACAGAGTTTCCGGCGCACAGGGCGCGCACGATAGAATTGTCTTTCGACATTTTTATTTTTGTTGCAATAAGTCCTGCACGTACCTGGCCGGGATGGCATACGTGATTCCGCTGGGATTGCTGATCGCCGTTTCCTTCAGTCCCTTGACGAAGACTGCATTCACCACGCCCCAGACCCGGCCGCTGGCCGGATCGTAGACCGGGCTGCCGCTATTGCCCGGATACGCGGTGCCGTCCAGCTGGAAGATGCTGAACGGCGCGCGCTGCAGGGCCACGATCTGGCGCGGGTCCAGGCCGCGCGAGTTGAGCGACGGCGTCACGATCGGCGTGATGGCCGCCAGCGTGGCGCGGTGCGTGGCCGCGTGCAGGCCCAGCACCATGCCCAGCGGGTAGCCGGTGAACGCCAGCTCCTGTCCTTCCTGCACGCCGTCCGAATCCCCCAGCTCCAGCGCCGGCAGCGGCGCGCCGGACAGGCGCAGGTGCGCCAGGTCGTGGGCGGCGTCGCGCGCCACCAGGCGCGCCGCGCGGAAGCGGATCGCATCGCCGTCGGACGTGACGATGCCGAGTTGTTCGACCTTGCCGCCCGCCCCCAGGGTATCGGGGACCACGTGCGCGTTGGTGATCACGCTCAAGCCGTCGCCCACCACGAAGCCGGTGCCGAAGAACACCGTGGCCGGGCTGCGCGTGGGTTCGAACGTGCCCACGCCCACCACCGAGCGCTTGACCACGGGAATGATCGCCTTCAGTTCCGCCGCCGGCGCCGGGCCCACGACGCAGCCGGCGGCCAGCGCCGCCAGTCCCGCCAGCGCCCGGCGCCGCGTCATATTTCCTGATGGCAGGTTATTTCGATTCGGCATCAACCGTGCACCCCTTTTTTATTTGAAACATTACAATGAAGCGTTTGAATTTAGACAACAACTTGCATGGCTAGTGTATGCGATGCTGTGGCGCGCCGCATCCGCCGGATTGCTCCGAAGCATGCGACACGCCGCCGATTTTGTTTGTATAATTACAATTATTGACGCTGGTTAACGGTAGTTTCGGCAATTTCGTGGCGATCTTGAATTGATTTGTGTTGTAGGCGCGGTACTCGCCGTCAACCCCGTCAATTTTTTCTCGCGCGTAATTGCAATTGCCCCGGCTACAAGCGATCATGCAAGGCATTTGATTATTTTTCCGCCCCGTCCGACCTGGTACGGGGCACTCTAGGCGAGACTGACGACATGGCGGAAATCACGGCCGTACTTCTTAATTTTCTGAAAGCGATCGGCAAGTACCGCTGGTATGCCGTCGTCATTACCTGGACGATCGCCCTGGTCGGCTGGGCGGTGGTGCTGCGCCTGCCGAACCAGTACGAAGCGTCGGCGCGCGTCTACGTCGATACCCAGAGCATCCTCAAGCCGCTGATGTCGGGCATGACGACGATGCCCAACCTGGACCAGCAGGTCATGTTCATGCGCCGCACCCTGATCAGCCGCCCGAACGTCGAGCGCCTGATGCGCATGGTCGACCTGGACGTGCGCGCCAAGACCACCAAGGAACACGACAAGCTGGTCGACGAACTGATGACGACCATCAAGTTCAGCGGCACCGAGCGCGACGACATCTACACGATCACCTACGTGTCCGACGACCCCAAGCTGGGCAAGGACATCGTGCAGGGGCTGCTGCAGATCTTCGTGGAAGGCAGCTTCAGCGGCAAGAAGCAGGATTCCGAAAAGGCCGTCCAGTTCATCGACGACCAGATCAAGAGCTATGAAAACAAGCTGGCCAGCGCCGAGAACGCGCTCAAGGAATTCAAGATCAAGAACATGGGCCTGCTGCCGCGCGACGGCGGCGGCGACTACGGTGGCCAGCTGCAGCAGGCGAACGACCAGCTGAGCCAGGCGCGCCTGCAACTGGCCGAGGCCGAACAGGCACGCAATGCGATCAGCCGCCAGATCAAGGGCGAGCCGGCCAGGCCGGGCGTGGAGAAGGTCGATCCGGGCATGGTCGATCCCGAGCTGGAGAGCCGCATCGCCGTGGCCCAGAAGAACCTCGACGCGCTGCGCCTGCAGTACACCGAGCAGCACCCGGACATCATCGCCAACCGCCGCCTGCTCGACCAGTTGCTGGCCCAGCGCGCCGAGCTGGCCAAGACCAAACGCAGCATCGACCCGGGCGCCGGCTACAGCCCGATGCTGCAGCAGCTGAACGTGTCGCTGTCGGCCGCCGAGGCGCAGGTGGCGTCGATGCGCGCCCGCGTCGACGAATACGCGGCCCGCGTGGCGCGCCTGCGCGCCCAGAGCGCCGAGGCGCCGGAAGTCGAGGCCCAGCTGGCCCAGCTCAACCGCGACTACCAGGTCAACCGCGACAACTACCAGAAGCTGGTCGAGCGCCGCGAATCGGCGCGCCTGTCGGGCGACCTGTCGTCGGCCACCGACATGCTGACCTTCCGCGTCATCGATCCGCCCACCGTCCCGGCCCAGCCGAGCGGCCCGAACCGCCTGCGCCTGTTCTCGCTGGTATTCGGCGCCGCCCTGGTCGCCGGCCTGGCCGTCGCCTTCCTGATGAGCCAGGTGCGTCCGACCTTCATGAGCCAGGGCGCGCTGCGCGAGGTGACCGGCCTGCCCGTGCTGGGCGCGATCGGCATGAACTGGACGGCCGAGCAGACCGTCAAGCGCAAGCGCCGCCTGGTGGCCCTCGGGGTCTCGGTCCTGATGCTGTTCGGCGCGTACGGCGCCGGCATGGCCGCGATCCTGGTCCGCCCCACGCTCTAAGATCACAAGGAGTACAACGTGAGCATCATCGAAAAAGCGGCAAGCCGGATCGACCTGAAACGCGCGGCCCCGGCGCCGGACGCCGTGCAGCCCGTGCAGCCCGTGCAGCCGGCGCCCGTCGCCGCCGCGGCGCCCGCGGTCGTGGTCGCGCCGTCCCCGGTTCCTCCCGTGGCGCCGGCCCTGGCGGTTGCGGAACCGGTCGCGGAACCGGTCGCGGAAACCCCGGCCCCGGCGTCGCGCGGGAGCACGCGCCGCGTCGAGCTGGACCTGGCGCGCATGCGCGACCTGGGCATGGTTACCGCCGCCTCCGGCCGCACCCGCCTGCTGGAAGACTTTCGCATCATCAAGCGCCCGCTGCTGCAGCGCGCCTTCGCGCCGCGCCAGCCGGGCGAGAAGCCGGGCAACCTGATCATGATGACCAGCTCGCTGCCGGGCGAAGGCAAGACCTATTGCGCGATCAACCTGGCCATGAGCATCGCCATGGAACTCGACCACACCGTGCTGCTGGTCGACGCCGACGTGGCGCGCCCGAACGTGCTGCGCACGCTGGGCCTGCCGCCGCACCGCGGCCTGATGGACATCCTGCTGGACGGCAAACTCGACATGGCCGACGTGATGCTGCGCACCAATGTCGATACCCTGTCGATCCTGCCAGCCGGTAACAGCAATGCGCGCGCCACCGAGCTGCTGGCCAGCTCGACGATGAGCAACCTGGTCGACGAGATCGCCAACCGCTACCCGGACCGCGTCGTGATCTTCGATTCGCCGCCGCTGCTGCTGACCAGCGAATCGCGCGAACTCGCGTCGCACATGGGCCAGATCGTGATGGTGGTCGAGGCGCAGACCACGACCCAGCACGCGGTCAAGGAAGCGCTGCACCAGCTCGAAGGCTGCAAGAACGTCAACCTCATCTATAACAAGACCAGGGAATTCCCCGGCATCGAAGAGACGTATGACTATCACTACGGCTGAGCTGCCGCACCCACGCACGGCCGGCGCCGGCCTGGCGCCGGCGCTGAAGCTCGCGCCGCTGGCGCTAGCGGCCATGCTGCTGTCGGCCGAGTGCCGCGCCGACTGGAAGGTCACTCCCCTCGCGGAGCTGCGCGAGACCTATTCGACCAACGTCGCGACCGAACGCGACGACGTCGCCCACAATTCCTTCGTCACCGAAGCCGCGCCCGGCCTGGCCGTGAGCAGCAACGGGCCGCGCCTGACGCTGAACGCGTCCGCGCAGTGGCGTGTTTTCTCGTACAGCAACAAGGAAGCGCCGAACGTGCAGGACAGCGACCGCCGCTACCAGGCCGACGCCCGCGCCATGCTGGTCGACGAGTTCCTGTACGTCGACGCCGGCGCCGGCAGCCAGCGCCAGAACGTGTCCGCCTTCGGTCCGCTGGCCGGCAATCCCTACAGCGGCGCCAACCGCACGCAAGTGAGCACCTGGCGCATCAGCCCCTACCTGCGGCACCGCTTCGGCAATACCGCCACCGCCACCGCGCGCTTCACGCGCGACTCGGTCGACTCGAGCTACAACGGTTTCGGCAGCAGCGTCGCCAGCACCACGCTGCTGGACTTGTCCAGCGGCACCTCGTCCACCAACCTCGGCTGGAACGTCTCGTACAACCGCCAGGAGCAGAACAACCGCATCGGCGGCCGTTCCTCGCTCGACAACGGCATCGTCGGCCTGCGCTACCGCGTGCTGCCGCACCTGAGCCTGACCGCCAGCGCCGGCTACGACAGCTACGACTACGCGAGCCTGAACGACAGTACCTCGGGCGCCAGCTGGAGCGCCGGCTTCGTCTGGACGCCCTCGACGCGCACCAGCGTGCAGGCCTCGTTCGGCCACCGCTATTTCGGCAAGACCGGCGCGCTCGACGCCAGCCACCGCACCCGCCACACGGTGTGGAGCGCGACCTACAGCGACGAGATCACGACGACGCGTTCGCAATTCCTGCTGCCGGCCGCCTTCGACACGGCCGCGATGCTCGACGGCATGTTCGCCAGCGCGTATCCGGACCCGGTCCAGCGCCGCGCGGCGATCCAGGCCTACATGGCCGCGGCCGGCCTGCCGGCCAGCCTGGCCGACAGCATCAACTTCCTGAGCAACCGCTACGTGCGCGCCAAGCGGCTGCAGTTCGCCGCCGTGCTGCGCGGCGCGCGCAGCAACCTGGCGCTGTCGGTGTTCCAGGACCAGCGCGCCGCCTTGTCCCTGCAGCAGAGCGACAGCGCCCTGCTGGGCAACCAGCTGGCCTCGATCAACGACAACGTGCGCCAGCGCGGCGCGTCCGCCGACGCCGAATACCGGCTGTCGACGCGCACCACCATGCGCGCCGGCGTCTACGCGGTGCGCGCGCAGTCGCTCGACACCGGCGTGGCCAGCACCAACCGGCGCTGGCAGGTGGGCATGAACCGCCAGATCGACCGGCACGTGAGCGGCGTGCTGGAACTGCGCCACGTGGTCGGCAGCTTCGGCGTGGTCAGCAACGACAGGTACCACGAGAACGCCATCGCGGCCGCCCTTTCTGTCCAGTATTAAGCGGAGCCACAGATGTACGAGACTTACTACGGATTTTCCGCCAAGCCCTTCCAGCTGCGCCCGGACCCGCACTTCTTCTTCGGCAGCAAGGGCCACAAGCGCGCCATGGCCTACCTCGAGTACGGCCTGTCGCAGGGCGAAGGCTTCATCGTCGTCACCGGCGAAGTCGGCGCCGGCAAGACCACGCTGGTGCGCAACCTGTTCAACCGGCTGCCGTCGGACCAGATCGTCGCCGCCCACATCGTCAACACCCACCTCGACCCGGACGACACGCTGCGCATGGTGGTGTCGGCCTTCGGCCTGCCGTACGAGGGCGCCAGCAAGACCGACCTGCTGACGCGCCTGGAAAAATTCCTGTGCGACGTCGACCACCAGGGCAAGCGCGCCCTGCTCGTGATCGACGAGGCCCAGAACCTGTCGGCGCGCACGGTCGAGGAACTGCGCATGCTGTCGAACTTCCAGACCGACGACAAGTCGCTGCTGCAGACCTTCCTGCTCGGCCAGCCCGAGTTCCGCGCCACGCTGCACAGCCCCGGCATGCAGCAGCTGCGCCAGCGCGTGATCGCCAGCTACCACCTCGGGCCGCTCGACGCGCAGGAAGCCCGCGCCTACGTCGAGCACCGCCTGGCCACCGTCGGCTGGCAGGGCGACCCGGCGTTCGACGAGGGCGCCCACGCGGCGGTCTACGCCTACAGCGGCGGCATCCCGCGCAAGATCAACACGCTGATGGACCGCGTGCTGCTGATGGGCTACCTGGAAGAGCTGCACGCGTTCGGCGCGGAAGAGATCGAGACCGTCATCCGCGACATCGACGAGGAATACCGGCTGCCGGAGCCGCTGGCCGCCGCGGGCGCGCCGGCCGCGACGGCGGCCCCCGCCACGCATGCCGAGCATGCCGGGTATGCGCAGGCCGGCCCGGCGCCGGCGCGCGACCCGAACCTGGACGAGCGCCGCGGCGAGCGCCGCGCCAGCAGCGTCGAGATGCTGGACGAGCGCATGATGCGCCTGGAAAAATCGATCGTCTCGGTGCTGTCGATCCTGAAGAAGATCGTCGCCACGCCGAACGAGACGGCAACCCCTCACGTGGACAACCAGAAATGAACATGTACGAACTCGCCGCGCGCCCGGCGCCGGCCCCCGGAGAACGCATCCGCAACGCCATGACCTGCGACGTCGAGGACTACTTCCAGGTCTCGGCCTTCGCGCCGTACATCGACCGCGCCAGCTGGCCCACGCGCGAATGCCGCGTCGAGGCGAACATGGACCGCATCCTGGCCCTGTTCGACCGCCACGGCGTGCGTGCGACCTTCTTCACGCTGGGCTGGATCGCCGAGCGCCATCCGAACGTGGTGCGCCGCATCGTCGCCGGCGGCCACGAACTGGCCAGCCACGGCTACGGCCACCTGCGCGCCTCCGACCAGGACCGCGCCCAGTTCATGCAGGACGTGCGCTCGGCCAAGGCCCTGCTGGAAGACATCGGCGGCCAGGAAGTGCTGGGCTACCGCGCGCCCAGCTTCTCGATCGGCCGCGACAACCTGTGGGCGCTGGACGTGCTGCGCGAAGCCGGCTACCGCTACAGCTCGAGCATCTACCCGGTCGTGCACGACCACTACGGCATGCCGGAAGCGCCGCGCTTCGCCTTCTACCCGAACGGGCCGGACGGCCTGCTCGAAGTGCCGATCACCACCGTCCAGATGATGGGCCGCAACCTGCCGGCCGGCGGCGGCGGCTACTTCCGCCTGCTGCCCTACGCGCTGTCGCGCTGGATGATGGCCAAGGTCAACCGCGACGACCGCCAGAGCGCCCTGTTCTACTTCCATCCGTGGGAAGTCGACCCCGGCCAGCCGCGCCCCGAGGGCATCGGCGCCAAGGCGCGCTTCCGCCACTACGTCAACATCGACCGCATGGAAAGCCGCATCGACGCCCTGGCGCGCGACTTCGCCTGGGACCGCATGGACCGCATTTTCCTGGGACGCCCATGAACTCGATCATCGAAGCCGCCCAGGCCAAGCTCGCCACCCCCGCCCCCGCCGCTCCCGCCCCCGCGGCCGGCCCGCTGACGCTGCACCTGCTCCAGCCCGCGGACTACCCGCGCTGGGACGCGTTCGTGCGCGCCTGCCCCGACGCCACCTTCTTCCACCTGTCCGGCTGGCAGACGGTGATCGAACGGGCGTTCGGCATCAAGACTTTCTTCTACTACGTGCAGCAGGACGGCCGCATCGTCGGCGTGCTGCCGCTGGCCGAGATCAAGAGCCGCCTGTTCGGCCACTCGCTGGGCGCGATGCCGTTCTGCGTGTACGGCGGCCCGGCCACCAACGGCGCCGCGGGCGTCGCCGCCATGCTCGACGGTGCCGCCGACGCGCTGGCGCAGAAGCTCGGCGTGGGCCACCTCGAATACCGCGGCATGCAGCGCTTCCACCCGGACGACGCCAGCTGGCACACCAAGGAACTGTACGTCACCTTCCGCAAGGAGATCAGCGGCGACGACGAGGCCAACCTGAACGCCATCCCGCGCAAGCAGCGCGCGATGGTCCGCAAGGGCATCAAGCTGGGCCTGCGCGGCGTGGTCGAGGACAACGTCGAGCGCATGTTCGAGGCGTACGCGCACAGCGTGCACCGCCTCGGCACCCCGGTGTTCCCGAAAAAATACTTCGCCCTGCTGCAGCAGACCTTCGGCGACGAGTGCGAGGTGCGCACCATCTATACCTCCGACGACCGCCTGGTGGCGGCCGTGCTGTCGTTCTACTGGCGCGACGAGGTCGTGCCCTACTACGGCGGCGGCATGGACCTGGCGCGCGAGGTGGCCGGCAACGACTTCATGTACTGGAACCTGATGCAGGCCGCCAGCGCGCGCGGCTGCCGCGTCTTCGACTTCGGCCGCAGCAAGCTGGGCACCGGCGCCTACGACTTCAAGAAGAACTGGGGCTTCACCGCCCAGCACCTGCCCTACGAGTACAAGCTGTACGGCGCCGCCGCCCTGCCCGACAACAATCCGCTGAACCCGAAGTACCAGCTGTTCATCAAGATGTGGAAGAAGCTGCCGCTGCCGCTGGCGAACTTCATGGGACCGTACATCGTCCGCAACCTGGGCTGACCATGGAAGACCTGCTGCTGCTGATCCACCGGATCCCCTACCCGCCCAACAAGGGCGACAAGATCCGCTCCTACCACCTGCTCAAGCACCTGGCGCGCCACTACCGGGTGCACCTGGCGACGTTCGTGGACGACAAGGACGACTGGCAGTACGTGCCGCACGTGCAGGCCTTGTGCGCGAGCAGCCATTTCGCGCCGATGAACCCGCTGCTGGCGCGCGTGAAGAGCCTGGCGGCGCTGCTGAAGAACCGCTCGCTGTCGCTCGAGTACTACCGCGACGCCGCCATGGCGCGCTGGGTACGCGACACCGTCGCCGCGCACGACGTCAAGCGCGTGCTGGTGTTCTCGTCGGCGATGGCGCAGTACGCCGCCTCCTACCGCGACGCGCGCCGCGTCGTCGACTTCGTGGACGTCGACTCCGACAAATGGCGCCAGTACGCCGAGCAGAAATCGTTCCCGATGAGCCTGCTGTACGGCTACGAGGCGAAGCAGCTGCTGCGCTACGAGCGCCAGGTGGCGCGCGACTACGACGCCTCGCTGTTCGTGTCGGCGCCCGAGGCCGATCTGTTCCGCCGCCTGGCGCCGGAGAGCAGCGCCAAGATCGGCCACTTCAGCAACGGCGTGGACACCGACTACTTCTCGCCGGCGCAGGACTACGCCAGCCCGTACGCGCCGGGCGAGCGCGCGCTGGTGTTCACCGGCGCGATGGATTACTGGCCCAACGTCGACGCCGTGCAGTGGTTCGCCGACGAGGTCTTCCCGAACCTGCGCGCGCGCTTCGCGGACCTGAAGTTCTACATCGTCGGCTCGCGCCCGTCGCAGCAGGTGCAGGAACTGGGCAAGCGCGCCGGGATCGTCGTCACCGGCACCGTGCCCGACGTGCGTCCCTACATCGCCCACGCGGCGGTGGCGGTGGCGCCGCTGCGCATCGCGCGCGGCATCCAGAACAAGGTGCTGGAAGCGATGGCGATGGCGACCCCGGTGGTGGTCTCGCCGCAGGCGCTGGAAGGCATCGACGCCGAGCCGGGCAGCGAGCTGGTGCTGGCCGCCGACGCGCCCGCCTTCGCCGACGCCGTCGGCGCCCTGCTGGCCGGACGGGACGACGCCGCCGCCGCCATCGGCCAGGCCGCGCGCGCCAAGGTGCAACGCCGCTACAGCTGGTCGAGCAACCTGGCATGCATAGGAGAGAACCTCGAATGTTCCTGAAACCGCCTCCCGGCGTCGGCGCCGCCCACCTCTCTCCGCCGCTGTCGCGCCATGCCGCCGTCCTGCTCGCCATCGCGCTGCTGGCCCCGTTCGCCTTCTATTTCGGCACCGTCGCCTCGATCGTCTCGGTCTGGAACAGTTCCGAGACGTTCGCCCACGGCTACGTGATCCTACCGATCAGCCTGTGGCTGATCTGGCGCCGACGCGTCAACTTCCGCCTGTACCCGCCCAGCCCGTATCCGCCGGCCCTGCTGCTGCTGGCCGTGCTTGGCGCCGGCTGGCTGGCCGCGCGCCTGGGCGAGGTGCAGGTGGTCGCGCAATACACCTTCGTCGCGATGTTCCCGGCCGCCGCCCTGGCCCTGCTCGGCCGGCGCCTGGCCGGTTCGCTCGCCTTCCCGCTGCTGTTCCTGCTGTTCGCGGTGCCGTTCGGCGAAGTCTTCGTCGGCCCGCTGATCCAGTTCACCGCCGACTTCACCGTCTGGGCCGTGCGCGCCACCGGCATCCCGGTGCTGCGCAGCGGCACCCGCTTCGAGCTGCCGACCGGGAACTGGTCGGTGGTCGAGGCCTGCAGCGGCGTGCGCTACCTGATCTCCTCGATCACGCTGGGCAGCCTGTACGCCTACCTCACCTATCGCTCGACCATGAAGCGGGCGCTGTTCGTCGGCCTGTCGGTGATCGTGCCGATCGTCGCCAACGGCCTGCGCGCCTACATGATCGTGATGATCGGCCACCTGTCCGGCATGGAGCTGGCCACCGGCGTCGACCACATCATCTACGGCTGGCTGTTCTTCGGCCTGGTCATGTTCTTGATGTTCTGGATCGGCAGCTACTGGCGCGAGGACGGCGCGGAGCCGGCCCCGGCATCGGCGGCATGCGCCGACGTGCACGTCACCGCCCCGGCCGGCGGCACGATGCCGCCGCGCTTCGCCGCCACCGTCGCCGCCGTGCTGGCCCTGTGCGCCGTCTGGCCGGCCGCCGCCTGGGTGGGCGAGCGCGCCAACCACAACCCGGCGCCGGTCGATCTCGCCCCCATCGCGCAGGCGCTGGCCCTGCCGCCGGCGCCCGAGTTCACCGACTGGAAGCCGGCCTACCTGGCGCCGCGCGCGCGCCTGCACCGGGTCTACAGGATGGGCAGCCTGCCGGTCGGGCTGACGGTGCTGTACTACCGCAACCAGGACAAGGAGACATCCCTGATCAGCTCCCTGAACCGCCTGGCCGACTACGACGACGCCTGGCACGAGGTCGAGGGCGCCGGCCGCACCGAGGCGCTGGCCGGCCATCCGCTGGCGCTGCGCGAGACCGTGCTGCGCGCCCAGGGCCAGGGCCCGCTGCTGGTGTGGTCGTTCAAGTGGATCGGCGGCCACTACACGAGCAGCGACTACGTCGGCAAGCTGCGCCAGGCCGCCTCCAAGGCGCTGCTGCGCGGCGACGACGGCGCCGCCGTCATGCTGGCCGTGCCCTACGACGATCCGGAGCAGGCGCGCGCCACGCTGCGCCGCTTCCTGCAGGACCACGGCGCGGCGATCGACGGGGCGCTCGACGCGCAGCGGGCCCGATGAACGCGCGCGCGCCCGTGGCGATCGACACCGCGGCGGCCGCCGCCGCCGACCGGCGGCCGCTGGTGGTGCACCTCGTGTACGCGCTCGGCGTGGGCGGCCTGGAAACGCTGCTGGTCGACTGCATCAACCGCATGCCGGCGTACCGGCACGCGGTCGTGTGCCTGACCCGCTACACCGACTTCGCCGAGCGCATCGCGCGCGCCGACGTCGCGCTGCACGCGCTCGGCAAGCCGCCCGGCCTGGGCCTGAGCACCCACCTCGGTTTCTGGCGCCTGATGCGGCGCCTGCGCCCGGCCGTGCTGCACACCTACAACCTGGCGGCGCTGGAATACGCGTTCACGGCCACGCTGGCCGGGGTGCCGGTGCGCGTCCATGCCGAGCACGGACGCGACGCCGCCGATCCGCACGGCCTGAACCCGAAGCACAACTTCCTGCGCCGGCGCCTGGTGCCCTTCGTCGACCGCTTCATCCCGGTCTCGGAAGACCTGCGCCGCTGGCTGGCCGACGTGGTGCGCATCCCGCAGGCCAAGACCCTGTTCATCAAGAACGGCGTGGACACCGACAAGTTCGCGCCGGGCGGGGCGCCGGCCGCGGATGCGCCCTGGGCCGCCGGCGACATCGTGATCGGCACCGTGGCGCGCGTCCAGGACGTCAAGAACCACCGGGTGCTGGTCGAGGCCTTCGCGCGCCTGCGCGCGGCGCGCCCGGACCTGGCGCCGCGGCTGAAGCTGGCGATCGTCGGCGACGGCCCGCTGCTGCCGGCCGTGCGCGAACAGGTCGCGGCGCTGGGCCTGCGGGACAGCGTCTGGCTGCCGGGCGCGCGCGCCGACATCGCCGCGCTGCTGCACGGCTTCGCCGTGTTCGCCCTGCCCTCGCTGGCCGAAGGCACGCCGGTGTCGATGCTGGAAGCGATGGCCTGCGGCCTGCCGGTGGTGGCGTCGAACGTGGGCGGCATCCCGGAAGTGGTGGACGAAGGCGTGCAGGGCCTGCTGGTGCCGGCCGGCGACGTCGGGCGGCTCGCCGCGGCGCTGGAACGCCATGCGGGCGACGCCGCCCTGCGCGCGGCGCACGGCGCCGCCGGACGCCGGCGCGTCGAGGAACGCTTCAGCCTGCGCGCCATGGTGGCCGCCTACGGCGCCCTGTACGACGGACTGTGTGGGCAGAAAACGCGCTGACGCGCTATCGTTTCATTTTCAGCAGGAAACCATCGATATGTGCGGAATAGTCGGCATCTTTGATACCCACGGCAGCCGGGACATCGACCGCGAAGCGCTGCGGCGCATGAACGAGAGCCAGCACCACCGCGGCCCCGACGAGGGCGAGCTGTACCTGGAGAAGGGGCTGGGCATGGGCCACCGCCGCCTGTCGGTGATCGACGTGGCGACCGGCCAGCAGCCGTTCCTGAACGCCGCGCGCGACGTGGCGCTGGTGTTCAACGGCGAGATCTACAACTACCGCGCGCTGCGCGACGAGCTGGTCGCGCTGGGCCACGTGTTCCGCACCAGGTCCGACACCGAGGTGGTGCTGCAGGCCTGGGTCGCCTGGGGCGTCGAGTGCGTGCACCGGCTGCGCGGCATGTTCGCCTTCGCCGTGTGGGACCGGCGCCGACAGACCCTGTTCCTGGCGCGCGACCACGTCGGCGTCAAGCCGATGTTCTACTCGCTGCTGCCGGGCGGCCTGTTCGTGTTCGGCTCCGAGCTGAAGTCGATCATGACGTTCCCGGAACTCTCCCGCGAATTGAACCCGCGCGCCGTCGAGGATTATTTTGCCTACGGCTACGTGCCGGAACCGAACACCATCTTCCACAACGCCTACAAGCTGAGCCCGGGCCATGCGATCCTGCTGCGGGTCGGCGACCGCGACGTCAAGCCGCACCGCTGGTGGGACCTGGCATTCAAGCCGGCCGCGCCGCGACCCGAGGCCGAAGTCGCCGAGGAACTGATCGGCCGCCTGCGCGAGACCGTGCGCCACCAGATGGAATCCGAGGTGCCGCTGGGCGCCTTCCTGTCCGGCGGCGTCGACTCCAGCGCCGTCGTCGCCATGATGGCGGCCGACGCCGACGGCCGCATCGGCGAGGGCGTGACGACCTGCTCGATCGGCTTCGACGACCCCGAGTTCGACGAGACGAAGTACGCGACCGAGGTGGCGCAGCGCTACCGCACCCACCACCACGCCCAGATCGTCGACAAGGACGACTACGGCCTGATCGACACGCTGGCCGGCCTGTACGACGAACCGTTCGCCGACAGCTCGGCGATCCCGACCTACCGCGTGTGCCAGCTGGCGCGCCGCCACGTGACGGTGGCGCTGTCGGGCGACGGCGGCGACGAGAACTTCGCCGGCTACCGCCGCTACCGCTTCGCCATGGCCGAGCACAGCGTGCGCTCGAAGCTGCCGGACGCGATCAGGAAGCCGCTGTTCGGCACCCTCGGCAGCCTGTACCCGAAGGCCGACTGGGCGCCGCGCATGTTCCGCGCCAAGACCACCTTCGAGGCGCTGGCGCGCGACCTGGTCGAAGGCTACTTCCACGGCGTGTCGCGCCTGCCGGACCGCCAGCGCGAACAGCTGTTCTCGGAATCGTTCCGCAGCCGCCTGCAGGGCTACCGCGCGATCGAGGTGATGCGCGGGCACGCGGCGCAGGCGCCCACCGACGACCCGCTGGCGCTGATCCAGTACCTCGACTTCAAGACCTGGCTGCCGGGCGACATCCTGACGAAGGTCGACCGCGCCAGCATGGCCCATTCGCTCGAGGTGCGCGTGCCCCTGCTCGACCACACCTTCTGCGAGTACGCGGCCACGCTGCCGAACGACCTCAAGCTGCACGGCGGCGAAGGCAAGTACATCCTCAAGAAGGCGCTGGAGCCGCACTTGCCGAACGACATCATGTACCGCGCCAAGAAGGGCTTCTCGATCCCGCTGGCGGCCTGGCTGCGCGGCCCGCTGCGCCAGGCCGTGCGCGACGCCGTGCTGGGCGAGCGCCTGCTCGACACCGGCATCTTCGAGCGCCGCACGCTGGAACGGCTGGTCGAGCAGCACCAGGCCGGCAGCGCGGACCACAGCGTGGCCCTGTGGTCGCTGATGATGTTCGAAGCCTTCCTGCGCGTCAGTGTCGCTTCCTGACAACCGCCGGCGGCGCGCCTTCCGGTACCCTGCCGCAGGCGCGCACGGCACATCTTACCGTGTGAAAGTTTAAATTTATTTAAGGTAAGATGCTGTCGTAAAGTAAATTTTTCGCAGCAGCATGACCCGTCGATGGCAAGGCCGCATGCCGCCCGCCATCCGTCTCACACGTGGAGCAGTTTCCAGTGCGCATCCTCTACCACCACCGTACCCGTTCCAAGGACGGGCAATACGTCCATATCGAAGAAATGATCCATGCGCTGCGCGCGCAGGGCCACGAGATCGTCATCGTGGCGCCGCCGAGCGCCGAGACCGAATCGTTCGGCGCCGATGCCGGCGCCGTCGCGCTGCTCAAGCGCTGGCTGCCCAAGTGGTTCTATGAACTGATGGAGCTGGGCTATTCGCTGGTCGCCTACCGGCGCCTGGCGAAGGCCATCCGCGCCCACCGGCCGGACTGCATCTACGAGCGCTACAACCTGTTCCTGCCGGCCGGGATCTGGGCCGCGCGCCGCCACAAGCTGCCGCTGCTGCTGGAAGTGAACGCGCCGATCCTGGAAGAACGCAGCCGCTACGACGGCCTGGCGCTGACCAGGCTGGCGCGCTGGTCGCAGGCCTACGCATGGAAGAACGCCGACATGGTGCTGCCGGTGACGCAGGTGCTGGGCGACATCGTGCAATCCTACGGCGTCGACCCGAAGCGCATCGTGGTGATCCCGAACGGCATCAACGGCGAGCGCTTCGACCGCGCCCCCGACGTCGCCGCGGCCAAGCGCGCGCTCGGCCTGGACGGGCGCCTGGTGCTGGGCTTCACCGGCTTCGTGCGCGACTGGCACGGCCTGGACAAGGTGCTCGACCTGATCGCCGCCGACCCGCCGGGTTCGCCGCGCCACCTGCTGGTGGTGGGCGACGGCCCGGCGCGCGCCGGCCTGGAGCGCCAGGCGCGCGCGCTGGGCATCGAGAACCGCGTGACCTTCACCGGCATCGTCGGGCGCGACGACGTGGCGCGCCACGTGGCCGCGTTCGACATCGCCCTGCAGCCGGCCGTGGTGGCGTACGCCTCGCCCCTGAAGCTGTTCGAGTACCTGGCGCTGGGCAAGGCGATCGTCGGCCCGGCCCAGCCGAACATCGAGGAAATCCTGCGCCAGGACCACAATGCCGTGCTATTCGACCCGGCCGACCCGGACGGGCTGGCGCGCGCCGTCAGCCGCCTGTGCGAGGACGCGGCGCTGCGCGCGCGCGTGGCCGAGAACGCCCAGCGCACCATCGACGACATGCAACTGACCTGGGGCGCCAACGCACGCAAGGTGGTCGGCCTGTTCGGAGCCCTGCGACCGCATGCGTGACATCGCCATCACCCTGATCATCTTCGGCATCCTGCCGTTCGCCTTCAAGCGGCCGGCGATCGGGGCACTGCTGTTCACATGGATCAGCCTGATGAACCCGCACCGGCTGACCTACGGCTTCGCCTATACCTTCCCGTTCGCGGCGGCGATCGCCGGGGTCACCATGCTCGCCATGTTGACCAGCAAGCAGCCCAAGCGCCTGCCGGTCACGCCGGTGACGGTGACCCTGCTGCTGTTCGGGGCGTGGATGACCTTCACCAGCTTCTTCGCGCTGGAGCCGGAACTGGTGTGGCGCGAATGGGACCGCGTCAGCAAGACCTTCCTGATGGTCCTCGTCACCATGATGGTGATCAACAACACGCGCGACCTGAAGATCTTCGTCTGGATCGTCGCCCTGTCGCTCGGCATCTTCGGCCTGAAGGGCGGCCTGTTCACGCTGGCCTCGGGCGGCCACTTCCGCGTCTACGGCCCCGAGGGCAGCTACATCGCCGAGAACAACGGCATGGCGCTGGCGCTGGTGACCACGCTGCCGCTGATCTGGTACCTGCGCACCCAGGTGACGAACAAGTGGATCACGCTGGGCCTGACGGCGATGACGGCGCTGACCGCCGTCTCGGTGGTCGGCTCGTATTCGCGCGGCGCCCTGATCGGCGGCGTGGCCATGCTGTTCTTCCTGTGGTGCCACAGCCAGAAGAAGGCGCAGACCGCGATCATCCTGCTGGCCGTGGTGGCGCTGATCGCGGCCGTGATGCCGGAAGCCTGGTTCGAGCGCATGAACACCATCGACGAATACCACGAGGACGGTTCGGCCCAGGGCCGCATCAACGCCTGGAAGTTCGCGTTCAACATCGCCTCCACCTTCCCGCTGGGCGGCGGCTACAACGTGTTCACCCCGCGCATGTTCGCGATGTACGCGCCCAATCCGCTCGACTACCACGTGGCGCACAGCATCTGGTTCCAGGTGCTGGGCGATCACGGCTTCGTCGGGCTGGCCATGTTCATGATGCTGATGGTGTTCGCCTGGCGCACCGGCACGCGGGTGCGCAAGTACTGCGCCACCCAGCCCGACCTGAAGTGGGCGGAAAACTTGGCGCGCATGTGCCAGGTCTGCATCATCGGCTATGCCGTCAGCGGCTCGTTCCTGTCGCTGGCCTATTTCGACCTGTACTACGACATCGTCGTCATCCTCGTATGCCTGGAAAAGATCCTGCTACCCTCGAAGCGCACGACGCCGTTCCGTTCGCTGCAGACGCAAGCGGCGCGATGAACGTGCCGCGCGCCACCCCGCCCGTCGCCGCCGGCGTCGTCAAGCCGGCCATGATGCGCGGCATGCTGTCGCTGCTGTCGCCCGCGGGACCGGCCGCGCGCCTGTCGGTGCTGCTGTTCCACAAGGTGCCGACGCTGGCCGACCCGCTGGCGCCGGGCGAACTGAACCTGGGACGCTTCGAACAGATCCTCGACTTCGTCGGCGCCAACGCCAACGTGCTGCCGCTGACGGAAGCCAGCGCCGCGCTCAAGCGCGGCACGCTGCCGGCGCGCGCGGTCGCGCTGACCTTCGACGACGGCTACGCGGAATGGATCGACAACGTCGCCCCGGCCCTGCTGCGGCGCCGGATGCCGGCCACCTTCTTCATCACCACCGGCCCGCTCGAGGGCGGCGTGCTGTGGCACGAGCGCATCCTGGCGGCGGTGCGCGCGCTGCCGGCACGCGGCGCCCTGCTGCCGGCCGGCCTGGGCATGTACACCGACCTCGACCAGCCCGGCGCGCGCGAGCGCCTGGTCGAGCAGTTGCAGGCGCGCCTGAAGTACGCGCCGCTGAGCCAGCGCCTGGACGCCATGGAACAGCTCGAGGCGCAGGCCTGCCGCCCGCTGCTGCTGCCGCGCGGCTTCGACGCCGCCTCGGTGCGCACGCTGCACAACAAGGGCTTCGAGATCGGCGCGCACACCGTGCACCACCCGATCCTGAACGAGTGCACGGCGCAGCAGGCGCGCGCCGAGATCGGCGACTGCAAGGCCGAACTCGAAGCCATCATCGGCGGCGCCGTGCATGCCTTCGCCTACCCGAACGGCCGCCCCGGCAAGGACTTCAGCCGCGAACACGTGGACATGGTCAAGGCGGCCGGCTACCGCACCGCCGTCACCACCAGCATGGGCGCGGCGAAGGGCGACACCGACCCGTTCGAGCTGCCGCGCTTCACGCCCTGGGGCCTGAGCCAGGAACGCATCTCGTTCCAGATGGCGCGCAACATGCTCGTGCGCGCGACCCCGGTGCCGGATGCGCCGCGCGCCACCGCCGCCGGCGGCGGCACCGACGTGCGCTGCCTGCTGGTCGCCAGCACCTTCACGCCGATCCACGGCGGCTCGGCCGTCGTGTACGACAACCTGTGCCGTCACATGCCGCCCGGCAGCGTGCGCGTGCTGAGCGCCACCACCAGCTACCAGAACCGCCAGGAAATCCCGGGCTGGCGCGAGCACGATGCCGCGCAGCCGTTCCCGGTCGAGCGCATCCGCCTGCTGCGCCCGGCGATGATGCCGCCGCCGGCCAACAAGCTGGTCTCGCTGTGGCGCCTGCTGACCCAGGACCTGCCGCTGTATGCGAAGGTGCTGTACAAGGCGGCGCAGGTGGTGCGCCGGCACGACATCAACCTGGTGTGCGTGGGCGAGCTGGTGACCGGTTCCTGGCTCGGCATCGCGCTCAAGAAGCTGTTCGGCTGCAAGCTGGTCATCTACGTGCACGGCGAGGAAATCACCACGCGCACCGACGGCCGCCTCGGCCAGAAGCGCAAGCAGTTCCTGCTGGCGGCCGACAAGGTGGTCGCGGTGAGCTCCTTCACCTGCGACGCGATGAGCGCGATGGGCGTGCCGCCCGCATCGATGGTGCTGATCCAGAACGGCGTCGACGTCGACCGCTTCACGCCCGGCGAGCGCGATCCGGAACTGATGGCGCGCCACGGGCTGCACGGCAAGCAGGTGATCCTGACCGTCGGCCGCCTGGTGCCGCGCAAGGGCGCCGACATGGCCGTGCGCGCGATGAAGCGCGTGGTGGCGCGCCGTCCCGACGTGCGCTACCTGATCGTCGGCGACGGCGAGCTGCGCGCCGAGCTGGAACGGCTGATCGCCGCCGAGGGCCTGCAGGAATGGGTGACCCTGGTCGGCAAGGTATCGGACGACGACCTGCTGCGCTACCTGCGCCTGTGCGACCTGTTCCTGATGCCCAACCGGACCATGCCGGACGGCGATACCGAGGGCTTCGGCCTGGTGTTCCGCGAAGCCAATGCCTGCCGCAAGCCGGTGATCGGCGGGCGCGCCGGCGGCGTGGTGGAGGCGGTGGAGGACGGCGTCAGCGGCCTGCTGGTGGACGGCAACGACCCGGACGACATCGCCGCCGCGATCGAATGCATCCTCGGCGATCCGGCGCTGGCCCGCCAGCTGGCCGAGGGTGGCCTGCAACTGGCGCGCGAGCACAGCACCGCGGCCGTCGCCTACCAGTTCCTGCGCACCTGCGAACGCGTGCTGGGCGCCGGCAAGCGCTGAGCCGCGCACGCGGCTCAGCGCCCCGGCGCAGGCCGGGGCCCAAGGTCACGCTGCAAGCCATCACGCCCCCGCCGGCCGCACCAGGCGCAGCACGCGCATGCGCGCCGCGCCCGCCAGGCGGTGCACTTCTTCCAGCAGTTCATGGCGCGTCGCGCGCAGGCTCGCATACCAGACGGCGACCAGCGGCGGCAGCGCCACCAGCAGGCGCAGCAGGGGCGGCAGCGATTCCGGCAGCAACAGGTGCAGCACCATGCCGGCGCCGGTGCAGACCAGCGTGACGAGCGCGCTGGCCGCCACCGAGCCGAACATCGCGCCCAGGCCGAAGCCCAGGTGGCGCGTCTGCTGGTAGACCAGCACCGGCCCGCCCACCAGCGTGGCCAGGCTGACCGCCCAGGCGAACGACACCAGCGAACCGTCGAACAGCACGTAGCCGAACACGAGGCGCCCGATGCAGGTGACGAGCTGCGGCACCGCGCCCAGGTAGGCCATGCCCATCGCGGTCAGCGCCACCGGCGCGTACTGGAACAGCAGCGTGACGCCGGCGGCCAGCGCGAGCGGGGCGATGGCGGGCACGCAATCGATCCACGCGGAGCCGTACAAGGCCAGCACCAGGTCCCTGCCGAATACGGCGGTCAGGGCGAAGGCGGGCCAGCCGATCCCCGTCAGCAGCGAGGTGGCGCGGCGCAGGATCGGCGCCAGCGATTCGCCGCGGTGGTGGGCCTGCGACAGGTAGGACAGCGCGCCATAGGTGATCGTGGTGCCGGCGGCATAGCTGAAGATCTGCACCGTCGAGGTGGCGCGGCTGAGCAGGCCGACGAGGCGCGCACTGCCGAGCTTGCCCAGCAACATGTCGGGAATCGCGCCACTCACGGCCTGCACGCAATTGGTCAGCAGCGTGCCGACGCCGAAGTTGACGACACTGCGCCAGTGGCGGAACGACGGCAGCCACGGCATGCCCTTGGGCCGGAACGGGATGTAGACGAGCGCGCACACCGAGATGTTGATCAGGTTGGCCCACGCCAGGCTCATGGTCCCGCAGCCCAGCGCCGCCAGGCCCAGGCAGCTGACGCAATAGCTGAGCGTGCCGGCCGCGGTCACCACCGCCTGCTTGTCGGCCGCCAGTTCGCGCAGCAGCATCGAATGGGTGATCGAACCGAAGGGCACGATCAGGAAGCCGAGGGCCAGGACCCGCATCACCGGCACGACCCCGGGTTCGCGCAGCCACACGCCGAGCGGGGCGCTCACCAGGAACAGGAACAGCGCGAGCGACCACGAGGTGGCGAGCATCACGCCGATGGCCGAGCGCATCTTGTCGACCGTCAGGTCGGGTTCGCGCTGCACATAGCTGGCGACCCCGAAGTCGCGGAACATGTGCGCGACGTTGACGAACACCGCCGTCATCGAGAACACGCCGATCTCGCTGGGACTGAGCATCCGCGCCAGCAGGATGCTGCAGAAAAACTGAAGCAGGGACGCGCCCGACGACGAGAAGAAATTGATGACGAGCGAACGACGCAGATTGGCCATACCAGACTTTCCTTACCCCTTCGACCGGACCGGCCGCCTCCGGCAATCCGGCGATTCTACCCTGCGGGCTTCCCGCCCAATTGCACGATTGAAAAACATTAGTGTTGTTGCGGCACATCCGGATCGGTGACGTCCGCCGCGGCGATGGCCGGCGCGCGCGGGCGGCGCCACCGGCCCTGCAGCGCCGCGATGCGGCCCCGGTACCACTTGACGCGGCGCTCGGTCAGCTCGGCCGCGACCAGCACGCCCAGCGCCATCGCCGCATAGAACGGCAGCGGCGCCGCGATCCCGGCCACGTCGCGGATCAGCACCAGCAGCGGACCGTGGAACACGTACAGCGTGAACGTGCAGCCGGCCAGCCAGCGGATCGGCCGCGCCGCGCGTTCGACCAGGCGCGGCAACCAGCCGAGCGAGGACACGGCCGCGAAATGCATCGCCACCACCAGGCCCAGCAGGTTGTCGTACAAGAACTGGGTCGAATAATGGGCGCGCCAGGCGAACGGCACCAGCGCATACAGGTGCGCGCGCAGGACGTCCGACACGTCGAGCCAGGTCATGAGCACGCCGATGGCGACCGAGGCCAGCAGGCAGGTCCAGGCCAGCGCCGGCTTCCACGCCGGCATGCGCCGGTACAGCAGCACGCCCAGCAGCCAGACCGGCAGCAGCAGCAGGATCTTGGGGCCGGCCAGCAGGCAGGCCGCCAGCACCAGTGCCACGCGCCACCGGGCCGGTGCGAACAGCCAGGCGCCGAAGATGGCGTAGTACCAGACCTCGTAGTTGAGCGACCAGAACGGCGGATTCAGCGGCGCCGCGACCGCGAACGGCCCCGATTGCGCGATGAACAGGGCGTTCGACAGCGTTCCCCACCCCAGGGACTCCGCGCCGGGCAGGCCGGGCCACAGCAGGCAGGCCGCCAGTGCCAGCAGCAGGGCCGTCCAGGCGACCGGCACGATGCGCGCGATCCGGTGCTGCAGGTACAGCCCGAAGGTCATGCCCGGCGCCGTCGCCGCATGGGCGATCACGTAGCCGGACAGGACGAAGAACACCACCACGGCCTCGTGCCCCGGCCACTTGAACGGGCGGTCGGGAAACGTCAGGCTCCAGGTGTGGTACAGCACGACGAACAGCGCGGCCGCGAAGCGCACCAGGTCGAGGTAGAGCGACAGGTGCGGCGGGATCGCCCGTCCGACGGCGCGCGTCGTCACGGGATGCCCCGCACGATGGATGCCACGTCGCGCAGCGACGTCAGCGAGGGCGTGCGCAGCAGCATCGGCGCCACCGCGGCCAGCGCCGCGCGCCGTTCGCCCTTGCGCAGGTACATATAGGCCAGGCTCAGGCGCCCCTGGCGCAGCTTGGCGCGCCAGCCGCGGCGGATGCCCGGGTCGGCGCCGCGCAATTCCGGCTCCAGCGCGTCGAGCGCCGCGACGTAGCGGCGCTGGGCCAGCACGACGTCCTTGCGCAGCGCGCTGCCGGGGTAGATGTAGTAGACCGCCAGCGGCAGGTTGACGACGCCGCCCTTGCGGCTCGCCGCGCACAGGCGGATGAAGAAGAACAGGTCCTCGCCGATCTTGTGCTCGGCCGGGAAGCCGCCCAGCGCGAGGAAGGTGCGGCGCGGGATGGTCAGCGTGCGGATCTCGGCGAAGCCGTCGGCCACGAAGGCCTCGAAGTCGTCCTTGCGGATCGGGATCTCGACGCTGCCCGGATGGCGCGCCAGCAGTTCCCGGCCGCAGGCGCTGGCATCGATCGCGCGCTGCAGCAGCTTGCCGTCGGGTTCGCGGTATTCCTGGTCGGCGAACAGGAAATCGATGTCCGGCTCGCGCTCGATCCAGCGCGCATGCGCGGCCAGGCGTTCCGGCAGGTAGATGTCGTCGGCGTCGAGGAAGGCGACCCAGTCGCCGCGCGCCTGGCGCACGCCGTTGTTGCGCGCGGCCGAGACGCCGCCGTTGGGCTGGCGGATATAGCGGATGCGCTCGCCGAAACCGGCCGCGACCTCGGCCGACGCGTCGGTCGAGCCGTCGTCGATGACGATGATCTCGAACGCGGGATGGCGCTGCGCCAGCACCGACTCGATCGCGCGGGCCAGTGTCGAGGCATTGTTGTAGTTCGGGATGACGACCGAGATCGTGGGCATGGACGTGGGGTGGCGCAGGCGCGCGATGTTAAATTTAGAACAAGTCTTGCGATTGTAAAACAATTTACTCACAGACAGCCGATGCGCCAATCGTGCGCGCCTCGCCCGTTGCGCGGAAAGAAAAAACGGCACCGGGTCCATGGGACGCGGTGCCGTCGGCAGGCGGTTCCGGCGCGGCCGGAACCGGCGCATCAGCGCGGGAGGATGTCGAACTGCGGCTGGTCGTTGTAGACCGGCTTGACGGTACGCGACATGAACAGGGCCCAGGCCTGCTTGCCGCCGGTGCCGCCGACGTCCGCGGCGTAGGCCAGGGCCGGCTGCATGTTCGACGGATAGCCGATCGGGGAATCCGAGTAGCCGGTCATCTCGCCGACCTTCAGCTTCAGGTAGCTGGCCATCTGCTGGCTGTTGCAGGCCAGCGAGGTGAAGTCGGCCGCATGGGTCGCCTTGTAGACTTCCGCCATCGAACCGTACACCGGCGAATACATGTCGTTACGCAGCGTCATGGTGTAGGCGGCGGCGTCGATCCAGCACAGGCCCGGCGTCGTCATGCGCTGGATCGGGAACTTCGCCTTGAACGCCAGGATCGGGGCGGCCTTGGTGAAGCCCAGTTCCGCGGTGTGGCCGATCGCCGAGGTGAAGAAGTCGTCCTGCCACGGCGCGATCGCGGTGTAGTTGTAGTACGAGTACGCATAACCGTGGGACAGGGCGCCGAACGTGTTGCTGGTGGCGGCATTGTTCACGTAGGTATCGTTGTACCAGTCCAGGTTGTTGTTGACGAAACCGACCAGGTCCTTCTTCAGCGCGTCGTTGTCCGGCGTGATGTAGGCCGCTTCGGCCGCCGTGCGCATGCTCCACGCCTGGCCGCGCACCTGGTTGTCCTGGTACAGGCCCTTCGAGGTCTGGCGGTAGTTCGGGTTCGACTCGAACGTGTTGTACATGGTCCAGAACTGCAGCTCTTCCAGGTAATAGTAGTCGCCCGTGACCAGGTACGGCAGGTAGGCGAAGCCCGGCTGGTGCGACGAGTCGTGGGTGTACGGCGTGTCGCACAGGGTGGCGGCGGCGCAGCCCGGGAACGCCTCGGACTTGCCGGTGTTCCAGTTGATGCTGTCGGTCTCGCGGCCCAGGATGGTCATGTACGGATAGTTCGTCACGCTCACCGGACGGTCGGTCTTCTTGTCGCGGTAGTGCATCGACCAGGTACCGGCCAGGTCGGCGGTGCCCAGCGTGACCAGCTTGGCGCGCTTGTCCATGCTCAGCAGGTAGTTGGTCGCCCAGCTCGGCATGATGCCGATGTCCGAACGGCCGCCGGTGGTCGGCATGTAGGCCAGGGCCATGCCCACGCCCATCGGCTCGATCGCGGCGCCGGTCCAGCCGGACTGGTAGCCGGCCAGCGTGCCTTCGCTCGGGGTGGCGGCCTGGTCGTAGTTCGGGACCGCGCGGGTCGAGATCAGGTAGGCCGTGTTGAGCTTGACGTTGACCTGCGGCTCGACGCCGTTCCACCAGAACGTCTTGCGCCAGCGCGCGTGGTGGTAGTGGGTCAGGCCGCTCTTGGCGTACACCTGCTTGCCGCCCGACACCACCGAGGCGTCATAGGTGAAGTTCTGCGGGTTCGCTTCGAAAGCCCAGGTGTTCTCGATGGTCGTGTCGATGCGCGCCTTCTTGACGCCGTCGAACCAGCGCACGGCGAAGCGCGCGGTCAGGTGCGGGTGGGTCGCGCCGGCGCTGGTGCGCAGCGGGGCCGAGACCAGCCATTCGTTGGCGACGGTACCCTTGAGCCAGTTGACCGGGGTGCCGCTCTTGAGCAGGTCGGCGGCGGACGCATAGTAGTCGGTGCCGCCGATCTTGGCGTGCACGGAGAAATCGAAACCGGCGGCGGCCAGGGCGGCCGGGGCGGCGACGGTGCCGGCGGGCGCCGCGCTGCTCTTGACCAGCGACAGCTTCGGCTGGGCATTCGCGGCCAGGGCCGGCAGCACGCCGGAAATGATCGCGTGGCGCACCGAACCGTCGGCGTGGGTCGCCTTGACGTCCAGCTGCAGCGGCACGGTCGTGCCGTCGTCGAGACGGCCGGTGAGGAATTCGGTGCTCTTGAGCTGGCCCTGCACGAAGACCTGGCCGAAGGTGAACGGCACGCTGGTCTGGGCGGCGCCGGTATTTTCCAGGCGCACGTCGGTCAGCGCGCTGCCGGTGACCGGCGCGGTGGGCGCGGAAGTGGTGACCGGGGTGGTGGTGGTCGGGGTCACGGCCACCGGCTTATAACCACTGGTTACAGTCGCCAGCGAGCGATTGCCGTCGGTACCGACGCCGGCACTGTCGCCGCCGCCGCCGCAGGCGGTCATGAGGGCTGCCGCCGACAGGACGGCGATCACATTGGTGCCCGCGATCTGTCGTGCGGATGCAAGGCTTTTAATACGCAGGGTAGTGGTCAGTTTCATGATTGGGGGCAATTAAGTTTGCCGTGGGAAATTTCATTCGAGAACTGAACTTTACCCTCGTCAACACTTTCCGTGTACCTTTCCTGTCGGAAAAACCGAAAATTCCACAAAAAAACAACGAAAAATTCCAATTTTTCTATCGAAAATAAACTGAACATCAATCGTCAAATAAAAAACATTGACGTCCCATCCAACTGATGATTCGAAAAAATTAAATCGAATACATCGAAGTTTCAAAATCGTTCACGCTCGTGAATAGAATGAAAACTCTGACAGCCAGCAGGCATGCGGCTTCCAGACTTTCCGGAAGTCATTGCGGCGGGGTGGGTAGGATATAGGAATAAGGAAAGAATGCAAAGCCGAAATAATATGGCTGAGCATGTTCCATTCAATAAATGAAATGTGAATTTCTTTTCAATTTCTGAATGGATTCAATTCATACCGATTACATAATTGAATAAAAAATACCGATAAACTTGGCGTTTTCGCCATGCGCACGCCGGGTCCCGAGACCCACGCGCGCCAGCGCCCCATCGCGCCCCGCATCGCGCCCCCACCGCGCCCCCATCGCACCCGCAAGGCGGACCGGCGGAACGGCAGCGCAAAGGCATGGAAGAAAGGAACGGCCGGAAAAGCGCCTCGACGGGCGGCCGGCAGCCGGCGCGGCGCCGTGGACGGTCCGCCGTTGCGGGGTAACCGAAAAGCGCTGGGCCGGGAGGGAATCAGGCGGCGCGGCGGCGCCAGGCGTGCAGGCGGCCGAGCGCCTGCCAGCGGTAGTGATTGAGGTGGTACATCGTGCGGATCTCGTCGGTCCAGCGCGTATGCCACTCCATGACCTTGCCGTAGAACTCGATGCGCCGCACGCGTCCCTCGTCGAACAGGCGGCGGCAGGCTTCCTCGCGCATCAGCAGCGCCGGGGAATAGTGCGCGGGCACGCGCTCGTCGTAGGCGGTCTTGAGCACGACGATGCAGTCGCCCTCCTCGATGCACAGGTCCATCGCCACCAGTTCCTCGCCGAACCAGTAGCGGTAGACGCTGCCGCGCCCGAGGGCGCAGGACGCTTCCAGCAGCGCGCGGTAGAAGCGCCCCTGCGCGTTGTCGGCCGCCACCGCGGTGCCGGCGCGGCCCTTCCACCCCGTACTCTCCAGGCGCCCGTAGTCGGCGACCGCCTGCGCCATCCGTTCCGGCGCGCGCCAGACCTCCAGGCGCGGCGCGATGCCGGCGCCGGCCAGGCGGTTGCGCTGCTTGCGCAGGTTGGCGCGCAGGTTCTTGCCGCGGCCGTTCCACCAGCTGTCGAAATCGCCGGCTACGCTGATGCGCGCGGTGTCGATGTAGTCGTCGGTGCTGGCGCGGGGACCGGCCGGGCGCGGCAGCAGGAACGGGTCGCACTGGGTCAGCCCCGCCAGCAGCGCGCATCCCGGCAGCGCGCGCACCAGGCCGGCCAGCAGCGCGTCGGTGTCCAGGCCGGGGCGCTGCAGCCACGGCCCGACCGGCGCCTGGGACGGCTGGAACGTAGCCCAGCGGCCCGCGCCCTGGGGCGCGAGCACGGCGGCGGCGGCCGGGCCGGCGGCGTCCTCGCACAGCGCCAGCAGCTCGGCGCCGGCGCCGAAGGCGTCCAGCAGGGCGCCGACGACGTAGCTGTCCAGCACCGGCGCGCTCGGCCCCGTCGCGCGCAGCGCATCCCAGCGCGCCGCGTGCGCCATGAAACCGGCGGCGGGCAGCAGCGTCCACTTCATGCGGGGAACACCTCGTCCAGGCGCGCGCGCAGCCAGTCGAATTCGTCCGGCGCCAGCTCCTGGTGGCAGGGGAAGGCCAGCACGTGGCGCGACAGGTAGGCGCTGTGCGGGCAGCGTGCCGGGTCCATGCCCGGCCATAGCGTCTCGGCGAAGCGCACGACCGGCACGCCCAGCCGGCGGACGCGCGCGAACGCGGCGTCGGCGTCGTCGACCAGCAGCGGGAACAGCCACGGGCAGACGCCGTCCGGCAGTTGGGCGAACAGCGGCCGGCAACCCGGCCGGCCGGCCAGCAGCGCCTGCAAGGCCTGGTAATGGCGCCGCCGCAGCGCGACGATGCGCTGGCGCGACACGCGCGCCAGCAGCAGGCGCGAGAACGCCGACGTGCGCTTGTCCAGCCAGTGCGGATCGAAGCTGGCGTCGCTGTCGGAGGAGCCGGGCGCCAATGCCACCGCCGCCGCCCCCGCTCCCGCGGCGGCGCGGCGGCCGGCCTTGATGCGGCGCCACAGCAGGTCCTTGGCGCGCAGCGGCAGCGCCAGCAGCGCCCGCAGCGCGCCCAGGCGTCCATAGGAAAACGCATATTCGAGCGTGGCCAGCGCCGCCTTGGCCTCGAAGCCCTTGCCGGCGGAGCGCAGCGCGACCCCGTCCAGCGCGTGGCGCGCCGACACCAGCGCGCCGCCCTCGTACATCGGGAAGAATTTCATCGTGCTGGCGATCGCATAGTCGCCATGGCTGCCGAGCGGCTTACCCGCATGTTCGCCGAAGAAGGCATGGGCGCAATCCTCGACCAGGGCGATGCCGCGCGCGTCGCACCAGGCGCGCAGCGCCACGAGGTCCTGCGGGAAGCCGAAGTAATGGGTCGCCACCAGCACCCTGGCGCCGGCGTCGCACTGCGCGGCGATGTCGCCGAGGTCGGCGCGCGCCTGCGCGTCGACGCGGTAGAAGCGCGGCGTCGCCCCGCGCCACAGCACCGGCGGCACCATCGACAGGCTGTGGTAGGCCGGCAGCAGCACGGTGTCGCCCGGCCCCACGCCCAGTTCGCGCAGCGCCAGGGCCAGCGCGATCCTTCCGCT
Source organism: uncultured Massilia sp. (assembly GCF_913773735.1). GTDB lineage: Bacteria > Pseudomonadota > Gammaproteobacteria > Burkholderiales > Burkholderiaceae_D > Telluria. The sequence goes on from NZ_CAJYEB010000042.1 coordinate 77,017, forward strand.
GGTCACCAGGCGCACGGCCGGCGCGTCCAGCACGCCGGGCAGCGCGCGCGCCGGCGCGCCGCGCACGCGGCGCAGCGATGCCGCCGACAGGGGCGGCACCAGCGGCACGCGCGGACGCGCCGGCACGGCGGCGGCGGCGCCTGCGGCAGGGGAAGACGGCGTCATGGATTCGGTTGGGACGGGCACGGGGTATCGTTTCGACGTTGCTCGACACGAATGGTAACATTGCAATTTGGCTTTTCCATGCACGGTCGGCCGTCGCCCGCCGCCGGCCCGACAGCGCGAACCGTTTATTCCGATGAGCGACCTGATCCACGACTTCATTTTCGCGTCGGCGCAGCGCGCGCCGGCGGCGCCGGCCCTCGTCCACGGGACGACCCGGCTCGACTACGCCACGCTGGCCGGCACCGTGCGGCAGGCCGCCCATGCGCTGCTCGGCGCCGGGCTGGCGCGCGGCGAACGGGTCGCGGTCTACCTCGAAAAGCGCGTCGAGAACGTGGCCGCGCTGTTCGGCGCCGCGCTGGCCGGCGGCGTGTTCGTGCCGGTCAATCCGCTGCTCAAGCCGGAGCAGGTCGCCCACATCCTGGCCGACTGCGACGTGCGCATCCTGGTCACGTCGGGCGAACGCCTGGCGCAGCTGGCGCCGCAACTGGCGCGCTGCCCCGGCCTGCGCACCGTGTTCGTCACCGGCGCGACGCCACCGGATGCGGCGACCGGCATGGCGCTGCATGCCTGGGACGAGGCGCTGGCCGGCGCCGCGCCGCGGGCGCCGCACCGGCGCATCGACACCGACGTCGCCGCCATCCTGTACACCTCGGGCAGCACCGGCAAGCCGAAGGGCGTGGTGCTGTCGCACCGGAACATGGTGGCGGGCGCGCGCAGCGTCGCGGACTACCTGGCGCTGGTGCCGGACGACCGCCTGCTGGCGGTGCTGCCGCTCAGCTTCGACTATGGCCTGAGCCAGCTCACCTGCGCCTTCCTGGCCGGCGCCAGCGCCGTGCTGCTGAACCACCTGTTCGCGCGCGACGTGGTCGACGCCGTGGCCGCCCACGGCATCACCGGCCTGGGCGCGGTGCCGCCGCTGTGGAACCAGCTGTCGCGGCTGGCCTGGCCGGACGGCTGCACGCTGCGCTACATCACCAACTCCGGCGGCGCCATGCCCGGCGCCACGCTGGCCGCGCTGCGCCGCGCGCTGCCGCGCGCGCAGGTCTTCCTGATGTACGGCCTGACCGAGGCGTTCCGCTCCACCTACCTGCCGCCGGACGAGATCGACCGCCGTCCCGGCTCGATGGGCCGCGCGATCCCGAACGCCGAGGTGATGGTGGTGCGGCCCGACGGCACGCCCTGCGCGCCGGACGAGCCGGGCGAACTGGTGCACCGCGGCGCCCTGGTGGCGCTGGGCTACTGGAACGATCCGGCCAAGACCGCCGAGCGCTTCCGCCCGGCCCCTGGCCAGGACCCGGGCCTGCCGCTGGTCGAGATGGCCGTGTGGTCGGGCGACACCGTGCGCCGCGACGCCGACGGCTACCTGTACTACATCGGCCGCGCCGACGACCTGATCAAGGTGTCGGGCTACCGCGTCAGCCCGACCGAGCTGGAAGACGCCGTGTATGCCCTCGGCAGCGTCGACGAGGCGGTGGCCTTCGGCGTGCCGCATCCCGAACTGGGCCAGGCGATCGTCCTGCTGGCCGCCAGCAGCGCCGCCGACGCGCCCGATGCCGCCACGCTGCGCCGCGCCTGCCAGCAGCGCCTGCCGGGCTGGATGGTGCCGGCCCACGTCGAGGTGCGCGCCGGCGCCTTCCCGCGCAACCCCAACGGCAAGATCGACCGCAAGACCCTGGCCCTGCCCTTCCTGAACCTGTTCGAGACCAGCCCCCCATGAGCACCAAGCCCGTCCACGCCGCGATGCACCAGTTCGCCGTCGCCGGCGGCGAACTGCTGGTCGGCGGCATCCCGCTGTCCCGGCTGGCGCTGCGCGTCGGCCGCACGCCGTTCTACGCCTACGACCGCGCCCTGCTGACGCAGCGCGTGCGCGATACCCGCGCCGCCCTGCCGGCGGCGCTGCGCCTGCACTTCTCGGTCAAGGCCAATCCGATGCCGGCCGTGGTGCAGCACATGGCCGCCCTGGTCGACGGCCTCGACGTCGCCTCGGCGGGCGAGATGAAGACGGCGCTCGACACCGGGTTCGACCCGGCCCACGTCAGCTTCGCCGGTCCCGGCAAGACCCCGGCCGAGCTGGCCCAGGCGATCGCCGCCGGCATCCTGCTGAACGTCGAGTCGGACCGCGAGATCGACACCGCCGCGCGGATCGGCGACGAGCTGGGCATCGCGCCGCGGGTGGTCGTGCGCGTCAACCCGGACTTCGAGCTGAAGGGATCCGGCATGCGCATGGGCGGCGGCGCCAAGCCCTTCGGGATCGACGCCGAGCGGGTGCCGGACAGCCTGCGCCGCCTGGATGCGCTGGGCATCGCGCTGCAGGGCCTGCACATCTTCGGCGGCTCGCAGAGCCTGAAGGCCGACGCCATCGCCGACAGCCACGCGCGCGGCGTCGAGCTGGCGCTGCAGCTCGCCGGCGAGGCGGGACGCGCGCTGCCGGGCCTGTACCTGGGCGCCGGCTTCGGCATCCCCTATTTCCCGGGCGAGCAGCGGCTCGACCTGGCGCCGGTCGCGGACAACCTGGAACGCTGCCTCGCGCGCCTGGACGCCGCGCTGCCGGGCACGCGCCTGTCGCTGGAATCGGGGCGCTACCTGGCGGGAGAGGCCGGCATCTACGTCGCGCGCGTGGTCGACCGCAAGGTCTCGCGCGGCCAGGTCTTCCTCGTCACCGACGGCGGCCTGCACCATCACCTGGCGGCCTCCGGCAACTTCGGCCAGGTGATCCGCAAGAACTACCCGGCCGCGATCGGCAACCGCATGGACGCCGCCCGCGCGACGGAAAACGTGTCCGTGGTCGGGCCCCTGTGCACGCCGCTGGACGTGCTGGCCGAGCGCATGGATCTGGCGCAGGCCGACATCGGCGACCTGGTGGTCGTGTTCCAGTCGGGCGCCTACGGCCTGTCGGCCAGCCCGACCGCCTTCCTGGGCCATCCGGCGCCGGCCGAGGTGCTGGTCTGAGCGGCCGGCGTCCCGCCATGCCCAACCTGCGCCGCTCGCTGGTCATCACCTTCCTGTCGTCGACCGGCGCGACCGTCCTGCAGTTCGCGGTCAGCCTGATGCTGGCGCGTATCCTCACGCCGGCGGAGATCGGCGTGTTCTCGATGACGGTGGTGTTCACCAACTTCGCCCACGTGTTCCGCGACTTCGGCGTGTCGGCCTACATCCAGCGCGAGCAGGACCTGACGCCGGACAAGCTGCGCTCCGCCATGGGCGTGCTGTTCTTCACGTCCTGGCTGATCGCCACCATCCTGCTGCTGGCCAGCGCCGCGATCGGCGACTGGTTCGCCGAGCCGGCGATCGTCCCCGTGCTGCGGGTGCTGGCGGTCGGCTTCTTCTTCATCCCGTTCGGTTCCGTGACCAACGCCCTGCTGGCCCGCAATTTCGAGGCCGGCAAGGAGGCGTTCCCGGTCGCCGTCGGCACCGTCTGCTTCTGCGTCAGCTGCGTCACGCTGGCCAAGCTGGGCTTCGGCAGCCTGTCGCTGGCCTACGCCAACCTGATCAACATCATCGCCTGCACGCTGGCCTACATCCCGATGCGCCCCAAGGGCCTGCCCTGGCTGCCCTCGTTCAAGCACTGGCGCGGCGTGGCGCACTTCGGCCTCGGCTCGCTGGCGTCGAGCACGGCCGACACCGTGAACGGCTCGATTCCCGACATCGTGCTGGGCAAGCTCGGCACCGCGCGCCAGGTCGGCCTGCTCAGCCGCGCGAATTCGACCGTGACCATCTTCGGCTACGTGGCCGGGGCCACCGTCAGCTACGGCGCCGTGTCTTACCTGGCCCAGCTGCACCACCGCGGCGAACCGCTGGCGCCGATGCTGGCGCGCGCGTCCACGCTGCTGACCGGGATCGGCTGGCCGGCGCTGGCCCTGTCCGCCGTGCTCGGGCGCGACATCGTGCTCGCGCTGTACGGACCGGCGTGGCTGGACTGCGTGCCGGCGATCCTGCCGCTGGCGCTGGCCGGCGCGATCGGCATGGCGTTCCACTACATCCCGATCGCCCTGACCTCGATCGGCCGGCCCTACCTGGGCGCGGTGCCGAACCTGGTCTCGCTGCTGGCGCGCATCGGCTTCGGCGTGGCGCTGTTCGACGGCAGCCTGGAACGCTTCGCCTGGGCCCTGTGCCTGGCCGGCGCGGTGACCGCCCCGTTCACGCTCGCCCAGCAGCGGCGCCATTTCGGCTACGGCATCGGCGCGATGCTGCGCAACCTGGCGCCCAGCGCCGCCGTGACGCTCGGCACCGCGGCGGCGGCGTGGATGCTGGACACCCTGCTGCCGCCCGCGCTGCCGGCGCTGGCCCGGCTGCTGGTCATGGCGCTGCCGCTGGCCGCCGTCTGGTACCTGCTGCTGCGCGCCACGCGCCACGCGCTGGCGGGCGAGGTGCACCGGCTGGCGGCGCCGGTCAAGGCGAAACTTGCGCTGCTGCGCCCGAATATATAATGGCGCCATGGCGCGCCGCCGGTGGCCGCGCCGCAACCGGAATGAGCACCATGTACCTTGACGATGTAAAGACCACCCTGATCGACGTGCTGAACCTGGGCCCGGCCGGCCAGGCCCTCGACGCCGATTCGCCGCTGCTGGGCAGCCTGCCCGAGCTGGATTCGATGGCGGTCGTGAGCCTGATCGGCGCGCTCGAGGAGCGCTTCGACATCGAGATCGGCGACGACGACCTCAGCGCCAGCACCTTCGAGACCCTCGGCAGCCTGGCGGCGTTCGTCGCCGCCAAGCGCGCCGGATGACCGCGCCGCCGGGCCACGGCGGCATCCAGGCCGAGCCGTTCTTCCTGGACGGCGCGCCGGGCCGGCGCTTCTGCCTGTACCACCCGCCCGCCGGCCGCTGCCGCGGCGCGGTCCTCTACGTCCACCCGTTTGCCGAGGAAATGAACCGTGCACGCCGCATGGCCGCGCTGCAGGCGCGCGCGCTGGCGGCGCAAGGCTACGGCGTGCTGCAGATCGACCTGTACGGCTGCGGCGACAGCGGCGGCGACTTCGGCGACGCCCGCTGGGAGATCTGGAAGGACGACCTGGCGCGCGCCGCGGCCTGGCTCGACGCCCGCCTCGGCCAGCCGCTCACGCTGTGGGGCCTGCGCCTGGGCGCGCTGCTGGCGCTCGACTTCGCACGCGACCGCGTCGCCCCGCATGCCGTGCTGCTGTGGCAACCCGTGACCAAGGGCTCGGCCGGCCTGACGCAGTTCCTGCGCCTGCGCATGGCCGGCGACCTGCTCGGCGAGGGCGCCGCGCCGGCGGGCACCAATGCGCTGCGCGCCGCGCTGCAGGCCGGCGAGACGCTGGAGATCGCCGGCTACGACCTGGCGCCGGCGCTGGCCGCCGCCCTCGACGCCCTGCCGCCGCTGGAAGCGCTGGCGCCGCCCTGCCCCGTGCACTGGTTCGAGGCGCTGGGCAGCGTCGGCCAGGCGCTGCCGGCCGGCGCGGCGCGCATCGCGGCGGCCTGGCGCGAGCGCGGCGTCGACCTGGCGCTGCATGCGCTGCCCTGCCCGCCGTTCTGGACCACGCCCGAGATCGCGGTCGACCAGGGCTGGCTGGACGCGACCTGCGCCGCCCTCGGAAAGGCCGGCGATGTCCATTGACGAGCGCGCGCTGACCTTCGACTGCGGCGGCGACCGGCTGGTCGGCATCCTCGCCCTGCCCGCGCAAGCGCCACCACACGCGCGCGGGGTGCTGGTCGTCGTCGGCGGTCCGCAATACCGGGCCGGCAGCCACCGCCAGTTCACCCTGCTAGCGCGCGACCTGGCCGCCGACGGCGTGCCCGCGATGCGCTTCGACTACCGCGGCATGGGCGACAGCGAGGGGGATATGCGCGATTTCGAGGCCGTCGCCGACGACCTGCGCGCCGCCGTCGACGCCTTCGTGGCGGCCGTCCCCGGCCTGCGCGACGTGGTGCTGTGGGGCCTGTGCGACGGCGCCTCGGCGATCGCCATGCATGCGGCCACGGATGCGCGCGTGGCCGGCGTGGTGCTGCTCAACCCGTGGGTGCGCAGCGAGGAAGGCATCGCCCGCGCCACCCTCAAGCATTACTACCGCGCGCGCCTCGTCGATCCGGCATTCTGGCGCAAGCTGCTGGGCGGGCGCTTCGACGTCGCCGGTTCCGTCAAGTCGATGCTGGGGCTGGCCCGCGCCGCGCGCGAGCGCCCGGTCGCGCCGACGACGGCGCCGTTTCCGCTGCGGATGCGCGCCGGCCTGCGCGCCTTCGGCGGCCCGGTGCTGGTGATCACCAGCGGCGCCGACCTGACCGCGCGCGAGTTCTGCGACCTCGCCGGCGCCGACAAGGAGTGGAAACGCCTGCTGGCCGCGCCGCGCGTGACGCGGCGCGAACTGGACAAGGCCGACCACACCTTCTCGCGCCGCGCCTGGCGCGACCAGGTGTCGCGCTGGACGCGGGAGTGGCTGCGAAGCTGGTGACGGCGTTTCAGGCCGACGGCGCCTTCCCCTGGTCCGGCGCCGCGCGCAGGCAATCGTTGAAATCGTCGAACGCGCCATACGCCCGCACCGGGCCCGCGCCGCACAGGGCCATGCCCTGGCCCGCGCCGCGCCGCTGGGGCGCGCCGCCGCGCCAGGAGAAATCGCCGTCCAGCGGCGCCGCGAACAGGCGCCGCACGCCGTGGTAGCCCACGTAGGACGGCCACAGCGACGCCGTCTCGTTGTCGCCCAGGTGCAGCAGGCCGCCGTCGCGCGCGCGGATCGGGCCGTCCACCAGGTTGCCGTCCAGGCGCGCGCTGCTGGTCGCGAAGCGCACGTCGATGCCCGCCGTGTCGACGACGGTATTGTCCTCGACGCGGCTGTCGGCGGCGCCGTTGAGGTAGATGCCGACGTCCGAGCAGGCCGCCACCAGGTTGGCGCGGATGGCCGCGCCCTGCTGCTCGACGATGCAGCGGCCGTCGCGGCAGAACGGCTTGTCGGTGCCGCCGCCGCCCAGCGACAGGCCGACGCGCTGGCCGGGCAGGCCGCGCAGCCGGTCCTCGCACCAGACCAGGTTGCGTTCGAAGACGTTGGCGCCGCCGCCGCCCTTCACGAACGCGCCGTAGCTGACGCGGTTGCCTTCCAGCTTGACGAAGTCCTTGATGACGTTGGCGCGGATGGTCCAGCGGCTGGCCGCCACCAGGTCGATCGGCACGACCGGATTCGCGGTCCGGCGCGCATGCGTATTGAACAGGGTGTTCGATTCCAGCAGGCCGTCGTCCGGGAATGCGCCGCCTTCGCCATTGATCTTGACGTGGGCATTGAAATCGGCGACCGCATTGTTGACCGCGGCAAAATGGTGGGCGGCGCCAATGACGTGGAACGCGTGCTCGCACTGGCTGTCCTCGCCGCAGGTGCCGCGGATGGCCAGGTTCTCGAAGCGCCAGTAGGGTGCGCTCACGCGGAATCCCTCGACCTGGGCGAACTCGATGCGCACGCTGCCCGGCTGCGCCGCGCGCACGACGATCGGGGCGTCCGCGCGACCGGGCCGGCTGGCGTCCAGCGGCCGCCCGGCGAAGCGGTAGTCGCCCGGCGCCAGCGTGATCGTCTCGCCCGGCTGCGCCTGGGCCAGGGCCTGGCGCAGGCCGTCGGCCTCCATCACCAGCGTGCCGCTTCCGGCCGCGCCGGCCGGGAGCGGCTGCGCGCCCAGCGCCAGCGCGCGCAGTTCGGCCGCGCCCGGGGGACCGGCCGGTTCGCCGCGGTCCAGCTGCAGCAAGGTACGGCTGGCGAAGGCGCCGGCGGCGACGATGGCGGGATTGTGGCCGCTGCTGCGCTTCTCGACGTAGGGCGCGAGCGCGCGCGGCGCCAGGCCGAGGTGCTCGACCACGGCCGCCGCCGCGCCCAGGCCGGCCAGCGCCAGCACGGCCGCGCCGGCCAGCAGCAGGCCGGCGCGCCGCCCGCCCCGTCCGGCCCGGCGGGCGCGCCGCGGACCTGCGCTCATGCGCTGGCCTTGATGCCGTGGCGTCCCATCAGGTCGTACATGGTCGGGCGGCTGATGCCCAGCATCTCGGAGGCCTTGACGATGTTGCCGTCGGTGCGCGCCAGCGCGCGGGCGATGGCCTTGTACTCGGCCTCGTCGCGCACCTGGCGCAGGTTCAGCGGCTCTTCCTCGGCGCCGGCGTCGGGCAGGCCCAGGTCGTCGGCGACGATGGTGTTCCCGTCGGCCATGATGACGGCGCGCTTGATGCAGTTTTCCATCTCGCGCACATTGCCCGGCCAGGCATAGGCTTCGATGGCGGCGATGGCGTCCGGCGCGAAGTGCAGCGAGGCGCGCGCTTCCTGGGCGCAGAACTTGTTCTTGAAATGGTGCGCCAGCAGGGCCGCGTCGCCCTCGCGCTGGCGCATCGGCGGGATCGTCACGACGATCTCGGACAGGCGGTAGTACAAGTCTTCGCGGAAGCGTCCCTGGGCGCACAGTTCCTTGAGCTTCTGGTGCGTCGCGCAGACGATGCGCACGTCCACCGGGATTTCCTCGTGGCCGCCGATGCGCTCGATCACGCGCTCCTGCAGGAAGCGCAGCAGCTTGGCCTGCAGCGGCATCGGCAGGTCGCCGACCTCGTCGAGGAAGAAGGTGCCGCCGTGCGCCAGCTCGACCTTGCCCTTGGTCTGCTTGGCGGCGCCGGTGAAGGCGCCCTTCTCGTAGCCGAACAGTTCGCTCTCCAGCAGGTTTTCGGGAATGGCCGCGCAGTTGATCGCCATGAAGCGTTCCTTGGCGCGCGGCGACAGCGCATGCACGGCGCGCGCCAGCACTTCCTTGCCGGTGCCCGATTCGCCCAGCAGCATGACGGAGGCCGAGGTCGGCGCCACCTTCTCGACGGTGCGGCACACCTTCAGCATGCCGGGGTCGCGCGAGATCACGCCGGCCAGCGGCGAATCGGCCTGCGACTGCTGCATGCGGCGGTTTTCCTGCTGCAGGTTGTACAGGAAGAAGGCGCGCTGGATCACCAGGTTCAGCACCTCGGGATCGACCGGCTTCTGGTGGAAGTCGTAGGCGCCCATCCCGATCGCCTTGACGGCATTGCTGTGGTCCTGGTTGCCGGTCAGGACGATCACGCGCGTGTCCGGCGCCAGCGCCAGGATCTGCTGCAGCGTGGCCAGGCCCTCGGTGGCGCCGTCCGGGTCGGGCGGCAGGCCCAGGTCCATCGTCACCACCGCCGGCTCGTGGCGGCGCACCTGGGCCAGCGCGGCTTCGCGGTCGCCGGCCACCACCACCTCGTAGGCATCCAGGCTCCAGCGCAGCTGCTTCTGCAGGCCCGGGTCGTCTTCGATGATCAGCAGTTTCTGTTTTTGTTGTGTCATGGTTCCTCTGTCAGGCGATCGTTGCCGTGGTCGCGGCCGCGCTGCGCTGCAGCGGCAGCACGACCCTGAAGGTGGTGCCCTGGCTGGGCCGGCTCGTCACTTCGAGCAGGCCGCCCAGTTCGTTGATGTATTCGCGGCTCTCGAACACGCCGATGCCCATGCCGGCCGCCTTGGTCGACTCGAAGGGCTTGAACAGGCGCTCGCGGATGAATTCCTCGCTCATGCCGGCGCCGGTGTCGGCGATCTCGATCTCGGCGGCGTCGCGGCCGGCGCGCTGGCCGACCCGCACCGAGACGGTGCCGTCGCGCGGCGTGGCCTCGATCGCGTTCTGGATCAAGTGACCCAGCACGCGCTCCAGGCGCTCGCGGTCGGCCACCACCACCAGGCCGGCCTCCTCGACCACCAGTTGCGGATGCGGCTCGAAGGCGCTCTTGAGGGCCATCGCCTGGCGCACCACGTGGTCGACGGCCAGCGGCTGCGGCTTGGCCACGGCGTTCTCGGTGCGGCCGAGCTTTTGCAGCATCAGCTTCATCTTCTGCACCGAGTGGTCCAGCGTCTCCAGCATGTCGCGCTGGAATTCGGGATTGTCCTTGTGCTTTCCGGCGTTGGCGTTCATCAGCGACAGCTGCGCCACCAGGTTCTTCAGGTCGTGCACGACGAAGGTCGACATGCGGTTGAACGATTCGAACTGGCGCGCCACCATCAGCGCATTGGCCGCATCGTCCTGCGCCAGGTGGCTGGCGGCCTGGCTGCCAGCGATCTCCAGCAGGTCGAAGATTTCCCAGTTCAGCTTGAGCGGGCTGCGCGCGCGCTGCAGCACGACGAAGCCGAACAGCGTTTCCTGCAGCATCAGCGGCACCACCAGCCAGCGGCGCGGGATGTCGAGCAGCCAGCCTGGCACGACCAGGCCCTCGTACTTCTCGGGATGGGCGAGGTAGTCGTCCAGGTCGACCACCCACTGGGTGCTTTCGAGGAAGCGGCAGAACGCCGAATCGGCCGGCTCAGTGCTGGCCACGGCCGGCGCCTGCCAGCGCGCGCGCTGCGCGAAGCCGCCGCCGTCGCTGCGCTGCCACAGCGCGCCGCCGGGACTCTCGACCAGCGCGGCCAGCGCCTGCAGCGCGCGCTCGCCCAGGTGCGGGCCGCGCTCGGACAGCGTGCGCGTGAAGCGCATCCATTCCTCGCGGTAGTCGTAGTTGTAGCGGAAGAAGTGCTTGCTGATCGAGACCTTCAGCCAGGCGCGCGCGCTGCCCGAGAACAGGATCACGCCCAGCAGGCAGACGGCGCCGAACAGGAAGCCGGTCTGCATCACCGTGCCCCAGCTGCCGCCGACGTAGCGCAGGTAATAGCCGACCGAGCCCATGGCCAGCAGGTAGATCGCGGAACCGAACAGTGCCGCCGAATGGAACACCACGCGGCGCGACACCGCGAACGACGTGGTCCAGGACTTGCGGCGCGAGATCGAGGCGGCCAGCAGCGGCACGGTCAGGGCGTTGATCACGCCGCGCGCCGTCCACACGTCCGGATTCATCTCGCGGAACAGCATGGTGTTGCTGTACAGGTAGAGGTCGTAGGCGAACATGCCGCCGATGCCCAGGCAGGCGAACTTGATCGCCCAGCGTTCCTCGACGGTGCGGTTGCGGTACACCTGCTCGACCAGCAGCATGCCGTACACGGCCAGGCCCATGAAGGCGCCCAGCAGCGGCACGCCGAGCACGTGCATCAGGTCGGGGTCCAGCCAGCCGGCGCCGATGACGGCCAGCACCACGAGGTAGGCGGCGGCCGCCGCCAGCAGCGACGGGCGCAGCGCGCGCAGGCGCGGCGGCTGGCCGTCCGGCTCCACCTGCTCCGCATGGCGCCAGTTGCCCAGCAGGGCCACCAGGAACAGCGACCAGGCGCCATCGCGCACCACTTCCAGCATGCCGCCCAGGGGACTCCACAATACCTGGCGCGACGCGTCCCAGGCCAGCGCCGCCGCCCAGGCCGCGGTGGCCAGGCAGGCCAGCGACAGGGCGCCGCGCTGGGCGCGGCCGCGCCAGCCCGACAGCACGGGCAGGCCCAGCACCAGAAAGCCGATGGCGGCCAGGGTATAACTGGAAGCGGCGATATTGGTCACGATGCTGCTGGGCACGAATGAATGTAAACCGCGGCCGCCGGCTTGCCGGCACGACCGCGGACTGGAATCAGCGCCCGCTACGGAACAGCACGACCTTCAGGGTGTCGATCAGGATCAGGACGTCGAGGAACAGGCTGTTGTTCTTCACGTAATACAGGTCGTACTGCAGCTTCTGCAGCGCGTCCTCGGCCGAAGAACCGTAGCCGTAGCGCACCTGGGCCCAGCCGGTGATGCCCGGCTTGACGCTGTGGCGAACATTGTAATACGGAACCACTTCGATCAGCTGTTCAACAAAGTACTGGCGCTCGGGGCGCGGGCCGACGAACGACATCTCGCCCTTGAACACGTTGAGGATCTGCGGCAGCTCGTCGATGCGGGTCTTGCGCATGAAGTTGCCGACGCGGGTGATGCGCGGATCGTTCTGCTGCGCCCACTGCGGCTTGCCGCCCTTTTCGGCGTCGGTGCGCATGCTGCGGAACTTGTGCACGCGGAAGGTCTTGCCGTCCTTGCCGACCCGCTCCTGCGAGTAGAACACGGGGCCGCGGTCTTCCATCCACACAGCCAGCGCGGCCAGCAGCATGACCGGGAAGGTCATGGCCAGGATCAGCACGCTGCACACGAGGTCGAAGCAGCGCTTCATGAAGCTGCGCACGTAGCTCTGGTCGAAGCCGCCGCCGAACACCAGCCACGAAGGCTGCAACGAGTCGACGCGGATCTGGCAGGTCTCGCGCTCGAAGAAGGTGGCGGCGTCGGTGACCTTGAGGCCGGCCAGCTTGCACTCGAGCAAGTCCTTGATCGGGAAGCCGCCGCGGCGGTTCTGCACCGACACCACGATTTCCTCGACGTTGTGCTGGCGCGCGATCGCCAGGATCGACTCCCCTTCGCGCGACTGCAGCAGGCTGCCCGAGGGCACGCACAATTCCTCGGTCGGCGTCGGGACGAAGCCGGTGATCTTGTAGCGGTGGTAGCTGGCGCTCTGGCGCGCCAGGTCGCTGCACTCCTTGGCCAGCGGACCGCTGCCGAGGAACAGGATGCGCGTTTCCATGAAGCGCAGCTGCGAGCTCTTGAAGAACGCCATGCGCGCCAGGAAGATGCCGGCGCCGGAGATGCCGAACACCAGGGCCAGGATGCCGCGGCCGAAATACAGGTCGGGCGCCACGTAGAACACCAGCGTCAGGATCAGGAAGCCCATCAGGAACGAGGGCATCAGCTTCATGAAGAAGGGATTGCGCAGCCCTTCGTTGAAGTCGAGCTGGTACATGCCCATCGCGCTCATGCTGAAGATGATCGCGGCGGCGAAGGCGATCGCCGAGGTGAAGAAATGGTCGAGGTGTTCGAGGTTCGTCAGCGACACCGCCTGGCCCAGGTCGATGAAGCGCACGGCGGCGCCGATATAGGCGGCGCCGAGCAGCACCAGCACTTCGACGAACAGCAGGACGAAGACGATCTTCGAGACGTAATGGTTTGCAATCCTAAGCATGCGAGCCTCCGGTATTCTGTCTAGTTTTTATTGTGAATACGAATGCATGCGCACGACGCGCGACGGCATTCCGATAAATAATTGCCTGGTGGAAATTTTTTTGGCGTTAGCTCGCCCATATTTCTTACCGTTTTTCATTGCTGACCAAGACAGGGGGTCCGGCAGGAAGAGACCCGCCGCACGACTTTCGCTATTATGCCGGGCGAATCCTCCCGCCCGGCCCATCAGTATCACTTTTATCGTTTTTTGTTGCTCATAAACGCCAGACGCAGTAGCCGGCATCGCGGATCTGCTTCGGATCGAACTGCGCCTTCACGTCGACGAAGCAGCCGCCCTCGGTCAGCTTCTTGCCGATTTCGGGCATGCCCATCTCCAGCAAATCGCGGTGCGCGACCGCCGCGATGAACGCGTCGGCGCGCGGCAGGTCGTCCCACGCTTCCAGTTCGATGCCGTATTCGTGGAAGGCTTCCTGCGCGTCCGCGACCGGATCGTGCACGTGCACTTCGACGCCGTAGGAACGCAGTTCGTGGACGATGTCCGCCACCTTCGAGTTGCGCAGGTCGGGGCAGTTTTCCTTGAACGTCAGGCCGACCACGTTGACCTTCGATCCCTTCACGTGGAAGCCGGCCTCGATCATCGACTTGACCGTCTTTTCCGCGACGAACTTCGCCATGCCGTCGTTGATGCGGCGGCCGGCCAGGATCACTTGCGGGTGGTAGCCGATCATCTCGGCCTTGTGCGTCAGGTAATACGGGTCGACGCCGATGCAGTGCCCGCCCACCAGGCCCGGACGGAACGGCAGGAAGTTCCATTTGGTGCCGGCCGCTTCCAGCACCTCCAGGGTATCGATACCGATCTTGTCGAAGATGATCGACAGTTCGTTCATCAGCGCGATGTTCAGGTCGCGCTGGGTATTCTCGATGACCTTGGCGGCCTCGGCCACCTTGATGCTGGACGCGCGGTGCACGCCGGCCTCGACGACAGTCTCGTACATGGCGGCGATGCGCTCGAGCGTCTCGTCGTCGTCGCCGGACACGACTTTCATCACATTGGTCAGCGTGTGCTTCTTGTCGCCCGGATTGATGCGCTCGGGCGAGAACCCGACGTGGAAATCTTCCTTCCACTTCAGACCCGAGTGGCGCTCCAGCACCGGGATGCAGATTTCCTCGGTGGCGCCCGGATAGACGGTCGATTCGTAGATGACGATCGCGCCGCGCTTCATGTGGCGGCCGACGCTCTCGCTGGCGCTGATCAGCGGCGCGAAATCGGGCACGTGGGCGATGTCGACGGGCGTCGGGACGCCGATCAGGATGTAATCCGCCATGGCCAGCGCGGCCGGATCGTCGGTGACGGTCAGGTAAGTTGCTGCACGCAATTGCTCGCTCGACACCTCGTCGGCGGGATCGATGAAATTCCGATAGCTTTCAATCTTGCTCGTCGACAAGTCGAAACCGATCGTCGCGCCTCTTTTACCGAATTCGACGGCCAGGGGCAGACCTACATACCCCAGCCCGACTACTGCAATGACTTCATCTGGCTTCATAATTATCCGTCCACAAAGTTTTGCATGTGTGATAACTCTGGCTCTTAGTACGGAAGATGGAAGCTCAACATATGCGCGGTATTTGTCCTGAAATAACAGAGACTTAGCCATGATCCCGGCTGTCCCCGGGCACCGTGTTCCGGAAGCCCGGCCGCCGCACTGCCGAGCGGCCGTACGTGACGAGATATTAACATTTTCTGAGTTACAAGTTATTAGCAAAACCTATTGTGCGCAACATTAGCCATCGCCATCGAAATAACTCGACGGGCAGACGCAGTTTCGTCAAAGCGACGGTACGACATGCAGAAAAATGAGGCTGGGCCAATTCACCGACAACAAAGAACGTTCATCCTCATCGCGATGCCATGGCGACAGGCGCGGGGTTGCGGCGCCGGACAGGCAGGCCGGTTCCCGCGGCGTGCCGCGGATGCCCTCGGCGCACGCGCCAAGCAGGCATGCGACGAATGAAACCAGACTGATACGATCCAGTATAGCCGGTAAATCTTGGTTACGGAAACGGGTGAGCGGTAGCAGGAACGTTCGCGCGGCAAATTCCTGCCAAATGTTTCCTATTCGTCGACATTTGGCGACACGTTGTCGCGCAATCCCAACGATCACATCGCCTGGATGCTTGAATACCTGATGTACGGAGAAATAAATTGCGCAAAAACAAGTGATCTCTTGCCGTGACGGCAGGGAACATTGTCATGTGCAAGGAATCGGGGGAAATGGCGCGGCTGGCTGGGATCGAACCAGCGACCCTTGGCTTCGGAGGCCAATACTCTATCCACTGAGCTACAGCCGCGCTGGGTGTGGATGCGAAGGATACAACCTTTCCTGCATGGCGTCTACGAGATCCGACGGCAACGGTCAGGTATTGCGTTTCGAGCAACCATCTTTGATCTATAATCCGTGCTGGACGGCATTGCACCCCAAGCATCCGTGACGCAAGTGCCGAGTACAGGTTTTTTCAGGTTTTTAAGGAAATCATGAGCGACGCACATAATGAACAATCCTTCATCAGGACCCCCAAGCAGCTGATCGTCGTGGTCGCCGGCTTCTTCCTGGTGATTGTCCTCGGCATCATTCTCCTCGTCACGTTCGTCACCAACAAGCCGCTGGGCGGCGCCGGTTCCACGGGCCAGAGCGCGGAAGCCGTGACGGCGCGCATCCGGCCGGTCGCCGAGGACGGCTATGTGTTCAAGGACGCCAGCGGGCCGAAGGTGCTGCAGACCGGCCAGGCGATCTATACGTCCACCTGCGCGGCCTGCCACGGCGCCGGCGTCGCGGGTGCGCCCAAGATGGGCGATGCCGGCGCCTGGGGCGCGCGCATCGCGCAGGGCTACGACACGCTGGTCAAGCACGCCATCGAAGGCATCCGCGCGATGCCGGCCAAGGGCGGCAATCCGGACCTCGACGACGTCGAGGTGGCGCGCGCCGTCGTCTACATGAGCAACCAGAGCGGCGCCAAGTTCAAGGAGCCGGAAGTCCCGGCCGCCGGCGCCCAGCCGGCCCAGGCGGCCGCACCGGCGGATGCCGCCGCGGCCCCGGCCGCCGCTCCCGCCGCAGCACCCGCTGCTGGCGCCGCGCCGGCCGCCACGCCTGTCGCCGCCGCCGCACCGGCCGCCACCGGCGCCGCCGCCGGCAAGACCGTCTACGACGCCACCTGCGTGGCCTGCCACGGCGCCGGCATCGCCGGCGCGCCCAAGTTCGGCGACAAGGGGGCATGGGCGCCGCGCATCGCCCAGGGCAATGCGACGCTGTACGACCATGCCATCAAGGGCTTCCAGGGCAAGACCGGCATGATGCCGCCGAAGGGCGGTTCCGCCGCTCCCGATGCGGACGTGAAGGCCGCCGTCGACTTCATGGTGACCGCGGCCAAGTAATACGCCGGTCGCGCCCGTACCAAAGACAATGCCCCGCACGAGCGGGGCATTGTCTTTTCCGGCATGGATGCCGTTGGCGGCATCCGCGCGGGTCAGGCCTGGCGCCGGCGGCGGGCGGCCGCCACGGCGGCCATCAGGCCGATGCCGCACAGGAGGATGCTGTCCGGTTCCGGCACGGCGGCGGTTTCCTCGCCGACCAGGAAGGCGATGCTGAAGCCGGCGACCGTGCGCGCATCGATGTTTTCCTCGCCGAAGGCAAACAGGTTCTGCACGTCGGGGAAGATGCCGTCCCAGGGATCCGGGTTGGTGACGATCTGTTCCAGGTTGTCGAACGTGGCGATCACGTTGTTGGCCGCATCGAAGAAGTACAGGGTGGCGGCGCGCAGCGCCGGCGAATCCAGCAGGTCGAGGCCGTTGCCGTCCGCGGCGCCGATGCCGAAGACCAGGGCTTCGTCGCTCGTGGTGAACAGGGTCGCGCCCGTACCGTTGGGGTCGCTGGCCCGCAGCGAGATCGTGATCAGGCTCTGGCCATTGTCCTGGACCATTTCCGATTCGCTGACGACCAGGTTCACGTCGCGGTACGAGGTCTGCTCCGCGATGTTGTCGAACGTCGTCGTGGCCAGTACGGCGCCGGGATCGTTCGTGCCCTGGATGTAGAACGAATACGACGAACCGGCCTGCACATAAGGCAGCGCCGCCGCCGGCAATGCCGTCGCACCGGCGCCCAGCAGCAGCAGCAGTGAAAACAGGTATTTTTTCATGTTATCCCCTTGGTGAAATCAGCAAATGTGAATGATTAAGCAATTACCGTTCCATCACCATAAACATTGATAAATCAATCACTTGCGAAAGTTTCCCGGGGTCATTGATATGTGTTGTAAAAAATGTCGACAGAGTAATATATTGATTGCATTCGGCATGTATGCAACAGTTGGTTAATCCAGGATAGGCAGTCAGGACAATCGATTTATTTCAATAAATAAATTATTAGTAGTAAATTGGCAAATCGATGCATTCCTAGGGAGAAGCGCGATTTCTGTATAAAAATTAATCGCCGAAAGTATATTTCATGAAATTTTTATGTGTCTAAATCACATATTCCAAACATCAATGTTATTTTTGTAATTATTATTAATTACATATTTCAAGTAACAACTCCTTACAAATATCCGGACCGAAACCTCGTATCCTGCGACTTTCCAGCAGGAATAACTGCCGATAAGCACTTTTACGAGGAATAGATAATGCAACAACCGGTTTCGAACGTTTCGCGCACCAAGGGTTCTTCCGCTTTCCGCTTCACGCTCCTGCTGGCCGCCATGGCCGCGACGGGAACGGTGTCCGCCGCCACCCTGTCGGTCGGTCCGGGCAAGACCTATGCGGCGCCCTGCGCCGCCTTTGCCGCCGCCAGGGATGGCGACGTCGTCGAGATCGACGGCAGCGCGACCTACCGCGGCGACGTCTGCGGCATCTACCGTAACGGCCTGACTGTCCGCGGTGTCAACGGCCGCCCGAAGATCGAGGCGAATGGCGCCAATGCCATGGGCAAGGGGATCTGGGTCGTGGCCGGCAACGACGTCACCATCGACAACGTCGAGATGTCGGGCGCCAGGGTGGCGGACAAGAACGGCGCCGCGCTGCGCCTGGAAGGCACCAAGTTCACGCTACGCAACAGCTTCCTGCACGATAACGAGAACGGCATCCTGAGCGGCGCCAATCCGAACAGCGACGTCCTGATCGAGAACAGCGAATTCGGCCACAACGGCTACGGCGACGGCTATTCGCACAACCTGTACATCGGCAACGTCAAGAGCCTGACCTTCCGCTATAACTATGCGCACGATGCCAACGTGGGCCACAACCTGAAGTCGCGCGCGAACGTCAACACCATCGCCTACAACCGCTTCTCCAGCCTGGCACCGGGCCAGGCCGGCACCACGGCGGCCGGCCAGCCGAGCTACGAGATCGACCTGCCGAACGCCGGCACGTCCTACGTGATCGGCAACGTGATCCAGCAGCCGGCGGCCAACCAGAACCCCACGCTGCTGGCCTATGGCGAGGAAGGCGCGAGCAATGCCGGCAAGGATTTGTATGTGGTCAACAATACCTTCCTGAACGACTATGGTTCGGGCGGCACGTTCGTGCTGGTCGGTTCCGGCGTCACGACGCCGGTCCTGCTGCAAAATAATATTTTCGGCGGCGTGGGCACCGTGACGAACCAGTCGAACGCCATCGACCGGACCAATTACCGCTCGGCCGCGCCGGGCTTCGCCAACCGGGCCGGCTACGACCTGCACCCGGCCGCGAACGCGCAGGTGGTCGACGCCGGCTCGGCGCCGGGCAAGTCCGCCGCCGGCGTGGCCCTGGCGCCGGTGGCCCAATACCGGCACAGCGCGGCGGGCGAGACCCGGCCGGCGCGCGGCCAGCTCGACATCGGCGCCTACGAGGCGGCGACGGCCACGGCCACCCCGACGGTACCGGCCACCGCAACCTGGACCGCCTGCGCCAGCGAGAACGGCACCTGCGCGGTGCCGGGCACGCGCCAGGTGCGCTACGGCGCCGGCGGCAAGTTCGCCACGAAGACCGTGACCGGTTCGGTGCGTTGCTCGAACTCCGTGTTCGGCGATCCGGCCGTCGGCATCGTGAAGTCCTGCAGCTATTCCAGCGTGGCGCGCTGATCCGCAGGACCTGGTGTCACTCGCGCCCGCCCGTCTCGTCCAGCGCGAGGCGGAACGCGGGCGGGATGCCGGCGGCCGCGTACAGGCGCCGCCCGACGTCCCAGGAGCCCTTCATCGACAGGTGGTGCTTGTCGAAGTACAGGCTGGCGCGGTCCGGGCCGTAGGCCGAACAGATGCCACCGGGACAAAGCAGCGTCTCGACGTCGAAGTAGGCGACGCCCGCCTGCCCTTGCGCGTAGCGGCGCAGGCTGGCGTTCACGCGGACGATCTCATCGAGCATGGGGTTGGTGCCCGCCGCGCAATCCTTGAAGGGGAAGCGCAGGGCCTTTTCGCGGCACAGGCGGTCGTATTGCGTGATGACCGGCACCTTGCCGAGCAGGATCACCCGCTTGCCCGCCGCCACGTAGCCGTCGACCTGCGCGAACAGCGTGGGCAGGAATTGCGGGGAATTGCGCTGGTATTCGCTCCACGAGCCGCCGAGGATGATCACGTCGGCCGCGGCGATCGCCGCGCGCCAGACCCGCTGCGACGCCGTGCAGTCGGCGATGCGGCGCGCGTCGGCGAAGCGGGCGACGTCGCCGAACACCGGCGGGCAGGAACCGACCTCCAGGTTGCGGAAGCGGAAGGCCCCGTGCTCGGCGAAGGTGGCGACGATGCCGACGTAGTGGGCCGCGTTCGAATCGCCCATCAGCAGGATGCGCGCGGCCGGCAGGCTGCCCTTGCCCAGTGCGCAGCGTGGATTGTCCAGTTCGCCGGGGGCGAGGACCTTGCGCTGGCAGACGTAGTCGAATGCCGTGGTCGGCAGGTCGAGCGCGCGCAGCGCGGCGAGCGAACGCGCGTAGGCGGCGCTGCCCGCGGGCAGGAAGCGCTCCGGGTAGACGAAGGCCAGCGACACCCCGGCCAGCACGACCGATCCGGCGGCCCAGCCGACGAAACCGGCGCGCCAGCCGATCCGGTTCCCGCGCCGCGCTGGCTGTTCGACGAAGCGGTAGGTCAGCTCGGCCAGCGCCAGCGTGGCGCAGAAGATGGCCGTGCCCGCGGCCAGGCCCGGCTCGCCATAGCCGTAGCGGTAGAAGGCCAGCAGCGGCCAGTGCCACAGGTAGGCGGAATAGGAGATCGCGCCGATCCGGCGCAGCACGGGCGTCCCCAGCAGGCGTGAAACGACGCTGGTGCCGTTGGCGCCGCCCAGGATCAGCAGGGCGGCGCCGGCCGTGGGCGGCACGGCCCACCAGCCGGGAAAGACGAGGCGCTCCGACAGCAGCGCGATCGATGCCAGCACCAGCGCCAGGCCGCTTGCGGCCAGCGGCGCGGCGCAGCGCGCCACGGTGCGCAACTGGCCGGGCGTGCCGGCCACGACGACGGCCGCGGCCAGCGCCCCGAGC
Source organism: uncultured Massilia sp. (assembly GCF_913773735.1). GTDB lineage: Bacteria > Pseudomonadota > Gammaproteobacteria > Burkholderiales > Burkholderiaceae_D > Telluria. Next base: position 97,526 of record NZ_CAJYEB010000042.1, read on the forward strand.
AGCAGCTCGCCGCAGCGGCTGGGCAGCATGTAGTAGGCGAATCCCGGGCTGTGGGCAAACGCGGCCTGGCCGAGCGCGAACGAGGCCGCCGCCACCAGCGCGATGGCGCCCGCCAGCGCCGCCAGGCGCCAGCGGCACAGGGCCAGCGCGACGACCGGCCAGACCAGGTAGAACTGTTCCTCGACGCCCAGCGACCACAGGTGGAGCAACGGCAGCTCGCTGCTGCTGGCGGCAAAATAACCGGTGTCCTGGAACAGCCAGAAATACACGTTGGCCATCGAGGCGAAGGACCAGACGGCCGACTTGGCCGCCGCGCGCGCGTCTTCCGGCAGCAGCATGAACTGCGCCACGGCCAGCGTCGCGAACACCACGACCGCCATCGCCGGGGCGATCCTGCGGATGCGGCGGAAATAGAAATCGACGAACGAGAACGTACCCTCGCGGCCGGCCCTGAAGATGTGGGCGCTGATGAGGTAACCGGAAATCACGAAGAACACGTCCACGCCGGCGAAGCCGCCGGGCAGCAGGTCCTTGTCGATGTGGAAGACGATGACAGCGAGCACGGCGAGCGCGCGCATGCCGTCGATGTCCGGCCTGTAGCCGAGCGCGTCCGGCATGCCCAGTGCGGCGTGCGCGTCCCGTTTCATGGTTTCCCCTGTCCTGCTCCGCGCGGCGCGCGGGTTTGTTGTTATTGATGACTCGTATCGATAGCCAAAAATACAGCGTCGTGTAATGACAGTAAATGAAAACCTGAAAAACGATGCCGGCATGCCACACGCGCGGGGCGCCCATGAAAAAACCCCGGGGCCTTGCGGCTCCCGGGGTCGTGTCCCTGCGCGGTACGCCAGGGTCGATGCTTACCAGATGATCACGCGGTCCTTCGGCGCCAGGTACATCTTGTCGCCCTGCTTGACCTTGAACGCCTCGTAGTAGCCCGGCTGGTTGCGCAGCGTGCCGTTGGCGCGGAACTGGCCCGGCGAGTGCGGGTCGGTCTTGACCTGCACGATCTGCTGCTGCTCGCGCATCTTGGTGCGCCATACCTGGGCCCAGCCCATGTACAGGCGCTGTTCGCCGGTCAGGCCGTCGATCACCGGGGCCTTCTTGCCTTTCAGCGAGATCTGGTAGGCCTTGTAGGCGATGGCCAGGCCCGAGTTGTCGGCGATGTTCTCGCCCAGCGTCAGTTCGCCGTTGACGTGGTAGCCCGGGATCGGCTCGAAGGCGTTGTACTGGTTCACCAGCATCGCGGTCTTGGCCTTGAAGTTCTTGTGGTCGGACGCGGTCCACCAGTCGCGCAGGTTGCCGTCGCCGTCGTACTGGGCGCCCTGGTCGTCGAAGCCGTGGCTGATCTCGTGGCCGATCACGGCGCCGATGCCGCCGTAGTTGACCGCGTCGTCCGCATTGGCGTCGAAGAACGGCGGCTGCAGGATCGCGGCCGGGAACACGATCTCGTTCATCTCCGGGTTGTAGTAGGCGTTGATGGTCTGCGGCGTCATGCCCCATTCGTCGCGGTCGATCGGCTTGCCCAGCTTGTTGATCTCGCGGTCCGCCTCGACGATGCGCGAGCGCATCACGTTGCCGACCAGGTCGTCGCGCTTGACGACGAGGGCCGAGTAATCCTTCCACTTGTTCGGGTAGCCGATCTTCGGCGTGAACTTGGCCAGCTTGGCCTGGGCTTCCTTCTTGGTCGCCGGGCTCATCCAGTCGAGCTTGTCGATCGACTGCTTGTAGGCGGCCAGCAGGTTCTTCACCAGCGCTTCCATGCGCGCCTTGCGCTCGGCCGGGAAGTACTGCTCGGTGTACAGCTTGCCCAGCGCCTCGCCCTGCGAACGCTCGATGGCGCCCACGCCGCGCTTCCAGCGCGGCTCGATTTCCTTCACGCCCGACAGCGTGGTGCCGTAGAAGTCGAAGCGCTCGTCGACGAAGGCCTTCGACAGGAAGCTGCCGTAGGATTCGATCAGGTGCAGCGACAGGTAGGCCTTCCAGGTGTCCAGCGAGGTCTTGTCGGCCACGCCGACGAAGCCCTTCAGGTAGGTCGGCTGGCTGACGATCACGTAGGTGACCTTGTCGCTCAGGCCGGCGGCCTTCAGCCAGGCGTTCCAGTCGAAGCCCGGGGCGATCTTGCCCATGTCGGCCAGTTCGACCTTGTTGTAGGCCTTGATCGGGTCGCGCAGCTCGACCTTGGTCCACTGCACCCTGGCGATCTCGGTCTCGAAGTCGACGATGGCCTTGGCGTTCGCGGCGGCGTTCTTGTCGCCGGCCAAGGCCAGCATCTTCTGCACGTGCTCCTGGTACTTGGCCTTGGTGGCGGCCAGCTTGGCGTCGTCCGCCTTCAGGTAGTAGTCGCGGTCCGGCATGCCCAGGCCGCCCTGGCCGATGTCGGCCACGTACTTGGTCGAATCCTTGTTGTCCTGGTGGATGCCGAAGTCGAACGGCACGCCCACGCCGATCTTGCCCAGCTGCGCCAGCAGGGCCGGCAGCTCGGACTTGTCCTTCAGCGCGGCGATCTTCGCCAGTTCCGCGTTCAGCGGGGTCACGCCCAGCTGCTCGAGGCGCGCCTCGTCCATGAAGCTGGCGTAGAAGTCGCCGATGCGCTGGGCGTCGGTGCCCGCGGCCGGCTTGCCGCCGGCGACCTTCTCGATGATGCCGCGCAGCTGCGGCAGGGTGTTCTCGCGCAGTTCCATGAACGAGCCCCAGCTCGACTTGTCGGCCGGGATCTCGACGGTCTTCATCCATTTGCCGTTCAGGTAATCGTAGAAGTCGTCCTGCGGGCGCACGGACGGCTCGATGTACTGGGTAGCGATGCCGGAGGTCAGCGCCGGGCCGGCCTTGCCGTTGTTCTTGGCGGCGGCGCCTTCGGCCGCATGGCCCAGGCTGGAGATCAGCGCCAGCGTCAGTGCGCTCAGCAGGTATTGCTTCTTCATCGTGATGTTCCCTCGTGGTCTTGGGTGGATGCGGCCGGCGCACGTGACGCCGGCCGTCGTTGCATGCCGCGGTAGCGGCGGGGCCGGTCGATCACCAGATCGTGACGCGGTCTTCCGGCTTCAGGTACATCTTGTCGCCTTCCTTCACGCCGAACGCCTCGTAGAACGCGGCCTGGTTGCGCAGCGTGCCGTTGGCGCGGAACTGGCCCGGCGAGTGCGGGTCGGTCTTGACCTGCTGGATCTGCGCGGCCTCGCGCATCTTCGAGCGCCACACCTGGCCGAAGCCCATGAAGAAGCGCTGGTCGCCGGTGAGGCCGTCGATCACCGGGGCCGGCTGGCCGTGCAGCGAGATCTTGTAGGCCTTGTACGCGATCGCCAGGCCCGAGTTGTCGCCGATGTTCTCGCCCAGCGTCAGCGCGCCGTTGACGTGGTAGCCCGGGACCGGCTCGAAGGCGTCGTACTGCTTGACCAGCATGTCGGTCTTGGCCTTGAAGCGCGCCTGGTCCTGGTCGGTCCACCAGTTGCGCAGGTTGCCCTGGCCGTCGGACTGGCTGCCCTTGTCGTCGAAGCCGTGGCCGATCTCGTGGCCGATCACGGCGCCGATCGCGCCGTAGTTGGCGGCGTCGTCGGCCTGCGCGTTGAAGAACGGCGGCTGCAGGATCGCGGCCGGGAACACGATCTCGTTCATGCGCGAGTTGTAGTAGGCGTTCACGGTCTGCGGCGTCATGCCCCATTCCTCGCGGTCGATCGGCTTGCCCAGCTTGTTGACGTTGCGCTCGTGGGCGAAGATGGCGGCGCGCTGGACGTTGCCGACCAGGTCGTCCTTCTTGATCGCCAGGCGCGTGTAGTCGCGCCACTTGCTCGGGTAGCCGATCTTCGGATTGAAGGTGGCCAGCTTGGCCTGCGCTTCCTTCTTGGTCTCCGGGCTCATCCAGTCGAGGCCGTCGATCGATTCCTTGTAGGCGGCCAGCACGTTCTTGACCAGCTCTTCCATGCGCGCCTTGCGCTCCGGCGGGAAGTACTGCGCCACGTATTCGCGGCCCAGCGCCTCGCCCAGCGCGCCTTCGACGACCGACACGCCGATCTTCCAGCGCGGACGGTTCTCGGTGGCGCCGGTCAGCGTCCTGCCGTAGAAGTCGAAGTTCTCGTCGACGAAGGCCTTCGACAGGTAGGGCGCGTATTCGCGCAGCAGCTGCCACTCGAAGTAGGCCTTGACGGTGGCCAGGTCGGTCCGCTCCAGCACCGCGTTCAGGCCGGTCAGGTAGCTCGGCTGGCCGACGATCACGTAGTCGGCCTTGTTGCCCACGCCGGCGCCGGCCAGCGCGGCCTTCCAGTCGTAGCCCGGGGTCAGCGCGACCAGTTCGGCCACGCTCATCTTGTTGTAGCTCTTGTTCGGGTCGCGCAGTTCGACGCGGGTCCACTGCACCTTGGCCAGCTCGGTCTCGAAGGCGACGATCGCCTTCGCCCTGGCGGCGGCGTCCTTGTCGCCGGCCAGGCCCAGGATGCTGGCGACGTGCTTTTCGTAGGCCGCGCGGATGTCGGCCATCTTCTTGTCGTCCAGCTTCAGGTAGTAGTCGCGGTCCGGCATGCCCAGGCCGCCCTGGCGGATGTAGGTCGCGTACTTCGTCGACGCCTTGGCGTCCTGCGCCACGCCGATGCCGTACGGGGTCGCCACGCCGATGCGCGACAGGTGCGCCACCAGCGCCGGCACGCCCTTCTTGTCCTTCAGCGTGCGGATGCGCTGCAGTTCGCCCGCCAGCGGACGCGTGCCCAGCGCTTCCAGCGTCTTCTCGTCCATGAAGCTGGCGTACAGGTCGCCGATCTTCTGCTGGTCGGTGCCGACCTTGTGCGCCGCCTTCTGGTCGGCTTCGATGATGCCGCGCAGCTGCGGGGTCGTGTCCTCGCGCAGCTTGATGAAGGTGCCCCAGCTGGAACGGTCGGCCGGGATCTCGGCGGTCTCGAGCCACTTCCCGTTCAGGTACTTGAAGAAGTCGTCCTGCACGCGCACGCTCGGATCGATGTACTGCATGTCGATGCCCGACGTCAGCCTGGTGGCTGCCGGCGCGGCATTGTCCGCGGCGCCCGCGGGTGCGAAGGCGGCCATCAGGGACAGGGTCAGGGTGCTCAGAAGGTATCGTTTCACAAGGAAGTCCTCAGTCGTGCGGGAAAAGAACGGCTCTTGGCCGTCGGCAAATGTAACACAACGGTCATCGTTCCCGGATGGCGGAAACGCGCGTGTTGTCTGGCAGACACTACGAGCTCATGCGTAGTGTTCGCGGGGAGGGGGATGCGGGAGCGGCGTCGCGCTGCGCCGGCGCGACGGAAATCGGCGTACTCATGGGCGGATCGTTGTCATCGATTGCGCGGCGGCGCCCGGAAAAGCGGGGTGCTTGGCCGCGTGGATAAAACGATTCTAGCGGGGAAGAATAGTCGGATTACAAAAAAAGAGGCTTTTTTACTTTTCGATACATCATGCATATGTCATGCATGGTGCATGGCATCGCACCGCGCGCGCACGGCGCCGGGTCAGCCGCCGATATGCAGCGAGCCGCCACCCATGCCGCCGCCCGGACCGCCCATGCCGCCGCCCGGTCCGCCCATGCCACCGCGGCCGTGGCCGCCGCCGGGACGTCCACCCCGGTCGCCGCCACGTTCGCCGCCGCCCGGCCGGCCCTCCGGCACCACGCGCATCAGTTGCTCGCCCAGCAAGGCCGCGACCTGGACGCGCTGCTTGTCGTCGAGCGCGTCGTTCACGCCCAGCCACGCGGCGCGCAGCTCCCTGTCCTCGTCCGCTTCCAGCGCCAGCTCGGCCGCGATGGCCTTGTCCAGCTCGCGCAACTCGACGTCGGGCCTGGCCAGCAGCGCCTTCGCCTGCTCCTGGAGGGCGTCGCGGCGGCGCTGGCGTTCGCGCAGCACGGCGCGCGAGCGGCCCTCGACCTGGTTCCACAGCGTCTGCTGGTTGGCGTTCAGGTTCAGCGACTTCCTGAATTCGGACGCCATCGGCAACAGGTCCTCGACGCGCAGGTCCAGCAGCGGCACGGCGAACGACGGGACGGCCGCGCCGACGGCGAGCGCGAACAGGATGGCACGGACGGACCGGGTTGGCGACATGACAGGCTCCTGGACAAAAAAATGCCCACGGGGGTACCGTGGGCAAAGACCACTTCAAGAGTGGAGAGAGAGAGAAAAACTGAGAACGACTATATGCCTCGCCCGCCACCCTGTCCGGTCACTTTACAAATACTTACCTGCCGTTCGCGTGGGGATACACGGATTTACAGGAACGCGGAAGTCGTATTGACGTTCGCGGCGGTGGCGCGCACCGGCACGTCCAGCGTCCACGTGGTGCCCTCGCCGACGCGCGTGGCCAGGTCGAGCCGGGCCTGGATCCGGGCGGCGCGCTCGCGCATGCCGGCCAGGCCCCAGTGGCCGGGGCGGCCGCCGTTGGCCGCGACGTCCGCCGGGATGCCGCAACCGTCGTCGGCCACCGTCAGCGTCAGGCCGCGCGGCGCGTAGCGCAGCGTCACGGTCACCGCGCGCGCCTGCGCGTGCGCGAACGCATTGCGCACGGCCTCGCGCGCGATCTCGCGCACCTCGGCGGCGACTTCCGCGTCCAGCGCGACGGGCGTGCCCACGGTCACAACGTCGAAGCGCACCCCGCCGTCGCGCAGCGCGGCCGCGCCGTCGTCGGCCAGCAGTTGCGCCAGGCCGGCCGGCGCCGTGCGCTCGCCGCGCAAGCCGGCCACGCGGTCGCGCCCCTCGCCGATCACGGCGCCGGCCTGTTCCAGCGCCTCCTCGAGCGGCCGGCGCTCGTCCTCGCGCAGGCGCTGTACGGCGGCGCCCAGCTTCATGACGAGTCCCTGCACCGATTGCAGCAGGGTGTCGTGCAGTTCGCGCGCGATGCGCTCGCGCTCCGCCAGGCGCGCATCCATCTGCGCCGCCAGCCGGCGCGCCATGCGGCGCAGGCGCAGGCGGTGCAGCAGCCACAGCACGCCCAGCGCGGCGGCGACGCACAGGCCGCGGAACCAGGACGTCTGGACCAGGCTGGGCGCGATCTCGAAGGAGAGCGAGGCGCCCTCCTCGTTCCAGATGCCGTCGTCGTTCGCGGCGATCACGCGGAAGCGGTAGCGGCCCGGCGCCAGGTTCGTGTAGTGCGCCGAACGGCCGGTGGCGTCCTGCCAGTCGCGGTCGACGCCGTCGAGCCGGTAGCGGAACGCCATGCGTTCGGGCGCCCGGTAGCCGAGCGCCGTGAACTCCAGCGCCAGCGCATCCGTGCGCGGCGCCAGCCGCAGGCCGTCGTGCGCCGGATAGGCACGCTCGCCGCTGCGCAGCGCGGTGATGAAGACCGGGGGCACGCGCGGATTCTTCGCCAGCGCGGCCGGGTCGAATGCGAACACGCCGCTGGTGGTCGAGAACCACAGCATGCCGTCGGCGGTCCGGATCGCCGACGGCAGGGGAATGATCGGGGCGGCGTTGCCGAACAGGCCGTCGCGGTAGTCGAGCCGGTCGAAGCGCACGCGGTAGGCGGGATCGGCCAGCGCCCGGCGCAGCTCGGCCGGGGCGATGGCCGACAGGCCGGCGCCGCCGTTCAGCCACAGGGTGCCGTCGCGCGCGAACACCAGGCCGCTGGTGCCCGCGAACGGTTCGCCACCGCGCCCCGCCACCGGCACGAAGCGCTGGCCGTCGAACCAGGCCAGGCCGTTCTCGCCGCCGACCCAGGCGCCCTGGGCGGCCGGCAGGATCGCCAGCACCGTCCCGACGTGCAGGCCGTCCTGCCGGCCGAAACGCCGCACGGTCCCCTTGTCCAGCAGGCGCAGTTCGTCGTCGGTGGAACCGAGCCACATGCGTCCAGCGGCGTCGGCGGCCATCGCGATGGTGGCGAACGACGCCAGTTCCGGCACGCCGCCGCCGCGCGCGCTCCAGCGCCCGTCGCGCAGCACCCAGGTGCCGCGCCGCCCGAGCGCGACCCACAGCGCGCCGCCGGCATCGCTGGCCAGCGACAGCACCGGCGTCGCCAGCGGATCGTCCAGGCCGGGCGGCATCGGCACCGCCTCGCGCCTGCCGTCGCGGACCTTCCACAGCCCGCCCAGGCCGCCGCTCCACAAGGTCCCGTCCGGCGCCGCGTGCAGCGCCGTGGTGGAATCGGTGTACGACGCGGGCGGCGCGAACGGTGCCGGCGCCGCGTCCGGGCGCGCCAGGAACGCGCGGTCGACCCAGGCCCCGCCAGCCGCGGCCGGGGCCAGCGGGCGGGCTTCGCCCAGGTAGCGCGGCAGGTCGATCGGGCGCAGCCGGTAGGCGCGGAAACGGTCCAGGCCATTGTCCGTGCCGACCCAGACATTCTGCTCGCGGTCCTCGAACACGATGTGCGGATGTGGGCCGGAGAGCCCGTGTTCGGCATCGGTGCGCTGCCGGTATCCGGTGTCCGGCGCCGACCGGTCGAAGCGCGTCACGCCGGCGATGCCGGTCTTCCACGCATTGCCGGCGCGGTCGAACAGGAAGACGTTCATCGTGTCGTCGACGTTCCACGCGTTCGGATCGGTGCCCGGCACGCCCTGCACGAGGTGCAGGCCGGCCTGCATCAGGTCCGACGCCCAGATGCTGCCGTCCGGGTGTTCGGCCAGGCTGCCGGCGCCGGCGACCTGCAGCCTGGGCGCGAAGCGCGCGCCGTGCCGCGCCAGCGCGAACACCGTCTGCGCGGTGCGGATCCAGAACACGCCGCGGCTATCGAGCAACATGGCGGTGACGGTCGCGGACGGCGCGGCGAGCCCGGCATCCGGTGCGCGCCACGTCCCGTCCGGCGCCAGCACGCGCAAGCCGCGGCTGCTGGCGATCCAGATGCGGCCGGCGCCGTCCTGGCCCGCGGTGAACACGGTGCCGGGCGGCATGGCGTGCTCGCCGGGACGGAAATGGCGCATGGCGCCGTCGCGCATGAGGCTGATGCCGCCGAACTTGTAGCTCACCCACAAGGTACCGTCGGCCAGCAGGCCCAGGTCCTGGATGTTCGAGGACAGCGGCGCGAGCGCCCCTTCGGCGCGCTGGAAACGCACGCCGTCGAAGCGGAACAGGCCGGCCGTGCTGCCGATCCACAGCCAGCCGTCCGGCGTCTGGCGGATGCCGTAGATGCCGGTCGGCGCGCCGTCGCCGGCGGTCCAGCTGGCGTGCTGCATGGCGATGACGGGCGCGGGCGTGGGCGGCTCGGCCGGGATGGCGGCCACGGCCGGGACGGCAACGACGCCCAGGCCGAGGGCGAGCAGGAGCGTGGAGAGCGGGCGTGGTCGGGGCATGGGAGGCTGGCGCGTCGGCAGAAACTTCCCATGTTACCTGAACAGGATTACCTAGAAAACATGGTAATCCGGCATTTCCCCCCCTGGGCCAGGCGCTCAGGACAGGTATGCGGCGTTTTCCCCGCGCGCCTGGCGGTACCACTGCGCGAAGGATGCGAGGCCCGTCGCCAGCGAGGTGGTGGGCTTGTAGCCGACCCAGTCCTGCAGCTTGGACGTGTCCGCGTGCGTGGCCGGCACGTCGCCCGGCTGCATCGGCTGGAAGTCGAGTTCGGCCTTCACCTGGAATGCGTCTTCCAGCGTGCGGATGAAGTCCAGCACCTGCACCGGCTGGTTGTTGCCGATGTTGAAGATCGAATGCGGCGGCTTGCCTGCGTGGACCGACGGCTTGAACAGCAGGCGCACCACGCCTTCGACGATGTCGTCGATGTAGGTGAAGTCGCGGTACAGCTTGCCTTCGGCGAAGACCGGGATCTTCTCGCCGGCCAGCATCTTGCGCGCGAAGCTGAAATACGCCATGTCCGGCCGGCCCCAGGGTCCGTAGACCGTGAAGAAGCGCAGCCCCGTGATCGGCATGCCGTACAGGTGGCTGTAGGTATGGGCCATCAGCTCGTTGGACTTCTTGGTCGCCGCGTACAGCGACACCGGCTCGTCGGTGGCGTCGGTCTCGCGGAACGGCGTGCTGGCGCTGGCGCCGTAGACGCTGCTGCTGCTGGCGTACAGCAGGTGCTGCACGCCCTGCGCGCGGCAGGCTTCCAGCAGGTGGCCGAAGGCGACCACGTTGGCCTGCACGTAGACGGCCGGGTTCTTCAGCGAATAGCGCACGCCGGCCTGGGCCGCCAGGTGCACGACCAGCGTCGGCCGGACCCGCGCGAACAGCGCGTTCACCTGGTCCACGTCGCTCAGCTCGACGTGCGCGCAATCCACGCCCGCCGGGTCCAGCAGGGCCGCCACGCGGTGCCGCTTGAGCGCCGGGTCGTAGTAGTCGTTGAAATTGTCGCAGCCGGCCACCCGGTAACCCATGGCGGCCAGGCGCACCGCCACCGCGCTGCCGACGAAGCCGGCGGCGCCGGTGACGAGGACCGTCCCTGTCGTCTCGCTCATCGCGCGGCGTTCCCGGAACGGCGGCCGATGCCTTCGTAGGCCAGGCCGGCGGCGGCGAACGCTTCCGGATCGTAGATGTTGCGGCCGTCGAACACGGCCTTCATCTTCAGCTGCCGGGCCAGGAACGGCAGGTCCGGCGCGCGGAATTCCTTCCATTCGGTGACCAGCACCAGCACGTCGGCGCCCTCGACCGCGGCGCGCGCCGAGTCGACGATGCGCAGCTGGGCGTTGCACGTCTGCTCGCCGTGCGCGGCCAGCAGCACGCGCTGCGCTTCCGTGCTCGCCACCGGATCGTAGGCGACGACGTTGGCGCCGGCCGCGAACAGCGCCTCGATCAGCACGCGGCTGGGCGCCTCGCGCATGTCGTCGGTGTTCGGCTTGAACGACAGGCCCCACAGCGCGATGGTCTTGCCGCGCAGCGCCTCGCGCGTGCCGAAGAAGCGCACCAGTTTGCGGAACAGCACGTCCTTCTGGGCGTCGTTGACCTTCTCGGTGGCCGTCAGCAGGTGCAGCTGGTGCGCGTGGTCGGACGCGGTCTTGATCAGCGCCTTGACGTCCTTCGGGAAGCACGAGCCGCCGTAGCCCATGCCGGCGTACAGGAAGTCGGGGCCGATGCGCGGGTCCATGCCGATGCCCAGGCGCACCGCCTCGATGTCGGCGCCCAGCAGTTCGGACAGGTTGGCCAGTTCGTTCATGAAGCTGATGCGCGTGGCCAGCATCGCGTTGGCCGCGTACTTCGTCAGTTCCGCGCTGCGGATGTCCATTTCCACGAACTTCTCGTGGTTGCGGCTGAACGGCGCGTACAGCTGGCGCATCTGCTTGCCGGCGTCGGCGTCGTCGCTGCCGACCACGATGCGGTCCGGCTTCATGAAGTCCTCGATCGCCGCGCCTTCCTTGAGGAATTCGGGATTGCTGACGACGTGGAAGGCCACGTCGACGCCGCGCTTGGCGATCTCGTCCGCGATGGCGGCCTTGACCTTCTCGGCGGTGCCGACCGGCACGGTGGACTTGTCGACGATGATGGCCGGGCGTGCCAGGCGCTGGCCGATGCTGCGCGCGGCCGACAGGATGTGGGTCAGGTCGGCGCTGCCGTCCTCGTCCGGCGGCGTGCCGACGGCCAGGAAGATGATGTCGGCATGCTCGACGGCGTCGTCGTAGTCCGACGAGAACAGCAGGCGGCCGGCGGCGGCGTTGCGCTGGACCATGGCGTCCAGGCCCGGTTCGTGGATCGGGATGATCCCGTCCTTCAGCATGGCGATCTTGCGGGTATCGACGTCCAGGCACAGCACGGTGTTGCCGACGTCGGCGAAGCAGGCGCCGGACACCAGTCCGACATAGCCAGTCCCGATAACGGAAATTTTCATAATCTTTACTTTTGGATAGTGAGCCAGATGGCCTGCGGCCCTCGCGGGCTGGCGCCGGGCGCAGCGAAGCGGAGTTAACAACTAGACAAAATCTATCATACATTTCCGGCGCGCACGGTTACGATTGGGACATTTGTGTTGTACACAACGGCCCTGTCGCGCGCGCTTCCTGCAGCGCGACAAACAATTTCGTTCTGGCACATAATGGGGCCGAACCCGTATCGTCCAGACCCATGAAGCTCCTCACATTCAGCTCCCTTTTCCCGAACACGGTCAAGCCCAGCCACGGCATCTTCGTCGAAACCCGGTTGCGCTACCTGCTGGCCAGCGGCAAGGCGGAGTCGAAGGTCGTCGCGCCTGTGCCCTGGTTCCCGTCGCAGCATCCGCGCTTCGGCGACTACGCCGCCTTTTCGAAGGTGCCGCGCCACGAGGAACGCTACGGCATTGCGGTCAGCCATCCGCGCTACCTGGTGATCCCCAAGATCGGCATGACGGCGGCGCCGTGGCTGATGGCGCAGGCGTGCAAGCGCGAGATCGGACGCATCCTCGACGAAGGCTACGACTTCGACGCCATCGACGCCCATTATTTCTATCCGGACGGCGTCGCGGCCGTCATGCTCGGCAAGTATTTCAACAAGCCGGTCGTGATCACCGCGCGCGGCACCGACATCAACCTGATCCCGCAGTATGCGCTGCCGCGCCGGCAATTGATGTGGGCGGCGCACAACGCCGCCGGCATGGTCACCGTCTGCAATGCGCTGCGCGAGGAGATGATGGGCCTGGGCATTCCCGGCGACCGCATCGTCGCGCTGCGCAACGGCGTCGACCTGCAGCGCTTCCAGCCGATGGACCGCCAGGCCGCGCGCGCCAGCCTCGGCATCGACGGCTTCACGGTCGTCTCGGTCGGCGTGCTGGACCCGCGCAAGGCGCACGACCTGACCATCGGCGCGCTGGCGCTGATGCCGGACGTGAAACTCCTGATCGCCGGCATCGGCCCGGAACGCAAGCGCCTCGAGGCGCAGGCCGAGCGCCTGGGCGTGGCCGACCGCGTGACCTTCCTCGGCGCCGTGGCGCAGACCGAACTGAAGCACTATTACAATGCCGCCGACGCGATGATCCTGGCGTCCAGCCGCGAAGGCTGGGCCAACGTCCTGCTCGAATCGATGGCCTGCGGCACCCCGGTGGTGGCCAGCAACGTCTGGGGCACGCCGGAAGTGGTGGCCGCGCCCGAGGCCGGCGTGCTGATGCGCGAGCGGACGTCGCCGGGCATTGCCGAGGCGCTGGGACGGCTGCGCGCCAACTACCCGGACCATGCGGCCACGCGCCGCTATGCCGAAGGCTTCAGCTGGGACGCCACCACCGAGGGCCAGCTGCAGTTGTTCGGACGCATCATCGAAGGCGGCAGGCGCCTGCCGCTGCAGCAGCGCGCGGTGGCCTGAGGCGCACTGCGGGCGCGGGCGCGTTATACTGGACCGTGGCGCGTTCCGCGCCGCGTTCAACGACACCCGACAGCACATGCGTCCCACCTTCAAGAACGCCGGCCTGGTCACCCTCGGCGTGATCCTCGGCGTCGCCGTCACCATGCAATTCTCGGCGCTGGCCCACAAGCCGGTCGCCGACGGCATGCCGATCGACAGCCTGCGCCGCCTGGCCGACGCCTGGCACCTGATCCGCGCCGACTACGTCGAGCCGGTCGAGGAGCGCAAGCTGCTGCCCCAGGCGATCGCCGGCATGGTGGCCGCGCTCGACCCGCATTCGGCCTACCTCGACCGCGCCGCCTACCGCGAGCTGCGCGAGGGCACCGAGGGCAAGTTCGTCGGCCTGGGCATCGAGATCGGCCAGAGCGACGAGGGCTACATCCGCGTCAACGCCCCGATCGAGGGGTCGCCGGCCGAGCGCGCCGGCATCCTGGCGGGCGACCTGATCGCGCGCATCGACGGCGCCGCGGTGAAGGACATGGACCTCGACGACGCCATCAAGCGCATGCGCGGCGAACCGAAGACGAAGGTCGTGCTGTCGATCGTGCGCAAGGGCGTGGCCGCGCCGATCGAGATGACCATCGAGCGCGACGAGATCGTGCAGAAGAGCGTCAAGGGAAGCATCGTCGCGCCCGGCTACGCCTGGGTACGCATCGCGCAGTTCCAGGAACCCACGGTCGCCGACCTGGCGCGCAAGCTGGCCGACCTGGCGCGCGCCGAGCCGGCCCTGAAGGGCCTGGTGCTCGACCTGCGCAACGACCCGGGCGGCCTGCTGCAGGGCGCGATCGGCGTCTCCGCGGCCTTCCTGCCGAAGGACGCCGAGGTGGTCTCGACCAACGGCCAGCTCGCGGATTCGAAGGCGCGCTTCTACGCCAGTCCCGACTACTACATGCTGGGCCGCGGCAGCGACCCGCTGGCCCAGGTGCCGGCGCTGTTCAAGACCATCCCGATGGTGGTGCTGGTGAATACCGGCTCGGCCTCGGCCTCGGAAATCGTCGCCGGCGCCCTGCAGGACCACCGCCGCGCGGCCATCGTCGGCAGCCCGACCTTCGGCAAGGGCTCGGTGCAGACGATCCGCCCGCTGCCCGGCGACACCGCCGTCAAGCTGACCACGGCGCGCTACTACACGCCAGGCGGGCGCTCGATCCAGGCGCGCGGCATCCTGCCCGACGTCCCGGTCGACGAGAATGCCGAGGACGACGGCCTGAACGCGCTGCGCATGCGCGAAGCCGACCTGCAGCGCCACCTGGCCAACGACCGCGACGCCGAGGACGCCACCGGCCACGGCGACCTGCAGGAGCAGATGCGCATCCTGGCGCTGGAACGCACCCGCAAGCCGCTCGAATTCGGCAGCGCCGACGACTTCCAGCTGGGCCAGGCGCTGCGCCACCTGCAGGGCTTGCCGGTACAGTTGTCGAAGCGCAACACCCCCGCCATCCCGCTCGCCAGGAGCGCGCCTTGACCGTCGCACAACGCCCGTCGCGACGGGCGGCGTTCGATTAGCACATCCGTTCGATTTTCCGGCCGCGGCGGTTCCCACTGCGGGTACGTTTGTGTAGAATCGGCGGATTCTTCGGGAGTTTCCTCCCATTATCATCCAGGAAAGTTCATTCATGAAACCTGTCGTCATCAGCGGCACCGGCCTGTACACGCCCCAGCAATCGATCTCCAACGACGAGCTGGTGACGGCGTTCAATGCCTACGTCGAGCTGTTCAACGCCGACAACGCCGGGAAGATCGCGGCCGGCGAGGTCGCCGCGCTGGAACCGTCCAGCAGCGGCTTCATCGAAAAGGCATCGGGCATCAAGTCGCGCTACGTGATGGAAAAGGCCGGCATCCTCGATCCGACCCGCATGACCCCGCGCATCAAGGAGCGCGGCGACGAGGAACTGTCGCTGCAGGCCGAAATGTGCGTGGCCGCCGCGCGCGAGGCCTTGGCCCGCGCCGGCCGCACCCCGGCCGACATCGACATGGTGCTGGTCGCCGCCAGCAACATGCAGCGCGCCTACCCGGCCATGGCCGTCGAGGTGCAGGACGCGCTGGGCATCGAGGGCTTCGGCTTCGACATGAACGTGGCCTGCTCCTCGGCCACCTTCGCGATCCAGACCGCGGCCGCCGCCGTCCAGACTGGCCAGGCGCGCGCCGTGCTGGTGCTGGATCCGGAAATCACCAGCGCCCACCTGAACTTCCGCGACCGCGACAGCCACTTCATCTTCGGCGACGCCTGCACGGCGATGGTCATCGAGGCGGCGGAGACGGCGACCAGCGCGCACCAGTTCGACATCCTCGACTCGAAGCTGAAGACGAGTTTCTCGAACAACATCCGCAACAACTTCGGCTTCATGAACCGCTTCGACGAGGACGGCATCGGCCAGCCCGACAAGCTGTTCCGCCAGCAGGGCCGCAAGGTGTTCAAGGAAGTCTGCCCGATGGCGGCCGAGATGATCCGCACGACGGTGGAACACGCCGGCCTGCAGGTCGGGGACATCGCCCGCTTCTGGCTGCACCAGGCCAACCTGAACATGAACCACCTGATCGTGCGCACGCTGCTGGGTCGCGACGCCACGCCGGAAGAAGCGCCGGTGATCCTGGACACCTATGCCAACACCTCGTCGGCCGGTTCCATCATCGCCTTCCACAAGTACCAGGACGACCTGCCCAGCGGCAGCAACGGCGTGATCTGCTCGTTCGGCGCCGGCTACTCGATCGGCTGCGTGGTCGTGCGCAAGCGCTGATTGCTTCCCATTGGAACTACCTGAAATCAACATTCGTTGGAGAAAGAAGGTAGTTCCAGTCCTACAACGGTGCGCTCCCTGTTCCTCTGGAATACGGGCTTCCCGGCGCGCATGATCCTTCTGTCAGCGCATCACGCGCAGCCCTTGAGGAGGATCAACATGTCGAAACAAAAAGGCCCGGACAGCAATCGCTCACGCAGCATCGGCAAGGAAAAGACCATGACCGTCGCCGAGGGCAGCCAGCAACCGCGCGCGCCGGGCTGGGTAGCGCCGGGCAGCGCCAACGTGCAGTCGGCGAACATCGAACAACTGGGCGCGGCGCTGCGCGCGCGCGGCACGCTGCAGGGCGGCATCGACGACAGCCTGAACGTCCAGCGCAGCAGCGCGCGCCAGAGCGGCCAGCGCCTGCAAGCGCGCGGCGAGGAAGACCGCCTGAACGCGTCGCGCCAGTCGGGCTACGGCGGCGCGGAGCAACGCCAGGCGAGCGGTGCGGCGGCGCATGCCGATGCGGGCCGCCAGAAGCCGTCCGACGCCGGCAGCCGTCCGGGCAAGAAGGGCGGACGCGGACGATAGGTCCGGCCCGCGCTTGCGCCGCCACGCGGCGGCGCAGCGATGGCACGCCGCTATTTCCGCTGCCTTTCCCCTCTGCCAGTCCCCTCTGCCAGTCCCCTCTGCCATTCCTCACGCTTTCCCGCCGGCCTCCCGCAACCGCCTGCCGTCGCGTCCCGGCGGCGCGCCGAACATGCGCCGGTACTCGCGGCTGAACTGCGACGGGCTGTCGTAGCCCACCGCGAACCCGACCGCCCCCACGTCGCCCTCCCCCGCCACCAGCCGCGCGCGCGCGAGCTGCAGCCGGATCTGCTTCTGGTACTGGACCGGGGTCATCGACGTGATCGCCCGGAAATGACGGTGGAACGACGTCACGCTCATGCCGACGCCGGCCGCCAGCGCCTCGACCCGCAACGTTTCGGCATGGTGGCGGCGGATGTGGCGGATCGCCTTGCCGACCTGCGCCATGCGGCTGTTGGCCAGCCCGATCTGGCGGATCGTGGCGCCTTGCGCGCCGTTGAGCAGGCGCCACAGCAATTCGCGCTCGAACGCCTCGCCCAGCACGGGCAGGTCGTCCGGCGTATCCAGCAGCGCCAGCAGGCGCAGCACGGCCGCCATCACGGCGGCGTCCGCGTCCGCGGCCACGATCGCCCGGTCCGTAACGGCCGGCGCCAGCGGGCGGCTGGCGTCCAGCAGCAGCGCGGCGATGCGTTCCGCGTCCAGCGCCAGGCGCAACCCCAGGAAGGGCCGGTCGGCGCTGGCCTCGACGATGCCGGCCTCGACGGGCAGGTCCACCGGCAATACCAGGCACTGCCCCGGGCCGCAATCGAACAGCGCCGCCCCCAGGGCGGTGCGCGCCCGGCCCTGCACGACCAGCGTGAACGTCGGCTCGCACACGTGCAGTTCGGCCGGCAGCGGCGCACTGGCCGCCATCAGCGCGACCCGCGGCAATCCAGGCACGGCCGCGCTCGGCGCATGGGCATGACGCAGCAGCAGGCTGCGCAGGCGATCGAGGGTGGTCTCTTCCACGGTAGTCATCCGGCAATGCTAAGTGCACGATCCTAGCAGGCCTGGCAGGATCGTGCATTCTTCTGGCAGTTCCGCTCTCATGGCCGGCGCTCGGCCGGTGCTGTAATGGAGCCTTCATCGACCTCACCACGGAATCCCCATGCCGACACCGACGCGTCCGCGTGCCCTGCCCGTCCTGCTCTGGCTCGCCCAGTCCTTCATCGCCATCTCCTTCGCCTGGGCCGCCTGGATGAAGCTGACGCAACCCATCGCGCAGCTGGCGGCGATGTGGCCCTGGACCGGCGAGCTGCCGGCGCCGGCCGTGCGGCTGCTGGGCCTCGTCGACCTGGCCGGCGCCGTCGGGATCGTGCTGCCGGCGCTCACCGGCATCCGGCCCGGCCTGACGGTGCCGGCGGCCCATGGCTGCATGGCGCTGCAGGCCTGCGCGCTGCTGTTCCATGCGTCGCGCGGCGAATGGTCGGTGCTGCCCGTCAACCTGGTCTTCTTCGCGGTGGCCGCCTTCGTTGCGCGGCAATGGCGCGGCCGGCCGGCCAGCGCGTAGTCACAAGCGCGCCGCCAGTTCCGCCCCTTCGCGGATCGCGCGCTTGGCGTCCAGCTCCGCCGCCAGCGCGGCCCCGCCGATCTTGTGGAAGCGCGGCCCGCCCCTGGCGCCGTCCGGGGGCATCAGGTCCGCCAGGCTTTCCTGCCCGGCGCAGATCACGACGTTGTCCACGTCCAGCAGCTGGTTGTGGCCGCCGACCACGATGTGCAGGCCGGCATCGTCGATGCGTTCGTACTGCACGCCCGCCATCATCGTCACGCCGTTGCGCGCCAGCGTGGCGCGGTGCACCCAGCCGGTGGTCTTGCCCAGGCCGGCGCCGGGCCGGGTGGTCTTGCGCTGCAGCAGCCAGATGCGGCGCACCGGTGCCGGCGCGCGCGGCGGCGCCAGGCCGCCCGGCGTGGCGACCCGCGGGTCGACGCCCCATTCTTCCATCCAGTCGTCCACCGGCACGGGCAGCGGCGCCTGCGGGTCGTGCAGCAGGAACTCGGCCGTGTCGAAGCCGATGCCGCCGGCGCCCACGATCGCCACGCGGGGCCCTACCTGCGCGCCGCCGCGCAGCACGTCCAGGTAGGACAATACTTTCGGATGCGCGATGCCCGCGATGCGCGGATGGCGCACGGTCACGCCGGTGGCGACGATCACGTCGTCGTAGCCGCCCGCCAGCAGGTCCTCTCGCGTCGCGCGCGTCCCCAGGCGGACGTCGACACCGGACAGTTCCAGCTCGCGCCCGAAGTAGCGGATGGTCTCGGCGAATTCTTCCTTGCCGGGGATGCGCATGGCCACGTTGAACTGGCCGCCGATGCGGTCCGCCGCGTCGAACAGGGTCACCGCGTGGCCACGCCGGGCCGCCACCGTGGCCGCCGACAGCCCGGCCGGGCCGGCGCCGACCACGGCGATGCGGCGCCTCGCGGCGGTCGGGCGATACACCAGCGTCGTCTCGTGGCAGGCGCGCGGATTGACGAGGCAGGAGGCGCGCCGGTTGGCGAACGTGTGGTCCAGGCAGGCCTGGTTGCAGGCGATGCAGGTATTGATGCGGTCGGCATGGCCGGCGGCGGCCTTGGCCACCCAGTCCGGATCGGCCAGGAAGGGCCGCGCCATCGACACCAGGTCGGCCTGGCCCTGCGCCAGCAGGCGCTCGGCGTCCACCGGCATGTTGATGCGGTTCGAGGCCACCACCGGGATGCCCACCGCCTGCTTCAGGCGCGCCGCCACCGACGCGAAGACGGCGCGCGGCACCGAGGTGACGATGGTCGGGATGCGCGCCTCGTGCCAGCCGTAGCCGGTGTTCAGGATGGTGGCGCCGGCCGCTTCCAGCGCGCGGGCGCTTTCCACGATCTCGTCCCAGGTGTTGCCGCCCTCGACCAGGTCGAGCACGGAATGGCGGTGCATGATGATGAAGTCGCGCCCGACGGCGGCGCGGATGCGGCGCACGATCTCCACGGCCAGGCGCATGCGGTTGCCGATGGCGCCGCCCCAGCGGTCGGTGCGGCGGTTGGTGCGCGCGCACAGGAACTGGTTGATCAGGTAGCCTTCGCTGCCCATCACCTCGACGCCGTCGTAGCCGGCGCGCCGGGCCAGGCGCGCGCAACGCACGTAGGCGGCGATGGTCTGCTCGATGCCGCGCTCGTCCAGCGCCTTCGGCTTGAACGGCGAGATCGGCGACTTCAGGGCGGAGGCCGACACGACCAGGGGCTGGTAGCCGTAGCGTCCGGCGTGCAGGATCTGCAGCAGGATCTTGCCGCCCTCCGCGTGCACGGCGCGCGTCACGCGGCGGTGGTTGAGCACGTCGCCGGCGACGTTGAGCGTGCCGCCGAAGGGCAGCAGCCAGCCCTGGCGGTTCGGCGAGATGCCGCCGGTGACGATCAGGCCGACGCCGCCGCGCGCCCGTTCGCGGTAGAACGCGGCCAGCTTGCCGTAATGGTAGAAACGGTCTTCGAGCCCGGTATGCATCGAGCCCATGATCACGCGGTTCTTCAGCGTGGTGAAGCCGAGGTCGAGCGGCGCGAGCAGGTGCGGATAAGGCGTGGTGTCGGGCATCGGTGAAGGCGAAGAAAAAACAATCCCGGCATTACACCGGGATTCGCTGGAGCCGTGCCTCTAAACGGCGTTACACCGGGTAGCTCTCGGGCGAACGCAGCTCGGCGAACTGCTCGATGCTGCCGATGCGCACCACGACCGGGTTCAGGCTGGCCTGCGGCGACATCGAGCGCCAGGCGAACTTCCACACCTTTTCGCGCGCCTGCGCGATGGGCGCCGAGAAGGCCTGGCCCAGGCGCGAGCGGATGCCGTATTCGACCGGGCCGTCGATGCCGGCCCAGTTGGGCAGCGTGCGCTGCACGGCGCGGTGCAGGCGCTCGCCGAACTCCTCGCTGTTGTGGATGACCAGGCAGCTGTCGGCCGGGCCGAGCATGTCGAACAGGTCGCGGTCCCAGGCGCTGGAAAAGGTCAGGATCAGGAAGCCGCCGGACGGCGTCAGGCGGAACTGGCCGGCGGTCAGCGCCTGTTCCAGGTCGGTGCGCATGCCATAGCGGTGCAGGGTCGGAGGACGTTGGTAGTCTTGCATGATGGTCTCGATTCGGTGTCGGTAGGTGGGTCGGCGCGGTCACTGCACGATGTTCGGGTAGTCGTGCATGTGCATGCGCATGTAGCGGAACGAGACGAAGGTTTCGCGCAGCAGGAACACGAAGCTGGCGATCAGGGCGACCATCGCCAGCACGAACATGCCGGCGATGTACTTGTCGAGCTGGATGTCGGTGGTATCGCCCAGGAACAGGCAGGCGATCACCAGGCACACGAGGAAGCCGCAGATGGTGCTGCCGGTCAGCGCGTAGTTGATCAGCTGCCAGCGCTGGTACAGCACGTCCAGCTCTTCGCGGTATTCCGGATCCGGTCCCTTGCGCAGCGCGTCGCGCAGCACGCGGGTGCGGTCGATGATCCGCGCCAGGCGGTTCATCAGCACCGTGAGCTTGGTCGCCACGCCGGTCAGCAGGAAGACGGGCGCGATCGCCAGTTGGATGATGTGGCCGATGTCGCTGATCTGGATGTTCATTCGCTGGCTTGCTTCGTCGCGTGGTGGGTGTGTTGTCAATAGTGTAGCAGCGCGTCCCGCTTCACTCGAAACGACCGTGGCGCTTGAACTGCTCGGTGGCGCCGACCAGGGCGCGCGCGATGCCGGTCTCCAGCGCGCCGTGGCCGGCGTCCGGGATCATGCGCAGGCGCGAGCCGGGCCAGGCCTGGTGCAGGCGGTACGCCGACAGCGGCGGGCAGATCACGTCGTAGCGGCCCTGCACGATCACGGCCGGCAGGTGGGCGATGCGCCCGACGTCGCGCACCAGCTGGTCGTCCTCGAGGAAGCCGCCGTTGGCCATGTAGTGCGACTCGAGCCGGCCGACGCCCAGGTCGAGCGTGTCGGACGGGTGGTCCTCTTCCTGCGGCAGCAGGAACACGCGGCGCCCCTCGAAGCGGCTCCAGGCGCGCGCCGCCGGCCAGTACTGCGCCGGATCGTCGCACAGCAGGCGCCGGGTATAGGCCCCCAGCAGGTCGCCGCGCTCCTCGAGCGGGATCGGCGCCACGAATTCCTCGTACAGCTCCGGATAGAACCAGCGCATGCCGTACAGGAAGAAGTCGATCTCGCCCGGCGTGCACAGGAAGATCCCGCGCAGCACGAAGCCCAGGCAGCGCTCGGGATGGGCCTGGCCGTACGCCAGCGCCAGCGTGGAACCCCAGGAACCACCGAACACCAGCCAGCGCTCGATGCCGAACATGGCGCGCAGGCGTTCGATGTCCTCGATCAGCAGTTGCGTGGTGTTGTTGCGCCACTCGCCCAGCGGGGTCGACTTGCCGGCGCCACGCTGGTCGAACAGGATCACGCGGTAGGCGGCCGGGTCGAAGAAGCGGCGGTGCTGCGGCGACAGGCCGGCGCCGGGGCCGCCGTGCAGGAAGACGACCGGGATGCCGTTCGGGTTGCCCACCTCCTCCCAGTAGATCGTGTGCAGCGCGTCGACGGCCAGCATGCCGTGGCGGTTCGGGAGGATGGGCGGGTACAGCGACGGAGGCATGGCGGTCATGGCGGTCTGGGGAACGGATGGGCGACGGTCGATTGTAGCCGCCCGGCCGCCCTAAAAAAAGGTGTTCAGTCCCTGGCGTACCGTGTAGTCGTCGTCCACGCCCAGCAGCAGCTGCCAGCGGTCGAAGGTCGTGCACGGGTGCGAGATGCCGCAGCCGACCAGGTCGCCCACCGCCAGCAGTTCGCGCACCGGCCCCTCGGGCAGCGACAGGTAGGCGTGCTGGTCGTTCATCCTGGCGATCGCGCAGCCGTCCGGCAGCCGCTGCGGCGTGCCGGGTCCGGGAGCGTGGCGGTACAGCGCGACCGGCAGGCCGGCATCGTGCGAGGCGTCGCGCTTGCCCATCGACAGGATCGCCAGGCCCGGCTCAGGGCGCGACAGCACCACGCTCCAGACTTCCAGCGCCGGGCGCAGGCCGGCGCCGGGATCGATGCCCTCGCGCACGTCCAGCTCGGCGATCGCGTCCAGGTACATGCCGTGGTCGCTGGTGACGTAGCAGCCGCTGCGCAGCACGACGCGCAGCGGCCGCGACAAGCCGGGCAGCGCGCGCAGGCCGCGCGCCACCAGGTCGAAATAGGCCGAGCCGCCGGCCGTCACCAGCACCTCGCCGGCGCCGAACAGGCCTTCGTCGTCGGCCTCGCGCACCAGCGCGCCCAGGTCGGCCACGAAGGCGGCGACGGCGCGCAGGTCGGCCGCGCGGTCGTCCGACACCAGCAGGCCCTCGTAGCCCTCGAAGCCGGCCAGCGCCAGCCCGGGCGCATGCGCGACGGCGCGCGCGACCGTCAGCGCCGCGTCGAGCGTGCGGCAGCCGGCGCGCTTGCCGGGCAGGCCCAGCTCGACCAGCACCGGCAGCGGGCGCGCCAGCGGGTGCAAGGCGACTTCCTCGGCCAGGCGCGCCACCCCGGCCAGCGAATCGGCCAGCACGACGCATTCGAAGTCGGGATCGTCGCGCAGCAGCCGCAGCAAGGCGCGCACGTCGCTGCGCGCCACCAGCTCGTTGGCCAGCAGCGCGCGGCGCACGCCGAAGCGGTGCGCCACCTGCACCTGCACGGCATTGGCCAGCGTGATGCCCCAGGCGCCGTGCGCCAGTTGCGCGCCGAACAGCTGCGGGCACATCGTCGTCTTGCCGTGCGGCGCCAGCGACACGCCGTGGCGCAGGCAGAAGTCGCGCATCCATTCCAGGTTGTGGCGCACGACGGACGTCTTGAGCACGGCGACCGGGTAGCTGGTGTCGCCGTGCAGCACGTTCCAGCCCTGCACGCCGATCGCGCCCTGGCGCAGCGGTGCCGTGACGGCCAGGCCCTTGGTGCCGGGCGGCAGCAGTTGTTCATCGAGGCCGGACAGGGCCAGGCCGCCGGGCAGCAGGGGATTCATCTCAGTCGTCTCCAGCGCGGGCTCGCCGCATCGATTCCTGTCGCTTCAGTTCGTCCTGCAGGTCGGCGCGCAGCAGGCCGGGCGTCGGCATCGTGCCCTTCGACCCCGGGGTGCGGAAGATGCCGGGCACGATGCCGTCCTGCTGCAGCTGGGGCAGCAGGCCGTCGAGCAGCTCGTCCAGGCCGAACGCCTGCGCCTCGTAGCCTTCCCATTCGAACTCGGCGCACAGCTGCGCGAATTCGCGCTGCGGCCACATCGCGAACACCAGGGTGCCGTCGTCCTTCGTCGCCAGCGCCCAGCCGTTGCGGTACAGGCCCCACGCGACGCCGCTGCGCGCCACGTCGGCGACAAACACCGTGTAGCGCTGCGGCGCCGGCAGCCTGACCGTTTCCTTCAGTTGTTGCGCATCGATCGTCATCGCCTTCTCCACCGGGCCCGGCGGCCGCCGTCGCTCCGAGGATACGCCAAGCGGGAGGCAGCGCGGCGCAGCCTTCATTCCTCGTCATCGAGCAATTGTTCGAGGCGGCGGGGATAGTGGTTCAGGAAATCGCGCGTGATGGCGTAGTGCTCGGTGTCCTCGTAGGCGACTTCCGTGATGCCGGTGGCGTCGAAGGCCAGGCGCTTCGCGCGCGGATAGGCCAGCAGGATCGGCGAATGGGTGGCGATGATGAACTGGGCGCCGGCCTTCACCAGCCGGTCGATGACGGCCAGCGCGGCCAGCTGGCGGCTCGGGGACAGCGCCGCCTCCGGCTCGTCCAGCAGGTACAGGCCGTCGCCGCCGAAGCCTTGCAGCACGTCCATGAAGGATTCGCCGTGCGAGCGCAGGTGCAGCGACGGGCCGCCGCCGGGCGGGAGTTCGTCGAGGTAGGTGAATACGTTGAACAGGCTCTCGGCGCGCAGGAAGTAGGAAAAGCGCGGGCGCTTCCAGCCCTTGGCCAGGCGCAGCACGGCGTGCAGCGGCGACGCTTCCTGCTGGACGCGGTGGACGTTGCGCGAGCCGCCCTCGGCCGGCAAGCCGAGCGCCACCGCGATCGCTTCCAGCACCGTCGACTTGCCGGCGCCGTTTTCTCCCACGAAAAACGTCACGTCGGGATGCGGCTCGAGCAGGCCCATGTCGCGCACGGCCGGGATGTCGAAGGGGTAGCGCGTGACGTCGATGGCGGCACGCGGGTCGATGTGGACCGAGCGCAGGTAGGGCTTGGCGGCGAGGGACATGGCGGCTCCAGCGGATCCGGACCGGCAAAAAACATCGTCCCGGCGCAGGCCGGGACCCAATGTGCACGCGCTTCGATCACGTGCGCAGCACTTGGATCCCGGCCTGTGCCGGGACGACGGGTCTGGTGACAATACTACCTTACTGCATGTGCTGACCGCCGTTGATGGCGATGTTGGCGCCGGTCACGAACGCCGCTTCGTCCGAGGACAGGTAGGCGACCAGGCCGGCCACTTCTTCGGGCTTGCCCAGGCGGCCCATCGGGATCTGCGGCAGGATCTTCGATTCCAGCACCTCGCTCGGGATGTCGGTAACCATCTTGGTGCCGATGTAGCCCGGCGAGATGGTGTTCACGGTCACGCCCTTGCGCGCCACTTCCAGCGCCAGCGCCTTGGTGAAGCCATGGATGCCGGCCTTGGCCGCCGAGTAGTTGGTCTGGCCGAAGGCGCCCTTCTGGCCGTTGACCGACGAGATGTTGATGATCCGGCCCCAGCCGCGTTCGACCATGCCGTCGGCGACCGGCTTGGTCATGTTGAACACGGAATCCAGGTTCGTCTTCATGACCGCGTCCCAGTTGACCTTGTCCATCTTCTTGAAGGTCATGTCGCGCGTGATACCGGCATTGTTCACCAGCACGTCGACCGGGCCGACTTCCTGCGCCACCCTGGCCACGCAGGCCTGGGCCGAATCGTAGTCGGACACGTCGCATTCGTAGGCCTTGAAGTCCTGGCCCTGCTCGCGCATCGACGCCAGCCAGCCTTCGGCCTTCTTGCTGCCGGGCGAGTAGGTCGTCACGACGCTGTAGCCGAGTGCCGCCAGTTTGATGCAGATTGCTTCGCCGAGGCCACCCATGCCACCGGTCACTAATGCCACTCTAGCCATTGTCTTCTCCTGTTTTTCAGTACTGTGGTTCGAAATTACCTGGATTGCTGCGCGTGCGGCCGCCTGCACGCGGCCGGCCGCACGCCTGCCCGCTCAGCGCTCGACCGCCAGGGCCACGCCCATGCCGCCGCCGATGCACAGGCTCGCCAGTCCCTTCTTGGCGTCGCGGCGCACCATCTCGTGCAGCAGCGTGACCAGCACGCGCGCGCCGGAGGCGCCGATCGGGTGGCCCAGCGCGATGGCGCCGCCGTTGACGTTGATCTTCGAGGTGTCCCAGCCCATCTGCTTGTTGACGGCGACGGCCTGGGCGGCGAAGGCTTCGTTGATTTCCATCAGGTCGACCTCGTCGTGGGTCCAGCCGGCCTTTTCCAGGCACAGCGTGGCGGCCGACACCGGCCCCATGCCCATGATGGCCGGGTTCAGGCCGGTCAGCGCATAGGCCTTGATCTTCGCCAGCGGGGTCAGGCCCAGTTCCTTGGCCTTGGAGGCCGACATCATGATCACGGCGGCGGCGCCGTCGTTCAGGCCGGACGCGTTGCCGGCGGTGACGCTGCCTTCCTTGTTGAAGGCCGGACGCAGGCTGGCCAGGCCTTCCAGCGTGGCGCCATGCTTCGGGTACTCGTCGGTATCGAACACGACGGTGCCCTTCTTGGACACGATCTCGACCGGGACGATCTCGTCCTTGAACTTGCCTTCCTTCATGGCGGCCTCGGCCTTGAGCTGCGACTGCAGCGCGAACTCGTCCTGCTCGGCGCGCGAGATCTCGTATTTCTTGGCCACGTTCTCGGCCGTCACGCCCATGTGGTACTGGTTGTACACGTCCCACAGGCCGTCGACGATCATCGTGTCGGTCAGCTTGGCGTCGCCCATGCGGAAACCGTCGCGCGAGCCGTTCAGCACGTGCGGCGAGGCGCTCATGTTTTCCTGGCCGCCGGCGATCACGATCGAGGCGTCGCCGGCCTTGATGGCCTGCGCCGCCAGGTGGGTGGCGCGCAGGCCCGAGCCGCACACGACGTTGAGGGTGGAGGCCGGCACGCTTTCCGGCAGGCCGCTCTTGATGACGGCCTGGCGCGCCGGGTTCTGGCCGGCGCCGGCGGTGAGCACCTGGCCCATGATGACCTCGCTGACCGAGGCCGGATCGATGCCGGTCTTGGCCAGCAGGTGCTTGATCACCGTGGCGCCCAGCTCGGTGGCGGGAATCTTGGCCAGCGTGCCCCCGAATTTGCCGATGGCGGTTCGGCCGGCGGCCACGATTACGACGTCTTCCATATCAGTCTCCGGTAGCCCGGCCCCAGCGGCCGGGGTTCATTGATGGACAGCCCTGCTGTCGGCATGCCGGTCCGCGGGCAAGCGGCCGTCGTCGCGCCACGGCAGCCTGGCGCGTGGATGACGAGCGATTCGAAGTTTTTGCCCATGCTTGGACCGAAGCCAACAATGTTATCTACTTCACATAGCGAATGTTTAAGCAAAATCAATCTTATCAGCTTATTCAAGAAAACGACCGAAGATTTGCGGCAATTGTGTTATTGCAGAGCATGTTTTTTGCCTCGATTTTTACCCCAAGAAACAGGCGTTGCCGACCATAAGCACGGTTGCGGAACCTTTCCCGTTTTAATAAATTTCACAGTAGAATGCTCGGGCTAGTGCCCAACCACATTCCCCATGACAAATAGCCAGAGCTCCCTGCCCATCGAGATCAAGATATCCACGGTCGTGGCCATTTCGACCATCCTGCATTCGGCGGATCCGGTCGCGATCGATGCCGCGCTGAAGCAGATGACGGGGGGCGTGTCGGACTTCTTCGAGGACGAGTTCGCCGTCATCGACGTCGCGGGCATCGCCGAGGACGCGGCCCAGATCGACTGGGAAGCGCTGGTCGCCCTGCTCAAGCGCTACCGCCTGAACGCCGTGGCGGTGCGCGGCGCGCCACCCGCGCTGCACGACGTGATCCGCGCGCACGACCTGTTCCTGGACGACGGCTCGGGCGCGCATGCGCGCCCGCATGCGGACAACGACGCGGCGCCGGCCCCGGCGGCGCCGGCACCTGCCGCCCCCGCGGCGGCGCCGACCCTGGCGCCGGCCGCGCCCGCCTTCACGCCGGCCGTGGTCATCGATACCCCGGTGCGCGCCGGCCAGCGCATCTACGCACGCGGCACCGACCTGATCGTCACCGCCGTGGTCAACAATGGCGCCGAACTGATCGCCGACGGCAGCATCCACGTGTACGCGCCGCTCCACGGCCGCGCGCTGGCCGGCGCCTCGGGCAATGCCGCGGCGCGCATCTTCGCGATGCAATTGGCGCCGGAACTCGTATCGATCGCCGGCGTGTATCGCACGTTCGACGAAGGCGTGCCCGCAGACATGGCGCGCCAGCCAGTACAAATCCGTTTGGTCGGCGACCGAATCGAGATATCATCGCTGGGTTCGGCGAGTCGCAACTGAACACCGGATCTTTCGGCACTCCCAGAACTGAAAAGGACTCAGATCTTTCATGGCAAGAATTATTGTTGTAACGTCCGGCAAGGGCGGTGTGGGCAAGACCACTTCGAGCGCCAGTTTCTCGACCGGCCTGGCGTTGCGCGGCCACAAGACGGCGGTGATCGACTTCGACGTCGGCCTGCGCAATCTCGACCTGATCATGGGTTGCGAGCGCCGCGTCGTGTATGACCTGGTCAACGTCATCAACCGCGAAGCCAGCCTGACCCAGGCGCTGATCAAGGACAAGCACTGCGACAACCTGTTCATCCTGCCGGCCTCGCAGACGCGCGACAAGGACGCGCTGACCGAGGAAGGCGTCGAGCGCGTGCTGAACGAGCTGGTCCAGATGGGTTTCGATTACATCATCTGCGACTCTCCGGCCGGCATCGAGCACGGCGCGCTGATGGCGCTGACCTTCGCCGACGAGGCGATCATCGTCACCAACCCCGAAGTCTCGTCGGTGCGCGACTCCGACCGCATCCTCGGCATCCTGCAGGCCAAGTCGCGCCGCGCCCAGAGCGGCGGCGAGCCGGTCAAGGAACACCTCTTGATCACGCGCTATTCGCCGCGCCGCGTCGAAGCGGACGAAATGCTGTCCTACCAGGACGTGCAGGAGATCCTGCGCATTCCGTTGATCGGTATCATCCCGGAATCCGAAGCGGTGCTGCATGCATCGAACCAGGGCAATCCGGCCATCCATTTCAAGGAGACCAGCGTGGCGCAAGCCTACCAGGACGTCGTCGCGCGCTTCCTCGGCGAAGACGTCCCGCTGCGCTTTACCAACTACGAGAAGCCCGGTCTCCTGCAGCGTTTGTTTGGGGTAAAGTAATATGGCCTTGCTTTCATTCCTGTTTCCTCAGAAACAGAAAAGCGCGAATGCGGCGAAGGAAAGGCTGCAAATCATCATCGCCCGCGAGCGCACCAACCGCGCGGGCCCGGATTTCCTGCCCGCGCTGCATCGCGAGCTGATCGAGGTGATCTCGAAGTACACCAAGGTCAACGCCGAAGACATCAAGATCTCGCTCGACCGCCAGGGCAACCTGGAAGTGCTCGACGTCAACGTCGTCCTGCCGGACGCCTGAGTCGCGCCGCCGGGCCGGCCGGCGGCACCTCCCCTATTCCTTTTCCTGCGGCGCGTTGAGCACCACCTCGCGCGCCACCTTCACGCACGCCTCGACGTGCTGGTACCCCATCTGCCGGAACAGCGCGAAGCCGATCGCCGCCGAGGCGATCTGGCCCGCCAGCGGCACGACCTTGGCCGCCGACTTGGCGGCCAGCTTGGCGCCCGACTTTTGCAGCAACTTGATCACCAATTCTTTCGTGACCAGCTTGCCGACCAACATTCCACCCAGCGTGCCGACTGCCTGGTAGGCAACCACGCGCATGCGTGGATTCAACCTTTCGATCTGTTCCGGCGTCAGGCCGAACGCACGATTGATGTCTTCGACCATGCTGGCGAAGCTGGTCAGGTCGGCGGCGATGTCGACTCCTGGTATCGGTACCGCGGCCACGCCGGCCGAGATGACGGCGCGCTTGCGCACCAGCGCCCGGCAATGCTCGCGGACTTGCTCAATTTCGTCATTTGAAACGGGCAGCAATACCAGTTCACTACCAGGCTTCCTCTTTTTGAACATATTCCCTCCGATCGGCTGCGTCAGCCCCAGTGTAACCGCGAGTCCGTTGGCAAGCTGTCACGAGTGTGACGTAATTACCCAACGAAAATGTGAATTTATTTTCGGCATGAGTAGCATTGCTTTTTGGATGTCTGTTATATTTAGTGACATTGTAGGAGTGTTCCTACATCAACTCAGTTACAACTGTCGAGACAGCCCCATCATGAGAATAGCCGTACTGGATAACGATAACTCCCAGGCAGAACTCATCTGCCAGGTTTTGAATGGCGCTGGACATAGCTGCCAGGCGTTTCATAACGGCAAAGACATGTTGGGGCAGTTGCGCAAGGACAGCACCGATCTCCTGATCGTCGACTGGCAGGTCAACGATGTGCCGGCCACCGAAGTATTGCGTCGCGCCAAGGAAAAAATGGCGCCGAACACGCCGACCATGTTCCTGGCCGGCAGCTCGGCCGAGGACGACATCGTGGCCGGCGTCACCGCCGGCGCCGACGACTACCTGGTCAAGCCGCTGCGCCGCGGCGAACTGGTGGCCCGCGTGCAGGCCCTGCTGCGCCGCGCCTACCCGTCGCAGAACGGCGCCGAGCAGCTGCAGTTCGGTCCGTACATCTTCGAAACCCGTCCGGGCCGCCTGATGATGGATGGCGAACAGATCGATGTGACCCACAAGGAATTCAACCTCGCCCTGTTGTTCTTCCGCAACCTCGGCCGTCCGCTGTCGCGCGCCTACATCCACGAATCGATCTGGGTGCGCGAGACCGCGGTACCGTCGCGTACGATGGATACCCACGTTTCGCGCGTGCGCAACAAGCTGCGCCTGCGGCCGGAAAACGGTTTCCGCCTGGTCCCTGTCTATAGTTATGGATACCGTCTGGAAAAGCTGGGGGCATGAAACCCTGCGCGCAATCGGGGTATAATGCGCGGACTGCCTAATTTTTGATCAACCATGCAACTCCTTGCCGTCGGCCTGAACCACACCACCGCACCGGTTTCCCTGCGCGAGCAACTGGCGCTGGGGCCGGAGCAGCTGGGCGCGGCGGTGCAGGCGGCGCGCGGCTGGTTTTCCAGCCATAACAGCCGCGACGCCCACGGCGAGCACGAGGCGGCGCTGCTCTCGACCTGCAACCGCACCGAGATGTATGCCGCCAGCGACGCGCCCGATCCGCTCGACGCCTCGGCGCGCTTCCTGGCCGACTACCACCGGCTGAACTTCGCCGACCTGCGCCCCCACCTGTACATGCTGCCGCAGCACGACGCCGTGCGCCACGCCTTCCGCGTCGCCTCGGGCCTCGATTCGATGGTGCTGGGCGAGGCGCAGATCCTGGGCCAGATGAAGGATGCGGTGCGCGTGGCCGACCAGGCCGGCGGCCTGGGCACCTACCTGCACCAGCTGTTCCAGCGCAGCTTCGCCGTCGCCAAGGAAGTGCGCACCACCACCGAGATCGGCGCCCACAGCGTGTCGATGGCCGCCGCCGCGGTGCGCCTGTCGGAACGCATCTTCGATCGCATCAGCGAGCAGAACGTGCTGTTCATCGGCGCCGGCGAGATGATCGAGCTGTGCGCCACCCACTTCGCGGCCCAGAACCCGAAGTCGATCACCATCGCCAACCGCACCCTGGAGCGCGGCGAACTGCTGGCCGCGCGCTTCTCGGGCCGCGCGATCCGCCTGGCCGACCTGCCGGACATGCTGCCGCAGTTCGACATCGTGATTTCCTCGACCGCCTCGACGCTGCCGCTGATCGGCAAGGGCCTGGTCGAGCGCGCGCTGAAGGCGCGCCGCCACCGCCCGATGTTCATGGTCGACCTGGCGGTGCCGCGCGACATCGAGCCGGAAGTGGCGCGCCTGAGCGACGCCTTCCTGTACACGGTCGACGACCTGGCCGACGTCGTGAAAAGCGGCGTCGAGAGCCGCCAGGCCGCCGTTGCCCAGGCCGAGGCCATCATCGAGACGCGCGTGCAATCCTTCATGCACTGGATCGGCGACCGCGCCGTGGTGCCGGTGATCCGCGACATGCACGACTCCAGCGAGGCGCTGCGCCTGGCCGAGCTGGAGCGCGCGCGCAGGCTGCTCGCCCGCGGCGAGGACGTCGACGCCGTGCTCGAGGCGCTGTCGAAGGGCCTGACCGCCAAGTTCCTGCACGGCCCGCAGCAGGCGCTGCACCGCGCCCAGGGCGACGAGCGCGCGCGCCTGGCAAGCCTGTTGCCGCAGCTGTTCCGCGGCCGCCGTTAGCACCGTTCCGCCGTCCGCGCCCGCTTCTGCTATCCTGCGGCGGGCGCCGCCCCATGCCGCCCCGCGGCTCCGTTCGTTCCTTCACACCCGAATACTATGAAACCATCCATGCTGGCCAAGCTGGACCAACTGGCCAACCGCCTCGTCGAACTGGACGAACTGCTGATGTCCGAGGACGCCACCGCGAACATGGACAACTTCCGCAAGATGAACCGCGAGCGCGCCGAACTCGAGCCGCTGGTCCTCGTCTACCGCCAGTACCAGACGGCGCAGGGCGACATCGCCGCCGCGCAGGAGATGCTGGGCGATCCCGACATGAAGGCATTCGCCCAGGACGAGATCGATGCGGCCAGGGAACGCATCGCCGCGCTCGACCTCGAACTGCAGAAGATGCTGCTGCCGAAGGACGAGAACGACGAGCGCAACATCTTCCTCGAGATCCGCGCCGGCACCGGCGGCGACGAATCGGCCCTGTTCGCCGGCGACCTGCTGCGCATGTACACGCGCTATGCGGAGCGCAACCGCTGGCAGGTGGAGATGGTGTCCGAATCGCCGTCCGACCTGGGCGGCTACCGCGAGGTGATCGTGCGCGTGGTCGGCCAGGGCGCCTATTCGAAGCTGAAATTCGAGTCGGGCGGCCACCGCGTGCAGCGCGTGCCGGCCACCGAGACGCAGGGCCGCATCCACACCTCGGCCTGCACGGTGGCCGTGATGCCGGAAGCGGACGAGGTCGAGGACGTGAACATCAACCCGGCCGACCTGCGCATCGACACCTACCGCGCCAGCGGCGCGGGCGGCCAGCACATCAACAAGACCGATTCCGCCGTGCGCCTGACCCACCTGCCGACCGGCATCGTGGTCGAATGCCAGGACGACCGCAGCCAGCACAAGAACAAGGCGCAGGCCATGAAGGTGCTGGCGGCACGCATCAAGGACGTGCAACTGCGCGAACAGCAGAGCAAGGAAGCGGCCACCCGCAAGAGCCTGATCGGCTCGGGCGACCGCAGCGAACGCATCCGCACCTACAACTTCCCGCAAGGCCGCCTGACCGATCACCGCATCAACCTGACGCTGTACAAGCTCGACATGATCATGGACGGCGACCTGACCGAACTGACGAACGCCCTGTCCGCCGAACACCAGGCCGAACAACTGGCCGCCCTGGGCGATTGACCCACAACAAACCGGGGTCAGAGCCGGGGTCAGAGCCCGATTTTTGGCAATTTACCAAAACGGGGCTCTGACCCCGGCTCTGACCCCGGTGTTCTAAGCTGGGTCTAAGTTGCCAGAGTGAAAATGGCGGACCGCACGGCGCTGCTGCGCTTGTGCGAGAATCCGAAGATTGTTCCATCGACCACGCAACCAGGAAGCTTTATGCCCTCGTCCCGCAATCTCCTGCTTTCCATCGCCGCCATCAGCTTCGCCCTGGTCGGCGCGGCCCTTTATCTGCAGCACGCGAAGGACATGCTGCCCTGTCCGCTGTGCATCATCCAGCGCTACCTGTTCCTGGGTATCGGCATCTTCAGCCTGATCGGCGCGTTCTCCGGCAAGATCAAGACCTGCGCCGGCCTGGCGCTGCTGTCCGCCCTCGGCGGCCTGGGCGTCGTCGGCAAGCACCTGTACGTGATCGCCCACCCGGGCTTTTCCTGCGGTATCGATCCGATGGAAACCATGTTGAACAAGATCCCGACCGCCACCTTGCTGCCCTCGGTGTTCCGCGCCGACGGCTTCTGCGAGGCGACGCTGGACACGGTGCTCGGCCTGTCCGTGCCGCAGTGGTCGGCCGTCTGGTTCGTGCTGCTGACCCTGGCCCTCGTGGCCGTGCTGGCAAGGCGCGCCGGCCGATGACCGTTCGTGCCGGCACGCCCCTGGGCGCGGCGCTGGCCGCGCTGCCGCTCGATCCGCTCGAGAACCGCATCCTGCTGTGCCATGCGACGGGCCTGAGCCGCGTCCAGCTGATCACCCGCGCCGACCAGCCGCTGGGCGCGGACGAGGCGGCGCGCCTGGACGCGCTGGTGGCGCGCCGCCTGCACGGCGAACCGATCGCCTACATCGTCGGCAAGCGCGAATTCTTCGGCCTCGACTTCGAGGTCGGCGCGGCCGTGCTGATTCCGCGCCCGGACACCGAACTGATCGTCGAACTGGCGCTGGAACGCCTGCCCGCCGGCGCGCGCCTGCTCGACATGGGCACCGGCAGCGGCGCGATCGCGGTGGCGGCGGCGCATGCGCGGCCGGACGCGCGCGTCACCGCGTTGGACGTCAGCGAAGCGGCGCTCGAGATCGCCCGGCGCAACGCCGCCGCCAACGGCGCGCGCGTGGACTTCCTGCGCAGCGACTGGTTCGCAGCGCTGGACGCGGCCGACCGCTTCGAGGTGATCGCCTCCAATCCCCCCTACATCGCGGCCGGCGACGCCCACCTGTCCCAGGGCGACCTGCGCTTCGAGCCGGCGGGCGCGCTGACCGACCATGCGGACGGCCTGTCCGCGCTGCGCATCCTCGTCGAGGGCGCCCCCGCCTGCCTCGCCGGCGCCGGCTGGCTGCTGCTGGAACACGGCTATGACCAGGCCGCCGCCGTGCGCGCGCTGCTGGCCGCGCGCGGTTTCACCGAGGTGCAGAGCTGGCGCGACCTGGCCGGCATCGAGCGGGTCAGCGGCGGGCGGCTGGCGGCGTAGCACGCGATCGCCGCCACGGCGGCAAGACGGCGCGCGGCCCGCGCAACCGGTTTGTTACAATTCCCGATCCCCATCCCGGAGCCCTGCCGATGCGTCGACTGCTATCGACAATCCTCCTGCTCGGCCCCCTGGTCGCCGTTGCCGCCAGGGTGGAACCCGCACCACCCACCACCACCCCGGCCAGCGCCGCCGACCAGGCCCGCGCGCTGTTCGAACGCGACTGGCAATGGCGCCTGAAGCACCAGCCGGAACTGGCCACCAGCGTCGGCGACCACCGCTACGACGCGCAGCTGGCCGACACCTCGCTGGCCGGCGCCGCCGGCGCGATCGCGCACGAACGCCGCATGCTGGAGCTGGCGCGCGCCATCGACCGCGAGCAGCTGGCGGGCCAGGACCGCCTGTCGTGGGACCTGTTCGTGGCCGACAAGGAACGGCGCCTGGCCGGCGCCGCCATCGTCGCGTTCGACCCGCAACCCATCACGGCGCAGGACGGCCTGCAGATCCGCCTGCCGCAGCTGGTGGCGCAGATGCCCTTCGTCACCGAGGACGACTACCGCAACTACCTGGCGCGCCTGAACGCGCTGCCGCAGCACGTCGACGGGCTGGTCGAGCAGATGCGCGAGGGAATGCGCACCGGCTGGACCGCGCCGAAGGCCATCATGGCCGCGTTGCCGGAGCAGTTGCGCGCGCTGCGCGAGCACCTGCTCGACGGCGCCGTCGGCGCGCCGCTGCGGACCATGCCGGCCACGGTGGCGCCGGAAGCGCGCGAGCGGCTGGCGCTGGAAGGCACCGTCGCCCTCAAGACCGCCGCCGACGCGCTGCAGCTGCTGGAAGACTTCGTGCGCGACGAGTACCTGCCGGCCGCGCGCGCCACCATCGGCGCATCCAGCCTGCCCGGCGGGCCGGCCTGGTATGCCTGGCTGGCGAACGGCGCCACCACGACGACGCTGGCGCCGGCCGAACTGCATGCGCTGGGCCTGAAGGAAGTGGCGCGCCTGCGCGGCGAGATGCAGGCCCTGGCACCGCTCACCGGCTTTCGCGGCGGCTATGCGCAGTTCCTGGCGTTCGTGCGCAGCGACCCGCGCCTGTTCTACGACGACCCGGAAATGCTGCTGAACCGCTACCGCCGCACCATCGCACGCGTGTATGCGCGCCTGCCGCTGCTGTTCGGCGTCATCCCCGACGACGAGATCGCGGTCAAGCCGGTGCAGCAGGCCGGCGCCGAGGGCCAGGGCGGCGCCTACTACGAGGCCGGCAACGCGGCGCGCACGGCGGCGCTGGTCGTCAACACCTCGCGCCTGGACACGCGGCCCATGTGGGAAGTGGAGACATTGACGCTGCACGAGGCCGTGCCCGGCCACCACCTGCAGGTGGCGCGCGCGCGCGCCATCGCCGAACTGCCCGCGTTCCGCCGCTACGGCTGGTATCCGGCCTTCGGCGAAGGCTGGGCGCTGTATGCCGAGGGACTGGGAGCGGAACTGGGCCTGCTGCGCGATCCGTTCTCGCAGTTCGGCCGCCTGGCCGACGAGCAGCTGCGCGCGGCGCGCCTGGTGGTCGATACCGGCATCCACGCGCTCGGGTGGTCGCAGCGCCAGGCCGTCGACTGGCTGAACGCCAACACCGCCAATCCGCCGGCGGACAACGAGGTCGAGGTGGCGCGCTACATCGCCCAGCCGGGCCAGGCGCTCGCCTACAAGGTCGGCCAGCTGCGCATCGCCGCGCTGCGCGCCCGCGCCCAGGCCGCGCTGGGCGCGCGCTTCGACGTGCGCGCCTTCCACGACGCCGTGCTGGCCGAGGGCGCGCTGCCGCTGGACGTGCTGGAGCGGCGCATGGACGACTGGACCGCCGCGCAGCGCAACCCGGCGCCGGCCGTGCCGGCGGCACCCGCGGACACGGCGACGTTCGGGGCGCCCGCGCCCGCCGTCGCGGCGCCGTCCGCACCGGCAAAACCGGCCCCATCCCCGTAGTCAGGAAGCGGTCACTTTTTCTTGCTACGATAGCTTCGTGCATACAATCGTGATATCGATGGACGCCCGGCGCGCTCGGCGGATTTCGGTTACTCTCTGCACCTTCACGGCAGTATAAGAAAGGAAACCCTGTGTCGAACCAACTGACCCGCCGCCTGGCCCTGCTGGACGACGATGCCCACCGCGGCCTGCTCCTGCAGGGCCTGCGCGGCATCGAGCGCGAAACGCTTCGCGTCGACAAACAAGGCCACCTGGCGCGCACGCCCCATCCGGTCGGATTGGGCTCGGCCCTGACCCACGCGCAGATCACCACCGACTACGCCGAAGCCCTGCTCGAATTCATCACGCCGGCCGAGCACGACATCAGCCTGGCCCTGCACCGCCTGGACGCCATCCACCGCTACGCGTATTCCAAGCTGGGCGACGAGATGCTGTGGAGCCAGTCGATGCCCTGCGACCTGCCGCCCGAGGAAGACATCGAGATCGCCTGGTACGGCACATCGCACATCGGCATGCTCAAGCACGTCTACCGCCGCGGCCTGGCGCTACGCTACGGCAAGGCCATGCAGTGCATCGCCGGCATCCACTACAACTACTCGCTGCCGGAAGCGCTGTGGAAGGTGCTGGCCGAGCACGAAGGCATCGTGGAAGAACGCCGCAATGCGCTGCGCGACTTCCAGTCCGAGAGCTACATCGCCACGATCCGCAACTTCCGCCGCTACAGCTGGCTGCTGATGTACCTGTTCGGCGCCTCGCCGACGCTGGACAAGGGTTTCCTGCGCGGCCGCCAGCACCAGCTCGAGACGCTGTCCGACGACACGCTGTACCTGCCCTACGCGACCAGCCTGCGCATGAGCGACCTGGGCTACCAGAACGACGCCCAGTCCGGCCTGCGCCCGCATGAGAACAGCCTGGAAAGCTACGTCACCTCGCTGATGGACGCGGTCAACCGCCCGTATCCGCCGTATGCCGAGGTCGGCACCAAGAAGGATGGCGAGTGGGTCCAGCTGTCGACCAACATCCTGCAGATCGAGAACGAATACTATTCGACGATCCGGCCGAAGCGCGTGATCCGCACCGGCGAGCGCCCGGTGCAGGCGCTGTGCAACCGCGGCGTGCAGTACATCGAGGTGCGCTGCCTCGACGTCGACCCGTTCGAGCCGGTCGGCATCGCGCTCGAGACCGGCCGCTTCCTGGACGCCTTCCTGCTGTTCTGCGCGCTGGAAGACAGCCCGCTGGTCAACGCCATGGAAGGCCAGGTCTATGCGCGCAACTTCGCGCGCACCGTCAAGGAAGGCCGCCGCCCGGGCCTGACGCTGACCCGCAACGACCACGAAGTGCTGCTCAAGGACTGGGCCGAAGAGCTGCTGGAACGCATCCGCCCCATCGCCGAACTGCTGGACAGCGAGCACAATTACAAGGGCGCCCACGTCGAAGCGCTCGACGCGCAAAAGTCGAAAGTCGCCGACCCCGACCGCACGCCGTCGGCCCGCGTGCTGCAGGAAGTGCGCACGCTCGGGTCGTTCGCGAAATTCGGCCTGCGCCAGAGCGAGCTGCACGCGCAGGCCTTCCGCGCCGATCCGCTGATGCCGGCCGAGACCGCCCTGTTCGACGACATGGCCCGCGCCTCGCTGGAAGAACAGGAACGGATCGAGCGCGCCGACAGCGGCAGCTTCGACGATTTCGTTGCCGCGTACAACAGCAGTACACTATGCGGTAACAACTGAGTCGTCGCCGCTTCGGCACGCTTGCCGCCGTCGCCGGCGCCCGGTGTCACCGGCGCCGGGCGCCGCCGGGCAGGACGACCGGTTCATCCCATCGGATCCGCCACGAGGCCGCGTTGCTCACCTTCTTCAACGAACACCACGCCCACCACGCCACGCCTGCCGAACGGACCGAGCGGCCCGAACGGATCGACGCGGTGGCGGCCGAACTCGCCCGGCGCGGCCTGGGACGCATCGTCACCCCGCACGGCGTGCCGCCGTCCTCGCTGGAACGCGTGCACACGCCGCGCTACCTGCACTTCCTGCGCAATGCCTGGAGCGAATGGCTGGCGCTCGACGCCGGCAATGGCGGGCGCGCGCCGCTGCCATCGGCGTGGCCGGTGCACGGCATGCGCCGCGACATCGAGCCGGACAGCTTCGCGGGCAGGCTCGGCCTGTACGCGCAGGACCACGAGACGCCGCTGACGGCCGGCACCTGGATCGCCGCCAAGACCGGCGCCGACTGCGCCATCAACGCCGCGCACGCGCTGCGCCTGGGCGAACGCGGCAGCTTCGCGCTGACGCGCCCGCCCGGCCACCACGCCGGCGCCGACCAGTTCGGCGGGGGCTGCTTCCTCAACAACGCCGCGCTGGCGGCCCAGCACCTGCTCGACGACGGCCTGCAGCGCGTGGCCATCCTCGACATCGACTACCACCACGGCAACGGCACCCAGCAGATCTTCTATCACCGCAAGGACGTGCTGGCGATCTCGATCCACGCCGACCCGCGCACCGACTACCCGTTCTATGCCGGCCACGCCGACGAGACCGGCGCCGGCGACGGCATCGGCTGCACGATGAACCTGCCGCTGGCGCGCGGCGCCGGCGCCATCCCGTGGTTCGCGGCGCTGGAGACGGCCTGCCTCAGGATGGCCGGCTTCGCGCCGCAGGCGCTGGTGGTGTCGCTGGGCGTGGACGGTTTCGCCGGCGATCCGCATGCGCATTTCGGCCTGTCCAGCGCCGACTTCCTGCGCATCGGCGAACGCATCGGCTACCTGGGCCTGCCGACGGCCTTCGTGTTCGAAGGCGGCGCGGTCGTGCCGGAACTGGGCATCAACGCGGTCAACGTGCTCGAAGGCTTCGAGACGGCGGCCTGAATGTCGTCGCATCCCGTCGCACCTCAGCGTGTCTCATCGTATCTCTTGAATGGAATCCCAATGATCGAATGGCAGTTCAGCGGCTTCGACGACCTGGCGGTCGGCGAGCTGTACGCGATGCTGGCGCTGCGCCAGCAAGTGTTCGTCCTCGAGCAGACGTGCCTGTATCCCGACATCGACGGCCTCGACCCCGGCGCCCATCACCTGCTCGGCTGGCGTACCGCCGGCGGCCAGCGCGAACTGGTGGCCACGCTGCGCTGCCTGGCGCCGGGCGCGAAGTACGCGGAGATGTCGATCGGCCGCGTGGTCACCAGCGCCGCCATGCGCGGCACCGGCCTGGGCCGCGAACTGGTGGCGCGGGGCCTGGCCTGCGCCGACCGGCTGCACCCGGGCCATGCGATCCGCATCGGCGCCCAGGCGCACCTGGAAGGCTTCTACGGCGGCTTCGGCTTCGCCACGGTGTCGGCGCCGTATGACGAGGACGGCATCATGCACGTCGACATGGTGCGGCCGGCGGCCGGACCGACGGCATGAGCGACACGCCTACTTGAGCAGGCCCGACTTGCTCGGGTCCGGCATGCGGATCGCCACGACGCACGCGACGGCGCACATGACGCTCACGTACCAGTAGAAATACGGCTCGGTCCCCGCCTGCTTGAACCACAGCGCCACGTATTCGGCCGACCCGCCGAACACCGCGTTGGCCACTGCGTACGACAGGCCGACGCCGAGCGCGCGCACCTCGACCGGGAACATCTCCGCCTTGATCAGGCCGCCGATCGACGTGTACAGGCTGACGATGGCCAGCGCGCAGGTGATCAGCACGCCCGCCATCACCGGGCTGGTCACGCCGCCCAGCGCCGTCATGATCGGCGTGGTGCAGATCGCGGCCAGCAGGCCGAAGGCGATCATCGACGTGCGCCGGCCGATGCGGTCGGACAGCGCGCCGAACAGCGGCTGCATCGCCGCGTAGATCAGCAGGCAGACCGTCATCACGCGGCTGGCGGTCGTGGTGCTCATGCCGGCCGTGTTCACCAGGTATTTCTGCATGTAGGTGGTGAAGGCGTAGAAGATCAGCGAGCCGCCGGCGGTGAAGCCGAGCACGGTGACGAAGGCGCGGCCGTGGTTGCGCAGCAGCGAGGCGACGCTGCCGGCTTCCTCGCTCTTGCGCGCGTGCGCGGTGGTGGTCTCGTGCAGGGAGCGGCGCAGGTACAGCGAGACCAGCGCGGCGCCGGCGCCGGCCACGAAGGGAATGCGCCAGCCCCAGGCCACCAGTTCGTCGTGGCTGAGGAACAGTTGCAGGATGCCCAGCACCAGCAGCGCGGCGAGCTGGCCGCCGATCAGGGTCACGTACTGGAACGAGGCATAGAAGCCCTTGCGGCCCGGCTCGGCGACTTCGCTCATGTAGGTCGCGCTGGTACCGTACTCGCCACCCACCGACAGGCCCTGGAACAGCCGCGCCACCAGCAGCAGCACGGGGGCGGCCGTGCCGATCGTCGCGTAGGTGGGCAGCGCGGCGATCATCAGCGAGCCGCCGCACATCATCAGCACCGAGATCATCATCGCATTGCGGCGGCCGTAGCGGTCGGCGATGCGGCCGAACATCCAGCCGCCGATCGGACGCATCAGGAAGCCGGCGGCGAAGATGCCGGCCGTGTTCAGCAGCTGGGTCGTGGGATTTCCCTTGGGGAAGAACGCCGCCGAGAAATACAGGGCGCAAAACGAGTAGATGTAGAAATCGAACCACTCGACCAGGTTGCCGGACGAGGCGCCGACGATGGCGTAGATCCGCTGGCGCGGGGTGAGATCGTGGATGGCCTGGGCTTCCGCGGCATCCGAGGGGGCACTGGTGCTCATGGTATTCCTCCGTATCGTTCTTCGCATGCCCGGCAGCGCTGAACGTTTCACGGAAGGTCCGCCGGGCCAGCACGGCCGGTAAGCAAGGATAGCAGTTTCCGTGCTTCCGCGTTCGCGGCGCCGCGCCTGCGGTGCCTGTCAAGACAGGCGCGGCGCGGGCGCCGGATCCGCGCTGCGCCGTCAGAACGCGATGACGAAGCGCGCGCCGCCGGCCAGCGAGCGGGCGTAGCGCACCGTGCCGCCGTTCGCGTGCACCAGGTGGCGCACCATCGCCAGGCCGATGCCGCCGCCCTGCTTGCGGGTCGTGAAGAACGGCGTGAAGATGTGGGCCAGCAGCGCGTCGGGCACGCCCGGGCCGTCGTCGCTCACCTCGATGCGCAGGCGGGCGCCGCGCACCAGGCGCGCCTCCACCCGCACGCGGCCGCCGCCAGGATTGGCGGCCGTCGCCTCGAAGGCATTCTTGAGCAGGTTGAGCAGCGCCTGCTCGAGCTGGCCCGGATCGGCCACCAGCTCCAGCGACGCCGGTTCGACCGCGAACACGGCGTCGCCGCCGCGCGCGCGCCAGGCCGGCGCCGCCAGCGCCGCCACCCGGTCGAACAGCGCTTCCAGGCGCACCACTTCCGGACGCGCCGGCGCCAGGTCCGACAGGCTCCGGTAGCCGGTCACGAAGGCGACCAGGCTGTCGGCGCGGCGGCCGATCGCATCCAGTGCCACCGCGAGGTCGGCGCCGACGTCGGCCGGCAGCGCCGCATCGGCATCGGCGTCGTCCAGCAGCTCGCGCGCGGTGCGCGACAGCGAGGCCACCGGCGTCAACGAATTCATGATCTCGTGCGTCAGCACGCGCACCAGCTCGCGCCAGGCGTTCAGCGCCTCCGCTTCCAGCTCGCTCTCGACCGGCATCAGCGCGGCCAGGCGCCGGGGCCGGCCGTGCACGGTGAGCGAGGACAGCGCCGCCAGGCCGCGCTCGGCGCCGCGCTCGGTCTCGAACTGCAGCAGCGCGCGCCGGCCACCCGGCTGGGCCAGCAACTGGCGGTACAGGTCGGCCGGATCGCTGGCGCGGCCGGGCGCCACCAGCTTGCGCGCGCTGGCGTTCAGCGGCGCCACCCGCCCGTCGTCGCCGGCGCCGGCGCCGTCGTCGACCAGGAACAAGGCGATCGGCGCGTGTTCCAGGTGCGCTTCCAGCGCCAGCGCCTGGTCCAGCAGGCGACGCGCCTCGCTGCCGCCCGCGCCGTCGATGCCGGCCGGCGCTGCCGGCACGCGCAGCGCCGCCAGCATGCCGAGGCGGCGCCACAGCCAGGCCAGCGACGCCAGCGCGGCCAGCGCGCACAGCAGCGCCGGGCGCGGCGACGCGTGCAGGTAACCGGCGCCCCAGGCCAGCGCCGCGGCGGCGCCGGCGGGCGCCAGGACCGCCGCCTTCGCGCGCGCGTCAGATGCCATGCTTGCCCAGCTTGCGGTACAGCGCCGCGCGGCTCACGCCCAGCATGCGCGCGGCCAGGCTGATGTTGCCCCTGGCCTTGTCGAGGGCGGCGGCGATCGTCTCGCGCTCGAGCGTCCCGAGGCGGAAATCCTGCGCCGCCGACCCGGCCGGCGCGGGCGCCGCAACGGCATCCGGTAAGGGCGCGGACGCAGGCGCCGGCGCGGACAAGCCGAAATCCTCCCAGCGGTAGTCGGCGGCGGCGCCGAGGATGACGGCGCGCTCGCAGGCATGGCGCAGCTCGCGCACGTTGCCCGGCCACGGCCAGTCGCACAGGCGCTGCAGCGCGCCCGGGTCGAGTTCGCGCACGGGCCGTCCATACTGGCCTTCGTACAGCGACAGGTAGTGGTGCAGCAGGCCGGGCACGTCGTCCCGGCGCGCGCGCAACGGCGGCACCCGGATCACGATGGTGTTCAGGCGGAACAGCAGGTCGGGACGGAACACGGCCGCATCGAACAGGCGCGCCTCGTCGAGATTGGTGGCGCTGACGATGCGCGCGTCGATCGGCTCGGCGCGGTCGGCGCCGAGCGGCGTGACCTCGCGCCGTTCCAGCGCCGTCAGCAGCCGGGCCTGCGCCGCCAGCGGCATGTTGCCGATCTCGTCGAGGAACAGCGTGCCGCCGCGCGCGGACTGGAAGCGGCCGGCGCGCGCTTCCCTGGCATCGGTGAAGGCGCCCTTGCGGTGGCCGAACAGTTCGCTCTCGAACGTGGACTCGGGCAGCGCGCCCATGTCCACCGCCAGAAAGACGCCGGCGGCGCGGCGCGATTGCGCGTGGACGGCGCGCGCCACCACTTCCTTGCCGACGCCGTTCTCGCCCAGCACCAGCACATTGGCCTCGGTGGGCGCGACGGCGGCGACCAGGGCCTTCAGCTCGCGCATCGGCGCCGAATCGCCCATCGGTCCGGATGCCGCGGCGCCGGCCGTGGCGGCGCGCCGCGCCAGCGCCGCGTCGACGGCGGCCAGCAGGCGCGCATTGTCCCAGGGCTTGGTGATGAAATCTGCGGCGCCGCGCTTGAGCGCCTCGACCGCGAGCGGCACGTCGGCATACGCGGTCAGCGTGATCACGGCGGGCGGACGCGCCAGGGCGCGCAGGCGGTCCAGCACGGCCAGGCCCTCGGCGCCGTCGATGCGGCCCGGCGTGAAATTCAGGTCGAGCAAGACCACGTCGGGCACCTGCGCGCCCGCGACGGCGCCGGCGCCGGCCAGCAACGCCTCCAGGCGCGCCGGATCGTCCAGCGTGGCGACCGCGCCGTGACGCCGGCGCAGCAGCATCTGCGCGGCGCAGGCGACGTCGCGGTCGTCGTCGAGGATCAGGATGCGGGCGGTGGAATCGGCCATCGGAGCGGTAGGAAGGAATCGCCGTCATTCTAGCAGCGCGATCCGGCGGCGCGACCGGCGGCCGCGCACCTGTCCGCAAGCGCACACGTGTACCTGTCCGGAACCGGACAGTCGGCGGCGCGACGGCCCAGGACAGCCGCTTCCGCCCGCCGGATGGGCCATGGCACGGCGCTTGCAAAAGACAGCCGCATGACCACTTCCACGAACCCCATGGACCACATTCCTCCGCGCGCCGTCACCGGCGCCGCGATGGACGAGCACGTCCCGCGCCGTCGGCGCGGCCGGCGCGCCGTGCGTGCCGGCGCCGGCGCCGCCCTCCTCTGCCTCGCCGCCTGGGGCGGCTGGCAACTGCTGCCGCGCGGCCTCGAGGTCGCGGCGCGCGACGTGCGCATCGCCCGCGTGGCGCCGGGCGTCTTCCACGACGACATCATGGTGCGCACCAGCGCCGAACCGCTGCGCTCCGTCGTGCTCGATGCGGTCGAATCGGGCCGCGTCGAAGAGGTGTTCGCGCGCGACGGCCAGCACGTCGAGAAGGGCGACCTGCTGTTTCGCCTGTCGAACCCGCAGCGCCACCTCGAACTGCTGGCGCGCCAGACCGAGTACGCGCAGCAGATCTCGAACCT
This sequence comes from uncultured Massilia sp., assembly GCF_913773735.1. Lineage (GTDB taxonomy): Bacteria > Pseudomonadota > Gammaproteobacteria > Burkholderiales > Burkholderiaceae_D > Telluria. Next base: position 142,194 of record NZ_CAJYEB010000042.1, read on the forward strand.
GGCCAACCTGCGCGTGGCCCGGGAAGCCGGCCGCACCGACCACCTGCGCCGGCTGTCCGAGCTCGCGTTCGCGCTGGAACAGGCGCGCAAGCAGCACGCGCGCAACGCCGGCCTGGCGGCGCGCGGCTTCCTGTCGGCGGCGGCGCTGGAGGACGCCGCCGACAGGCTGGCGCAGCAGCGCCGCGCGCTGGACGAGGAACGGCGCGCCAGCGCCGCCGAGGAACGCGTGCGCGAAGGCGCGCTGCGCCAGGTCGGCGGCGTGATCGAAGGGCTGCAGTCGGGCCTGAAGCTGGTGAGCGCGAGCGTCGACGCGCTGGCCGTGCGCGCCCCGGCCGCCGGCATGCTGACCGGCTTTCGCCTGCAGGTCGGCGAGACCGTGCGCCCCGACCAGCGCATCGGCCGCATCGACGATCCGCAGCGCTTCAAGCTCAGCGCCAGGATCGACGAGTTCTACCTGAGCCGCGTGCGCGTCGGCCAGCCCGGCCGCGCGCTGCAGGACGAGCGGAGCTATGCGCTGAAGGTCGCCACCGTCTACCCGCAGGTGCAGGACGGCCGCTTCACCGCGGAGCTGGAATTCGCCGGCGCGCAGCCGCAGGTGATCAGCGCCGGCCAGGGCATCGACGCGCAGCTGACGCTGGGCGAGCCGGCCCGCGCCCTGCTGCTGCCCAACGGTGCCTTTGCCCTCGATGGCGGCGGCGCCTGGGTGTTCGTGGTGGCGCCCGATGGCGTGCATGCGCGCAAGCGCAGCGTGCGGCTCGGACGGCGCAGCAATACCCAGGTCGAGGTGCTGGCGGGCCTGGCCGCCGGCGACGCCGTGATCGTGTCCGGCTACACGTCGTTCGGCAAGGCCGAGCGGCTCCGATTGACGAAGCGCTAGGGGCACCCGTGCCCACCCAACGAACGTCTTAAGATGCATCCATTACAGGGAACCCACACCATGCTCAAGCTATCAGGCGTCAGCAAGATCCACACCGCGGGCGAGATCCGCACCACGGCCCTCGACCGCATCGACCTCGAGATCGCCGCCGGCGAATACGTCGCCATCACCGGGCCGTCCGGCTGCGGCAAGTCCACGCTGCTGGGGGTGCTCGGCCTGCTCGACGTGCCGACCTCCGGCGACTACTGGTTCGACGGCCAGAACGTGGCCGGCTGGAGCGAGGCGAAACTGAACGCGCTGCGGCGCGGGAAGATCGGCTTCATCTTCCAGAGCTTCAATTTGATCGAGGAACTGAGCGTGCACGAGAACGTCGAGCTGGCGCTGGAATACAGCGGCGTGGCGGCCTCCGAGCGGCGCCGCCGCGTGAAGGGGATGCTGGAGCGCCTGGGCATCGACCACCGCGCCAGGCACCGCCCTTCGCAGCTGTCCGGCGGCCAGCAGCAGCGCGTGGCGATCGCGCGCGCGCTGGTCGCCAACCCCGTCATGCTGCTGGCCGACGAACCAACCGGCAACCTCGACACCGCACACGGCGAGGAAGTGATGCGCCTGCTGCGCGCCATCAACGCCGAGGGCACCACCGTCGTCATGGTCACGCACTCGCCGGCGCACGCCGCGCAAGCCTCGCGCACGCTGCGCCTGCTCGACGGCCGCGTCGTCGTCGACGCGCTGCTGGCGGCATGAAGGAGGCACGATGAACCTGCGCGATTTCCGCATCGGCTGGCGCCTGCTGCGCAAGGAGCCGGCGTATTCCCTGGTCACCATCCTGGGCCTGGCTGTCGGCATCGCCGCCTGCTTCCTGCTGCTGGGCTATGTGCGCCACTCGTTTTCCTACGACGAGCACGTACCGCAGCGCGAGCGCGTCTACCAGCTGACCAACCGCTGGAACCTGGCCCTGCTCGGCGACCGCTGGAGCGCCCTGTCGCCGCTGCCGCCGCGCGACGCCGCGCTGGCCAGCGGCCAGCCGCTGCTGGCCACGGCCTTCCTCGACCGCGCCATCGAGGCGCGCCTCGGCGGCCAGTTGCACAAGGTGCACGTGGGGCTGGTCGATCCCGACTTCGCGCGGATCTTCGCGCCGCAGGTGCTGGCCGGCGACCTGCACGCGGCGCTCACGCGCCCGGAAGCGCTGGCGCTGACGCGCGAGACGGCGCTGCGGCTGTTCGGCCGCGTCGACGCGGTCGGCAAGACGCTGGTGGACGACCGCGACACCTATGTCGTGGCGGCGGTGGTGGCCGACCCGCCGCCGGCCAGCACCCTGCCCTACGAGGCGCTGGGCGGCATCGGCGGCATCACGGTGCCGGACGAGTTTCGCAGGATGGCCAGGGAAAAGTGGGGCTTTTCGCCGGGCCGCGTGTACCTGAAACTGCTGCCCGGGGCCGACCCGGACGCCGTGGTCGAGGCGATGCGGCGCGGCCTGCGCGCGTCGCCGCTGGTGCGGCGCGAATACGCCGAGCAGGTGGCGGCGCTGGGCGGACGCGACCTGATCGAATACAGCCTGATGCCGCTGGCCGACGCCTACCTGGCCGACGTCGAGGACCCGATCGGCCAGCACGGCAACCGCCTCGCGGTGCTCGGCCTGGCCGCGGTGGCGCTGCTGATCCTGCTGCTGGCGGCCAGCAACTACGTCAACCTGGCCACCGTGCGCACGCTGGCGCGCCGGCGCGAGATCGCGATGCGCAAGGTGCTGGGCGCGTCGGCGCCGGCGGTGGCGCGCCAGTTCCTGGCCGAATCGGTGCTGGTATGCCTGGTCGCGACCGTGCTGGGCCTGCTGCTGGCCTGGCTGCTGCTGCCGGTGTTCGCCGACCTGGTGCAGCGCCGGCTCGACGCCGTGTTCGACGCCCCCGCGCTGGGCGCGGCCCTGGCGCTGGGCCTGGTGCTGGGCCTCGTCGCCGGCATCTGGCCGACCTGGTCGGCGCTGGGCGTGCGCGCCGGCGCGGCGCTGGCCGGGCGCGGCCACGCGGAGTCGGGCGGCGGCCTGTGGGCGCGGCGCGCGCTGACCGTGCTGCAGTTCGCCGCCGCCATGGGCCTTACCGCCACCACCCTCGCCGTCGCCTGGCAGACCCGCTATGCCAGCACCCTCGATCCCGGCTTCGACCCGGCGCCGCTATTGATGTTCCCGGCCGCGAACACCATGCAGGATCCGCGCCTGCGCGCCTTCCGCGACGAGGTCGCGCGCCTGCCCGGCGTGGCCGGCGTGGCGGTGTCGCACCTGCCGTTCAGCGTCGGCGACAACATCGTCACGCTGCGCCGCGACGGCGGCCAGGCGACGGACCTGAACCTGTATGCGGTCAGTCCGGAATTCTTCGGCGTGTATGGCCTGAAGCCCGTGGCCGGGCGCCTGTACGATCCGACGCTGGACCAGCCCAACGAACCCGAACGGGTGGTGATCAACACGGCGGCCGCGCGCCGGCTCGGTTTCGCCAGCCCGGCGGACGCGGTCGGCAAGACGGTCGCCAACCCCGCCGGCGGCAAGCCGATGCAGGTGGTCGGCGTGGCGCCGGACATGCGCCACCGCTCGGCGCGCAGCGAGCAGCGGCCGGTGGCGTTCTACCTGCGCGACCGGGTCGGCACGTTCACCGTGCGCTGCCAGGGCGACGTCGAGCCGGTGCGGCGCGCCATCGAGGCGGCCTGGCCGCGCTACTTCCCCAACGAGAGCCTGGGTGTGTTGCGCGTGCCGGCCCTGATCGTCGAGCTGTTCTACGCCGACGACCTGCGCCTGGCCCAGCTGCTGGCCGCGGCCAGCGTCACCGCCACCGCCATCGCCGCCTTCGGCATCTACGTGCTGGCCGCCTACAGCGTGCGCCGGCGCGAGAAGGAAATCGTACTGCGCAAGCTGTACGGCGCCGGCGGCGCGGCGATCGGGAAGCTGGTGGCGCGCGAGTTCGCCGCGCTGGTCGGCGCCGGCGCCCTGCTCGGGCTGCCGCTGGCGTACCTCGCCATCGAGCGCTGGATGGGGGGCTTCGCCGAGCGCGCGCCGATCGGCGGCTGGACGCTGGCGGCGGCGCTGCTGGTGGCGGGCGCCGTCGCGCTGGCCGCCACGCTGCGCCACGCGCTGGCGGCGCTGCGCATCCGTCCGGCGCTGGCGCTCAGGGAGTGAACGCGCGGCGCGTCAGATCTCGACCTGGGTACCGAGTTCGATGACGCGGTTGGTCGGGATCTGGTAATAGGCCGCCGCGGTGCGCGCATTGCGCTGCATCGCCACGTACAGGTGCTCGCGCCACGGCATCATGCCCTGGCCGGGCACCGAGATGATGGTCTGGCGCGTGATGAAGAACGAGGTCTCCATCATCTCGAACGTGAGCCCCTTGGCGGCGCACAGGCGCAGCACGCCCGGGATGTCGGCTTCGTCCTTGAAGCCGTAGCTGACGTTCACCTGGTAGCAGTCGTGTCCCAGCGCGACCACCTCGACCTGTTCCTGTTCCGGCACGTACGGCTCCTCGCGGATGCGCACGGTGAGGAACACGACGCGCTCGTGCAGCACCTTGTTGTGCAGCAGGTTGTGCAGCAGCGCGTGCGGCACGCCGTCGGTCTCGCCGCGCAGGAAGATGGCGGTGCCGGCCACGCGGTCGGGCGGGGCGATGAACAGCGAATCGAGGAATTCCTCGAGCGGGATCGCATGCTTCTCGAGGTTCTCGTAGACCAGTTCGCGGCCGCGCTTCCAGGTCAGCATGATGGTCAGCAGCACGGCGCCCAGGCACAGCGGGAACCAGCCGCCGTGCAGCAGCTTGAGGGTGCTGGCCGAGAACAGCATCACGTCCATCAGCATGAAGAAGCCGGTGGCGCCCAGGCACAGCGCCAGCGGCAGGTGCCAGCGGTAGCGGATCACGAAGAAGGTCAGGAAGGTGGTGGCGAACATGGTCGCCGTCACCGCGATGCCGTAGGCGCCGGCCAGCTTGTCGGACGAGCCGAAGCCGATCACCGCGATCAGCACCACGACCAGCTGCAGCCAGTTCACGGCCGGGATGTAGATCTGGCCGATCTCGCTTTCCGACGTGTGCATCACGCGCATGCGCGGCAGCAGCCCCAGCGCGATGGCCTGCTTGGTCATCGAGAAGGTGCCGGAAATGGTGGCCTGCGAGGCGATCACCGCGGCCATCGTCGACAGCACCACCAGCGGCAGCACGCTCCAGCTGCCGAGCTGGTGGAAGAACGGGTTGTCGATGGCTTCCGGATGCGTGATCAGGAGGCCGCCCTGGCCCAGGTAGTTCAGCGCCAGCGCCGGAAACACGACCAGGAACCAGGCGACGCGGATCGGCTTCTTGCCGAAATGGCCCATGTCGGCGTACAGCGCCTCGGCACCGGTGAACGCCAGCACCACGGCGCCCAGCGCGACAAAGGCGATGAACTGGTTGCGCACCACGAATTCGACGGCGTAATAGGGATTGAGCGCCTTCAGGATCACCGGCGCCTGCACGATGTTGATGATGCCCATGACGGCCAGCGCGGCGAACCACAGGATCATCACCGGACCGAACCAGCGGCCGATGCCCGCCGTGCCGTGGCGCTGCACGCTGTACAGGATCACCAGCACGACGATGGTCAGCGGCACCACGTAGTGCGACAGCGCCGGCGTGGCCACTTCCAGGCCCTCGATCGCGCCGAGCACGGAAATCGCCGGCGTGATCACGGAGTCGCCATAGAACATGGTGGCGCCGAACACGCCGATCAGCATCAGCGGGTACTGCCAGCGCGAATGGCGCTTCACCGAGTTCAGCGCGAGCGCCATCAGCGCCATGATGCCGCCCTCGCCGCGGTTGTCGGCACGCAACACCAGGGTCACGTATTTCAGTGAGACGATCATCGTCAGGCCCCAGAAGATCAGGGACACGATGCCGAGCAGGTTGGGGGTACTCAGTTCCAGGCCATGGGTAGGGTCGAAGATGGTCTTGAGCGTGTACAGCGGGCTCGTCCCGATGTCGCCGTAGACGATGCCGACCGCAGCCAGGGTCAGCGCCGCAACGCTGCTTTTCTTATGTTCGGACGTCAAGTTGTCACCGTAGGTTGTTCTGGTGCGTTGCACAATAGAATAATCAATCCGGAAAGACAAGGTTGTCCTTTCCGTCAGCGCTGTTATTTTCTCAAAGTTTTTTGCTTTGGATTCAGGCGCAAAGTGTGCACCATCGGGCGCGCGGCGAGCGCGCGACAGTGCGGCCGGCGGTGCGCCGCCGGATCGACCGCCTGCACGTTACACCGGGTTGCGGGATAATGACAGGTTCGCCAATCCATCCCCTCCATTCCCATGCGTACCGGCATCCTGTCCGCGGCCCTCGCCTTCCTGTGCTGGGGCCTGTTCCCGCTGTATTTCCACGCCATCGACGCCATCCCGCCGCTGCAGATCCTCGCGCACCGCATGCTGTGGTCGCTGCTGTTCCTGGCGATCGTGCTGCTCGTGCGGCGCCAGTGGGCCTGGCTGCACCTGGTGCGCCAGCCACGCGTCTTCTTCAGTTTCGTCGCCTCGGCGCTCCTGCTGAGCATCAACTGGCTGATCTATATCTGGGCCGTCAACAACGGCCACGTGATCGAGGCCAGCCTGGGCTATTTCATCAATCCGCTGGTGAACATCATGCTCGGCTACGTGATCCTGAAGGAACGCCTGCGGCCGGCGCAATGGATGGCGATCGCGGTGGCGGCGCTGGGCGTGGCCTGGCTGACCTGGCAGGCCGGCACGGTCCCCTGGATCGCGCTGGCGCTGGCGGCGTCGTTCGGCGGCTACGGCCTGCTGCGCAAGACGGCGGCGCTGGGCGCGCTGGAAGGCCTGTCGTTCGAGACCATGGTGCTGTTCCCGCTGGCGGCCGGCTACGTCGGCTGGCTGACGGCGCACGGCGCGAACGCCTTCCTCACCACCCCGTCGGACACGACCCGGCTACTGCTGGTGATGGCCGGGCCGATCACCGCGATCCCGCTGCTGCTGTTCGCCTCCGGGGCGCGACGGATCCCGCTGTCGATCCTGGGCCTGCTGCAATACATGTCGCCGACGCTGCAATTCCTGCTGGGCGTGTGGATCTTCCACGAAGCCTTCAGCCTCGACCGCCTGGTCGGCTTCGCCCTGATCTGGACCGCGCTGGCCCTGTTCGCCGCCGAAGGCCTGCTGCGCCGCCCCGTTCCCGCACCGAAACAAGCTTGACCTTCCACAAACCGGGGTCAGAGCCGGGCTCTGACCCCGGTTTGTGTTTGCGCAAATGGGGAATGGCGGGGCGGCGCGGAAAAGAGTGCTCTGGCCCCGAATTTTCAGTATGCTGTCGTCCTTTCAATCGCATTCACCAAATACTGATTACATGGCCAATTACGTCTACACCATGAACCGCGTGGGCAAGATCGTCCCACCGAAACGCCAGATCCTGAAGGATATTTCGCTGTCCTTCTTTCCGGGCGCGAAGATCGGCGTGCTGGGCCTGAACGGCTCCGGCAAGTCGACCTTGCTGAAGATCATGGCCGGCATCGATACCGACATCCAGGGCGAAGCGCGCCCGATGCCGGGCCTGAACATCGGTTACCTGCCGCAGGAGCCGCAGCTGGATCCGGACAAGACCGTGCGCCAGGAAGTGGAAAGCGGCCTGGGCGAAGCCTTCGAGGCGCAGGGCAAGCTGGAAGCCGTGTATGCTGCCTACGCCGAGCCGGACGCCGACTTCGACGCGCTGGCCAAGGAGCAGGAGCGCCTGGAATCGATCATCGCCGCGGCCGACGGCGGCAACCTCAACCTGCAGCTGGAAATGGCCGCCGACGCGCTGCGCCTGCCGCCGTGGGATGCGAAGATCGGCGTGCTGTCGGGCGGCGAGAAGCGCCGCGTGGCGCTGTGCAAGCTGCTGCTGTCCAAGCCCGACATGCTGCTGCTGGACGAGCCGACCAACCACCTGGACGCCGAATCGGTCGACTGGCTGGAACAGTTCCTGGTGCGCTTCCCCGGCACCGTGGTCGGCATCACCCACGACCGCTACTTCCTCGACAACGCCGCCGAATGGATCCTGGAACTGGACCGCGGCCACGGCATCCCCTGGAAGGGCAATTACTCGAGCTGGCTGGAGCAGAAGGAAGCCCGCCTGAAGCAGGAAGAAGCGACGGAATCGGCGCGCCAGAAGGCGCTGGCCAAGGAACTCGAGTGGGCGCGCCAGAATCCGAAGGCACGCCAGGCGAAATCCAAGGCGCGCATGGCCCGCTTCAACGAACTGTCCGAATACGAATACCAGAAGCGCAACGAGACCCAGGAGATCTTCATCCCCGTCGCGGAACGCCTGGGCAACGAAGTCATCGAGTTCAACAACGTCTCGAAGGCCTTCGGCGACCGCCTCCTGATCGACAATTTGTCGTTCACGATTCCGCCGGGCGCCATCGTCGGCATCATCGGCCCGAACGGCGCCGGCAAGTCGACGCTGTTCAAGATGATCGCCGGCATCGAGCAACCGGACAGCGGCGAAGTCAAGATCGGCCAGACCGCCCGCGTCTCGCTGGTCGACCAGTCGCGCGACAGCCTGGAAGCCAACAAGACCGTGTTCGAGGACGTCAGCGGCGGCGCCGACATGCTGTCCGTCGGCCGCTTCGAGATGCCGTCGCGCGCCTATCTCGGCCGCTTCAACTTCAAGGGCGCCGACCAGCAGAAGCTGGTGGGCAACCTGTCGGGCGGCGAACGCGGCCGCCTGCACCTGGCCAAGACGCTGCTCAAGGGCGGCAACGTGCTGCTGCTGGACGAACCGTCGAACGACCTGGACGTCGAGACCCTGCGCGCGCTGGAAGACGCCCTGCTGGAATTCGCCGGCAGCGTGATGGTCATCTCGCACGACCGCTGGTTCCTGGACCGCATCGCGACCCACATCCTGGCCTTCGAAGGCGATTCCCAGGTTACCTTCTTCAACGGTAACTACCAGGAATACGAAGCGGACAAGAAGAAGCGCCTGGGCGAAGAAGGCGCCAAGCCGAAGCGCATCCGCTACAAGCCGCTCACGACCTGATCCGTATCGGTCCGATGCACGAAAGCTCCCCGCGGGGAGCTTTTTTTTCGCCGGTTTGCCACATGTATCACATTGATTTATAAGCGGAAATGGATCGGCACCCCATCAAAGTCATGTGTAGAATCGGTCGGAGTTGAGCTTGTTCAAGCCAATGCGTGATTGCACCGAACCGTTACGAGGCGGGCTTCGCGCCTGGCAGACCACATTCATGACACATTACCGCGACAACCGCGTTCCAGGCGCCACCTTTTTTTTCACGGTACGCCTGCTGGACCGGGAAAGCACCCTGCTGACCGACCATTTCTCGGCATTCGGCGAAGCGATGCGCCAGGCGCGTATCCGCAAGCCCTTCCACGTCGATGCCTGGGTCGTCCTGCCCGACCATGCGCATGCGATCTGGACCTTGCCGCCCGGCGACCACGATTGCGCCATGCGCTGGCGCGCCGTCAAGATCGCCTTCTCGAAAGCCCTGCACAAGGCCTGCCTGCCGGGCGGCGCCAGGGCGGCGGCGAACGCCACCGGCGACGGCACCATCTGGGAACGCCATTACCGCGACTACAGGATCGGCGACGACGCGGAATATGCGGCGCTGGTCGATTACCTGCATGCCAATCCGGTACGGCACGGCCATTGCGCGCGGCCGGAAGAATGGCCGTGGTCCTCGCTGCATCGCTTCGTCGCGGCCGGTTGTCCGCCACCCTCGCTGGCGCAGGTAGCATTGCCGTGGATGCGCACCGGCACCCGGACGATGCGCCACGCCTCCGCCACCCCCGCGGGACTGCACGACCAGCCGTAGGGCAGCTCCCCGCGCTGCACGGACGGCACCGACCGTCCCGCCCAATGCAAAAAGGGGCCCGAAGGCCCCTTTACTCCAGGAATGCCTGCGCCGCTCAGAAGCTGTAGCGCGCACCCACGGTCACCACGTCCGGCTTGGCGCCGAAGTCCTTCGACTTGCCATAACGCTCGTACTCGGCGATCAGGGCGACCTGCGGATTGACGTTGTACTGCACGCCCAGCGCGCCATAGGCGCCGGTGTCGTCGTCCTTCAAGTTGACCAGCGTGGTACGCAGTTCGCGCTGGCTGTGCTGGATGCCCAGCTTGCCGTAGACCGAGAACTGGTCGTTGATCGGCTTGGTGGCCTTGGCGGCGACGTAATAGCCGTAACCTTTCGTATCACCGCGGTTGGTGGCCGAGCTCACGTCGGCCTTGCGGAAGTCGGTATAGCCGACTTCGGCGGCCCAGGTCTGGTCGAATTCGTAGCCGCCGAAGATCTTGCCCGAGGCCTTCCAGCCATCGCTGTCGAGACCGCGTGCGTCTTCATGGTCCGCACTGGCGACGCCGACGCCGACATAGGCACGGGGTTGGGTGGTGGTCTGTGCCTGGGCTGCCGAGATGGCGGCGGTGGTGGCGAGCAGTGCAACGATGAGCTTTTTCATACCGTTTCCTCTTTCATTGTTTGACTGGTTCGCAATACCCGAATTGGATCGCGATGTAGCCAAGATAGCACTGCAGCTCGACCACGTCCGTGCCCATTTGGTAAGAACTGTAATCAGTTGTAACTTACTGACCGAAAGTTCAGTAATGCGATGAAGAAATTTAAAAGAAGATAAGCACAAGTTAGACCACGAAGCGGAAAGTCAGGTTCACCCTCAATGCCGTCGGCCTCGCCGTCTTGTTTATCCCATGCAACCAGTTATGCTGCAGGGCACCGCCCATCAGCAACAGGCTGCCGTCGGTGAGATCGAGTTTCAGGGTGCGCTTGCTGACCTTGTGGCGCAGCACGAACGTGCGGGTGGCGCCGAAGCTGAGCGAGGCGATGACGGGGCAAGGCCCCAGTTCCGGCTCGTCGTCCGCGTGCATGCCCATGCTGTCGGCGCCGTCGCGGTAGCAGTTCAGCAGCACGCTGTTGTAGCGGTGGCCGGTCGCCGCTTCGACGGCGGCGCGCAGGCGCTCCAGCAGCGGCGTCATCGGCAGGGGTTCCAGGCGCAAGCCGGAATAGGTGTAGCTGGCCTCGCCGTACCAGGCCGACAGGCGCGGCTGCAGCCAGCGCTTGCCATAGACGACGATGGTGTCGGCGCGCCACGGCGTCTCGTCGACCAGGCGCGCCAGGACCTCGGCGCTGCTGATCGGCAGGGGAAGCGGGGCCAGCATGGCGAGTTCGCCATCCTCGACCGGGATGGACACCAGCTCGGTGCCCGATGAAAACAAATCCATGGCGACAAATTACTCTAAGATGGGACTCCCATCGAATCCACATTCTCTCATGCGCATTCTTTCATGCTCGTTTTCCCATGGATAAACGCCAGTTCCTCGGCGCCGCCGCGCTCGCCGGTGCCCTGCCGCTTCCCGCCCAGGCAGCCCGTCCCGCGCAGCGCGGCCCCACGCTGCTGACCGTCACCGGCGCCATCGGGCGCGGCAACCGCGGCCCGCTCGACCCGGTGCGCGACCAGATGATGTACAAGCAGCAGCTGAAGTTCGACAAGGCCCACGCGTTCGACCATGCCGACCTGCTGCAGCTGGCGCCGCACACGATCCGGCCGACGCTGGAATACGACGCCAAGCCGCACCTGTTGCGCGGCCCGCTGCTAGTGGACGTACTGGCGCGCGCCGGCGCCAGGCTGGACGACGGGACGCTGCTGGTCCTGCGCGCGGTGGACGGCTACAACGTCGAGCTGCCGCTGGCCGATGCCCGGCGCCGCCGCTTCATCGTCGCCACGCATGTGGACGGCCAGCCGATGGCGCTGGGCGGACTGGGGCCGCTATGGGCGGTCTACGATGCCGACCGGGTGCCGGAAATGGCCAGGCTGCCGCTGCCGCAGCGCTTCGCCGCCTGCCCGTGGGCGCTGTACCACGTCGAGGTGAAAGCGAACTGAAGGGTCTGGGCCGAGGCTCAGGCGTAGGCTTCCGCCAGGCTCATCACCCGCGGCGTCACCTTGATGCCGAAGTTGCCGAACAGCGTGTCGATCGCGTTCAGGTTGTGCGCGCATTCCTCGGTTTTCCAGCCATTGAACAGGTCGGTGCCATCCTTCTGGAAATGCAGGTCGAGCACCTTGCCCTTGTCCTTGTGCACGTAGCTCTGCTGGAAAGTATTCTGGAAACCGAGTTCGGCCAGCGCGGTCAGCACGGCGTTCGGCGGGTTGTCCGGATCGGTCGCCATGAACACCCCGAAGGTCTTGCCCGGAGGCTTGGCCGCCACGTCGACTTCATAGATGCCGGGCGCCTTGGTGACGCTGGTACTCTTCAGGAACAGCATGCCATCTCCTTTCCGGACCGGACGGCTGCTGGGACGTCCGGCGTTTGACTGGATACACAGGCGGCTAGCTTATTGCACCAAGGGAACTTTGTCGACAAATCGACGCCATTTTTTTGCCTTACTGCAACGCTTACGGTTGCAGCAACATGCCGATGGCGCTGGCGGCGAGGAGCGCGCCGCATGCGAGCATACCGATCACGAAGCCGGCCTCGCGCCGGGCCGGATCGCGGTAATAGCCCAGCGCATACAGGATGCGGCCGCAGCACCACAGCAGGCCGCCCCCCGCCGCCCACGCATCGCCCAGGAAATGGGCGCACAACCACAGCGGCGCCAGCACCAGCGGCAGCTGTTCCAGCGTGTTCGCCTGCACGCGCTGGGCGCTCTGGAACGGCAGCGGCCCCTCCATCGACGGTGCCGGCACCTTGTACTTGACGCGCGCCCATCCGGCCATCACGCCGGTCCAGAAGTAGACGCCGAGGATGGCCAGCGTGGTCCAGGCGGTTAGTTGCATTCTTGTATTCCTGTCGATAAAGGTCGAGGGTCAGGCGCTGCCCGCATGCTTGCGCCGCGCCAAGTCCCAGGTAGACGTGGCCAGCGCCGCATAGAGGTCGCCGGTGGGCGCGTCCCAGCCGGCGACGGCCGCCTGCTGGCGCGCCACGGTGGCGGCGTCGCCACGTGCGATCGGGCCGGACAGCGCGGTCTCCGGCCCCAGCCGGAACACGTTCGCCAGCGTCTCGCTCGCCAGCGGCCGCGCCAGTTCGCGCGCCACCGCGGGCGGCACGCCGGCCGCCGCGTAGGCGCGCAGCGCGGCATCGAGCACCGTCACCAGGTAGTTCGAGGCGAATACCGAGGCCGCGTGGTAGACGGTCTTGGCGGCCGCGTCGATGTGCACCGGGCGGGCGCCGATCGCCTCGAACGCCGGCAGCAGCACGGCCAGCGCGTCCTCGTCGCCCTCGACGCCGCAGAAGGTGCCGGCGAAGCCGGATGCCACCGCGGCCGGATCGGCGAAGCTGCGCACCGGATGCACGCTGGCGACACGCGCGCCGGCGTCGCGCAGCGCCTCCAGCTCGCCGGACGCCTTGGCGCCGCTGCAGTGGAACACGACGGCGCCGCGCACCGGCACGGACGCCGCCAGCGCGGCGGCCACGCCGGCGATACGGTCGTCCGGCACGGCCAGCATCCATACCTGCGCAGCGCGCAGCGCGGCGGCATCGGCCAGCGCGCGGCCGGCGCCGATGAAGGCGACGGCATCGCGCGCGCTGGCGGCGCCGCGCGTGAGCACGTCCTGCACGGCGAACGCGCCGGAGGCCGCGAACAGGCGCCCGAGCACGCGGCCGACGTGGCCGGCGCCGACGATGTTGAGCGGGTTCGCCATCAGAAGCGCGACCCCGGCTGGCGCAGGAATTCCTGCTCTTGCGGCGTCGACGCGCGCCCGAGGATCGCGTTGCGGTGCGGGAAACGTCCGAAGCGCGCGATCACGCCGCGGTGGCGGTGCGCGTAGTCGAGCGTCTGGTCGAAGCCCGGGTGTTCGGCGGCCAGCGCCGAGAACAGCGCCACCGCGCGCTCCTGCATGGCCGCATCCTCGGCATGCTCGAACGGCATGTAGACGAAGGAGCGCTGCCAGGGCGCCAGCGTCCGGTCGGCGCCGCCGTCGACCAGCGCGCGCGCGGCCGCCAGCGCCAGCGCGTCGCCGGCGAAGCTGCGCGGCGTGTTGCGGTAGGCGTTGCGGGTGAACTGGTCGAGCACGAGGATGCGCGCCAGCACGCCCTGCGGCCCTTCCTCGTCCCATGCGCGCAGGCCGCCGGCCAGCGCCTCGTCGATGGCGGCGCCGAAGCGCGTGCGCACCTGGTCGTCGAATTCGTCCTTCTTGACGAACCATTCGCGGCGCGGCTGGCCGTCGGTGGCGCTGCCGGGCGCGCCGAACCAGAAGTCGAGTACTTCGCGGGGTCTCATGTCTTGTCCTTGTCGTGATCCATGCGCTGCGCGCGTCGTCCCGGCGCGGGCCGGGACCCCATTCTATCCACGCGCCGGCCATGCCGCGCACGGCGGCTAATTGCGGGCATGGGACAGCTCGAAACCGTCCACGCCGTCCAGCGCCGACAGCTCGCCCGCCAGCGCCGACAGCGGCGCCCCGGCCGCGCCAGCCAGCGCGACGAAATGCCATTCCTGGACGCCCGCGCTGCTGCCGATGGTGAGCGAGGCGGCGGCGATCTCGTAGCCGCGTTCGCGCGCCGCGTGGCGCAGCTGGTCCTCGCTGGGCCGCACGCCCGGCTTGAAGCGCAGCGTCACCGCCACCGCGTGGTGCGAAGGCAGCTTGCTGACGGCGCGGTTCAGGTAAATCATGATCATGGTGGCGAAGAAGGCCAGGCCCATCGCCGCCATGTAGAAGCCGACGCCGACCATGATGCCGATGACCGACGAGGCCCAGATCGACGCCGCCGTGGTCAGGCCGCTGATGGTGAAGCCCGAGCGCGTGATCACGCCGGCGCCGAGGAAGCCGATGCCGGTGACCACGCCCTGGATCACGCGGGTCGGGTCCACCAGCGCCACCGCCGCGCCATGCCCGCCGTACCAGAAGTGCGGGTAGCCGGAGACGATGACCAGCGCGCACGAGGCCATGCACACCAGGCCATAGGTGCGCATGCCGGCCGCGCGGCCGTGGTAGGAACGCTCGTAGCCGACCATCAGCCCGAGCGCCAGCGCGCCGACCAGGTTCAGCAGGATCAGGCCGTTGGTCGCCAGTTCCGCCGGCGACCAGTAGGCCGCGAACAGCTCGGCCCAGGACGGCACCGGATCGTGCAGGGAAACGGCGGCGGCGGCGCCCCGGTTCAAGGTTTCTTCCTGACCAGCTGCTTCTCGAACGCGATGTCGTTCTTGGTCATGCGCTTTTCGGGCTGCGGGCCGAGGCCGTCGACGAAGGCCACGAAATCGTCCATCTCGAGCGGCGGGCACAGCGGCGGCGCGCCCGGCTTCTCGGACAGGAAGAAATGACCGGCGCCGGTGCGCGCCATCGAGTACGAGGTGATGCCGGTGCGCCGCTTGAGCCGCTCGACGGCGGCGCTGGCACGGGTGGAACGCGCGCCGGCCATCTCAGATCTCCCGGGTGCGCAGTTCGAGCCAGTCGCGCGCGGCGCCGTCCACCAGCGGCAGCAGGCGCGCGCGCACCTCGCGATGGTAGGCGTTCAGCCACGCGACCTCGTCGCCGCGCATCAGCGAAATGTCGATGCAGCGCGTGTCGATCGGGCACAGCGTCAGCGTCTCGAAGCCGAGGAATTCGCCGAACCCGGTGCTTTCCTCGACGCGCGCCAGGACCAGGTTCTCGATGCGGATGCCCCAGTGGCCGGGACGGTAGATGCCCGGCTCGTTCGACGTGATCATGCCCGGCTCGATCGCCGTGTGCGGTTCCGGCATGGCCGCCGGGGAGATCACCTGCGGGCCCTCGTGCACGTTGAGGAAGTAGCCCACGCCGTGGCCGGTGCCGTGGCCGTAGTCGATGCCGGCGGCCCAGATCGGGGCGCGCGCCAGCGCGTCGAGCATCGGGCCCCTGGTGCCGCGCGGGAAGCGCGCCACCGACAGGTTGATCATGCCTTTCAATACCAGCGTGAAGTCGCGCTTGTGCGCGGCCGTGGGCGTGCCCACCGGGACCACGCGCGTGATGTCGGTGGTGCCGCCCAGGTACTGGCCGCCGGAATCGATCAGCAGCAGGCCGTCGCCCTCGATGACGGCATGGGCCTCGGGCGTGGCGCGGTAGTGCATGATCGCGCCGTTGGCGTTGAAGCCGGCGATGGTGCCGAAGCTGGGCGACACGAAGCCGGGCCGGCGCGCGCGCGCGGCGGTGATCTCGGTGTCGATGTCGACCTCGGTGAGCGGCGCGCGCTGCGCGTCCGCCAGCAGCGGCTCGAGCCAGGCGAAGAATTCGCACAGCGCGGCGCCGTCCTGTTCCATCGTGGCGCGCACGTGGTCGGTCTCGGCGTCCAGCTTGCGCGACTTGGCGAAGGTGGTCGGGTTGATCGCCTCGACCACGCGCACCGTGTCCGGCACCGCGGCGCGCATGCCGGCCGTGACGCGGCGCGGATCCAGCAGCAGGGTGCCGCCCGGCAGCGCGGCCAGCGCCGCGGCGGCGTCCGCGTAGGGGGCGACGCGCACGCCGTCCTGCGCCAGGCGCGCGCGCAGTGCCGCGTCGATCTTGCCGTCGGCGACGAACAGCGTGGCGCCGTCCGGCTCGACCAGGGCGTGGGACACGAACACCGGGTTGTAGCTGACGTCGGCGCCGCGCAGGTTGAACAGGTAGGCGATGTCGTCCAGCGTGGAAATGAAGTGACGCCCGGCGCCCAGCTCGTCCATGGCCGCGCGGGTGGCGCGCAGCTTGTCGGCGCGGGTGGCGACGGCGTAGGGGGCGACGTGCTCGAACACCGCCTCCGCCGGCAGGCCCGGGCGGTCGTTCCAGACGTCGTCGAGCAGGTCGAGGTCGGTGCGCAGATGGATACCGCGCGCCTTCAGGGCGTCGCCCAGCAGGCGCGCCACGGCCAGGCCCAGCACGCGGGCGTCGACGGCGACCGTCTGGCCGGCCTGCAGCGTGGACGCCAGCCAGTCGATGTGCAGCAGGCTGGCCGCCGCCGGGATCTTCATCAGGCGGATGTCGGTGCCGGCCAGCTCCTGCTCGGCCTGGGTGTAGTAGCGGCCGTCGGTCCAGACGCCGGCGAAGTCCTGCGTGGCGACGAAGGTGCCGACCGATCCGGTGAAGCCGGACAGCCATTCGCGGCCCTTCCAGCGGCCGGGCAGGTATTCGGACAGGTGCGGATCGGCGGACGGCACGATGAAGGCGTCGACCTGGTGGCGGGCCATCGCGGCGCGCAGCCGGGCAAGGCGTTCGGCGCGCACGCCGGTGGTGTCAAGTGCTGGCATGGTGTGGTGCTCGGCTTGTTCGTTTCTCAAGGCATGTATGATACGCCCGTCCGCGCCGGCGTGGCGCAATCCCCCACGCCGCCAGGATGACGGATAATCGCTCCCAGACACGTTTCAAAAGACCAGCCATGCAAGATTTTCACTACACCCGCGCCCGCGAATTGATGGCGCATGCCGAAGAAATCGTCAGCGCCGACCAGGTCCAGGCGGCCGTCCGCAACGTCGCCGACGTCCTCAACCAGCGTTTCGACGACGACGCCACGGGCGCCTTCCCGCTCGTGCTGGGCGTGATGGGCGGCGCGGTCGTCTTCACCGGCAGCCTGCTGCCGCAACTGCGCTTCCCGCTCGAATTCGACTACATCCACGTGACCCGCTACGGCGACCTCGACAAGGGCGGCGAAGTGGTCTGGAAGGTGGTGCCGCGCCAGAGCGTCGAGGGCCGCGTCATCATCGTCGTCGACGACATCCTCGACGAAGGCGAGACGCTGGCCCACGTGAAGCAGCGCCTGCTCGACATGGGCGCGGCCGAGGTGATCCTGGCGGTGTTCGCCGACAAGGACCTGGGCAAGACCAAGCCGGTAACGGCCGACATCGTCGGCCTGACGATCCCGAACCAGTTCGTGGTGGGCTTCGGCATGGATGCGCACGGCTACTGGCGCAACCTGCCGGGCTTGTGGGTGATCCGCGACCAGGACAAGAAGACCGAAGCCTGAGCGCTTCGCCTCGTTCCCACGACAATCCGTAGGGTGGGCAGCTCTACCTGTGCGGCAAGAACCGCCGCAGAGAGCGCGCTGCCCACGCGTGACGCATGCGTAGCCTGCGGACGCGAACCAAGACGCGCCAACATGACGCGAACGTCACGCGTGGGCAGCGCCGATGCCGCGTCATTTCGGGCGCAAGGGTGGAGCTGCCCACCCTACGAGCCGCGGTTCGGCAGTTCAACGGTTCAGAGTTTCAGCCGCGCGCGCGCCGCCTCGTACTGCGCCTTCAGCCGCGCCACCATCTCCTCCACGGTCGGCACGTCGTCCATCAGGCCGACGCCCTGCCCCGCGCCCCAGATGTCGCGCCACGCCTTGGCGCTGCCGGAACCGAAGCTCATCTTGCTCTTGTCCGATACCGGCAGGTTGTCCGGGTCCAGGCCCGCCGCCACGATCGATTTCTTCAGGTAGTTGCCGTGCACGCCCGTGAACAGGTTGGTGTACACGACATCGGCCGCGCTCGATTCGACGATGGCGTCGCGGTAGGCGTCGCTGACGTTGGCTTCCTTGGTGGCCAGCCAGCGCGAACCGATGTAGGCCAGGTCGGCGCCCATCGCCTGGGCCGCCAGGATCGCGTCGCCGCTGGCGATCGCGCCCGACAGGGCAATGGGACCGTCGAAGAACTTGCGCACTTCGCCCACCAGCGCGAACGGCGACAGCGCGCCCGCGTGGCCGCCGGCGCCGGCCGCCACCAGGATCAGGCCGTCGACGCCCGCCTCCAGCGCCTTCTCGGCATGGCGAATCGAGATCACGTCGTGCAGCACGATGCCGCCGTAGGCGTGCACGGCGTCCAGCATCTCCGGCGGCGGCGCGCGCAGCGAGGAGATGATGATCGGCACCTGGTGCTTCACGCACACCTCCACGTCGTGCGCCAGGCGGTCGTTCGACTGGTGCACGATCTGGTTGACGGCGATCGGCCCCACCTTGCGGTCCGGATGCGCGTCCTGGTAGTCCTTCAGCTCGCGCTGCAGGTCGGTCAGCCAGGTGTCGAGCAGCTCGGCCGGACGCGCGTTCAGCGCCGGGAAGGAGCCGACGATGCCCGCCTTGCACTGCGCGGCCACCAGCGCGGGACCGCTGGCGATGAACATCGGCGAGGCGATGACGGGTAAGGTGAGGTCTTGCAGGACGGTGGGCAGCGCCATGGGTGGTCTCGCGGGAGTTGATCGGATCGGTCGATTATGGGGCAAAAAAGCACGACCGTGCTAGATACCCGACTCTAAATTGTCGTCCGCGGTGGTTTATGCTGCCGCCATCATCCACCAGGAGCGAGTCCATGAACGACAACCACGACGGCGTCATCCTTCCCGAACGCGTGCTGCCGGTACCGGCGTCCATCAGCCCCGAGGCGCAGGCCGCGCTGCGCCGCCTGGTCGGGCCGGACGGCGTTCCGCACAACGCCCGCCACGTCATGCCGGCCCCCGATGACCTGGCCGGCTGGCGGCGCGTGCGGGCCGATGCCGACGCCTGGTACGCGTCCGCCCTCGGCGAGCGCATGGGTGCCGTGCGCGCGGGCGTCGAGACCATCCGGGCCGGCGGCGCCACCCTCCACGTCGCCGCGCCGGCGACGGCGGCGGCGGCCTTCGCGGACTGCGCCTGGATCGACCTGCACGGCGGCGCCCTGGTGTTCGGCGGCGGCGACGCCTGCCGCGCCTCGACGCGCCTGCAGGCCGACCGCCACGGCATCCTGTGCTACGGCGTCGACTACCGGATGCCGCCCGAGCACCCCTACCCGGCCGCGCTGGACGACTGCCTGGACGCCTACCGCCACGTGCTGGAACGTCACGCGCCGCAGCGCATCGCCGTGGTCGGCCGCTCGGCCGGCGGCAACCTCGCCGCCGCGCTGCTGCTGCGCGCCCGCGCCGAGGGCCTGCCGCTGCCGGCGGCGCTGGTGCTGCTCTCGCCCGAGGCCGACCTGACGGAATCCGGCGACAGCTTCCAGCTCAACCGCCTGGCCGACGTGGTGCTGCCCGGCTCGCTGATGGCGAACAACCTGCTGTACGCGCACGGCGCCGACCTGGCGCACCCCTACCTGTCGCCGCTGTTCGGCGACTTCACCGGCGGCTTCCCGCCCACCTTCCTCCAGAGCGGCACGCGCGACCTGTTCCTGTCCAACACGGTGCGCCTGCACCGCGCCCTGTGCCGCGCGCGCGTGCCCGCCGAGCTGCACGTGTTCGAGGCGATGCCGCACGGCGGCTTCGGCGACACGCCCGAGGACCGCGAACTGGCCGAGGAAATCACGCGTTTCGTGGGCATGCACCTCGGCGTCGTCTCAGGGTGAGCCCACCCATTTCATGCAGTGCTGCGCCGCGCGCCGCAGCCGTCGCCATGCCCGCCGCCAGGCAGAAGACCGCCCCGAGGACGCCCGCCGGCAGGCGCCCCGTTGCGCATCGGTGACCGTCTCGTTCCGTTCAGGTTTTCCGCTCAACCGAAATCGATCTGCCCCTCGCGCCGCCGGATCTCGGCCCAGATCGCGCGCTTGTCGTCGTCGCTGGCGGCGCGCCAGGCGCGGATCTCGTCGATGGTGCGCAGGCAGCCTTCGCACAGGCCGGTGGCGGGCGACATCTTGCACACATTGATGCAGGGAGAAGGTACCGGCGTCTGCTGTTCCGGCGGCAATGCTTGTTGGTTCATGCTGCGGTGGCTGTTGGTTTCATCGCGCGCAGATTACCGCATCCATCGTGAACGCGGTTAATTTACGCAACATCAAGGTACACTGGCACTCATCCATCCAAAACCTTGACACGTAAGGTTGACGCAAGCTTGGCAACCAAGACTGGGACCGATCCCGTCCCGGCATTGCCGGCTGTACCGAAGGAGCGCCCATGAGCCTCAGCAACAAATTCCTGGCGCAGATGCGCGCCGCGACC
Source organism: uncultured Massilia sp. (assembly GCF_913773735.1). GTDB lineage: Bacteria > Pseudomonadota > Gammaproteobacteria > Burkholderiales > Burkholderiaceae_D > Telluria. The sequence continues at coordinate 162,854 of NZ_CAJYEB010000042.1, forward strand.
CGCTCGCTGATGCGCCGCGGCCCCTCGGTGGCGCGCAGCGTCATCCGCGAATCCGTCAAGACCGCCACGGCCATGCAAACCGGTGCGACCAAGGCGGCGCTGGACCAGGCCGAGCAGGCCCAGGCCGCGGCCCGGCAGGCCTCGAACCAGGCCAGCTACGATCCCGCGTCCGACATGCTCGCCGACCTCAGCCGGCTGGGCGGCAACCCGTTCAACGTGCCGCCGCTGTCCACCGGCGCCGCCGCCGCCGGGCTGCCGGGCCGGTTCATCGACGGCAGCTACGGCAACGAGGCCGGCACCCGCGACTACAAGCTCTACGTGCCCGGCAGCCATGCCGGCCAGGCGGCGCCGCTGCTGGTGATGCTGCACGGCTGCACGCAGAACCCCGACGATTTCGCGCTCGGCACGGGCATGAACGAGATCGCCGAGGAAACCGGCTGCCTGGTCGTCTATCCGGCCCAGTCGCAGCAGGCCAACCCGTCGCGCTGCTGGAACTGGTTCAACGCGGTCGACCAGCAGCGCGGCCAGGGCGAGCCGTCGATCATCGCCGGCCTCACGCAAGCCGTCATGGAACGCCATGCGATCGATCCGGCGCGCGTCTACGTCGCCGGCCTGTCGGCGGGCGGCGCGATGGCCGCCATCATGGGCACGCTGTATCCCGACCTGTACGCGGCGGTCGGCGTGCATTCCGGGCTGCCGTTCGCGGCCGCGCACGACCTGCCGACGGCGGTGGCGGCGATGAAGGGCGATTTCCGCGCCCACCACGCCCCCGGCAAGGCCTTGCCGATCATCGTGTTCCACGGCGACAAGGACGCCACCGTCCATCCGGCCAACGGCGCCGAACTGATCGCGCGGCGCCGCCGCGATCCGGCCGACATCACGGTCGTCGAACCGGGCGCGATGCCGGACGGCCATGCCTGGACGCGCACCGTGCACCGCCTGCCCGATGGCGCGGTCCATGCCGAGCACTGGGTCGTGCACGGTTCCGGCCATGCCTGGTCGGGAGGCGATACCCGCGGCACTTATACCGACAGCAAGGGCCCCAGCGCCAGCCGCGAAATGATGCGGTTCTTCCGCACCGCCCGCTAGCTTTCTTTTCCTGGCGGCATGGAGGGCGACGGTCCCTCCCGAAGCGCGATATGCTGTTCCAGGCAGGCCGGGCACCAGCAGCCGGCGGCCGTCCCGTCGGCCGGCACCGGCACGACCGCCGGCAAGCGCGTGCACCAGCACGGCGCGCCGTCGCCGCCGTCGGCCATGGCGCAGCCGAAGGCCGCGCCGCAGCGTGCGCAGGCACTCACGCGGCGCCCTCCGGCCACGCGGCGAGGCGCGGGAAAAAAGCGGAAAATGACAGGGATGTATCCATATGTAATCCACCTTAACGGCGGGCGTCGGAAAATACAACATTGAGCTTCCATAAAGCCCCAAGCGGCGGCGTGTTGCCGTAAAATCTCGCACATTCTTTTTCGGACCCCCATGAACGCTATGCTGACCTCTCTGACGGGCGACGACCAGAACAATGACCTGACTGCGGTCTCGCCGCAGATCAAGGCGCAGATCCTGGCCGAAGCGCTCCCCTACATCCGTAACTTCCACGGCAAGACCATCGTCATCAAGTACGGCGGCAATGCGATGACCGACGAGCGCCTGAAACACGGCTTCGCCCGCGACGTCATCCTGCTGAAACTGGTGGGCATGAACCCGGTCGTGGTGCACGGCGGCGGTCCGCAGATCGACAATGCGCTGCGCAAGATCGGCAAGCAGGGCACCTTCGTGCAAGGCATGCGCATCACCGACGAAGAGACCATGGAAGTGGTCGAGTGGGTGCTGGGCGGCGAAGTGCAGCAGGACATCGTCATGCTGATCAACCACTACGGCGGCCAGGCCGTGGGCCTGACCGGCAAGGACGGCGGCCTGATCCGCGCACGCCGCATGGCCATGCCGGACAAGGAAAAGCCGGGCGAATTCCTCGACATCGGCTTCGTCGGCGAGATCGAGGCGATCAATCCGGCGGTGGTGAAGGCGCTGCAGGACGATGCGTTCATCCCGATCATCTCGCCGATCGGCTTCGGCCAGGATGGCCAGGCGTACAACATCAACGCCGACGTCGTCGCCGGCAAGATCGCGGAAATCCTGAAGGCCGAAAAGCTGATCATGATGACCAATATCGCCGGCGTGCAGGACAAGCAGGGCAACCTGGTCACCGACCTGTCGGCGCGCGAGATCGACGAGATGTTCGCGGACGGCACGATTTCTGGCGGCATGCTGCCGAAAATCTCGTCGGCGCTGGACGCCGCCAAGTCGGGCGTGAACACCGTGCACATCATCGACGGCCGCATCGAACACTCTTTGTTGCTGGAAGTCTTGACCGAACAGGCCTTTGGCACTATGATCCGGTCTCACTGAAATTTTGCAGCGAATCAAATCGCCGCAAAATGACCTGATGCCCTTGTAGCTCAGTGGTAGAGCACTCCCTTGGTAAGGGAGAGGCCACGTGTTCAATCCACGTCAAGGGCACCACCTGGAGCGGTAGTTCAGTTGGTTAGAATACCGGCCTGTCACGCCGGGGGTCGCGGGTTCGAGCCCCGTCCGCTCCGCCAGGATTCGATGAAAGATGCTCCCTTCGGGGGGCATTTTTCATTTCTGCCGTCGCATTCCGCTACCATCTCCCAACGAATGTCACGCCGCGCTTTTCCATGACCACCACTTCCTCCCCCGTCTGGCTGTTCGACCTGGACAACACCCTGCACGACGCCTCGCACGCGATCTTCCCGGCGATCAGCGCCAACATGAACACGTACATCGCGCGCGTGCTGGGCGACGGCACGACGCCGGCCGCGCAGGAACTGGTGGACGCCACGCGCACCGGCTACTGGAAGCGCTACGGCGCGACGCTGCTCGGCATGATCCGCCACCACCACGTCGATCCGGCCGATTTCCTGCGCCGGACCCACGACATCGGCGCCTTCCAGGACCTGGTGCGCACCGAGCGCGGCCTTTCCAGGCTGCTGCGCCGCCTGCCCGGCCGCAAGATCCTGCTGACCAACGCGCCGACCGCGTATTCGACCGGCCTGGTGAAGCACATCGGCCTGCAGCGCCACTTCGCCCACCACATCGCCATCGAGGACATGCGCGTGCACGGCCAGCTGCGTCCCAAGCCGTCGAAGCTGATGCTGCGCCGGCTGCTGCGCCGCCACGGCCTGGCGCCCGGGCGCTGCATCCTGGTCGAGGACACCCTGGTCAACCTGAAGCACGCCAAGCAGCTCGGGCTGCGCACGGTGTGGGTCACGCAATACCTGCGCTACGGCGACCCGATCGGCAAGGCCCCGCTGCCGCGGATGGTCAAACGGCCCGCCTGGGTCGATGTCAAAGTAAAATCCGTACTTCGACTGCCGGCGACAATGAACCGGCTGCGACGACAAGACTAGAATTCAACACACTGAAAGAGCTAGGAAAACATGGCAAGCACCAAGCCAGGCCAGCGCAAACTGCAGATCCTCCAGACCCTGGCCGCGATGCTCGAACATCCGAAGGGCGAGAAGATCACCACGGCGGCGCTGGCCGCCCGGCTGTCCGTATCGGAAGCCGCCCTGTACCGCCACTTCGCCAGCAAGGCGCAGATGTTCGAGGGCCTGATCGACTTCATCGAGTCGAGCGTCTTCGGCCTGTTCAACCAGATCGCCGAGCGCGAGGAAGACGGCGTGGCCCAGGCCCACGCGATGCTGCAGATGCTGCTGTCGTTCGCCACCAACAACCCGGGCATGACGCGCGTGCTGATCGGCGACGCGCTGGTCGGCGAGGACGAGCGCCTGCAACTGCGCATGAACCAGTTCCACGACAAGGTCGAGATGGCGTTCCGGCAGGCGCTGCGCCTGGCCGTCACCCAGGGCCACGGCCGCGAGGAAGACGTGACCGCGCGCGCCGCCCTGCTGGTCTCCTACGTGACCGGACGCTGGCACCGTTTCGCCAAGAGCGGCTTCAGGCAGCAGCCGGGAGAGAACAGCCCCGTGCAGCTGGCCCTGCTGCTCGCGGCCTGACACCGCCATGAGCGACGTCTTCGCCCTGCTCGACGACGCCAGTCCGGAAGGCGCGCGCCAGGCCCGCTCGCGCCTCTACCGCGAGCATGCCGGCACGCTGGCCTGCCAGCGCATCGAGGACTGGCCGAAGCTGCTGGCCGGGCTGGAGGACGCGCTGCGGCGCGGCCTGTACGCCGTGCCGGTGCTGACCTACGAGCTGGGCGAACGGATGCTCGGCATCGCCGCCCACCCGCAGGACGCGCAGGCGCCGCTGGCCCAGGTGCTGCTGTTCGCGCGCGTCGAGCTGCTCGACGCCGACGGCGTCGCGGCCTGGCTGGCGGCGCGTGATGCGGCGGCGGAAGATGCGACGGCGGACGATACGGCGGCGGGCGCTGCGGCAGCGGACGATGCCCCCGCCGGCATCGCCAGCCTGCGCGCCAACGTCGACGAAGCCGCCTTCACGCGCGCGATCGAACGCATCCGCGACTACATCGCGGCCGGCGACACCTACCAGGTCAACTACACCTACCGCCTGCGCTTCGACGCCTTCGGCGCGCCGTCCGCGCTGTATGCGCGCCTGCGCGCGCGCCAGCCGGTGCCCTACGGCGCCCTGATCGCGCTGCCCGACGGCAGGACCGTGCTGTCGCTGTCGCCGGAACTGTTCGTGCGCCACGACGCCGGGCGCCTGCTGGCCCGGCCCATGAAGGGCACGGCGCCGGCCAGCGGCGACGACCTGATCGACGCCGTGCGCGCGCGCCAGCTGGCCGCCGACGAGAAGAACCGCGCCGAGAACCTGATGATCGTCGACCTGCTGCGCAACGACCTGGGACGCGTCGCGCGCACCGGCAGCGTCGGCGTGCCCGCGCTGTTCGAGGTCAAGCGCTACAGCAGCGTGCTGCAGATGACGTCCACCGTGCAGGCCCGGCTCGCGCCAGGCGCGACGCTGGACGGGATCTTCGCCGCGCTCTACCCGTGCGGCTCGATCACCGGCGCGCCCAAGCGCCGCACGATGGAAATCATCCACGAACTCGAGCCGGCCGCGCGCGGCATCTACACGGGCGCGCTCGGCTGGATCGACCCGCCGGCGCATCCCGGCGCCGGCTTCGGCGACTTCTGCCTGTCGGTGCCGATCCGCACCCTGGTGCTGCAGCCCGAGCGGCACGGGGTGCGGCGCGGCGAACTGGGCGTGGGCGCCGGCATCGTGCACGACAGCGTGGCCGAGTCCGAATTCGCCGAATGCCGCCTCAAGGCGCGCTTCCTCACCGGCCTGCCGAACGCGTTCGAGATCTTCGAGACCCTGTACGCGACGCGCGAGGACGGCGCCCGCCACCTGGAACGCCACCTGGCGCGGCTGGCCGCCTCGGCCGACTATTTCGGCTATCCGTACAGCGAGGAACTGGCGCGCGCCGGCGTCCTGGCCGCCTGCGAGGTGCTGCCGCCGGGCGTGCCGCACCGCCTGCGCCTGGCGCTGCAGGCCAACGGCGAGGTGACGGCGCAGACCGCCGTGCTGGCGCCGCTGGCCGGTCCCGTGAAGGTGCTGCTGGCCGATGCGCCGGTGCGCTCGCACGACCTGTTCCTGCGCCACAAGACCAGCGTGCGCCGGCGCTACGACGCCGCCTGGCGCGCGGCGGAACGCGCGGGCGCGTTCGACACGCTGTTCTTCAACGAACGCGGCGAACTGACCGAGGGCGGGCGCAGCAACGTGTTCGTGCGCGTCGCCGGCCGCTGGGTTACGCCGCCGCTGTCGGCCGGCGTGCTGCCGGGCGTGATGCGCGCCGTGCTGCTGGACGATCCGGCCTGGGGCGCGGTCGAGGTCCCGATCACGCGCGAGACGCTCGAACGGGCGCAGGAGATCGTCGTCTGCAATGCGCTGCGCGGCCCGCTGCCCGCGGTACTGGCGCGGGCATAAAAAAACCGGCCAGCGGCCGGTTGTAAAGCCGGCAGGGACCGGCTGCGCTTTTGGAGAAAGCGGCAATCGTTACAGGAATCAGAAGCGGTAGCCCACGCCCACGCCGAACAGCACCGGGTCGACCTTGACGCGGCTGGCCTTGGCGCCGCCGATCATGACGTCGCTGCGGATCTGGGCCTTCTTGACGTCCAGGTTGACCGACCATTGGTTGTCGATCTTGAAGTCGACGCCGGCCTGGATGGCGCCGCCGACGCTGTCGTGCTCGAGGCTGGCGCCGCCGTTGAGCAGGCGCACCTTCGACAGCAGCGTGTAGTTGATGCCGGCGCCGACGTAGGGATCGATGGTGGCGCCCGGCAGGAAGTGGTACTGCAGCGTCAGGGTCGGCGGCAGATGCTTGAAGGTGCCGATGCTGGCGCCGTCCAGCGTGACGGTGTGCTTCTGCGGGTAGGTCAGGATCAGCTCGGCCGCCCAGTTCGGGGTAAAGAAGTACGAGATGTCGACTTCGGGAATCCACTTGTCTTCGACGTGCAGGCGATTGCTGGCGCCGGTACCGCCGACCGGGTCGGATTTGTCGGCCGGGTCGATGTGGACCGCGCGCGCACGTACCAACCACGGCGACGACTGGTCCTGCGCCATCGCGGGTGCAGCGAACGCTGCACAACCCAGGGCGGCCAACATCAGTTTCAGCATCGACTTGTTCATGGTGTTACCTTTCTTCGCGTTGTTTGTGATTCAGCGAAGTTAAGTTTATTGATGCGCTGCAACGAAATCGTTGATGTGCATCAAAAATGACCATGAAGCGAACAGGTGTAGGGAATTTCGTATATCTCTGCCACAAAACGGTGCACACCGTCACACCGGCGGAGGCCGGGGTCCAATCTGGCGAGCGTTTCGACTATGCGTGCAAATTGGGTCCCGGCCTGCGCCGGGACGACGACTTGCGATCAGCCTTTCAGCGCCTTCTCGATCCGTCCCACCAGCGCCGGATCCTCCGGCGTCACCTTGCTCGGGAAGTACTCGAGCACCTTGCCGTCGCGCCCGATCAGGTATTTGTTAAAGTTCCACTTGGGCGCGTTGCCGGTCGCCTTGATCAGTTCCGCGTACAGCGGATTGGCGCCGCTGCCGCTCACGACGGTGCTGGCGAACATCGGGAACTTCACGCCGTAGGTGTTGTAGCAGAGGTCGGCGATCTTCTTGGCGTCGGCGTCTTCCTGCTTGAAGTCGTTGGACGGGAAGCCCAGCACCACCAGGCCGCGCGGCGCATAGGTCGAGTACAGTTTTTCCAGGCCCTGGTACTGCTTGGTGAAACCGCAGTAGCTGGCCGTGTTCACGACCAGCACGACCTTGCCGGCGTACTGGCACAGGTCCTGCGGCGCTTCGTCCTGCAGGCGCTTGAACGTGTGGTGCAGCACGGCCGGGCAGCTCGCCGGGGCGGCGGACGGCTGGGCGGCGGGGGTTTGCGCCTGCGCTGGCGCGGCGGCGAAGGCGCTCGACGCGACGGCGGCGCCGAGGGAAAGCAGCAGGACGGGAAGCTTGGACATGGGAACGCTCGGGCGGGGTTGAAGGAGCTTCATTCTATGCCAAACGCGCCGCTCCCCGCACGGCGTCTTCCTAGTCGATCGTGACCTTCGCCAGGTCGGCCTTCGGCTGCGGCCAGCGCAGGTCCATGTCCTGCATCGTCTCGAGCAGCAGGTGGGCGACGAGCAGGTTGCGGTGCGTCTTGGAGTCGGCCGGGACCACGTACCAGGGCGCGTGCTCGCAGTCGGTGGCATTGATCGCGTCCTCGTAGGCGCGCCGGTAGTCGCCCCACTGCGCGCGCGCGGCCAGGTCGCTCGGGTCGAACTTCCAGTGCTTTTCGGGATCGTCCAGGCGCTCCTGCAGGCGCTTCTTCTGCTCGTCCTTGGACAGGTGCAGGAAGACCTTCACGATCGTCGTGCCGGATTCGGCGAGCATGCGCTCGAAGTCGCGGATCTGGGCATAGCGGCGCGCGCACGCCTCGTCGTCCAGGGTGCCGTGCACGCGTGGCACCAGCACGTCTTCGTAGTGGCTGCGGTTGAAGATCGCGATCTCGCCGTTGCCGGGCACGTACGGATGCACGCGCCAGAGGAAATCGTGGGCCTGCTCGCGCGCCGTCGGCACCGAGAACGCCGTCGCGCTCAGGCCCATCGGATTGATCTGCGAGAACAGCGAACGCACCGTGCCGTCCTTGCCCGACGTGTCCATGCCCTGCAGGATCAGCAGCAGCTTCTTCTCGCGCGCCGCGTACAGTTTTTCCTGCAAGCGCGCGACCTGGGCGGTCAGCGCGTCAGTGAGCGCCCGCTCGCGTTCCTTGACCTCGGCCTTGCCGTTGCCGTTGCCGTTTTCCTTGCCGTTGCCGTTGCCGTTGCCGTTGCCGTTGTCCTTCTCGCGCAACGGCGTCGCGCCGGCGCCGGCATCGTCGAGCTTCAGGTCCTTGGGAGCGCGCAGGCGCGCACGGACGGTCTTCATGCCGTCTCCGCCAGCCGGCGGTGCTCGATCAGCATGCAGTGGTTCATCACCACGTCCAGGCCGGCCGCGCGCGCCAGGTCGGCGGCGGCCCGGTTCTCGATCCCGAGCTGCATCCACAGCGCGCCGGCGCGCACGTCGATGGCATCCCTGGCGATGGGCGGCACGTCCTCGGCCTTGCGGAACACGTCGACGATGTCGATGTGCTGGCCGTCCCTGGCCAGGGCGTCGGCCGCTTCCTGCAGCGTGGCATGCACGGTTTCGCCGAGGATCTGGGTGCCGGCGTAGGCCGGGTTGACGGGGAGGATGCGGTAGCCCTGTTGCTGGAGGTAGGCGCCCACTTCGTGGCTGGCCCGCTCCGGCTTGTCCGACATGCCGACGATGGCGACGTTCCTGGCGCCGCGCAGGAGTTGTTCGATGGTTTTCATTGGCTGGAATGGCTGGTTGTTCCTGGCGCTAGCTTAGCAGGTTCGGCACGCCGGCCGGCGCAGCGGTGCCGCCGTTGCCCATGCCGGCGGAATATGGAAAGATGACGCGTTCCCCGCCACCGGATCCCGTCATGCTCCTGCGCCCTGCCCACGCCCCCGTCCTCGCCCTCGTCCTCGCCGCGTTGTGCCTGTCCCTGCTCGCCGGCCCGCCGGCCCGGGCCCAGTCGCTCGCCGACGTCGAGCGCGCCATCGTCCCGGTGCGCGACTGGGGCGGCACGCCGGCCGATGCCGCGCGGGCGCGCCCGCAGGTGATCACTCACATCACCCTGCACCACCAGGGCGAGCCGTTCCAGCCCGGCACCGATCCGCGCCAGTACCTGCGCAACCTGCAATCCTGGTCGCGCACGACCAAGGGCTGGCTCGACATCCCCTACCATTACATCATCGACCTGGACGGCCGCATCTACGCCGGCCGCGACATCGCCTATGCCGGCGACACCAATACCGAATACGATCCGGCCGGCCATGCGCTGATCGAGGTGGTCGGCAACTTCGAGGAGGTGGAGCCGAACCGGGAACAGCTGGACGCCGTCGTGAACCTGATGGCCATGCTGGCCGCCAGGTACCACGTGGGCCTGGACGACATCCGCAGCCACCGCGATTATTCGGACCATACCGTCTGCCCCGGCGCCAACCTGTACCGCTACGTGCGCGAGGATTATTTCCGCCACCGGGTGGCCCTGAAGCTGGCGCAGGCACGCGCGGCGCCGTGAGGATCAACCGCCGCAGCGATTGGTATCCCACTTCCAGTCGTTGCTGAGCGGGTCGAACACGCGCGGCGCCTGCCACGTCTCGCTGCGGCCGTCCGGGAAGGTGCGCACGCAGCTGCCGTTCACGCACTGGTTGCGGCAGGTCAGCTGCTGCACGTTGCGCGACTGGACCCGCGGCGCGGCCCGGGCGGCCTTGGGCGCCCGGGCGGCCTCGCGCCCGACCTCGGTCTGCGCGACCAGCCTGGCGAAGGACGCCGGCGCCTGGCGGGTACCGGCATTGAACAGCTGCTCCTCGACCTTGCAGGCCTCGCCCGAGGCCAGGTCGGCCTTGCAGTTCGCCAGCGCCTTCGCCAGCGCCTTGTCCATGCGCTCGTCCAGCTCCGTGAACGCATTGCGCGGGGAAACGACGCGGACGTAGGCCCAGTCGCCCCACTGCACGTTGACCTTGCAGTCGTGGACGGTCTTGCCGGCCTGGCGCGCGCGGCAGGCTTCCAGCGCGTCCTTGCGCACCGACTCGGCGCTCGCGCCCTCGTAGACGAAAGCGGTGGCCGCCGTGTCGCCCTGCGGGTTCTTGGCGACGGCCCAGGCGGCCCAGGTGCCGCCCGGTTCCCAGTACAGCGCGGTGAACTTGCAGTTCTTGTATTTCTTGCGGCAGGACGCCAACGCCTTGTCGCGCGCCGCCTCGGGCGACGGGTCCGTCTGGGCCGTCATGCCGTCGTCGCCCTTGGCCAGCGCGAAGGCCATCGGCAGCACGGTCTCCAGGCCGATCCGGCAATGGGTGTCCTGCTTCGCGCATCCCTGCAGCGCCAGCTCGCGCGCCTCGGCCAGGCTGGCGGCCTCGGTGACCATGTGCGTGTAGTTGTTGTCGCCCATGGCGAACGCGGCGGCGGCCATGGCCGGAAGCGTGGCTGCGCCGAGGAATAGGCCAAGGAATAGGCCAAGTACGGGGCCGAGGAAGCGGTTGCGGATCGGGTGCAGGATGGTCATGGTCGCGGGCATCGCAGGGAAGTGGAAGACACGCCCATGCTGCCGGCGCCGCGCCGCCCGCGCCAGCCGGCATGCGACGAACGCGACCGGATCGGGAATGGATGCGGCGATGGCGGGAACGGCGGGCGCGCTACATCTGGCGGAACGCGTCCTGGCCCTGGAAGCCGGTACTGACGGCCAGCACCTCGCCGCGCCCCTTCAGGTGCACCTGCATGTGGCCGTCGCGGCGGTGGACGGCGTCGATGCGGCGCCGGTTCACGATGGCGCCGCGGCTGATCTGGATGAACCCGGCCGGATCGAGCTGCTCGACGAGGTCCTTGACCGGCATGCGGATCAGCGCCTCGACCTGGGCGGTGACGACCTTGGTGTACTTGGCCTCGGACTGGAAGAAGATCACCTCGTCGGTCGTGATCACGCGCAGGATGTTGCCGACCGAGGCCTGGATCCACGACAGGTGCTGGCGCGGCGGCGGCGGGGGTGCGGCCGGCGCCGCCGCGGCCGGGCCGCCCAGGCGCTGCTGCAGCCGGCCGATGGTGTCCAGCAGGCGGCCGCGGTTGAGCGGCTTCACGAGGTAGTCGGCGGCGCCGACGTCGAAGGCGTCGAGCGCGTGCTGGCCGTAGGCGGTCAGGAACACGACGGCGGTCGCCGGCGGGCGCACGCGCGCCACTTCCAGGCCGCTGGCCTTGGGCATGTTGATGTCGAGGAAGGCGACGTCCGGCGCCAGCTGGCGCAGGGCGGCCAGCGTGGCGGCGCCGTCCGCGGTCTCCGCCACGATGCGCAGCTCGGGCCACAGTTCGGCGAGCGCCTGTTTCAGTTCGGCGCGCAGCAGGGGTTCGTCTTCGGCGATCAGGGCGGTGGTCATTGCTGGTGGGTCGTGGAGGGGTCGAGGGGAAGCACGATGGTCGCGGCGAAGCCGCCATGCACCGGCGCGCCGACTTCGAGCCAGGCGCGGTTGCCGTACATGGCCTCCAGGCGGCGCCGGATGTTCGACAGGCCGACGCCGGTGCCGCCGACGCTGGAAAAGCCGCGGCCGTCGTCCGTCACCGTCAGGCGCAGGCAGGCACCGTCGATGGCGGCCGCCAGCGCGATGCGGCCGCGCTCGCAGTCGGCCAGGCCGTGCTTGATGGCGTTTTCCACCAGCGAGATCAGCATCGCCGGCGGAAAGGCGTGATCGGTCAGGTGGTCGGGCAGCGTGAACGTGTAGGCCAGGCGCTCGCCCATGCGCACCTGCATGATCGACAGGTAATGGCGCGCCAGGTCCATCTCGCGCGCCACCGTCGAGTAGTCGGCGCGCAGGTCTTCCATGGCGCTGCGCAGGTAGGCGATCAGGTGGTCGAGCATGCGCTCGCCCTCGGGCACACTGGAACGGTACAGGTGGCGCACGTTGGCCAGCGAATTGAACAGGAAATGCGGTTCGATCTGCGCCTGCAGGATGCGCAGCTGGGCCTCGATCGCCTGGTCGCGCAGGGCGTCGCGCTGGCGCTCGGCCGCCGCCTTTTCCAGCTGGGCGCGCAGCGGCTGCAGCACGTGCGCTTCCATGTACTGCATCTGCGCCAGCGCATCGGCGGGACCGGCGAACCAATAGAGCTTGTAGAAGCCGCCGCGCAGCACGCAGCGCACGACGACTTCCTGGGTGCGCTCGTCCAGCGCCGACGCCGCGACCGTGACCTTGCTGGCGCAGTTCGCCCACAGCAGGTCGTAGTGCGTGTCCTCGCCCTGGCGCCGCACCATGACGCGCGGACGGCCATAGAAATAGCGGGTCAGGCCCGGCGTGTCGGCATCCGTGAGGCGCTCGAGGCAGCGCGCCAGCGCCTCGTGCACCTGGGCAGCGTCGGCCGCCAGCCGCAGCGTGCGGCGCGGCAGGGTGCCGTCCACGGCGGCGGCCAGCGCCCCCTTCGCGCATGCCAGGTGATGCAGGCGGCACAGGCCGATCAGCGCGGTCAGCGCCGGCAGCGCCAGCCCGATCCCCGCGACCGTGCGCGGCATCGGTCCGTCGTGCGTCATGGCCGCGATACCTTCGTTCACCGACGCCTCGTCGACGGCCAACCACGCGAAGAACAGCAGTATCGCGCCGCTGCCGCCCAGGGTGAGGAGGATCTCGGCGAGGGCCTGGCCCTGCAGGCGCCAGGCGTAGGCGCGCACCGGCGGCGCGGGAATGGCGGCCCGGTGCGCGATCCAGCTCGCCAGCGCCGCATAGACGGCCTGCACGAACAGCAGGCCGGCCCAGCCCAGCAGGGCCGGCAGGTCCAGCGACTGGCCGAGGAAGGCGGCGATGGACGCCGCCGCGCCGAGCGCCAGCACGACGGCAATGAGCGTCAGCAAGGTGACGCTGCGCAGGCTGACTTCGCCCGATTGGGTACCGACAAGCATATGGCGTCCTTCAGCGATGGCAAAGGCACGATGTTTTCATCGGGCGCCATTATGCACCAGCGGCTTGCGATGGACACGGCCCGGGCCGGCATGGATCGGGCTGGCGGGGGAATGGCCCCCCGGCGTCACGGCAGCTTCGTGCCCTTCGTGTCGCGCCCGCCCTGGCGCAGCACGAGCTGGCCCGGCTGCGCATCGTCGAAGCGCAGCTCGGCGCCGACGGCGTCGGAGAAGAAGGTGCGCTCGTCCAGCGCGAAGATCTCCAGCTTCGGCTGGCCGCTGGCCTGGGCATAGTAACGGTCGCCCTCGCGCGTCATCGCGAGCACGAACTGCGGCGCGAGCTGGTAGCGGCCGACATAGGCATCGTAGCGCGCGTGGTCGAGCCGGACGGGCTTGCGCGGCGCCGGCGCGTCGCCCGTGCGCGCATGCACCTGGTCCACGTCCGGCTGGTGCAGCGTCATCGTGATTGCCTTGCCGTCGGCGCCGCGCGCCAGCTCGATCCAGGACAGGGTGCCGGGGATGAAGAAGCCGTTGTCGGCGTAGGCCTGCAGCGTCACCGGAGGACGGCCTTCGCGCTGCAGCACGAAACGTTCGCCCTCGCGGCGCAGCGTGCGCTGGATGCCATCACCGGTGCGGTACACGCCGCTCCAGGCGTCGAGCGCGGCGGCCGGCAGCGCGACCGCCTTGAAGTCCGGGAAGGGCTTGCCGATGGCGATGGCGGCGGCGCGGAAGGCCGCGTCCTCGGCGCGCATCGTGCCGGAATCGCTGTTGCCCAGCACCGCCACGTACACGTGCTCCGACGGCAGGCGCACGGCGAAGGTATTGAAGCCGTTGATGCCGCCGCCGTGGCCGATCATTGGCACCCCCTGCATCGTCGCTACCTGCCAGCCGTAGCCGTAGCCGGTGCCCTTGCCGCTCGCGAGGGTGTACGGCGTGAACGCGCGCTGCCAGCTGGCCGCCTTCAGCAGCTTGCCGCTGGAGACGGCCGCGTCCCAGCGCGCCAGGTCGTCGACGGTGGAGACGATCGCGCCGGCGGCATAGGGCTGCGTCATGCTCAGCGCGGCGCTGGGCGCGAAGCCGCCGCCGCCGGCGCTGTAGCCGACCGCCTGCACGGCCTTGCTGCGCGCATGGCCTTCGTAGGCCGTGCGCGTCATCCCCAGCGGCACGAAGATCCTTTGCGCGACGAATTCGTCGTAGCGCATGCCGGACACCTTCTCGACGATGGCGCCGAGCAGGAAGTAGCCGGAATTGTTGTACTTGTAGCGGGTGCCGGGTTCGAAGTCGAGCGGATCGTCCTTGAAGGAGTCGATCATCTGCGCGACCGTCAGGTCCTTCCCCATGGTCTTCTCGTAAGCCGGCTTGCCGGTGTAGCTGGCGATGCCCGAGGTGTGGGTCAGCAGGTGCTCGACGGTGATCGATTTCCCATGGGTCGGGTAGCCGGGCAGGTAGACGGTGATGTCGTCGTCCAGCTTGACCTTGCCCTCGTCGACCAGCATCAGGATCGCGGTCGAGGTGAACTGCTTGGTGATCGAGCCCAGGCGCATCGGCGTGTCCGGCGCCAGCGGCACCTTGTGCGCGATGTCGGCCATGCCGTAGGCCTTGCGCAGCACCGTCCTGCCGTCCTTGACGACGATGACGGTGACGCCGGGCGCATCCGGCTTGTAGCTCGCGGCCAGCGCGGCGTCGATGCGCGCGGCGGTGTCGGCGGCCGACGGGACGGCAGATGCCGCCGCGAACGCGGGAATGCAGGGCAAGGTCAACGCAAGCAGCGCGCAGGCAGTGGTCGTTCCGGACATCTCGGCTCTCCTGGTCTTCGGGTTGTGGTCCCGACAAGATAGGACGAAGTGGCCGATCCGGCAACGTTCCTGCGACGGACGGTGCCGGCGTGCCGACGGGCGGCAGGCGGGACGGCATGAACGGGAATAAAAAGGTGCTGTTCGCGTTCATTGTGCGAACCATCCGCTGGGCTGGCAGTCTCACCCATTGTCGAGGTAACTCATGAGGAGGCAGCAATGCAGGCTCTGGCGTTCGACGACGTG
>NZ_CAJYEB010000043.1 GCF_913773735.1 uncultured Massilia sp.
ATCGATTGAAGGACTTCCGGGCCATAGCAACGCGCTATGACAAGCGCGGCCATAATTTTTTTACAGCCGTGCTTGTAGCGACAATTATCCTATGGCTCCTCTGAACTCAGTCAGACACGCCCTAGCCCTGCACGAAGGGAAAGACCCGTTGGAGTTGAAGCGGTCAGCCAAGTTGGCAGCGGCGCTTGATAGGGCGCGCCTGATGACGTTCGACCAGTGCGCGGCGGCGTACATTGCGGCCCATCGCGGAAGCTGGAGCAATCCCAAGCACGTAAGCCAGTGGGAAAACACGCTTGCGACCTATGCCAGCCCGATCATTGGCGCATTGCCGGTTGCGGAAGTGGACACGCCGCTTGTCGTCAAGGTGCTTAGTCCGATCTGGCAGACGAAGACTGAAACAGCGACTCGTCTGCGAGGTCGAATCGAAAATATCCTGGACTGGGCAACGGTCAGCAAGTACCGCACTGGCGAGAACCCGGCACGCTGGCGCGGCCACCTTGAGAACGTGCTAGCCAACCCGAACAAGATAGCGCCGGTAGTACACCATCCAGCCTTGCCATGGCAGGAAATTGGCGCGTTTATGGCAGAGCTACGGACAAGGCCCGGAACGGCAGCGCGCGCCCTCGAATTCTTAATCTTAACCGGGGTCCGGTCGGGTAGCGTTCGCGGTACGCGCTGGGTCGAGATCGACTTCGATCGGCGCGTTTGGACCGTTCCAGCAAGCCGGATGAAGAGTAAGCAAGAGTTCCGCGTCCCGCTCTCGTCTGCTGCGCTGGCGCTGCTCGGCAGCATGCCACGGACAGGGGCGCTGGTGTTCCCGGGGCGGAAGGCTGACAGCCCCCAATCGGACATGACTTTGACCGCTGTACTGCGTCGGATGGGGCGCGAAGATATCAGCGTGCACGGCTTTCGCTCAACCTTCCGTGACTGGTGTTAGGAATCGCTTACCAACTCGTTCCCGCATGAGGTGATCGAGCAGTCGCTTGCGCACACGTTGCCGAACAAGGTTGAGGCGGCGTACAGGCGCGGCGATCTGTTAGCCAAACGTGCCATGCTGATGCAGGCGTGGGCTGACTACTGCGGAGTTGTCCCTTCCATGGCAACCGTGACAACAATTCGGAGCGAAGCAGTCGGCTGAAAAAGTTTAGTAGAAAGCCTCAAAGACCGGCGAACGATAAAAATCGATGACTATAATGGGCTGTGACTAGTAAGTCATCCATTACTTAGACACACAGTAGGATTGTAGGAAACGATATGAAACAACCAACTCAAGGCGGCGTTACTATGCTCCGTCTTCCCACCGTAAAAGACCGGGTGTCGCTCGGCCGCTCCAGCATCTATGCCGCTATCAAACGAGGCGAGTTCCCAGCACCAGTAAGGCTATCGGAACGGGCTGTGGCGTGGGTCGAAAGTGACATAGATGCTTGGTTGGCTTCACGTATAGAAGCCAGCCGGAAGGGAGTGCATGTATGAGCGCCGCTATGCACGAAGTTGAATCGCATGACCATATGGCGGAAGTCATCTGGGCGGCGATAGGGAGCAACGACCCGTATCCAACTGCCGTTCAATTGGCAGCGCACCGCGCAAAGCAGGCGCAACGCGAAAAGTATTTTAGTAACGAATACAGGACGGATGAAGCACAATGAACGTAGCAATGATCTCTCACGGAACACTTGCTGAAACCCTGCGCGAAGCGAACATTTTGGCGACGCTGGAAGGCCCTGGGTTATCGCAAACCTATGTATGCGAGCGTGATGGCGCTGACATCCTGGTCATTGCAGATCCTGTGTCCGGTGATGCAATGGTAGTGCATCCGTGCAGCGAAGATGCTGAGTCCGGCGGTAGCATCCACGATCATGCACGAGCATCCATCGTTTGATGTTATCAAGAGCATTCCACAGCTACTGACCGAACGAAAGACGAGCGCAGCCGCTTGGGCCATTTTCCAGGCGGCTGCAACCGACATACATACACAGGAATCCAAGACACTCGTCGCTCGTATCGAGACAACCACGGACCCGCTTTTGCTTTGGCAAATTCATGAGGAACTGGACCGGCGTGAAGTGCCGCCAGCATTCCGTTGGCCGGTAAATCAAGAATCAACGCAAATCGAATACGTGACTTGGCTGGCTGATATCTACTGGTTCACACGTCGCAATCCGGGCCATAAACCGGCTTACAAGAACTGGCAGCGCTGGTTCGCTGGGGTTTACGAAACGTGGCACATGTCAACCGTTAAGGCGTACCTCTTTGCTTTCAAGCAGGGCTTGGGCGCCGCATATTTTTCCAAAGGTTTGCTGCTTTCTGATCGGGATAGGCAGGATCTCATGACGATAAAAACAGCTGGGCAGATTGCACGGTTGCACCCGCTGAAAAGGCATGCAGAATACTTGAAAGCCATTCTTGACCATGCTAGAGCCAAGCCGGACAGGTCTGGCTCGAAAACCCCCGAGGAAGTCGCAAAACGGCGGTACGCAATGTGGAAGCTCTACTTACTGGCAGACGGAAGTGAAACCGCTGCGGCTCGGCAATATGGCAACCTGTACGGTGAGCAAGTAGCTCGGCAGAACTTGGGAAAACAGGTCGCATTGGCGCGAGAAGCATGGAGAGCATTCGGACCTGCGGTCAAGAATCAACCTTTGTACTGTCTCACAGGGTAGTCCCCCTTTTCTACGAAAAGGGGTGGGGCGGTGCTACCCTGCGAAGCTAGTATTGATGCGGGCTTTAAGGGTATGCACTTCACCCCACAGTAAGGGTATGCACTTTTTATCCGGCTGCATACCCTTCCGTTACCTGTTCGTGATAGCGTCTGCTCTCGACAAGACCACAATTTAGCTATGAATGACCTGAATATCAGGGTTCGCTTGGGCGACCAGACCCGTTACATTACCTCGGCTCAATTGAACGCCTTCGCTTCGATATATGAGCTAGACAGGATCGCGGACGGACGCTACAGCTCGCTGTTCGTGCTTAACTTATTGCTTATGAGTGAGATTCAAGGGATCGATCCCGCGCACGTCATCGTGGAGTTGAAAGCTTTGGAAGGGAAAGGCCCTTCATTCACCAAGCCGGAGACCGAGTTTCGAGGTCAGCACTTGCAGGGCCTGTGGCATAAACATTTCCTACCGCCACTACCTAGCGCAATGGCCCACAACATCCTGAACCAACTTGGGAAAAATGGACTCAGCAAAATCGCTGAAGAGGTCTTTGGTCCGCACATGGGTAAGACTGTTACTCAGGAAATGTTGGACGAGGTTACAACTAGGGCTATCGTCGATACCATTACACAGCGCGCCGACAACAACCGACTGACCGGCGAATGGATCGTATTTGCAAGAGAAGACGGTCGAAATTATTACCTCGGCATCTGGCCACATGCACAAGGCGATGAAGAGATCGCTCAAAGCCTACGGGCAGCGTGCCTCCCGGAATTTCCTTTCCTGCAAAAATATCTGTCTTAACGGCCCTGCCTGGTGCGACCCTCTGCAGAGGGTAGGTAGTCTTAGAAAAAAAGGGCTTGGGCCTGATCCCCTTCGTCAATTAGCCCGACCACTTGGCAAACCAATGCTTATATAAAATTCGACAACTATAAGAATGTGGCCGTGCAACCTGTTGCTGTCTTCAACTGAACATCATTGAGAATACAGACTAGATGTTGTCCGTAGTTTGTCGGGTTTCGAGCTGCGCTGCCAGAATATTCAGGTCATGTGCATCAAGTCTTTGGATAGAGGATTACAGTGTCACCATTGAGAATAAACTGACTAGAAACCTTTTCGCCACTTGCCACGGTAGTCCATAGACGGTTAATTAGATCGTCAACAGCCGTACACTCTTCCGACAAAGCCTTCAAGGTTTGAACCGAGTTCTGGCTCGACTTAACCCCTGCGCCTTTTCGCCCCCTGGTCAGTTTATGGCTATCCGCCCTAAACGTAGGATCATCCTCGCCCCTAGCGCCTACCATAGTGACGCTATGGACGAGATCGTTACGAGTCTCGATAAGACTTTGCACGCGCTTGAAAATTTTGTCAGTGATCGATCGATCCTGATCGTCAAGCTCTGCAACCTCTGCGATCATGGCCTGTAAGATACTCTTTGCAGGATAGGCAGTTAGCTCGGCCAAAATGATATGCGCTAGCTGCTGATTTTTCAGACCTTGGCTATGGAGAAGAAAGGTAATGCCCCATCCAATCGACATGACAACGTGTTCAAACTTAACAGCGAATCGGCCGATTTCGCAAAAAATTCTGTCGGCCTGGCTGTATTCCTCATCAGTCATATCATTTCCCCCATCGCTAGCTATTTATAAAAATTTAACCCAGCCACCCCGCTACAAGAGCTGCGGGCGCTGCTGCGGTTGAGCATGATTATCCACTCCTTAAGCAGAAAGACCTAATGGTTAACCAGTTCATTTTGGGTATGCCCTAACTGAACCATTCCAAACCGGCCTAGGGCTGGGCAGAGAAACAAAATGAACCACTTGTACTAGACCAGTATTAATAGACCACTTATAATATACTTACTTAAACTTGTCACTCCGGAACTAAAGAATATGTTTGTACGCGCTTACCTCCGTGCCTCAACCAAAGAACAAGATGCTACCCGCGCCAAGGCGCAACTGGAAGTCTTCGCAGCTGAACGTGGCTTGAAGATTGCGGCGTTTTACATCGAGAACGAAAGCGGCGCATCGTTGCACCGACCGGCATTGTTTGAACTAATCGCGGATGCGTCTGCTGGGGATATCCTTCTGGTTGAACAGGTAGACCGCCTGTCCCGCCTAAATGAGTTTGATTGGGCTAAGTTGAAGCAATCGCTCAACGAAAAGCATATCAAAATTGTGGCCTTAGATCTGCCAACCTCTTGGATGATGACTGGCACAGACGAGACCACGGCTCGCATGTTTGATGCGATCAACAATATGATGTTGGATATGCTCGCGGCGATTGCACGCAAAGACTATGTGAGTCGTCGCCAGCGCGCGGCGCAGGGCGTAGAAAAGGCGAAGGCCGCCGGTAAGTACCGGGGCCGTTCCGAAGACACTGAGCGCAACGCTCTGATTCAAAAACATCTCAAAGCGGGCTTGTCGAGTTGGAGTGAAATTATGGCGCTGGTAGGCTGCAGTCGTGGCACTGTTGCAAAACAGGCTGCACTGCTGAAAACGCTAAGTGCATAAGCTAATCTTGAAAATAGCGGTCTTGTAAGATTAGTTGCGAGCTTAAGCCGGTAACGACGTCATAGCGATTTACGGGAGGTACCATTCAACAAGGTCGAGAATATGTTGCGGCGCTGAAGATATCTCAGTCCGAAACACGATTTCATTCTCGGTCACAAATTGAATGTAAGGAATAATTTGTGCCACGCTTTCCGGAGGAAAGCCATACCGCATCAACAAAATGTGGTCAACGTTATTCGTTCCATAGCGCAGCAGTTCCAGCATCTTGCTAGCTCGCGAGTCCTGGGTTTTAGTTCTATAAATCTTGAAGGCCGCCATGAATATATCAGACAACGAAAAAGAGACGACCTTGTCCATATAATCATATGTGTCAAACACGACAGCATCGTAACTGACGTCATTTGCCGCCACTCCGGCGAACATAGAGAAACGCCGCTTTAGCTCACTGTTTGGTAAGCTTTCCGCCGGTTGAGCAAAATCTGCTTCCCCTTTGTGACCGGAATTTCTTCGGGAAATTTTACTGTACCTGATTCCGGCAATTTCGCGGAACGTACGCCCGCCAATCGCTAACAAGAAAATAGTAATAGCCGTCCTGAAGACAGCCTCTTCACCATAATAAAGCTCACGATTAATTGCTTCTTGATAAATCGACTGTAGGCACTTTTTGATAGATTCACGTAGGTCGCGCTTTTCCTCGCCTTCGATACTGTCACGTATTGTATTTTCGGCATAGAGTAGATCTAAGATATTACGACAGGCCGAAATGATACTCGGCTTTGATAGCCGCTCTACCTTTGTCTGTGGCAGGTTGTGTTCATCATCGAACGTGTTACCTCGGATCGAATCGATAAGTTCTTTTGAATCTTCTGTCTGACCCGAAAAATCTTCATCGATTAATGAAGTTTCGCTTAAAACGTAGGAGTCATTAATTCGCTCGGCGTAAAGCGCTGGATTGGAAGTAAAAACATAGCCAAAGTCAAACTGCTGCTCAGATGACAATCTCCCCGCGCGGCCTGTTAAGTTTTTAAACGATAACGATCTATCGGTCGCCTCATCGCCGTTAATACGCATGCTGTGTAGCCAGACAATGTCAAAGGGCATGTTTACGCCCTGAGCCAAGGTATTTGTTGCGAAGCAAACGCGGGCGTGCTTTTCACGAATGAAATCTTCGACAAGGAACCGTACATCTAACGGAACTGAGCCGTGATGGATGACTACTCCTTTCCTAAGCAACGCGACGAGGCTTGATCGGTGGTCGTTGTGGTCCGCACCTAACGCATGTTCAACGGCCTTGATTATTTCTAGCGCACGTGTGTCAGTGACGTTCGGAAAGGCGTCAATGTACTCTTGGAACGGTATCAAGAACTTTCCGTTATAGATAGACGCTTTCGAGACAAAAATTAATATCGAGTGTTTTTCGTTAAAGGCGAACTGCGCGAAGCCGCCGTCAAACTCCTCGCAATTTGATAGTAGGTGGCCCTTCTTAACGAAAGGGGAGAAGTAGAAGTCGCGCCCGTTTTTGTGCTTAAAAATGCTTATTTTTCCAACGGTGCCGTGGGTATAGGACCTGGCATAGCTTTTAGACTCATCAATACTGTGCTTCTTGAACTGAGCTTCTGGGTTGTCGACGAAAGGGTGCGCAAAAATAATCTTTGCACTTGGAAAACGCTTTTGTATCCTTCGCACCAGAACATCAAAAATAACGCCGCGGCCTTTTTCTTCTGACATCTGAGCTTCGTCTAGAAAAAACACCGAAATATTGAAGTTTTCTGTTTGCGTGAAAAGCTCACGCGCTCGCTCAGGTGTTAATACGAAAATATACCGGAGTTTTCTTTTTTTGAATACGGAGTCGACGAAGGGAGAAACCATTATCTCCTTTGATGACCCGAAGCCGCGTCGCATCGATGAGATATATTCTGCTATTAATGCCCTAGAGGGAACAATCACTACAGCGTCGCCGTCCTGCTCGGAAATAAAGTCTCGTATCGAATAGGATTTCCCAGCACTTGTTGGTGCTGATATCGAAATAAACTGCTTGTCGTCCAGCGCTCTGCGTACGCTCGCTTGAACAGGTGTCAGCGGTTTTCCATATTTTTCTTTGTAGTCATCACCAACCGCTGCCATCATAAACGTATATAAGTCTTGAGGCGTCTGAATCTTATAAAAAAGACCCATTGCGGAAATAATTCTTTGCTCCGCCAAGGCAAACGACTTTGGGTGAAATTCTTTATATAGTGCGATGTCCTCAAGGATATCGGAGCTTATTGGACCTTTTAGATGAAGTTGTTCAATCAGATCGGAGATGTCTTGTAAAACGGTCTCCGATTCTTTTATTCGGGTGATCTTGGATTCTGCCATTATCTAACTCCAACCAAATATATGTTAGTCACCTTATTTTTTGCTGCTAAAGTGGCTGCAGATTTGGCTGCGTTGGCGAAGATTTTGTCGGGATTTTTCCCTTGAATCGAAAATGCTGCCACGATCCCGAACTGCTGATTGTCTAGATTTGTAACGCAATTTCCGTCTACTAGGTGCATGAGGTGCACTGCGTCGCGGAAATGCTTTTCGTCATCAATAAAATCTTCCGCTTGCGATATTGCTAACGTATAAGAATTTGTGTTGCTGGAATATTTCGCCTCGCCAAAGTTGACCATGTTAGCAGGGCAAGTTGTATGAAAGTCAAATCCCTCGTTTTGGCTTAATTTTGGTTTCCATAACTCTGCAATGGGAATCCTCAAATGCGAGAATATTTTTTCTAGCGCATATGCTGATCCCATTGATACCATCAACTCGCCAAAGTCTGCTCCGAGTGTGCCCGTAGCGCTGGTGGCCTGAAAAATACTGACCAGTTTGTTCGCAGTTTGAGTTACGGTCCTGTCGTAAGCCTTCTGTACGATTGGGTCGAGACTCGTTATCCATGATTTATCAAGTACACCGCGCGTAATCACTGCGGCAAACGCAGGCAGGTTTGTGACTTCGACGAAGCATAATTTGACATTCGGCAGACCGGGCGAATCGACGACCTGCTGATATGCGCACCCCCAGACAGCGTCGACTGTTTGTGTTTGAAAAGTTACACTCATACAATAATCTCGTCGCGATACGTCGACTTAACCTCATGCAGTGATTCATTAACAACTAGAATGCAGCAGAGTGATCAAATTGTCTAGAAATAACGTTTACAAAATGCATCACTCGTTGTGTCGCACTGACCTATAAATGCTGAGGGCCGCAGGCAAGCGATATTGAAGGGCGCTGTACGGGTGAGGAAGCGTGAACTACGTGATACGGACGATGTCCTTAACGGAGACGACAGGTCGGGCGCTGAACGGATGTCAGTGTTGTGGGTTGAAGTGTGGGTAGGTTTGCTCGAGGATTAAAAACTTTAGCAAGATCAAAGACTTAGCTTGTCAAATGGCGGACACCGCTTCCGCCAAGCATACTGAACAAGAGCCCCACAAGTTGGGGCTTTTTTTCGTCTCCTCATAGGAGAAAAGTCAAAATCGGTGTCCACCGATGGCCACTAGAATCTACCCACATCGACGCAGGAGGGGTGTGTAGGAATACGGGTTGTTTCAAGAGTGAAAATCTTGGCGGAGACCACGCCGGAAGGTGGTAGACACCGATGAGCTACACGATCAACAAGCTTTCCGCGATCAAGGTCCGTTAAGTGACACGGCTTGGCATGTATAGCGACGGCGCCGGGCTTTGGCTGCAGGTGTCGAAGCGCGGCGCCAAAAGCTGGATCTTCCGCTAAGACTTTTGCGGCAGGCGCCGCGAGATGGGGCTCGGTTCCTGTTACGCCGTCGATCTGGCGCTGGCGCTGGCGCGCGAGAAGGCGAAGGCATGCCGCCCCGTGCTGCTGGAAAAGCGCGATCCCATCGAGGAGCGTGACAAGGCCAGGGCGGAGTATGTGCACCAGCAGGGCAAGCGTGTCACCTTCGACGAATGCGCCTCAGCTTACCTCTCGGCACACCGCGGTAGCTGGAAGAGCGCCAAGCATGCGGCGCAGTTGGAGACCACGATTGCGGCCTACGTAAGTCCCATCATCGGTACGCTGCCGGTGGCTGAGGTGGACATGGCCCTCGTCAAGAGCGTTTTGCTCATGCAGGCGTGGGCGCACTATTGTGCGCTTCAGTTCGACTCCGTGTAAGTACTGTCCACGCGCCCCATCAAGAGCTACCGTTGGGTACCGTGACATGGTCGCAGGATTGACTGCGTGACCCGTGCTCGCGCGTCTGCCTAACAAGACTAAGTGCTTGCCTTGGAGGGAACGGCGGCCCTACACTGGGGTTTGGCGGACTGCTGAGTCCGGCCGAGAGCGGCCCCTACTGAGCACCAAAATGATCTTGTAAATTAACCACGGAGATCAGCGATGGCAGACATGAGGCGCGTGAACGAAATCCTCGGAAGCTTTCACGAATGGGAGCGACCGTGGGAGTACATCCATAAGGTGCTGGCGACTCCGGGTATCCCAAATTCTGAAATGCAGCTCATTAAGGACATTTGGGCTGAAGCCACTGATGCTGAACATTGGGCGGGACCCGGGCCCAAGGCATCTCATGAGTTGGTTCGCCAAAAGCTGGGAAGTACGTACCCGTCACTGGATGGGCATGCAGTTGACTCGGTGATTCGGGCTGCGTCGTACGATTGGAAGTGACCATTTACGCAGTGGGGGTGCGGCGATAACCCCGTACAATCACCGCATGAAATGCGGTGATTGCAAATACATCTTGCAGGCCCCCGACTGGCCGAACTGGCGCTATGACCTCACGGCGCTGGTATCTCCGCTTGCGCAAGTCAGCCAAAGGCAGGGGGGCTCCTCGGCCAGCCCGCCGACATCGGCCTTGGCCTGCGCGACCAGGCCAGTCTCGCCGCACTGACTGACGACGTACTTAAGATCAGCGAAATCGAAGGCGAACATCTGAACGTCGCCTCGGTGCGCTCATCCATTGCGCGTCGTCTTGGTGTCGAGATCGGTTCACTGGCGCTAGTGGACCGGCACGTGGAGGGCGTGGTCGAGATGGTGCTCGATGCCACCATCAACGGCGTATCGCCGCTGACGCAGGAACGCCTGTTCGGCTGGCATGCGGCTCTGTTCCCGGCCGGCTACTCTGGCCTGAGCAAGATCAGCACTAGTACATGGCGCGACGATGCGCACGGTCCGATGCAGGTGGTGTCCGGGCCCATGGGACGGCAACGCGTCCACTACGAAGCTCCGCCTGCGCAGCGACTGACGAGGGAAATGGCGCGCTTTCTCGCATGGGTCAACGCACCGGCCCTGGCCGAGCCAGCACTGATTCACCAGTAGTAAGTGGGCAGCAATCGCGAAGTCATCTACCGATACTGCGCTACGCGATATCAACGAATTGGTCGAACTGGGTATTCTGCAGCGGTCTGTTGCTGGCGGGCGCAGCACCAACTATGACTTGGTGCGACGGCCAGCGTCTCCGCTGCCCGGAGTATTGGGACAAGTTGGCGTGGATTGATGCCGGTGCCAGCTATGTTGGCGGCGTCGAAATTTCGTCATGACGAAACTGGTGGAAGTCCAACTGCGGATGAGGTAGGATTAATCCTACAGTTAATCGAACTGATGTGCTGCACGCGTCGTGCCCGTCCTTCTACTTGCACTACTTCCGTCGCTTCCAGCTCATCTTTTCTGGATCCAGTCCAGTAACTGCGCCCGAGCAACGCACAAAATTTCCTGACAGATACTATTGGTACACAAACTGACACTGGGTGTTTAGCCGACTGCGTCGCGACTCATGCCGTCTATCGGTCGGATGAGTCTGCAACTTGCGGCGTCGCAGCATGCGGAGCGGTTGCCGCATCAATAATCCTTCCTTTTTTGTGCTCGAACCGTAGATGAAAGTCAACATTTCCTACTTGGAAAAAGAACAAACATAGTCCACTCCATATGTAGAGGAACATGGAGGCCATTAGAAAGAGCGACAGATGGCAGAGTTTGACAATGTGCGCATCGCCGACCTGGCCCAGTACCTCCTTTCGACCGACAACAGGCCGATTCGGCTTGTCTTCGACCACGCAGGCGGCAACAAGGGGGCCAGCTTCTGGCCCAGAAGGTCATCGGGCACGAAGCGATATGTGGCGGCTTCGAGTACCGAGTACTGTGCGTTGCCGACAGTGCCACGCTCCCCCTCAAGAACTTCATCGGCGTGCCTGCGGAGCTGCAAATCGTCACCGACCGGGGCCGGCTGCGCCGCCTGTGCGGCATCGTGACCAGCGATTCGAGACAGGGTTGAGGAATTGTATGACGAAAATTTTCTACGGCATATTTACCTTCTTTCTGGTGCTGGCGTACTACATGTTTGTCCCGGAAACTGTCTGCACAGTGGAGTGGGTGGACAGCGCTTCTAGACCTATAGACGGCCCATTTTACGAGTGCAAGGGTAGTTTTGAAACCCGGCATATCGGATTTCTCGAATATACCCGAATCGGGAATGAAGTCTACCGGGTTAGCGAAGTCCATGGCGGAATTCTGCCTCCCCGAGGGCTACGCTCTAGAGTACCCAAGAGGTTTGTCTTACTTAAACTTGACGGACCAGTCAATTGGGAAAAACTGCAGGATTACCTCGGCGGAATATATTTGAGTGACGGAAATGTCATTTGGAACTCGGATGGGGAAAGAGTACTTTCACTAGTGCCAGCGCTCGACATCGCAAATCTACACCGCGTCCCCGGTTCTATCGCCGGCCGTAGTGCTGACTACGCGACAGATGGTCGCTGGGTAATACGTGGCAGCAACCCTGTTAAAGGCGCGGATGCGCAGACATTCAGGCAAATTTTTGCTCTCGAGTTAGATGGGACTGAGGTGGAGTCTCAGTCGACGATGGAATTCGGGCGTGACCAAAATTCCGTTTATTACGGCGATGATAAATTAGAAAGCGCCGACCATAACAGCTTCGGTTTGGTTTCCTACAACGACTGCCGCAATCCACCGCCGGGGATTCAGTTTAGTTCTGACCAAGTGGAACGAGGAGCGGGTTGGGTAGCGGTTGACCGAAAGGAGGCTTGGGAGGTCGACTTCACAGGCATTACCCCGCTCAAGGTATCCGACGCCCAACTACGTGTCTTGCAGAGCGATTTGCAAAGGGCTAACGCCGCTTCCAAGAACGCCCCAAAAGAATTCGATGAAAGCTTATGTAAAAGATAGCATTCATTACCCGATAAAATCTTTTTGAGGTGGCTATGGCCCTACGATTCAATAATTTTCATGAGAAATTTATCGCGCTTCACCAAAGCGCCGTGCTTTTAATCGGGTTGGCTGTAATCACAATCTCGCCCGAAAGAAGTTACATCTTCTTTTTGCCGTTTGGAATTGCAATAGTGCGGCTTCTTTTCGCGGCATTTACGAACCAAGATACTTTAACTGCGCAAAAAAGGAATAATCTACGGCTGCGTACCTATTGGCTCAGTTCCTTCATTGGGGTGCTTTGTACACTCGTGCTGATGGGGATGTGGTTCGCTTGGGCGATGATACAAACACTTCGCGAACTAGGTTCCGCACATTGAATGAAGGCGCCCGCAGCGACGTCCGCTTGGCTTCATCAGGATAGGTAACGGAGGGATAGGCAATGAGAAATGTCATCCGGTTGGGCGATGCCAAATCGCACGGCGGCAAGGTGGTCAGCAGTAGTGTCACACACTTCAAAGTTCACGGCGTGCCGGTAGCGTGCGTGGGCGACAAGTGCAGTTGTCCCATCCCTGGTCACGATGACTGCACGATTACGACCGAGTCCCCGCACCACCTCATCAAAGGCAAGAGAATAGCCTTCGACGGCGACGAACTAAGCTGCGGTGCAAAGCTCATCTCAAGCTTCAAGCACTTCAGCATGTCCCAATAGTGAGGCCAGACGTGCCGACCAGATGACGAGGAATCGGACCGCGCCAATGCCAGTGAATGTCACAAATACGTCGAGGGCGTGGTCGAGATGGTGCTCGACGCCACCATCAACAGCACATCGCCGTTGACGCGGGAGCGCCTGTTCGCCTGGCATGCGGCGCTGTTCCCGACAGGTTATTCCGGCCTGAGCAAGATCAGCACCGGCACGTGGCGCGACGATGCGCACGGTCCGATGCAAGTGGTGTCCGGGCCCATGGGACGGCAACGCGTTCATTACGAAGCATCACCGGCACCACGACTGGCTGGCGAGATGGAACGCTTCCTTGCCTGGGCAACGCACCGGCCCAAGCTGCTGAACCGGCACTGATTCGCGCTGGACTTGGGCATCTGTGGTTTGTTACCCTGCATGCGTTCGACGATGGCAACGGCCGTATCGGGCGGGCCATCGGCGACTTGCTGCTGGCGCGCGCCGATGGCAGTCCACAGCGATTCTACAGCCTGTCGGCGCAGATCCAGCGCGAGCGCAAGGCGTACTACGACATCCTCGAACGGACGCAAAAGGCTGGCCTGGACGTGACCGAGTGGCTGCTGTGGTTTCTTCGGATGCTCGGCGAGGCCGTGGATCTGGCCCACCATGCGCTCGATGCCGTGCTGGAGAAGGCGCATTTCTGGCAACGGGTGTCGGGCGTGGCGCTCAACGCGCGACAAGTCAAGATCATCAATCGTCTCCTCGACGGCTTCGAGGGCAAGCTCACCAGCAGCAAGTGGGCGGCAATCGCCGAATCATCGACCGATACCGCGCTACGCGATATCAATGAGCTGGTCGAACTGGGCATCCTGCAGCGCTCCGGCGCAGGCGGCGGAGTACCAGTTACAATCTGGTGCGACGCCAAGCGTCGTCTTGAACTGTCATACAGAAAGAGACGCATGACATTCGAATTCGATTGCAAGGGATGCGGCCAGGTCCATCAAGGCATGCCGGCGCTCGATGCCGCCGCACCGTGGAGTTACTATGCCGTGCCGGAAGGTGAACGCGAAGCGCGATGCCGGCTCGATGCGGACTCGTGCATCATCGACGGGGCGCTGTACTTCGTTCGCGGGTGTCTCGAGATTCCCGTGCAGGGCGAGTCCGAGCCTTTCTCCTGGGGTGTTTGGGTGTCGCTGAGAGAGCAGAGCTTTCAGCAATGGCTCGGTTGCTATGAATCCGGGAAGCGCTCGCACATCTGTCCCTTCTTCGGGTGGCTGAATACTGCGCTTGCGCCCTATCCGGACACGGTGAACCTGAAGACGCATGTGCATCTCAGGGACGACTTCCTCCGGCCGTTCATCGAACTGGAACCGACCGACCATCCGTTGGCGGTAGAGCAGCGCGAAGGCATCCCGGTGCAGCGGGTCGCCGAATTGTATGCGCTCGTGGTACATGGGGACCATGCGGTCGACGAGGGATGCGATATGCGGGATTGATGGCCGACTGGAGGAATGCGTCGTCCATGCCGATGCCCGCCGGCGCGCGCCATCGGCTGTCACCGCAGCAGCAGGCGCGCTGCAGCGCACATACTTATTGCTGTCGCATCGTCGACCCCACCGGCGTGCCGATGACCTGGGCATCCTGGAAGTGGTCCAGGAACTGCCCCGCATCCCCCGGATGCGCGTAGGCCCACGCGTTGGCCTCTTGCGCGCGCTCGGGCGTTCCCATCTCGTATACCTGGCCGTTCACAGTGACAGTGGTCGTGTCGTCCATGCCATCCTCCGCGGTTAGTGGCGTGGTCCCACTGTAGCACCCGGTGCCGCCGGACGGCGTCCGATACCGGACCTCGCTGGCGGGGGCAGGTCTCCGCCACGGCGGCGCTCAATTGTTATTACAAATATCATGTAAGTTACTTATTGTTAAAGTAACTTAATGTCAATATAATCTTGCCAACTGCCCAAACAACGCAGCTTCCTTACTGTCGGCCGCCACCCCCGCCGACTTTTCGTCAAGAATCATGCGTCGAAATTTGCCTGTCACAGACAATGAGTACGTCTTGAAGGACCACGAAGCCGTGGTGTCCAAAACGGACTTGCAGGGAAACATCACTTACGTCAACTCCGACTTCATCCAGATCAGCGGCTTCTCCGCCGAGGAATTGCTGGGCGCGCCGCAGAACATCGTGCGCCATCCGGACATGCCGCCCGCGGCCTTCGCCGACATGTGGCGCTGCCTCAAGGCCGGCAAGACCTGGACTGCCATCGTCAAGAATCGCTGCAAGAATGGGAATTTCTACTGGGTCGAGGCGCAGGCCGCACCGCTGGTCAGCGAGGGCAGGGTGGTCGGCTATACCTCGATCCGCATGAAGCCGACGCGCGAGCAGGTCCAGGCCGCGAGCAGTGCCTATGCGGCGCTGGCCGCCGGCGAGGATGTCCGCATCGTGGAGGGCGTCGCCGTCCGCGGGCGCCAGGGCGCCTGGCGCGCGCTGTTGGGGCGCATCACCTTCGGCCAGAAGCTGTTCGCCCTGCTGCTCCTGCAGTGGGTCGCGCTGGGCCTGGTGTTCGAACTGAAGCAGGACGGGATGACCCTGGCAGCGTGGATCGCCGGGAGCGTCCTCGCACTGGCCGGATGTACCGGCGTGCGCTACCTGGCGCGCCGCGTCGATGGCACGCTGGCGACGCTGAGCCGCGAGATGCAGCAGATCAGCGCCGGCGACCTGACCTCGGCCATCCCCGCGCCGCGCGAGCCCGCGTTCCGGCATCTGACGAACCAGTTGCGCGTGCTGCAGGTGAACATCAAGCTGCTGGTCGGCCAGATCCGCGAATCGACGCTGGTCGTCGGCCGCGCCGCCTGCGATATGGTGGAAGAGAACCGGCACCTGTCGCAGCGCACCGAATCGCAGGCCTGCGCGCTAGAGGAAGCCGCGGCGTCGATGCAGCAGATGAATGCCACGGTCCAGCAGAACGCACTGTCGGCCCAGGACGCCAGCCGCCTGATGACCGACGTCTCGCAATCGGCCTGCCAGGGCGGGCAGGCGGTGGGCAATGTCGTGCGCACCATGAGCGGCGTGCGCGAGAACGCGCGCCGCATGACCGAGATCATCGCCGTCATCGACGGCCTGGCGTTCCAGACGAATATCCTGGCGCTGAACGCGGCGGTCGAGGCGGCGCGCGCCGGCGCGCAGGGAGCGGGGTTCGCCGTGGTCGCATCCGAGGTGCGCACGCTGGCGCAACGCTCGGCGCAGGCCGCGCGCGAGGTGCGCCGGCTGATCGACACGACGATGCATGGCGTCGAGGACGGCGGCGAACTGGTCGACGCGGCGGGCGGGCAGATCACGCGCCTGGTCGATGCGGTGCGCCAGGGCGCGCTGCTGATGCGCCAGATCGAGACGGCCAGCAGCGAGCAGAGCGACGGCATCGCCCAGGTCACCCAGGCGGTGCAGAGCATGGACGAGATCACCCAGGAGAGCGCCGCCGCGGTGGAATCGGCGGCGTCGGTGGCGCAGCGCATGCGCGAGCAGGCGGCGCACCTGGCCGACCTCGTCGACAGCTTCCGCCTGACGCGCCGCGGCGCGCCCGCCCGCCTGGCTATGCGCTGACGGCCGGCCCAGGGCGAGGGCGGCGCAGAGAAGTGGGCGTTGCATGTCGCACCTCCGCGGGCAGGGGATCGGATCGCGCCGGCGGCCCGCAGTACTGAGCGCGGGCCTAGCGTAGTCCCGGCGCGGCGCACGCGCCAGGCGGACTGTTGCGCGCGCCGCATCGCGTGAAATCATGCCTATAATCGCGCGACATTTTTCCTGTGGGGAAGCAATCGAATGGCCGCCGAAACCAAATTCGCCAGCAATGTCCGCGACCTCAGCAACGCGACCGGGGTCGATGCCGGATTCCAGTTCGAGTTCTATTGCGAGCGCTGCCAGGACCGCTGGCGCACCGCTTTCAAGCCCTATCGCAGCGCCCAGGCCGGCGGCTGGCTGCAGAAGGGCGCCAGCCTGTTCGGCGGCATCCTCGGCAATGCCGGCTCGGTGCTCGACAGCATGGCGGAGGCGGGCTGGCACAGCGCGCGCGACGGTGCGTTCCGCGAGGCAGTGGAAGACGGCAAGCGCCATTTCAACCGTTGCGGCAACTGCCACGACTACGTCTGCGCGCAATGCTTCGACGGCGCCAACGGCCTGTGCTTCGATTGCGCGCCCAACGTCAGGGTGGCGATCACGCAGGCGCGGGCGCGCGGCGAGGTCGCCAGCGCGTCCGAGCGCGCCAACGACGAAGGCCAGCGCCGCGGCCTGGGACACGACGTGCGCCAGGACATGCAGCTGGTCTGCCCGCAATGCAGCACCGAGACACATGGCGCCAAGTTCTGCCCCGAGTGCGGCTTCCGGATGGCGCAGAAGGTGCAATGCCGCGCGTGTCCGGCGATGCTGGAGCCGGGGACGAAGTTCTGCACGGAGTGCGGGCAGCGCCAGGCGTAGGCGCGCGGCCGGTCGTTCGTACGGGCGGGCGTGCTACGATCGTGCGGCACAGATCGTTCCACGCCATCGAGGTCCCATGTCCGAAGTCTCGCAACTGCTCACCACCATCAAGCGCCAGCTCAAGCTGCAAGGGAAGACCTACCGCGACGTGGCCGCCGTGCTGGACCTGTCCGAGGCCAGCGTGAAGCGCCTGCTGACGTCGGACACGCTGGGCGTCGACCGCCTGGTCCAGGTCAGCAATATGCTCGGCTTCACGCTGGCCGAGCTGGCGCAGGAGGCGGCGGTGACGGAGTCGCGCCTGCGCACGCTCACCGACGCCCAGGAAAGGGAACTGGTCTCCGACACCAAGCTGATGGTGGTCGCCGTGTGCGCGCTGAATCACTGGACCATGGCCGACATCCTGGCCGTGTACCGGCTGACGGAGGCGGAGTGCCTGCAAAAGCTGCTGCACCTGGACCGCCTGCACCTGATCGCCCTGATGCCCGGCAACCGCATCCGCCTGAACGTGGCGCGCGATTTCGACTGGCTGCCGGACGGGCCGATCCGCCTGTTCTTCCGCACGCAGGGCCTCGACGACTTCCTTGACAGCCGCTTCGAACAGTCCGACGAGGCGCTGTCCTTCGCCCACGGCATGCTGACGGAAAGCGCGCTGGCGCGCATGCAGGCCGAACTGCGCCAGCTGCGCGCCCGCTTCGCCGAGCTGCACGAGGAAAGCCTGGCGTCGCCGCTGCCGAAGCGGCGCGGCAGCGGTTTGCTGCTGGCGTTGCGCGAGTGGGAGCCGGCGGGGTTCACGGCGTTGCGCCGTTAGCACGTCGCCCCGGCAAAGGCCGGGGGCCAGTTTTGCATGCGGTCCGGCTGCGCCAATAACCTGGACCCCGGCCTGCGCCGGGGCGACGGTGTTAACGTCCGCAAATCGCTATAACGCCTGTTCCCACACCACCCGCCACGTCGCATGCACCCGATACACGGTGGTGCGTGCCAGCGGACTGTCGCCCTCGTAGGACAGGCGTTCGCGGTAGTCCCGGTGCAGCAGGTCCGATACCGACACCCGCAGCCGCGCGTTCGCGTCGCGCTTCCACAGCGCGTACAGGTCGAGCTGGCGCTTGGGGGCGTCGTCGCTGGACAGGACCGCGCTGCTGCGGTTGGCCACGCGTCCCCGGTAGGTCCAGGTGCCGCCCGCGCCGAAGCGCGCGGCGCTGTAGTCCAGGCCCAGGTTGCCGCTCCAGGCGGCCTGGCCCTCGATGCGGTTGTCCGGGCCCGGCACGCTGTCGATCGTCGACCAGTTGCGCGCCAGGTTGGCGCGGCCCGACAGCGGCCCGCGCGTCGCCTTGCCCTCGACCTCGATGCCGTAGACCGTCGCCTTGCCCTGGTTGTCCGGCGTGGCGATCCACACGCCGTCGCTCAGGTAGGTGCGAAACAGCGTGACGTCGCGGATCGTCTTGTGGAAGACGCTCGCGCTCACCATGTCGTCCTTGCCGATGTAGCGTTCCCATGCCAGGTCGATGCCCAGCGCCAGTTCCGGGCGCAGGTTCGGGTTGCCCTGCTGGTCCGGGTTGGTGGCGCTGTTGTTGTTGTCGACCGTATAGCGGCGCGGCATCAGCTGGACGATGTTCGGCGCCTTGTAGGTGCGGCTGGCGGCCAGGCGGAACTGGTCGCGCGGTCCGGTGTCCCCGTCGCGCCGCGGCGGCTTGTACAGGGCCTGGAAGATCGGGCTCCAGGCGCCGGCATCGACGTCGACGGCGGCGTGCGCATTGCCCGCGCCGGTGGTGTGCAGGTCTTCGCGGCGCAGGCCCACGTAGGCCGACCAGGCGTCGTCGATGTCCCATTCGTCCTGGACGAAGAAGGCGGTGCGCGCCACCGTGGCGCGGTAGTCCTCGTCGCTGGCGAGCAGCAGCGCGCCCTGCGCGTCGGTCTGGCGCTCGCGCCGGTATTCGGTGCGCCGCTTGCGGCCGAATTCCCAGCCGGCCGCCAGCGCGTGGCCGTCCAGGATCGGCTTGCGCCAGTTGCCGTTGAAGGTCCATTCGCGCTCGGTCGGGCCGGAGGCGACGCGGTGCGTCTCGCGCAAGCGGTCCTGCAGGTCCATGCCGCGGTAGTCGAAGTCGGCGTCGTTCTCCAGCGCGAAGCCGGACAGCTTGGTGGTCAGGCGCGCGCCGCCGGCGAGCTTGCGCGTCCAGGCGACGTCGGCGTAGGCGGACAGGGGCCGCGCCTCGTAGGTCTGCGACGCGTGCGGGAAGGCGGTGGAGCTGCCGACGACGGCGGTCTCGGTCTCGCGCTTGGCGTTGTCGATGTGGCGCCTGCGCAGGTAGCCCTGCGAGGTGATCGTGTCGAGCGCGTTCGGTTGCCACGACAGGCGCGGCGCCAGTTCCAGGAAGTCGCTCATCTGGTGGTCGAACCAGGCCGTGCGGCGCAGCAGGGCGGGGCGCGCGCCCACTTCCGTGCTGACCGCCGTCACCGGATTCTCGTCGCGCCGGAGCACGGCCGCCAGCGTGTAGGCGAGCGTGCCGGCGCGGCCGCTGTGCTGCGCCACCAGCTGCGGCGCGGCGTAGCCGTCGACGACGGCGCCGCCGGCCTTGATCTCGTTCGCCTTGCCGCCCCTGGCGGCGCCGGCGCGGCGCAGCACCACGTTGATGGTGCCGGCCATCGCCTGGCTGCTGGTCGCGGCGGTGGCGGTGCGCTGGATCTCGATGCGCTCGACCATCTCCGGGCTGAGCGATTCCAGCGCGAAGCCGGCCGGCGCCGGCAGGCCGTCGAGCAGGATCGCGACGTAGCCGGCGCCCATGCCGCGCATGCGGATCGCCGCCGCCTTGCCGGGGCTGGCGTCGACGGTGATGCCGGGCTGGCGCTTGAGCACGTCGGACAGGCTGGTGTCGCCCTGGCGCAGCAGCTCGTCGCGGCCGACCACGATGGACGTGGTCGTCGATTGCGCGCGCTGTTCGTTGGCGCCGGCGCTGACCACGACCTGCTGCATGGGTTGGGGTGTCGTCTGGGCGGCCGCGCAGGCGTGCGCCGCCACCAGCAGCGCGCTGGCGCTGCCGTGTCGAAGGATCGTCATGGTCTTAGAGGTCGGTAGGGATCGGATGGCCCTGGGCGCGGCGGCGCGCGAGGGCGGTCGGGGTGGCATGCGCGGACAGGTCCACGAGCATGGCGGCGGGATCGAGGCGGCGCCCGTCGCGCCAGTATTCGAGGTGCAGGTGCGGACCGGTGGCCCGGCCGCTGGCGCCCGCGGTGCCCAGCAGGTCGCCGGCAGCCACGCGCCGGCCGTAGGCGACGGCGGCGCGGTCGAGGTGGATCAGCAGCGAGCTGGCGCCACCGCCGTGGTCGACGCGCACGTAGTGGCCCCAGGCCGGATTGAACGCGGCTTCGACGACCGTGCCGGCGGCCACCGCCCGAACGGGCGTGCCCCGCCGCGCGGCGAAGTCGACGCCGTGGTGGCCCTGCGGCACGCTCGGGCTGCGCACGCCGTACAGCGCCGTCACGCGCACCCGGTCGAGCGGATAGCGCCAGGGTTCCGGCGCGGTCGGCGCGGGCGGCACGGACAGCGGCGCCGCCGGCGCGACGGCGGCCGTGGAGAATGCCGGCTGCAGCAGCGTGGCGACGCCGGCGGTGCCCAGCGCGCCCAGGCCGACCAGCGCGCGGCCGCGCCCGGACAGGCGCGGCGGCGTGGCGCTGCGCATGCGCTGCACGCGCCCGGCGACGCCCAGGTTGCCGAAGGCGGGGGCGCCGGCATCGGCAGGCCAATGCGCCTGCCGATGCGCCTGCCGATGCGCCTGCCATTGCAGTTGCAGGCGCAGCTGGGCGACGAGGGCGGCGGCGTAGCCCTGGCGCTCGGTGGCGGCGCGGCCGCGCAGCACGGCGTCGTCGCAGCCGAGTTCCACCGCTTCGCGCAGCAGGTCGTCCAGGCGCCGGCAGGGACGGTTGAACCAGAACAGCAGGGCGATCGCGCCGGACACGGCCAGCCACAGCGGATCGGCGCGGCGCCGGTGCGTCAGTTCGTGTTCGACGACCAGGCGTTGCTGGCCGGCGGGCAGCTGCGCCAGCTGCGCGGGCAGCAGCAGGCAGGGGCGCAGGATGCCCAGTAGCATGGGCGAGACCGGCAGGTCGGTGGTGCGCAATGCGAGGCCGGCCGCGCCGATGCGGCGCCGCTGTGCGTCGTCGAGCGCCGGCCAGCCGGCCGCGTCGATCGGGCGCGTGTGGTCGCGCAGCAGCGCCTGCCAGCGGCGCCGGGCGCGCAGGCGCCGTGCGAGGTGCCAGCCGAGGCCGGCCAGGTAGAGTGCGAGCCAGGCGGCCGGCAGCCAGCGCAGCGCGTGGGCGGCGTCTACCATGGGACGGGCGGCATGGGGGGCGGCGGGGGTAGCGGCCTGGGTGGCGACGATGGGCGCGGTGGCCGGGCCGCTGGCGTCGGCGTCGCTGCCGAGGTCGGCGTCGGCCGTGTCGGCGGCGATGGGCGCAAGGGCCAGCGCCGGCGCCAGGGCGGCGCGCGGCAGCGGCGCGCAGGCCAGCACGAAGGCCAGCAGGACGGCGCCCTGGGCCAGCAGCCACACGCTGCGGTGGGCGGCCAGCGCTGGCCAGCGGACGGCGGCAAGGCGCAGCAGCGCGGCCAGTACCCAGGCGCAGGCGAGGCTGCCGGCGCAGGCGGCGCCGAAGCGCAGCAGGACGATGGCGAGGTCGGGCGTCATGGCGTGTCCTCCGGCCAGTCCTGCAGCAGGCGGTCGAGGCGTTCCAGCTCGCGCGCGTCGACCAGCTTGCTGCCGGTGAACATCGCCGCCGCCAGCGGCGCCTCCATCTCCATCACGCGCTGGCTGAAGTCGCGCGCGAAGGCGGCTAGCGTGCCGACCTTTTCCAGCAGGGGACGGTAGACCTGGATGCCGTCCGCCACGTCCTGCGCCACCATGCCCTTGTCGAGCATGCGTTCGAGCGTCTTGCGGGTGGAGGAATACGACCAGCCCAGTTCGGCCTCGACGCGTTCGTGCAGTGCGCGCGCGCTGAGCGGCGCGTCCTTCCAGAGGGCCTTGAGCAGGCTCAGTTCGGTGGGGGAGGGGATCGTCGCAGGGTGGGCCATGGCCGTCTCCGTGGTGTCGGTGCGGCCATTATGCGACAGGTGTCGCATGCGATGCAAGACGTTTATGCGACATTTGTCGCGTCAAGGGTGGGCATGGCATGGTGCGCTCGGGGAGCGCACCCTACGTCATCGATTGCCAAGTCCCGTAGGGTGCGCACCCCGTGCGCACCACACATGCCGCGAGCGATCAACGCCCCTTGCCGGGCGCCTCGATCCGATAGTCCCACGCCGCCAGTTTGCCCGCCGCCCCGCCGGCCAGCCGGTAACGCTGGGCGCTACCCGACACGTTCACCGTTACCTGCACGGCATTGCCGCCGAGCGCGCGGCGGAACGCGAACACCTTGTCGTTGCCCGTCTCGAGCACCTGGACGGCGCCGCCGTACTGGCCGTTCCACAGGGCCGGGTTGTCGTGCTTGAGCGCGAGCAGGCCGGCGTAGAAGGATGCGTACCGGTAGTCCTTCCAGTCGATCGGGTCTTTCTCGAAGAAGGCGAGGCGCTTGTCCAGGCCCGCTTCCTGGCCGCCGTAGATGAGCGGCATGCCCGGCAGCGTCGCGGCCAGCACCGCCATCGCCTTGAACGCGGGGCCGTAGAGTTCGGTATCGCTGCCCGACCAGGAATTCTCGTCGTGGTTGCTGGTAAAGCGCATGCGGTAGGCGCCCGGCGGGAAGGCCCTGGGCGGATGCTCCAGGAAGGCGCGCAGGGTGCGCGCATCGGCCTTGCCCTTGGCGACGTCCTTGAACAGGTCCTTGGTGTCCCAGCCGTAGGTCATGTCGAACGCGTGCTCGTGCAGCTCCGGCTTGTCGGCCTCGGCCAGCATGAACACGGGCTTGACGCGGTCCAGGGCCGCGCGCGCCTGGTTCCAGAACGGTGTCGGCACCTTGCCGGCGACGTCGCAGCGGAAGCCGTCGATGTCGGTCTCGCGCACCCAGTACAGCATGGCGTCCGTCATGCCCTTCCACAGGTCCTTGTTGCGCCAGTCCAGGCCGGTGACGTCGGTCCAGTACTCGGGTTCGGCGCCCTCGGTGTAGGTGACCGGGAAGATCTCGCCCTTGTCGTCCTTCAGGTACCAGTCCTTGTGCTGGACGGTCCAGGGATGGTCGAACGCCGTGTGGTTGGCGACCCAGTCGATGATCACGCGCATGCCCAGGCCGTGCGCCTGCTTCACCAGCGCCTTGAAATCGTCGAGCGTGCCGAATTCCGGATTGATGCCGGTGTAGTCGCGCACGGCGTAATAGCTGCCCAGCGAGCCCTTGCGGTTCTTTTCGCCGATCGGCTGGATCGGCATCAGCCACAGGATGTCCACCCCCATCGCCTTCAGGCGCGGCAGGTGCCGGGCGAAGGCCGTGAACGTGCCTTCCCTGGTGTACTGGCGGAGATTGACTTCGTAGATGTTGGCGTTGCGCGACCAGGCCACGTGCGGCATCGGGGCCATGCCGGCATCCGCGGCGCGCGCGGGAAGGGAAGTCGCCAGGCAGGCGCTGAGCGCCATTGCCAGCGTAGTCAAGTTACGTGCGATTTGTCTCATGATCGTTATTGTCCTTGTCGGCGGGCGCCGTGCGAAAACAGGATGGCCCAAGGTGATGTAATTAAATTACACGGCACGGCAAGACATTGTAAGCCCGAAACACCGCTATGCAAGCCGCGGCGTGCACGTCGCGTTCATATGGAAACAGCGGACGTCGGAATATACCGACACGAAGACGGGGTAAATATGCGGGCGATTTGTGCGATATTGGACAGATCAGATCGTCGAACGAGAGGATAACGTAAGCCTAGAGAGGACTTCGCCATGAACAAGGCTTTCGTTGCGAGCGTCATGCTGGGTGGCTGCACGACGTTTGCTTTTGCGCAGGATGCGCTACCGGCTTCGAGCGCCGGCGCCACCACCGTCAACGCCGCTGCGTCCGTGCAGGCAACGTGCGCGGACTGCCGCGCCGGCAGCCTGCACTACGTCGGCGAGCAGCCGGGCGGCCACGACATCGCCGTCTTCGCCGGCGAGCCGTCCGCGCAGGCCGGCCGCCAGGGCGACTGGACGGCCGCCGCCGCGCCGCGCCACACCTATGGCCGCCTGGGCGGCTTCGGTCCGGGGGACGGTCCCGGCCGCTTCACGCTGGGACGCCAGTACAACCTCGAATACCTGACCCAGGCCGACGTCGGCGATCCCCTCCATACCGGGACGGCCGGCCAGGCCAGCAACCTGGTCAACCCGACCGGCACGCGCGTCAACAGCGACGTGCGCTACTACAGCAGCCGCATGAACGGCGTGTCCACCGATGCGTCCTGGACCGTCGACACGCTGGGCGGCAGCTCGATGGCCAACCGCGCCTGGGGCATGACGGTCGGCTACGACCTGGGGCCGATCTCGTTGCGCGCGGCGCACCAGAACCGGCACGTCGCCCAGGTGCAGTTGTACAACCTGGCCGGCAACAACATGGACGCGAAGAACTCCATCGTCGCCGCCAACCTGCGCATGCGCTGGGGCACGGCCTACGCGGCCTATGCGGCCAACCGCGGCTGGGGCAGCTCGCCGCTGTACAACCCGGACAATCCCTACAGCGCCGGCGTGGCCAGCACGTCGTCGACCGACAGCCGCGACATGCTGATGGGCGTGGCCGTGCCGATGACGCGCTCGACCACCTTCCTGGCCTCGTTCATCCACAAGAACGACCGCGACCTCGCCAACCGCGACGCGCGCCAGTTCGCCATCGGCGCCAGCTACGTGCTCTCGCGCAAGACCGACTTCTACGCCGCGTTCTCGCACACCGTGAACACCAACGGCGCCGGCATCCTGGTCGGCGACGGGATCCGGCCGAACGGCAGTTCCGCCATCAACGTCGGTATGCGCCACGCGTTCTGAACGCGTGGCACCGATTCCCCTGGGACAGGCATGCGCCGCCGCACCGCGAAAGCGGGTAGCCTGTCCTCGTATTCTTTTTGCATCACATGGAGGCAATATGACTGGCACGAGCACACTTGATCCGGATAACTTTCCGGAAGCACCCGACCGCAGCCTGGGCAAGGGCCACGGCATCGATTCGCTCGGCCCGAGCGACATTTCCGATTCCGGCAGCGACG
This sequence comes from uncultured Massilia sp., assembly GCF_913773735.1. Taxonomy (GTDB): domain Bacteria; phylum Pseudomonadota; class Gammaproteobacteria; order Burkholderiales; family Burkholderiaceae_D; genus Telluria. The sequence continues at coordinate 25,602 of NZ_CAJYEB010000043.1, forward strand.
TGGTCGGCGGCCCCGGCTTCGCCGCGAACCTGGACGACGACCAGGTGCTGGACCTGGATACGGGCAGTACGTCCGACGCCGAGGCCAGCTATGCGCACGACAGCGCCGGCCCGGACATCGGCGACGCCAACATGGACGGCGACAGCGACTACGGCGGCACGGGCGAACGCGCCGCGGCGGGCCGCGACACGGTCGCGCGCGACGGCGCCGACATCGATACCGACCACATCGAATCGATCCCGAACCAGCCGCTGACCGACGAGGACGTCGATTTCCTCGGCAGCCAGCCGCCGCGCGGGCCTGCACCGGGCAAATGAGCGGTAGCCGCCGCGGCGTGCCTGGCATGCCTGGCGCGGCGGCGTGGTGGGCACGGGGTGCCCACCCTACGTAGCAATCCACCGCAAGCGGGTATCCGCGGTCGTCGTCGGCGGCGTGGCAGCGTGGCGGGCACCCGTGCCCGCCACCGCCTGCCGACGCCGCCTGCAATCCCTACGCCTTGCGCATCCCCGGCCTTCCGGCCAACGCCCACACCGCCAGCAGCACCCCACCCAGCAACGCCGTCTTGACCGGCGCCGACTGCATTTCCAGCGTCGTGTACGGGCTGCGCTCGCTCACGCGCGCCGCCGAGCGGTTGCGCGCGCGCAGTTCGCGGCGGCTGTCCGGCGCGTGCAGGGCGTCGCTGCGGCCGGCGCGGCTCGGCTTGTCGGACTGCTGCTGGTCGAACATCGTGCTGCGCATGAAGCGGTCCATCGCGCGTGGCATCAGGCCGCCCAGCACCGAGGCCGCCTTGGCGTGGCCGCCGACGAACAGCTCGCGTTCCGGCTTGACGGCCGCGTGCAGGATCGCGTCGGCCACCAGTTCCGGCGCGTAGTTCGGCGGCGGCAGCGCGGGTTCCTGGTCCATGTAGTTCTTGGCGTGCTCGGCGAAGGGCGTGGCGATGGCGGACGGCTTGATCAGCGTGACCGAGATCGACGCCTTGTCCTTGTCCAGTTCCATGCGCAGCGATTCCGTGAAGGCCTTGATGGCGTGCTTGGACGCCGCGTACGTGCCCTGCAGCGGGATCGCGCGGTCCGACACTTCGCTGCCCAGGTTGATGATGGCGCCGCCGCCGTGCGCCTTCATCAGCTTGACGGCTTCCAGCGAGCCGTTGACGCAGCCCCAGAGGTTGGTCTGCATCACGCGCTGCATGTCCGCCAGCGCCACCTGTTCGCTGTTGCCGTAGACGCTGGCGCCGGCATTGTTGATCCAGGTGTCGACGCGTCCGTAGCGCTGCACAGCCTCGCGTGCGATGCGCGCGACGTCGGCCGGGTCGCCGACGTCGGCGGCGACCGTGAGCGCTTCCGCGCCGCGCTGGCGCATCTCGTGGGCGAGCGTGTCGAGGGCGTCGGCGTCGCGCGCGACCAGTACCACCCTGGCGCCGGCCTGGGCCGCCTTGCGCGCCGTGGCCAGGCCGATGCCGCTGGTCGCGCCGGTCACGACGATCACTTGTTCTTCCAGTTTCTTGAGTGCGGGAGACATGGCTCCTCCTTCCTGTTGTCGGTGCAAAGGTGTCGAGAGCGGGCGCTCAGGCGCCGCGCAGGCCGGGGCGGCGCGCCAGCTTCCAGGCGCCGAACAGCGCGGCGCCGCCCACCAGCAGCGGCAGTACCTTGTCGGTGCGCAGCGATGCCGCGGTATAGGCGCATTGCTCGGCCACCGCCTTGCCGTTGTCCTGGCGCTGGCGCAGTTCGAGGCGCGGGTCCGGCGCGTACAGGGCGTCCTGGCGGTTCGGCGCGCTGGCCGACCTGGCCTTCTGCTGCTTGAACATGGTGGCGCGCAGGTAGCGTTCCAGCAGGCCCGGGACGGCGAAGCTGGCGGCCGACAGCGCCTTGGCCGCGCCGCCCACGAACACGTCGCGCTTCGGGTGCTGGGCCGCGTACAGGATCGACCTGGCCGCCAGTTCCGGCGCGTAGACCGGCGCGGGCAGCGCGGGTTCCTTGTCCATGTAGTTGCGGGCGTGCGGCACGAACATGGTCTCGATGCCGGCCGGCTTGACCAGCGTGACGGAGATCGGCGCCCCGTCCTTTTCCAGCTCCATGCGCAGCGAATCGGTGAACGCCTTCACCGCATGCTTGGAGGCGGCGTAGATGCCCTGCAGCGGGATCGAATGGTCGGACAGCTCGCTGCCCAGGTTGATGATGGCGCCGCCGCCGCGCGTCTTCATGTGGCGGACCGCTTCCAGCGAGCCGTGCACCACGCCCCAGTAATTGGTCTGGAACAGGCGCTGCATGTCTTCCACGGGAATGTCTTCGTTGCGCCCGAAGATGGAGACGCCGGCATTGTTGATCCAGGTGTCGATGCGCCCGAAGCGCTGCATCGCGGCCTGGCCGATGCGCTCGACGTCGTCCGGCTTGCCGACGTCGGCGGCGACCGTGGCGACCTGCGTGCCCGTGCGGCGCAGTTCGCTGGCCAGCTGGTCGAGCGCGTCGGCGCTGCGCGCGGCCAGCACCAGCTTGGCGCCGCCCTCGGCCGCCATGCGCGCCGTCGTCAGGCCGATGCCGCTGGTGGCGCCGGTGATCACGACGACCTGTTCGTCGAGCTTGCGTAATTGCACTGCCATGACTTGCTCCTTCTTGTCGGTTGGAGAATGGCCGCCGCCGCGCGGCAAGCGCGTCCGGCGGCCAGGCTTCATTCCACAATCGTGGCCCGGCCGCGGATTTCAAGTCATTTTTTGCAAGATGATGGTGGCGACAAGGTTTTGCAAGGCGTGCCGTGCAGGCCGCCGTTCCCGCCCCGGCGCAGACGCCGCCGGCGGGGACGGCGTGACGGGCGCGACGCTTACTTGCGGCCCGGCTGGTAGATCTGGTCGAAGATGCCGCCGTCGGCGAAGTGCGCCTTCTGCGCCTTCGTCCAGTCGCCGGCGACGTCGTCGATCTTGAACAGCTTGACGGCCGGGAATTGCGCCGCGTATTGCTTGGCATACGGCTCGACCAGCGGGCGGTAGTAGTGCTTGGCGGCGATCTTCTGGCCTTCCGCGCTGTACAGGTATTGCAGGTAGGCTTCGGCGACGGCGCGGGTGCCGCGCTTGTCGACGACCTTGTCGACCACCGACACCGGCGGTTCGGCCAGGATGGAGACGGACGGCGCCACGATCTCGAACTTGTCCGGGCCGAGTTCCTTGACGGCCAGCAGCGCCTCGTTTTCCCAGGCCAGCAGCACGTCGCCGATGCCGCGCTCGACGAAGGTGGTGGTGGCGCCGCGCGCGCCCGAGTCGAGCACCGGCACGTTCTTGTACAGCCTGGCGATGTAGTCGCGCGCCGTCGCTTCGCTGCCGCCCGGCTGGCGCAGCGCATAGCCCCAGGCCGCCAGGTGGTTCCAGCGCGCGCCGCCCGAGGTCTTGGGGTTCGGCGTGATCACGGAGACGCCCGGCTTGACCAGGTCGGCCCAGTCCTTGATGCCTTTCGGATTGCCCTTGCGCACCAGGAACACGATCGTCGAGGCGTAGGGCGTGCTGCGGTTGGCCAGGCGCTGCTGCCAGTTGTGCGCGACCAGGCCACGCTCGCTGATAGCATCGATGTCATAGGCCAGCGCCAGCGTGACGACGTCCGCCTGCAGTCCGTCGATGACGGAACGGGCCTGCTTGCCCGAGCCGCCGTGCGACTGCTTGATGGTGACGTTGTCGCCCGTCCTGGCCTTGTACTGGCGCGCGAACGCCTGGTTGAAATCCTGGTACAGCTCGCGCGTCGGGTCGTACGAGACGTTGAGCAGGGTGATGTCGGCGGCGAAGGCGGCGGACTGGGCCAGCAACAGGCCGACGGACAGCGCGGTGGCCAGCGCAGTGGCCAGCCTGGTGGCGATCTTTTTATGGAGCATCGTTGTCTTCTTTCTTTTCTGGTGGAAGCCGGTAAGGCATGCCGCCGGAGAAAACCCCGGGCGGAACCACAGGGTAGGTTCCGGCCCGGCGAAAGACAACGAATGTAAACGACGAACCTTATGCGCTTTTCGATGCGCGGCGCCGCGTGGGAATCAATGGGCCCTGGACAGGATCAGCAGCCAGCGGCGGAACAGCAGCACTTCGACATGGCCCGGCTCGACGCCGGTATCGCATTCGATGATGGGGTTGACCGGATAGAAGCGCTTGCGGAAATCGCGCGTTACCAGCGCCTCGCGGCGACCGATGCGCAGCAGGAAAGGCGTGGGGGCGTATTCGAGGCCGAAGGAGCTGTTCAGAGTGGTCATGACGATCCCTTTATCGAAGTGGTCTGTTGTCGAAGGTATTGATCAGGTGAGTCAAGAATAGCATAACTACTGTATGAATCCACAGGTACTGTATAAAAAAACAGTCCTGAAAAGAAATTGTGGTTTTTTTGCCAGCAGGCCCCATCTGCTCAGCATTTCGTCAACGATCCGATCCCATGCACAGACTGCGCAGCTTTCTCGCCGCCAGGTTCTCTCCCGAAGGGGAGATGGGCCTGCACCTGACCCTCGGCCTGGCCCTGATCCTGCTGGCCGGCTTCCTGTTCGGCGAGATCGCCGAAGACGTCGTCGACGGCGACACCATCACCGTCGTCGACGTCCAGCTGGCGCAGTGGTTCCACCAGCGCGCGCATCCCGTCTTCACGCGGGTGATGCTGTTCGTCACGCACTGGAACGGCATCGTCGGCGCCTGCGTGATGGGGACCTTGCTGGCCGCCTGGTTCTGGCGCCGCGACGCCCATTACTGGCTGATCGTGGCCGTCACCGCCATTCCCGGCGGCATGCTCCTGAACGTCGCCCTCAAGCACGTGTTCCGGCGCGCCCGGCCGGTCTTCGACGAGCCGCTGCTGACGCTCGCCACCTACAGCTTCCCGAGCGGCCATACGGCCGCCGCCACCGTGTTCTACGGCCTGCTGGCCTGCTACCTGGTGTGCCGCACGCGCGACTGGCGCCTGCGCCTGCTCGCGGTGGCGGGCGCCGTGGCGATGGTGGCGCTGGTCGCCCTGTCGCGCATGTATCTCGGCGCGCACTACCTGTCCGACGTGCTCGCCGCCAGCGTCGAGGGCGCGGCCTGGCTGGCCGTCTGCGTCACCGCCGTCTCGACGCTGCACCGGCGCCGCACGGCGCGCGGCAAGCCGTCCTGGAGCGAGCGCGAGCGGCGCCGCCTGCGCGCCCGGGCGCACGCGGGGAGGGAAGCATGAAGCCCGTCATGGTGATCGTCAACGGCGATGCCGGCAGCGGCCACGACGACGCGGTGGCCGCGCGCCTGCGCACGCTGCTGGCCGACGCGGGCCTCGATGCCGAACTGGTGCTGGCCGGCGGCGGCGAGGAGATGATGGCGGCGGCGCGGCGCGCGCTGGACGGCGGGGTGCGCCTGGTCGCGGCCGGCGGCGGGGACGGCACGATGAATGCCGTCGCCTCGGTGCTGGCCGGCAGCGACACGACGTTCGGCGTGCTGCCGATGGGCACGCTCAACCACTTCGCCAAGGACCTCGGCATTCCGCTGGAACTGGAGGCGGCCGTGCGCAACCTCGCCGACGGCAGGCCCAAGCGCGTCGACGTCGGCGAGGTCAACGGCCGCATCTTCCTCAACAACTCCAGCCTCGGCCTGTACCCGGACATCGTGCGCGACCGCGAGCTGCAGCAGCGCCGCCTGGGACGCGGCAAGTGGCCGGCGGCGCTGTGGGCGACCTGGTCGGCGCTGCGCCGCTATCCGTTCCTGACGATGCACCTGCGCATCGGCGACCGGCAACTGGTGCGGCGCACGCCGTTCGTGTTCATCGGCAACAACAGCTACACGATGGCGGGCCTGGCGATCGGCGAGCGCGAACGCATCGACGACGGCCAGCTGAGCCTGTACGTGGCCGAGCGGCCGACGCGCCTGGGCCTGCTGCGCTTCGCGTTCGACGCCCTGCGCGGCAAGCTGGCCGACCGCGCCGACTTCGACGTCCTGCACGCGCCCGAGCTCGAGGTCGATACCCACCGCAGCCGCCTGCGCGTGGCCACCGACGGCGAAGTGGCGATGATGGCGCCGCCGCTGCGCTATCGGGTGCGACCTGGCGCACTGACGGTCCTGGTTCCGGCGTGAACAATATCCCTACCAAGCTGACGAACCCGGGGATTCACGCCCGATAACAAGGATAACCGACATGCGTACACTCGTTCATCTTTCCGACCTGCACTTCGGGCGGGTCGACACCGCCCTGCTCGAACCGCTGCGCGACCTCGTGCACCGCGTCGACCCGACCGTCGTCGTCGTCTCCGGCGACCTGACCCAGCGCGCCAAGAGCGACGAATTCGAGCAGGCCCGCGCCTGGCTCGACACCTTGCCCGACCCGCAGATCATCGTGCCGGGCAACCACGACATCTCGCTGTACAACGTGTTCCGCCGCTTCCTGCTGCCGCTGGACCGCTACAAGCGCTACATCACGGACGACCTCACGCCGGTGTACGCCGACGACGAGATCGCCGTGCTGGGCCTGAACACGGCGCGCTCGCTGACCTTCAAGGACGGGCGCGTGAACCGCGAGCAGGTCGACAAGATCCGCACAACCCTGTCGAGCCTGCCGCAGCACGTCACGCGCGTGGTGGTCACGCACCACCCGTTCGACCTGCCCGCGGGCGCCGAGGAGAGCGACCTCGTGGATCGCGCGGGGATGGCGATGAAGGTGTTCGCCGACCTCGGCGTCGACCTGCTGATGGCCGGCCACCTGCACATGAGCCACGCCGGCAACACGCAGGCGCGCTACAAGATCAGCGAGTACGCGGCGCTGGTGGTGCAGGCCGGCACGGCCACCTCCACGCGCGGGCGCGGCGAGGTCAATTCCTTCAACGTGATCCGCATCGACGGCCAGCGCATCGAGGTCGACCGCTACGGCTGGGACACCGTGCACGCGCAGTTCCAGCTGATGGCCACCGAGAAGTTCGTGCGCGACGGCAACGTGTGGACGGAGCAGGCGGAAGGGTTGTTGGCGGCGGGCATCTAGGACCGTAGGGTGGACGGGTTCCCCGTCCACGCGTTCAACTCACGCATGCATTGCGAGGCTGCATGAGCTGGCTGAACGCATGCATTGCGAGGCTGCACGAGCTGGCTGAACGGGTGCATTGCGAGGCTGCACGAGCTGGCTGGACGCGTGGACGGCCAAGCCGTCCACCCTACGATGTCGCCGACGGAGCAGGTGCTCAGATCCAGTACTCGCCCAGCCGCGCCACCATCTCCTTGATGCGGTCCGCCCACGGCCGCTTGCGCCACTGCGCCAGCGTGACTTCCTTCGAATCGCGCATGTCCTCGTTGAACGCGCTCTCCATGTCGCGCCCGAACGCCGGGTCGATGACGACCACGTTCAGCTCGTAGTTGTGGATGAAGCTGCGCCGGTCGATGTTGGCCGAGCCGATCGTCGACCAGGCGCCGTCGATCACCGCCGTCTTGGCGTGCAGCACGGCGATCTGCAGCTCGAAGATGCGCACGCCGCCCTTGAGCAGGTCGTCGTAGAAGCCCTGGCCGGCGTAGCGGATCAGGCTGTGGTCGGACACCCCCGGCAGCACCAGCTTGACGTCCACGCCGCGCCTGGCGGCGGCCACCAGCGCGTCGACGATCTGCTGGTCCGGCACGAAATAGGCCGAGGTGATGTGGATCGACGTCTTCGCTTCGTTGATCGCCACCACCAGCGACTTGTAGATTTCCGAATCGCGCTCGGGCGTGGTCGACAGCACCCGCACGAACTTGTCGCCCACCGGTGCCAGCTTGGGGAAGTATTCGGCCTGCGGCAGCTCGCCGCCTTCCTGCTGCACCCACAGGTTGACGAAGGACCACTGCAGCGGCGCCACGGCCGGGCCCTCGATCTTGATGTGGGTGTCGCGCCAGCCGACCTTGTCGCCGTCGATCTGCTTCGGCTTGTTGCGCGAGCGGAACAGCGAACTGTTGGCATAGGTGCCGCTGATGTTGATGCCGCCAGTGAAGGCCGTGCGGCCGTCGACGATCATCAGCTTGCGGTGGTCGCGGTTGTTGAGTTCCCACTTGCCGCGCGCCTTGGCCGGGTTGACCGGGTTGAACACGACGACGCGGATGCCGGCGTCGCGCATCTTGCCGAAGAAGGCCGACGGCGTGGCCAGCGCGCCGACCGCGTCGACCATGATGTTGACCTGCACGCCCTGGCGCTGCTTGTCGATCAGCACGCCGGCGAATTCGTCGCCGATCTCGTCCTTGTCGAAGATATAGGTCTCGAGGTTGATCGAGCTGGTGGCCGCGCGCGCCGCTGACAGCATCTCGCGCATCGTGGCCGGGCCGTCGAACAGCAGCGTCACCTTGTTGCCCGCGATCAGGGGCACGCCGGTCGCCTGTTCCTCCATCACGGCTAGCGCCTTCAGGTCGCCGCTGGCGTTCGACCAGCGCCGCGAGACAAGGGCCGACGCGCGCTTGGCCGGCAGCGTGCCGCTGCCGGTGGCGATCGTCGGCACCGCCTTGGCGGGCGCCTCCGGTTCGACGTCGGGCAGGGTCTTGCACGAGACGATGGCGCCGCACAGGCCCAGCGCCAGTGCGCAGGCGACGATGCGGGTCTTGCCGATGGAACGGAACAGGGACGGGCGTGTCATTTGAGTCCTCTCTGGTGGACCGGGTCCGGGGCCGGCAGGTCGAGGTCGCGCGGACCGACGAAGAAATCGAGCGGCGCGGCGCGCAGGCGCCGGCCGAGGGCACGCAACAGCCGGAAGCCGTGGCGGAAGCGGATCTTGCGGGCCCGCAGCGCCACCCACAGCGCCAGGCCGAAGCTGACCAGCAGGTTGACCATGCCGATCAGGGCGATCCCGAGCGCCGTGACGGCGACCGTCTCGGCATCGAGGTTGTAGTCGAGGCCGACGGCGCCGATGGCGAAGTTCGCCGACGAAAAGGTCACGTGGCGGATGTCGAGGGGCAGGCCGAGCAGGAAGCCGACCGTGGCCGTCGTGCCCATCAGGATGCCGAACACGAGGTTGCCCATCAGGCCGCCGAGATTGTCCTCGAGGTAGCGCGCGAACCGTAGCGAGCGCTCGCGACCCAGCAGGCGGCGCAGCCAGCGCAGTTGCTCGACGCGGCGCGCCATGCGCGTGTACAGCGCCTTGTTGTCGTAGTAGCCCGATACCAGCCCCGAGACGAACAGCCAGACGGCGGCGATCGCCGCGTGCAGCAGCGCCAGCGAGTGCCAGGGATGGCTGTCCTCGACCAGCGCGCGCGCCTTGAACACGTTCACCAGGTGGTGGCCGAAGATCCAGTTCCAGCCCACCGCGATCAGCCAGGCCACGGGAATCGTCGTCGCCAGGTTGCCCAGCACGGCCACGACCTGGGTGCGGAACACCTTGTTGACCAGCGCCGCCATGCTGTCGACGTCGACCTGGCGGCGCGAGCCGCCCTGGCTGCCCGCGTGCAGGGCGGCGGCGATGCGCGCGGCCGTCATCGCCGGCTGCTTGGTCGCGATGGTCAGGTGCAGCACGTGCACGAGCATGAAGCCGAGCGCGTAGTTGGTGCTGTACAGCAGGGCCTCGATCAGCGGCGCGCTGTGCAGGTAGGAGATCAGGATCTTGACCAGCGCCATGCAGCCGACGATGACGCCGGCGCCGGCCGCCGAGCCGAACATGCTGCGCAGGTCGGCACGCTTTTCGGCGATGTAGTGCTCGCCGGTGCGGCTGGCGTTCTCGGTGACGTTGCGCGCCAGCAGGTCGATGTTGTCGCGCAGCAGGCCGCGCACCTCGTACTTGGTGTTGTGCGCCTCCGCCAGCTCGTGCGCCAGGGCGAGGGCGGCGGCGCGGCGCGGGGTGTCCGTTTCCTGGGTGGCCAGGGCCTCGTCGGGCGCGGTGCGCATGGCCGGCGCGGCGCCGACATCGACCAGGAACAGCAGCTTGCGCATGCGTTCGATGCTCTGGCCCAGCGCCACCAGCAGGTAGGTCAGCGCCACGGTGGTGCCGGAATTCAGCGCGCCGCGGCGGATCTTCAGCACCACTTCCTCGCACTGGTCGAGCATGACCAGCAGGTGGCGCGCATCCTCGATACGGTCGAGCTCGCCCGCCAGCAGGCGCGCGTAGGCGTCCAGGTAGGCATTCGCTTCGATGTTCTGCATCAGGAACGGCGAATCGACTTCCTCGATCTCGCGGTAGGCGTGGATCAGGCGCGGTTCCAGCCCGAGCGCGCAGATGCGGCAGGACAGCGTGCGGATCGCATCGAGCAGGCCGCGCACCATCACCTGGCGCGCGCGCCGCGGCGCGTCGTCGGCACGGCCGCCCGGCGGGGCGGCGTCGGCGATGGTGTCGAACAGGTCGAGCCAGTCGGCGTCGGGCACGGCGCGGATCCAGACGTGGTCGTCGTCGCGGCACAGCAGGCGGTCGAGCGTATCGGACAGGTACAGCTCGTCGAGCGCCGGCGGCAGCAAGCGATACGCGATGCGTTTCTTGAGTTCGGTGAAAAAGCCGTCGTTGGACAGGATGCCCACGTCGGAGTACAGGCTCGTGTGGCGGCGCGTCTCCAGCAGGGTGACGAAATAGCGGCGCAGCGCCCAGGCCTGGCCCGGGTGGCCCTTGAGCAGCTGGCACAGCGTGCGCACCTGGGCGCGCGCGTAGGCGGCGTCGTCGGCGCGGCGCGGGCGCAGCTGGTCGACCAGGTCGACCAGCAGGTCGATGCGGTCGCTGTCGGGATCGAGGCGTTCTAAGATAGAGAGCATAGGCGGGAATACGGCGTGACGAGGCTAGTGTAGCGGGGGAGGCGGCGCAACATTGTACGGCAACGAACTGAGCGGCTCAGGAGGCTGGCCGGCAGGGACGCAGACCGTCGGTTACACTTACTCTACTACAACATTACCAAGGGGAAGGCATGTACCTGACGTATTACAAGGGCCAATGGGCCGAAGGAAACGTCCCATTATTCGGGGCGATGGACCACAGCGTGTGGCTGGGTTCGTCTGTCTTCGACGGCGCGCGGGCGCTGCGCGGCCACCTGCCGGACCTGCGTCCGCACCTGCAGCGGGTGATCGACTCGGCCGGCAAGCTGGGCCTGACCTGCCCGCTGACGGTGGACGAGATGGAAGCGCTGGTGCGCGACGGCGTGGCGAAATTCCCGGCCGACGCCGAGCTGTACATCCGTCCGCTGGTGTTCGCCTCGGAAGGCTTCCTGATCCCGAGGCCGGAAGCGGCCGCCTTCGCGCTGACGCTGTTCGACGCGCCGCTGCCGCCGTTCACCGGCTTCTCGGCCTGCCTGTCCACGCTGCTGCGCCCGCAGGCGTCGATGGCGCCGACCGACGCCAAGGCCTCGGCGCTGTACGCCAACACGTCGCGCGCGCTGCGCGAGGCGACAGCGCGCGGCTTCGACAATGCGATCATGCTGGACGCGGACGGCAACGTGGCCGAGTTCGCCTCGTCGAACCTGTTCCTGGTCACCGCCGACGGCGAGGTCGCCACCCCGGCCCTGAACGGCACCTTCCTGGCCGGCATCACCCGGGCGCGCGTGATCGCGCTGCTGGCCGAGCAGGGCGTGCACGTGGTCGAGCGTACCGTCCGTCCGGAAGAACTCGACACGGCCCGCGAAATCTTCAGCACCGGCAACTACGGCAAGGTCACCCCCTGCATCCGCTACGGTCCGCGCGACCTCGGCGCCGGCCCGATCGCCCGCACGGCCCGCGAACGCTACCTGGCCTTCACCGCAACCACCTGACTTGCGCAAACCCAAACCGGGGTCAGAGCCGGGGTCAGAGCCCGGTTTTTGGAAATTGCTCAGGGGTGCTACCTGGCCTTCGCCGCAACCGTTCGACTTGCGCAAACCCAAACCGGGGTCAGAGCCGGGGTCAGAGCCCGGTTTTTGGAAATTGTTTGCGGGATTTGTTGAGGGGCGCCGCGGGCGGCTTATCCGGCCGGTGCCGTCATCGGCTTCAGGCCGCCGCAATCGGCCGACAGCCAGCGGCCGGTGACGTTCGTGTCGACCACCTGGCTGCCCTGTTCGGCATTGGTCACGCGCATGTTGGCGCGGTAGTTCTTGTCGTCGATCATCGTGATCTCGCCATTGCCGCTGATGCGCGGCTTGGTGCAGGAGAACGCGACTTGTCCCTTGCCGCCCGCCTGCGGCGTGTACTTCTGCGTGCAGTCGCCCTGCTGGACGGGGAACTCCTTGCGCGCGGCCATTTCCTTCGTCATGCAGATCTTGGTACGCAACTGGCCGCCGCCGCCGATGTCGAGCTGCACGCCGTTCTGGCGCAGCGTCTGCTCGAGCTGGGCGCGCTGTTCCGGCGGCAGGTTGGCCAGGCGCTGCTGCATCGAACTCATGGCCGACTGCACCTTGGCGTCCGGCGAGGTGAACTGGCTCGACAGTTCCCACAGGCCGGGGCGAATCTCCTGGGCGCTGGCTGGGAGGGCGCAGGCGCCGGCCAGCAGGAAGGCGAGGGTGGGGAGCTTGTTGGTCATGGCGGGTCCTTTCCGACGTTGATTTTTCCGAACAGTACCACCGTTGGCGTAATCGCGACGTTCCGGCCGCGCGCCCATGAAAAAAGCCGCCCGGCTCGAAAGCGGGGCGGCTGGCGGGACGGCGCGGGCGCCGTCCGTCGGGTTCAGGCGTGGATTACTTGAACTTGTACGACGCGGTCAGGCGGAAGTAACGGCCCATGCCATTGTGCAGCTGGGTGTTGAAGCCTTCGTTCGGATAGCGCGGATCGTACGGTGCCTTGGTGTCGAACACGTTCTTCACGTTGGCGGCCAGGGTCCAGTCCTTGAAGCCGGTGTAGGCGTAGGCGACGTTGAAGGTCAGCCATTCGTCGACGTTGCAATCCTGGCTGTAGTTGCTGAACTTCGGCAGGCCGCCCAGCGAGTACGCGCTCGACGGCTGGCCGACGCCGTAGTGGCAGTACGGGACCGGGTAGGTCACTTCGGCATCGTAGCGGCGCAGCAGCGACACCGACGACACGTAGTCGGCCGACACGGTCACGGCATGCACGTCGCGGGTCCAGGTGCTCGACAGGTTGAAGCGGTGGCGCGGGATGTCGCCGACGCTGGTCGCCCAGTCGGACAGGCCGCCGTTGGTGCCCACCAGGTTGTGCGACACTTCGCCCGGACGCTCGCTGCGCTTGAAGCGCAGCGCGTAGTTGTAGTTGAAGCGGGTCGCCACGCGGCCGTTCTCGCCCAGGTTCAGGCGGTGCGCGATTTCGAAGTCCAGGCCCGAGGTCTGGGTGCTGCCCTGGTTGACGTAGGTGCGGTTGATCGCCAGCAGCTGGCCCGAGTTCGGGATCACGTTGCCGGCGGCATCGACCAGGTTGTTGTTGTCACGCAGCGCCAGGCCCGGGAACAGTTCCGGGTGTTCGGCGACGTAGGTGGCCGACAGCAGCGCCGTCTCGTTTTCCTTGCGGATGTTGTAGTAGTCGACCAGGATGTCGAGGTTGCGGGTCGGCTGCAGGATGGTGCCGATCGACCAGCTCTTCGACTCTTCGTTCTTCAGGTCCGGGTTCGGGCTCGACATCGACGAGATGCTGCGCGAGCAATCCTGCTTGTCGGCGCCGGCGACCGGGTTGACGCCGTCCGGGCAGCGGATCGGGTCCACGAAGCCGTTGTTGAAGGTCTGCACGCCACCCGGCGAGACCTGCGACAGGGCCGGGGCGCGGAAGCCTTCGGCATAGGTCGCGCGGAAGGTGACCTTGTCGGTCGCGGCCCACTTGGCGCCGACCTTCGGCACGAAGCTCTTCGCGCTCGGGTACTTGTCGTAGCGGCCGGCGAAGTCCATCTCGAAGGTCTTGGTGAACGGCGCGCGCAGTTCGACGAAGCCCGACTTGACGACGCGGCGGCCGTCCAGCACGGAGTTGGCCAGGCCGATGATGTTGCCGGCTGCCAGTTCGGCATCCGAGGTCAGGCCGATCTTTTCCTGGCGGATTTCGCCGCCGAAGGCCAGGCCGATCTCGCCGCCGGCCAGTTGGCCGAAGCTGGTCGATGCCTTGGCATCGAACTGCTGGACCTGCGAGTAGCCGGAGTTGACCACGTCGCGCACGGCGTTCGGATCGGCGATGGTGGCGGCGATGGTGCGGTTCTCGGTCGCGATGCGGTCGATGACCGGACGGTACAGGTAGCCGTGGCCGGTGTCTTCGCGCTCGGTGCGGTTGTACAGGTAGGCCGATTCCCAGTCCCAGTTGCCGACGGTGCCCTTCAGGCCGGTGACGAAGCGGTAGTTCTCGTTGATGTTTTCCGAACCGCTGTTGGAGCCGACCATGCGGAAGCCGACGGCGGTGTTACCGGTCGAGAACGGATTGTCCGGGTGACCGGCCGGCAGCAGCAGCTGGTAGCTGGACGGCAGGCCGTTGACGCGGAACACGGTGGTCGGCGAGGTCGACAGCACGGTCTTCGGCAGGCCGACGTACTCGCGCTCGGTGCGGTTGTAGCCGATCTCGGTGAACGAGGTGATGTTGTCGCCCAGCTTCAGGGTGATCTTCGACAGCAGGTTGGCGTCGTTGCCCTTGCTCTGCGCTTCGTAGTAGTCGTTGACGTCGAAGTTGCAGAACTGGCGACCGTACAGCATCGAGGTCGGCAGGATGTTGTTGGCGGCGCTGCCGGTGATCAGGTTGCCCTGGCAACCCGCGGTGCGGTTGACGATGTTGGCGTTGTTCGAGAACGCGGTCGAGTAGTTCTTCGCGCCCGGGGTGCGTTCCTTGAAGAAGAACGGCTGGTTCGACAGGTAGCTGCCGTACGGGTTCAGGCGGGCGTTGACGTCGGCCAGCACGTCGCGCTCGATGCCCTTGACGTCCTTGATGCCGGTCTGGCCGCGGTTCGACAGGTCGAAGCTGACGAAGGCGTTCCAGCGGTCCTTCTCGAGGTCGCCGAAGCCGACGATGCCGTTGACGTTGTTGCGGTTGAACTCGCCGTCACCGTTGGCGCTGGTCGAGGCCGACACTTCGCCGCCCTGGTAGTCGTCCTTGGTGATGAAGTTGATGACGCCGGCGATCGCGTCCGAGCCGTACACGGCCGAGGCGCCATCCTTGAACACTTCGACGCGGGCGATGGCCGAGACGGGGATGCTGTTCAGGTCGTAGACGGTCGACTTGCCCTGGTTCGGGTCGGCGTAGGCGGCGGCGGCGATGCGGCGGCCGTTCAGCAGGATCAGGGTCGACGAGGAGCCGAGGCCGCGCAGCGACGCGGTCGAGACGCCCTTCGAGAAGCCACCGTCGGTGATGTCGTTCGACGAGCCGGAGCCGAAGGCCGGGATCGAGTGCAGCAGTTCGGCGACGGTATTGGCGCCGGTGGCCGCGATTTCCTTGGCGGTGACCACCTGGATCGGCGACGAGTCTTCCTTGTCTGCACGCTTGATGTTGGAACCGGTGACATAGACCTTCTGGACCGGCTGTTGGGCCTGGGCTTGTGCGAAGACAAAACCGGGCGCTGCGAGGGTGAGGGCGACAGCGATGACGCTGTGCTTTACTGCGAGTTGCTTAGTCAAAATCTCTCCGTTACGTTGCTACGGGATCTTTGAACGCCCGGGTAGGGCGTGGCCGATTCCCTTTTTTGCTCGGCAGTAAAGACGGCCGAGGGGCGGCATCTGACCATTTATGATGGGTATTAGTCAAATTGATGTCTCAATTTGTATGCAAACTGCAACAGGTATACAGCGCAGGAATAGGTGTATGCCATGCATATCTTGTCACCGCTAACCGGGGTCAGCGCCGGGGTCAGAGCCGGGGTCAGAGCCCGAATTTTGGAAAGGGATTCGAGAAAACAAAATGGCCGGCAACGGAACATCGTCCGCTGCCGGCCATCGACGACCGTTGATGTCGCTGCCGTGATGTAGCTGCCGGGCTATTGCCAAAAACCGGGCTCTGACCCCGGCTCTGACCCCGGTTTGAGGTGGGTCAGCCTTGCGGGGCGGGTTCGCTCACGTAGATTTCGACGCGGCGGTTGCGGGCGCGGCCGGCCGGGTCGTCGTTCGAGGCGATCGGTTCGCGCGCGGCGCGGCCTTCGACGGTGATGCGGTTCGGCGCCACGCCGCGCGATGCCAGGTAGTCGCGCGCGTGGGCGGCGCGGTCGAGCGACAGCGGCTGGTTGATGGCGTCGCCGCCGGTGCTGTCGGTGTGGCCGATGATGGTGACGTAGGTCGCCGGATTGTCCTGCAGGGTCCCGGCGAAGCGGTCCAGGATCGGGCGGAAGTTCGGCTTGATGTCCGAGCGGTTGGTGTCGAACGAGATGTCGCTCGGGATCTCCAGCTTCAGGCGGTTGTCCGCCGTCTGCGAGACCTGCACGCCGGTGCCGCGCGTCGCCTGTTCCATCTGCTGGCGCTGCTTCTCCATGCGGTTCGACCAGATATTGCCGACCACTGCGCCGGCGGCCGCGCCCAGCACGGCGCCGCGCGCGGTGCGCCCGCCGCCGCCGCCGCTGGTGGTCGCGCCGATCAGGGCGCCCAGGCCCGCGCCCACGCCGGCGCCGGTGGCGGTGCCGCGCTGGGTCGCATTCATGTCGGCGCAGCCGCTGGCGGCCACGGCCAGCACGGTGACGCACAGCGTCGATCGGATCAGGGTCAGTTTCATGGTGGTCTCCTTCAAAAAAAATATCCGTTTCGCCGTCACGTCCATGCTACCAGCTGGGCGCGACCGCGAAACGGATCGGTGATGACTGCGGGGTGTTACGGTGTTGCTATATGCCTCGGCCACTGATCAGGCGCACCAGGATCATGATGACGGCGACGACCAGCAGGATGTGGATGAAGCCGCCGATGGTGTACGAAGTCACCAGGCCAAGCAGCCAAAGAATGATGAGTACGACAGCGATGGTGTAGAGCATGATGAGTTCCTCTTTTGTGTGTCACGGCGATCCGTTTGCCGTGAATCCAGTATCGAAGAATTGCTCACTACGCTCCGTTCGATGACGTACATTAAATCGCGTTTTCTTGCTTTCCGCGCAGTCCGGGAATCCAGCCCATGAAGCCCATCAGGCCGGTCACGCCGATCAGGCAGGTCAGCAGGCCGCCGGTGATGAGGAAGATCACGTCGTGCGCCGCGATCTCCGCCGCCGCGGCCGACTGTGCCGGCGTGGCGCTGGCCAGGCCGAAGCCCGTCAGGAGGATTCCCCACAAGATGATGCCGATCCAAGCAAGGCTGTTCATGCGACTTCCTTTCGATCAGAGTGTTGTCTCCGCCATGTCCCTCAGCGTAAAAACAATTCTCGTGTGCATCAAGCAACTGCTCCGTGCGCTGGCGCACATTGCGAAAAGGAAAATAAAACCGGAGCACATGGCTCCGGCGGTTTTTATTCGGCATGCATCGACGGCATGCGGATGGGGTGATCAGGCGGCGCGCAGCGCTCCCTTGACGATGCGCACGCGGTCGCCCGTGCGCCAGTGCGGCGCGCTGCGCTGGTGGAACGTGCGCAGCGTGCCGTCGTCGAGGCGCACGCGGATCTCGTAGCTGGTCGAGGCCTTCATATTGCCTTCGACCTGGTTGCCGACCACGGCGCCGCCGACGGCGCCCGCGACCGTCGCCAGCTGGCGCCCGTGGCCGCCGCCGACCTGGTTGCCCAGCAGGCCGCCGAGGATGGCGCCGCCGGCCGCGCCGACGCCGCTGCCCTGGGCGCGCTGGGTGATGGTGCGCACCGATTCGACATTGCCGCAGGTGCCGCACCAGCGCTCGCCGCTCTCCACCGCGGCCGTGCGCACCGGGGCGCTCGCGGCCTTCGGATGGCTGGGCGCGGCGGGTTCCACCGGCGCATACTGCGACGGCGTCGCCGGCGCCGGATTCGCATCGCCGGCGCTGGTCGTGCCGAGCGCGGCGGAACCGCCGTAGGCAGCGCCCGGCGCGGCGTACGCCTGGGCGCCGGCCGGCGCCGGATACTGGGGTGCCGGGACCGCGGCCGGGGCCGGCGGCGCGTAGGCCGGCTGCACCGGCTGCTGCAGGTTGGCGGCGAGCGCGGCGCGGTCGGCGTCGGTGAGGCGGTCGCGGCTGCTGCCCGATGATGTCGGCAGCCAGCCCATGATGGCGGCGGTGCCGACGGCGCAGAACAGGATGACCGCGAGCGCGGCGGCGATCAAGAGCGGGTGCTGCCTGCCCCGTGCGGGGGGCGTCTGGTGGGTGTCCATGGTGTCGTCCTTTGTCGTTGTCGGTGGCGCGTATGCGGTCTCGGCATTGTCCCCAGCAACAACACCACGTTCCGTGCGTCACCGTACATACTTCCCTTAGCACGACCATTACGCTGACTGAAAGTTGTTTGCAAATGTAAGCGGCGCGCCGGACCGGCCGCCGCCTTTCCGCCCATAGCCGAACATGAAGTCCAACCGCGAGGGTCCGATGAATTTTGCCGCAGCGCCGCTGGCCGTCGAACACAACGCCAACCTGCTGCTGGCGGCGCTTCCGTCCGAGGAAATGGCACGCCTCCTGCCCGCGCTCGACCGGGTGGAGGTGGACACCGGCGACGTGCTGTGCGAGCCGGACGATCCGATCCGCTACGTCTATTTTCCGAGCGATTGCCTGATCTCGCTGATGGCCGTGGCCGAGGGCCGCATGACGCTCGAAGTCGGCCAGGTGGGGCGCGAAGGCATGCTGGGCGCCACCGTCGCGCTCGGCCACGACACCACGCAGGTGCGCGCCGTCGTGCAGCGCGCCGGCAGCGCCAGCCGCGTCGAGACGGCGCGCCTGCGCGCCGTGTTCGCGCACAGCCCGGTGCTGCAGCGCGTGCTGTACCGCTACACCGACGCGCTGCTGGCGCAGGCGATCCAGATCGCCGTCTGCAGCCGCTACCACGTGCTGGAGGCGCGCCTGGCGCGCTCGCTGCTGGTCACGCGCGATCGCCTGCAATCCGACAAGTTCCACCTGACCCACGAATTCCTCGCGCATGCCCTGGGCGTGCGCCGCGTGGGCGTTACCAAGGCCGCCAGCGCCCTGCAGCAGCAGGGGCTGATCATCTACAGCCGCGGCAACATCGAAATCCTCGATCCGGACGGCCTGGCCGCCGCATCGTGCACCTGCTACGAGATCGTGCGCGAGGCCGGCGCGGGCGCGATGGCGCCGCTGCTCGCCTGAGCGGCGCGGGCCGGCGAACGGCGGGCCGCCGACGACAACGCGCGGACGACAACGAGCGGAAGTCAACGCCCGGACCGCAACGCCCAACCGACAACACGCAAACGACAACGCGCAAACGGCAACACGTAAACGACAACGCCCCCGCGCAAGCGAGGGCCCAATTTTGTTCGCGCATCGCTGCGCAAGCAAACCCGGGCCCCCGCCTGCGCGGGGGCGAGCGCACGGAGGGCGCCGCTTAGTTGGTGGTCTTGACCTGGTTGCCGATCACGCCGCCCACTGCCGCGCCGCCGACGGTGCCGACAGCGCTGCCGCCGGTGATGACGCCGCCCAGCACGGCGCCTGCGCCGGCGCCGACGGCGGTGTTACGGTCCTGCTGCGACATGCCGGCGCAGCCGGTCAGGCCCAGGGCGACGGTTGCCAGCGATGCGGTCACGATGATTTGCTTGATGGTTTTCATGATGGATCTCCTTGTGATGGGGGTTGTTTCTGCCTCTTACCTCAGGCGCAGGTCATTCCTGACCGACTGCACGCCTTTTACCGTACGGGCGGCCGCGGCTGCGGTCGCCACGTCCTCGGCCGAGCTGACGAATCCGCTCAACCGGACGATTCCTTCCGCCGTGTCGACCTCGATGTCGTTGGACGCCAGCTGCGCGTCCGCCGCCACCGCCGCCTTCACGCCCGCGGTGATCGCCGCGTCGTCGATGGCCGGGGCGGGCGCACTGGAAGCGCATCCTGCAACCATCGCCAGCGCTGCCAGCCATGCCGCGGTCTTGCCGAATCGATTCATTGCCTTGCCTCGTTGCTGCCTCGTTTGCTCATGCTTGCCGGAAGGACCGGCATGTGTCACAGGCTACCGGTTCGCGCCGGCAAGGTCTGTACGACAAATAACACTGGCGCACGCGGCTGGTCAGGCGGGCGCCGCGCCACGGGGCGGCGCGTCTCCCGGCGCGCAGGGCGGCGGATGGCGCCGCCCGCGCGCACGGTGGCGTACCAACGCCGGCAGCCGCGCACATGCCTAGCGCTTGGCGCTCTTGCCCGGCGGCGGCGCCTGCGGCTTGGCGCCGGCGCGGGCGAGCAGGGCGGCGCAGGGGCTGTCCTCGCCGGGACCGGTGTTGATCAGCGGCAGCAGCGCAGCCACCGGCGCGGCCACCACGGCCAGCGCCGCCGCGGCGCCGCCCTTGATCGCCAGTACCTTCTTGTCGAGCGACAGGTCCGGATCCTTGAACGTGCCGCGCACGTAGAACGGCGTGCGCAGCGTGAACAGGCGCAGCGCCTTCGTTTCCGGCTTGATGCGCAGGTCCATGTGCTCGTTCGACATATTCACCCAGCCATTGATGTCGACGATGGCCTCCTCGGTGTCGAGCACGAACGTGCGCGTGCTGGCCACGCCGTTCTTCACGCCGAGGTCCGCGGCCAGGCAGTTCAGTTGCACCGGCTTGTCGCCGAACAGCTTGGTGATGATGATGTTGCCCACGTTCAGGCCGGCCTCCTCGAGCAGCAGCTTGCTCACCACGCCCTGGCTCACCAGGCCCTTCACCTCGCCGTTCGAGTTGGCCAGCATGGCGCCGACCGAGTCGCCGGTGGCGGTCAGCTTGGTCTGGCCGTAGATCTCGCCGACCGTCGCTTGCATCTTCTCGATGGCCGGGAACAGCTGCTTGATCTTGACGTGGCGCGCGGTGGCGTCGAGCGAGGCCTTGATCGGCGTGCCGCCGCCGGCGCTGCCGTCGAGCTTGATGTTCGAATTGACGGTGCCGCCGGCCAGCGCGAAGTTCAGCGGATCGAGCGTCAGCACGCCGTTCTTCATGACGATATGGGTGGATACCTTGCTGATCGGCAGGTCGGCATCCTTGACGATGCGGTCGGCCGCGTACTTGACGTCGGCGTCGATCGTCTTCCACTTGTCGGTGTTGAACTTCTCGACCGGCAGTGCCTTGCTGGCCGGCTGCACCGCCGCCACGCCGCGCGCGCGCTTGCTGGCGTTGGAGTCGGCGCCGACCACCGGACCCAGGTCGGCGAAGCGCAGCTGGCGCGAGCGCACGTCGCCGCTCAGCTTGTTGCGCGGCCGCGCGGTGGCGAATTCGAGACGGCCGGCGATGTCGGACTCGCCGACCCTGCCGGTGAACTTGTCGTAGACCCAGCGCGCATTCTCGCCGTCGCGCCGTCCGGTCAGGTGGCCTTCGGTGGAGAACGCGTGGGTTTCCGGCAGCAGCACGCCGGTGAAGGCGTACAGGCGCGCCATCGAGGGGGCGGCCAGCTTCAGCTGCAGGTCGACGCCGCCGAACTGCGCCGGACGGATGAGGGTGCCCTCGATGGCCACGCGGCTGTCTTTCGAGCGCACGTCGGCCTGCACGGGGAAGGGCGTGTCCTGGTCCTTCAGCGACAGCACGGCGCCGGTCTTGCCGCCGCCGGTGACGGGCGCGCCGTTGTAGTCGCCGTGCACCTTGAAGGCGATGCCGTAGGTCGGATCGTTGGCGATGGTCTCGACGTCGGCCGTGATGTCGGCCTTGGTGACGGCGTCCTGCAGGCGGATCGTGCCGCGGTTCAGGACCACGCGGTCGAGGTCCAGCTCCCACTTCGACTCCTTGTCCTTGCGCCGGTAGGCCCAGTTGTAGTGTTCGGGATCGGTGCGCAGCAGGTCCACGCGCGGGCCGTCGACGCGCACCACGGGCACGTGGATGCGGTGCCCCAGCAGCGCGAACGGGTCGAGCGAGAACGAGAACTGGCGCACGCTGGCGGTGTCGCCGGCGGGCAGGCCGGCCGGATTGCCGACGTGGGTGTCGTCGGCGTACAGGTGCGGCCAGGGGATGTGGTCGCGCCAGGTACGCTGGCCGGCCGGCATGCTGGCGGCCGGGCGTTCCCAGTGCACGGCCAGGTTGCCGCGGATCGCGAACGGGCGTTCGATGGCTTCGCTGACCTTGGCGTTGAGCCACGGCTTGGCGCGATTCCAGTCGAAGGTGAGCAGGATGATGATGGCGATGGCCAGGATCGCCACCAGCACGCCGACGATGCCGAGCGTGATCTTCAGCGGGCGCGCCATGTGCCGGCCCGGCTTGGTTGTTGTCGTCATTGGCCTTCCTCGGTCGGGAGCGGTGTTTATTCCAGATTAACGGAAAGGCCGGGTCATCAATGTGCGGTGCCGCACCGTGGGCCGGCCGGGCTTGCGGCGGCGCAGCGCGTATGTGCGGCAGCGAACCGATCACGGCAGGCAAGAGGGTTATAACGTTACCAACACATTCCCAAGACCCGGAGAACAACAATGGACAAGCACACGATCTCCCTGCCGCTGCCGGCGCGCGCCGCCCTGGTGGCTGCCCTGCTGACGCTGGCCGCCTGCGCCAGCCCCGAGAAGACCCCGGCCACCGCGGCCGTCGCCGTCTCGCACAATGCCGTCGAGAACGCGGTGTCGGCGGGCGCGCCCGAGCTGGCGCCCCAGGAAATCAACGCGGCGCGCGAAAAGATGATGCGCGCCAACCAGGCGCTGGCCGCCAAGGACTACAAGACGGCGCGCGAACTCGCCGTGCAGGCCCAGGCCGACGCCAAGCTGGCGCAGAGCAAGGCGGCATCGGCGAAGGCCACGGCCGCCGCCGACGCGCTCAACGAAGACCTGCGCGTGCTGCGCCAGGAAGTCGACCGCGCCAATTCGGGACAGTAAGCCCGCATCCTTCAGTCGCATTCGCCAACAAGAACCGCGCCGTACCAGGCGCGCCCATGCAGAACAGAAAGGAAGCACCATGAAAGCGTACTTCAAGAAGTCGACCACCGCGATCGCCTCGTCGCTCATGCTCGCCGGCGTCCTGTCGCTGACGGCCTGCAGCACCACCCCGACCACCACGCCGACGCTGGACGAGGCGCGCGCCGACTTCGTCGCCGCCAACAACAATCCGCAGGTCGCGTCGTATGCGCCGATGGAATTCCGCCAGGCCGGCGAGGCGCTCGACCGCGCCAACCAGGCCGCCGCCCAGCGCGAGAGCCTGGACACGATCGACCGCCTGGCCTACGTGGCCAAGCAGCGCATCGCCACCGCCCAGGAAGTGGCCAAGGCCAAGGGCGCCGAAGCCGAGATCGCCAACGCCAGCCGCGAGCGCGACCGCGTGCAGCTGGAAGCGCGCACCGCCGAGGCCGAGCGCGCCAAGCGCGATGCCGCCGCCGCCCAGGCCCAGGCCGCCGATGCCCGGATGCAGGCCCAGGCCGCGCAGGCCCAGGCGGCCCAGCTGGCCGAGCGGTCGTCGCGCCTGGAGGCGCTGCTGGTCGAGCTGCATGCGCAGAAGACCGAGCGCGGCATGGTCGTGACGATCGGCGACGTGCTGTTCGCCACCGACCGCGCCGAGCTGACCCCGAACGGCATGGCGACCGTGCGCAAATTGGCCGAGGTCATGATGCAGAACCCGGACCGCTCCGTGCTGGTCGAAGGATTCACCGACAGCACCGGCAGCGCATCCCACAACAAGGACCTGTCCGAGCGCCGCGCGGCGTCCGTGGCCCAGGCCCTGACCAGCCTCGGCGTGCCGCGCCAGCGCGTGGACATGCGCGGCTACGGCGAAGCGTACCCGGTCGCCGGCAACGACACGGCGGCCAACCGCCAGCTGAACCGTCGCGTCGAAATCGTGCTGTCGAACGATGGCGCGGCGATCCCGCCGCGTGCGGCGCAGCGCTGATTTTTGTTTTTGACCCCCACAAGGAAGGAAAGGTTTTATCATGGAACAGAACGCATCGAATCTGGCGCATGGCTTCGACATCCAGGAGATCCGCCGCGCCGCGGCCAACCTCGAGGACGGCGCCGTCACCGAGGGCTACGCGGCCGACCGCGAGGCGGTCGTCGCCATGCTCAACGCGGCACTGGCTACCGAGCTGCTGTGCGTGCTGCGCTACAAGCGCCACTACTACACCGTGAGCGGCCCGAACACCGGCCACATCAAGGATGAGTTCCTCGAGCATGCCCAGCAGGAGCAGGACCACGCCGACCGCATCGCCGAGCGCATCGTCCAGCTGAACGGCTCGCCCAACTTCAACCCGGCCACGCTGACCCAGCGCAGCCACGCCGAGTACGACGATTCCGAGGACGTGCAGGCGATGATCCGCGCCGACCTGATCGCCGAGCGCGTCGCCATCGAGTCCTACCGCCAGATGATCGCCGCCATCGGCGACAAGGACCCGACCACCAAGAACATGCTCATCGAGATCCTCGCCACCGAAGAGGAACACGCCGACGACATGCGCGACCTGCTGGCCTGAGCCGGCGGCCGTCCATCCCTCACATTCACACCAAGACAAGGAGTACATCATGCTCGAATCCATCCGTGCCAATGCCAATGCGGCCCGCGCCAACGCCAACGCCGCTTCCGTGAACGGCAGCCTGGACGACGCCACCGGCGACGTCAAGGCGCTGGTCCGCGACGCCCAGTCGCTGCTGACCGCCGCCGCCGCCCTGACCGGCAACAAGGCCGACGAGCTGCGCGAGCGCGGCATGCAGATGCTGGACGTTGCCCTGGGCAAGGCCGGCAAGTACCAGGACCAGGCCGTCGTCAAGGGCAAGGAACTGGCCCACACTGCCGATGTCTACGTGAAGGACAATCCGTGGCGCACGGTGGCCGTCGCGGCCGGTGTCGGTCTGCTGCTGGGTGTCGTACTGGGCCGTAAATAATCGCGGTCGGGGGCAGCCATGGATATCAACGAAGCCCGCGTGCAAAGCCCCGGCCTCCTGGGCGGCATCACCAGCCTCACCAAGAACGTGTTCGGCCTCCTGGTCTCGCGCGTGGAGCTTGCCGCGCTCGAGCTGACGGAAGTGCGCAACCATGTGATCGAGCTGATCGCCATTTTCGCGGCGGCTGCCCTGTTCACCTGGTTCGCGCTGGCCTACGGCACCGCCACCATCGTCGCGCTCGCATGGGAGTCGATGGGATGGAAGATCCTGCTGGTCCTGTTCATCGTGTTCGCCGTGCTCACCCTCGTCCTGGTCATGAAGGGCCTGTCCATGCTCAAGCAGGGCAAGCTGGCCTTCCCGGAAACGATGAAGGAATTGCGCAACGACCGCGACATGCTGATGTAAGGAGAAACGATGGAAAAGACGAGCCACCACGGGCACCATGGTGCCCACGAGGAGCGCAAGCGCGCCTTGCTGCGCGAGGGCGAGTTCTACCGCACGGGCGTGGCCCATGCCCGTGCCCAGATCAAGCATGCGGCCAAGCCCGAGGTGATGTTTCACTCGGTCATCGACCATGCGACCTGGGCGCTGCGGACCCGGGCCGACGCCCTGTTGCAGCCCACCGGTACCAGCATCTCGGTGCTGGCCCCGTACGCGCTGACCGTGCTGGGCTTCATCCGCAAGCGCCGCCTCGGCAAGCCGGCGCTGGGCATCGCCGCCCTGGCCGGCATCGCCGCCCTGGTCCTGCAGCGCAAGCGCGCGCATGCACATGGCCAGGATATGACATACTGAGGGTGACGACGGAATGCATCGCCAGATGCGTTCCCGCAGGAAGATTCAAGTGCGCGGCGGCAAGCCTGCTGCGCACGCTACACGAATATGGTGGGGCTTGAGCGGCGTCGCAATCTACGATTGGACGCCGTCTTTTTTTGTGCGTCGCCGCGCGCGTGCATGCGCCGCGCCCCGGCGGGCCACGCAAAAAAGCCGGCACCCGCGTGCCGGCTTGCGCGCCGATCGCGGCGCTCGCTGCGATCAGTAACGGTAGACGCGGCCGTCGACCACGCGCACGCGGTTACCTACGCGCAAATCGTAGACGCTGTCCTGCACGATGGTGCGGTACTCGCCATTGTCCAGACGGACATTGACTGCATACATTTGCTGCCCTTCGGGATTGCGGTTCGCCTCGACGCGGTTGCCGATCGCCGCGCCGGCCACGCCGCCGGCCACGGTGGCCGCCGTGCGGCCGCCGCCGCTGCCGACCTGGTTGCCGGCCAGCGCGCCGACCAGGCCGCCGACGATGGCGCCGGCGCCGCTGGTGCGGTTGTCGCCGGTCGTGACCTGGATCGACTCGATGGTGCCGTAGCCCATCGAGGCCGTGTTGTCGTAGCCGCCGCGGTAGCCGTCGCTACCGTAGTACGGCTGGGAACTATTGCTTGCGCAACCGCCGAGGATTGCACCGGCCGCGACGAGGGCGGCAATCGAACGCATGGCTTTCATGACTTGTTCTCCTGGCAAAGATGTGATGTCCAGATTAAGCAGTCGGGTTGCCAGGGTCTGTGCGATGACGCACCCATTGATAGTGCGTCAAGTCCATGTCCTTACAACACTGCTGTACTGTGTTCGGCAGCGAACAGAAATTCCCCTTACGGCAGAGTAAAACTACAACTGTCGAGAACAAGGAGAACAACATGCGGACACCCCATATGATCCTGCTGCTTGCCGCGGCCCTGTTGTGGGCGGCGGGCCATGCGCGGGCGGCGACGCCCGAAGCGCGCCAGGCGTTCCAGCAGGCGCGCGACGCGGCGGCGGCCAGCTACAAGGCGGCGCGCGCGCAGTGCGACACGCTGGCCGGCAATCCGAAGGACTTGTGCGTGGCGACGGCCAAGGCGGCGCGCGTGCATGCCCAGGAAGAGGCGCGCGCCCGCTACGAGGACACGCTGCAGGCCTATACCCGGGCGCGCATGCGCATCGCGGCGGCCGATTACGACCGCGAGAAGGTGCGCTGCGCCGGCTTCACGGGCAACGACAAGGACGTGTGCCAGGCGCAGGCCAAGGCCGCGCTGGTGGCGGCCCAGGCCGATGCCAAGGCCGACCGCAAGGCGATCCAGGCGCGCAACGAGGCGCAGGACGACAAGCTGGAGGCGTCGTGGCGCGTGGCCAAGCAGCGCTGCGACGCGTTCGCCGGCGCCGCCAAGGACCAGTGCATGGCGGACGCGAAGTCGGCATTCGGCAAGTGAAGGCCGGTCACGCCAGGGTCCATGACGTCATGACCCTGCCATGACCGGCTTCAGCGGGTCCGCCCGCATCCTGCTCATCGGAGCGTAACCGGCAATACCACCACCAACAACAAGGAGTTCACCATGAACATCACCAAACGTGTCGCTACCGCCATCTTCACCGCCACCGTCGCCTTCACCATCGTCGGCTGCTCCTCGTCGCCGACCAAGGAAAGCACCGGCGAATACGTCGACGATTCCGTCATCACCGCCAAGGTGAAGGCATCGATCTTCAACGAGCCGACCCTGAAGTCGACCGAGATCAATGTCGAGACCTACAAGGGCGACGTCCAGCTGTCGGGCTTCGTGGCCCAGCCGGAAGATGCCAAGAAGGCCGCCGACCTGGCGCGCGGCGTGAAGGGCGTGACCTCGGTCAAGAACGATATCCGCGTAAAATAAGCCGGTACCGGCCATGCCGGCAGGGAGCCGCAGGGTGGGCATGCGGGGCCGCGGGCCTCGCATGCACCGTGCCCACCACGAGCCGGCATGATGCACGCAGTCGGTGGGCACGGGGTGCCCACCCCACAGGTTGAACAGGTACCACATGCAGCTCGCCAACTCCGGCTCCCTTGCCACCGACGCCGCCGCGCCTCCGGCCCCGGCCCAGCCTGAATCCGTCGGCACCGCCGCCCGCGAGGCCGGCCTCGTCGACGCCGCCGGCGCGCCGACCGGCGAAGAGCTGGGCGCCCAGCACGGGCAACTGCGCCTGCCGGTGCACGTCAATGCGCGCGGCCTGACGCTGGCCGTGATCGCCACCGTCGCTTTCGTATTCGGCCTGCAATGGGCCAAGAATTTCTTCGTGCCGCTATTGCTCGGCATTTTCATCGCCTACACCCTGAGCCCCGTCGTGCGCTGGCTCGAGCGCTGGCACATCCGCCGCGCCATCGGCGCCACCCTCGTCACCGCCGTGATCCTGGTCGCCATGGCGCTGACCATCCAGCGCGTGCAGGGCGAGATCTTCAACATCGTCGACGAACTGCCCGCGCTCACGCACAAGGTCACGCGCCTGATCATGCAGGCCTCGGACGGCCAGCCGTCGACGATCCAGCGCGTGCAGGCCGCCGCCGCCGAGATCGAGCAGGCCGCCGCCGCCAATGCGAGCGGCGCGCGCCATGCGCCGGCGCGGCGGGCGCCGCCGTCGCTGTCCGTGCCGGCGTCGCAGCAGACGCCGGGCGCCAGCAATTTCCGCGTCATGGACTGGCTGCTGGCCGGCTCGGTCGGCCTGGCCAGCTTCGTCTCGCAGGCCACGATGGTCGTGTTCCTCGTGTTCTTCCTGCTGCTGGCCGGCGACACCTTCAAGCGCAAGCTCGTCAAGCTGACCGGGCCGTCGCTGACGCGGAAGAAGGTCACGGTGCACATCCTCGAGGACATCAACACCTCGATCCAGAACTACATGTTCATGTTGCTGGTCACCAACGCGCTGCTGGCGCTGCTGATGTGGGTGGCGCTGCGCATGATTGGCCTGGAAAACGCGGGCGCCTGGGCCATCTTCGCCGGCGTGGCCCACGTGATGCCGTATTTCGGCCCCCTGTTGATCACCTCGGCCACCGGCCTGGTCGCCTTCCTGCAGTTCGAATCGCTGCAGATGGTGATCCTGGTGGCGGGCGCCTCGCTGGCCATCGCCACCCTGGTCGGCATGGTCGTCACCACCTGGATGACCGGCAAGATCGCCAAGATGAACCCGGCCGCGGTCTTCGTCAGCCTGCTGTTCTGGGGCTGGCTGTGGGGCATGTGGGGGCTGCTGCTGGGCGTGCCCGTCGTCGTCGTGATCAAGGTCGTGGCCGAGCGCGTCGAAGGCATGGAAGTCGTCGCCGAACTGCTGGGCGAATGATGCCGTGGCACGGGACGGCCAGGCCGGTCGTGGTGGAGCGCATCCCGGGGGCGTGACGCCGCCGCGGAAGGCGTCCCGGCCTGGCGCCGGGAGACGGTCCTGCCGCGAACGCACCTGCCGCCGCGCGCCGGCGCATCCGCTTTCCGCATGCGGCACGAGCTACGGCGACGATGCGCCATACCCCATGCCATACCCCATGCCGCGTCCCGGGCCGGGATGACGCGGGGGGAAGGGCGCCGACGGCGCCGCGCGACGGCCCCGCGGCGCCGTCGCGCAAGCGCTTCCCGCTGGCTTACCTGGACGGGGCGCGGGCGCCGGCGCTGCCGCCGCGTCCGCTGGTATCCGGCACGTCCTTCTTGCGCAGGCTGCCCAGCTGGATGGCGTACTGGCGCGCGAACTCGGCGCCCAGGAAGAAGATCTGCGCCGAATAATAGACCCACAGCAGCAGGGCGATCAGCGATCCGGCGGCGCCGAAACTGCTGGTGGTGCTGCTGTTGCCGATGTACAGGCCGATCGCGAACTTACCCAGCGTGAACATGACGGCCGTGCCCAGCGCGCCGATGGTGACGTCGTGCCAGGACAGCTTGATCCGCGGCAGCAGCTTGTAGATCACGCCGAACAGCACGGCGATCACGAGGAAGCCGAAGCCGGAAGCGACCCAGCCGAGCACCACGGTGGCCGATTGCCAGATCCCGCCGAAGAACTTTTCCACGAACGACAGCGCGGCCGAGACCACGAGCGAGGTCATCAGTAGCAGCGCGAGCGTGAGGATCAGGCCGAAGGAGAGCAGGCGCGTGCGCACCGTGTCCCACCAGCTGGCGTTCGGCGGCGGCGGCACGCCCCAGATCTCGTCGAGGCTGTCCTTGAGTTCGGAAAAGGCGCTGGTCGCGCCGACCACCAGCAGCACCGAGGCGATGATGGTGGCGAGCTTGCCGCTTTCCTGGTCGCGCGCCCCGGCCAGGATCGCCTGGATCGTTTCCGCGCCCTGCGGGCCGACCAGGCCGCGCAATTCGTGGATCAGCTGGCCCTGCGCGGCTTCCTGGCCGTAGAAGAAGCCGGCGATCGCGATCACCAGCACCAGGATCGGCGCCAGCGAGAACAGCGAATAATACGCCAGGGCCGCGCCCTTGCTGGCGGCCCGGTGGTCCATCCATTCGGAGACGGCGCAGCGCATCACGTGGACGAGCTGGCGCGAGAAAGGTACCCAGTTTTGTACTGCCATCGCGTGTTCTCCGTAGAAAAAAACAACGCGCCCGAAGGCGCGTTGGATCGGAGCGCCCGGTCGGGGGCGCTCGACAGGTCCATGTGATGGACCGGCATGAACCTTACTGCACGCGGCGTTCGATGGTGATCTGCTCGACCTCGACGCGGCGGTTCGGTGCCAGGCACTCGATCAGTTCCGATTTCTTCTTCTGGTTGCAATCGGTGACGACCGGGTTTTCCTCGCCACGGCCGACGGCCTTCAGGCGGCTGCCGTCGATGCCCTTGCTGATCAGGTAGTCACGCACGGCGTTGGCACGGCGCTCCGATAGCTTCTGGTTGTACTTCTCCGAGCCCAGGCGGTCGGTGTAGCCGGTGATCGTGATGTCGCTGATCGAGGTGTCGGCGTTCAGCGCGGCGGCGATCTCGTCCAGCTTCGGTGCCGGCATGACCAGCTCGGCCTTGTCGAACGCGAACATCTTGGTCGCTTCCAGGGTCACTTTCTCGAAGCGTGCCGGCGGCGGCGGCGGCGGCGCGACCGGTGCCGGTGCCGGCGGCGGGGTCTCGACGACCGGGGCCGGTGCCGGGGCCGGAGCCGGGCGCGGCGGCGGGTTGAACGCGTAGTTCAGGCTCAGCGAGACGTACTTGTTCAGCGACTTGTCGAAGCCGAACTGGTCGTCGTCGCGGATCCAGCCCTTGACGGCGCGGGCGTCGGCCTGCAGCGACCACTGGTCGTTGATGCCTACCTGGAAGCCCAGGCCGGCGGTGGCGTACGGCGACCAGCCTTTCTGGATGCCCAGGCCCGGACGGCCCATGCGGTCACGCTGGCCACCGACGCCGACCAGCAGGAACGGACGGAAGTTCTTACGCGACAGCATCAGCAAGGCATCCGCGCCAACCAGCGTCTGGCGGTAGTCGAAGCCGTTTTCCTCGGCGCGTGCATGGGTGGCGCCGATCTGGATGTCCCACAGCGGGTGGACAGCCTTACCGAACTTCAACCCGCCGCCCCAGTCCTTCTTGTCGGTGCCGAAGTCCGCGTCCGGCTTGATGCCGACGACGGTCGGCATCACGTACCAGGACGGGTTGATGACTTCTTCTTGCGCCATTGCCGAAGCGGCGGAGCACAGGATGGCGGCAGCCAGGGCGATCTTCTTCGTATTATTCACAGGTAACTCCCATAAGTTGTAAAGGTACTTGACATCGCATGCCTTGCAGTGATGTTGATGACAAGCTTACAAGCCGGCAATTCTTTAGGTCAGTGCGCTAGCGCACCTAAGCGCCGATTGTTGTGGCGATCTTACAACGTAGTCATTTATGTCACGGTTGCCGAGTGTTTCTGAATGTTACGAACTGCGTCATACGTCGTGCCATCGTCAGCCAACGTCGCGCAGCCCCGGCACATGCCGATGACAGGGAAACCATGCATATACGCCATCCGCGGCCGTCATGGCGGCGTCATACGGACCGCCCTCCATGTCATATCGCTCCTCCGGCCCTCTCCGCCATGTCATGAAAGCCATGTTGCAGCGTTGCAAATATGCAACATCAACATGATTTGCACATTCATTGGATGACGGTCGAGGTGTCGAGTTCAATTTCTGGCACTGATCAAACGCATGTTCCTGGACGCCTTTTGGCGGCCTCGTCTTTAACCGGCATCAAGGCGCGCTGCCAAAAAATTACTTTTGGAAATTTTTAGAAATGTTGGATGGCGCACAGACCGGGCATGGTAGGGCAGGCAATCTTGTAACCAGTTAAGCGGAACCGACGTGTTGTCAGCAGGTCATACGACACATGCCGGTCCCGGGCCTCACCAGAACACAGTCTTTTATACGGAGCAGACCAATATGCATGCAGCGACTCACCACAATGCGGTGCAAGGCGACCTCAACGCAGTGCACACTTCCAGCAATTCTGCACTGATCGAACGTGTCCCGCCGCAACCGACCGAGCGCGCCCCGATTTCGCTGGCGCCGATCGAACGCGTGCGGTCGACTTCGGCCACCCAGCGCCGCATCGAGAACATGCAGAAGCTGATTGGCGAGCTGCAAACGCACGAGATGCTGGCCGACGAAATCGCCTGGTTCCTGAAATTCTCGCCGTCGGGCGCCCGTAAATACATCCGCGACCTGCGCGAAGCCGGCGTGATCGAACTGGCACGCTACATCGAGGGCACCGCCACCTACCTGGGCAAGGCCGTCTACCGTATCTCCCCGGATCCGGACCGCGTCAAGGCCTTCCTGGGCGCCATCTGCCAGCCGAAGCGCGAAGGCGCCGCGCCGCGCAAGGAACGTCCGGGCCTGCGCGAGCAGAGCATGGCCGGCACCGGCCGCCACTTCCACATCCTGGCCGACGACACCCACTACGCGATCCGCGTGAACCGCAGCCCGGTCGCCCGCGATCCGCTGGTCGCCGCGCTGTTCGGCCCGGCGCCGAACCAGGTCGCCAAGGAACGCGCCTGATTCCGGATCCCGCATGCCGGGCGGCCCCGGCCGCACCGCGAAGACGCCACCCGCCATCGGCCGGTGGCGTTTTTTTATTGCTTGCCAATTGAAAAGGCGGCAAGAGTTCCCATATGCCCGCTCAGGCGGCGCCCTTGCCGCCACGACCAACGAGGAGAATCCATGCTGCCGAATGCCGAATCACTGGAAGGAAAACGCGTCCCCGACGTGACGTTCAAGGCGCGTCCCAACGACCAATGGCGCGACATTACGACCGATGAGCTGTTCAAGGGCAAGACCGTCGTCGTGTTCGCCCTGCCGGGCGCGTACACGCCGACCTGTTCGTCGGCGCACCTGCCGCGCTACAACGAGCTGGCGCCGGTGCTGCGCGAGAACGGCGTCGACGACATCGTCTGCATCTCGGTCAACGACGCCTTCGTCATGAATTCCTGGCAGGGCGGCCAGGAAGCCGGCAACATCACCATGATCCCGGACGGGAACGGCGACTTCAGCGAAGGCATGGGCCTGCTGGTCGACAAGCGCGACCTGGGCTTCGGCAAGCGTTCCTGGCGCTACTCGATGCTGGTCAAGGATGGCGTCATCGACAAGATCTTCATCGAGGAAGACAAGGAAGGCGATCCGTTCGAGGTGTCCGACGCCGATACCATGCTGCGCTACATCAATCCGCAGGCCGAACCGCGCGAGCCGGTCGTCATCTTTTCCAAGCCAGGCTGCCCGCACTGCGCGCGCGCCAAGGCCGTGCTCAAGGCCAATGGCGTCGTCTTCACCGATCTCTCCCAGGACGCCACCATCAACACCAGCGTCCTGCGCGCTGTCTCCGGGGAAATGACCTGGCCGCAGGTGTTCATCGGCGGCCGCCTGGTCGGCAATGCCGATGCCGTCGAAGCCCACTTCGCGCCGAAGGCCGCCGCGGCGCCGGCCGCCTGACCGGGGAGGCACGATGGAAGCCGCACTGGCCTGCGCCGTCGTCGCCGGGGCGCTGCTGCTGGCCTGGCAGGTCCCGCGCTGGCGCCTGCGCCGCGTGCTGGCCCGGCCCCTGAGTCCGGTGCAACTGGGCTGGATCGAGCGCAACGTCGACCAGTACCGGGGCATGCCGCCGGACCTCCAGCAGCAGTTGCAGCGCCTGACCAAGCAGTTCCTGCACGAAAAGACCTTCGTCGGCTGCGCGGGGCTGGGGGTGACCGAGGAGATGCGCGTGACGATCGCGGCCCAGGCCTGCCTGTTGCTGCTGAACCGTCCCATGCGCGTCTATCCGGGCCTGCATGCGGTGCTCGTGTACCCCGGCGCCTTCCTGGTGCCGCGCAAGGAGGCCGACGAGGCCGGCGTCGTCACCGAGACGCGCCAGGACCTGCTGGGCGAATCCTGGGGCGACGGCCGCGTGATCCTGTCCTGGGAACACGTGCGCCGCGCCGGCCTGGCGCCCGAGGGCACGCACAACGTCGTGCTGCACGAGTTCGCGCACCAGCTCGACAGCGAATCGGGCAGCAACAACGGCGCGCCCATCCTCGGCAGCGCCGAACGCTACCGCAGCTGGTCGGAGACGCTGGGCCGCGACTTCGCGCTGCTGCGGCGCGACACCATCTGGGGCTACCGCGACGTGCTGGACCCGTACGGCGCCACCAACCCCGCGGAATTCTTCGCCGTCGCCACCGAGACCTTCTTCGAGCAGCCGCACGCGCTGGCGGCCGGCCACCCGGCGCTGTACGCCGAGTTCCAGGCCTATTTCCGGGTCGACCCGCGCGCCTGGTTCGCGGCGCCGGTAGTGGAGCCGGGGCCGGCGACGGTGGACTACGGGCAGTGGCGCTAGGCGCCTGGCCGGCACGCATGGCACGCCCGGCGGCGCCCGCCGGGCCGCTGCCGCTGGGCTGCGTGCGCTCTCGTACAGACCTTGCGGCCGCGCGGGCGCATGCTGGGCCTCATCGAATGCAGAGGAGTCGGCCATGTCCACCATCATCGCAGGACACTTCCAGCTTCAGGACGACGTCGACCAGGCGCGCCGCGCACTGGCCGACGCGGGTTTCCAGAGCGAACGCATCAGCGGTTTCTACCTGAGCCAGCCGGGCCAGCACGACATGACGCCC
This sequence comes from uncultured Massilia sp., assembly GCF_913773735.1. Lineage (GTDB taxonomy): Bacteria > Pseudomonadota > Gammaproteobacteria > Burkholderiales > Burkholderiaceae_D > Telluria. The sequence continues at coordinate 60,031 of NZ_CAJYEB010000043.1, forward strand.
ATCGGCGGCGACCACATCACGTCACCGGGCGCCAAGGAGTCGCCCGAAGGCGTGGCGCAGGGCGTCGGCGCCGGTGCCGCCATCGGCGCGGTGGCGGGCGCGGCCACGGCGCCGCTCACCGGGCCGATCGGCCCCGTGGTGGGCGGCCTGGTCGGCGCCCACGTCGGTTCGCTGTTCAGCTTCACCAAGATGAAGGACGCCGGCGAGCGGGAGGAGGGCGGCCGCGCCCCCGTCGAGAACCGCCATGCCGGCATGCTGGTGGCCGTCGCCTTCGACGATCCGGCCCAGGAGCACCGCGCGGTCGAGGTATTGCGCGGCCTGGGCGCCACCCAGCTCGAGCGGGCGCAGGGCAATATCGTCGACGGCGACTGGGCCGACTTCGATCCGGCCAGCGTCCCCGACATCATCCGCTGAGGGTAGCGGGTGGACATTTTGTCGCACCGCAGCAAAAATTTGTTTTATGGCAAAAATGCGGTGATATGATGGGCTCGCGTCAATCAGCGGAGTCCACATGGAAGCGTCGAAACCGGCACACCCTTATTACGACCGATTGATCGCCGCGGCGCGGCGCATCGGTCCCGTCGCGGTCGCCGTCGCCCACCCCTGCGACGGCCACGCGCTGGAGGCGGCGCTCGATGCCGCGCGCATGGGCCTGATCGAACCGATCCTGGTCGGACCGCGCGCCCGCATCCTCGCCGCGGCCGACGCGGCCGGCCTCGACGTGGCGGCCCTGCCGCTCGTGGATACCGAGCACAGCCACGAATCGGCGGCGCGCGCCGTCGAACTCGTACGCGAAGGCAAGGCCGCCGCGCTCATGAAGGGCAGCCTGCACACCGACGAGCTGATGGGCGCCGTGGTGTCCTCGACCACCGGCCTGCGCACCGCGCGCCGCCTGAGCCACTGCTTCGTCATGGACGTGCCGGGCCGCGCCGAACCTCTGATCATCACCGATGCCGCCGTCAACATCGTGCCCACGCTGGAGGCCAAGGCGGACATCGTCCAGAACGCGATCGACCTGGCCCACGTGCTGGGCTTCCCCGAGGTGCGCGTGGCGATCCTCGCGGCCGTCGAGACCGTCAGCGCCAAGATGCCGTCGACCATCGACGCGGCCGCCCTGTGCAAGATGGCCGACCGCGGCCAGATCACCGGCGCCGTGCTCGACGGTCCGCTGGCGATGGACAATGCGATCGACATGCAGGCGGCCGCGCTCAAGCACATCGTCTCGCCCGTCGCGGGCCGCGCCAACGTGCTGGTCGCGCCCGACCTGGAGGCGGGCAACATGCTGGCGAAAAGCCTCAGCTTCATGGCCGGCGCGGCCGCCGCCGGCATCGTGCTGGGCGCGCGCGTGCCGCTGATCCTGACCAGCCGCGCCGACTCGGTCGCCGCGCGCCTGGCGTCCTGCGCGGTGGCGGTGCTGGTGGCGCGCGCCAAGCTGGCCGACGCGCGCCTGCTGGGCGGCTGACATGATCGCCGCCAACGACGGCATCGTCGTCCTGAATGCCGGTTCGTCCAGCATCAAGTTCTCGCTGTACAGCGGCGCCGGGCTGGACCTGACGTTCAAGGGCAGGATCGAGAACCTGTATAGCGGCCCCACGCGCTTTTCGGCCCGCGATGCCGCCGGCGCGTCGATCGGCGCCGAGGAATGGGGCGAGGCGCTCGACCACGCCGCCGCCATGCGCTACCTGGTAGACTTCGCGGCCGGCCACCTGGGCGGCTACCGCGTGCTGGCCGCCGGCCACCGCATCGTCCACGGCGGCACGCACTACAGCGGCCCCCGGCGCCTGGACGCGGAGGCGCTCGCCTACCTGGACACGCTGGTCCCGCTGGCGCCGCTGCACCTGCCGCACAACCTGGCGGCCGTGCGCGCGGTGGCGCAGCTGGCGCCGCACCTGCCGCAGGTCGGCTGCTTCGACACCGCCTTCCACAGCGTCCAGCCGGCGCTGGCGCAGGCGTTCGCGCTGCCGCCCGCGGTGACCGACCTGGGCGTGCGCCGCTACGGCTTCCACGGCCTGTCCTACGAATACATCGCCAGCCGGCTGCCGCAGGCCGATCCGGCGCTGGCCCGGGCGAAGGTCGTGGCCGCCCACCTGGGCAATGGCGCCAGCATGTGCGCGATGGCGGGCGGACGCAGCGTCGCCAGCACGATGGGCTTCACCGCCGTCGAAGGCTTGCCGATGGGAACGCGCTGCGGCGCGCTCGATCCCGGCGTCGTGCTGTACCTGATCCAGGAACTCGGCATGGACGTGGCCCGGGTGCAGGAAATGCTGTACCAGCAGTCGGGCCTGCTCGGCGTGTCCGGCATCTCGTCCGACATGCGCGCGCTGGAGGCGAGCGGCGACCCGCGCGCGCGCCTGGCCATCGACCTGCTGGTCTACCGCATCGGGCGCGAGCTCGGTTCGCTGGCGGCAAGCCTGGGCGGACTCGACGCGCTGGTGTTTTCGGGAGGCATCGGCGAGAACAGCGTCGCCCTGCGCGCCGCCGTCTGCCGCGACGCGGCCTGGCTCGGCGTCGCGCTGGACGAGGCGGCGAATGCGGCGCCGCGCGGCGTGGCGCGCATCAGCCGGCCGGACAGCCGCGTCGCCGTCTGGATCGTGCCCGCCGACGAAGAACTGATGATTGCCCGCCATACCCTCGACCTGATGGAGCGCCCCGCATGACCGCAACCACTTACCCCATCCTGGAAGGCAAGCGCGCGCTGGTGGTCGGCGTCGCCAACGAGCACTCGATCGCCTACGGCTGCGCGCTCGCCTTCCGCCGCCTCGGCGCCGACCTGACGCTGACCTACCTGAACGACAAGGCCAGGCCCTACGTGGAGCCGCTGGCGCGCGACCTGGGCGCCGAACTGCTGCCGCTGGACGTGACCAGCGACGCGCAGATGGACGCCGTGTTCGCGGCGCTGGCGCGCCACGGCCGGCTCGACATCCTGGTCCACTCGATCGCCTGGGCGCCGAAGGACGCGTTGCAGGGGCGCCTGATGGATTGTCCGCTGGACGGCTTCCTGAGCGCGATGGACATTTCCTGCCACTCCTTCCTGCGCATGGCGCGCCGCGCCGCGCCGCTGATGACGGCGGGCGGCACCCTGTTCGCGATGAGCTACCACGGCGCCCGGAAGGTGGTGCCGAACTACGACGTGATGGGGCCGGTCAAGGCCGCCCTGGAGGCGTCCTGCCGCTACCTCGCGCACGAACTGGGGCCGCGCGGCATCCGCGTGCACGCGATCTCGCCGGGGCCGCTGCAGACGCGCGCGGCGTCGGGCCTGAAGGACTTCGAGCTGCTGCTGCGCGACGCGGTGGCGCGCGCCCCGCTCGGCGAGCTGGTCGACATCGTCGACGTCGGCAATACCTGCGCCTACCTGGCGTCCGACTATGCGCACCGGCTGACGGGCAGTACCGTCTACGTCGATGGCGGCCTCAACATCGTGGCCTGAACGGGAGGCGGCATGCAAGTGGTCCTGTCCGGCCTGTGCGGCGACGATTGCGAGGACAGCGTCAGCGCGCACCTGTCGCGCTACCTGCGGATCGAGCACGTGTGCATGATCCGCGACGGCAAGCCCGACAGTCCGTGGGCGCTGCTCGAAGTCGGCGATTCCTACGAGCGCGTCTGGGATGCCTGCAATGCCCTGCGTGGCGTTTTTCATCGCGGCAAGCAACTGCGCCTCTATATCCCGCTGCACCAGACCGGTACCTGACTCGACAGCAGTCTGGCTTTGACCTGTCTCAAAGTTTCTTTTGCTCGGCATCCTAGACTCGATGCTTCGTGCTGCGCAGCCGCGCGGCAGTTTCCAGAGGAGACGATGCGCCATGCAAGAGCAAAAAGTGGCCTTGGTGACGGGTGGCATGGGAGGACTGGGCACGGCGATCTGCCGGCGCCTGCAGGATGCGGGATTCCGGGTGGCGGCGACCCATTCGCCGGGCAATGCCGGGCCGGAGGCCTGGCTGGCCGCCCAGCGCGACGACGGCTACCGTTTTCGCGCGTACAAGGTCGACGTGACCGACTACGGCGACTGCGAATGGATGATGCAGAAGCTGCTGGCCGAGATGGGCCGGATCGACGTGCTGGTGAACAATGCCGGCATCACGCGCGACCGCAGCCTGAAGAAGATGACGCGCGAGGACTGGCAGGCGGTGCTGCGCACCAACCTCGACAGCGTGTTCAACATGAGCAAGCAGGCCATCGAGCCGATGCTGGCGCAGCGCTGGGGCCGCATCATCAACATCGCGTCCGTGAACGGCCAGCAGGGCGCCTTCGGCCAGGCCAACTACGCGGCCGCCAAGGCCGGCGTGCACGGCTTCACCAAGGCGCTGGCGCTGGAGACGGCGCGCCACGGCGTGACCGTCAACACGGTGTCGCCGGGCTACCTGCGCACCAGGATGACGGACGGCGTGCCCGCCGACGTCATGCGCGACCGCATCCTGCCGCAGATCCCCGTCGGCCGGCTCGGCGAGCCGGACGAGGTGGCGGGGCTGGTGGCCTACCTGGCGTCGGAGGAAGCGGGCTTCATGACCGGGGCCAACCTGGCCATCAATGGCGGGCAGCACATGTGCTGAAAGACCGCGTGCCGCCCCGCCTGGCGCGGGCGGCACGCCGCGGGGCCGCCGGGAGGCCACCGCCGGGAGGCGCGGTCAGGAGGCCGCGGGTGGGTGCTCGTGCAGCGCGCTCGTGTCGAGCTGCGTCTTGAGGCGGTCGATCGCGACGAGGATGGGCCCCGCCTGGCCGCTGGCGGCCGCGGCGGCCAGGCCGAGCAGGCGCGCCACCAGCGTGATGCCGTCGCCGATGTGCGTGATCCGGCGGATCTTGTCGGCGGCATCGGCCGTCAGCTGCACCAGCTGCGCCTGCGGCCGGCCCAGCGCCGTCACGATGCAGGCGGCGGCGTCCGCGTACAGGCGGTTGGCGCGCTGGCGCAGTTCGATCTCGGCGTCCAGCAGGGCGCGCGCGGCCGCCTGTTCCGAGGCCGGCACGTTGCCGCCGCCGTGGCGGCCGATGTCGCGCATCACCCGCGCGTGGATATCGTCGGCGCAGGCGCTCAGGCGGTCGGCCAGTTCCTCGACCTGGCGCGCGCTGGCCAGCGCCTCGGCCGGCGAGGGCGGCGGCGCGGACGGCGGCGTGGACTGGACCGCGGCGGCCGGCGCAGGCGTTTGCGGGTCGGACGGGCGCGGCGGCGGCGCGGGGGTCGGCGTGGGCGTGGGCGTGGGCGTGGGCGTGTCGTTGGCCATGCGGTTTCCTCGGGAGCGGTGGTCAGTCGGACAGGGAATCGCGCAGGTTGCGCAGGTCGCGGCCGTAGCCGGCCAGCAGCTTGCGCACCTCGTCGCCGCGCAGGTCGTTCAGGTGCTCGCGCATCTTCTGGTGGCCCAGCGCCACCTTGGTCAGGCCCTGCAGGGCGGCGTCGTAGCGCTTGTCGACCAGCCGGTACTCGGTCGACTTGTTCAGGTAGTGCACCTTGGCCAGCGTCACCAGCATGCGGTCGGCGTTCCTGCTCGAGAACGGGATCTCGACGTCGAAGATGCCCAGTACCGTCTTCTTCTCGTTCTCGTTGGTCTTGGCGTACAGGCGGGTCAGGGCGATCATCGCTTCCAGCAGCACCTGCACGTCGGCGTCGCCGTCGCGCACCATGGTTTCCACGCTGCGGTTCTGGTAGCCGGACGCGATCACCCGCGTCAGCAGCCGCGTCAGGCCGGTGTAGGCGGCGACGTGGCGCTGCTGCAGGCCGGATTCGGCGTTCGCCTTCAGCCCGTTGCCGAGGTCATCGATGCGCTCGGATAGGTCGTAGCGGGCGTCGCCGGCCAGCACGCCGAGCGTCTGCATGTACAGCACCACGCTTTTCTGGATGCTGACGAAGTCGTCGTAGACGGCGCGCCGGCGCGCATCGTTCTCTTTCGCGATGCGGTCGGCGGCGGGCGACAGGTAGGGCTGCTCGCGCTCGTAGGTGTCGCGGTAGCGGCGCGACAGCTCGCCGTACCCGCCCAGGCGCGCCGAGGCGTCGGCGAAGTCGCGCACCTCGGCCAGGCTGACCGGGCCGTTGCTGGCGCAGCCGCCCAGCAGCAGCGCGCAGGCGAGCAGGAGCAGGAAGGAACAACGCGAGGACAGGCGGCGGAAATCCATGGGTCCTTTCTGGTCGGCAAATGGCCGTGCCCGAAAAGCCCCATTTTTTCAAAGCTGCCGTGCGCCGATATTGCCCAAGCTCAAGAGCTTGAGCGATACGCGCCTAACCGTCAGCGCGCCGGCGCCAGTCGCTCGCGCCAGCCCAGGCCGGCGACGGTGTCGCCGCGCGGGTGGTATTCGCAGCCGACCCAGCCGTCGTAGCCGAGCTCGTCGAGCAGGCCGAACAGGAAGGGATAGTTGATTTCGCCGGTGCCCGGTTCGTGGCGGCCCGGCACGTCGGCGACCTGGATGTGGCGCACCAGCGGCAGCAGTTCGCGCAGCGTGTGCGCCAGGTCGCCTTCCATGCGCTGCATGTGGTAGACGTCATACTGCAGGAACAGGTTGTCGACGGCGCATTCGGCGACGATGGCGGCGGCTTGCCGGCTGTGCGTCAGGAAGTAGCCGGGGACGTCGCGGTCGTTGATCGGCTCGATCAGGAGGTCGATGCCGTGCGGCGCCAGCCTGGCGGCGGCGAAGCGCAGGTTGTCGACGAACGTCGCGTGGGCGCGTTCCGGCGCCACGGCCGGGTGCAGCTTGCCGGCCAGGCAGTGCAGGCGTTTCACGCCCAGCTCGACGGCGTATTCGAGCGCCAGTTCGACGCTGTCCTGGAATTCGCCGATGCGGCGCGGATCGCAGGCCATGCCGCGCTCGCCCGCCGCCCAGTCGCCGGCCGGCAGGTTGTGCAGCACCAGTTCCAGCTGGTAGCGTTGCAGGCGGCCGAGGATCTGCTCCGTCTCGAAGGCGTAGGGAAACAGGAATTCGACGCCGTCGAAGCCCGCCGCGCGGGCCGCGGCGAAGCGTTCGAGGAAGCCGAGATCGTTGAACAGCAGGCTCAGGTTGGCGGCGAAACGGGGCATGGGGGCTCTTCTTGTTTATTGAACGAAACAGCCCTCCATGCTAGCCGATTTGCCGCCGCCACGCCGCGCGCCGCGCGCGCGTCGGACGCCTGCTCAGCCGTTTGTCGGCGCGCTCGCCGCCGGCGCATCGTCGAGCGCGCGCATCGGCGTGAACAGCCAGGCCAGCAGCGCGGCGCCGGCCAGGCCCAGGCCTGCGCCGGCGAACAGCGTGCCGAGCGCGATGCGCGCGGCCAGCCAGCCGGCCAGCGAGGCCGCCAGCGGCGCCAGGCCCATGAAGATGAACATGAAGATGCTCATCATGCGCCCCAGCATGGCTTGCGGCACGCGTTGCTGCAGCCAGGTGAACACCGCCACGTTGACGAAGCCGCCCAGCACGCCGATGGCGACGTTGACGACCATGCCCTGCCAGCTGGCGGTGATGAACCCCAGCGGCACCAGCAGCAGGCCGACGACGGCGTCCACCGCCAGCAGCGTCGTGCCCAGGTTGCCGAGCCGGCGCCGGCCCCACATGCCGGACAGGGCCATGCCCGCCAGCGCGCCGGCGCCGTGCGCGCCCATCAACAGGGCCAGCGCGGACGCGCCGTGCAGGCGCTCGTTCGCCAGCAGCGGCAGCGCCACCTGCATGATGCCGCCGACGATGCAGGCGCACAGTCCCCAGTAGACGAAGCAGGTGCGCAGCGTGCGGTCGCGCCAGACCAGCGCGAGTCCCGCGCCGATGGCGCGCAGCACCGGCTGCGGCGGCGCCGCCGCCACCGTGCGCGGCCGGACCCGGGCCAGGGTCCACGCCGACAGCGCATAGGTGAAGGCGTCGACGCCGAAGGCCAGCGCCAGGCCGCGCGCGCTGCCCATGCCGGCGCTGCCGTCGCCGCCCAGCACGAACAGCAGGCCGGCCAGCAGCGGCCCGGCCAGCGTGGTCACCTGGCGGATCGCCATCATCATGCCGTTGGCCGCCTGCAGGCGTTCCGGCGCGATGGCGTGCGGTAGCATCGAGGTGCCGGCCGGGATGCTGAAGGCCGAGGCCAGCGACAGGCCCAGCGCCAGCGCCACCACGACCGGCAAGGTCGCCTGCGCCGTCCACACCAGCACGCACAGGATCGCGAGCAGGGCGGTGTTCACGTGCTTGGTCAGCATCAGCACGCGCTTGGGGGAATGGCGGTCGACCAGCGCGCCCCCGAACAGGATCAGCACGGCGCGCGGCACGCCCATCAGCGCCACGACCAGGCCCAGCGCGACCGGATCGCCGGTCAGCTTGAGCACCAGCCAGGGCAGGGCGATCAGGGTGAACTGGTCGCCCAGGGCGGAAACGGCGCCGCCGCCCATCAGCCAAGCGAAATTGGCGTCGCGCAGCAGCGCGCCCCGGCCGGCGGCCGCGTCCGCCCGGGCGTTCATTGCGGCACGCCGGCGATCTGGGCCAGCAGCGCGGACGTCGCCTCGAGCTGGGCGCGCGACGGGCCGCCCAGCACGGCGCGGCTGATGTTGTCGACGACGACCGTCGCGTTGGTGACCAGTTCGGCCCCTGCCGGCGTGATGATCGCGTAGCCGACGCGGGCGTCGCGCGGGTCGCTCTGGCGCCCGACGAGGCCGATCTTTTCCAGCGGCAGCAGCGAGCGGGTGACGCCGGACGCGGTCAGGCCCAGCTTGTCGGCCAGGTCGACGCGGCGCAGGCGCCCGCCCGGCGCCTGCTGCAGGTGCCGCAACAGCTGGTAGTCGGCGAAGCTGATGCCGTGGTGGCCGCCCAGCGCGTTGTCGAGGCGGCGCGACAGGGTCGCCCAGGCGCGCGCCATGCGCAGGGAGAATTCGGTGGTCAGGGTGTCGGTGCTCATGGGGCCTCCAGTGTTTGCGTGATGGTTGAGTGATCAAGTATATGTGCTCTTGCAATGGTTTGCAAGTACTTGAGTACTCAACTATATGTCGCTTGTGGGACCCGAACAACGTCGCCCCGCCGCAGGACGGGGCCCAGGTTTTCAGCGCAGTCGAAACGCGCGAAATTGGGCCCCGTCCTGCGACGGGGCGACGGTCTTGCTACCAGCGGTAAACCGGAAGCGCCAGGGGATCAGCGTTCGCCGCCCGAGCGCTGGCCGGCCGGGCGCGGGCCGCGGCCCTGGCCGCCGCGGTTGCCGCCGCCACCGTTGCCGCCGTTACCATTGCCGCGGCTGGCCGGCTGGCCGCCGCGGCCCGACAGCAGCGCCGCGGCATTGCCGCCGCTGCGCGCACCGCCGCCGTTGCCGCCGCCCGCGCCGCTGCGCTGGCCCGACGGTGCCGCCTGGCCGCGCGGCTTGCCGCCGTTGCCGCCATTGCCACCGTTGCCGGCATTGCCGCCGCCACCGGCCGCACGGTTGCCGCCCGGCCGGCCGCCGCCGCGGTTGGCGTGGCCCGGGGCGCCGCTGCGCAGCTGGATCGGCTGCGCCTTGGCGGTCGGATCCGGCTCGAAGCCCGTGATCACTTCACGCGGCAGCGTCTGCTTGATCAGCTTCTCGATGTCCTTCAGCATCTGGTGCTCGTCCACGCAGACCAGCGACACGGCTTCGCCGGTGGCGCCGGCGCGGCCGGTGCGGCCGATGCGGTGGACGTAGTCTTCCGGCACGTTCGGCAGGTCGTAGTTGACCACGTGCGGCAGCTGGTCGATGTCGATGCCGCGCGCCGCGATGTCGGTGGCGACCAGCGCGGTCAGGCTGCCGTCCTTGAACTCGGCCAGCGCCTTGGTGCGCGCGGACTGGCTCTTGTTGCCGTGGATCGCCATCGCGCCGATGCCGTCCTTGCCCAGCTGTTCGACCAGCTTGTTGGCGCCGTGCTTGGTGCGGGTGAAGACCAGCACCTGCTTCCAGTCGTTGGTCTTGATCAGGTGCGCCAGCATCGGGTGCTTTTTGTCGCGGTCGACCGGGTGGATCTTCTGGGCGATCACTTCCACGGTCGAGTTGCGGCGCGCCACTTCGATCATGGCCGGGTTGTCCAGCAGGCGGTCGGCCAGGGCCTTGATCTCGTCCGAGAACGTGGCCGAGAACAGCAGGTTCTGGCGCTGCGGCGGCAGCACGGCCAGCACCTTGCGGATGTCGTGGATGAAGCCCATGTCGAGCATGCGGTCGGCTTCGTCCAGCACCAGGATCTCGATCTTGTCGAGCTTGATGGTGCCCTGGGACACGTGGTCGAGCAGGCGGCCCGGGGTGGCGACCAGGATGTCGACGCCGTTGGCCAGCATCTTGATCTGCGGGTGGATGCCGACGCCGCCGAAGATCACGGCGGAATTCAGGTTCAGGTATTTGGCGTAGATGCGGACGTTTTCCTCGACCTGGGCGGCCAGTTCGCGGGTCGGGGCCAGCACCAGGGCGCGGATGGCGCGCTTGGAGGTCTTGTTGGTCAGCGCCGCGCCGACCTTGTCGGTCGACAGGCGGTGCAGCATGGGCAGCGTGAAGCCGGCGGTCTTGCCGGTGCCGGTCTGGGCGCCGGCCAGCAGGTCGCCGCCGCCGAGGACGGCCGGGATGGCCTGGGCCTGGATCGGGGTCGGGGCGGTATAGCCAGCTTCAGTGACGGCGCGCACGATGGCGTCGGACAGACCGAGAGTATTGAATGACATAGGTTTTCTATAGGGATCGGCCCGTCGCCCGGCAAAGGGCGCCAGTCCAGCCGATCGGATTGCACGACACAGGGTGGCCGGTACTGGAGCCGGACCGCCAAGACGCCACCGGCGGCGACATGCCGCGGCAACGTGGATTATTTAAAAATATTTCGCTAAGGAAATTCTAGCGCGGCTGGCGCCGCCAGGGCGCGCCGGTGCGGGCGGGGAGGCATGGCGCCTCGTGGACGATGGCGGGCTTGCACGAAGCCCGCGGCGGAAAATGCCGCGCGGCCAAGCAGGCCCGCGGCACTCCCCGGACTTACACGGGGGCGTATTCTACGCGAAAGGCGCAAAGCCCGCCGTCGGCCGGGAAAAAGGATCAGCCTGCGAACGGCGTCAGCAGGTTGACCATGCCGGCGAAGACCTTCGGGCCGGCGGCGATCACGTCGCCCTTGTTCAGGTACTGCGATTCGCCGTTGAACTCGCCGACGATGCCGCCGGCTTCGGTCACCAGCAGCGAGCCGGCCGCGATGTCCCAGATCTTCAGGCCCTTCTCGAAGAAGCCGTCGACGCGGCCGGCGGCCACGTTGGCCAGCTCCAGCGCGGCCGAGCCGCCCGAGCGCACGCCGTGGCAGCGCGCCGCCACGACTTCGTACATGCGCAGGTACTCGGCCAGCTGGCGCGGCTCGGCGCCGTGGCCGGCGCCGATCAGGGCCTTGTTGATGCGGTCCGGGTTGCGCACGCGGATGCGCTTGTCGTTCAGGTAGGAGCCGCCGCCTTTCGAGGCGGTGAACAGGTCGTTGCGCACCGGGTCGTAGATCACGGCCTGGGTGATCACGCCGCGCTGCTGCAGCGCGATCGAGATGCAGAAGTTCGGATAGCCGTGCAGGAAGTTGGTGGTGCCGTCGATCGGATCGATGATCCAGACGTATTCGCTCTCGTCGTTCAGGTTGCTCGACGCGCCGGTCTCTTCGCCCAGGATCGCGTGGTCGGGGTAGGCTTTCAGCAGCGTCTCGACGATGGCCTGTTCCGCCGCCTGGTCGATGTCGGTGACGAAGTTGTTATGGCTTTTTTCGCTGATGGTGATGCGATCGAGGTCGAACGAGGCGCGGTTGATGACGGTCGCGGCGCGGCGGGCGGCCTTGATGGCCGTGTTGAGCATTGGGTGCATGAAAGCTTCCGTAAATAAATGCTGACGCCCACCGCGCGCTGGCGCCGTGAACGATCTGGACGAGAGAAAATTATAAAGAGCAAAGCTGTGCCGAAGCCGTTAAAATCGCGGACCTTGCAGCCCGTATTCCAACGCTCGTCACCGCGCGATGCCGCTATTGTAAATGAACCCGACCGAAACTGATATATCTCTTTTCAAACGCCTGCGTTTTGTGTTAGTGGAAACCAGTCGTGCCGGTAACGTCGGCTCGGTGGCGCGCGCCATGAAGACGATGGGTTTCAGCGACCTGGTGCTGGTGTCGCCGCGCTGCGAGGCGCCGCTGCAGGATCCGGAAGCGGTCGCCTTCGCCAGCGGCGCCATCGACGTGCTGCAGGGCGCGCGCATCGTCGGCAACATCGCCGAGGCGCTGGACGGCTGCAATTTCGCCGCGGCCGTCTCGGCGCGCCTGCGCGAATTCTCGCCGCCGGTGTGGACCCCGCGCGCCTTCTCCGCGCACGCGGCGGGCCACGCCGACCTGCGTCCGGCCGTCATCCTGGGCAACGAGCGCGTCGGCCTGCCGAACCAGATCGTGGAGCAGTGCAATATCCTGATCAACATTCCGGCCAACCCGGACTATGCCTCGCTGAACCTGTCGCAGGCGGCCCAGGTGCTGGCCTACGAATGCCGGCTGGCGGCGCAGGGCGAGAACCGCACGCAGGAAGGCGTGGGCTTCCACGGCGAAGCGGCGAGCGTGGCGCAGATCGAGGGCATGTACGCCCACCTGGAAGAAGCGCTGGTCGCGATCGGCTTCCTGAACGCCGACAACCCGAAGAAGCTGATGCCGCGCCTGAAACGCCTGTTCGCCCGCACCCAGCTCGAAACCGAAGAAGTCAACATCCTGCGCGGCATCGCACGCCAGATGCTGCGCAAAGACTGACCTCCATCAAACCGGGGTCAGAGCCGGGGTCAGAGCCGGGCTCTGACCCCGGTTTGAGGCAGGTCGAGGAGTGGTTCTGCGGGGCTTGACGGCGCGGTGGCGGGTTTCGTTTACACTGCATGGCATGCCGATTCTTTGCCCTTTCTTTCTTGCGCCTGCCGCGGCGCCGGCGGCGTGATGGTCCGGAGCGCGCGTCGCCTGCTGCAGGGGATCCTGGTCCTGCAGGCCGTCTTTGCGCTGCTCGTCGCCGGCGCCGCGCTGGCGCTCGGGGCGCCGGCGTGGGCGGCGCTGCTCGCCGGCCTGGGGGGCGTCGTGCTGGTGCGGCTGGCGATCAACCTGAACAATTTTCTGCTGTCGTCGCGCGCCGCGAGTCCCACGCCGGAGCCCTACCGCCTCGACTGGCGCGCACGCCTGCGCCTGTTTCTCGAGGAATTTCGCTGCAGCATGCTGGTCACGTCCTGGCACGTGCCGCGCGGCCGCGCGGCGCTGCGCGTGCATGCGGACAGCACGCACCCGCCGGTATTGCTGATCCATGGTTATGGCTGCAACAGCGGCTACTGGGCCTGGCTGGTGCCGCTGCTGGATGCGGCGCGCATCAGCCATGCCGGCGTCGACCTGGAACCGGTCGGCGGCGACATCGACGACTTCGCGCAGCTGGTCGAGCAGCGCGTGCGCGCGCTGTGCGCCGCCACCGGCGCGCCGCAGGTGGCCATCGTCGCCCACAGCATGGGGGGACTGGTGGCGCGCGCCTGGATGCGCCGCTACGGCACGGCGCGCGTGGCGCGCGTGGTCACGCTCGGCTCGCCGCACCACGGCACCGCGCTGGCACGCTTCGGGCCGGGCACGAACGCCCTCCAGATGCGCATGGACAGCCCGTGGCTGCGCGCGCTGGCCGCCGCCGAGACGGCGCAGACGCGGGCGCTGGTCACGTCGATCTATACCCACCAGGACAATATCGTGTCGCCGCAGACCACGAGCGAGCTGCCCGGCGCGCGCAACATCGGCTTCGGCGGCGTCGGCCACGTGGCCCTCGGCCGCAACCCGCGCGTGCTGGCGGCGGTGATGCAGGAACTGGAGGCGCTGGAGGCGCTGGCCTGAGCCGTCGGTGGCCGGCAGGCCCCGGTCGGTGATATCCTTGCGGAACAATCCAACCATGCTGTCTTCCATGCAACAAAAAGCGCCACGCCGTACCCGCGAACGGATCCTCGAGCTGTCGCTCCGGCTGTTCAACGAGTTCGGCGAACCGAACATCACGACGACCGTGATCGCCGAAGAGATGAACATCTCTCCGGGAAACCTGTATTACCACTTCCGCAACAAGGACGACATCGTCAATTCGATCTTCGTGCAGTTCGAGGCCGAGATCGAGCGCATCCTGACCGTACCGGCCGGGCGCCGCTCGAACATGGAAGACGTGTGGACCTACCTGCACCTGATGTTCGAGCTGATCTGGAAGTACCGCTTCTTCTACCGCGACCTGAACGACCTGCTGTCGCGCAACCGCAAGCTGGAACTGCACTTCAAGGCGATCCTGGCGCACAAGATCAAGGTCGCGCGCCAGCTGTGCGAAGACCTGCGCAGCGAAGGCTCGCTGGAGGCCGGCGACGCCCAGATCGGCGCGATGGCGACCAATATGGTGGTCGTGGCCACCTACTGGCTGTCCTACGAGTACGTGCGCAACCCGCGCAAGTACAGCGAGCAGCAGGCCATCGCCGACGCGCTGGCGCGCGGCTGCTACCAGGTGCTGTCGATGGTCGGTCCCTACCTGCGCGGCGAGACGCACGCGCTGTTCCAGCGCCTGTCCGAGGACTACCTGAAGAAGCTGCCGCCGGAAGCGCGCCAGGACTGACCCTGCCCCCACCGAGAGAACCCATGAAATCGATCGCCGTCTACTGCGGCGCCTCTTCCGGCGCCGATCCCCGCTACGCCACGGCCGCGCGCGCACTGGCCCAGGCGCTCGTCGCGCACAATATCGCGCTGGTCTATGGCGGCGGCAAGGTCGGCCTGATGGGCGTGATCGCCGACGAGGTGCTGCGCCTGGGCGGCGAGGCCACCGGCGTGATCCCCAAGGCGCTGCTCGAACGCGAGGTCGGGCATGCCGGCCTGACGCGGCTGTTCGTCGTCAAGGACATGCACGAGCGCAAGGCCATGATGTCCGACCTGGCCGAGGGCTTCATCGCCATGCCCGGCGGCTTCGGCACGCTGGAAGAACTGTTCGAGATGGTGACCTGGGCCCAGCTCGGCATCCACGCCAAGCCGATCGGCCTGTACAACGTGGACGGCTTCTGGAACGGCCTGGTGGACTTCGCCGGGCAGATGGTGGACAAGGGCTTCGTGCGCCCGGCGCACGCGGCGCTGCTGCAGGTCGAGGAAGACCCCGACGCCCTGATCGGCCGGCTGCGCGGCGCCTGAACGCCGCGCCGGGCGGCGCTCAGGCCGCCAGTGCCGGCGCGGCGGCGTCGTGGCCGCGGGGCTGCTGCTGCTGCTGCTGCTGCGCCAGCAGGGCCGCGATCTGCTCGGCCGCCACCGGAGGGCTGAACAGGTAGCCCTGCATCTCGTCGCAGTCGTTGGCGCGCAGGAAGTCGCGCTGCTCCTCGGTCTCGACGCCCTCGGCGATCACGCGCAGGTGCAGGCGGTGGCCCAGCGAGATCACGGCCAGGGCGATGGCCTGGTCGTCGGCGCAGTGGCCCAGGTCGCGCACGAAGGACTTGTCGATCTTGAGGGTACTGATCGGGAAGGACTTCAGCGCCGACAGGCTCGAATAGCCGGTGCCGAAGTCGTCGATCGACAGCGACACGCCCATCGCCTTCAGCTCGCGCATGCGCTCGACCGCCTGGTGCATGTCGCGCATCAGCAGGCTTTCCGTGACCTCGAGTTCGAGCGCGCTGGGCGGCAGGCCGCTCTCGCGCAGGGCGCCGGCCACGCGCTCGACCAGGCGCCGTTCCTCGAACTGGCGCGCCGACACGTTCACCGACACCGTCAGCGCCGGCAGCCCCGCCGCGCGCCAGGCCTGCGCCTGGCGGCACGCGGTGCGCACCACCCATTCGCCCAGGGCGACGATCAGGCCGGACTCCTCGGCCAGGCCGATGAAGCGCGGCGGCGGCACCATGCCGTGCTCCGGATGGCGCCAGCGGATCAGCGCCTCGACGCCGAACATGCGCCCGGTGCGCAGGTCGACCTTGGGCTGGTACAGCAGGTGGAACATGCCCGCCGGCGCGGGGACGGCCGCGCCGGCCGTCGTGTCGCCCGCCAGCAGCGTCGCCTCCATGGCCTTGCGCAGACCTTCCAGCAGCACCAGCTTTTCTTCCACGCTGGCGTTCATGGCGCGCGTGTAGAACTGGAAGTTGTTGTTGCCGAGTTCCTTGGCCCGGTACATGGCCGCGTCGGCGTTCATCATCAGGGTCTTCGGGTCCTCGCCGTCGCGCGGGTAGATCACCACGCCCGTGCTGCAGCTCACCTGCACGGCCTGGCCGTCGATCTGCACCGGCTCCGTCACCGCCTGGCGGATCGTTTCCAGTAGCGGCGTCAGGCCGAGCGGATCGCCCTTCACGTCGGGCAGCAGGATCACGAATTCGTCGCCGCCCATGCGGCCCAGCGTGTCGGTGCGGCGCAGGCAGGACTGCATGCGCGCGCCCACGACCTGCAGCAGCGCGTCGCCGGCGTTGTGGCCGAGGCCGTCGTTGACCAGCTTGAAGCCGTCCAGGTCGACGAAGGCCAGGGCCAGCTGGCCGCCGGTACGCTGCGCGTTGCGGATCGCCTCGTCGAGACGGTCGCGGATCAGCGTGCGGTTCGGCAGCCCGGTCAGCTCGTCGTGGTGGGCCATGTGGCGGATGCGTTCCTCGGCGCGCTTGCGCTCGCTGATGTCGCGCACCATCGCCACCGCGCCGCCTTCGACCGGGACGATCTGGCGCTGCAGCCAGTGGCCGGTGGCCGGTCCCGTCCTGGCCTGCCACTCGGTTTCCACGGCCTTGCCTTCCGAGACCACCTGGACCAGCTGCTCGAACATGCCGTTGACGCGGTAGAACGGCAGCAGGTCGCCCATCATGCGGCCCAGCAGCGCCGCGGTGGGGATGCCGGTGACCTGTTCGGCGCGGCTGTTGGTGTGCTCGACGAGGAAGTCGACGATCCGGCCGTCGTCGCCGGCGATGCTGCGCAGGACGAAGAAGGCGTCCAGGCTCGCCTCCGACGCCGCCGCATAGGTCTCGTGGGCGCGCCGCTCGCGCCGGCGCGCCTTGGCCAGCTGCCACGACCAGGCGCTGATCATCGCCACCAGCGCCACCAGCAGGGCGCTGCCGGCCGCCGCCGCGGCCAGGTAGGTGCGGCGGTGCTGCGCGTACAGCGCCATCTGCTCGTGCTCGGCCAGGCCGACCAGCACGCTCAGCGGAAAGCCGTGCAGGCGGCGCACGCTGGCATGGCGCACGACGCCGTCCGGGCCCGCGGGAAGGGCGGCGCGCACCTGTTCGCCGAAGCGCGACAGGTCGATGCGCTGGCCCCACGACACCTGGTCGCCGATGCGCAGCGCGCGCGCCACGCCATCGTCGCCCACCAGCGCCAGCAGGCCCAGTTCGCCCTCGCGCGTGCGGTCGTAGGAACTGGTGAAGTAGGCCGGGTCGACCTCGACGACGGCGATGCCGGCGAAGCGCCCGTAGCCGTCGTTGATGCGGCGCGTGAAGCGCAGGCGTGGATCGGCCGCGGCGGCGTCGCTGCGGGTGCGGCTGACGTAGGGTTCGCTGGCGTCGTCGTGCTGGTGCACCGTGAAAAAGGGTTCGTGCGAGACGTCGCGCGCCGGCACCGCCGGATGGCTGTCGACGACCAGGCCGGCGCGGTCGGCGATGCTGACCTGGAATACCAGGCCGGGCGGCAGCAGGCCCTGGCGGCGCAGGGCGGGCAGGGCGGCCGGCGCCCCGTCGTGCTCGACGGCGTACTTGACCACCTTCAGCGTCTGGTCGATCGCGTTCAGGTTGCGCGCCATCTGCGCCTCGTAGGTGTCGACCTGTTCGCGCGCGGCGTCGCGCGCCGCGTCGGCGGCGGCCATGCGCTCGGCGTCGACCAGGTGGAAGGTGCCGATCCAGATCGCCGCCAGCGGCACCAGCGCGAACAGGGGCAGGGCGACGTGGGTCTCGAGCGAGCGCCCGAACAGGCGGCGCAGGCGCGCCGAGCGCAGGAAGGACGGCAGCCGCATCATTGCACCACCAGCACGACGCGCACGCTGGCATCCACCGCGCCGCGCTCGATGTAGCCGATGGCGTCCGGATCGTCGGCCACCCGGCGCCGCACGGCGGCGCTGTCGCGGATCTCGGCCGGCGGCTGGCCGCGGCCGGTGAACACCAGCTTCGACCAGTGCGCCTTGAGCAGGGCCGGGGTCTTGCTGGTCACGCGCTCGTAGAACGCGTCGCGCAGCGGCGAGCCCAGGCGCTGGTCGAGCGGCACCGCCTCGACGCCGTCGGGGAAGCGCGCCGTCTGGCCGAGGAAGATCGCGGCCACCTGGTCGGGGCGCAGCGCCGTCACGGCGCTCTTCGCCGAGACGATCACGACCAGGTCGGCGCCATGGGCGGCGCCGGCCGCGAGGAAGAATGCCAGGGCGGTGCCGAGGCGGCGTAGCAAAATGGGCGGACGCATGTCAGTAGACGAAATCGAGGGCGACGCTGGCGACGTGGGCCATGCGTCCCGAGCGGAAGCCGGGTGCCGGATTGATCATAGTGCCGCGCGAGCCGGCGCGCGGCGTCACGCGGTCGTACTGCAGCTTGAGCGCGGCATTGGCGTGCAGGTCCCAGCGCACGCCCACGCCATGGGTGGACTGCTGCGGGATGCTGGCCAGCAGCGCGGCCAGGCCGGCGTTCAGCGCCGCCGCGGCGGGCACGGCCTGGGCCGGCAGCGCGTCCAGCGGCAGGCCGGTTTCGGCCGCGAGGCCGGCGGCGCGCACCCTGGCCCAGGTCGCGTACGGCGTCCAGCTGCCGTGGCGCCAGCCGGCGCTGACGTAGGCGCTGCGCGTCGACCCCAGGAAGGAATCGGTGCGGGTGCGGCCCGCCTCGGCCATCAGGAACCAGGCGCCGGGATCGTAGTCGACGCCGACGTTGGCCACCCGCATGTCCTTGTGGTCCATCTCGTAGCGCCCGGAGATCGCCCGGCCGGCGGCGCCGAAGGCGTCGAGCCCGCGGAACAGCGGGGCCGCGAGGTCGCTCGAGACCTCGGCGCGCAACAGGTTGGCGCGCACGCTCCATGCGCCCCATTCGGCCGTGTGCGAGATGCCGGCGATGCCGCGCGCGCGGGCGCGCATGGGCGGCGCCAGCGGCACGTCGTCGTGGCCGTAGAACACCTGCGCGGTATGGCGCAGCCGCCCGGCGTTCCAGCGCAGCGTGGCGTCGACGCCGTCGCTGCTGGTGACCGGCACCACGCCATAGCCTTCCACCGGCGGCCGCACCCAGGGATAGGCATAGCCGACGCGCCGGTAGTCGGCGGTCAGGAACAGGGGCAGGGCGACGCGGCCGAGGCGCAGCGCGAGTTCGGGCGTGAGCTGGTACTTGACGTTGGCCCACTCGATCCTGGGGCGGTAGCTGTTGTCCGGCCCCTGCTCGCTCACCACCTGCACCACGGCCGACCAGCGCTTGTCGATCTGCAGGTCGAGCTGCATGCCCAGCCGGCTGTCGACGTCCGGACTCCAGCGCTGCGAGGCGCCGGCGCCCGAGTGCTTGATGGCGTTGGACGTGTAGTCGGCCAGCCGCTCGCTCGAATGGACGACGCCCAGCGTGCCGAATCCCGACACCGACCACGACGGCGTCTCGTCGGCGTGCGCGGCCGCCGCGGCCCGGCCCGGCGCCAGGGCCAGGGCCAGGCTTATGGCCAGGATCGGGGCCAACGGTTGGGCCGCGCCCCGCGCGCGTACGGGGACGGGCAGGGAAAAAGGACGAAGTCGTTGCTGCATGGTTCGCTTTCTGGGGACGCCGGCGGCATCGCGGGGGTCGGACGGGTCTGCTGGACGAGGATTCGGCGGCCGTGCGGGACGGGGCAGGCCGTGGCGCGATCGCGCGGAGCTCGACTGTAATGCCGGTTTCGGCAAAAGTCGATGGTATTTCGGAAAGAAATATGATGAATTTGATAGTTGTTGCGATGCGGCAACAGCCGGCTTACGGCGCCTGCTGCCCCCACAGGCGCTTGCCGTCGAGGTCGAGCTGCGTCAGGTACAGGCGCAGGTCGAACTCCAGCTGGTGGTACTGCGGCTCCATCCAGCAGCACAGTTGATAGAAGGCCTTGTCGTGGTCCTTTTCCTTCAGGTGCGCCAGTTCGTGCACGACGATCATGCGCAGGAATTCCGGCGGCGCGTCGCGGAACACGGTGCCGATGCGGATCTCGTGCTTGGCCTTCAGGCGGCCGCCCTGCACGCGCGAGATGGCCGTGTGCAGGCCCAGCGCCTGCTGGACGATGCCGATCTTGCTGTCGTAGGCGACCTTCGAGACCGGGGCCGCGTTGCGCAGGTAGTCGTCCTTCAGGTCCTGCACGTAGCCGTACAGGGCCTTGTCGGTGCGGATCGCGTGGGTGGCGGGATAGCGCTGCAGCAGGTGGTCGGCCAGGCGGCCTTCGGCGATCAGGCGCTCGACCTGGGATTGCAGGTGGGCCGGATAGGCGCTCAGGTATTTCATGTGGGACATAGCACGCGCACTCTACCATGGCTGCCACGGCGGCGCGCGCCTGGTACGGCGACGGTGCAGGAATGGTAGGAGGATGGTGCGACGCGCGTACGAGCGTGCCACGGGTGCGGTGGCAGGAACGCAATGGCCGGGGCGTGGTGGAAGGAGCACGGTGGCAGGCGCGGTGGCAGGCGCGCGGCGGTCCGGCCGGGATGCGGCCGGACCGCCGGGGGCTGCCTCACTCCTCCTTGCCGCCCTGGCGATTGGCGGCCTTCGCGGCCGCGGCGGCGCGGTTGGCCGACTGCCGGCTTTCCCCGCCCTTGCGGCCGATGTCGGCCATGTGGGCGCGATTGCGGCTGACGACTTCCCCGCCTTTCTGGCCCGCCCGGCGCGCTTCTTCCGAATCGAATTCGTGCGCCGTGCCTTTCTGGTGGGCGGCCTGGCCGCCCTTGCTGGCGATTTGACGCTGCTGGTTCTGGTCCATCGCAGCGAAACCGCGCTTGGCCGGCTGGCTTTTCTGCTCGCTGCCGCCGGCGTCGGCAGAGGCCTTGCCGCCTTCCTTGCTTGTCGCCATATCGATCTCCTTGTGCCTGTCGGTGAACAATCCAAACCCGAGCGTCCATGGATGCGCTCGTGCGTTTAGAGGCGCTGGGCAGGCGATAGTTCCGGCGGGCTGGCGCGGCGGCGGCGCGGGCGGGCAATTCGTTGCGGGAATGCCGAAATTGCAACGTCGTGCGACAATGGACCGGCTGTTTCCCTTCAACCTTTCCCCTCGAGCGCATGACGTACCCCGAATACATCCTGACCCTCTCCTGCCTTGACCACCGCGGCATCGTGCTGCGCGTGTCGGGCTTCCTGGCCGAACACGGCTGCAACATCATCGACTCGGCGCAATATGGCGACGCGGAATCGAAGCTGTTCTTCATGCGCGTGCACTTCGCGCTGGAGGACGGGGCGGTGTCCGACGAGCTGCTGCGCGCCGGCTTCGGTTCCCTGTGCGAGCAGCTGGGCGCGGACGGCCAGCTGCACGACGCCGGACGCAAGCCGCGCGTGATGATCATGGTGTCGAAGATCGGCCATTGCCTGAACGACCTGCTGTTCCGCTACCGCAGCGGCCTGCTGCCGGTGGAGATCCCGGCCATCGTGTCGAACCATATGGATTTCTACCAGCTCGCGGCAAGTTACAATATCCCTTTCCACCACTTGCCGCTCGAGGCCGGTGCCAGCGAATCGGCCAAGCTCGCCCAGGAGGCGCGCGTGATCGACCTGCTCGACACCCACCGCATCGACCTGGTCGTGCTGGCGCGCTACATGCAGATCCTGTCGCCGGGGCTGTGCGAAGCCTTGAAGGGCAGGGCGATCAATATCCACCATTCGTTCCTGCCCAGCTTCAAGGGGGCGCGCCCGTACGCGCAGGCGCACCGGCGCGGCGTCAAGCTGATCGGCGCCACTGCCCATTTCGTCACCGGCGACCTGGACGAGGGCCCGATCATCGAGCAGGACGTCGAGCGCGTCGACCACGCGATGCGCGTCGAGGAGTTGACGGCGATCGGCCGCGACGTCGAGAGCGTCGTGCTGGCGCGCGCGGTCAAGTGGTTCGTGGAACACCGCATTTTGCTGAACGGCGACAAGACCGTCGTGTTCAGCTGAACCGACGAACGCAGACAAGAAAGCGCAGCAACCCAGATGGCCCTGAAAGCAACGATCTACAAGGCAGACCTGAACATCGCGGACATGGACCGCAACTATTACCAGGAGCACGCGCTCACCATCGCGCGCCATCCTTCCGAGACCGACGAGCGCGTGATGATCCGCCTGCTCGCATTCGCCCTGCACGCCGACCCGGCGCTGGCGTTCGGCAAGGACCTGTTCGACGTCGAGGAGCCGGCGCTGTGGCTGAAGGACCTCACCGGCGCGATCCAGACCTGGATCGAGGTGGGCCAGCCCGACGAGCGGCGCCTGCTCAAGGCCTGCGGGCGCGCCGAGCACGTGATCGTGTACAGCTACAGCGCCACCAGCAACATCTGGTTCAAGGGCCTGGCCAGCAAGCTCGAGCGCAACCGCAAGATCACCATCGTCAACATCCCGGCGGAGACCAGCGCCCAGCTCGAGCAACTGGCCCAGCGCAGCATGCAGCTGCAGTGCACGATCCAGGACGGCCAGGTGTGGCTGACCGACGGCACGAACACCGTGCAGGTCGAGCGCGAGGTGCTGCTGGGCGGGCGCTGATCGCGCTATACTTGGCGGCCGTGCACACCCCGTGCACGGCCGACGTGTCGTTCAACCGGATACCACCATGGCTTTACGAGCAATTTCCACCCTTGTCGCCCTGGCCGCCGCCAGCCTCGTCTCCACCGCCGCGCTGGCCCAGGTCGGCGTGACCGATCCCTGGGTGCGCGCCACCGTGCCGACCCAGAAGGTATCCGGCGCCTTCATGCAGCTGCGCGCCGCCAAGGCGGCGCGCCTGGTCGAGGTCAAGAGCCCGGTCGCGGGCCGCGTCGAGATCCACGAGATGGCGATGGAAGGCCAGACCATGCGCATGCGCAAGATCGACGGCCTCGACCTGCCGGCCGGCCAGCCCGTGAACCTGGCGTCGGGCGGCTACCACATCATGCTGTTCGACCTGCAGCGCCAGCTGAAGGAAGGCGAGCAGGTGCCGCTGACGCTGACGGTGCAGGGCGCGGACGGCAAGCGCGAGAGCGTGGCCGTGCAGGCCCCGGTCAAGCCGCTGAACTACAAGCCGGCCGGGGACGCGGCGCACCATTGATAGGCGCGGCGGTGGCGCGCACGGGGTGCGCACCCTGCGGTGCTGCTTGGTGCGCGTGGTCACACCGGGGCCGGAGCCCCTTGAAAGCAACACCGGGCGCTGACCCCTACGGCGCCGAACCCAGCCGGCGCAGGCTGCCCGAGCCGACCACCGACTTGCTCACCTGCGGATCGCCGTAGTAATCGACGTCGCCCGAGCCGGCCACCGTCAGGCTCAGCGCATCGCGCACCCACAGCCGGGCATTGCCCGACCCCGCCACGTTGACGCTGGCGGTGTCCGTGCGCACCTTGCCCAGGTCGACGTTGCCGGAACCGGCCACCGACACCGACAGCTTGCGCGCGCTGCCGTCGCCGGCCTGCAGCTTGCCGCTGCCGCCCAGGTTCACGCTCAGGTCGCCGCCTTCGACGCGGCGTACCCGGATTTCCCCCGATCCGCCGATGTCGAAGCGCACGCGCTGGCCGCGCATCGCGTCGATGTCGACGTTGGCCGAGCCGGCCAGCGTCATGCGGTCCAGCTCGCGCACCTGCACGACGATCCTCAGGTTGCGCGTGCGCAGGTTGGTCCTGGAGCGCGCGCGGATCTTCAGCGTGCGGTCCTCGACCACCGTTTCGATCAGCGGCAGCAGGTTGTCCTCGGTCTCGATGGTGACGCCCTCGGCATTGCCGGTGCGGACCTCGACCGTGCCCGGCACGGCCACCGACAGGCCGTCGAAGCGGCCGACGCTGCGCTCCTGGCGCCTGACGGGGCCGCGGCCCTCCACCGTTTCGGAACCCCAGCCCCAGGCGCCGGCCTGCGGCGCGGCGGCGACGCAGGCGAGGGCGCAGGCGCCGGCCAGGAAGCGGCGGCGGGCGGTCGGGATGGCGGTCGGGATGGCGCTCGTGTTCGTGGTCATGCGGTCCTCCTGTAGTGGGTCTCGTGGGATGCGATGATGGCATCCTAAGCCACCGCGGCGCTACAGGGGCGCGGTTTGCGACGGACTGCAGCGATCGCGGGCCGAACTGCGCCAGCGCCGGCCAGCCGGTGGCCAGCGGCGCGCCGCCGTCGCCCCGATCCTGCTAAGGTCGGGCCATCCCATCGACGTGGTTCCTTGCAGGAGGCAGCATGGATCGGTACCTGATCGTCTACCGTGGCGTGCCCGTCGGCAGCGCCGACGGCCCCGCGCACGACCGCGCGCGCTGGCGGGCCTGGCTCGACGGGCTGGGCGCGGCGCTCGTCGACCGCGGCGCCCTGGCCGGCGGGGCCGTCGAGATGCCCAGCCGCCTGCTCGGGCCGAAAGAGTCGACCAGTTCGCTGTCCGGCTACGCCATCGTGCGCGCGGCGGACTTCAACGCGGCGGTCGCGCTGGCCGCGTCGTGTCCGGTGTTCGACGAAGGCGGCTCGGTCGAGGTCGCGCGCCTGGACGATTCCCTGGCCTGATGCCATCCCGCCTATCCCTTCTGGCCGCCGGTTTCCCCTGACCGGGCGGGCGACTCCCGGCTAAAATGTCTGCTTGGACATGTCATCGTCCAATCACGCACGCCAACCGAAAGGGATTACAGGATGAGTACGCTCCAGCCGCCGGCCTATGCCGACGTCGTCCAGGCCGCCGAACGCATCGCCGGCATCGCCAACCGCACCCCGGTGCTGACCTCGCGCACCGTGAACTCGGCATGCGGCGCCGAGGTCTTCTTCAAATGCGAGAACCTGCAGCGCATGGGCGCCTTCAAGTTCCGCGGCGCCTGCAATGCGCTGGCGCGCTTCACGCCGGCGCAGCGCGCCGCCGGCGTCGTGGCCTTCTCGTCCGGCAACCACGCGCAGGCGATCGCGCTGGCCGCGCAGCTGCTGGGCATGCCCGCCACCATCGTGATGCCGCAGGATGCGCCGGCCGCCAAGGTCGCGGCCACCCGCGGCTACGGCGGCAACGTCGTGCTGTACGACCGCTACACCGAAGACCGCGAGCAGATCGGCCGCGACCTGGCCGAGCGCCACGGCTACACCCTGATCCCGCCGTACGACCACCCGGACGTCATCGCCGGCCAGGGCACGGCGGCGAAGGAACTGTTCGAGGAGGTCGGCGCGCTGGACGCCCTGTTCGTGCCGCTGGGCGGCGGCGGCCTGTTGTCCGGCTCCGCGCTGTCCACGCGCGCGCTGGCGCCGGCCTGCAAGCTGTATGGCGTCGAGCCCGAAGCGGGCAACGACGGCCAGCAATCGTTCCGTTCGGGCGCCATCGTCCACATCGACACGCCGCAGACCATCGCGGACGGCGCCCAGACCCAGCACCTCGGCAGCCTCACGTTCCCGATCATCCGGCGCGACGTCGACGACATCCTGACCGCGTCCGACGAGGAACTGGTGCGCTGCATGCGTTTCTTCGCCGAGCGCATGAAGCTCGTCGTGGAGCCGACCGGGTGCCTCGGTTTCGCGGCGGCGCGCGCCATGCAGGACCGGTTGCGCGGCAAGCGGGTCGGCATCCTGGTCAGCGGCGGCAACGTCGACCTGGCGCGCCTGGGCGCCTTCCTGGCCGGCTGACGGGCGGCCGATGGCGACCGGCGCGCTCAAGGCCATCCTATGGGACAACGACGGCGTCCTGTCGGACACCGAACGCCTGTTCTTCGAGGCCAACCGGCGCGTGCTGGCGCCGCACGGCATCGACCTCGCGCACGCGGACTACGTCGCCTGGTACCTGGAAGACGCGCGCGGGGCCTGGCACCTGCTGCGCGCGCGCGGCTACGGCGAGGACGACATCGCGCAGGTGCGGCGCGCCCGCGACGCCTGCTACGCCGGCCTGCTGGCCGAAGCGGCGACGCCGCTCGGCTTTCCCGGCGTGCCGGCGATGCTGGCGCGGCTGGCGCCGCGGGTGGCGATGAGCATCGTCACCGCCTCGTTCGCCGAGCACGTGGCGCTGGCGCACCGCGACGGCGGCGTGCTCGAGCACATCGGCGCCGTGTTCGCACGCGCACCCGGCATGCGACCCAAGCCGCATCCCGACGCCTACCTGCACGCCCTGCAGCAGTTGGGCCTGGACGCCGCCGACTGCATCGCCGTCGAGGATTCGCCGCGCGGCCTGGCCGCGGCCAGGGCGGCCGGGCTGCGCTGCATCGCGCTGCGCAGCGAACTGCTGGCCGGCTACGACTTCGACGGCGCCTGGCGCGTGGTCGACGGCCATGCCGAACTCGAACGCGAACTGGCGCTGCTGCTGGACGGCGCAGCGCCTCCACCCTGAAGGATCCCATGACCGACACCACGTCACATGCCACCACGCAGGCCACCACGCAAACCGCGGACGCGCCCGGCATCGGCCCCACGCCCGTCTTCGACAGGCTGGTGGCGCTGCTGTCCGCGCAGGATGCGCGCTACCGTGTCATCGCGCACCCGGCCGCCGGCAAGTCCGAGGAAGTCGCGCGCATCCGCGGCACCGAGGTCGGGCAGGGCGCCAAAGCCATGGCCTGCAAGCTCAAGGTGCCGGACGCGCCGGCCGTGCACGTGCTGGCCGTGCTGGCGGCCGACCGCCAGCTCGACCTGCAGGCGCTGGCCGACCTGTTCGGCGCGCGCCGCGCCAGCCTGATGAGTCCCAGGGAAATCCTCGACATGACGGGCTGCGTGCTGGGCGCGATCCCGCCGTTCTCCTTCCACCCGGACCTGGTGCTGGTGGCCGATCCCGATCTGTTCGGACGCTACCGCGAGATCGCCTTCAACGCCGGCCGCCTGGACGCGTCGATGGTGCTCGACAGCGACGACTACCTGCGCGTGGCGCGGCCGCGCCTGGCGGACCTGCGCCAGCGCTGACGGGACGGCCGGCACCGGCGACGACGGGGCGCCTCCTTGCGGATGGCGCCCCGTTTCTCATCGCGCGGTCAGGCGGTGGCGATGCCGGTGGCGATGGTGGTGGAAACGGTGCCGACGAGCTGCACCATCTCGTCCGCATCGGCAATGCCCAGCAGCACGTCGGCGCGCGTCACCTGGCCGGCGGCCAGCTTGACGGCCCACTCGCTGGCTTCCGCCGCGCTCGGGCCGTGGCCCAGCGCGGTCTGGTACAGCTCGGCCACGAAGTGCGCGTCAT
>NZ_CAJYEB010000044.1 GCF_913773735.1 uncultured Massilia sp.
TCGGCGCCGTCGTAGCCGGTCGCCGGGGTATAGGTGTAGGTGCCGTCGCCATTCACCACCACGCTGCCGTGTGCCGGATCGGTGGCCTTGCTGTACGTCACCAGGTCGCCGTCGACGTCCGTGGCGACAGGCAGGCTGCCGCTCTTGACCGTATCTTCGTTCGTCGTGATCGCCGTGCCGGAGGCCGTCGGTGCATGGTTGGCCGGGGGATCGGCGAAGTCGACCACGATGTCGCTGCGCGAGGCGCCCGTCACGGCGCTGGCCGAGACGCCACTGAACGCCGCGTCGCCGAAGGTCACGCCGAAATTGGCGATGTCGTTCGCATTCGTGTGCGCGTTGGCGTTGCCGGTAAACGTCAGGGTCGCGGTGGTGGCGCTGGTACGCGTCACGTGGGCCGTGAGGCCGGCCGGGGTATTGCTGAACGTGACGCCTGACAGGTCCGCGCCATTGCTACCGCTGAAGCTGCCGTTGGCCAGCGTGATGGTCGCGCTCATCGAGAACGATCCGTCGTTGGCGCTCGCCTCGACGAAATTGGTGGTGCTGTAGGTCAGGCGCGGGGCCGGCGTGTCGACGACGTTGGTGGTACCGTTCCAGGCCGGACCCACGCTGAAATCGATCGCGAAATAGGCGATGCCGCTCAAGCTGCCGGAACCGGCGGTGTTGACGCCCGACTTGATCTGGAACGAACTCATGGAGTCGTAATAGACCTTGACGCGGTACTCGTCGGCGGTAATGCTGCTCGACGGGTTGTTGAAGCCGCTGGCCGCCACATACTGGAATGTCACCGCGCCGTTGCCCTGGGTCGAGGCGACCAGCTTGGTGTTGGTCGATAGTTCGTAGCGCGAAAAACCCTTGAACTGCTGGTACTGGCGGTCGCTGTTGCTGGAACCCACGCCATCGATGTCGTAGGAGTTGACAGCAACGTTCTGCAGCGTGACGGCGGTGCCAGTGCCCGCGCCGGTGTAAGTGCCGGCCTTGTAGAAGTCGATGGTGAACGTAGCGCCGCCGCCGGAAGCGGTGACGTTCATGTTCGGCTGGAAGTAGTTCGCCCCCGTCGTCGAGGGGTTGTTCGGCGAATCGTAGGTGCTGATGGTGGCGCGGTCAAGCGCGGTGGTTACCACCGCATCGATGGCCTGGCCGTCGATGGTAATGACGCTGTTGAAACGCACCACGTTGCCGTTCGACTTGCCGTCGCCGATGATATTGGTGAAGCCGCTGCCGGTGCCGTTGAACACCAATTCTCGCCAGTTGGCGTCGTACACCGTCTGCGTCGCCAGCGCGCCCTGCCAGCCGGCGCCGTCCAGCGCCAGCGCGGCGGTGTCGATGGCGCCCTGGTGCGCTTCCAGCGTCCAGTTGCCCGAGAACGCCCGCGAACCGGTGATATCGGTCGACGCGGCCACGTCGGCATGGGTCAGCGCGGCCAGGCGATCCACGAACGCCTGGCCGGCCGCGCCTTCGGCCACGTCGCAACCGTAGATCAGGAGGTCGCCGCCGGATGCCAGGGCCTGGCCCAGGCGCGCGAAGCGGTCGCCGTACTGGTCGATGTTGGCGCCCGAAATGGTGGATCCCAACTCGATCTGGCCGGCCGCGCCGTGCGTGACCAGGTGGATCGCGTCGACCGGCGCGTGTCCGGCAAGCGCATCGACCATCTGCTGCAGGCCGTCGCGCGTATGGTCCAGCACGACCACTTCCACCCCGGGCGCCACGCCCGCCACCAGTTGCTGGTAGTTCGGGATATTGTCCTCGATGAACACGATCTCCTGGCGTTCCTGCGCCGGCGGGCGCAGTGCGGGCGGCACCAGCGTGTCCTGGTGGCCGGCATCGTGCCGGGGCGCCGCGCGCTCGGCCGCGGCCGCGGCCGTGGCGTCGGCCGCCGCCTTGGCCGCGGCGACCGCGGCATCGGCGGTGGCGCCGTCGAACATGATACGCGGCTCCAGGGCGAACGATGCCGGGCCGCGGCGGTTCAGGGCGCGGCGCGCGCCGGCGGGGGCACCCGCCGTATCGATGGCGGTCAGGTCGAGGACGGAATTGGATTTCATGCGGGTTCGGGGCAAAGGATGGGTCGGTACCGGCGGGTCAGTGGCCGGCGGGTGGAGTGAGCTCGACGCGTCCGCTCATGCCGGCGATCAGCTCGGGAAAACGGCCGGCGATCGCGGCCGACAGCTTGACCGACTGGCTGACCGGATCGACGCGCGCGCCGATGCGCTGTACCTTGGCCGGATAGGTCTTGCCGGTCTCGTCGATACGCACCTGGAACGCGTGTCCCGGCTTGATCCAGGCCAGCCAGCGCGACGGCACCAGGAATTCGAGTTCGAGCACCGAATCGTCGAGGATCTCCAGCAGGGCCTGGCCGGGCTGCACGTATTGCTGCTCGCGCACCTTCTGCTCGGCGACGCGCCCGCCGAACGGCGCCGCGATCGTGCACTTGGACAGCAGCACGCGGCTGCCTTCGACTTCGGCCCTGGCCTTGCCGACTTCGGCTTCCGACGCCTCCAGTTCGACCTTGCCGACCGAACGCAGCTCATCGAGGCGCTTGTTGGCGACGTAAGTGCGCTCGGCCGCGCCCAGCACGGCCCTGGCCTTCTGCAACTGGGCCTGCTGCAGCGAGCAATCGAAGGCGACCAGCGCCTGGCCGGCGCGGAATGCGCCGCCTTCTGGCACCGCGATCCGGCTGATCTTGGCGCCGATCTCGGACGCCACCGTGGTGTAGCGGCGCGGCGCGAGCTGGGCGCGGATATCCTGGCGATCCAGCGCGGTGCGGCCGGCCTGGGCCTGCGGCGCCGGCACGGCGGGCGCGGCGGCGATGGCCGCCTGGGCCATGGCCAGGCCGGCGGCCGCTACCAGGGCCGCGATACGGACGTGCACCCTCATTGGCGCTTGCCCTGCGCGGCGCGCTTGCGCTGCGTCGTGGCCTTGGCCAGCTTGACGGGCGCGGCCGGGGCGGCCGCGGGCGCCGGCGCGGCCGGCGCGGCCGCTGCGGACTTGGCGGGACGGGACGCGAGGTCCTGCTCCCAGGTGCGCATCGCCGCGCCCACGTCGCGCGTCAGCTGTTCCAGCGACAGCTCGTCCACGCTGCCCAGGCGCGGTTCCATGCCCACGGTCGCCTGCATCTTGCTGGCCGCGCCCTGCAGTTGCGCCAGCGACTGGTAGCGGCGCAGCAGCGACAGGATCGCGGTCGTGTTGTTGGCCACCATCTCCAGCTGGCTCTGGGCTTCGACCTGGCGGCGATTGCGCACGTGCTCGGCGATCTTCGCGTCGGCGCTCCAGATCTGGTCGGCGCGCAGGTACTGGCGGTAGGCGACCTGGTATTGCAGGCGCGCCAGGTGGACCTGGGTCAGCACGCTCATCTGGGTCGCCATGCGGCGCTGGTCGGCCAGCTTCACGCCGGCCTCGGCCATGCGTTTCTGGGCCGGCCCGGAGAACAGGTTCATCACGTTCCACGACAGGTGCGCGCCGGCGTCGTTCCAGCGGTTGTTGATCTGGTACTTGTCGGCGTCGTAGCGCAGGTCGTAGTTGAACGACAGGTTGGGGAACAGGCGCAGCATGGTCTTGCGCGTTTCCTCGACCGCGATGCGGCCGTTGTAGAACTGTTCGCGCAGGTCGGCGTTCTGGGTCACGGCCAGCTCTTCCAGGCGGGCCACGGGCACCTCCAGCAGGGCCGGCTCCATGCCGCCATCCGGCTCGACGACCTCGAAGTCCTGGTCCAGGGGCGCGTTGATCAGGCTGGCCAGTTCGACGCGGCCGCTGGCCAGTTCCTGCTCGATGCTTTCCAGCAGGCGCAGGTTTTCCAGCAGCTGGCGCTGGTAGCGCAGCGTGTCGACCGGCGAGCGCAGGCGTTCCTTCTCGACCTTGCGGGCATCGGC
Source organism: uncultured Massilia sp. (assembly GCF_913773735.1). Taxonomy (GTDB): domain Bacteria; phylum Pseudomonadota; class Gammaproteobacteria; order Burkholderiales; family Burkholderiaceae_D; genus Telluria. The sequence continues at coordinate 3,864 of NZ_CAJYEB010000044.1, forward strand.
CAGGGCGGCCTCGGCCATGTCGATCGTGCGCTTGACGTCGTCGCGCAGCTTTTGCGCGCTGGCGGTGCGCCAGAACGCGGTCCGCACGTCGGCGATCAGCACGTGCATGGCCTTGCGGCGGCGCTCCGCCGCGATCAGCACGCGGTCCGCGCCCTGCTTCGCGCTCAGGTAGGACATGCCGAAGTCGAGCATGTTCCAGGTCAGGCCCAGGTCGTAGGCCGCATGGCTGCGCTCCGACGAGATGTACGGGTTGGCCAGCGACGGCTTGCCGGTGACGGAATCGACGCTGCGGGTGATCAGTTCCTTGTCGCGCCAGGTATAGCCGGCGTTCGCCATCGCTTTCGGCAGCATGTCCAGGTTGGCCACGTCGAGCTGGTTCAGCGCCAGCGCCTCTTCCATCAGGCGGGTGCGGCGCTCCAGGTTGTACTTGAGGGCGCGGGCGATCGCCTCGTCCATCGACAGCTTGCCGGACAGCGGAGGAACTTGCGCCTGGGCCGCCGCGCGGTCCAGCGCCGCCTGCCGCTGCAGCGTCTCCTCGGCCAGCGGTTGCACGTTCACGGTGCCGCAGCCGGCCAGCACCGCGGCGGCAAACACGCCGGCCGTCGCTGCTGCGAGTTTCCTGGGCATGAAGAAGGGGGATTGGCTGGGAAGGATCGCGCGAGAGGACATGGATGGTAATCGATGGGATGAGATTCGCCACGGTGCCGGCAGAACCGGCACCGGCGTGGCGCGGGGATGGATAACGCTAACAAAGAAGATGATGACCAGAATTTTAGTGCACAATTGCTACCAAAATATCCCAAGAAACTAATATTTCCACTTTGCATGTTGTTATTAGGTAACGGAATATTGACAACGATGCCATGATTTTGCATTGTTTCTTTGTGGAAAATATTAAATCTCGATCCTCTTTTCTTTGCTTTGTTGAAAAATCCTCATCGAATGGCGATGACCGGACACGATCCGGGGTGCTCCGCGTTCGTCACGGCGAAAAAAAACCAGCCCGCAGGCTGGTTGTCGGTCGCAAGCATGGCTTGCGCAAGCGGCATGCATGCCGCCCGCTGACGCGCGATCAGTAGCCGCGGCTGCCGGTGCCGCCGCTGGTGCCGCTGGTCGTGCTGGTGCCGGTGGTGCTGGTGCCGCTGCTGGTGGTACCGGTGCTGGTACCGGTGCCGGTCGCGCTGGTGCCCGCGCCCGAACCCGCGCCCGTGCCGGTCATGCCGCCGCTCGACCCGCTCAGGCCGCTGCCCGAGCTGACGCCGCCGGCACCGGTGCTGCCGCTCATGCCGCTGGTGCCGGTCGCGCCGGAGCCCATGGTGCCGGTCGCGCCGGTCGTGCCGCTGGTTCCGCTGGTGCCGGTGGTACCGCTGCCGGTACCCATCGGGTCCGTGGCCGTGCCGGTGGTGCCGCTGGTGCCCATCGAGCCGGCGCCGGTGGTGCCGGTGGTGCCGCTGGTGCCCGACGAACCGGTGCCCATGGTGCCGCTGCTGGTACCGCTGGTACCGCTGGTGCCGCTACCCATCTGGCCCGTGGCGGTACCGGTGCTGCTGCCGGTCGTGCTGCTGCCGGTCATGCCGCTGCTGCTGCTGCCGCTGCTGCCCGACTGTTTCTTGCCGGAGTGTTTCTGCGACGATTTGCTGGTCGACGACTGGTCCTGCGACGTGGTGCTGGTCTGCGCCTGGGCAGCGCCCATCATCGCCATGGCAATCGACGCACCCATCAGGCCTTTCAGAAGTTTATTCATCTGCATGTCGTTTCTCCTAATATGTTTGGGGCTAAAAGCTCAACAATATCAATGAGATACCGTTCAGAGGAAAACCAGTCTAAAGCGATCGCGGCAAAGCGTGCGCGCGTTAGCCGCCAGGAAAGTATTCATCCGGGGTGAACCAGGCCCGCCGCCTGCGCGGACAGCGTGCCCAGGCGCGTGTACAGCTCGAGCACGCGGCTGGCATCGTCGGGATAGACGCGGTTCGACAGCAGCACGTAAAAGCTGCGCGATCCCGGGTCGATCCACAGCACGCAGCCCGTGAAACCGGTATGGCCGTAGCTGGCCCCAACCGGGTACAGCAAGCCGCGCGGCCGTAGCGCGTAGGGCGAATCGATGTCCATGCCCATGCCGCGCGGCGCCAGTCCGGCGGGCGTCTGCGCCGTGGTCAGCAGGCGCACGCTGTCCGGGCGCAGGATGCGCACACCGTCGAGTTCGCCGCCATTGAGCACCATGCGCGCATACCGCGCCACGTCGCGCGCGGTGGTGAACACGCCGGCCGAGCCGGCCACGCCGTCCATGCGGCGCGCGGTCGGGTCGTGCACCACGCCCTGCAGCAGCGCGCCCGGCGCCAGGTCGCCGTGCGCCGTGGCCGTGCCCGGCTGCGCGCCCTTCTGCGTCGGCGCGATCGTGTCCGCCGCCACGCCGCGCCGCAGCGGCAGGTAGCCGGTATCGCGCATGCCCAGCGGCGCGAAGATGCGGGTGCGCGCGAACTGGTCCAGCGGCATGCCGGAGACGCGCTGCACGAGCTGGCCCAGCAGGATGTAGTTGATGTCCGAGTAGCGCAACAGCGTGCCCGGCGCATCGGTCACCGCCGTGTTGCACGCCAGCGCGTGGGCGGCGGCATCGCCGTGCCAGGCCGGCTTCGCGGGCAGCCCGGACGGCAGGCCGGAACTGTGGGTCAGCAGGTGGCGGATCGTGATGGCGTCCTTGCCGCCGCCGGCGCATTCCGGAAAGTACTGCGCCAGGCGCGCATCGAGGTCGATCTTGCCCTCCTCGGCCAGCAGCAGGATGGCCGGCGCCGTGGCCAGCACCTTGCTCAGCGAGGCGGCATCGAACACGGTGTCCGGCGTGACGGGCGCCGCGTCCGGCCCGTCATGCAGCGTACCGTAGGCCCGTTCGTAGACGTCGCCGGCGCGCTCTAGGTGGAACACGGCCCCCGGCAATTTTTTCTCGCCGATCGCCTGCCGGAGCGCGGCATCGATCTCGGGAAAGCGCGCCGCATCGAGGGCGGCATGACGGGCGCCGGGGAGCGGACGGCCGGGGACGGCGCACCCGGCGGCGAGGACGGCGAGGCAGGCGACGGCGAACAGGGTGCGGCGTGGCAGCCGCGCACGGAAGGAAAACAGGCGCATGGACGGAACCGCCTTAAAAAAAGGCAATCATAGGCAGCGCATCCGGCAGGGTCAAGCGTACGCGCCGGCGTCCATACGCCGGACCGCATTTTGGACCGCCGCGCACGCGAAAGGAACGATCGGCGTATGATTCCCCGCATGATCCCATTCTCGATACTCGACCTCGCCCCGATCACGGAAGGGGCGCAGGCATCCGACTCCTTCCGCAACTCGCTCGACCTCGCGCAGCATGGCGAGCGCTGGGGCTACCACCGCTTCTGGCTGGCCGAACACCACGGCATGCCGGGCATCGCCAGCGCGGCGACCGCGGTGCTGATCGGCCACGTGGCCGGCGGCACCTCGCGCATCCGCGTCGGCGCCGGCGGCATCATGCTGCCGAACCACTCGCCGCTCGTGATCGCCGAACAGTTCGGCACGCTCGCATCGCTGTATCCGGGCCGCATCGACCTGGGCCTGGGCCGCGCGCCCGGCTCCGACCAGGCGACGGCGCGCGCGCTGCGCCGCAACCTCGCTTCCGACGCGGACGAGTTCCCGCAGGACGTCGTCGAACTGCTCGATTATTTTTCCGACGCGCCGCGCGGCCGCATCCGCGCCGTGCCGGGCGCGGGGCTGAAGGTGCCGGTCTGGATCCTCGGCTCGAGCCTGTTCGGCGCGCAGCTGGCGGCGCACCTGGGCCTGCCCTATGCCTTCGCCTCGCATTTCGCGCCGCAGATGATGATGCAGGCGATCGAGATCTACCGCGCCACCTTCCGCCCGTCGGAGCAGCTCGACAAGCCTTACGTGATGCTCGGCTTCAACGTGTTCGCGGCCGACAGCGACGAGGAAGCGCAATTGCGCGCCACCTCGATGCAACAGGCCTTCGTCAACCTGCGCACCGGGCATCCGACCAAGCTGAAGCCGCCGGTCGCCGGCTATTACGACCTGCTCGGCCCGGCGGAACGCACGATGCTCGATTCGGTGCTGTCGTGCTCGGCGATCGGCGCGCCCGACACGGTCGAACGCCAGCTCAAGGCCTTCATCGCGCGCACCGGCGCCGACGAGCTGATGATCACCTCGCAGATCTTCGACCACGCGGCGCGCCTGCGTTCGTACGAGATTACGGCGGAGATCCAGCGCAAGGGCTGACGCTGCCGGCGACCTGCTTCATTACGGATTGTTTCCACGGTGGGATGGCGTACATTCGCCGTGGAACGCCATGTCTATGCTGGCGTCATCGGGCGGCATGTCGCCGCCGTGTCACCAGGAGAACACCATGAAGTCGAAGACCGGATCGATCGTCCTTACCCTGATGCTGTCGCTCGCCGCCACGGGCGCCTGGGCCAAGCCCGGCTGCCTGAAGGGCGCGGCCGTGGGCGCGGTCGGCGGCCACGTGGCCGGCAAGCACGGCGTGCTCGGCGCGGCTGCGGGCTGCGCCGTCGGCCACCATATGGCCAAGAAGCAGGAAAAACAGGAAAAGCAGGAGCGCCAGCAGGCCCAGGCGAATGCCCAGGCGCAAGCCAACGCGAACGCCCAGGCGGCCGCACGCAAATAAGCGGCCGTCCATCGGGGCCGGCGCGGCGCCGGCCCGGCGTCAGGCGTCGCCCGTCCCCGCCTGCAAGGCATCGATGAGCGCACGCGTCGAGCGCACCTTGCCCATCACCTTGAACACGTTACCGCACGCAAAGTTGTGCGCATCGGCCTCCATGCTGCTCATCGCATCCTCGGCGAACACCAGCTCGAAGCCCTGGTCGAACGCGGCGCGCGCCGTCGATTCGACGCCGAAATTGGTGGCGATGCCTCCCAGCACGATGGTCTTGATGTGGCGGCGCCGCAGCAGCTGTTCCAGGTCGGTCCCGTAGAAGGCGCCCCACTGGCGCTTGGTCACGACGATGTCCTGCGCCTGCACCTGCGCGTCCGGCGAGAAATGCAGGGCTTCCGGCGGCGGGGCCGGGGTGCCGGGCTTTTTCATGGGATTGTCCGCGGGCAGCGGCAGCAACTCGTCCAGCAGCACGCGCACGAACACCACCATGCCGCCGCGGTTGCGCATCTCGTCCGCCAGCAGCACGCAATTGCCGACGACGCGGTCGGCCGGGTGCGGCGCCAGCTGGCGCGTGGTATTGAAGTTCTGCAAATCGATCAGCACCAGGGCGGTGCGTCCAATGTCCAGTTTGGTATCGTCCATGGTTCCTCCTTGGGTAAAGTATCGGACAAGCGAGGAATCGGCGGCGCGCGCTCGATGCCCCCATGGCCTATTCGCAGCGGGTTGCCTCTGTGATAAATTTCTCAGGATCATCAACAGCGAAGCGCCGACGCGCCGAACCCCCATGAAACGAATCGCCCTTGCCGGCATGAGCGCCCTGCTGGCGGCTTGCGCCACCCCGCAGCAACAGCCTCCCATGACGGCGTACACCACCGGATCCGGCGCCGCGCGCAGCAGCGACCAGCTCGCGCTCGAGTTCGAAAAGGCGGACCTGGCGCTGCGCATCGAGCCGGACACCCGCAGCATCCGCGGCGACGTCCGGCTGACCTTCGGCACCCGCGCCGCGGTCGAGCGCATCGAACTCGACCTCGACCGCAACCTGCCGATCGACGCCATCGAGGTCGACGGCCGGCCGCTGGCCGCGAACCGCTGGCGCAATCCGGAGGGCAAGCTGACGGTCGACCTGCCGCAGCGCCTGGAACCCGGCCGGCAGACCACGGTGCGCGTGCGGTACCACGGGCAGCCGCACGTGGCCAAGAAGGCGCCCTGGGACGGCGGCTTCGTCTGGTCGAAGACGCCGGACGGCCAGCCCTGGGTCGCCAGCGCCGTGCAGGGCGAAGGCTGCGACCTGTTCTGGCCGTGCATCGACCACCCGACCGGCAAGGCGAAGATCGTCGAGGAACACTTCACGGTACCGGCGCCGCTGGTCGCCGCCGGCAACGGCGTGGCGCTGGGCATGGACGAGAAGGACGGCTGGCGCACCTGGCACTGGCGCGCGAAGAACCCGAGCACCTACGGCATCTCGATCAACGTCGGCCCGTACAAGCTGATGGAAGGGAACTACGCCAGCCGCTACGGCAACACGATCCCGCTGCGCTTGTACTACCTGCCGCAGAGCGAGGCGCAGGCGAAGGAACTGTTCGCGGAATTCGCGCCGATGCTGGACTTCTTCGAGAGCGTGATCGGTCCCTACCCGTTCGGCGACGAAAAGATGGGCGTGGTCGAGACCCCGCACAAGGGCATGGAACACCAGACCATCAATGCCTACGGCAACAAGTACGCGAAGACCCCCTACGGCTACGACGACCTGCTGCAGCACGAGTTCGCCCACGAATGGTTCGGCAACCAGCTGACCAACGCCGATTGGGACGATATGTGGCTGCACGAGGGCCTGGGCAGCTACATGCAGCCGCTGTACATGCAGTGGCTGCGCGGCGACCAGGAATACTTTGCCCTGCTGATGCAGTCGCGCGCGGGCGTCCGGAACAGGAAGCCGATCGTGTCGGGCACGCCCAAGCTGGAAGAAGAGGTGTACGACGAGAAGGTCGGTCCTGGCCAGGACATCTACGTCAAGGGCTCGCTGGTCATGCACACGCTGCGCGGCCTCATCGGCGACGCGGCGTTCTTCCGCTCGGTGCGCGAGATCGTCTACGGCACGCCGGACCCGCGTCCGGGCAACTTCGCGCCGCGCAACGGCAGCACGCCGGAATTCATGGCCATCGTCAAGCGCAACGCCGGCCGCGACCTCGACTGGTTCTTCCAGGCCTACCTGTACCAGGCCGCCCTGCCCGAACTGCAGGCCACGCGCAGCGGCGACACCCTGCAGCTGGCCTGGAAGACGGAAAAGAACACGCCGTTCCCGATGCCGGTCGAGGTACGCGTGGGCGAGCGCATCGTCAGCGTGCCGATGACGGACGGCCGCGGCAGCGTGGCGCTGCCGGCCGGCGCGACCTACACGCTCGATCCGCATTCGAAGGTGCTGCGCCGGCTCGCGCACATCGAGCAGTTCCACCAGTACCAGGAAGCGCAGAAGAAGCGCAAGGCCGGCAGCTGAACGCCGGCGTCCTGGCGCAGGCCCGGATCCGATGTTGCATGCGCCATCGCAGCGCAAACAGCAATCGGACTCCGGCCTGCGCCGGGACGACGTGCTTGCATGGCTTGAAACGGCGGTTCCAGCGCGGTCCTGGACGTCACGCTGCCCGGCAACGGCTGGCTGCGCTCGCGCAGCCTTCGCACCGGAGCGGATAGCGCGCGGCGAAGCCGTTCACCTGGCGCGGGAAGCGGACTCCGGTGCGAGTCCGCGCCCGTCGTTTCAAGGCAAGACATTCCCTTCGGTATCGATCCTGCGCACCTCTCCCAGCCCCAGCGCGCGGATGTCGCGCTCGATCTTCGCCAGGTCGCCGACGACGATCCAGACCGGCTGGCGCGGCAGCACCAGCCGGCGCGCCAGCGCAGCGATGGCGTCCGGCGTGACCGCGCGCACCTGCGCCGCATAGGTGGCGTAGTGATCCTCCGGCAGGCCGTACTGCAGGATCGTCGCGTAGGCATTGCTCAGTTGCCCCACGGTTTCGAAGGCGCCGGGCAGGCCCAGCGTCTCGTGGTCCTGGGCCTCCTGCAGTTCGCGCGGCGTGACGGGGCGGCCGCCGGCGATGGCGGCGTATTCGCCGGCCAGCGCGCGCAGGGCATCGGCGGTCTTGTCCGTCTGCACGGGTGAGACGCTGTACAGGATGCGCTGCCCGACCGCCTGCACCAGGGTCGCGCCGACGCCGTAGGACCAGTGCTTGTCCTCGCGCAGGTTCAGGTTCAGGCGCGAATTGAAGGTGCCGCCGAACACGTCGTTCAGCAGGTCCAGGGCGGTCGCATCCGGGCTGTTGCGCGGCGGCGCCAGCTGGGCGCCGACGATCTCGCTCTGCAGCGCGCCGGGACGGTCGATCAGGTAGACGACGCTGCCGGCCGGCTGGGACACGGCGGCCACGTCCTTGCGCGGCACCGGCCCGGGACGCCAGGCGCCGAACGCGCGCTCCAGCAGCGGCAGCAACGCCGCCAGCGTGGTGTCGCCGACCACCAGCAGGGTCGCATTGTTCGGCCGGAACCAGGTTGCGTGCCAGGCCGCCAGGTCGGTACGCCCGATGCGTGCCAACGCCTGTTCGGTGCCGCTGCCCGTCAGCGGCAGCGCGTAGGCGTGCCCGCGGCCGTAGACGAGCGCCGGCAGCGCGCGCAGCGCCATCAGGCGCGGCACCGTCTTCTCGCGCGCGATGCCGGCCAGGCGCAGCGCGCGCTGGCGCTCGACCTCGGCCTGCGGGAAGGACGGATGCAGCGCCAGGTCGGCATACAGGGCGAGCGACTGCGCCAGCGTCGGCGCCAGCACGTTCATGTTGACGAAGGCGCCATCCAGGTTGATCGTCGTGCCGAACGAGGCGCCCAGCGCTTCCAGTTCGCGCGCGATGTCCTGGGGTCCGCGCACCGTCGCGCCGGCGCCGCCGGTTCCCTCCTCCAGCATGCGCAGCGCGAAGCTGGCCAGGCCCGGCAGGCGCTGCGCATCCGCCGCGAAGCCGGCATCGACCATCAGCGACAGGTTGACCACCGGCGCGCCGTGGCGTTCGGCGACCACGACCTTCAGGCCGTTCGACAGCACGGCCCTGCGCATCGGCGGCAGCGCCAATTGCTGCGCCTGGCCGGCCGGCGGCGCGACGTCGCGCTCGAGCGTGGACGGCGTCGCCGCCAGCTGCGCCGGAAAGGGATCGACCTGCAGCACGAAGTCGCCGTCGGCGAGCCAGTCGCGCATGGCCCGGCGCACGGCGGCCGGGGTCGCGTCCTTGATGCGTTGCAGATACGTCTTGTAGCAGTCCGGCGCGCCCGTGAACACGGCGCAGCGCGCCAGCACGTCGCTCTTGCCCCCGAAGCCGCCGACGCGCTCGAGCGCGCGCACCTGCCCGGCCAGGATCGCCACCTGCGCGCGGCGCAACTCCTCGGCCGTCGGCCCCTGGTCCAGCAGCGTGCGCAGTTCCTCGGCGGCGCCGCGTTCCAGCGCGGCCGGATCGGCGCCGGGGCGCGCGGTCAGGTTGATGCCGAACTGCCCGGCGATCTCGTAGGAATCGTTGCCGGCGAAGGCGGACGTCGCCAGTTGCTCACGCTCGACCAGGCGCCGGTACAGGCGCGAGGTCTTGCCGCCGCCCAGCACGCGCGCGCCCAGGTCGAGCAGCGCTTCCTCGGGCGTGTCGGCGCCGGGCACGTTCCAGATCCGGTAGATGCGCGCCTGCGGCACGCGGTCCTGCACGGTCATCCGGTGCGTGCCGCTGCGCCTGGCGACCCAGGCGCGCTGGCGCGCCAGCGGCGGGCCCGGGGCGATGTCGCCGTAGTATGTCTCGACCTTGGCGCGCGCTTCCTCCGGCGTGATGGCGCCGGCCAGCACCAGCACGACGTTGTTCGGACCGTAATGGCGGCGGAACCACGCCGTCACGTCGTCCATCGAGGCCGCGTCGAGGTCGGCCATCGAACCGATCGTGGTCCAGGAATACGGATGCCCGGCCGGCCAGGTGTTGGCGGCGACGAGCTGCTCGACCACGCCATAGGGCTGGTTCTCGCGCTGGCGCTTTTCGTTCTGCACAACGCCGCGCTGCAGGTCGAGCTTGTTCCGGTCGAGCACGGGCAGCAGGTGGCCCATGCGGTCGCTCTCGGCGAACAGCACGGTGTCCAGCATCGACGCCGGCACCGTCTCGAAATAATTCGTGCGGTCCTTGTTGGTGGTGCCGTTCAGGTCGCGCGCGCCGATGCCTTCCAGCGCCGCCAGGAAGGGGCGATCGACATGCGCGCTGCCGGAGAACATCAGGTGCTCGAACAGGTGGGCGAAGCCGGTCTTGCCTGGCTGCTCGTCCCGCGAACCGACGCGGTACCAGGTGTTCACGGCCACCACCGGCGACTTGCGGTCTTCGTGCACGAGCACCGTCAGGCCGTTCTTCAACACGAACCTGGTGTAGGGAATATCGGGAACCGGGATGTCGACGACGGACGGGTCGGGCCGGGCGGCCGGCGCCGCCGGCAGCCACGCCGGCACCAGCAGGGACAGGATGCAGAACAGCCGGATCAGCGCGGGCATGGGGTCTCCTCGAATGACAGCCCCGCATTCTAGGCAGATGCCCGCATTGCCGGTGCACGCATGTTCCCAAGAAATATTTCTTGCCTTGTCGTCCTGCGCCGACAGGCACTGTGGGCCTGGTCCGCTGCACGATCCATGCAACAGGCGTATCATGCAGGCTTAGCCACCAGTGCAAGGACAGTCCCATGAATCAACGACGCTCCTTCCTCAAAAGCTCTGCCGTCATGGCATCGGTACTGGGCGCGCCCGCGGTCGTCAAGGCCAAGTCGATCCCGACGGCGGCCGCCGCCGCGGCGCCCGGCGAACGCATCTTGCGCCTGTACAACACGCACACGGGCGAAACCACCCGCAGCGTGTTCTGGGCCGAAGGCCAGTTCATTCCCGATGCCTTGCAGGACATCAACAAACTGCTGCGCGACCACCGCAACAACAAGGTCGCGGCCATCGACCCGCAGTTGCTGATGCTGCTGGACCGAATCAGCGCGAAGTTCGGCGACCACCCGACGATCCACGTGATTTCCGGCTACCGGTCGCCGGAAACGAATGCCAAGCTGCACGAAAACACGACCGGCGTGGCCAAGCACAGCCTGCACATGGACGGCAAGGCCATCGACGTGCGCATTCCGGGCCAGGACCTGGCCAAGCTGCACCGGGTCGCGATGGCGGCCAAGGGCGGCGGGGTCGGCTACTACCCGGACTCGCAGTTCGTCCACATGGACGTCGGCCGCGTGCGCTACTGGTGATGCGCATCCGGCCGCCGCGCGCCGCGACGCCGCCGGCGCTGTTGCCTGCGGCGTTGGCCACGCCGTTGGCCACGTCGTTGGCCACACTATTGGTCGCGCTGTTGGCCGCGCCCCCGCTGGCGCGCGCCCAGGTGGCGCCGGCCACGCAGGACGCCCCGCCGCCCGCCGCGGTGGTGGCGCCGGCGCAGACGGTCAACGTCACCTCGACGCGCGATCCGGTCGACAAGTCCTACCGCAAGATGATCGCCGGCATGGCGCGCTTCGAGCGCGAGCACGCGCTGGCGCCGCGCGCCACGCTGCGCTTCCGCCTGCTGCCGCGCTCGCCGAACGTGGACATGCACGGCATCACGCTGCGCATCGTCGGCGATGCCGTCACGGTGCCGGTGCCGGTCGCGCCGGACAACAGCTTCACGCTGCCGCGCAACGCGCAGGCGCTGCGCGAGGACGCCGCCGTGCTTGCCAACCGCAAGACCACCAGCATGACCTGGCGCGCCCAGGTGACGACGCCCGGCCTGCCGCCCGGCACCCGGCGCCTGGGCGACCTGCGCCTGGAATGCCTGGTCGGCGTCGAGGCCGGCCTGGTGTCGAACCGCTCGCCGCTGTTCGGCTGGATCGCCGACGCCCTGAACAGCCCCGAGCAGGTCTGCAACAGCCCGGACGGCAACTTCCTGTTCTTCACCGAGCGGCCCGTGTTCGCCGTCATCCTGCGCGCGCCGGGACGCAGCGAGATCCTGCCGTTCCGCTTCCTGTACGCGGGCGGCGAGCAGACGCGCGACATGCTGCCCTACTGCGATTGCCAGGTGCTGCTCGACCGCACCTATTACGCGCCGATCTGGGACCGCAGCTGGCCCGACGACACCCTGGTCCACTTCGCGTACATGGACGACCTCGACGAAGGGATGCAGCCATGAGAACCCTGTCCACCGTCCTGCTGGCGGCGGCCCTGCTGGCCGGCTGCGCCAGCGCCCCCACGCCGGGCACGCTGGTGCCGGCGGACCGCTTCGGCCAGGTGGTCGTGCCCGGCAAGACCACGCGCGCCGAGCTGGTGGCCGCCTTCGGGCAGACCAGGACGGTGGTGTTCGACAGCGGCATGGAAGCCTGGCTCTACAGCACCGCCACGCCGGCCGGCGCCGCCGAACAGGTGGTGCTGCTCGACCGCGCCGGCATCGTGCGCAAGGTGCGCACCCGGCCGCCCTACCCGGGCGACCAGCCACGCCGCTGAGCGCTTCATGGCAGAATGCCAGCATCGCCACCCACCGCCATCGCGCCGATGCCCGATCCTCTTTCCCCCGAAGCCGTCGTCCAGCGCCAGCTCGACGCCTACAATGCCCGCGACGTCGACGCCCTGCTCGCGACCTATGCGCCGGATGCGCGCCAGTACGAGCATCCGGGCCGGCTGGTGGCCAGCGGCGCGGCCGAGCTGCGCGCGCGCATGGCCGTGCGCTTCCAGGAGCCGAACCTGCATGCGCGCCTGCTGCAGCGCGCCGTGATGGGCAATATCGTCATCGACCACGAGGAAGTCACCCGCACCTTCCCGGAAGGCACGGGCACCGTGAACATGGTGGCGATCTACGAGGTCGTCGACGGCAGGATCGCCAGCGCCTCGGTCCAGGTCGGCAACAAGCGCCTGCACGGCGCCGCGCCGGCATGAGGGCCATGCAGCGCGCGATCCGCCGCGCGGCGATCGCCGCCCTGCTCGCGGCCGGCGGCATCGGTGCCGCCCACGCGGCGGCGGAGACCGGCCTCGATCCGGTCGAGCGGCGCATCGTGGCCGAAGTCAGGGCCGGCGCGCCGCAGGCGCTGGCGCTGCTCCAGAAGAGCGTGCTGATCAACAGCGGCACGATGAACCTGGAGGGCGTGCGCGCCGTCGGCCAGTTGTTCCGCGAACAGTTCGACGCGCTCGGCTTTGCCACGCGCTGGATCGACCTGCCGCCGGAGATGCAACGGGCCGGCCACCTGGTCGCCACCCGCGACGGGCGGCGCGGCAAGCGCCTGCTGCTGCTGGGCCACCTCGACACCGTGTTCGAACCGGGCAACGGCGCACCGACCTGGGAACGCCAGGGCGACGGGCGCGTGCGCGGCCAGGGCGTGTCCGACATGAAGGGCGGCGACGTGATCGTCGTGGCGGCGCTGCGCGCCCTGCAGCGCGCCGGCGCGCTCGACGACACCCGCATCGCCGTCATGTTCACCGGCGACGAGGAAGAAGCCGGCAATCCGAAAAGTCTCTCGCGCGGCGACATGGTGGCGCTGGCCAGGCGCAGCGACGCCGCCCTCAGCTTCGAGGGCAACGTCGTCGACAAGGACGGCCGGCCGACCGCCACCGTCGGGCGCCGCGCCACGGCCGGGTGGACGCTCGAGGTGACGGGCCGCCAGGGCCATTCGATGGCCGTGTTCGGCGCCAACGGCTATGGCGCCGTGTACGAGGCGGCGCGCATCCTCGACGCCTTCCGGCGCGAGGTGGCCGAACCGGGCCTGACCTTCAACCCGGGCTTCATCGTGGGCGGCACCGAGACCGCCGTCGACGCGGCGGCCGCGCGCGGCAGCGCCTTCGGCAAGACCAATGTGATCGCCGCCGGCGCCCGGGTCGAGGGCGACCTGCGCTACCTCGACTACGCCCAGCGCGACCGCGCCCATGCGCGCATGCGCGCGATCGTGGCGCAGCACCTGCCGGGCACCGACGCCACCATCGCCTTCCACGATTCGTATCCGCCGATGGCCGTCACCCCCGGCAACCTGGCGTTGCTGGCCACGTATTCGCGCGCCAGCGAGGACGCCGGCCTGGGCGCGATCGCCGCGCTGCCGGCCGAGGCGCGCGGGGCCGGCGACATCCAGTTCGTGGCGCCGTTCGTCGCCAGCCTGGACGGCCTGGGCGCCAGCGGCAACGGCGCCCATTCGCCCGCCGAGGATCTCGAACCCGACTCGATCGAGCGCGGCGCCATCCGCGCCGCGCTGCTGATCTACCGCCTGACCCGCTGACACTGGAACCGACACCGCCATGGCCCGACTGACCCTCTCCTTCCCCGAAGACCAGTACTACTACACGACCGTGCTGACGGTGCGCGTCACCGACATCAACGCCGGCAACCACCTGGGCAACGACTCGATGATCTCGATGATCTCGGAAGCGCGGGCGCGCTTCCTGTTCGAGTTCGGCGTGGCCGAGACGGAGCGCGACGGCACCGGCATCATCGTGACCGATCTGGCCACCACCTACCGCGCCGAGGCGCACGCGCGCGACGAGCTGCTGTTCGAGGTGGGCGTGATGGACTTCAACAAGTACGGCGGCGACGTCATCTTCCGCATCACCCGCCCGCGCGACCGGACGCTGGTGGCGATGGCCAAGCAGGGCTTCGTCTTCTACAACTACAAGGCCGGCCAGGTGGTCGCCATGCCGGACGAGTTCCGCGCCAAGTTCGCGCAGGTGAACTGGATCGATTGAGGCCACGCCCGCGTGTGTGCGGGAACACAAAAAAAACTGGAACTTTTTCTTCCCCCCGGCGGAATATGGGTAAAACACACTTGCCCATGACGACCACCACCGCCTCCGACTCCGACCTGCTGCGCCAGACGCGCGCCGGCGCCGCCGATGCCTTCGCGGCCCTGTACCGGCGCCACCAGGGTCCGCTGTACCGCTTCGCGCTGCTGCGCTGCGGCTCGCCCGGCACGGCCGCCGACGTGGTGCAGGAAGCCTTCATGGGCCTGCTCACCGGCCGCTTCGCCTTCGATCCGCTGCGCGGGCAGTTGCAGCACTTCCTGTTCGGCGTGGCGCGCAACCTGATCCTCAAGCTGGAAGCGCCGGGCCAGCGCCACGTGCCCCCGGCGGCGGACGACGACGAGGACGGCGAGTCCGAGCTTCCCGCCGACGGCGCCTGCCCGCTGGCGCGCCTGCTGGACCACGAGGCGGCCGAGGAAGTCCGGCGCGCGCTGGCCCTGCTGGCGCCCCATTACCGCGACGCCGTGATCCTGTACGAGATGCACGAGCTGTCGTATGCCGAGATCGCCGACGTCTGCCAGGTCGACATCGGCACCGTGCGCTCGCGCCTGTCGCGCGGCCGCGCGGCCCTGGCCCGGCGCCTCGCCGCGTGGCGCGGCGCCAGCACCGTTTGAAAGGACACATGATGACGACTCCGGATTCCCGCAACCCCGATGGCCCCGACGCCCGCCTCCCGCTGTTCGACGACCTGCGCCGCGAGATGGCCGCGCTGGACGCGCCACGCGGCGTCGAGAAGGAATTGATGCAGGCGTTCGCGCAGCGGTTCCCGCGCCGCCGCCGCTGGCACGACGCGCTGACCGCCCGCGCGTGGGCGTTGGCCGGCGGCCTGGCGGCGGCCGGCGTGGCATGCGCGCTGCTGGTCGTGAACCTGCACGCGCCGGGCGTCGATGGCGGGACGGGAAGCGTCCAGCCGGTAGTGACGCGCGGCGACGACGGCGGCCTGTTCATCGCCCTCGACTCGATCGAGCGCATCGAGCGGGAACCCAGTCCGCGCATGGTGTCGACGCAGGTGTCGCGCACCAGCCTGGCCGCGCTGGGCGTGCCGCTCACCCCCGAGACGGCGGGCGAGTCCGTCCGCGCCGAGATGCTGGTCGCCGCCGACGGCCAGCCGCTGGCGCTGCGCCTGAGCGCCATCAACTGACCATCCATCGACCAAAGAGAGTGCCATGAACCCTACCCGCCCGATCCTGGCCGCCACCCTGGCCGCCGCCCTGGCCAGCCTGTCCACCTTCGCACTGGCCGACGAGCAGGCGCCCGCCGGCGGCCAGACCTTCATCGTCGATTCGCTGGTCAAGGACCCGCGCAGCGGCGTCACCATCATGCGCACCGGCACCGTGACGCAGGCGCCCTACAGCGCGCTGGCCGTGACCGAGCGCCTGCAGCTGCTCGCCGACGGCAACCAGATCGCCGAGCGCCAGAGCACGATGACCTACCGCGACGGCGCCGGCCGCACGCGCCGCGAGGTGCGTGATGCGAAAGGCGAGACGGTCGTCGTGACGATCAACGATCCGGTCGCCTCGGCCAACGTCGTCCTGCATCCGCAGACGCGCACGGCGACGCGGATCGGCGACCTCTCGCTGGCCGCGCGCGCCGCCGCCGAGAAGGGCCGCGCCGCGGCCGCCGCAGCCGCGCGCGTCAGCACCGAGCTGGCGCGCCGCGAAGGCGACATGGCGAACGTCGAGCGGCGCCGCTTCGGCGACGGCAGCGAGGCGATCATCGTCAAGCGCGTCGAACGGGGCGGCGAGACGCGCGTGAACGTGCAGGACGTGCGCATCCAGTTCCCGAAAGTACTGGCGAACGCGGTCACGATACGCGATCCGCAATCCACGGTCGTGACCCTGACGAACACGATGTTCGCCGATGCCAGGTGGGCGGCGAAGGCGACCACGAAGGACCTGGGCACGCGCGACGTCGGCGGCGTCAAGGCCGAGGGCAAGCTGCGCAGCTACGAGATCCCGGCCGGCGAGATCGGCAACCGCAATCCGATCGTGGTGTCGGACGAGACCTGGACCTCGCCCGAGCTGAAGGTGGCGGTGTACACGAAGCACAGCGACCCGCGCAGCGGCGACACGATCTTCAGGCTGGAAAACATCCGGCGCGAGGAGCCGGCGCCGGCGCTGTTCGCGGTGCCGGCCGGCTACACGGTCGACGAGCCGCTGGGGCAGCGGAAAGAGAAAGACAAGGCAAAATGACCCGTCGTCCCGGCGCAGGCCGGGACCCGATCTTCGCACCGAAGCCGCACACGCCGCGTCGATGCAGCCTCATCGACTTCGAATGGGAACCTGGGTCCCGGCCCGTGCCGGGACGACGGCGCTACGTCCATCACACCATCGGCGGATCCGTCTCGCGCGCGAAGGCACGGTGGCTTGCCAGCGCCTGCTTGAACGCGTCGACCGGCGCGTCGACCAGCAGGCCCGGATCGGCCGAGCCGTCCGGCAGCGTCGCCGGGATCATCGCCTTGGCCAGCAGGTCGACACCGGCGCCCAGCGCCAGGATCGGCTTGCAGTGGCGGTACTGCTCGCGCACGAAGTCGATCGTGTGGGCGTTGCGCGCCAGCGCCGCGACGGCCTGCTTGCCGTCCGGGACCACCATGGCGTCGTACAGCACCGACGGCCCGGCTTCCAGCGAGACCTCGACGTCCAGCGGCGCGCCGTTCGCGCCCGCCACCTTGCCCAGCATATTGCCCACCAGGCGCGGCACGGCGCCGTCTTCCAGCAGCGTCGCGTACAACGCACGCACCTGGTCGGCGTCCACGCCCGGGGCCACCAGGATGGCGACGCGGCGCGTGCGGATGCCGGTCTGGCCCGGGCGGCTCATCAGCGACAGGGCCGGCGACGGCGCATACGCCGGCACCGGCGCGTCCAGCGCGCGCGGCAGCGGGTCCGGCACCTCCATGCCCAGGCCCATGGCGACCTTGGCGACCAGGCCGGCATCGACGTTGGCCAGCAGCGCCAGGATGCGCTGGCGCACCGCCGGCGTCTGCACGCGGGTCAGCTCGAAGCGGAAGGCGTTGGCGATGTGGTCCTGCTCGACCGGGGTCTGGCTCTGGTAGAACAGGCGCGCCTGGCCGTAGTGCTCGGCGAACAGCTCGGGATTGCCGCGCACCTTGTCCTCGGTGGTGAAGCGCTCGGGGAAGCTGGTGAAGCCCATCTTGCCGGCCTGGTACGGGCTGCCGCCGCCCAGCGAGTTCGGCTCGTAGTTCACGCGGCCGCGGTTGATGGTCTGGCGGTGGAAGCCGTCGCGCTGGTTGTTCTGCACCTGGACCACCGGCGCGTTGATCGGGATCTCGTGGAAGTTCGCGCCGCCCAGGCGCGTGAGCTGGGTGTCGAGGTAGGAGTGGTTGCGGCCCTGCAGCAGCGGATCGTTGCTGAAGTCGATGCCCGGCACGATGTGCGCGGTGCAGAACGCCACCTGTTCGGTCTCGGCGAAGAAGTTGTCCGGATTGCGGTTCAGGACCAGGCGGCCGACCGGGGTCAGCGGTACCAGCTCCTCCGGCACGAGCTTGGTCGCGTCCAGGATGTCGAACGGGAAGGATTGCGCCTCCTCCTCCGTGAACACCTGCAGGCCCAGCTCCCACTCGGGGAAGTTGCCCGACTCGATCGCTTCCCACAGGTCGCGGCGATGGAAGTCCGGATCGGCGCCGGAAATCTTCACGGCCTCGTCCCACACCAGCGAATGGGTGCCCTGCATCGGCGTCCAGTGGAATTTCACGAAGCGCGACTCGCCCTGGGCATTGATCAGGCGGAAGGTGTGCACGCCGAAGCCCTGCATCGTGCGGTAGCTGCGCGGGATGGCGCGGTCCGACATGGCCCACATGAGCATGTGCGCGATTTCCGGCGACAGGCCGGCGAAGTCCCAGAAGGTGTCGTGGGCGGTGGCGGCCTGCGGCATCGCATGGTGCGGTTCGGGCTTGGCGGCGTGCACCAGGTCGGGGAACTTCATCGCGTCCTGGATGAAGAACACGGGAATGTTGTTGCCGACCAGGTCCCAGTTGCCTTCGTCCGTATAGAACTTGACGGCGAAGCCGCGCACGTCGCGCGCGACGTCGGTCGAACCGCGCTCGCCCGCCACGGTGGAAAAGCGCACGAACACCGGGGTGCGCTTGCCCTTGGCCGCGAACGGCGCCGCGCGCGTCAGTGCGCCGAAGTCGTCGTAGGACTCGAAGAAACCATGCGCGCCCGAGCCGCGCGCGTGCACGACGCGCTCGGGAATGCGCTCGTGGTCGAAATGGGTGATCTTCTCGCGCAGGATGAAGTCTTCCATCGCGGTGGGACCGCGCAGGCCGATCTTCAGCGAGTGCTGGTTGTCGGCGACCGGCACGCCCTGGTTGGTGGTCAGGTGGCGGCCGGACGGATCGGCGCGCACGCGGTCGAGCGGTTCCACGGTGCGGTTCTCGCCCACCGGCGGCTGGCCGCTGCCGACCTTGTCGGAGCTGGCGATCTCGCTGCTGGTGCTGCCGGTGGTGGCCGGCGACGCGGGCTGGTGATGATCGCCCACGTTCGGCGTGCGGGAAGCGTCGCCGTATTCGCCGGGCTTGTTCGGATTGAAGGGCATGGCGGCCGCCAGCCGCTTTTCGTCGGCAGCCTTGTCGAACAGGCGCGCCTCGACCGGATTGGCCGGGGAAGCCGACGGCGGGGTCGGGTCGGACGGGCCAGCCATGGTGCTCAATACCGAGCCGGCGCCGTCGGGCGTGCCGTTTGCGGGGGTCTTGCTTTTCGAAGTCATCCTGTCCTCACTGATTATTCAACCGGGTTTTGTTGGACATCCAACATAGCCGGCGGGGACAGGTGCCACGGTTACATCACTAACATAGCGGACGATAAAACCGTTAAATGATTACTATCGCCTGCATAGCGAATATTTATCATTTATGCAGGGAAATATCAACGATGCCCGACGCGTTTGCGGTCGATGGGCGCGATGGTCTTGTCGAACCAGGTATCGATCATCTGTTTTTCGTAGCGCAGCGGCTCGCTGTCGAAGTAGCGGTTGAAGGTCTGCTGGTAATTCATGTCGGCCAGCTTGGCCTCGCCGCTCTTGATCACCTTGCCGTCCTGCTCCAGCGTGTAGCGCAGGTCCATGCGCGGCCAGTCGGCGCTGCCGCTCAGCACGCGCAGGTCGCGGCCCATGCGCGCGTTCGGGATCAGGCGGCCGGCCGGGTCGAAGTCGGTCACCTCGATCCGCAGGTCCTGGCCCGCCGGCAGCGACTGGCCCAGCTTGGTGAAATGGTCGCTGATCTGCTGCAGCATCTCGTCGCGCTCCCAGGTGGCAAACGGCAGGTCGTGGAAGGTCTCCGGCTTGACGTAGGTGACGCTGACGGCAGCGGACGCGCTCCCCGCCACCAGTGCCAGCAGGCCCGCCAGGGCCACCGCAGGCATGAACGGTTTCATGGTGTCTTCCTTTCGTGGTATCGGTTCTTTCACAACGAATATACGCCCGTTTGCGCGGCCGCGTCCGTCGCCACGCTGTCAAACTTTGTATCCAAATGTGTGGTCGCGCACCGGGGCTTCCAGCCTCCCTCCGGCACAATGGCCGGGCCGATAGGGAAAGGGGGAAAGCTCATGCCGGAAGGTCCATCGCTCGTCATCCTGCGCGAACAGGCGGCCCGCTTCGTGGGCCAGGAGATCGTGCGCGCCGAAGGCAATACCTGGACCATCGACCCGGCGCGCCTGCGCGGCCAGCGCCTGCTCGCGCTACGCACGTGGGGCAAGCACCTGCTGCTCCAGGTGCCCGGCATGACGGTGCGCATCCATTTCCTGCTGTTCGGCACCTGGCGCATCGACGAGCGCCGCGACAAGCCGGCGCGGCTGTCGCTCGGCTTCGCCGACGGCGGCGACATCCATTTCTATGCCTGCTCGGTCAAGGAGATCGACGGCGACGTCGATGCCGGCTACGACTGGGCCGCCGACGTCATGGCCGACGCCTGGGATCCGGCCAGGGCGCGCAAGACGCTGCGCATGGCGCCGGCCATGCTGGCCTGCGACGCCCTGCTCGACCAGGACATCTTTGCCGGCGTCGGCAACATCATCAAGAACGAGGTCCTGTTCCGTACCCGCATCCATCCGCTGTCCGCCGTCGGCGCGCTGCCGCCCGCCAAGCTGCGCGCGCTCGTGCACGAGGCGCGCGCGTACAGCTTCGACTTCCTGGCGTGGAAGAAGGCAAACGTGCTGAAGCAGCACTGGCTGGCCCATGCGCAGGCCACCTGCCCGCGCTGCCGCATTCCCTTGCACAAGGCGATCCTGGGCCGGACGAAGCGCCGCAGCTTCTGGTGCGAGCGTTGCCAGAAACACTATGCATGAGCCGGAAAGGTGCATGCGCACCACGATGGCGCCATCCGCCGGCGCATGCCATTGGCATGGCATAAAGACAGGGAAGCAACTCGTTGCTGCATGGTGACTCAACAGTGCGCGCGCACAATATTTCTTGTTGTTAATGGGTACTGCCCATACTACAATCGTTTCGACGCGCTGCTGTGCGCACGCCATGTTCTTACTTTTTTTTCATCCTTGTACCCACGCTACGGACATCGTCTATGTCATTCCTTTCTTCTGCCGCGCCGAAACTCGCTCCATGGAAGGTCTTGCTGGTGGACGACGAGCCGGACATCCATGACGTGACCAAGCTGACCCTGTCGCGCTTCCGCCTGGACGGCCGCGCCCTGAGCTTCCTGCACGCCTACAGCGGCGCGCAAGCGAAGGAGGTGCTGGCGCGCGAGAAGGACATCGCGCTGGTGTTCCTGGACGTCGTCATGGAAGCCGAGGACAGCGGCCTCGAAGTGGCGCGCTGGATGCGCCAGGACCTGGACAACCAGTTCACCCGCATCGTGCTGCGTACCGGCCAGCCGGGCCAGGCGCCGGAAGAACGCGTGATCGTCGACTACGACATCAACGACTACAAGGAAAAAACGGAGCTGGACCGCACCAAGCTGTTCACGACCACGTTCGCCGCGCTGCGCGCCTACCGCGACATCATGAAGGTCGAGGATGCGCGCCGCGTGCAGCAGAACTACCGCGAGGGCCTGGAACGCGTGATCGCGGCGTCCTCGCACCTGTTCCGCCAGCGTAACCTGAAGGATTTCGCCAACGGCCTGCTGCAGCAGGTGGTGGCCCTGCTGCAGCTCGAGCAGAGCATGCTGCTGCGCCTGGCCGGCGCCAGCGTGATCGCGGGCGAGGCGCGCTACGAGGTGCTGGCCCGCATCGGCGACCTGGGCGAGGAACCGATCGGCCCGGACCTGGTGGCCCAGCTCGACGAGGCGCGCCACAACCGCATCTCCAAGCTGCACGGCGACACCTACGTCGGCTACTTCCCCAACAACAGCGGCAAGGCTTCGCTGCTGGTGCTCAAGGGCGTCGAGGAGATTTCCGAGATCGACGTGCAACTGCTCGACGTGTTCTGCTCGGGCGTCGCGATCGCCTTCGACAACATCCTGCTGAACCAGGAGATCACCGATACCCAGGCCGAACTGATCCTGCGCCTGGGCGACGTGGTCGAGTCGCGCTCGAACGAGGCCGGCAACCACGTGCGCCGCATGGCCCAGGTATGCCACCTGCTGGCCCAGGAATCGGGCATGTCGGAAGAGGAGACGGCGGTGCTGATGCACGCCGCGCCGATGCACGACATCGGCAAGATCGCCACGCCCGACGCGGTGCTGCTCAAGCCGGGCCGCCTGACGCCGGAGGAATGGGAGATCATGAAGCAGCACCCGACCGTGGGCCTGCAGATCCTCGACGGCTCGCAGCGCCCGATCCTGAAGGCGGCCGCGGTGATCGCCCACCAGCACCACGAGAAGTACGACGGCAGCGGCTATCCGCAGGGCCTGCAGGGCGAGGACATCCACCCGTACGCGCGCATCGTGGCGGTGGCCGACGTGTTCGACGCGCTCACCCACGAGCGCGTCTACAAGGATGCCTGGCCGATCGAGCAGGTGCGCGACTACCTGCAGGACGTCGCCGGCAAGCACCTCGATCCGCACTACGTGGACCTGCTGATCCGCAACCTCGACAAGGCGGAGCAGATCAACCGCCGCTGGCCCGACTGAGATCCCTCCCGATCGGCGGCGGGACAGCCGCCGGGTAGTCGGGTAACATGCGGGGCGACGAAATGATTCGCCGCCCATACTAATCCGGCATGTCCCGATGCGCATCCGAACCCGCCTCCTGATCCTCATCCTCGCGATCCTGGTGCCCGCCTTCCTGGCGGCGGCGCTGGCGGTCGGCTACGTCTACGTCGAGGAGCGGCACGCGCAGGAGAACAGCGTCAAGGAAACGGTGCGCGCGTTCGCCCTGCTGGTCGAGAACGAGCTGGAAAACACCGAGGGCATCCTGCACACGCTGGCGCGCTCGCCCGCGCTGGCCGAAGGCGACATGGAAGAGTTCCACCGCCATGCCCGCGCGATGGCGCCGCTGCGCGACGGCGCCATCGTCCTGCATGCCGCCAGCGGCGCCAGGCTGCTGGATACGCGCGTGCCCTTCGGCAGCGCGCTGCCGGCGCGGCGCCTGGCCAACATCGACACGCTGGCGCGCCGCGACGGCGCCGACCGCACGCTGGTGTCCGACCTGTTCACGGGCCCGGACGGCATCCACCGCTTCGTGGTCCAGGTCCCGGTGCGCCTGGACGGGCGCGTCGCCTACTACCTGAGCATGAGCGTGAACGCGGCCAAGCTGCAGGCGCTGCTGGAGCGCCAGCGCTTTCCCGAGCGGTGGCAGGCCGTGATTGCCGACCGCCAGGGCCGCGTCGTCGCGCGCCTGCGCGAGGCCGAGAAATTCCGCGGCCACCTGGTGGGCGACCAGGCCCTGCGCAGCTTCGCGGCGCAGCAGGAAGGCACCGTGTCCGCCAACAACCTGGCGGGCATCCCGATGCACGGTTTCTTCAGCACCGTCCCCGACTACGGCTGGCGCGCGATGGTCACGATTCCCCAGGACGAAATGCGGCGCGTGCCGCTGTACACGGCATCGTTCCTGGGCGCCATCATGACCCTGCTGCTGGTGCTGGCGGTGGCGGGCGCGCGCTGGTTCGGCCAGCGCGCCGCGGCGCCGATCGAATACCTGGGCCGCGGCGCCGAGGAGCTGGGCGCGGGCCGCGAAGTGGCCTACACGCCGCAGGGCGTGCTGGAGATCGACGCGGTGGCGCGGCGCATGGCCGAGGCCAGCCGCCAGATCCTGCGCGCCCAGGCCGAGATGGAACGGCGCGTGGCCGAGGCGGTGGCGAACAGCGAGCGCGCCCAGAGCGCGCTGCTGCAGGGCCAGAAGCTGGAAGCGCTGGGCCGCCTGACGGGCGGCATCGCGCACGAATTCAACAACCTGCTGCAGACCCTGACCACGGCGCTGCAGATCGCCGCGCTGACCTCGAACCAGCCCAAGGTGCAAACCCTGATCGACACCTGCAAGCGCACCGTGGGCCGCGCCACCGCGCTGACCACGCGCCTGGGCTCCTTCGGACGGCTGCAGGACGCCAGGCTGGCGACGGTCGATCCGGGCGAGCAGATACGCGGCTCGGTGCAGCTGCTGCGCGGCGTGCTGCGCCAGGGCGGCGGCCTGGAGATCGACTGCGCCGACGGGCTGTGGCCGGTGACGGTCGATCCGCTGCAGTTCGACCTGGCCCTGCTGAACCTGACGATCAACGCGCGCGACGCCATGCCGGGCGGTGGCCGCCTGGTCATCGCGGCGCGCAACGAGACGCTCGAGCCGACGACGACGCGGCCGGGTGGCGACTACGTGCGCGTGAGCGTGACGGACACCGGCAGCGGCATGCCGCCCGAGGTGCTGGCGCACGCGCTCGACCCGTTCTTCACGACCAAGGCGCCGGGCGAGGGCACCGGCCTGGGCCTGCCGCAGGCCTACGCGTTCGCGACCCAGTCGCAGGGCTGGCTGGCGCTGACGAGCGCGGTCGGTGCCGGCACCACGGTCGACGTCTACCTGCCGCGCTCGCGCCAGCCGCTGACGCCGCAGCAGGCGGCGCGCCAGGGCACCGCGCTGCCGCGCGGCGCCGGCCGGGTGCTGTTCGTCGAGGACGATCCGCTGGTGCGCGAGGCCGTCGTGCGTGGCCTGGAGGATGCCGGCTTCGACGTCGTGGTCGCGGCCAGCGGCGACGCGGCGCTGGCCATGCTGGACGGCGGCCTCGACACCGACGTGGTGTTTTCCGACATCGTCATGCCGGGCCAGGTCAGCGGCATCGACCTGGCCGCCCTGCTGCGCGAGCGCCGTCCCGGCCTGCCGGTCGTGCTGGCCACCGGCTACACCGACCAGCGCGCCGCGCTGCCCGGCGTGCAGGTATTGTCCAAGCCGTACGAGATCGAACAACTGGTCGCCCTGCTGGGCGGCCTGGCCACGAAGGAGTAAGGACCATGGCACTGCAAGCCCTGCCCCTGCGCATCGGCGCCGGCGCCGACCTGCGCGCCGCGCTCGACGCCGTCCTCGCGCGCCACGGCGCCAGCGCCGCCTTCGTCGTGCAGGGCATCGGCAGCCTGTCGGTGGCGCAACTGCGCTTCGCCGGCCGGCCCGGCTGCACGGCGTTGCGCGGCGACCTGGAGATCGTCTCCCTGGGCGGCTCGCTGTCGCCGGACGGGCCGCACCTGCACATGGCGGTATCCGACGCCGCCGGCCGCGTGACCGGGGGCCACGTGGGTCCGGGCTGCATCGTGCGCACCACGGCGGAGGTATTGGTGGCGCTGTTGCCGGGTTGGGAGTTCGGCCGCGAGGACGATCCGGCGACCGGGTACAAGGAATTATCGGTACGCGCCAGGTAGGGTGGACGGCTCCGCCGTCCACGCGTCCAACCGGCTTGCGAGTGGCCGCGCGGCGTGCAGATCGCGTTGAACGGCTTACGAGTGGCCGCGCGGCGTGCAAACCGTGTTGAACGGCTTACGAGTGGCCGCGCGGCGTGCGAATCGTGTTGAACGCGTGGACGGGGGACCCGTCCACCCTACGCCACGGCGGCCAGCTTGGGCTTGTTCAGCTTGCGCGGAAACCGCAGGTGATACTGCAGGCCCGTGCCCGGGCTGCTCTCCACGCGCAGGGTGCCGCCCAGCGCACCGGTCACGAGGTTGTACAGGATGTGCGCTCCCAGCCCGCTGCCGCCGTTGCCGCGCTTGGTCGTGAAGAACGGGTCGAACAGCTTGGCCAGCGTGTCCTCGTCCATGCCGGCGCCGTCGTCGCCGTATTCGAACGCCACCATGTCGTCTTCCAGCACGGCCTGGATGCGGATCCGGCCCGGCTGGTCGCGCTCGAAGCCGTGCACCAGCGAGTTCACCACCATGTTCGTCAGGATCTGCGACACCGCGCCCGGGAAGCTCTCCATGACCAGGTCCTTCGGGCAGTCCACCTCGACCTTGACCGGGCGGCCCTTCAGCTTGGGCTGCAGCGACAGCAGCACCTCGTTGATGTAGGCGCCCAGGTTGAACGTGCGGATGTCGTCCGAGGACTGGTCCACCGCCACCTGCTTGAAGCTGCGCACCAGCGCCGCGGCGCGCTGGGTATTGGTGGTCATGATGCGCAGCGACTGGTCGACCACGTCGAAGAACGATTGCAGGCTCTCTTCCGTCATCTCGCCGTTGGCCAGTTCCTCGCGCGTGAGCTTGAGTTCCTGCACCAGGTGGCTGGTGGCGGTCACGCAGATGCCCAGCGGCGTGTTGATCTCGTGGGCGACGCCGGCGACCAGGCGGCCCAGCGAGGCCAGCTTTTCCTGGCGCACCAGTTCCGACTGCGCCTCCTGCAGCTGCGTCAGCGCCTGGTTCAGGGCGGCGTTGCGCGCCTCCAGGCTTTCCTTGGCCTTGCGGATCGCGCGGTCGGCCTGCATGCGCGCGATCGCCACCGCGACGTGGCTGGCGATGAAGGCCAGCAGGTCGAGGTCGGCCTTGGTGTACACGATGGTCGGGTCGTAGCTCTGGATCACCAGCACGCCGTAGGCCTTGTCGTGCACCAGCAGGGGCGCGCCGATCCAGCTGGCGATATTGGTATTGCCGAGCGGCTGGCGCACCTTGCCGGCGGCGTGCAGGCGCGCGAAGCTGCCGGCGTCGTGCAGCTGCGCCTGGCGCGTCTGCAGCACGTAGGACACCATGCCGGCGCCGAACGGGAAGCGCTTGTACGGCGCCTCGGCGTCCTTCTCGTCGACGAAATAGGGGATGCTGATCTCGCCGGTGTCCGGATGGGTCAGCGCGATCAGGAAGTTCCTGGCGGTCATCAGCTCGGAGACGATGTCGTGCAGGCGCTGCGCCAGCACCTCGGTCTCGAGCATGGCGGCGGACAGGTCGGCGATCTGGTACAGGGCGTGCTGGACCTGTTCGGCGCGGCGCCGCTCGGCCACTTCGCGCGCCAGCGCGCGGGTGCGCTCCTGCACGGCGCGCTCGAGCCGGTCCATGCTCTGCAGGCCCTGCAGCGCGTTCGACACGTGGTTGGCGATCAGCGAGAACAGCGCCTCGTCCTCGGCGCTGTAGGTGTGCTGCGGCAGGTAGCTCTGCACGACGATGGCGCCCAGCACCTCGTGCTGCTGGTCGAGCAGCGGGCAGCCCATCCAGTGCTCCGCCACGCTGCCGCGGCCCCAGGTGCTGCCGTTGTCGCGCGCGCGCTCCTGGTCCGACGTCATCGACAGCGGCTGCCGGTTGAGCATCACCCAGGCCGTCGGCGACTGCTCGGGCGAGGCCAGCGCCACCCGCTCCTGCGGGTCCGGCCCCTCGTCGACGGTGTCGACGAAGTAGACGAAGCGCACGGTATTGTCTTCGCGCTCGGCCAGCGCGACATAGAAATTGTCCGCATACATGATGCGGCCCAGCGCGTGGTGCACGGCGCCGAGGAATTCGCGGATGTCGGTGCAACTGGCGGACAGCTGCCCGATCTCCAGCAGCATCGCCTGGACCGCTTCCAGGCGGGCGAGACGGCTTTCCATCGCTTCCCTTTCAAGCATGAATAATGCGTGAGGGAAATAGTACCAGTTCAACCCACGCACCGGCGCATCGGGGCGCGGAAAAATCGCCGCGCCCGCCTCGCCGCCACGTTCAGCGCGGCGCGCGGAAATCGTTCTCGATCCAGGCCATGGCCGAGGACGGCGACAGCTTGAATCCGGGTTCCACGCGCACCTGCGCGACGCGCTCGCCCATCTCGTCGAAGGCGGACAGCAGCGCGTACGGATTGTCCTCGTCGGGCACGATGTCGAGCGTGACCTTGAGTTCGCCGTCGGCGGTCGACACCACGGTGTTCTTGTGCAACTGCGCGTGCAATTGCTGCTCGTGACGGCGGATCACCTCGGACGCCGTTTTCACCAGCGTGTGGAAGGCCGGGGTGTCGAGCGGTTTCGGGTTCTTCTTGTCGCGTCCCATGGTCCAGGGACCGACCAGGGCCGGTTCGGATTCGCCATCCTTGTACATGGCCACCGCCCAGCCATCGTCGTCTTCGTTCTTGATGACGCGCGCGGTCCAGCCATTGCCCTGCCACAGGCGCGGCTCCTGCACGGGAGCGTCGTCGTCGTGGGATGCTTCGTCGTTCATGTCGTTCATTCTCAATCCGGCGGGCTGTGCCCAAAGCCAGATCATAGGGAATTCCGCCGCCCCGGACAAGGCGCGGACGACGAATCGCGCGCAGCGCCGGCGCAGCGCCCGCCCCGGCCGGCCGAACGCCCGCCGCGCCGGCGTCCTAGATGATGCGCAGGCCGGGACCGGGCGGCGGAACGATCGGCGGACCGGGCAGGCTGGGCCGCGGGTCGATCGCGGGATGCGGCATGTCTCGGCCGAACGGATTGATGAGCGGGTTGATGAGAATGGGCGGAATGGCCGGCGGCGCCGAGGGTGGATTCTTGTGGCCGGCAGCGCCCGCCGGTCCTTCCCGGATCAGGTGTCGCGTCTTCTGCATGGGACCTCCTGCAATAGAGCAGGCTGTCAGTATAGCCCCCGTGCCCGGCAATGCAAGGCTTGATTTCCGGCATTCCCGCCCGTCCGCTCATCTGCCGCGCACGCTGTTCGGCCCCGCGAAAACGCAGCCTGTCGCACGCCGCTGGAGCGGCGTGGCCGGCATGCCTACAGTAGCACCATGCCGCCGACAAACGAACGAACGGCACAACGACTTCCAAGAGGATTCATCATGAAAAAGATCGCCGCCATCGTCTTCCTGTTCCTGTTCGCGCTGATGCTGTGGAATATGTTCGCCTGGAGCGGGGACATGGCCTTCCACGTCGACGGCGACGAGATCGACGGCCCGCTGGAAGCCCTGCTCGGCATGCTGTTCGCGGGCGGCGGCATGCTGGTGGCCGGGGTGGTGATGCTGATGGTGGGCAGCATCCTGGCCGTGGTGTTCGCCGGCGTCGGCATCCTGTGCGTGGGGGGCCTGCTGCTGGGGGCGCTGCTGGTCGCGCTGGTGGTGTCGCCGCTGCTGCTGCCGCTGCTGGTGCCGGTGGCGATCGTGTGGTGGCTGGTGAGCCGCTCGCGCCGCAATCGCCTCCTGCAGCAGCCGGTGTAGGTGCAAAACCGGGGTCAGGGCCCTTGAAAAGCAATACCGGGCCCTGACCCCTGCGCACCCGCCGTCAATCCGTCAGGCGCCGCGCCGCCGCGTACTGCTCGTAGCCGCGGGCGCGCAGGGCGCACGCCGGGCAGGTACCGCACCCGTGGCCCCAGGCATGCGCGGCGCCCCGCTCGCCCAGGTAGCAGGTATGGGTGTCGAAGCGGATCAGGTCCACCAGCGCTGCGCCGCCGCTCTGCTCGGCCAGTTCCCAGGTCTGCTTCTTGTCCAGCCACATCAGCGGCGTCTCCACCTTCAGCCGCGTCGCCATGCCCAGGTTCAGGGCCACCTGCAACGCCTTCATCGTGTCGTCGCGGCAGTCCGGGTAGCCGGAGAAATCGGTCTCGCACATGCCGCCCACCAGCACGTTCAGGCCGCGCCGGTAGGCCACCGTCGCCGCCACCGTCATGAACAGCAGGTTGCGCCCCGGGACGAAGGTGTTCGGCAGGCCGTTTTCCTGCATCGCGATCTCGACGTTGCTGGTCAGCGCCGTGTCCGAGATGCGCGCGATCAGCGACAGGTCGATCAGGTGGTCCTCGCCCAGGCGTCCGTCCCAGGCCGGATCGAGCGCGCGCATCTTCGCCAGCACGGTCGGGCGCACTTCCAGTTCGATCGCGTGGCGCTGGCCGTAATCGAAGCCGATGGTCTCGACGCGCGCGTAGCGCTGCAGCGCCCACGCCAGGCAGGTGGTGGAGTCTTGGCCGCCGCTGAACAGGACGAGCGCGGTATCCGGTTGGTGCATATTGAGTATTCCTGAGCTAAGTGAACGCTAAACGTCCGCCATCGTCTTTAACAATCCGTTAAGATGTGGCCGGCAAATCAACAATGATGGAGTGACATGTTTCCCGCACGCCCCGACCCGGCCAAGGCGACGACGCCGGCGCAATCACGAATTTTGGCACAAATCGTGCTGGGCGTGAACGCACTGTGCCTTGCCCAGGTCGCGGGCGCCCAGGACCAGCCGCAGGCGCCGGCCACGCAGGCCACGCCCGACGCCCGCACGGCGGCCCCGCTGCCGATGGAGGCGCCCTCGCGCGCCGTCGACTACGACGTGCGCATCGAGGCGCCGCGCGCGCTGCGCGAGCTGCTCGAGGAAAACCTCGACCTGATGCGCTGGCGCGGCAATCCGCGCCTCGACATGGAGCAGCTGCAGCGCCTGGTGCGCGTGGCGCCCGAGCAGGTCAAGACGCTGATCGCCACCGAGGGCTACTACTCGCCGCAGGTCAGCGCCGGCCTGGACACTTCCGGCGCCAAGCCGGTGGCGCGCATCATCGTCGAGCCGGGCCAGCCGGTGACGGTCGGCGACGTCGACATCGAGCTGCGCGGCTTCGCCCCCGCCGACAAGGGCAGCGCGCCGGTCGACGCGGCCACGCTGCGCCAGGGCTGGACGCTGGGGACCGGTTCGCGCTTCCGCACGGCCGACTGGGAAGCGGCCAAGCGCAACATCCTGCGCCAGATCACCCAGCGCCGCTTCCCGCGCGCGCAGCTGCTCGACTCCAGCGCCACCGTCGATCCGGACAGCCGCCGCGCCCTGCTCAAGGTCGTCATCGACAGCGGCCCGGATGCGCAGTTCGGCAACCTGAAAATCGAGGGCCTGCAGCGCTATCCGGCCAGCGTGATCACCAACCTGAACCAGATCCGCCCCGGCGACGAATACAGCGACGCCGCGCTGCAGGCGCTGCAGGGCCGGCTGCAGGACACCGGCTACTTCAGCAGCGTCGAGGTCAGCGCCGACATGTCGGGCGTGGTGGCCCGGCAGGTCGACGAACTGAACCAGGGCGCGGGTCCGCAGGCGTCGACCGCGACCGGGCCGACCACGCTGCCGGTGCTGGTGCGCGTGACCGAGAACAAGCGCAAGAACGTCTCGCTGGGCGTCGGCTTTTCCACCAACACCGGCGCGCGCGCCCAGGCCAACTACGGCGACCTGCTCGTGTTCGGCAAGCGCAACAAGAGCAGCGTGCTGTACGAGCAGAAGCGCCAGACGGCGCGCACCGACTTCTACTGGCCGACCACGTCGAACGGCTACAACAACAGCGTCGGCGGCGGCTTCGACCGCCAGGATGTCGAAGGCCAGATCACCCGCACCACCAGCATCTCGGCCACCCGCGCCTGGGGCTCGCCGCTGCTGGAACGCAGCATCAAGATCGAGGCGCTGACCGAGCAGGTGACGCTGGCGGACGCGATCGCGCCCAGCCCGCGCGTGAAGAGCCTGCCGGTCACGTTCTCGATCACCAAGCGCAGCCTGGACAGCCTGGTGGCGCCGACGCGCGGCTACAGTGCCAACGTGCAGCTGGGCGCGGCGCCGCTGCCGGTCCTGACCGACGAAAAATTCGTGCGCCTGTACACCCGCGGCCTGGCCTACAAGCCGGTGGGCGACGACGGCACCCTGATCCTGCGCGGCGAGTTCGGCGCGCTCGGCTCGAAGAACAAGGAAGGCGTGCCCACGACCTTCCTGTTCCGCGCCGGCGGCGACGGCTCGGTGCGCGGCTACGGCTACCAGGAGCTGGGCGTGCCGGTCGGCAGCGCCATCACGGGCGGCCGCTACCTGCTCACCGCCAGCGCCGAATACGATTACTGGTTCAAGCCGCCCTACGGCGCCGCCGTGTTCTATGACGTCGGCAATGCCGGCGACAAGCTGAGCGACCTGAAACCCGAAGTGGGCTATGGCGTCGGCGCGCGCTGGCGCAGCCCGGTCGGGCCGATCAACGTCGACGTCGCCTACGGCAAGGCGGTGCACAAGGTCCGCCTGCACTTCTCTCTTGGATTCACCTTCTGATGGACGTCGACAACCACCCCCCCGAACAGGCGCCGCCGCCGGCTTCCGCGCCCAGAACGCGCAAGTGGCCGCGCCGGGTCGCGATCGGCGCCGCCGTCACCGTCGTGGTGCTCGGCGGCGTCGTCTGGTACCTGGGCCGCGAGACCACGCTGCAGATGATCGCCCAGCGCGTGGCGAAGGCCAGCGGCGGCGCGCTCACGCTCACCGGCGTGTCCGGCTCGCTGTACGGCCACATGCACGTGGACCGCATCGTGTTCCGCAGCGAGACCCAGCTGATCACCGTCGACACCGTCGACATCGACTGGAAGCCCTGGCAATACCTGTCGCGCGGCGTCGAGATCAATAAACTGTATGCGCAATCGCTGCGCATGGAGACGCTCAAGGAATCCAGCGAGAAGTCGACCATGCCGGCGAAGCTCGCGCCGCCCTTCAAGATCGCGGTCGAAGACGCGCGCCTGGCGAAGATGGTGATGGTCAACCAGGGCGCGTCCACCGAGATCGACGACATCCGCGCGCGCCTGCACGGCGACAAGCAGCAGTGGAAGCTCGACTACGCGGGCGCCAGCACGCCCTGGGGCCAGGTCAAGGCCGGCGGCACCATCGCCAATACGCTTCCCTACAAGCTGGACCTGGACGCGAGCCTGAGCCAGACCCAGGCGCCGCCGCCGGCCGCCGCGCCGGGCCAGCCGGCGCCGCCCGTCACGCCGGCGTCGATCGGCGCGCAGCTCACGCTGCATGCCGGCGGGGACCTGCGGCGCACCGTGATCGACGCCAGCGGCAAGGCCGCGCGCGCCGAGGGCACGGGCCAGCTGGTGCTGGCGCCGTTCGCCGACATCCCGCTGCAGGCCTTCACGCTGAACGCCCGCAACATCGACCCGGGCTTCTTCAGCCCCGCGCTGCCGACCGCGGACCTGAACCTGGCCGTCGCGGTCAAGCTGGATCCGAACCGCAACATCGCCGGCTCCGTCAACCTCGTCAACGAAGGCCCGACGGGCACGCTCGACCAGCAGCGCCTGCCGCTGCGCGCGCTGCGCGGCCAGCTGGGCGGCAACCTGTCGGCCCTGAACGTGTCCGACGTGCTGCTCGACCTGGGCGCGGCCGGCCGCTTCACGGGCGGCGGCAGCCTGCAGCGCAAGCCGGACGAACAGGGCCTGGGCACCGCCGAATTCGTGCTGCGCACGGACCGCTTCGACCTGCAGCAGATCCAGTCCAGCATGAAGCCGACCAGGATCGCCGGCGAGCTGCGCATCGCGAACACCCAGGACACGCAGACGCTCGACGTCGACCTGGCCGACGCCGGCATGCGCCTGGTCGCGCAGGCGGCGCTCGACGGCAACGTGCTCGCCGTGCGCGACGCGCGCCTGTCGGCCGGGCGCAGCAGCGTCCGCGTGACCGGCGAGATGAACCTGCTGGACAAGAAGCCGTTCAAGGCGACCGCCATCGCCAGCCGCTTCAACCCGGCCGATTTCGGCAACTTCCCGCAGGCCGACATCAATGCCGAGGTCCATGCCGCCGGCGCGCTGGCGCCGCAATGGCAGGTGGCCGCCGATGTCGCCATCGCCCGCAGCCGCCTGTTCGACCAGCCACTGTCCGGCCGCGGCAAGCTGGCGGCGGACGCCACGCACGTGAGCGACGTCAACGCCACGCTGGCGCTGGGCCAGAACACGGTCGACCTGAAGGGCGCCTTCGGCAAGCCGGGCGAGCGCCTGGCCTGGCGCGTCGACGGCAGGCAGCTCGCCGCGCTGCGCTCCGACCTGTACGGCGCGGTGCAGGCGAACGGCGTCGTCACCGGCACCATGCAGGCGCCGCGCACCACCTTCGAGGTCGATGCGACGAGCCTGGGCTGGGTGCCGAAGGAACGCAAGACCAATACCGGCCGCCTGCACGCGAGCGGCGAGGCCTGGCTGGACGGCAAGGACGACGCCCGCTTCGTCGCCGTGCGCGCCAAGGGCGACATGCAGCGCCTGAATCCGGCCGCCTTCGGCTCGCCGCTGGCCGGCAGCATCAACGGCACCTTCGATGCCAGCGGGCGCAGCGGCGCCAACCTGGGCGGCGCGGTCGACCTGGCGCTGCAGCAGTCGACCCTGTCGAATTCGCCGCTGTGGGGCCATGCGAAGCTGAGCGCCGACAAGCGCCACATCTCCAACGCCGACGTCGACCTGCACCTGGGCGGCAACGTCATCGCCGCCAAGGGCGCCTTCGGCAGCGGCCGCGACACGCTCGCCTGGCGCATCGACGCGCCGCAGCTGGGCGCCCTCGGCCCCGACTTCGCCGGCGCGCTGCGCGGTTCGGGCACGCTGTCCGGCACGATGGACACGCCCTCGCTCACCGCCTCGCTGGAAGGCCAGAAGATCCGCGTGCTGGGCACGCAGAACATCGGCGCGCTGCGCGCCACCGCCAACGTCGGCGCCGGCCGCGGCGCCAGCGACCCGCTGGCGCTCGACGTGCAGGTCAGCGACTACGTGGGCGCCGCGAAAGACGGCAGCGGCAACGACACCCGCATCGCCAGTGCGCGCCTGCAGTCCACCGGCACGCGCGGCGCCCACACGATTTCCGCGGCGGCGCGCGGCGACGCCTTCGACGCCGCGCTGGCCGTGCACGGCGGCTGGAGCGGCAATGCCTGGACCGGCAGCCTGGACACCCTGACCAACCGCGGCCGCTACGCGCTGTCGCTGGCCGCCCCGGCGCCGCTGCGCATCGCGGCGCCCGCCGGCAGCGGCGTGGCCGGCCTGGCCAATCCGGAGCAGATCGCCTTCACCAATGCGACGATCCGCCTGCCGGCCGGCTCGGTCACGCTCGAATCGCTGGCCAAGAACGGCCCGCGCTGGACCAGCCGCGGCGGCGCCACCGGCGTGCCGGTCGGCTACCTGACCCAGGCCTCGGACGCCGTGCGCCAGAACCTGCGCGGCGACATGACCATCGGCGCGCAATGGGCGCTCGACCTGCGCGCGCCCGCCACGCCCGGCGCCGTGCCGGCGCTGGACGGCAGCCTGCACGTGTTCCGCGAGAAGGGCGACCTGATCGCCGGCGACACCGCCCCGGTCGTGCTGGGCCTGCGCACGCTCGACCTGCGCGCCGACGTCGGCGGCGGCGCCCTGCGCGCCCGGCTGGCGGTGGACGGCACGCGCCTGGGCAACGCCAAGGTCGACGCCACCGCGCAGCTGATCCGCGGCCTGGTCGACAACGACAGCCCGCTCAAGCTGACGGCCGACGCCAACCTCGGTTCGCTGGCCTGGGTCTCGCCGCTGCTCGGCCAGCCCGGCCTGGAGGTCGACGGCGCGCTGCGCGCGACGGTGGCCGGCAGCGGCACCGTGGGCGCGCCCACGCTGAACGGCACCATCGAGGGCGACGGCCTGGCCGTGCGCTGGCCGGACCAGGGCCTGCGCCTGCGCAACGGCCAGTTGCGCGCCACGCTGGCGGGCGACACGCTGCAGCTGCAGCGCCTGGCCCTCGAAGGCAACAGCGGCCGCGCCAGCGTCGACGGCACCGTGCGCTTCGCCGGCGGCGAGGCGGCGATGAACCTGAAGCTGGTCGCCGACAAGCTGGAAGCGCTGTCGCGCCCGGACCGCACCGTGATCGTCAGCGGCCAGGCCTCGGTGGTACGCGACGCCAACCGCTTCGCCGTCGAAGGCAAGTTCCGCGCCGACCGCGCCCTGATCGAATTCGCGCCGCAGGACCGCCCCACCCTGTCGGACGACGTGATCGTGCTGGGCCGCGGCGCCCAGAAGCCGACGGTGGCCGCCAAGGAAAAGGCGGTGCCGCTGACGGTCGACCTGACGGCCGACCTGGGCGACGACTTCCACGTGCGCGGCCTGGGCGCCGACGCCTATCTCGCCGGCGCGGTCCAGCTGCGCATGGTGGGCAGCAACCCGCCGCGCATCAACGGCACCGTGCGCACCGTCGGCGGCACCTATGCCGCCTACGGCCAGCGCCTGTCGATCGAACGCGGCGTCGTCACCTTCAGCGGCCCGTACGACAACCCGTCGATCGACGTGCTGGCGGTGCGCAAGCGTCCCGAGGGCGAGCAGCTCAGCGAGACTAACGTCGAAGCCGGCGTGCAGGTGCGCGGCACGGCGCTGGCGCCGACGGCGCGGCTGGTGTCGACGCCGAACGTGCCGGACAGCGACAAGCTGTCCTGGCTGGTGCTGGGCCACGGCATGGAAGCGACCACCGGCAACGAGGCGGACGTGCTGAGCGCCGCGGCCGGCGCGCTACTGGGCGGCAAGGGCGGTACCGGCGGCATCACGAGCAAGCTGGCGAACTCGCTGGGCGTCGACGAACTGGGCGTGCGCCAGGGCACGGGCCAGGCGGCGGGCCTGGAAAACACCGTGGTCACGGTCGGCAAGCGCATCTCGTCGCGCCTGTACCTGAGCTTCGAACAGGGCGCCGCCACCGCTTCCAGCGTGGTCCGCCTGCGCTACAAGGTCAACCCGCGCATCACCCTGCAACTCCAGACCGGCACCAACACGGCGCTGGACGTCCTGTACTCCTGGGCCTTCGACTAACCGGGTCCAACATTTGCGCCACCACAAACCGGGGTCAGAGCCGGGGTCAGAGCCCGATTTTGGGAAATTTCCAAAAACAGGGCTCTGACCCCGGCTCTGACCCCGGTTTAATTTTGCTTAAGTGGGGAAGTAGCGTTCGCTGTCGATGTCGTCGAGCAGCGTGCGTGCGCGGGGGTGCCAGTCCAGGGTGTTACGCGTCCAGGTGCTGGCGGCGGGGGCGTCCAGGCTGGTGAAGCGGTGGAACCAGCCGAAGTGGGCCGCCGCGTCCTGCGCCGGGCGGCTTTCCAGCGGGACGTCCAGGCGGCGCGCGATGACGGCGGCGATGGCGTGGAACGGGATGCCATCTTCGGCGACCGCGTGGTAGCGCGCGCCGATCGCCGCGCGTTCCAGCGCCAGGCGATACAGGCGCGCCGCGTCGACGCGGTGCACCGCCGGCCAGCGGTTGGTCCCGTCGCCGGCATACACCGACACACCCTTGTCGCGCGCGATGCCGATCAGCATCGGCACGAAGCCGTGGTCGCCCGCGTCGTGCACCGACGGCGGCAGGCGCACGATGGACGCATGCACGCCACGCGCCGCCAGCGCCTCGGCCGCGTGCTCCGAGGCGCGCGGGAACGCTTCGAGGATGGGATGCGGCGCATCGGTTTCGACGGCCAGCCGTCCGGGCGCGACCAGCGCGAGGCCCGACGTCACCAGCAGCGGCTTGGCGCTGCCTTCCAGCGCCGCGCCGAGCGCCTCGATCGCGCGCCGGTCCAGCGCGCAGCTTTCGGCGAAGCGCGAGAAATCGTGCTGGAAACCCGCGTGGATCACGCCGTCGGCCGCCATGGCGCCGCGGCGCAGGCCGTCCACGTCGTCGAGCGTGCCGCGCAGCACGGCGGCGCCCGCCCGTTCGAGCGCCGCCGCGCCGGCGTCCGAACGTGCCAGCCCGAGCACCTCGTGGCCGTTGTCGATCAATTCCCGTACGACCGCCGAACCGACGAAGCCGGTGGCGCCGGTAACGAATACACGCATGTCATTCTCCTGAGGGTTGCGAATGACGTTACTATCGTGCCGGCGCCCATGGGGGTAAAGTAGTGAGCTTATACGGGTATGGGGAGTAACAGGATGGATGCGGCGACCGCCCGCGACAATGCCTTGGGCAATTATCTGAAGGACCGCCGCGGCCGGCTCGATCCGGCCGCCTTCGGCTACCCGGCCGTGCGCCGCCGTACGCCCGGCCTGCGCCGCGAGGAAGTCGCGCAGCGCGCCCACATCAGCGCCACCTGGTACACCTGGCTGGAACAGGGCCGGGGCGGCGCGCCGTCCGGCGAGGTGCTGGAGCGCATCGCCGGCGCGCTGATGCTGACCGAGGCCGAGCGCGAACACCTGTTCCTGCTCGCGCTCGGCCGCTCGCCGGAGCCGCGCTACCGGCCCGACGCCGGCCTGTCGCCGCGCATCCAGCGCATGCTCGACGCCCTGCCCGCCAGCCCGGCCTTCGTCAAGACCCTGACCTGGGACGTGGTGGCCTGGAACCGCGCCGCCGATGCCGTGTTCGGCTACGGCGCCGCCGCGCCCGGCGAGCGCAACATCCTGCGTCGCATCTTCTGCGACCCGCAACGGCGCGCCGCGCAGCTCGACTGGGACAGCGTCGCCCGCTTCGTCGTCGCCGCCTTCCGCGCCGACGCCACGCGCGCCCGCCCCGATGCCGGGGTGGACGGCCTGGTGCGCGAACTGTCGCAGCGCAGCCCGGAATTCGCCGCCTTCTGGCAGGAGAACGACGTGCGCCACCACGGCGAAGGCACCAAGCAACTGCGCCATCCGGTGGCAGGCCTCATCGCCATGGAATATTCCTCGTTCACCATCGACGGCCGGCCCGACCTCGGCATGGTCGTCTACAACCCGGCGACGCCGCAGGACGAGGACAAGGTGCGGCGCCTGATGGCGGCGCGGCCAGCGTGACGCCGGCCGGCGCAGACGCTCAGTGCAGCATGCGCCCCACGCTCGGATTCGGATCCGGCACCGGATCGTCGTTCAGCGGCGTGCGGATCGGCGGCTGGTGCGGGTCGGCCGGCTCGAACGGATCGGCGGGAGGTTCCTCGATGGGCGCGGGATCGGGGGCGCGATGGGCTTGGCGGGGGAAAAGGGTCATGTGCGGCTCCGGGATGGCGAGCCAAAACATTACCACCGGCGGCGTTTGATCGCCGCCCGCCTGGATTACAATGGCGGATTCGACAGAAAGGATCCACCATGCTGACGACGCCCATGGTTGCCGCCGTCCTCGTTCCGCTCGTGCTGTGGCGCATGTATAGCCGCATCCGGCGCCTGACTAGCCGCCAGCGCTCGAAGACCTGGCGCCACCGCACCACGCTGGTCTTCTTCCCGCTGCTGGTCCTGGCGCTCGGCACGTTCGCCCTGGGCACCCATCCGATCGCCCTGGCGGGCCTGGCCGCCGGCCTGCCGGTCGGCATCGTGCTGGGCCATGTCGCGATCGGCAAGACCCGCTTCGAGCAGGTGGGCGATACGTTCTACTTTACCCCGCATGCGCCGATCGGCCTGGCCGTGGCCGCCCTGTTCATGGGACGCATGGCCTGGCGCGCCTATGAGTTTTACGCCCTGGGCTCGTTCGCCCACCACGAATTCGTCACCAGCCCGCTGACCCTGGTCATCTTCGGCGTGCTGGCCGGTTATTACATGCGCTTCGCATTCGGCCTGCTGGCCTGGCGCAAGCGCACCGCCGCGCACGACACGACGCACGGCGCATCGACCTGAACGGAAACAATGAGCATCACCACCCTCGCCCTCATCCTCCTCATCCCGATCCTGGTCTGGCGCATCTATTCGCGCCTGAAGAGCCAGATGACGCGCCAGCGCTCCATCATGTCGCGCCATTACACCGGCCTGCTGGTGTTCTGCGCCATGGTGCTGGTGCCGGCGGCCAGCGTGCTCGACCGGCCGTACGCGCTGGTGGCGCTGGCCGGCGGCGCCGCGATGGGCATCTTCCTCGGCGTCTACGGCCTGCGCCGCACGCGCTTCGAGGCGACCGACCAGGGCTATTACTTCACGCCCAGCCAGCGCCTCGGCGTGCTGGTCGGCATGGTGCTGGTGGCACGCGTGATCTACCTCGGCATCGAGATCTACATGAACCAGGGCAGCAACCAGCCGAACCCGCGCTTCACCGACAGTCCGCTGACGATGTATTGCCTGGGCCTGACGGCCGCCTACTTCGCGACCTATTCCGCCGGCCTGGTGCGCTGGCGCCGCCAGAAGCGCAAGGAAATCGGCGACATGTGAACGCCGGGCGATTATTCTTTCTGTCAACAGCCTTTAAGAAACAGCGTCAGCCTCCGGCTTGACCTGGATCGACCCTCCTCCACGCGCTTGTCCGCCCCCAAGGACCCGGCGCGGCGACCTGCCGAGAATGGCCGTGTCCGCGCACCGCGCATTCCCGGAGGAGGCAATGGTCATCGTTCACCTGGCCCGGCACTGGCTGGCGCGCCGCCACTACCCGTTCGCCTCGTGGTCGGCGTGCATCGCGCGCAGCCTGCGCGTGCTGCTGTTCTACCGCGACCACGCGCGCCTGCTGGCGCTCGGCGTCTACCGCGACCACCTCACCAAGGTGCACGACGACGTCTTCCACCACCTCAGCCACCGCGACTACCTGGCCAAGGGATTGACGCTGCGCGAGCGCGTGCGCTGCGTGACCACCCACTACCGCTTCGAGGAGCAGGCGTTCGACGCCGCCTACCGGCGCGCCGTCTACCGCGATGGCGGCCTGGTGCTGTGGCGCCGCGAAGCCGGCGGCATGCCCTTCGAGATCAGGCTGGACATGGCCTCGCGCCTGAGCGCCGAGGGCGACCTGACGATCGTCCTGCTGGCCGGCGGCCGTTGCCTGCATCGCCTGTCGTTCAGCTGGGTCGACGGCCGCTTCGCCGGCGTGGACGCGCCCCTCCTGCCCTTCGTCGCGCGCAACCAGGGCCACCGCGCCCAGGCCGCGGACCTGGCCGACGCCTTTCGCGCCTTCGAACGCGCCTTCCCCAACAACTCGCCCAGCTTCTTCTGCTTCGCCGCGCTGCAGGGCATCGCGCTGGCGCTGGGCATGGACCAGGTGGTGGCAGTCAAGTCGGCCCGGCAATGCGCCCACGATCCCGCCGCCGTCAACCATTTCGCCAACGCCTACGACGGCTTCTGGCAAGTCCTCGGCGGCGTCGCCACGGACGGCCGCGGCTGGCGCGTCGCCCTGCCCTTCCACGTCAAGCCGCTGGCGGACATGCCGTCCAAGCATCGCAAGCGGGCGGCGCTGCGGCGCGCGCACTGGCGGGCGATCGGCGACGAGGCCGGCCTGGCGCTGCGGCGCCATCTCGTGCAGGACCATGCCCCGCTGCCCACGGCACCGGCAGCCTGCGCGGCGCCAACTTGAACAGCGGGTTCGCGCGGAAAAGCAACAGCGCCAACGATATTTAAACCCCACAGTTACTTATCGTATTGCCAATGCTATAGTTTTGGTTCCAAAAAGAAATAATTCCTTCTCTCACCGATTCCAAGGAACCCTATGGCTGGACAATACGACGCCACCGTCACCGCTTTCTACCTGGCCTATTACGGGCGCCCGGCCGATCCGGCCGGGCTCGCCTTCTGGTCGCAAGCGCTCGAGGACAGCGACGGCGACTTCAGCGCCATCGTCGACGCCTTCTCGACCTCGACCGAAGCGACCGACCACTTCGGCACCGGCACGCCGGCCGAACGCGTCACCGCCATCTACCAGCAATTGTTCAGCCGCGCGCCGGACCAGGCCGGCCTCGACTACTGGCTCGGCGCCCTCGAGAAGGGCAACGTCAACCTGGGCGACATCGCCATCCAGATCGTGGGCGGCGCCCAGGACCAGGACCTCGCGCTGTCGACGCTGCGCCAGGAAGTGGCGGCCCAGTTCACCGCCGCGGTGACGGCATCGGGCGTGGCCTACGACGGCGACGCCGCCATCGAGGCGGCGCGCGTGCTGATGGCCGCCGTCACGACGGCTACCGGTGCGGACCAGGTCAAGTCGCTGGTCGCCGCCAGCACCGCGCTGGTCCAGACCGCGCACGACAATCCGGCCATCATCTCCACCCTGGCCGCCGACGGGAAGCTCAGCGCCGTGCTCGCCACGACCAGCGGGCAAGCCGATCCGGTCGGCGCGATCAACGCGCTGACGAGCATCGCCAAGGCCGCGGCCGGCGACCCGGCCGCGCTGGCCACGCTGCAGCAGGGCGGCGGCGTGACCGGCCTGCTGAATTCCCTGCCTGCCGGCACGTCGCTGGCCAATCTCGGCGCGGCCGTCGACAAGGGCGGCCTGGGCGCGGCCATCGAGATCACCAAGCCGCCGGTCGCCACCGTACCGGAAGAGCCGCCGCCGCCGAGCGCGCCGCGGGTACGCCTGGTCGAGGATACCGGCATCGACGCCACCGACAAGGTCACCGCCAACGGCAAGCTCCAGGTCAGCGGCGTGGAAGACGGCGCGACCTGGCAGTACAGCGCCGACAACGGCAAGACCTGGACCACGGGCGCGGCCGCCGTCGGTGGCGTGGCGACCCTGGACACGAGCGGGACCGGCGCGCATGCGCTGCTGTTTCGCACCGTCAGCGCGGACGGCGCCAGCGACGTCACCGCCTTCCACTACACCATCGCCCCCACGATCGCCTTCAGCGGCCCGGACGGCAAGGACCTGCCCACGGACACGCTGACCGCCAACTCCCTCTACTTCTTCGTCCACGTCGCCGGCAGGGCCGCCGGCACCCAGGCGCAGTTCCAGGTGTCGGCCACCGGCAAGGATGGCAGCTGGTCGACGGCCGACGAATCGGTCCAGCTGCCGGACGGCCAGTACTACATCCGCTACCTCGTCACCGATACGGACGGCAAGGTCAGCCCGACCAACGCACTCAAGCTCATCATGGACCAGTCCAAGCCGTCGCCCACGGTGGAACTGGTCGAGGACACCGGCCTCAGCGCCACCGACAAGATCACCAAGAACGGCCAGGTCAAGATCGGCGGCCTGGGCGCGGGCGAGACCTGGGCGTACAGCTTCGACAACGGCAAGACCTGGACCAAGGGCACGACCGGCAGCGACGGCACGGCGATCGTCGATGCCGGCAGCGCGGGCGCGCAGTCGCTGCTGGTGCGCACCTACGACAAGGCGGACGGCAACGCGTTCACCAATACCCAGTTCAAGTACACGGTCCAGGCCCCGCTCGCGCCGACGATGGCGTTCGCCGGTGTGGACGGCACGGACAGCGGCTCCGACACGCTGACCGTGAACTCGACCGACTACGTGGTCAACGTCTACGGCTCGAAGACGTCCGTGTCCCACGAGTTCCAGGTTTCGGACACCGGCAAGGACGGCAGCTGGGTCTCGACCAGCGACAGCACGCTGCTGCCCGATGGCCTGCACTACATCCGCTACGTGTTCACGGACGCCGCCGGCAACGTCGGCGCCACCAATGCGCTCAAGCTCGTCGTCGATACCGTCGCGCCCGCCCAGGCCTGAAGCTGGCCTCGGTCGAAGGCGGCGCGCCGGGCAGCAACCATACCGACCTGGCCCACGCCGACGTCGTGTTCAGCTACACCGGCACGCTCGACCTGAACAAGGCCGAGGCGCTGTTCTACATCCTGGGCACCAAGGGCGACTGGAGCCTGGCCGACAAGCAGATCGACCGGGTCGCCAAGACGATCACGTTCAAGGACATCGACCTGAGCCACGGCGATGCGACGATCATGCTGGAATCCAAGGACGCCGCCGGCAACACGCTGCGCCTGGTCCAGCAGATCAGCGGCCCGTTCACGACCTTCACGGCGAAGGCGGCGGACGACGGCATCGTGCTGCGGGCGAACAAGGACGGCAACGTCTACCTGGTCGACGGCGACGACGTCGTCCAGGTGGCGACCGGCGCCAAGTCCGGCGGCGCGCTCGCGGGCGTCGACGTCAAGCTGGGCGTCCAGCAGACCGCCGTGCAGGGCATCCTGGGCGTCGGGCCGAGCGCTACCGTCCATTCCGACCACGCGGGCATCACCTATGGCCTCGGCACCGACGGCGCCGACACGCTGGCCGGCAACTACGTCTGGGCCTACGACGGCGACGATACCATCCAGGCCGTCGGCAGCGCGGCCAACGACGCCTCCCACCAGCTGAGCGTCGTCTACGGCGGCAAAGGCGCGGACACGATCGCTGCGGGCGCGGGCGGCAGCTGGTTCCTGTACCGCAGCGCGGAAGAATCGACCGTCGTCGCCGACGACATGGCGGCGCACGGCTTCGACACCGTCGTCTTCGGCACCGGTGCCACCGACGTCGCGCACACGCAGGTCTTCGACTTTGCCGTGCAGCTCGACGGCATCTACATGCCGATCGCCAGCGAGAAGTCGCTCACCGGCACGGAAACCGGCAACGAGCTGCTGGCGCTGCTCAACGCCGCCCTGGTGCAGAAAAGCACCATCACCTTCCCGGGGCACGGCAAGGTTTCCGGCACCTTCATCGATTTCGCCGTCGCCGGCGGCGGACACGAGAATTTCCTCGTCGTCGATGCCGACGGCAACGGCACGATCGACGGCGCGGACTATGTGATCAAGCTCATCGGCACGATCGACGCCGCCGGTAGCGTCTACATCGACAAGACGGGAACGATCTCCTTCCACAGCGCCTGATCGGCCCCGCCTCCGACCCCGCCCGCAAGGCGGGGTTTTTCGTTAACGATCCTCCAAGGAGCCCCCATGACGCTCGACCGCCGCCGCTTCCTCGGCACCCTGCCGACCATTTCCCTGGGCCTGGCGGCAGGCCAGGCCCGGGCCCAGTACGGCAGCGCGGCGGGAGAGCGCCTGCTGGCGGGGCTGGAGCGGACGGCCGGCTTCACGGTGCAGCGCGTCGTCGACGGCAGCAATCTCGCCGGACTGGCGATCGCGCCGCACCGCCTGGATGGGCTGGAAGAGCGCCTGCGCGCGGCCAACGTGCGGATCGGGAAGGTCCAGGACGGCAAGGTGCAGCTGGGCTTCAACGAATCGATCCTGCGGCGCGATACGGCCTATCTGTTGAAGGCCTTCGGCCAACCGTAGGGTGGGCAGCTCCACCCCGCCGCCCGCGTCGACACTGCGCGCGCGCTGCCCACGCGTGACGCATGCATGCCCCGCGGCCGCATCGAATGCCATCCCGACGCGAACGCGAACAATTTACGCCGCCTTCGGCTCCTCGCCTTCCTTGCGCCGCTGCAGCACGAAGATCGGCTGCGCCCACTGCACGTCCTTCTTCTTCTTGCTGGTGATGAGGGTCAGGTCGGACGGGTCGTAGACGTCGGTATTGTGGGTCAGCGGCGTCGTCATCAGGTACTGGGCGTCGGTGTTCTTGAGGAACTCGCCGACCAGCTGGATGTTGCGGATGTCCAGGTGGGCGAAGGGTTCGTCGATGAACACGAAGCCGCCCGAGCCCTCTTCCGATTTCAGCAGGCCGATCAAGAGCACCAGCGACTTCATGACCTGCTGGCCGCCCGACGCCTCGCCGTCGTTCATGCCGATCTGGCCCTTGCCGTCGAACTTGAAGCGCACGTGCAGGCCGGCCTGGGCCAGCTGCACGTCGTCGTTCTCCAGGCGCACCGGGTCGGCCGTGACTTCGATGTTCGCCAGTTCGCCCAGTTCCCGGATGTTCTTCGAATAGGTCTTGATCGTGTAGCGCAGGCGCTCGATGTAGGCGCCGCGCGCGTTCGCCGTGGCCTCGATCGCGCGGTTGTTCTGGTAGCGGCGCTCCTCGGTCTCGACCTGGCGGCCCGAGAGCTGCTCGTCCAGGCGCGCGTACTGGTCGATGACGGTCGGATCCTGTTCCCAGTTGC
Organism: uncultured Massilia sp.; assembly: GCF_913773735.1. Lineage (GTDB taxonomy): Bacteria > Pseudomonadota > Gammaproteobacteria > Burkholderiales > Burkholderiaceae_D > Telluria. The sequence continues at coordinate 48,855 of NZ_CAJYEB010000044.1, forward strand.
CGCGCTCGAGCGAGTTGTCGAGCGTGTTCATGCGCAGCTTGACCTGGTGCGCGTTCTGGTGCGTCGCCACCAGCGCCGCGCGCTGCTGCGGGTTGCGCCAGGACTGCGGCACGTGGCGCCAGTTGCGGCGCAGCGCCAGCAGCTCGCGCGCGTGCTCGCTGCGCTGGTCGATCTGGCGGCGGTGGTTCAGGCGCATGCCCGCTTCCGCTTCCGACAGCGCCATGCGCGCGTTCTGCCACACCGTGTCGGCGCGCGTGCGCGTGACGGTCGCGTTCTTGATCAGGAGCTGCAGCTCGCCCAGGCGCGCGCCCACTTCCAGGCGCTCGGCCTTCAGCGGCGCCAGCGCGCGGCCGGCCTCCTCGAACTCGGCCTGGCGCGCCGACAGTTCCTTGGCCGCGTCCACGCCGGCGATGCGCACGCGCAGGCTCGATACTTCCGACGCCAGCTTGCTGATCGCCAGCGTCAGCGTGTCTTCCTGGGCTTCCAGCGACGGCAGCAGCTTCTGGATCGCTTCCAGGCGCTGGGTCTTGCCGGCCGCGCCGAAGCGGTAGCGCGCCGGCTCGACGAACAGCGAACGGCCGCCGCGACGCTCGCGGTGGTAGGCGTCCGGCGTGATCCACTCGTCGGCATCGCTCTTGAAGCCGGCATCGACGGAATCGACGCGCTCGATGCGCTCCAGCTGGTCGATCAGCCAGCCCGGCGCCGCGCTCGAAAAGCGCACCACCGACAGCAGCGTGTCGTCGCGCACCACCGGCGCGTCGACGCAGTCGGGCACGATGAAGTGGCGGTAGCGTTCCTTTTCCGCGAGCTTGTAGGCCGCCGGCGCATCCTTGGCGCGCTCCAGCAGCACGACCGAGGCGTAGCCGCCCAGCACGCCCTCGACGGCGCCCTGCCATTTCGGATCGGTCACCTCGACGATGTCCGACAGCATGGCGTGCGGGATGCCCGCATCGCGCAGCGCGCGGCGCATCTGGCGCTGGGCTTCCGGTTCCGGCATGGTGGTCTTGCCCTGCAGCGCGGAGACGGTCGCCAGCTCGCCGGCGATGCGCGTGGCCAGCGCCTCGCGCTCGGCCTTCTTCTTGGCCAGTTCGGCTTCCCTGGCTTCCAGCTGCACCGCCACCTCGGCGATGTCGGCGCCGGCATCCGCGGCCAGCCGGTTCAGGCGTTCCTTCTGTTCCAGCAGGCTTTCCAGCGGCTTGAGCTTGCCGTTCAGCTGGGTCAGGCGCGCCGCCAGTTCGGTGGCTTCCTGTTCCAGCTTGACTTCCTGCTGCTGCGCCTCGGTCAGCGCGCGCTGCTGGGCCGCCAGCGCATTGCGCTTCTCGGTGAGGATGCTGTCGGCCTGGGCCAGGGGCTTCCTCGCCTCGCGCAGCGCGCGGCTGGTATTCGCCGCTTTTTCGCGCGCCTCGTGGTACTCGAGGCTGGGCAGCACTTCCTCGACCAGGTTGCGCCGTTCCTTCTGCAGGTCTTCCCACTGGTGGTAGTTGGCCACGCGCAGGCGCAGGCCCTCGAGGTTCAGGCGCGAGGTTTCCAGCTCGGCCTCGAAGCGCTTGAGCTCCGTCTCGGTGTCGCGCTGGTGGCGCTTGGCTTCGTCGTAGGCGTCCAGCACCTCCTTGTCGCCGAACACCTGGAACACCAGGTCGAGCAGCTGGCGCGGCGCGTATTCGCACAGCTTATCCGTCTCGCCCTGCTCCAGCGCCAGCACCTTCGACATGGCCGGCGACAGGCCGGCCGAGGCCAGGCGCTTGCGGTAGTTCTCCACGCCCAGCCAGTCGGTGGCGTCGGTGACTTCCTCGATCTCGATGTTCCCGGGGCGCATCAGGTACTGGCGCTTCCAGTCGCCGCCGTTCTTCTGCACCTGGCAGAACAGCGTGACTTCGTCGTCGCTGAAGAAGCCGCTGTGGCGGAACGGGCGGTTCGACAGCTGGCGGCCGCTCGGCTTGTTGTCGACGACGGCGCGGATCCAGGCGCTCTGCTGGCCCGAGTGGCGCGCGTAGTGCTTGTAGGTGCGGCCCATCGAGCAGTCGAGGCCGAACAGCGTGCGCAGCGCGTCGAGCAGCGTGGTCTTGCCGGAACCGTTCTGGCCGGCGATGGTGATGATCTTGGCGTCGAGCGGGATGTTCTTGATCCGCTGCCAGTAGTCCCAGTGGACCAGCTCGAGAGATTTGATGTGGAACATGCGTGTCCTAGCCTTGGGTCGTGTCGGTGTCGGCGGCGGCCGGGTCGGCCGCGACCGCCGCGGCATCGTTGGCCGCTTCGCTGGCCGGACGGCGCGCCGTGACGGCCAGCGGCGCGCGCTTGAACACGTCCGCCAGCGCGCCGTTGATGATGCGCTCCTTGAGCAGGTCGGTGTCCATCAGCAGGTCCAGCAGCGGGCCTTCGAGGATCTCGTCGCCGCGGCGCTCGATGAAGCCGAGCTTGGACAGCAGGCCGAGGTTCATGTCCATGCGGGTCTTCTTGCCCAGCTTGTCGCCGAAGTCGGCCAGCAGCGCGGAATACGAGATGCCGATCGAGGTGTCCTCGGCGCGCGGGATCGGGTTGTCCTTGTCGAACATGTCGGACTGGTCGACGTCGATGGACTGGTGGGTTTCCTGGCGCTGGCGCTTGGGCAGGATGATCTGCGCCCACAGCACCACCAGCAGCGCCACGCCGTCGCGCGTGAGGCCGAAATTGTTGTTCTGCCAGATGTCCTTGGCGCCGAAGATCTTCGGCTCGACGTTGCGGTGCAGGGCCAGCGTGACGTGGTCCGCGTACACGTTGTCGAGCAGCTTCAGGCCGCACTCCAGCAGGCGCTTGTCGACTTCGGCGCGGAAGGTGTCGTCCGACAGCGCGCGCTTGACCACCTTGTCGTCGCGGCGCAGGGTCTGGTGCGTGAGCAGTCGCGCGATCAGGATTTGGGCATCGTCATTCATCTTGCGTCTTGCTTTCCAGGTCTGGATGGGGGTCTAGGTCGAGGTTCAGGTCCAGCGACAGCGTGGCGCGCGACATCGCGGCGACGTGCGGATCGTCCAGCGCGACCATCTCGTCCTCGGACGCGAAGCGCACGGGCAGGCGCGCCAGCTCGGCGGTCGCGCCCTGCAGGTTGGCCTCGGCGGCGTCGCCCAGCAGCGGCAGCAGCGAGGCGCGGTAGGACGCCACCGCGAAGCTGGCCGGCAGCAGCGAATCCTGGATCGGCACGCTCCTGGGCGCGCCGTCGGCCATCGCGGGGAAGTTGCCCAGGCTGGCGAAATCGGACAGGCGCCGGATCCAGTCGTCGAGTTCCGCCTGCATCGCCGGGTTGTCGTTGACGGTCAGCGGCGCGTCTTCGCCGCTGGGCAGGCGGCCGGGCGCCAGGTTCACGGCGCGTTCCATCAGCAGTTCGGTCTCGGCCACGTCGATCATCTCGGCTGGCGTGGTGAACAGCGGCACCACCGGGCGATCGATCGCGTCCGCGGCCAGGCTGGCCAGGTCCTCGTGCGCCAGCAGCCAGCGCTTGATGTCGGTGGTGGACAGGCCCGACTGGCCCAGGTGCACGCGCTGGCGCTCGATCTGGTTCAGCGCGCGCGAGAACATGCCCTGCATGTTCAGCAGCTGCGACTGGGCCCGGCCGATCGCCTGGGCGGCGCGGTGCGTGGCCGAATCGGCCCGCTCGTCCGAGGTGATGGCGCGCAGGATCGTCGAGCCCTTCTCGACCCAGTCGCAGGCCATGTGCCACTTGGCCTGCGAGGCGCGCAGGCGGAACTCGGAGCCGGAGGCGATGGCGTCGCGGAATTCCTCGTGCAGCTCGACCAGGCGGCCCAGCAGGTGCTTCAGCTGTTCGACGGTGACGCCGCCGACGGCCTGGGCGCCGGCCACCTGCGACAGCAGGAAGCCCATTTCCGCCTCGTCTTCTTCCGGCTTGCCGAGCGCCAGCAGCGTGTCGAGCGCGGCCAGCACGTTGCGCGCCAGCGGCGTGATGCGGTACACGGCGGCCGGATTGTCCCAGGCCAGCAGGCCGTGGCTGCGCAGCCGGCCCAGCACCGTCTCCAGGCTTTCCGGGATCAGGTAGGCGAACTTCTGGTTGATGTCCGCGCGCGAGAAGGCCGTGGTCGCGCTGTCGGCCGCCAGGTCGCGCAGCACCAGCAGGCGCACGATGACGCCGTCCTGCGCGCCATGGAACAGGGCCGTGAAGGCTTGCAGCATCGGCTGCGCGCGCTTGAGGTGGTAGACCTGCTCGATCTCGTCGGGCGCGACTCCCTCGTGGAAGTGGGCCTGCAGCGGGTCGATCTCGTCTTGCGCTGGAAAATGCGGGTCGGCGGCGGAAGCTGCCAGGTTGTCGATCATCGTAAGGCTTGCCAGTTTCGCGGGTCGCGGAAGCCGTCGGGAGACGGGCGCGGGGGCGTCAGTATAACAGTTAAGGAGTGGCAACTAAGAAGGATGGCGAGGCGGGATGTCACATCTGACGAATATGCAACGGAATGAAAAGAGCGCCGGACTTATCAATCGGGCAACGATCGTCATCCCAGCCGCGCGCTTTCGGCCGCGCACTTGATGGATAATAAACCTTGCCATATTTATATCTTCATCTTGTGCTGGATGCCTATTGATAAGGCAATCCGATAAATAAGGAGGAATGCCATGAAACGCACCATCGCCGGCGCGGCCATCGCCCTGGCCGCCTGCCTGGCCCTGCCCGCCAGTGCCGCTCCCACGCCGCAGCAGCAGAACGGCATCGGCTACGTCAACGGCGGCGTCGGGCAGGACGAACAGGACGCCATGCGCGCCATGCGCGCCGACTACAACCTGCTGCTGACCTTCGCCACCAGGCAGAGCGGCGCCTACCGCTCCGACGTCCAGCTCGACATCATGGACGCCAGGGGCGCCACGCTGCTGAGCGTGCCGAACACGGGGCCGATGTTCTATGCCAGGCTGGCGCCGGGCACCTACCGCATCAGCGCCGCGGCCGAGGGCAAGACGTTCAAGCGCACCGTCAAGGTCGGCACCGCGCCGCGCGAACTGACCCTGCATTGGCAAAACGATACGCCGGACGATCCGCATCCCGAGCAGTGACTGTCCCGGCCTGCCCGTCCGGGCAGGCCACTTCCCTTCCCCGTGTCTCCTCCCCGCGCATGCGCCGGCCGCATGTGTGCATGATTTTTTCAACATCTATCCATCACGCATTGACTCTAACGCAACAATGTTAGATGTTACGTATTCTTCGCGTATATGTCACATGAAGAGCAACACTGGTTTTCCAGAGGGATCGTCGCGTTCCGGCTAACGCCATACAGGGAGAACATCATGAGCAAGACATTCGTCGTCGCACCGTGCGACGGCCAGGGAAGCTGACCATGGCCGGGGGAACGAACGCGTTCGCCAGGACGGCCAGGGCGATCGCGGTCTACGGCCTGATCCTCGCCGGGGGCCTCGCGGCCGGCCATTACGTGCCGCAGGCGGTGCGGGCGCTGATGCCGAAGTACAGCGAGGGCAATTTCAACGCCTATTACCCGGATGCCCGGACCCGCGTCGTGGTCTACGGCACCGAGACCTGCCCTTACTGCGCCAAGGCACGCGCCTACCTGAAGACGCGCCAGGTGGCGTTCGGCGACTTCGACGTGGCCAAGTCGGACAAGGGCCGGCAGGACTTCGCCAGGCTGGGCGGCAAGGCGGTGCCCGTCATCCTGATCGGCGACCGCCAGCTGGTCGGCTTCGACAAGGATGCGATCGACGCCGCGCTGTCCAGGCTCAAGAACGCGCCATTGTAAGACCGGTTGCAGGACCCATGCGGCCGGGGGATGCCGGCCGATCCGTGCAGTTCATTGTCACCACCAAGGGAGAAACGCATGAACCGGAAAATCGCATTGCTGATGTTCGCCATCGGCGTGGGCGCCGCCTCGGCGCCGGCGCTGGCCGCAAGCTGCCAGGGCCTGTGCGCGGCGGCCTACCGCAGCTGCATCAGCTGGGGTGGCGACCCCGCCACCTGTGAAGCGGAGCGCGAGGAGTGTTTCGCGCAGTGCTGACCTGACCCAGGCCGGCAACGGGGCCCGCGCAGCGCGCGGGCCTTGTGCGTTTACTTCTTGCCGATGCGCTCGAGCGTCTGCTCGACCGTCTCGCGCTCGCCCTCGGTGAAGCGCAGCTTGACCGGATACCATTCGAGCGACGGCGCCAGCCACATGTCGAGCGTCTGCTCGCGCGAGCCGGGCGGCGTGGCGCGCGCCACGTGCACGGCGTCGACCTCGCCCAGCGTGCCGCCCAGTTGCACCTTCTCGCGGCCGACGACGCGGAACGTCCACGGATCGGCATCGCGCGGGCCGACCACGAAGAACTGCCATTCCGATCCCGCCTTGAACTTGTCCTTCGCGGCGCGCGCCACGCCCACCAGTTGCCACGAGATCGACACGCGGTCCTGCTCGCCGCCGCGGATCGGGTAGGTCTTGTCGCCGTCGCTGAAGGAAATCGTCTTCGCGCCGCGGTCGAAGGTGGCCGTCACCGCCTCCTTGCGGAAGCGCTTGTCGTAGAACTCGTTCGGCGCCAGGCCGTACGCGTCGATGGCGCCGCTGCTGCGGTTTTCGGTCAGCTTGCCCAGCACGGCCACGCGCGATTCGGCGCTCACGGCATACTTGCCGTCGCCGGCGCGCCAGGTCAGGGTGGCGTCGCCGTTCAGGGCCAGGCCGCGCTGGCGCGCGCTGATCGTGTACGCCAGGTCGGCCGACGGCGGCAGGTCGAACTGCCGCTTGACGGACGGGTGCTCGTCGTCGGCCGCATGGGCATTGGCGCCGAGCGCCAGTACGAAGGCGGCGCCCGCCAGTGTCATCATTGTCTTCATCTCAGCTTCCTGCGTTCTTGGTTACGATATTGCTCACGGTCTGCGTGGTCACGGCGCCATTCGCCTCTGTATTGCGGATCTGTACCGGATACCAGCCCCGCTCCGGCGCCAGCCACAGCTCCAGGCGCGAATGGTAGGAACCGGGCTTGGGCGGACGCACCAGGCGCCAGGTGGCGATGCGGCCCAGCTTCGTCTCGATGTCTTCCTGCCCCGCCACCTGGAAACTGTAGATGGCGGCGTCGCGGTCTTCGGCGACCTGGATGTCGACGGTGCCGGACAGCTGCTGCGGATCGGCCCGCGCGATCGCCGCCAGCTGCAGCGGCAGGCTGGCCTTGTCCTGCGCGTACGGCGCGATGCCGTAGCGGGCCTGCGAGGCCGAAAACGTCAGCAGGCCGACGTCGCGGCTGAAATGCGAGGCCGTCAACGAACGCCCGCGCCGCTTCTCCGTCATCAAGGTGGGGACGAATCCCTCGTCGCCGACCGTGCCCTCGCTCGTCAGCGTGAGCAGGTTCACGTGCGCGAACACGACGCGGATGCCCGCCTCGACGCGCACCTTGTAGCCCGTCGGCGCGATCGTCCACGACAGCAGCGCGTCGCCATCCCAGCGGGTGCCGTCGGGGTCGATGCGCACCACGTCGAGCGTGATGTCGGCCGGCGGCGGCAGGTCGACGCGGTAGCGGCGCGCGGCTGGGGCGGCGGGCACGGGAGAAGGCGCGGGCGCATCCGCCTGCTGCTGCGATTGTACGCCGGCCGGCGCGGCGGCGGCGCTTCCCTGCCCGGCGGCGGCGGCATCGGGCACCGCAGCGGCATCGGTAGCGGCATCGGTGGCGGCCGGCGCGCCCGCGTCCGCCACGGCCACCGGCGGTACCGGCGGCGGCGATGCAGCGGGCGGCGGTGGCAATGGCGGCAGCGGCGGTGGCGGCACCTCGGGCAGCGGCGGCGGCGATTCCAACGCCGGCTGCGGCGGCGGCACGGGCGCGGGCGGCGGCGGCGCGTCGTCGGGCACCAGTTGCGCCGTCATGGCGTCGGGCACGCCGGCATGGCGCACGGACGGCCGCCCCAGCTGGCCGCCGAACCAGTCGAACACGAGCACGTGCAGCAGGACCGTGAGCGCAGCCAATGCCAGTTGCCGGCGACGACGGGTCGATGCGATGACGGTACTCATGCGCCTAGTGTAGCGTGTCCGGACCGCGGCTGCCCGGATCGGCGCCTGCGCGAATGGCTTTGAGGCCGCCCGCTTATCTGCTAGGCTGTTCCGGATACGGATCAACGGAGCGAGACGACCATGCTGAAACCACCTGCCTCCACCATTCCCGGGATGACGGACACGCTGGACTTCGTCAAGAACCTGTGGGGATCGATGCACCTTCCCGGCGCCAGCCTGCCGGGCATGTCCGGCATGGCCGGGCCGCCGCTGTCGATCGAAGACCTCGACAAGCGCATCGCCGACCTGAAGGCCGTCGAGTCCTGGCTGAACCTGAACCTGGGCATGCTGCGCGGCTCCATCCAGGCGCTCGAAGTCCAGCGCGGCACGCTGGCCACGCTCAAGTCGATGAGCGCCTCGATGGCCGAGGCCATGCGCCAGTCCGGCGTCAGCGCCGAGAAGATGGCCGCGATGCCGTTCACGTCCTTCTTCGGCGCGCCGGCGCAGTCGCCGTCGTCGTCGTCGCCGTCGTCAGCGCCACCGGCGCAGGGCGCGGCGGCCAGCAGGCCGGCCAAGCCCGCCGAGGCCGCCGCTGCGGCGCCCGCGCCGCAACCCTCCGCGGCGGGCGGCGGCTCGGCCCAGCCCGGCACCGCGACGCCGCTGCCGCCAGCCGGCGGCGCGCCGGACAATGCCGCCGCCGCGGCGGCCGCCGCCATGGGCGTGCCGGCCGCCATGGCCTGGTGGAACATGCTGCAAGATCAATTCACCCAGGCCGTGAGCGCGGCGATGACGCCGGCGGACGGGGCCGGCATCAAGAAGCCGGAGCAGGAAGCCGGGCCGCAGCAGGACGGACCGGCGGCCGATGCGCCGCCCGCGGCGGGGCGGGCCGGCGGCAACGGCAAGGTGCGGGCGGGCCGGCCGAAGGCGGACAAGGCTTGACGCAGGGTGGACGGGTTTCCCGTCCATGCCGCGATACGCGCCAGCCGGTTTGCCGCGCACGGGATCGGCGCCGGAGTGATGCAGGTGCCGCCCGAACGCGTGGACGGCACAGCCGTCCCCCCTGCCACCGCCGGTTCGACGACCCGGCCAGTGCGGGTCACGCCACCTCGTCGACCCTGGCGGCGTCCTTGCCGTCTTCCTTGTCCTGTTCCGCCGCCGGCTGCAGCAGCGCCAGCTGCTCCATCAGCTGCGCGAAACGCTGCTGGCCGGGCAGCAGGCGGTCGACGTGGTGCAGCACCTCGTAGGCCTCGGCCGACAGCGCCGGATCGTAGCCCTGCTGCTGCATCGTCGACACGAGGATCTGGGCGGCATTGAACAGGATGCGCTGGTTGTTCGGCACCTTGCGGCGCGCGTCGCGCATCCAGGCGACGGCCTCGCCCAGCCGGCCCGTCTTCCACAGCAGCACGCCCTGGTTCATCAGGTCGGTCGCTTCCTTCTTCGACGCCTGGATCAGCGCCAGGCCCTCGTCGCCCAGGCGCGCCTTGTCGAAGATCTTCTGCACGTCCTCCAGCAGCAACGGATTGTCGTGGTTGTTGCGGATCACGTAGCACAGCAGCTCGACCGGCGCCTCCTTCACGCCGACGGCGAACAGCAGCGTCGCCAGTTCCAGGCAGGTGCCGATGTCGGGCCGTTCCGCCGTCGCCTTCAAGAGCGCCTCGAGCTCGTCGCCGGCCTGGCGCGCACGCCGGAAGTCCCCGCTCTCGTGGTACACGAGGCCCTCGGTGACCTTGGCGCGCAGCGGGATGTCGGGCTGCTCGGCGCCGAATTCGCGCTGGGCCGCCAGCAGCAGGCGCAGCGCTTCCTTGGGGTCGTTCTTCTGGCCGTGCACGCGCGCCAGGCCCACGTAGGCGTCGGCCGTCTTCATGACGGAGTATTCGCCGATCGCGATGCACTTGCGGAAGGCCTTCTCGGCCAGCGGCACGTTGCCGATCTTCAGGGCGATATTGCCCAGGTTGCGCTGGCGCGGCACGGAGTTCGGCGACAGCGTGGCGGCGCGCTCCAGGATCGCGCAGGACTCTTCCGGCTTGCCCATGTTCTGGTAGGCCAGCGCCAGCTGGTCGTAGGCCTCGATGAAATGGCGGTTTTCCGCGATCACGCCCTGGAACAGCTGGCGCGCCTGCTCGAACTCGCCGTTGGCCATGCGGATCTTGGCGATGCCCACGCGCGCCCACTGGTATTCGCGCTGTTCGAGCACGCGCTCGTACACCTCGCGCGCCCGGGCCGGCTCGCCGCTTTTTTCCATCAGGCGCGCCTTCATGCGCAGCAGGTCGAGCTCGTGGGCCTTGTGCGCCTCGATCTGGGCATCGCACAGCTTCGCCGCGCGCAGGTAATCCTTTTCGGCATAGGCCTGGTCGATCAGGCGGAAGATCTGCTTGCGGTGCCAGACGCGGTTCAGGCGCGTGAGCAGCACGCCCTCGGTGATCGGCTTGATCAGGTAGGCATCCGGCTGGTGCTCGGCCGCGCCCATCACGGATTCCACGCTCTTCTCGGCCGACACCATCAGCCATACCGTGCTCGGGTTGACCAGGTTGCGCGCGCGCGCCTCTTCCAGCACCTGCTGCCCGTTCTTGCCGTCGCCCAGGTTGAAATCGCACAGCACCACGTCGTAGCGGATGCGCGAGAGCAGGCCGACGGCCTCGCCGCCGGACGAGGCCTGGTCGATGTTCTTCGCGCCCAGGCTGCGCAGGCTCTCGCGCAGCAGCTGGCGCACGCCGACGAAATCGTCGACCACCAGGTAGTTCTTGTCGGCCCAGTCGACCTGGTCGGCGCCGTTGCCGGCCGCGCCGCTCGACGGGGCACTCATGGCAGCGTCAGGATGAAGCAGCCGCCGCCGTAGCGGCCGCCGTTTTCCAGGTGCAGCGCGCCATGGCGGCCGCGGTGGCGGTGCATCTTCGCCACTTCGCTGGAGAAGTACAGGCCCAGGCCGGTGCTGTTGGTGAGGAAGTTGACGCCGACGTCGCGCGCCGCGCTGGCGCCGGCCTTGAGCAGCGCCGGCGGATAGCCCGGGCCGTTGTCCTCGACGCGCAGCGCGAGGCAGCCGTCGGTCTCGCGGATCGCCAGGCGCACGGTATCGCAGGTGTAGTGGATGGCATTGTTGATCGCGTGCGACAGCACGCCCACCACCAGGTCCTCGTCGACGTGCCAGACCAGGTCGCGGTCGTAGTCGAGTTCCAGGCGGATGCCGCGCGAGCCCAGCAGCACGCGCGCGATCGCCACGACCTGGTCGACCAGGTGGCCCATCTCGAGCGGCTGCAGGTCGAACGGGTAGTCCGGCTTGCCGACCTTCTTGTACAGCGCCAGCAGCTGCATCAGGTTGTCGTTCAGGCGCTTGGTCTGGTACAGCATGTGCGCCAGCTGCGGATAGGCGGGATCCGTCCCGGACGCGTCCGCGATCAGGCGCTCCAGCGTGCCGGACAGCACGCTGATCGAGTTCTTCATGTCGTGCGCGGTCGAGGCAAGGAACAGGAATAGTTCGTGCTCGTGCGGATGTTGGGGTTCGTCCATGGCCGTCAGTAAAAATGTTTCCTGACGTTAATTATAGCGTTGGAACTTCCAGTTGCAGGACAAGGATCAACAGTCGGGCGCCTGCGGACCGCGCGGACTGCGGCGTGCGCGCAACACGAAGCGCGCCGGGTCCAGCGCGTCCACCAGGCTCGCTTCCAGCGGCAGCGGCTCGCCCTCGATCTGGGCGGCCAGCAGCTCGGCCGCCAGGCCGGCCCAGATCAGGCCGCGCGAGGCATAGCCCAGCAGCGCGTACAGGCCGGGATGGCGCGGCACGTCGCGCAGGCGCTCGGTGCTGCCGGCGGCAGCGAAATCCGGCAGGCGGCCGACCAGCGGCAGGCGGTCCGGCGCGACGGTGCGGAACCCCACGCGGCCCTGCAGCGGGGCGCCTGCGGCCGCGTGCGGGTCGGACAGCAGGCCGCGCAGCTTGTCCAGGTTTTCCGCATGGCTGGCGGGCGACAGCTGCGGATCGGGGTCGAGGTCGTAGGTCGCGCCGGCGCTGCACAGGCCGTCGCGCGGCGGGGTCAGGTAGGCTTCGCGGCACAGCACGACGGGCAGCGCCGGCAGCATGGCGGCCGGCACGTGGCTGACCTGGCCGCGCATCGCCGTCAGCGGCAGCGGCGCCGCCTGCGCGATGCGCGCCGCGCCGGCGCCGTTGGCCAGCACCAGGTTGGGCGCATGCGCGATGGCCGTGCCGGCGGCGTCGCGCACCTCCCACTGTGCGCCGTTGCGCTCGATCGTCACGTCGCCGACGCCGAAGCGCTGTTCGAGCCGGCTGCCGCAGGCGGCCAGCAGCGCCGCGCAGACGCTGGCGGGACGGGCCCAGCCGCCCTGCCGGAACAGCCAGCCGCCGTCCGGCGCCGGCAGGCCGAGCAGGGCCTGCGCGGCCGCCGGCTCCAGCCATTCGGCGAAGTCGCGCGCGATGGCGCCGCTGGCGGCGATCGCGCGCGCGACGTCGGCATGCTTGCTGTCGCGCGCCAGCTGCAGCACGCCGCAGGCATCGCCCTCGATGGCGCGGCCGATGCCGCCCAGGCGCTCCCAGTGGCGCAGCGCGAACAGGAAGGCGGCGCGCGTCAGGCGCGTCGGGACGTTGTCGTCCTTCGACAGCAGCGGCATGAAGATGCCGGCGCGGTTGCCCGAGGCTTCCATCGCCGGCTGCGGATGGCGCTCGACCAGCGTCACCTGCCAGCCGCGCGCGCACAGGCGCTCGGCCGCGGCGCAGCCGGCGATGCCGCCGCCGAGCACGATGGCGCGCCGCTCCGGCGCCGGCGGCGGCGCCGGGCGCGGCTTGCGGCTGGCGAAGCGCGCGCGCTGGCCGTCGGCCTCGAACACGAAGCCCTGGGCCTGCAGCGCCGCCACCTGTTCCGCGCTCAACCCATGGCCCAGCAGCTGGGCGCCGGCATTCGCCACGCGCGCCAGCGGCCGGACGAAGGCGGTGCCGGCCTGCTCCAGGCCGTTCAGCCGGAACAGGTCGACGCGCGCCGACAGCTGGGCCAGCGCCGTCTCCAGCGGCGCGCTGACCAGGTCCAGGGTCAGGCCGTGCTCGGCCTGCGGGATGCGGTGGAAGCCCGGCGGCAGGTGGTTGCAGACGGCGATCAGGTGCAGGTGCGGCGGGCGGTGCGGATCGGTGCGCCAGACGTCGGTGAGCACGCCGACGTCGGCGCCGCCCGCATGGCGCGAGTCGAAGACGGTGTAGCGCGCGCAGGCGTTCCAGTACTCGCGGATGTCCATGGCGTCAAGCCCGGCGCAGGCGGCACAGGCAGCCGCGGTCGTGGTCGTCGACCATGCCGATGCCCTGCATGTAGGCGTAGATGATGGTCGAGCCGACGAACTTGAAGCCGCGCTTGGCCAGGTCCTTGGCGATGCGGTCGGACAGTTCGGTGCGGGCGGGACGCGCGCTCGTGTCCCAGTCGTTGACGATGGGCTTGCCGTCGACGTAGGCCCACAGCCAGCCGTCCAGCGTCAGGCCCTCGGCGCGCATGCGCAGGTAGGCCTTGGCGTTGTTGATGGCCGCAGCCACCTTCAGGCGGTTGCGCACGATGCCGGGGTTGGCCAGCAGCGCGGCCACCTTGGCGTCGTCGTAGGCCGCGATCTTGTCGGCGTCCCAGCCGTCGAACGCGGCGCGGTAGCTGTCGCGCTTGTTCAAGATGGTTTCCCACGACAGGCCCGCTTGCGCCCCTTCGAGGTTGAGCATCTCGAACAGCGTCGTCTCGTCATGGCACGGCACGCCCCATTCGTGGTCGTGGTAGGCGATGTAGCGCGGGTTGGCCATATTGGCCCAGGAGCAGCGGATCTCGTTCATGGCGCCAGTATACGCCGCCGCCGCGCGGCGGCAATGGCGGCGATCGGTCATGCCTGCCGGAACCACGCCGGCCACTGTTGCCCGCTGGCCGTCGGCCTGGTCCGACAGCATGGCGCGTCCTCGATTACCCATCGCGCATCTTGAGGACCGGGGCGCCGTCCCAATCTGCTGAACATCCTCCGGTGGTAACACTGGTGGCTCCCTGTCTCCTCCAAGTGATCGGCTTGGATTGGCCGCCCGGCGCAGCACTGCGCGGGCGGCATTTTTTTGGCGCCGCGCAGGCTGGGCGCCGTCGTCGTTTCAGGCGCAGCCGGCCGTCAACAGCAACGGCACCCCGTTCCACGTCACGGCCACCAGCGCGAGCACGGCCAGCACCAGGCGCGCCCAGTCAAGCAGTCCGGCATGCGGGCTATGCGGCACGTGGCGGGCGCGCCAGGCCAGCCAGGCGCAGGCGCCGATCGCCAGCACGGTGGCGCCGCCGAGCAATGCGCGGTCGGGTCCGCCCGCGCGCAGGCCGCCCGGGCTGCACTGCGCCGCCGCCGTGCCGTACAGGAAGGCGAAATGCAGGATCCACACCAGCAGCGGCAGGGTCGCGCGCAGGCAACGGCGCAAGAATCGCTCGTCCATCATGGCTCCATCAACAGCGGCATCGCGCGCACCAGCACCAGCATGGCGATGCCCTGCAGCGTCGTGTAGTGCCAGACCAGCGCGATGTTGTCGAGCGTGGCGCGGCTGTTGGCGGCCAGGTGGCCGCGCCAGGCGCGCAGCGCCAGGTAGGGCGCGAGGATCGCCAGCACGGCGATGTGCAGGCCCTGGTAGCCGGCCAGCGCGGAAATGGCCGCGGCCCAGGCGCTGGCGGTGCCGTCCAGGCCCGCCATGCGCAGGCCGGCCAGGTCGATGGCGAACGCCGCGGCCGCGCAGGGCAGCGCCGCCAGCGCCAGCCACGGCAGGCGGCGCCGGCCGAGCGAACGCGTGGCCAGCCAGACCAGCACGGAGCCCAGCGCCAGCAGGCAGCCGGACAGCAGCGCCTGGCCCGTCGGCGGCAGCGCGCTGCCGGGCGGCGGACACACCTGCAGGCGCATCGAGACGTGGATGTAGGCGAAGCCGAACGAGGCGAAGATGCTGCCGTCCACGACCAGCATGATGATCGTGCCCCACCAGGAGTGCGAACGGCGGCCGGTCGCGCCGACCGGCAGGCGCAGGTCGTCGGCCACCTGCGCGTCGGCCTGCGGCGGGCGGCGGTCCACCTGCCACAGCCAGCCGATGACCGCGGCGACGGCCACGATGCCGCCGATCCAGGCCGGGATCGTCAGCTTCATCGTCAGCAGCAGGAAGAAGGCGGCGGTGCCGGCCGCGGCCAGCGGCGGCAGCCAGCTGTCGCCGGGCAGGATCATCAGGTAGCGCGGTTCGGCGCCGACGGGACTGGTGGCGATGGTCTCGCGCCGGCCGGTGGCGGTTTGCGGCAGGTAGTGGCGGCCTTCGTCGACCTCGCGCGACAGCGTCGGCTGGTCCCAGAGCGGATCGCCGGACGTGATGCGCGGGATGCTGCGGTTGCCGTAGTCCTCGGACGTCAGCCATTCCAGCGTCGGCGCGTTCCAGGGATTGCCGACCTCCCTGGCCGGCCGGCGCAGCGTGCGCGCGACGTCGACGGCGAACAGCACGACCCCGAGCGCGAACAGGAAGGCGCCGACGGTGGACACCATGTTCAGGCCGTTCCACCCCATGTCGGCCGGATAGGTGTAGACGCGGCGCGGCATGCCCAGCAGGCCGGTGACGTGCATCGGGAAGAAGGCGACGTTGAAGCCGACGAACATCAGTCCGAACACCCAGCGTCCCAGCCGTTCCGACAGCCGGTTGCCGTTGATCAGGGGCAGCCAGTAATAGATCGCGCCGAACACGGGGAACACCATCCCGCCGATCAGCACGTAGTGGAAGTGCGCGACGATGAAATACGTGTCGTGCACCTGCCAGTCGAACGGGATCACCGCGACCATCACCCCGGTCAGGCCGCCCAGCACGAAGATGAACATGAAGCCGAGCAGGAACAGCGTGGGCGTGCCGGGGCGTACCTTGCCGCTCCACAGCGTGGCGATCCAGGCGAACACCTGGATCGCCGTCGGCACCGCCACCGCCATGCTGGCGGCCGAGACGAAACCCATCTCCATGACGCCCAGGCCGGCCGTGAACATGTGGTGCGCCCACAGGCCGAAGCTGAACACGCCCACGCCCAGCAGCGCCGCGACGATCGCGCGGCGCGCCACCAGCGGGGTGCCGGCGATGGTCGGGACCATGGTCGAGACCATGCCGGCCGCGGGCAGGAAGATGATGTAGACCTCGGGGTGGCCGAAGAACCAGAACAGGTGCTGCCACAGCAGCGGGTCGCCGCCGCGCTCGGCGATGAAGAACGGCCAGTCGAGCGCGCGCTCCATCTCGAGCAGCGCGGTGCCGGCGATCACGGCCGGGAAGGCGAACACGATCATCAGGCCCACGACCAGCATGGCCCAGGCGTACACCGGCATGCGTCCCAGCGTCATGCCCGGCGCGCGCGTGAACAGGATGCCGACGATCAGTTCGATGGCACCGGCGATCGCCGAGATCTCGATGAAGCCGATGCCCAGCAGCCAGAAGTCGGCGTTCATGCCGGGCGAGTACTGCATGCCGGTCAGCGGCGGGTACATGAACCAGCCGCCATCCGGCGCCAGCCCGACGAACAGCGTGCAGAAGAAGGCCAGGCCGCCGATCGCGTAGGCCCAGTATGCATAGGCGGACAGGCGCGGGAACGGCAGGTCGCGCGCGCCCAGCATGTTCGGCAGCAGGTAGACGGCCAGCGCTTCCACCACCGGGATCGCGAACAGGAACATCATCACCGTGCCGTGCATCGTGAACACCTGGTTGTAGGTGCCCGCGCCCAGGAAGGTGTTTTCCGGCACCGCCAGCTGCAGCCGGATCAAGAGGCCCAGCACGCCGGCCAGCACGAAGAACAGCAGCGCGGTGCCGATGTAGAGCAGGCCGATGTTGGTGTTGTTGACCGTCTTGAAGAAGCGCCAGCCGGTCGGCGTGCGCCAGACCGCTTCCAGGCGTTCCAGCTCGCCGGGCGGACGCGGCAGGGAGCTTGGCAATCCGCTCGGCAATGCGCTGGACGGGTCGTGCGTATCGGGTGTCGTCATGGGCCGTTTCACTTCAGGTGCGCGAGATAGGCCGCCAGCGCGCGCAGCGATTCGCCGTCGATGCCGGACGCCGCCGGCATGAACACGCCGGGCTTGACGGCCTGCGGGTCGGCGATCCAGCCGGCCAGCGTGCCCTCGTGGGTGCGCAGCACGCCGGCGCCGATCTGGCGGCGGCTGCCGACATGGGTCAGGTCGGGGCCCAGGCGCGCCGTCTCGGCCACGCCGCGGATCGTGTGGCAGGACTGGCAGCGCTGTTCCAGGAACGCCGCGCGCCCGCGTTCGTGCAGCGCCGTCGCCGGCGCGGCGGCCGGCAGCGCCTGGCGCGCCAGCCAGGCCCGGAACGCCTCGGGCGCCAGGGCCACCACGTGCAGCGCCATGCGCGCGTGCTGGGCGCCGCAGTATTCCGCGCACTGGCCGCGGTAGACGCCGGGCCGGTCGGCGCGCAGCGTCAGGCCGGTGACGCGGCCGGGAATCATGTCGCGCTTGCCCGCCAGCGCCGGCACCCACAGGCTGTGGATCACGTCGGCCGAGTTCAGGCCGACGTAGACGGGCTGGCCGACCGGCACGTGGATCTCGTTGGCGGCGACGATCTCGCGCCCGCTGTCGGGATCGCGGTAGCGCACTTCCCACCACCACATCTTGGCGGTGACGGAGATGGTCAGCGCCTGGCTCGAGCTTTGCGGCGTGAGCTGGGCGCTGCGCCAGGTGCTCCAGGCCAGCAGCGCGCTCAGGACGACGACCGGGAACGCGATGCCCCCGCCGGCGATCCACAGCATGGGGCGCAGCGGCTGCGCGTGCCGGCGCAGGCTCAGCGCCAGCAGCGCCATCACGGCGGCGAAGATGAGCGCGGCGGCCGCGAACATCACCCAGGCGAACTGGCCGATGATGGCGGCGTCCCATCCGGCCGGATGCAGGACCGACTGCAGCGTGCCCTCGGCCGGCGCAGTCATCGCAGCGTGTACAGGTAGGCCGCCATGTGGCGCGCCTCCTGTTCCGTCAGGCCCAGCGCCGGCATCGGGGTGCCCGGCTTGAGCGCGGGCGGGTCGCGCAGGAAGGCGATCATGCGCGCGGGCTGGTTGGGGATGCCGCCGGCGATGTAGCTCAGGCGGCCGACCACGGCCAGCGACGGCCCGGCGTCGCCGGTGGCGGCGGGCACGCCGGGAATCGCATGGCAGGCGCCGCACTGGTACTGGGCGACGAGGCGCCTGCCGGCCTCCACGTCGCCGCCCTGCACGCGCACGGCCTGGCCGCGGTCGTCGCAACCGGCGGCCGCGGCCAGGCATGCCGCCGCGGCCAGGAGGCGGACGCCGGCAGGCAGGCGGGAGCGGATGGCGGCAGGTGGGTCGATGTCGGGCACGGTTGAATTCACGATATGCGGATGACTTTTATAATAATGCAAACGATGTATTTTTTTTAACACGATACGTTTCGCCAACCGTCGATGCCCGCCAACCGCACCCGCCTGGTCGCCAAGACCGCCATCCTGACGCTGCTGTGCGCGGCCGCCGTCGGCGCCGCCGGCGGCCTGGTCGTGCTCTTCGGCGGCTGGTACTACGTGGGCGCGACCAAGCACCACTTCCAGACGGTCTACAGCCTGCTCGAAAAGGGCATGCAGTATTCGGTGCGGCACCACGCGCGCGACGTGGCGGTGCCGCCGCTGGGCGGGCGCGACCAGGTGCTGCGCGGGGCGGCGGTCTACCGCGACAACTGCGCGCAATGCCACGGCGGTCCGGGCTTCGCGCAGTCGCCGATCGGCATGAGCATGCAGCCGGTGCCGGGACCGCTGGTCGACGCCGGCACGCACTGGCGGGACCGCGAGCTGTACTGGATCACGCGCCACGGCATCAAGATGAGCGGCATGCCGGCCTGGGAATACCACCTGGACGATGCCGACATCTGGGCCACGGTGGCCTTCATCAAGACGCTGCCGGCCATGAGCGCGCAGGACTACCGCGCCGTCACGGCCGCGCCCCCGGCCGGGGCGCAACACGGGGAGGATGGACGATGACGCGCATCGTGCTGCTGGTCCTGGCCCTGCTGCTGTCCGGCTGCGGCAACGGCCGCAAGCCGCCCGCGGGCGTGCTGGGCGATCCGGAGGCCGGCAAGCTGGCGCTGAGCCAGTACGCCTGCCAGGCCTGCCACATCATCCCTGGCGTGACGGGCTCGCGGATCTACGTCGGCCGCCCGCTCGACGACCTGGGCAGGCGCCGCTTCATCGCCGGCACGCTGCCGAACGACCAGGCCAACCTGGTGCGCTGGATCCGCGACCCGCAGTCGGTCGATCCGCACACGGCGATGCCGAACATGGGCGTGAGCGAGAAGGATGCGCTCGACATGAGCGCCTACCTGCTGGGACGCTAGCGGCAAGACCGTCGTCCCGGCGCAGGCCGGGATCCCGTTTCCAGACGCGGCCGTGCGGCGTGCGCATTGGCCCCCAGCCTCGCGCCGGCGCGACGGGCTTGCTGTCGACGATCCTGTTTCAGCCGGGTAGGCCCCGGCCCTCCAGCGCCCGCGCCAGCACGTCCACCCCGGCGCGGATCTCGTCCGGCCGGAACGCCGAGAAGCCGAGCAGCAGCCCGGGCGCGGCCGCGCATTCCGGGCCGGCCTGCGGATTCGCGAAATACCCCAGCGGGCGCACGTCCACGCCGGCGGCGTGCGCGCGGCGCGCGGCCGTGTCTTCGTCCAGGCCGTCGGTGAAATGCACGCACAGGTCCAGTCCCGCGTCCGCCGGACCGCAGCGCAGCCGCCCGCCCAGGCGCGCCGCGAGCGCGTCCAGCAGCGCCACGCGCCGCTCGCCATAGGCCGCGCGCGTGCGCCGCACGTGGCGCGCGAAGTGGCCCTGCGCGATGAAGTCGGCCAGCGCCGCCTGCGCGACGAACGGGCTGTGGCGGTCGACCGCCGCGCGGGCGCGCGCCAGCGCGGCGGCCAGCGCCGGCGGCGCCACCACGTAGCCCAGGCGCAGGCCGGGGAACATCACCTTGGACAGCGTGCCGACGTAGACCACGCAGCCAGTGCGGTCCAGGCTTTGCAGCGACGCCAGCGGCGGCCCGGTATGGCGGTATTCGCTGTCGTAGTCGTCCTCGACGATCCAGGCGCCCGCCGCCTCCGCCCAGCGCAGCAGCTCAAGGCGGCGCCGCAGGCTCATGGTCGCGCCCAGCGGCAGCTGGTGCGACGGCGTGGCGAAGGCCAGCCGGGCGTCCGGGAAGCGCGCCGCGGCATGGGCCACGTCCATGCCCTCGGCGTCGACCGGTACCGGGCAGACGCGCGCCCCGGCCGCCGCGAACGCCGCCACCGCGCCCTGGTAGCCGGGCGACTCGATCCAGACGCCGTCGCCCGGCGCCAGCAGCAGCTGGGCCAGCAGGAACAGCGCCTGCTGCGAGCCGGACGTGATCACCACCTGCTCCGGACTGCAGCGCACGCCACGCGACGCCTGCAGGTAGGCGCACAACAGCGCGCGCAGCGGGGCGTGGCCGGCGCCGTCCGCATAGCCCAGGCCGGCCGTCGAACGGCGCCAGTGATGCGCTTCCAGCTTGCGCCAGACGTCGAACGGGAACAGGTCCAGCCCCGGCATGCTGGTGCGGAAGGTGCGCGGCGCGCCGTCGTGGTGGCGGATGCGCGCCATGCCCGCCGCCAGCACGGCGCCGCGCGCGGACAACGGGCGCGCCAGCTCGGGCAGCGGCTGCAGCGGCGGCGCCTGCACCGGCGCCGGCAGCGCCGCGCTGACGAAGGTGCCCTTCCCGACCGCGCCTTCCAGGTAGCCTTCGGCCATCAGCTGCTCGTAGGCCGCCTGCACGGTCTGGCGCGACACCCCCAGTTGCCGGCACACCGTGCGCGTGGCCGGCAGGCGCACCGCGGCGCCGAGGCGGCCGTCGAGGATGGCCGCCTTCAGGTGCGCATAGAGCTGCCGGAACAGCGGCGTGCCGGCAGAGCGCGCGAGCGGCGCGGCGGCGAGGATGTCGTGGACGTGCATCGGGCGGGAAGTAGCGCTCAGGCGGCGATTGGACCGTCCATCTTCGCGCGGATTGGCTATTTGAGCAAGCCATCGCCTGCCCCAGCATGGCGGTTTCACACCACCATGAAAGGATCCACCGATGTACGTACCGGACCGTTTCGCCGCGCCGCGCCTGGACGTGCTGCATGCGCTGGTCGACGGCAACCCGCTGGGCGCGCTGGTGCGCGCCGGCGCGGACGGCCTCGACGCCGACCACCTGCCGTTCCAGCTCGTGCCGGCCGGCCCGGGCGCGCCGCACGGCCTGCTGCGCGCCCACGTGGCGCGCGCCAATCCGCTGTGGCGCGCCGACGGCGCCGGCGTGCTGGTGCTGTTCCGCGGCGCGCACGGTTATGCGTCGCCGCTGTCCCACGACTTGCGCAAGCTGGACGGACGCGTGGTGCCGACCTGGAACTACGCGGTGGTGCACGTGCACGGCAGGCTGCGCGCGGTCGACGACCGCGCCTGGCTGCTGGCGCACATGGAGGCAGCCACGCGGCGCCACGAGGGCGCGCGGGGATGGCAGATCGCCGACGCGCCGCAGGACCATATCGACAGGCTGCTGCGGGCGACGGTGGGGATCGAGATCGCGATCGAGAGGATCGAAGGGAAGTTCAAGCGGTGACGCGGGCGGCGGCCACGCTGCGGCTGGCCACCGGGGGCGGCGCCCAGGCGCGACGCCGGGCGCCGCCCCCTCGGATTACTTGCCCGACGACGTCCCCGCCTTGGGCGCCGGCATCTGCTGGGCCGACTTCAGGTGTTGCGCCACCACCGGCTCGGTCTTGTCGACCAGCGCCTTCACTTCCGGATCCTTGGCCTTCTTGGAGGCGGCGACCAGCTTGGCGTGGACGGTCTTGTGGTCCTGCACGCCGGCCTGCTTCATGTAGGCCTTGTCGAAGGCGTCGCCGCTCATCTTTTCCAGCTTGGCGGCCATCGCCTTGTGCTTGGCGTCCGGCTCGGTCGGCAGCGTCACGCCGCGCGCCTGGGCCAGCGCCTTGACTTCGTTCAGGTTGGCGGTGTGGTCGTCGATCATCTGCTGGCCGAAGGCCTTCACTTCGGCGCTCTGGCCCTTGCTCTGGGCCATCTTGCCGCCTTCGATCTCGGCCATGTCGGCCATCGCCATGTCCTTCAGGATCGCCTGGTCGCCGGCGGCGAGCTTGGCGCCGGCGGCGGTGCCGGCCGCGGTCTGGCCCGCGCCGCTCGCGCCCATCGCACCCTTCTCGCCCACCTGGTTCACGCGGTTTTCCATGCCGGTGCTGTTGGTGTTGTCGATGGTGCCGTCCTTGGTCGTCTTGCCGGCCGTGTTCGGATGGGTGCTGGAGGTGCCGGTCTGGCTCGGGCTGGAACCGGTCGCTACCTGGGCGTGCACGCCGACGGCGCTGAACATGGCGGCCACGGCCGAGACGGCCAACAGGGATTTCAAGGTCTTATTCTTTTGCATCTCATTCTCCTGGTCTGTGAAGGGGCATGGGCCGGCAGGCGCATGCCGATCTCGTGTTCAATTGACAACGATGCTGGTCAGTGTATCGCCGGGTTGCCGCCTCTAGCGCACGTTAGCCGACAGGAAACTACGACGAAAAAAAAGGCGCTGTTCGCGTTAGTGAATGAGGGGCGCCGCCGTCCGGCCGCTTGCCGAACTGGACCGCGGCCCGCAGCAGCAGCGCCGGCGTCGTCAGCCGTTTGTCGTCCAGCACCCGCTGCCAGCCCGAGTAGTCGATCAGGTAGCGGCTGGCCACGCCGCGAAAGCGCAGCAGCCAGGTCTTGAAACGGCTGTGCCAGCCATTCACGTTCTGCAGGTGGATCGCGCCGCGCGTGCGGATGCCCGCCCGCAGGTTGACCGCCTCGTGCGTGATGCCCGCCCTGGCGGCAAAGGTCTTGTAGGCTTGCGCCGCATCGCTGACCAGCAGCACATCCGGCGCCAGCACGGGCCGCAGGCAGCGTTCCAGCTGCGCCGCCGTCACCGGCCCGCGCCCGGTATGGAAATCGAGCGTTTGTCCGCTGCGATCGCGCGCCACCAGCAGGCACGCATGGTCGCGGTTGATGCCGCGGCGCCTGGCGACGCCGCCACGCTTGCGCGCCGGGCGGTCCAGCGTGCGCGATCCCTTCTGCGATTCGAGCAGGTAGGTCTCGTCCGCCTCGACGATGGTCGACAGCGTCGGCGCACGTTCGTGCATGGCGCCCGGAATGAAGCGGTGACGCCACCGAAAACTGGTGGTGCGGTGCACGCCGGTGACCGCCGCGGCGTCGCGCACGGT
>NZ_CAJYEB010000045.1 GCF_913773735.1 uncultured Massilia sp.
AACAGGACCGTGAAACGACTTTGCGCCGATGATAGTGCTGCAACCAGTGTGAAAGTAGGTTATCGTCAGGCTAGTTATTAAGCGAAAGCCCGCTCCAGTGACCTGGAGCGGGCTTTTTGCGTTGGGGGACACGCAAGACTGCAGGGCGCATGAAAATCGGCGCAAGCATGCCGGGGGCACGCTTGCGCCTGGGCAAGTGACGGGAGGTCTAGTCGCAGCGGTCGATCTCGTCGAGCACGCGCGCCGTCAGGCTGGCCAGCTGCTCCAGCTCCGCCGGCGTCAGGGAAGCATAGCCGGACGTGACGTCGGCCGAGACCTCGGGCAGGATCTGTTCGATCAGGCTGCGGCCCGGATCGCACAGGGAAATCATCACCGCGCGGCGATCGCCCGGTTTCGGACTGCGCCGGATGAAGCCCTTGGCCGCGAGTTCGTCGCAGACGCGCGTCAGGTTGGCCGGCTTTTCGTTGCAGGCCTCGCTCAGTTCCGTCGCCGTCGACGTCTCGTCGAGGCTGCCGTACAGGATCGCCAGGACCAGGTAATGGGTATCGCCCAGCGCGTACTTCTTGAGGGCGGCATTGGTCTTGTCGCGCAACGTCTTCTGCAAGCGATAGGTCATGCGCACCAGGCGCATCTGCACGTAGGGAAAACCGGGCACGCGCGCCTGGACGCGCTGCAATCGCTGTTCGGTCGAGCAGAAGCTGCTCGTCGGCGTCCTATCGGCCATGCGTTACGGTGCCTTGTGCGACGCGGTCCAGTTCGGATAGACGTAGGCCGCTTCGGTCAACGGCTGGGTGCCGTCGGCCCTGGCCTGCGCCAGCTCGGCCTGGACGCGCGCGCGCACCGGGTCGCTGCTCGCCACGGTGTCGGTGGAAGCACAGCCGGCCACCAGGGCGGCCAGCACTACGGGGATCAGGAATGTCTTGTTCATGTCGTTCACCATCGAATAAAGGGAGGTGGGCCAGGCCAATGTCTGTACCCTGAACAAAGTTTAGTCCTGAATATTTCATTTGTAAAGTAAATCCTCGCAAAGCAGCGGCGGCACGCACGCGCGTTGCCGCAACGATAAAAAAAAGCCCGCGCACGGCGGGCCCGGGAAAGCAGGCGGGGTTATTCGGGCATGACGTCCTTGAGGACGCCGATCGGCTCGTTGACCAGCTTGCCGTTTACCTTCTTGACCTCGCGGATGTACATGTTCTGCACGATGTCGCGCGATTTCGGATCGATGCTGATCGGTCCGCGCGGGCTGTTCCACTTCATCCCGGACAGGACCTTGACGGCCTGGTCGCCCGTGACCTTGCCGTCCAGCTTGCGGATGGTCTCGTAGATCATGCCCATCGTGTCATACGCGGCGACGGTGACGAAGGTCGGCGCCGGCCGGTTCGGATTGGCGGCGGCATAGGCCTTCAGGAAGGCCTTGTTGGCCTCGTTGTCGAGCGCCGTCGAGTAGTTCAGCACCGTGACGGCGCCCAGCGCGCGTTCGCCCAGCGCTTCCAGCGTCGGCGTGTCGCTGGTCATGTCGCCCACGCCCAGGAACTTGATGCCGGCCTTGTCCAGCCCCTTGTCGCTGTAGGCCTTGAGCATGCCGACGCCATCCTCGACGCCCGGCGCGAAGAAGAACACGGCGTCCGGCTTCTGGTCCTTGATGCGCTGGACGAACGGCGAATAATCCGGATTGGCCAGCGGCACGCGCGCCGAGCCGACCACCTTGCCGCCGCCGGCCGTGAGCCCCTTGGTGAAGCGCGCCTCGGCGTCCAGGCCGGTGCTGTAGTCGGTCACCAGCGAATACACCTTGCCGATCTTGTTCTTGGCGGTCCAGTCGCCGAACGGTTCGGTCATCTGCTGCATGGTCATCGACGTGCGCAGCATGTATGGCGACTTGGCCGTGATGCCGGTGGTGACCGCGTTCATCACGATCATCGGCACCTTGCCCTGGGTGGCCACCGGCGCCACCGCCAGCGCGCTCGGCGTCAGCGAAAAGCCGATCAGGAAATTGACCTTCTCGCGCCCGACCAGTTCCTGGGCCGCGCGCTTGGACAGCTCGACGTTGCTGCCGCCGTCGTCGCGGTACAGGATCTCGATCTTCTTGCCGGCCACCTTGTCGCCGTGCTGCGCCATCCAGGTCTTGATGCCGTCCTCGAAGGGCTTGCCGATGTTGACGAAGGGCCCGGTCAGCGCGGCGATCACGCCGATGCGGATGGTGTCGTCGCCCTGCGCATGCGCGCCGGCGAACGGCAGGAAGGCGAGTCCGATGCACGCCAGTGTCTTCAGTTTCATGTCGTCTCCTCGTTGTTGTCGTTGGTGCCGCTACAGTGGGTCAGTCCGCATGGATCGTGCGCGGATCCGTGCCGTCGTACATCGCGTCGACCAGCGCGGCGCGGCGCAGCAGCACCGCGGCCTGGTTGATCGAACCCTTGTCGGTCTGCTCGCGCTGGTCGATCGAGGGTGGCTCGGCCTGCAGCAGCAGGCGGTCCACGCGCTTCGACGAGCCGCCGCAATCGCGGTTCAGTTCGCGCAGCAGGTCCTGGAAGAAGGCGCGCACCGGCCCGCTCGCCAGCACCTCGGCCGCAGGCGTGCCCGCGGGCAGCCCGGACAGCGTCAGGCAATGGTCCATGCGCGGGAACACCAGCAGCCCGATGACCGGACGGTTGATGCCCGTGACCACCGCGTCCTGCACGTAGGGCGCGCCCATGCTGATCACGCGCGCGCGCAGCGGCCCGACGCTGACGAAGGTGCCCGAGGCGAGCTTGAAGTCCTCGGCGATGCGGCCGTCGAACATGCAGCCCAGCGCCGGCTGCGCGGGGTCGACGAAGCGCAGCGCGTCGCCGGTGCAGTAGTAACCGTCGGCGTCGAAGGCGGCGGCCGTCAGCTCGGGCGCGCGCCAGTAGCCGGGCATCACGTGGGGCCCGGCGAAGCGGGCCTCCAGCTTGTCGCCCACCGGCACCAGCTTGACCCGGCAGCCGGGCGCCGGCACGCCGACGTAGCCGGCCTTGACGATCGGGCCGGTGCCGAAGGTGCTCGACGGCGACGTCTCCGTCATCCCCAGGCCGGTCATGATGCGGATCGACTCGCCGCAGCAGCGCACGGCCACCGCGTCCAGGCGCTCCCAGGCCGATTGCGACAGGCCGGCGCCGGCGCAGAAGAACAGCTTCACGCGCGAGAAGAACACGTCGGCCAGCGCGGCGTCGCGCTCCAGCGCCTCGGTCAGCATCTCCCAGCCGGCCGGGATGTTGAAGTAGACCGTGGTCGCGATCTCGCGCAGGTTGCGCACGGTCGCGCCGAAGTCGCGCGCGGTCGGGCGGCCGTCGTCGATGTACAGCGTGCCGCCGTTGTACAGCACGATGCCGACGTTGTGGCTGCCGCCGAAGGTATGGTTCCAGGGCAGCCAGTCGAGCAGCACCGGCGGCTCCTGGCCGAAGAACGGGAAGGTCTGCAACAGCATCTGCTGGTTGTGGCAGAGCATGCCGTGGGTGGTGATCACGGCCTTCGGCTTCTTGGTCGAGCCGGAGGTGAACAGGAACTTGGCGATGGTGTCCGGGCCGACGCCGGCATGGCGCGCATCCACGTCTGCCGGCGCCGTCTCGAGCAGCGCGGCGAAGCGCGTGGCCGGCTGGCCGGCGACCTCGCCGCGGGACAGGATCAGTTCGGCGCCTTCCGGCATCACGGCCCGGATGGCGCGCGCGAACGCGTCGCCGTCGGCGGCGAACAGGGCGCCCGGGGTCAGCTGCGCCACCAGGTCGGCCAGCTTGGACGGGTCGGTGGCGACCAGCGAATAAGCCGGCGACAGCGGCGCGTACGGGATGCCGGCATACATGGCGCCGAGCGCCAGCTGGAAGTGTTCGAGGTCGTTGCCGGACAAGATGGCCAGCGGCCGCTCGACCGACAGGCCGCGGTCGAGCAGGGCCTGGCCGATGCGGCGCGCGCGCTGCAGGGCGTCGGCGTAGGACAGGCGGATCCACTGGCCGTCCGGCCCGCGCTGCGCCACCAGCGTGCGCTCGGGATGCGCGCGCGCGCCCTCCTGCAGGCGGTCGGTGAAGCGCGCCGGCACCGGGGCGAGCGGGGTGACGGCGTCGAGGTGCCAGACGCCGTCCACCTGGTAGGCCGCGATCTCGGGATTGCCGATATCGACCTGCCGCCGCCTCGCGCCCCCGCCTTCCTCAATCGTCGATCGGGTCATGGCGGTCCCCGTTCAGATCGGGTAGTGGCGCGACCCGGTCTGCACCGTGATCCAGCGCAGGTCGGTAAACTCGGCGATCGCCGCCTTGCCCCCGAAGCGGCCGTAGCCGCTGCCCTTGACGCCGCCGAACGGCATCTGCGCCTCGTCGTGCACGGTGGGACCGTTGATGTGGCAGATGCCGGATTCGATGCGGCGCGCCACGGCCATGGCGCGGCCCACGTCGCGGCTGAACACGGCCGAGGACAGGCCGTATTCGCTGTCGTTGGCCAGGCGGATGCCTTCCTCGTCGCCGTCGAAGCGCAGCACCGAGACGATCGGGCCGAACGACTCTTCCTGGTAGACCAGCATCTCGGGCGTGACGCCGTCGACGATGGCCGGCTGCATGATGTTGCCGTCGACGCCGCCGGCCTGCACCACGCTGGCGCCGCGCGCGCGCGCATCCTGCAGCATGGCGTCCACGCGCGCGGCGGCGGCCGGGTCGACCATGCCCGCCAGCGGCGCGTCGCTGCGCGCCGCCTTCAGCGTCGCGGTCTTGGCCGTGAATTTCTCGATGAACCGGTCGGCCACCTTGCGGTCGACCAGGATGCGGTCGGCCGACATGCAGATCTGGCCCTGGTTGAAGAAGGCGCTGAACGCGGCCGCTTCCACGGCGGCGTCGAGGTCGGCGTCGTCGAGCACGACGAGCGGGTTCTTGCCGCCCAATTCCAGCAGCACCGGCTTGAGGTGCTTCGCGGCCTGCTGGGCGATGATGCGGCCCACTTTCGTCGAGCCGGTGAAGTTGATGCGGCGTACGGCCGGATGGGCAATCAGGCGCTCGACCACCTGCGCCGCGTCGGCGGGCGCATTGGTGATCACGTTGACGACGCCCGGCGGGAAGCCGGCGTCGACGAAGGCCTGGCCGATCAGGCGGTGCAGGGCGGGGCAGACTTCGGACGCCTTCAGGATCACCGTGTTGCCGCAGGCCAGCGGCATGGCCAGCGCGCGCGTGCCCAGGATGATGGGCGCGTTCCAGGGCGCGATGCCGACCACCACGCCGCAGGCCTGGCGCACGCCCAGCGCGAGCGAACCGGGCACGTCGGACGGGATGACTTCGCCGGCGATCTGCGTCGTCATCGACGCCGCTTCGCGCAGCATGTTCGCGGCCAGCGTCACGTTGAAGTGGTACCACATCGGCGCGCCGCCGGCTTCCTCGACGGCGGTCTCGACGAACCGCCCGCGCAGCGCGTCGATCTGGTCGGCGGCCTTGAGCAGCAGGGCGCGGCGCTCGCCGGGCGCCATGGCGGACCAGGCCGGGAAGGCGTCGCGCGCGGCGGCCGCGGCGGCGTCGACGTCGTCCAGGGTGGCGGCGGCGGCGCGCGAGGCGACGGCGCCGGTGGCGGGATTGATGCGGTCGAAGGTGGCGCCGTTCGCGGCGGCGCGGGCTTGCCCGCCGCACAGCAGGTCTGCGTGGAACATGGAGGTCTCCTCGTGTTGACTGGATAGGGGCCGGCGGCTGCCATCGTGGGCGCCGCCGTTATTGTTCTTATTGTGCAACAGGTATTGCCGGCGCGCGGTTCAGCCGCGCTTGTAGGCCTGCAGGCCCGGCTTGATCGTCTTGTCGTCCAGGAACTGCTTCAAGCCTTCCTTGCGGCCTTTTTCCGGATCGCGGTAGTTCGACTGGTCGGTCTTCGCGTACAGGTAGTCCTCGCCCTGTTCCCAGGTCAGTTCGCGGCAGCGCTTGAAGCCGACCTTGGCGTAGCGCAGCACGACCGGGTTCTTTTCCAGCAGCTTGCCGGCCAGTTCGACGACGGCGTCGCGCAGTTGCTCGCGCGGCACGCTCTTGTTGACCAGGCCCATGGCGGCCGCTTCCTTGCCGGTGAAGGTATCGCCAGTCATGATGTAGTGCAGCGCCTGGCGGTGGCCCATGGTGTCGGCCACGGCCTTGCTGACCAGGTTGCCCGGCGGGATGCCCCAGTTGACTTCGGACAGGCCGAACACAGCCTCGTCGGCCGCGATCGCCAGGTCGCAGGCCACCAGCGGCGAAAACGCGCCGCCGAAGCACCAGCCGTTGACCATGGCGATGGTCGCCTTGCTGTACATGCGCAGCAGCTTCCACTGCCACTGCGAACAGTCGCGCCGCATGCGCTCCTGCATGATCTCCGGCTTGCCGTCGGTCTCGCGGAAGTATTCCTTCAGGTCCATGCCGGCGGTCCAGGCTTCGCCGGCGCCGGTCAGCACGACGACCTGGGCGTCGTCGTCCAGCTCGAGCGTCTCGAGCACGTCGATCATCTCGCGGTTCAGGGTCGGGCTCATCGCATTGCGCTTTTCCGGCCGGTTCAGCGTGATCCAGCCGATGCCGTTCTCCACGTCGACCTTGACGGTCTGCCAGCGTCCTTCGTATTTGGACATACAATGTCTCCTCGTTCGTCGATTTATTATCAGGCTACCTGATATGCGTTTTATACTATACGCACCTGTTTTCCGTGACAAGCATCTTTTATGGCCATCGAAAAAAAACCTGCACCGCCTTCCACGCCGCCCGCCCCGACCGGCCTGGCCTACCTGGTCGGGCGCCTCGACCACGTGCTGGGCCAGCGCCTGCGCGACGTGCTGGCGCCGGTGGGCATGACGGTGCCGCAGTACACGGCGCTGTCGGTGTTCCGCGCCCACGGCGCGCTGTCGAACGCGCAGCTGGCCACGCGCACGATGACGTCCCCGCAATCGGCCAACGAGATGGTCAAGCAGATGGAAGCGAAGGGGTGGATCGCGCGCCAGCCCGATCCGGCGCACGGGCGCATCATCCGGATCAGCCTGACGGCGGCCGGCGAGGCCATCCTGGGCGACGGCGACGTGCGCGTGCTGGAAGTGGAAAACCTGATGTTCGCCGATCTCGGCAAGGACGGCCGCGCGCAGCGGCAGGCG
>NZ_CAJYEB010000046.1 GCF_913773735.1 uncultured Massilia sp.
GGTTCGTAGCCAAGTACTCTATCCAGCTGAGCTACAGCCGCCCCGAGGCACGGATTATAGCAGCCATTCCCGGAATGGCAAAGCGCGTCGGGTCGCAGTCCGGTGGGCGCGCGGCCGGAAAAGAAAAAGGCCAGATCCGCGGATCTGGCCTTTCGAATGGGTTGGTGCGGCTGGCAGGAATCGAACCCACGACCCCTTGGTTCGTAGCCAAGTACTCTATCCAGCTGAGCTACAGCCGCCCCGAGGCCGGTATTATAGCAGCGCCGGCGCGATCGGCAAAGCCCGTTTCCGCGATGATCCTGCCCGGCACGGGACGCACATGGCGCAGGGGCAAAAGAAAAAGGCCAGATCCGGAGATCTGGCCTTTCGTATGCATTGGTGCGGCTGGCAGGAATCGAACCCACGACCCCTTGGTTCGTAGCCAAGTACTCTATCCAGCTGAGCTACAGCCGCCCGATGCACGCATTATAGCAGCGGGATGCCGAATGATAAAGTCTTAATTTCTTTCAACATTTTCGATCGTTCTGGTAGATTAGGGCGGGTCCTCCGCCGCGCCCGTAGACCGCCACCATGATCCGTCCGCTCCCGCCCCGTGCCGTCGCCCCCGCCGCGCTTGCGCTGCCTGGCGGGCCGCGTCGCCCGTCACGCCACCCGTTGCGCCGCCTGCTGTGCCGCACGCTGTGCCTCACGCTGTGCCACCTGTCGAGCCTCGTGCTGGCGCTGGGCCTGTGCCTGCCGGCGGTGGCCGGCGCCCCGCGCGGCCTGCGTTTCGAACACATCGGCCTCGAGGAAGGCCTGTCGCAGGAATCGGTGCTCACCATCCTGCAGGACCGCGAGGGCTTCATGTGGTTCGGCACCCAGTCCGGCCTGAACCGTTTCGACGGCTACCGCAACCGCATCTTCCGCAACGATCCCAACGATCCGGACAGCCTGGTCGACAACTACGTCAAGGCGTCCTACGAGGACGCGCAGGGCCGGCTGTGGTTCGGCACGCGCGGCGGCCTGGTGCGCTTCGACGGCGGCGCCGAGCGCTTCACCCGCTATCCGCTGACCCGGCGCAGCGAGGGCACGGCGCGCAACGCCGCCGTCAACGCCATCGTCGGCGACGGCCGCGGCGGCCTGTGGATCGGCACTGGCGACGGCCTCGTTCACCTCGATCCGGACACCGGCCAGTTCCGCACGCTGCGCCACGACGCCGCCAATGCCGGCACCCTGCGCGACGACCGCGTCAACGCGCTGGCGCTGGATGCGCGCGGCGGCCTGTGGATCGGCACCGGCGCCGGCATCGACTACCTGCCGGCGAACGCCGCGCGCGTCGAGCACGTCGGCACCGGCGCGCGCGGGGACGGCAAGCGCGACAACGTCAACGCGCTGGCGCTCGACGCGCGCGACGTGCTGTGGATCGGCACCAGCGGCGGGCTGCTGGCCTGGCGCGTCGGCGACGGGCCGCCGCAGCGCGAGGTCGTCGGCGTGATGGACGGCCTGGGCGAGACACGCATCCGCAGCCTGTACCTCGACGCCGGCAACAACCTGTGGGTCGGCACCGAATTCGACGGCCTGAAATGGCGCGATCCGGCCAGCGGCCGCTTCGTCGGCTACGTCAACCAGCCGCTCGACCGGCACACGCTGTCCGACAACCAGGTCACCGCGATCTGGGTCGACCGCACCGGCACGCTGTGGGCCGGCACCAATTTCGGCGGCGTCAACCGGGCCGACCTGGCCAGCGGCGGCTTCGCGCGCTTCGTCAACCTGGCCGGGCAGAGCGCGGACAGCGGGGCGCGCAAGATGCGCGCGATCGCCGTCGGCGGCGACGGCGGCCTGTGGGTCGGCACCACAGGCGGCGGCGTGTTGCGCCTGGATGCGGCCGGCCGCCACGTCGAGACGATCCGCCACGATCCGCGCCGCCCGGGCAGCCTGCCGGACGACGTGGCCAGCGCGCTGGCGACCGCGCACGGGCGCCTGTGGGTCGGCTCGCCCAGCGGCCTGGCCTGGCGCCCCGAAGGCGGCGGTCCGTTCACCCGCGTCGCGCTGGGCCGCGACGCGGCGGCCAACTATGTCCAGGAACTCAAGCCGGGCCGCGACGGCGCGCTGTGGATTTCCACGCGCGGCGGGCTGTTCATGCTGGAGGCGGACGGACGCACGCTGCACGGGTGGCGCCACGATCCCGCCGACGACCGCTCGCTGGGCGACAACTACCTCTACGGCGTGCTGGAGGACCGCAGCGGCGCCATCTGGGTCGGCACCGAGAACGGCCTGGACCGGCTCGACCGCCGCACCGGCACGTTCTCCCACTTCCGCCACGACCCGCGCGACCCGTCCACCCTGCGCCACAGCCGCATCTACGACCTGTACCAGTCGGCGCGCGGCGACATCTGGATCGGCACGGCCGGCGGCCTGCACCGGATGGAGCGCGGCGCCGACGGGCGCATCGTGTTCCGCCTGTTCTCGGTGACGGCGGCGCGCGAGCAGGTGCCGATCGGCGCCATCCTCGACGACGCCCGGGGCGCCATCTGGGCCAGCACCATCGTCGGCATCACGCGCGTCGATCCGGACTCGGGCCGCTACAAGAACTACAGCGCCAAGGACGGGCTGGTCGACGGCGCCTACTTCGTCGGCGCGGCCGCGCGCGGCGCCGACGGCGAGCTGCATTTCGGGGGCGGCAACGGCATGACCTCGTTCCATCCCGACGATATCCGCGACAATCCGTACGCGCCGATCGTCGTGATCACCGACTTCTGGGTGTTCAACCGCCCGCGCCCGCTGATCGGCGGCAGCGGCGACGCCCGGTCGGTCGAGCTGGGCCACCGCGACGCCGTGTTCACGCTGGAATTCGCCGCGCTGCACTACGCCGACCCGCAGGCCAACCGCTATGCCTACCGCCTGCTCGGCTTCGATCCCGCCTGGACCGACGCCGACGCGTCCAAGCGCTTCGCCACCTACACCAACCTCGACCCGGGCAGCTATGTGTTCGAGGTGCGCGCCGCCAACAAGGACGGCGTCTGGAGCGAGAAGCCGGCCCGCCTGCAGATCACGATCACGCCGCCGTACTGGATGACCTGGTGGTTCCGCCTGCTGGCGACCGTGCTGGTGCTGGGCAGCGCGGCGCTGGTGTACCGCGTGCGCGTGCGCGTGCTGGTGCAGCAGACCGCCCAGCTGGAGCGCCAGGTCGGCGCGCGCACCGCCGAGCTGGTGCTGCAGAAGGAGCGTGCCGAGCGGCGCAAGCAGGAAGCCGAGGCGCAGAAGGAGGCCGTGGAACAGGCGCGCCGCAACATCGCGCTGCTGTCCGAGATCGGACGCGAGCTGACGGCCAACCTGGACAGCGAGGCGATCATGGCCAACGTCTACGGCCAGGTGCGGCGCCTGATGGACACGCGGGTGTTCGCGATCGGCCTGGCGCGCGCCGGCGGCCGCCTCGAATATCCGTACGTGGTGGAGGACGGCAGCCGCGCCGACGGCGAGCGCGACTGGCCCGACGCCGTGCGGCGCCTGGGCGAGCATTGCCTGGCGACCGGCGAGGAGATCCTGATCGGCGACCTGCGCCGCGAAGCCGGCCTGTACGTCGACGCGGACCTGGACGCCGCCGGCCACGCGCCGCTTCCGGGCTCGCTGCTGTTCGTCCCGATCGCCGTGGGCACCAGCGTGCTGGGCGTGATCTCGGTCCAGAGCTGGCGCGAGGACGCCTACCAGAACGTGCAGCTCGACATGCTCAGCACGCTGGCATCCTACGTCGGCGTCGCGCTCGACAATGCCGCCGCCTACCGCCAGCTGAAGGAAACCCAGGCCCAGCTGGCCGCGCACGAAAAGCTGGCCTCGCTCGGCTCGCTGGTGGCCGGCGTGGCGCACGAGCTGAACACCCCGATCGGCAACAGCCTGCTGATGGCCAGCACGCTGCAGGAAAAGACCGACGACCTGGCCGCGCGCTTCGCGTCCAGCAACCTGAAGAAGTCGGACCTGGAAGCCTGGATCGCGGCGGCGCGCGAGGCGACGGGGCTGATCATGCGCAGCCTGCAGGCGGCGGCCGACCTGGTCAACAGCTTCAAGCAGGTCTCGGTCGACCAGGCCAGCACCCAGCGCCGCCGCTTCGGCCTGGGCCAGGCCTGCCAGGAAATCGCCGCGACGATGATGAACCAGGTGCGTCGCGCCGGCCACGTGCTGGAGCTGGAGGTGGGGCACGGCATCGAGATGGACAGCTTCCCGGGGCCGTTCGGCCAGGTGGTGATCAACTTCATCAACAACGCGCTGCTGCACGCCTTCGACGCGCCCGGCGGCCACATGGTGCTGAGCGCCGCGCCGCTCGACGGCGAGCGGGTGCGCATCGTGTTCCGCGACGACGGCCGCGGCATCGCCCCCGAGCACTTGGGGCGCATCTTCGACCCGTTCTTCACGACCCGCATGGGGCAGGGCGGCACGGGCCTCGGCCTGAACATCGCCTACACGATCGTGACGACGCTGCTCGGCGGGACGATCCGCGTCGAGAGCGAGCCGGGACGCGGCACCGCGTTCATCCTCGACCTGCCGCTGCGGCCGGCCGACGTGCCAGTGGTGGGCCAGGTGGAAACCGAATCCGCGTGAGCGCCCGCGTGGGTGCGCCAACGTCGGGATACGCCGGGCGGCGTGACGGCGTCGGTTACGCGACGACGTTCTTCGGCGCTCCCGCCGCCCACGCCTCCAGGTTATCGACCAGCATGTCCGCCAGCGTCTGCATCGCCCCGCCGCTGGCCCAGGCCACGTGCGGCGTCAGCACGAAGTTCGGCAGCCGCAGGCGCAGCAGCGGGTTGTCCGGCGGCGGCGGTTCCTGGCTCAGGACGTCGAAGCCGGCGCCGGCGATCGTGCCGTCGCGCAGGGCGGCCGCCAGCGCCGCCTCGTCCACCAGGCCGCCGCGCGCCGTGTTGACCAGGATGCTGCTGCGCTTCATCGTGGCCAGCTCGCGCGCGCCGATCATGTTGCGGGTCTGCGGCGTCAGCGGCACGTGCAGGCTGACGACGTCCGAAGTCGCCAGCAGCTCGTCCAGCGGCAGCGCCAGCACGTCCGGATCGGCGATGGGCGAGCGCGCGCTGGCGGCGACCTCCATGCCGAACGCGCGCCCGATCGCGGCCACCCGCTTGCCCAGCGCGCCGTAGCCGACGATGCCCAGGCGGCTGCCGGCCAGGTCGGCGATCGGGTGGTCGAGCAGGCAGAAGCGCGTCGAGCGCTCCCACCGGCCGGCCTCGACGTCGGCGGCGTAGGCGCGCAGGTTGCGGCGCACGGCCAGCATCAGCGCGAAGCAGTGCTCGGGCACCGACACCACCGAATAATCGCGGATGTTGGCGACGACGATGCCGCGCGCGCGGCAGGCGGCGAGGTCGACGTTGTCGGTGCCGGTGGCCGCGACCGCGATCATGCGCAGGCGCGGCAGTTGCGCGATGTCGGCGGCCCCGATCTTCACCTTGTTGACGACGGCGATGGTGGCGTCGCGCAGGCGCGGCACGACCTCGTGCGGCGCGCTGGCCGGATGGTCGGTCCAGCGGTGGGCGAAGGCGGGGGTGCGGAGGGTGGCGAGCAGGCTGTCGCGGTCGAGGAAGACGATGTCGTGCATGGCGGTTCCGGTGGGAGGCGGACCGTCATTGTAGAAGACGGGCGAAAAAAAGACAGGGCGAGCCCTGTCTTTCGAGGATGGCGGGGCGTGAGCCGCTCCGGCCGCGGCGCGGGATCAGTGCGCGGCGGCGGTGTCGACTTTCTTGTCTGCGTGGTCGGCGGCCTTGTCGGCAGCTGCCTCCGCTTTGGCTTTTTCGGTCTTCTTGTGGGCCTTGGCCTTGTGCTTGGCCGCATCGGCCTTCGCCTCGGCGACGTCCGCCTTCGCTTCGGCGGCCTTCTTCTCGACTTTCGCATCGGCCTTGGCGGCAGCCTTGTCTTCCTTGGCCTGGGCCTTGGCGACATCCTTGTCGGCCTTGACTTCCGCCTTGGTGGCCGGCGTCGTCGTGGACGGCGTGGTGGCGGTCGACTGGGCGGCGAATGCCGAGGTGGCGAACAGGCCTGCGATCAGGGTAGCGACGATTTTGCTCATGGCGAGGTTCCTTCAGGAGTCGTTGATCTAGTGGGGACAATCCCCGTGCTGCTGACCGGAAAACGCGGGCGCTACAGCGCCGGTTGACGTCCGCCGCCAGCCATTTACATCCGCTTACAACTGCGCGCGAAACCGCGCCGTTTGACAGGGACAGGCGCGCCGACGATACTCGTGCGGCATGCGCGCACCCGTCGCGCCGGCCTACGCCGCCAACGCGGCGACCCATGCCGACCATACCAACGATACCGGAGCGTCCCGCTTGAAGATCGCCTTCCGCCTTGCCGCCATCGCCCTCGCCGCCGCCGTGCCGTGCGCGCAGGCGGACGACGCCGTCCACATCGACCCGAAGCGCCTGTCGCAGGACGTCAAGGTACTGTCGTCCGACGCCTTCGAAGGCCGCGCGCCGGACAGCGCCGGCGAGAAGAAGACCGTCGCCTACCTGGTCGAGCAGTTCGCCAGGGCCGGCCTGCAGCCGGGCGGCGACGTCGTGGACGGCAAGCGCGGCTGGACCCAGGACGTGCCGCTGGGCCGCTTCGAGATCCAGGGCCCGGTCGCGGCGTTTATCGGCGGCGCCGGCGGCGGATTGACGCTGGCGCAGGGCGAGCAGGTCGCGTTCCGCGCCGCGATGACGGGCGCCAGGGCGGTCGACGTGAAGGATGCGCCGCTGGTCTTCGTCGGCTACGGCGTCACCGCGCCGGAGCGCAAGTGGGACGACTTCAAGGGCGTCGACCTGAAGGGCAAGCTGGCCGTGGTGCTGATCAACGATCCCGACTTCGAGACGGGAGCGGGCGACTTCGGCGGCAAGGCCATGACCTACTATGGCCGCTGGACCTACAAGTTCGAGGAAATGGCCCGCCGCGGCGCGCTCGGCACGATCATCGTGCACGAGACCGCGCCGGCATCCTATGGCTGGGCGACCGTCAAGAATTCCAACACCAACGTGATGTACGACGTGGTGCGCAAGCACCCGCTCGAGGCGCACGCGCCGGTGGAAGCCTGGATCCAGCGCGACGTCGCGCAGGACCTGTTCCGGCGCGCCGGCCTCGACTTCGACAAGCTCAAGCGGGAAGCGCAGGGCCGCGCGTTCCGGCCGGTCGAACTGCGGGGCGTCACGCTGTCGGCGCGCTACGCGGTGGACGCGCAGGTGATCACGTCGAAGAACGTGGTCGCGCTGCGTCCGGGCAGCAAGCACCCCGGCCAGTACGTCGTCTACAGCGGCCACTGGGACCACCTGGGCATCGGCCTGCCGGACGCGAAGGGCGACAGGATCTACAACGGCGCCGTCGACAACGGCACCGGCATCGCCGCGCTGCTGGAACTGGCGCGCGCCTACGGCAAGGCGCCGGCGCCGCAGCGCAGCGTCGTGTTCCTGGCCGTGACGGCGGAAGAAAAGGGCCTGCTGGGTTCCGAATACTACGCGACGAACCCCGTGTATCCGCTGGCGCAGACGGTCGGCGTGATCAATATGGACGCGCTCAGCCCCTACGGCCCGGCACGCGACTTCACCATTTCCGGCAGCGCGAAGCTGGACCTGCTGGACCGGCTGGTCGCCGGGGCGAAGCAGCGCGGTATCCGCTTTTCGCCGGACCCGAAACCGGAAGCCGGCCACTTCTTCCGCTCCGACCACTTCCCGTTCGCCAAGCGCGGCGTGCCGGCGATCTCGTTCGGCTCCGGCGAGGACTGGGAGCAGGGCGGCGTCGCGGCCGGCAAGGCGGCCGAGGAACGCTACGTGACCGACAGCTACCACCAGCCGTCGGACGAGTGGCGCGCCGACTGGCCGTTCACCGGCATGGCGCGCGACCTCGGCATGCTGTATGCGCTGGGCCGCGACCTGGCCGACGGCACCGCCTGGCCGAACTGGGCGTCCGACTCGGAATTCCGCGCGGCGCGCGACCGCAGCGCGGCCGAGCGCAAGTAGGCCGGGCCGGCGGCGCCCGGCCATCGGCCTGGCGTTAGCTGGCGTACAGTCCCGTCCACGCCTTTTTGCCTACACTGGCCATCTCGTGGACGTAGAGGTGATGCCATGCCCGACGCACTCAAGCTGTACAAAGCCAAGCGCAATTTTTCCATCACGTCGGAGCCGGAAGAGGGTGGCGAGGCCGGCAAGGACGCGCTGACCTTCGTGATCCAGAAGCACTGGGCCACCAGGCTGCACTACGATTTCCGCCTGGAACTGGACGGCACGATGAAGAGCTGGGCCGTGCCCAAGGGGCCCAGCTACGACACCCACGACCGCCGCATGGCGATCCACGTGGAAGACCACCCGATTTCCTATTCCGACTTCGAAGGCACGATCCCGCCGCACCAGTACGGCGCCGGCGAGGTGATCATCTGGGACAAGGGCACCTGGGCGCCCATCGGCGATCCGCGCGCCGGCTTCGCCAAGGGCGAGGTCAAGTTCGAGATCCACGGCCACAAGATGCACGGCCGCTGGGTGCTGGTGCGCATGCGCGGCAAGCCGGGGGACAAGCAGGAACCCTGGCTGCTGATCAAGGAAAACGACGAGTACGCGCGCCCGGCCGCGGAATTCTCCGTCGTCGACGCCTTCCCGGACAGCGTCAAGGACCTGCCCATGCCCGCCGGGCCGGGGGAGAAGGACGCGGCCGGCGCCAGGGGCGCGGGATTGAAGACGGGGCGCGCGCCGGCGAAGCGCGCCGCCGCCAAGGCGGCGACCACCAAGGCGACCACCAAGGCGACCACCAAGGCGGCAGGCACCAAGGCGGCGGCCGCGACCGCGCCTGCGGCCGCGTCGCGCCGCGCGAAGCTGCCCGCCGGCGCCGTCAAGGCCGACCTGCCCGAGAAACTGACGCCGCAGCTGGCCACGCTGGTCGACGGCCCGCCGCCCGATCCGGACGACTGGATCTACGAGATCAAGTTCGACGGCTACCGCATGCTGGCGCGGGTCGAGGGCAAGGACGTGCGCCTGGTCACGCGCAACGGCAACGACTGGACCGACAAGCTGGCGCCGCTGCAGGCCGAGATCCGCCGCATGAAGCTGCCCGACGGCTGGTACGACGGCGAGATCGTCGTGCACGACGAGAACGGCAAGCCGAACTTCAACCTGCTGCAACTGGCCTTCGACGGTTCCAATACCGCGCAGATCGTCTACTTCGTGTTCGACATCCCCTACTACAAGGGCTACGACCTGCGCGCCGCGCGCCTGGATGCGCGCCGGCCGCTGCTGCAGGAGCTGCTCGCGCAGCGCCAGTCCGACACCGTGCGCTTTTCCGCCGAATTCGGCACCGATCCGGCCCAGCTCGTGGTCGCGGCCTGCCAGGTCGGCCTGGAAGGCGTGATCGGCAAGCGCCGCGACGCGCGCTACGTGACGCGCCGGTCGCCGGACTGGATCAAGCTCAAGTGCGGCCAGCGCCAGGAGTTCGTCATCGGCGGCTACACCGACCCGCAGGGATCGCGCACCGGCATCGGCGCGCTGCTGCTCGGCTACTACGACGACGCGGGCTTGCTGCGCTACGCCGGCCACGTCGGCAGCGGCTTCAACGGCGCCTCGCTGCGCCACCTGCGCGAGGTACTCGAAGGCATCGGCGCCAAGGCCAGCCCGTTCCCGCCGCGCGCGGTGCCGGGCAAGGGCAAGCACTGGGTCGAACCGAAGCTGGTGGCCGAGGTCAGCTTTTCCGAATGGACGCCGGCCGGCGTGATCCGCCATCCGGTCTTCCAGGGCCTGCGCGAGGACAAGCGGCCGAAGAGCATCCGGCGCGAGCGCGCGCAGCACCTGGAGGAGGCCGGCGCCAGGCCGGCGCGCGCCAGCCAGGCCGCGCCCGCGGCCGGCAAGGCGCCGGCGTCCGGGCTGCCGGGCGACCTGCCGGCCACGTTCAAGGTCACGCACGGCGAGCGCGTGATGGATGCCGAGAGCGGCGTGACCAAGATGGACCTGGTGCGCTACTACGCGCTGGTCGGCGAACTGATGATGGCGCACCTGGCGGATCGTCCCGTGTCCCTGGTGCGCGCGCCCGAGGGCGTGGGCGGCGAACTGTTCTTCCAGAAGCACGTGGGCGCGACGGACAAGATGCCGGGCGTCGCGCAGATGGACCAGGCGCTCGATCCGGACCATCCGCGCATGACCCGGATCGCCACCGCCGAGGGCCTGCTGTCGGCCGCGCAGTGGAACGTGGTCGAGATCCACAGCCAGAATGCCACCGGGCGCCGCTACGACACGCCGGACCGCTTCGTGTTCGACCTCGACCCGGGCGAAGGCGTCGCCTGGCCGCAGGTGCAGGAAGCGGCGGCGCTGCTGCGCGCCTTCCTGGTCGAGCTGGGCCTGCATCCGTTCCTGAAGACCAGCGGCGGCAAGGGCCTGCACGTCGTGGTGCCGATCAAGCCGAAGCTGGACTGGGATACCGTCAAGGACTTCAGCCGAGCGATCGTCGAGCACCTGGCGCGCACGCTGCCGGAGCGCTTCGCCGCGAAGAGCGGCGCGAAGAACCGCGTGGGGCGCATCTACGTCGACTACCTGCGCAACGGGCGCGGGGCGACGACCGTCGCCGCCTGGTCGGCGCGCGTGCGCCCCGGGCTGGGGATCTCGGTGCCGGTGCGCTGGGAAGAGCTGCCGGCGCTGGAATCCGGCGCGCACTGGACCGTCGCGACGGTGCACGAGCGCCTGCACGAGGGCAATGCCCCGTGGGCGGACTATGCGAAGAGCGCGACCACGCTGACCAAGGCGATGAAGGCGCTCGGCTTCAAGCCCGGCAAATGAGCATGGAGCTGGCGTGGGCGGCGCCGGACGCGCGCCGCCCGCGCCCGCGCGGGGGCGGCGTCAGGACGCCGCGTCGTTGCGGATGATCCCGCGCACGTTCATCGCGCACAGGCCCGCCTGCAGGGTGATCAGGGCCCAGGCCTCGTCGTGCACGCCCCAGATGATCCACAGCACGTTGCTGGCGATGAAGGCATAGAAGCCGACGATGCGCCGCCTGGCATGGCGCGCGCCGACGAGGAAGGCGGCGCACAGCGTCACCAGCATCGCCGGCCACTGCAGCAGGTCGATCAGCGTGTCCCAGTCCATCAGGCCGCCTTCCTGCGCGCCGGCGTCCTGGTTGCGGTCTTTGCCGCTGTCTTTACTGCGGATTTTACTGCGGATTTTGCCGCGGACGTTGCCGCCGTCTTTGCGGCGGTCTTGCGCGCCGGCGCCTTCTGCGCCGCCGGCTTGGCCGCGGACGCATGCGCGCCGGACCGTGCCGGCGCCTTGCGACCGCGCGGCGGCGCGGCGCCGCCTGCGTCGTCGTTCGCGTCGTCCTCGCCGGCGGACGGCTTGCGCGCACGGCGCGGCGGCGGATCGTCGTCGTCGTCGTCGTCGTCGTCGGCTGCGGCGCGCGCGGGCTTCTTGCCCAGGCTCGCCTGGAGCAGGGCCACGAGGTCCACGACGTTCGACTTCGCCGGCTTGTCCTCCTCCGGTTCGGGCTCGGTCAGGGTCTTGGTCTGGTTGGCGGCGATCTTCTTCTTGATCAGCGCCATCAGGTCTTCGCGGTAGGTGTCGCGGTACTGGCCGGGCTTCCAGCGCTCGCTCATGCCTTCCACGAGGGCCCGGGCCATCTGCAGTTCCTTGGGCGTGACGCGTGCCGCCTTGGCGTCGTCGGACGGGATCGACAGCTCGTCGGTCGGGCGGATCTCGTCGGGATAGCGGATCGTGTTGAGCACGATGGCGTCGCCGATGCAGATCAACGCGGCCAGATGCTGCTTGACGCGGATGACGACGTTGGCGATGCCGATCTTGCCGACGTCGCGCAGCGTCTCGCGCAGCAGCGCGTACACCTTCTCGCCGCCCTTGCCGGGCGCGAGGTAGTAGGGCTGGTCGTAGTAGATCAGCGGCACCTGGCCGGCGTCGACGAAGGCCAGGATGTCGATGGTGCGCGTCGCCTCCGGGTTGGCGCGGCGCAGGTCCTCGTCGGACAGCACGACGTACTCGCCGTCCTTGTACTCGTAGCCCTTGACGATGTCGTCCCAGGCGACTTCCTTGCCGGTGTTCTTGTTGTAGCGCTTGAACCCGATCGGCGAGAAGTCGCGCCGGTCGAGCATCGACAGGTCGAGCGCATGGTCGCTCGTCGCCGGGTACATCTCGACCGGGATGTGGACCAGCCCGAAACTGATCGCTCCCTTCCACAGGCTTCTCGCCATCATGCGCTCCTTTCGCGGTTTATTCGCCGACCACCCCGGTGATCGGCAGCACGACGCCCGTCACGTAGCCCGAGCAGACGTTCGAAGCCAGGTAGACGTAGGCCGGCGACAGCTCTTCCGGCTGGGCCGGGCGGCCGTAGGTCGTGCCCTGGCCGAACTTGGCGATCTTGTCGGCGCTCTGGTCGGCCGGGTTCAGCGGCGTCCACACCGGGCCGGGGGCGACGGCGTTCACGCGGATGCCCTTGTCCAGCAGGTTGGCGGCCAGCGACATCGTGAAGGCGTGGATCGCGCCCTTGGTGGTCGAATAGTCGAGCAGCTTGCCCGACCCCTTCAGGCCCGTGACCGACCCCGTGTTGACGATGGCGGCGCCGCGCTTCAGGTAGGGCAGGCAGGCCTTGGCCATGTGGAAGTAGCCGTAGATATTCGTGCGCATGGTCTCGTCGAAGCGGTCCTCGTCGAGGTCGAGCAGCGATTCCGCGTGTTCCTGGAACGCGGCGTTGTTCACCAGCACGTCCAGGCGGCCCCACTTGGCGACGACCTGATCGACGGCCTGCTGGCAGAACGCCATGTCCTTGACGTCGCCGGCGATGGTCACGCAGCGCTGGCCTTCGGCCTCGATGCAGCGCTGGGTCTCGGCGGCGTCCTCGTGCTCGTTCAGGTACAGGATGGCGACGTCGGCGCCTTCGCGCGCGAACAGCACCGCGACCGCGCGCCCGATGCCGGAATCGCCGCCGGTGACGATGGCGACCTGGCCGGCCAGCTTGCCGCTGCCCTTGTAGCCCTCGGCCATGAATTTCGGCTTGAGTTCCAGCTGGGCCTCGATGCCCGGCTTGGCGATGTGCTGGGCCGGAAAGTCGCCGGCCGGCTGGTCGACCCCGGTCTGGGCCGCGCCGCCGCCGTTGCCCGCATCGCCCTTCTGCATGCTGGCGTCGCGCTGGTCCTGGCGGTTCTGGATCGCCTTCTGCTTGTTCGCTACGTCATCCTGGTTTGCCATGTTTCCCTCCTGTGCATGATCCCGCCAGTATTCCCCTCGCATGGACCGCGTGACGGTGCGCTTCCACACACAGGCGTGCATTCGCTGGCCGCTCCATGTGCTTTATGGCAAACTCACGCGCACTGTCTTCCAGGAGTCCCCGATGTCGCAGCCTCCCGAGCCGTCCGCCCGCCGGACCGGTATCTACCTCAGCCCGCTGGCGCAGCGGCGCGCCGAGTTTTCCGGCGCCTGCGGCGCGGCCTTCGCCTCGCTGCACCTGGCCGACAGCGTCGATGCCGCGGCCAGCCTGCTGGCGCAGGGCCAGCCGGACCTGCTGGTGCTCGACCTGGAACGCTTCGAACCGAGCATCGACCTGGCCGCGCTGGGCGCGCTGGTCGGGGCGCGCGCCGGCGCGCCGACGCTGCTGCTGTGCCCCTTCGGCGGCGCCGGCTGGCTGCCGGCGCTGATGGCCTTCGGCCCGGCCGGCTATGCGATGACGCCGCTGCCGCCCGAGGAACTGGGCGCGACCGTGGCGCGCCGCCTCGCCGATCCGGCGCGCTGCGCGCCCGCCAGCGACGCCGACGGCCTGCGCGGCCTGCTGGCGCTGCGCGCCGGCGCCCAGGCGGCGCTGGCCGGGGCCGAGGACAGCGCGCGGCTGGTCGAGGACCTGTGCCAGGTGCTGTGCGCCTGGCCGGGCGTGCTGCACGCGGCCGTGCTGCGCCGCCAGCCCGACGGCGACCTGCAGGTCGAGGCCCAGCAGGGGCCGCGCGGCCTGCTGCTCGGCGCGCTGCTGCAGCGGACCGACCGCCTGCTGCAGGCGCCACTGCGCCACGCCTTCCCGGGCCTGCTGGCGGCCGCCAGCGGCGCCACCGTCCTGCTCGACCCGCCCGAGCAGGCGGGCGAACCGGCGCTGGCCGCCGGCCTGCGCGCGCACGGCGTCGAGATGGCGCTCGGCCTGCCGGTCCCGGCCGACGGTCCCGGCCCCGCGCGCGGCGCGCTGTCGCTGCTGTTCGACGTGCGCCGCGAATTCTCGCGCGACGAACTGGACACCCTGCGCGACGTGGCGGCCCTGGCGGCGCTGGGCCTGCGCATGACCGAGACGGCCCAGGAGAACGAGGCGCTGCTGGCGCGCCTGACCGTCATCTCGAGCACCGACGCGCTGACCGGCGTGGCCAACCGCCGCCACGGCGAGGAGCTGCTGGAAAAGGAAATCCGCCGCGCGCGCCGCTACCGCGTGCCGCTGGCGCTGCTGTCCTTCGACATCGACCGCTTCAAGGTCGTCAACGATACCTATGGCTATCCGGTGGGCGACGTCGCCCTGCGCATCGTCGCCGACTGCGCGCGCGGCGTGCTGCGCGCCAGCGATATCCTGGTGCGCTCGGGCGGCGAGGAGTTCCAGATCGTCGCCCCGCACACCAGCGCCATCGACGGCCTGCGCATGGCCGAGAAGGTGCGCCAGGCGATCGCGCTGGCCGAGATTCCCGGCTGCGACCACGTCACGGTGAGCATCGGCGTGGCCCAGCTGGGCGAGCAGGAGAGCGCCGACTCGCTGACCCAGCGCGTCGACGCCGCCGTGGCGCGCGCCAAGCGGGCAGGGCGCAA
Source organism: uncultured Massilia sp. (assembly GCF_913773735.1). Lineage (GTDB taxonomy): Bacteria > Pseudomonadota > Gammaproteobacteria > Burkholderiales > Burkholderiaceae_D > Telluria. Next base: position 14,745 of record NZ_CAJYEB010000046.1, read on the forward strand.
CTGCGTCGAACTGGCGATGCAATAAGGACCGGCATGCTCGAGTGGCTCAGGACGTACCGGAAGGACTACCTGGCCGGCGACGTCGGCGCCGGCGTGGTCGTCGCCATGATGATGATCCCGCAGGGGATGGCCTATGCGCTGGTGGCCGGCCTGCCGCCGGTGACGGGGCTGTACGCGAGCATCGTGCCGCCGCTGCTGTACGCGCTGCTGGGCACCAGTTCCACGCAGTCGGTCGGGCCGATGGCCATCGTCTCGCTGATGACGGCATCGGCGCTGGCGCCGCTGGCCGCGCCGGGCAGCAGCCTGTACGCCACCCTGGCGGGCCAGCTCGCCATCCTGGCCGGCGTGGTGCTGCTGGCCTGCGGCCTGCTGCGCGTGGGCTTCCTGGCCAACTTCTTCTCGCGTCCCGTGATGAACGGTTTCACGCTCGGCTCGTCGCTGACGATCGCGCTCGGCCAGGTGGACACGCTGCTGGGCGCCGCGCCGCCGCGCTGGCACGCCCCCAGCGCGGCCCTCGGCCTGGGCGCGGTCGCGTTCCTGCTGCTGGCGCGGCGCTGGCTGGCGCCGCTGCTGCGCCGCGCCGGCGCGCCGCCGGCGGCGGCCGACGTCGGGGCGCGCCTGGCGCCGATGCTGCTGGTGCTGGCGAGCGTGGCGCTGGTGGCGCTGCTGCGCCTGGACGCGCGCGGCGTGCACGTCATCGGCGCCGTCCCGGCCGGGCTGCCGCAGCTGCACCTGGCGCAGTCGGGCCAGCACTGGCTGCCGCTCCTCAAGCCGGCCCTCCTGATCGGCTTCGTCAGCTTCCTGGTGGCGATGTCGGGCGCCCAGGCGCTGGCGCTGAAGCGCGCCGAAAAGCTGCACACCGACCGCGAGCTGGCGGCGCTGGGCGCGGCCAACGTCGGCAGCGCGCTGAGCGGCGGCTTCCCCGTCACCGGCAGCCTGTCGCGCTCCGCCGTCAACTTCGCGGCGGGCGCCAACACCCAACTGGCCGGCGTCGTCACGGCGCTGCTGCTGGCGGGTGCCCTGGTGCTGCCGACCGGCTGGCTGGCGCTGCTGCCGCTGCCGGTGCTGTCGGCCACGATCATCGTCGCCGTGCTGGGCATGCTGGAATGGCATACGCTGCGCACCTCCTGGGCCTACGACCGCGCCGACGCGCTGGCGCTGCTGGCCACCGCCGGCGGCGTGCTGGTGCTGGGAGTGGAGGGCGGCGTCGTGCTCGGACTGGCGCTGTCGCTGGGCGCGATGATCTGGCGCGAGAGCCGCCCGCACATGGCGCTGCTGGGGCGGATCCCCGGCACCGAGCACTTCCGCAACGTCGAGCGCCACGCCGTCGAGACCGATCCGCGCGTGCTGCTGCTGCGCGTCGACGCCGCTTTGTTCTTCGGCAACGTCGAAGCCGTCAACGCGCGGATCGAAGACCTGCTGGCCGCGCATCCGGCCGCGCGCCACCTGGTGCTGGTGTTGTCGGCGGTGAACACCATCGACACGTCGGCCCTGTTCGGCCTGCTCGACCTGCACCAGACCCTGGGCCAGCGTGGCGTGCAGTTGCACCTTGCAGAGGTCAAAGGGCCGGTGATGGACCGATTGCGCGCATCGAGCCTTGTAGAAAAGCTCCATGGCCATATCTTTCTCAGTACTGCCAATGCCTGGGACGCGCTCACGCGCACAACACATGATTGCAAGCAAAACCCGGATGTGGCAGGATGAACCCAACGGCTTTTGACAGAAAGGTGACACCATGCCCCGCCCGAGTACCCTCGTTATCCTGATTGCAAGTCTCGTGCTGTCGCTGTTCGGCGTGGCCGCCGCGCTGCCGGCCGGTATCGCCATGGCGCTGGCCCTGGAACTCGTCGTGTGGAAGGCCGAGGCCGACCGCCAGCGCGAGATGCGCCTGGCACGCGTGGCACGGCCGGTGCGGAACCAGCGCGGGAGGCGTTGACCCGGTTGCCGGCGCGGGTCTCCGGGCCACCATGGCCCGTAGGACCCGCTCGGCCCCTTTTGCCCGCATGACCCGCATCGTGCGCGCGGGTCGGCCCGGCGCGTGGCTGGTGCCGGGGTCCGGGCGCGCCGGCGCTGCGTGACGCGCGGCGCACGGCGGCGTCGTGCACGACGCGGCATCGTCCCGTCCCTGCGCGTTCCCGAGCGTCGTGCCCATCCGCGACGTGCGCGGCCGGGCGGCTTACGCGGCCCGCTCCCGACCACTCGTCCGCCACACCGGCGGCACGCCCTCGGTGTGGTTTGTCGTCGAACCGCGATCCGCCCGTCGCCGGCAATTCCCCGTCCCCCTGTCTTCTTGTCACCCTTCGCCGTGTCCGGCAGTCGCTCGTGCTCCGGATCGCGACATGCGTCCCGATGCGGGCGCGGTCTCCTTCTCCCTGTGCGTACCCGGCGCTGCTGACGTTCCGGCGCCAACGCTGAGCATACGGCCGGTTTTGCACCAATATGGTGCAACCATCCTAAGGTAGTGCACGTTCGCCAACCTCGTTCGCGCAGATGCGGTCCCGAATGCCGCCAGGACGGTGGCACGCATCGTGCTAAAGCCCAGGTATGCCCGACTGCAACCACTCCGCCGTTCCCGCCGATCCCGCGCCTGCCTGGCAAGCCACGCTGCGCCTGGGCTTCGCCCGCGACGGCGCCACCACGCGCCTGTTGCGGCGCGAACACCGCGGCCCGCTGCGCGTGCAGAAGGCGCTGTACCCGGAAGGACCGCAGCACTGCCACGTGATCGTCGTCCACCCGCCGGGCGGCGTGGTCGGCGGCGACCGCCTGGACATCGCGCTCGACGCCGGCGCCGGCTGCCGCGTGCTCGCGACCAGTCCCGGCGCGGCCAAGTGGTACCGCGCCAACGGCCGCGTGTCGCGCCAAGACGTGCGCCTGCGCGTGGCGGAGGGCGGCGCCATCGAGTGGCTGCCGCAGGAAACCATTGTCTACGACGACGCCAGCGTCGAACTCGAGCACGAGGTCGAGCTGGGCGCCGGCGCCGTCTATCTCGGCAGCGAGGTGCTGTGCTTCGGCCGGCAGGCGTCCGGGGAGCGCTTCGTGCGCGGCCAGGTGCGCCAGCGCACGCGCATCCGCCAGGACGGACGCCTGCTGTGGTGGGAGCAGGGCGCGCTGACGCCGGCCGCCATCGCCAGCCCGCTCGGCCTGCACGGCGCCTCGGTGTGCGCGACCTTCCTCGCGGTCGGCAAGCCGGTGCCGCCGGCGCTGCAGGCCGCCATGCGCGCGCAGGATCCGCAGCTGGCGCTGAGCCAGGTGAAATCGGTGTTCGTCGCGCGCCACGTGGGCGACGACGGCGAGGCGGCGCGCGCGGCCATGCTGCGCGTGTGGCAGGCGCTGCGCCGGCACTATCTCGACCGGCCCGCCTGCGTGCCGCGCATCTGGCATACCTGAAGGAGAACCATGGACCTGACCCCGCGCGAAAAAGACAAGCTGCTGATCTTCACCGCCGCCCTGCTGGCCGAGCGCCGCCGCGCGCGCGGCCTGAAGCTGAACTACCCGGAAGCCGTGGCGCTGATCACGGCCGCCATCATGGAGGGCGCGCGCGATGGGCGCAGCGTGGCCGAGTTGATGAGCGAGGGGACCACCGTGCTGGCGCGCGCCGACGTGATGGAGGGCGTGCCGGAGATGATCCCGGAGATCCAGGTCGAGGCGACCTTCCCGGACGGCAGCAAGCTGGTCACCGTCCACCACCCGATTCCCTGAGCCGAGGAGATGCCATGAAGATCTGCAAGCTCGATGCCATGGCCTGCGCCGCGGCCCTCGACCAGCTGGACGACCTGCTGCTGGACGCGGTGGCGCACGGCGCCTCGCTCGGCTTCCTGGCCGGCGTCGACGGCGGCGAGGCGCGGCGCTACTGGGACGGCGTGCGCGCGGCCGTCGCCGACGGCACGCACGTGCTGCTGGCCGCGGCCCACGAGGGCACGCTCGTCGGCACCGTGCAGCTGGCGCTGTGCCAGAAGGCCAACGGGCGCCACCGCGCCGAGGTGCAGAAGATGATCGTGCACAGCCGCGTGCGCCGGCGCGGCCTCGGCAGCGTGCTGCTGCGCGCGGCCGAGGCCGAGGCGCGCGCGCTGAACCGCGGCCTGCTGTTCCTCGACACCGAGGCCGGCTCGGGCGCCGAGCAGCTGTACCGCGACCTGGGCTACACGCGCGTGGGCGAGGTGCCGGACTACGCCTGCACGCCGGGCGGCAAGTGGCACCCGACCGCCATCTACTACAAGACCCTGTTCGCACCGGAGAGCGCATGATCCCTGGAGAATACTTCCTCGACGACGGCGAGATCGCCATCAACGCCGGCCGGCGCACGCTGGTCGTCACCGTGGCCAATGCGGGCGACCGGCCGGTGCAGGTGGGCTCGCACTACCATTTCTTCGAAACCAACGATGCGCTGCAGTTCGAGCGCGCGCCCACGCGCGGCATGCGCCTGAACATCCCGGCCGGCACCGCGGTGCGCTTCGAGCCGGGCCAGCGCCGCACGGTGGAGCTGGTCGAGCTGGCCGGCGCGCGCGTCGTGCACGGCTTCCAGGGCCGCGTCGCCGGCCCGCTGGACGGCGCCGACGGCGCGGGAGGACACTGATGGCCACGATCACGCGGCAGGCCTATGCCGACATGTACGGTCCCACCACGGGCGACCGCATCCGCCTGGCCGACACCGGCCTGGTCATCGAGATCGAGCGCGACTACGCCACCTACGGCGAGGAAGTGAAGTTCGGCGGCGGCAAGGTGATCCGCGACGGCATGGGCCAGTCGCAACTGGCGCGCGCCGGCGTGATGGACACGGTGATCACGAACGCCGTCATCGTCGACCACTGGGGCATCGTGAAGGCCGACATCGGCATCAAGGACGGCCTGATCGCCGGCATCGGCAAGGCCGGCAACCCGGACATCCAGCCGAACGTCACCATGGCCATCGGCGGCGCCACCGAGATCATCGCGGGCGAGGGGATGATCGTCACCGCCGGCGGCGTCGACACCCACATCCATTTCATCTGCCCGCAGCAGATCGAGGAGGCGCTGGCTTCCGGCATCACCACCATGCTGGGCGGCGGCACCGGACCGGCGGTGGGCACCGCCGCCACCACCTGCACGCCGGGCGCCTGGCACATCGCGGCGATGCTGCGCGCGGCCGACGCCTTCCCGATGAACCTGGGCTTCTTCGGCAAGGGCAACGTCAGCCAGGCGCGCCCGCTGGAAGAACAGATCGAGGCCGGCGCCGTCGGCCTGAAGCTGCACGAGGACTGGGGCAGCACGCCGGCCGCGATCGACAGCTGCCTGTCCGTGGCCGAGCGCATGGACGTGCAGGTGGCGCTGCACTCGGACACGCTGAACGAGGCCGGCTTCCTCGAATCCACAGTGGCCGCCTTCAAGGACCGCACCATCCACACCTTCCACACCGAAGGCGCGGGCGGCGGCCATGCGCCGGACATCATCGCGGCCGTCGGCCAGTCGAACGTGCTGCCGTCGTCGACCAATCCGACCCGGCCGTTCACCGTCAACACGCTCGACGAGCACCTCGACATGCTGATGGTCTGCCACCACCTCGACCCGGCCATCGCCGAGGACGTGGCCTTCGCCGAGTCGCGCATCCGGCGCGAGACCATCGCCGCCGAGGACATCCTGCACGACATCGGCGCCATCTCGATGATGTCGTCCGACTCGCAGGCCATGGGCCGCGTCGGCGAGACGATCCTGCGCACCTGGCAGACCGCGCACAAGATGAAGGCCCAGCGCGGCCCGCTGGCGGGCGACGGCGCGCGCAACGACAACACGCGCGTCAAGCGCTACGTGGCCAAGTACACGATCAACCCGGCCATCGCGCACGGCATTTCCCATGCCGTCGGTTCGCTGGAGCCGGGCAGGATCGCCGACATCGTGCTGTGGCGCCCGGCCTTCTTCGGCGCCAAGCCCTCGATGGTGCTCAAGGGCGGCTCGATCGCCGCGAGCCTGATGGGCGACCCGAACGCGTCGATCCCGACGCCGCAGCCGGTGCATTGGCGACCGATGTTCGGCGCCTTCGGCGGCGGCCTGAAGACCTCGTTCACCTTCGTCTCGCAGGCCGCCTTCGACGCCGGCATCGGGCGCGAGCTGGGCCTGGCCAAGACCACGATCCCGGTGCGCGGCACGCGCGGCCTGCGCAAGCGCGACATGATCCACAACGGGGCCACGCCGCACATGGAAGTGGACCCCGAAACCTACGAAGTGCGCGCCGACGGCCAGCTGCTGGTGTGCGAAGCGGCCACCGTGCTGCCGCTGGCCCAGCGCTACTTCCTGTTCTAGAAAGACGAAACGCCATGCTGTCCCTGCATACGAAAATCCCCGGCGCCCCCGCCGTCCACGACCTGCTGGTGCTGCCCTACGACCAGCGCGAGCGCTGCCGCCAGAAGGCGCGCCTGGCGTCGGGCGAGGAGGTCGCGCTGTTCCTGGTGCGCGGCACCGTGCTGCGCGACGGCGACCTGCTCACCGGCGAAGGCGGCCGCGTCGTGCGCGTCGTCGCCGCGCCCGAGCCGACCTACCTGGTGCGCTGCCGCGACGCCACCATGCTGGCGCGCTGCGCCTTCCACCTCGGCAACCGCCATACCCAGACCCAGGTCGGACCGGGCTGGCTGCGCATCCGCGTCGATCCCGTGCTGAAGGAGATGGTCGAGGGCCTGGGCGCCCAGGTCGACGAGGAACTGGCCAAGTTCGAGCCGGAGGCGGGCGCCTATGCCGGCGGCCATGCCCACGGCCACGACCATGGCCACGGTGGCGGCCTGCTGGCGCCGGTGCCGCTGCGCCAGAAGATCCATCGGCCGTCCGATATCGCGCCGGCCGGCGCGGAATCGACGTGAGCGCGACGTGAGCGCGACATGAACGCGGCGGCGCTGTTGCATCTGCTGCAGTTCGCCAGCCCGGCCCTGCCGATCGGCGGCTACAGCTATTCGCAGGGCCTGGAGGCGGCGCTGGAGCAGGGCCTGGTGCGCGACGCCGCGAGCGCGCGCGACTGGATCGCGCGCCAGCTCGACGAGGTCGTGGCACGCTGGGACGCGCCGCTGCTGTGGCGCCTGCTGCGCGCCTTCGCCGCCGGCGACGCGGTGGGCATCCGCGGCTGGGCCGACTGCTTCCTGGCCTCGCGCGACACGGCCGAGCTGCGCGCCGAGACGGTCCAGATGGGCTATTCGCTGGCGCGCCTGGTCGAGGAGCTGGGCGTGGCCGATACGGCCGCGCTGGGGCCGGACGTGTCGCTGCCGCTGGCCTATGCCTGCGCCGTCGACGGCCTCGGCATCCCGCACGAGGAGGCGCTGCTGGCGATGCTGTTTTCCTGGGCCGAGAACCAGGTGCTGGTGTGCGTGAAGTCGGTGCCGCTGGGTCAGGTGGCGGGCCAGCGCCTGCTGCTGTCGCTGCGGCCCGACATCGAGCGCGCGGCGGCCCTGGCGCGCACGCTGCACGACGACGACCTGTCGAACTGGGCGCCCGGCCTGTCCATGCTGTCGATGCGGCACGAGGTGCAGCATGGCAGATTGTATCGTTCGTAACGCTCGGGGTCGGAGCCCGGTTTTCATGCCTGGGCTCTGTCTCCGACAGATTGTTACCCTCGGGGTCGGAGCCCGGCTTTCACGCTTGGACTCTGACCCCGACTGACTAGGAAATCAACATGACGACATCCAACCCCCTGCGCGTCGGCATCGGCGGCCCCGTCGGCTCCGGCAAGACGGCGCTGTGCGAAATGCTGTGCCGCGCGATGCGCGAGCGCTACGACATGGCCGTGATCACCAACGACATCTACACGCGCGAAGACATGGAGATCCTGCTGCGCGCCGACGCGCTGCCGCCCGAGCGCCTGATGGGCGTGGAGACGGGCGGCTGCCCGCACACGGCGATCCGCGAGGACGCGTCGATCAACCTGGAAGCGATCGCGCGCCTGCAGGCCGATTTCCCGGCGCTCGAACTGGTGCTGGTGGAATCGGGCGGCGACAACCTGGCCGCCACCTTCAGCCCCGAGCTGTCGGACCTGACGCTGTACGTGATCGACGTCGCGGGCGGGGAGAAGATCCCGCGCAAGGGCGGTCCCGGCATCACGCGCTCGGACCTCCTGATCATCAACAAGACCGACCTCGCGCCCCACGTGGGCGCGGACCTGGACGTGATGGCGCGCGACGCGCGGCGCCAGCGCGGCGAGCGCCCCTTCGTGTTCACCAACCTGCGCACGGGCGCGGGCGTGGACGAGGTGGTGGCGTTCATCCGCGAGCAGGGCCTGCTGGATCACTGATTACCGACGACGAGGAGAAGACATGACGACGATGACGATGCGCGCGCTGCTGGCGCGCGCGAGCGTGGCCGCGGGCGGCCTGGCGCTGGCCCTGCCGGCGGCGGCGCACCCGGGACATGGAACGGAGAGCGGCTTCGTGGCCGGCTTCCTGCATCCGCTGGGCGGGCTGGACCACCTGCTGGCCTTGCTGGCCGTGGGCCTGTGGAGCCGCCAGCAGCGCCATGGCGCCGTGCTGGCGCCGACCTTCCTGGTGCTGATGGCGCTGGGCGCCTCGTGCGCCGGCGGGATCGACCTGCCGCGGCTGGAATTGTCGATCGCGGCCACCGTGCTGCTGCTGGGCATGCTGGCCGCGTTCGCGCTGCGCCTGCCGCCGCAGCTGGCGGTCGCCACGGTGGGCGGATGCGCCTTCCTGCACGGCCTGGCGCACGGCCAGGAATTGACGGGCATGGCCAGCGGCGCCGGCTTCATCCTCGCGAGCCTGCTGCTGATGGCGGCGGGCGCCGTGCCGGGCGAGCGCGTGCGCCGCATGCTGGGCGCGGCGATCGGCGCGGCCGGCCTATGCCTGCTTGCGCTGGCGGGTTGAGGACGGCTGCGCGTCCGGCGGCGCCAGGCGGATCGGCGCCGCATCCTTCGGGTGCAGCGCCTGCACGCCCTCGAACGCCTGCGCGATGGCCGCCATGTCGGCCGCCTCGTCGCCGGTCAGGACGATGCTCTGGGTGACGTCGATCGTTTTCGTGCCGTAGTCCAGCTTGACCAGCACCAGCGGCAGGTTCGCGGCGAGCGCGATGCGGTAGAAGCCGCTCTTCCAGTAGGGGCGGTAGCCGCGCGTGCCTTCCGGCGTGATCGCCAGCCAGCACCAGTTCGATGCGCGGATGGTCTGGGCCAGGCGCACGATCGCGCCCTGCGGCGAGCTGCGGTCGATCGCGACGCCGCCCCAGTAGCGCATCAACCGGCCCATCGGGCCACGGAACAGCGAATCCTTGGCCAGCCAGCTGAACTGGTGCGTGACCGTCCACTTGGCCAGCAGGCCGACGAAGAAGTCCCAGTTCGACGTGTGCGGGTAGACGACGGCGATGCCGTGCGGGCCGGGCAGGGGTTTCCAGCGGAAATTCCAGCCGAACAGGTTCAGCAGGCGCAGCGACGTGCGCTGGCCCCAGGTAGGCAGTGCGCCGGGGCGCATCAGGTAGTCATCCATCGTGTTCTCTCCATGCGGGCGGGCCGTGGGCGGCCTCTGTCGTCGGCATTGTTCGTCATGCAATCGCCGTGCGCGCGAGCAAAACGCATTGCGATCCAGAAAGCAAACCGCGCATTCTATCGGGCCGCCCATCGCCGAACAAGCGAAAAAACTGGAAGCATGGCGCCGCTGCCCGTATCATCCTGGCCTTCTTGCCAATGCATTGACAATCCGTTGTGCGCGAACCACGGTGCGCGCCAGGAGATGAAAAGGATATCAGGATGGACGTCACGATTTTCCATAACCCGCGCTGTGGCACCTCGCGCAACACGCTGGCCGCGATCCGCGCGGCGGGCATCGAACCGCAGGTGGTCGATTACCTGGCGCATCCGCCGACGCGCGCCGCGCTGCGGGACATGATCGCGCGCGCCGGCCTGCAGGTGCGCGCCGCGCTGCGCGCCAAGGAGCCGGTCGCGGCGGAACTCGGCCTGCTCGCGCCCGGCGTCGGCGACGAGGCGCTGCTGGACGCGATGCTGGCGCATCCGGTCCTGATCAACCGTCCGTTCGTCGTCACCCCGAAGGGCGTGCGCCTGTGCCGCCCGGCGGAGCTGGTGCAGGACATCCTGTAGCGACGCCCGCCCGTCAGCGCTGGCACGCGCCGATGTCGACGCGGCCCGCGCGGCCGGGCGCCGTGGCGCAGGGGCCGGCCGGGGTGCCCGTCGGGGTGCCGGCCGGCGTACCAGCCGGGGCGGCGGCGCCCGCGGCGGCGGCCGCGACCCTGGTGGCCCCGCTGCTGGCGACGGCCCCGACCCCGGCATGTTCTCCCCGGCTGGCAGCGACTGTGGCCCCCCCGACGGCCCCCGCGTCCCCGGCGGCGCCATCGGGCGCGCCGTCCGCCACGCCGGTCTCCTTGCCCGCCAGCCCGCGGCCGATGGCCGGCGAGGTCGCGGCCAGCCGCAGGTCGGGCGTGCCTTCGCGCGTGTAGCCGACGAAGCCGGGCGGCGCGGCCACCGTGCCGCTGTGCGTCATGCCGGGCGCCAGGCGCCAGTCGTCCTCGCGGTTGCCGAACACGAGGTTGTTGCGGTAGCTGTTGTGCTTGCCCGTTTGCCCCTGTTCCAGGATGCCGTAGCGGTTGTCGAACACGATGTTGTTCAGCACCCGCGTATGGTCGTTCGGTCCGCTGGCGTGGTAGAAGTCGCCGCCGCCGACGACGATGCCGGTCGTCGACGCCACCACCGTGTTGTTGACGACGACGACCTCGCGCGCGTCGTGCCACAGGTGGATGCCGGCCGCGGCGATGCGGTAGACGACGTTGCCGCGGACGACGGCGGGGGTGTTCACGTAGATGCCCTGGACCCAGCGGCAGCCGGGCGGGCCGATGTCGTGCACGCTGTTGCCCAGCACCTGCGCGTGCCGGCCCCGGAAGAAACTGTCGATGCCGATGCCCGATCCGCCCGCGCTGGTGCAGGGAATGGCCGTGGCCACGTGGTGCACGTGGTTGTCCACGATGCGGTCGTAGGAGCCGGCGTTGTAGATGCCGATCGTCCAGCGCGTGCCGATGCCCGCCGCGGCGTCGGGTCCGTGGGCGCTGCCGTCGACCTCGAAGCCTTCGATGTCGACGTAGCTGGCGCGGTTCTCCCAGGCCATGGCGCTGCTCGACACCGGCGGCGGCACGATGCGGGCGCCCCGGCGCTGCGTGGCGCGAAAGACGATGCGCGCGTTCGGCAGCCCGCTGACGGCGGTGCGGAAGCCACCGTGGTAGGTGCCCGGCAGGACGTTGACGATGGTGCCCGGACGCACCACCCGGGCGGCGCGCGCCAGCGTGCGCAGCGGCGCCGCCCGGGTGCCGGGATTGCTGTCGAGCCCGTCGGGCGCGACCCAGAGTTCGGTGGGCACGACCTGGGGCGTGACGCTGACGGGCGGCTTGTCCTTGACGGTGCAGGCGGCCAGCGGCAGGACGGCTGCCACCGCCGCGAGGGACGCCCGCACCGCCAGCGCCGCCAGCGCCGCCAGCACGCCCGGCGGCCGCAGCGCCCGCAGCGCAGGTAGCGCCCGCGGCGTTCGTAGCGCCCCGAGCGCAGCGCGCCACCGCGCGCATCCGGCGATTGCCGGCAAGAAGATGAGCGATAAAAACATTGGGCAGGTCGGCGAAGCGGATGACGGCGCCAGTGTGCGCCGCAGACGCCAGCGCAGGCTTGCCTGCCTCAATGTCGCGCTTGATCCCGCATAAGATGCGGGATCAAGGCCGGGTGTCAGTCCGCGTCGTTCTGCACGAACACGGCCGCCGTCCTTGCCGGCACGGTGAACGTGCCGCTGGCGCGCTCGTAGGTCGCGGACTTGACCACCTCGTCGCTGCCGCGGCGCTGGATGCCGTGCAGCGCCAGCTTGCGGCCCTGCAGCTCGGGGATGGCGAAGCGCCTGGCCGCCTTGTCGACGTTGAACAGGACCACCACGCGCGCGTACTCGTTGCCCGGATAGCGGCGCGGCGAGAAACCGTCGATGCTCATCGCCACCAGTCCCGGCACCTGGTCCGGGCCGACGTTGTGGAACTTCAGGCGCTCGACGACGTCCTGGGCCGTGCGCAGGCGGAACAACGGGGTGCTCTTGCGGATTTCCAGGAATTCCTCGAACACGTCGCGCGCCGACACGATGGCGCGGCTGTCCGGCTTGACGAGCGGGTTGGCCAGCACCGGCGCCATGAAGCTCCAGTTGTCCTGGTTCGGGCCGGCCATCGGCAGGCCGACGCCGAAGTTGTTCGACGCGTAGCCGTAGTCGAGGCGGTTGAACCAGTCGCCGGCGTTGTAGCTGTCGCGGTCCAGCGACTTCGAGCGCAGCAGTTCCTGGCCGGCGTGGACGAATGGCACGCCCTGGGCCAGCAGCACGATGGCGGCGCCGAGGTTCTGCACGCGCACGCGGTCGGCCAGCGACGTGCCTTGCGGCAGGCGCAGCGCATTGATGTCGAACAGCGTCTGGTTGTCGTGCGCCTCGATGTAGTTGATCGTCTCCGCCGGGTTGGCGGCGAAGCCGGCGGCCTGGCCGAAGTAGTCGATCTGGGCATTGCTGCGCAGCGTGCCGGTGCGGTCGGTGAAGCGGTAGTCGCGCAACGTGCCCGACAGGGCCACGCGCACCTGGTCGGCCATGCGCAGGACGTCGTCGCGGCCCAGGCTGGCCTGGCCGTTCGGATCGAGGAAGGCGCCGTTGATGAAGCCCTGCTGGGTGACGAGGGCGCTGCCGGTGTCGCAGCAGCCGCCGCCGCGCACGGGGTCGCGCATGCGGTCGTTGAACGAGCCGATGCCGCTGCCGTACATATTGGCCTGGCGCGCCTGGACGAAGCGGGCGTCGTTGGCGACGCTGCCGAAGTTCCAGGCTTCGCCGTACAGGTAGATGTCGCGGCCGGCCGCCCTGTTCACGTCGGCCTGCAGGCGCTTCATCAGGTCGAGCGGGGTGAAGCCCATGATGTCGAAGCGGAAGCTGTCGACCTTGTACTGCCGGGCCCACAGCGACACCGAGTCGATCATCAGCTTGCCCATCATGACCGTCTCCTGCGCGGTGTCGGCGCAGCAGCTGTCGTTCAGGATGTTGCCGTCCTGGCCCAGGCGGTAGTAGTAGGCGGGGACGATGCGGTCCAGCACCGACAGCGGTCCCTGCTTCGACTGGCTGGTATGGTTGTAGACCACGTCCATGGTCACGCGCAGGTCGGCGTCGTGCAGCGCCTGCACCATCGCCCGGAATTCGCGGATGCGCGCCGCGCCGTCGGCGGCGTCGGTGGCGTAGCTGCCCTCGGGCGCGTTGTAGTGCACCGGATCGTAGCCCCAGTTGAAGCAGTCGCTGTCCTGGGTGGCCGCCACCGCCGCCTGCTGGGCCGTGCCGTCCGGCGCGCCGTTCGGCACGGCGGGCGTGGTGCAGCCGGCCTCGTTCACGCTGGCGAAGTCGAAGCTGGGCAGCAGGTGCACGTGGGTCATGCCGGCCCTGGCCAGCGATTTCAGGTGGCGCATGCCGTTCGAGCGGGTGTCGGTGAAGGCCAGGTACTTGCCGCGGTGCGCCGCCGGCACGCTGTCGTCGGAGGCCGAAAAGTCGCGGATGTGCAGTTCGTACAACGCGATGTCGGTCGGATGGGCGAGCGCCGGGATGCGCTGCAGGTCCCAGCCGAAGGGCTTGAGCAGCGGGCTGTCCAGGTTGGCGACGAAGCTGCGCGCGCTGTTCGCGTCCAGGCTCACCGAGTACGGGTCGGTCACCGTGTTCGCCACCACCTTGTTGTCGGCCCAGCGCGACAGCACGTTCACCGTGTACGTGTAGTAGGCGCGGTTGGTCCAGGCGATGTTCGGCGCGGTGTAGCTCCACACGCCGCTGGCGGCGTCGCGGCGCATCGCCACGGTGGTGGCGCTGGTCGCGGTGGCGCTGGGGTAGACGTTCAGCGCCACCGACTTGGCGGTGGGCGCCCAGACGCGGAAGGTCGGCATGCCCAGCAGGTTGAAGCTGACGCCGAGCTGGGCCTGCTGCGCCCGCGCCGCGAACACGTCATCCAGCATGCCGGCCATCTGCAGCGAGGTCGCCTGCAGCAGCCGGCCGGCGCCGTCGTACTGGGCGATGGCGAACTGGTAGCTGGCCAGCGCGGCGAGCTTGGCCGCATCGGCATCCTGCAGGCGCAGGCCGGTGGCGTTCGCCAGGTGCGGGTATTTCCGCCGGATCGCGTCCGGCAGCGCGGCCGCGGACAGGTCGACGCTGCCGTCGGCGCCGGAGACGCCCGACTCGCCGAAGGCCAGGCCGCCGTCGGCCGCATAGAACAGTTTGTAGGTGGCGTCGGCCGCGGCGCCGGGCCAGGCCAGCGTGGTAGCCGACAGCCAGTGCGCACGCGCATTGGCCAGGTTGCCGTAGGTGAGCGCCGGCGGCGCCGTGTAGATCGCACAGTCGCCCTCCAGCATCCAGATTTCCTGGCCGCGCGTGGCCACGTCGGCACTGAGTCCGGCGCGCTGGTCGGCTTCGCAGTTCTTGCTGCCGTTGCCGTCCGTCACCAGGAAGGAGATCGCCGTCTTGCCGGCGGCCAGCGGGATGTCGACCCAGCCGCCGAAGCCGTCGGTGCCGGTGAACATGAAGCGGTCGGTGATCCACGTGGCGCTGGGCTGGCGCGGACCGTCCCAGGAATACACGCCCCATTGCGCCGTGTCGCCCTGGATGCGTCGGAAGTGCATGCGGATGGTGTTGGCGGCCACCGGCGCGGGCGCAGCGCTGCCGCTGCTGCTGCTGCTGCTGGCCAGCAGGCGGCTGCCGGCGGTGGCGCCCGCCTGGGTACCGTCGCCGGCGCCGCAGCCCGCCAGCAGGATGGACGCGATGCAGGCGGCCGCGGCGAAGCCGCGCCGTGAAGTCAAACTACATATTGTGAACATACTGTCTCCGTGATCGTTGTGGTAATTATGTTGACGCTTCACCAGAATGTTCCACCCGTGCAAGCAGCGTGCTCGACGGTGGCATGTAATATTACTACTGAGTGAAACGATTCCGTGCCAAAAACCTGGCGTGCGCGGGGGTGTGGCGGATTTGCCGACAGGCCGGCGGGCGCGGGTGCGCGGCCGCTCCCGCCGGTCGTCGGTTTCGCAGCGTTCGTCCAGGCGTCCCGGCGTTTCGTCGGATCGGGCGTGCGCCTGCCTTGCCGTGCGGGCAGAGTGGGGCTTTCACACGAGGAGCGAGCATGGACAAGCGACTGGCGGCGATTTGCCTGATGGCGGCAACGGTCACGTCAATGGCAACTGCGGCAACGGCGGCGGACGAGGATCCGGCACGGGCGCGACTGGAGCGGGAGATCGTGGCGGCTGACGCGCGCCTGTTCGCGGGGCTGAATGCGCGCGACATCGGCCCGCTGAAGGAGGGGTTCAGCCCGCGGCTGGAGTTCTACCACGACCGCAGCGGCGTCACCGGCTACGCCGAGAACATCGCCATCTTCGAGCGCAACTTCCGCGCGCCGAACCGCGTGCGGCGCGAAGCGCTGCCCGGGACGGTGGAGGTGTTCCCGGCGGGCCCCGACCATGCCATGCACATCGGCAAGCACCGCTTCTGCAACCGGCCGTCCCCGGCGGCGCCGGAAGCGTGCAGCGTCTACCGCTTCGCGATGGTGTGGGAACGCGACGGCGGGCAGTGGCGACTGCTGCGCGTACTGAGTTACGACCACTGAACGGGCCGCCGAGTGGTATGCTCGCGGCCATGACTACCGAATCCGATATCGAGCTGTCCGGCCCGTTCCAGGCCAAGGACGGCAATGGCCGTACCCACGACGTCAAGGCGATCCGCATCTTCGACGAGGGCTACGGGATCATCGACGTCTACGTCGAGTTCAAGAACCGGCTCGAACCGGGCGCCTACAAGGACGACGTGCTGGTGCGCCAGCTCGTCGACCGCCTGCGCGCGGTCGGCTACAAGGGGCCGGACTTCGGCCACAGCGACCCCGGCCTGCAGGAAAGCCGCCTGATCGTGCTCGAGGCCCCGGAGGAATTCGCGCCGTTCGCCAAGAGCCGCGGGTGGAAGAACCTGGCCGAGGATTTCGACGAATAGCGCGGCGCTCGTCCTGCTACCGGCCGCCCGGGCCGCGCAGGAATGACAGGATCGGCGCGTCCGCTTCCCGCGGCCGCTCCTGCGGCAGCCAGTGTCCGGCCCCCTCGATCGCGACCGATCCGCGCAGGTCGGGCACGCCGGCGCGCGGGCCGTCGCCCGCGGCAGCGGCGTCGATTCTCCTCGGCGCCGAGCGGACATCGCGCTCCGGCACCCGTTCGGCCATGCCCCGCTCCTGAAAGTATCGCGTGTAGAACACAGCGCCTCCCCGGTGCGCGGAACCGGCTGCGTCGGCGGCATCGGCGCGCGTCCCATCATCGGCACGCCGAGCGCCACCACACTTCTGACGCGATCCGGCAGCCTCCGTGCGGCCTGCCATGCCAGCGCCGCGGCCGGTCGCTGCCGACGACGACCGCCGGATCGAGCGGGCCGCCGTGGCGCGGCTGGAAGCGATCTTCGCCGCCACCGGGGCGTTCATGCTGCGGGCCATGGGCGACGTCCGGCTGTCCGCCATCGCCGGCGAGGTCGACGGGGCAGGGCGCGCCGATGCTTGACGAACTGTCCAGATGATCTTAAAGTGATATCACTTTCAGATCACTACGGAGAACGAGGATGACCACGCACCAACGTCACGAAACGCCCCGCGCGTCGGCAAACGGTTACCTGGCCTTCGGCGGCGGCCTGCTGGCCGTCCTCGCCGGTGCCTGGCTCGTCAAGGTCGGCGTGGAAGCGGGCCCGGGCACGGCGATCGCCGGCGTCGCGCTGGTGCTGCTGGGCGTGTTCTGCTGCGGCGGGCTGTACATGCTGCAGCCGAACGAGACGGCCGTGCTGACCCTGTTCGGCCGCTACGTCGGCACCGACCGCAGCGAGGGCCTGCGCTGGGCCTTTCCGCTGTACCGCAAGCACCGCCTGACGGTGCGGGCGCGCAACCTGAACATCCCGATCCTCAAGGTCAACGACAAACGGGGCAACCCGGTGGAGATCGCGGCCGCCGTCGTCTGGCGCGTGCGCGACACGGCGCAGGCCTTGTTCGAGGTCGACAATTTCGAGCGCTACGTGACCGTGCAGGCGGAAGCGGCGCTGCGCCACCTGGCCGCCCAGTACGCCTACGACGAAGGCGAGGATTTGCGGCCGGACGAACTGACGCTGCGCGGCGGCGCGGCCGAGGTGGGCCTGGCCCTGCGCACCGAGCTGACCGCGCGCTTCGAGGCGGCCGGGGTCGAGACGGTGGACGCCAAGCTGACGCACCTGGCCTACGCCCCCGAGATCGCCCAGGTGATGCTGCGCCGCCAGCAGGCCCAGGCGATCGTCAGCGCCCGCGCCCAGATCGTGCGCGGCGCGGTCGGCATGGTGGAAGATGCCCTCAAGGGCCTGGCCGAGCGCGAGATCGTCGAACTGGATGCCGAGCGCAAGGCGTCGATGGTCAGCAACCTGCTGGTGGTGTTGTGCTCGGACCGCGAGACGCAGCCGATCGTCAATGCCGGCACCCTGTACAACTGAGCGGCCGGCCCGAGATCCTGAGATACTGCGCGCATGGCAAGTCCCGGCAAAAAATCCTATCCGCTGCGCATCGATCCCGCCCTGTGGGAGCAGTTGCAGCGCCTGGCCGCCAACGACCTGCGCAGCGTGAACGCGGAGATCGAGTTCCTGCTGCGCGAGGCGCTGGCGCGGCGGGGAATACGGGTCGGGACGGCGCCCGCGGACGACGGGGACGAGTGAAACCCCGTCCTGCGCGCCGCGCCGTCACCGGCTTTGACATCCGGAAATCGCGAGTGATATAGTGGCCGCCATAATTTGGCAACGTTTCCAATCCGTGCGGCCTTCCCGGGCCACGAGAGAGCGCTGCCCTGGCCGGCCGGCGAACGCATTCCGCCTCGCCCCGGCAACGAGGAGACAAGCATGCATCCGAAACACCCCGGCTGGCGCCGCATCGGCGCCGGCGCGCTGCTGGCCGCCTGCTTCGCGGCGCAGCACGCCGCCGCCGCCAACCCGACCGTCCAGGCCTGGGTCACCACCGGCGACCGCGCCAGGCTGCTCGCCCACGAAGCGGACACGCGCTTCGACGCCGCGGCGGCCGGCGCCCCCACGGCGGGCCCATCGATCGACATCGACCCTGCCAAGTCCTACCAGCAGATGGCCGGCTTCGGCGCCGCCATCACCGACGCCACCGGCTGGCTGGTGCAGCAGAAGATGGCGCCGGCCCAGCGCGACGCGCTGCTGCGCGAACTGTTCGGGCGCCAGGGCGAGGGCATCGGCCTGTCGTTCACGCGCCTGACGATCGGCGCCTCCGACTTCTCGCGCGCGCACTACACCTTCGACGACGTGCCGCGCGGCCAGCAGGATCCCGCGCTGGCGCGCTTCTCGCTGGACCCGCAGCGCGCCACCGTGCTGCCGACCGTGAAGGCGGCCCTCGCCATCAATCCGCAACTGAAGGTGATGGCCTCGCCCTGGAGCGCGCCGGCCTGGATGAAGAGCGGCGACAGCCTGGTCAAGGGTTCGCTCAAGCCCGACGCCTACGATGCGTTCGCGCGCTACCTGAGCCGCTACGTGGGCGACATGAAGAAGGAGGGCGTGCCGATCTTCGCGCTGACGCTGCAGAACGAGCCGCACTTCGAACCGGACGACTATCCCGGCATGCGCGTCGAGCCGGCCCAGCGCGCCGCCTTCATCGGCGGCCACCTGGGCCCGCGCCTGGCGGCCGACCATCCCGGCACCCTGCTGTTCGACTGGGACCACAACTGGGACGAACCGGAGTCGCCCGCCATCGTGCTGTCCGACCCGAAGGCGGCGCGCTTCGTCAGCGGCATCGCTTGGCACTGCTACGCCGGCGACGTGCGCGCCCAGGGCCGCCTGCACGACCGCTTCCCGGACAAGGACACCTGGTTCACCGAGTGCTCGGGCGGCGGCTGGGCCACCGACTGGGCCAAGAACCTGATGTACTTCACGCGCACGCTGGTCATCGACACCACCCGCAACTGGGCGCGCGGCGTGCTGTTCTGGAACCTCGCGCTGGACGAGAAGGACGGCCCGTTCCTCGGCGGCTGCAAGAACTGCCGCGGCGTCGTCACCATCGATTCGCGCAGCGGCGCGGTGACGCGCAACGTCGAGTATTATGCGCTGGCGCACGCCAGCCGCTTCGTGCTGCCAGGGGCGCGCCGCGTCGAATCGCACAGCGCCGACAAGGACCTGGCCAACGTCGCCTTCCGCAATCCGGACGGTTCGCTGGCGCTGCTGGTGGCGAATGCGGCGGACGGCGAGCGCGCGTTCTCGGTGCGCGTCGGCGGCCAGGCATTCCGCTACCGCCTGCCGGCATCGAGCGTGGCCACGTTCACGTGGCGCGCATCCGACTGAACGCGACGCAGCGAGGGGAGGCAGGGTGGCGACGATCAAGGACGTGGCGCAGATGGCCGGCGTCGGGCTGGGGACGGTGTCGCGCGTCGTGCGCGGCCAGGGTTCGGTCTCGCCCGACAAGCTCGAACGCGTCAGGAAGGCGATCGACGCGCTCGGCTACCGGCCCTCGCACGCCGCGCGTTCGCTGCTGTACGGGACCAGCCGCATGGTCGGCGTCTACATCCCGCTGCTGTCCGGCACCTTCTATGCGGCCATCCTGCAGATCATCGACGCCGAGTTGCGCGCCGCCGGCCTGCACATGATGGTCACGTTCGGCGTCAGCCGCGAGGATGCGCGGCGCCAGGCCCTGGAAGGCGTGGGCCTGCTGGTCGACCGCGGCTGCGACGGCGTCATCGCGATCACCTGCCCGTTGACCGAGGAAGACCTGGCTACCCTCGGGCCGAAGCGCGAGCGCCTGGTGGCGCTGAACCAGCACTTCGACGGCATGCCGGGCCAGTGCTTCACGGTCGACCACCGCCTGGGCGGCAAGCTCGCCGCGCGCGCGCTGCTCGACCATGCGCACCGCGACATCGCCGTGATCGGCGGGCCGGCGTCGGCGCCCGACAACGTCGAGCGCATCGACGGCTTCCTGCGCGAACTGGCGGCGGCCGGCATCGACACCGGCAAGGTGTGGATGGCCGAGCGCGACTTCTCGCCGGACGGCGGGCGCAGCGCCGCGCGCGAACTGGTGGCGTCCGGCCGGCCGTTCAGCGCCGTCTTCTGCGCCAACGACGAGATGGCGCTGGGCGCCTTGTCCTTCTTCCACGAAGCGGGCATCCGCGTGCCGGCCGACGTGTCCGTGATCGGCTACGACGACGCGCCGGGCGCCGCCTACGCGACGCCGCGCCTGACCTCCGTGCACATCCCGTGGCGCGAGATGGCGCGCAACGGCGTGGCCGAACTGCTCAACCTCTGCTACGGCCACGCGCGTCCGGTGACGCGCACCTTCCCCGTCAGCGTCAGCCTGCGCTCGACGCTGGGCCACCGCGCGCCGAAAAAGCGCCCCCGCAAGGCGACATGAGGCGCCGCCCCGGCGCCGGGGCGATGTTTTTCATGCGCCGATCCACGTAAAACCGTTGCGCACGCGCCAAGCGGCCTTGACATCGGATTTCAGTAACGACAATAATCGCAGTCATTAGTTTGGCAACGTTTCCAATCCAGATCGACGACAGGAACGCTGCCGGCCAGGCCGTACCAACCGAGGGGAAGCCAGGACAAGGGCGGATCGGCCGCTCGATGTGGCAACGTTTCCAAATTGCATCTTGATTTGGCAACGTTTCCAAGCGCATTACCCACTACAACGACAACAGGAGACGCACCATGCACCAGCAAGGCCAAGCCCGCCGCGGCAGCCGTTCCACCTCTTCATCGCCATCCCTGACCCCGATCGCCACCGCCTGCGCGCTGCTGTTGTGGAGCGCCGGCGCCGTCGCGCAGGAGCAGGGAAGCACCAGCAATGCCGGCGGCGCCAGCCAGGTCGTCGTCACCGGCATCCGCGGCAGCATCGAGAGCTCGACCGCCATCAAGAAGGACGCCGACCAGATCGTCGAGGCGATCACCGCGGAAGACATCGGCAAGCTGCCGGACGTGTCGATCGCCGAATCGATCGCGCGCCTGCCGGGCCTGACCGCGCAGCGCGTGGCCGGCCGCGCCCAGGTGATCTCGCTGCGCGGCCTGGCACCGGACTTCGCCGTCACGCTGCTCAACGGCCGCGAACAGACGTCCACCAGCAACGACCGCAGCGCCGAATTCGACCAGTACCCGTCCGAGCTGCTCGGCGGCGTCACCGTGTACAAGACGCCGGACGCGTCGATGACGTCGGCCGGCCTGTCGGGCACCATCGACCTGCGTTCCGTGCGTCCGCTGGACCGCCGCGGCCGCACGATCGCGCTGAACGCGCGCGGCGAGCACAATGGCAACGGCGCCATCAACTCGGGCTGGTCGGCCAACGGCGGCCGCTTCTCGGTCTCGTACATCGACCAGTTCCTCGACAACACCTTCGGCGTGGCGATCGGCTACGCCCACCTGGATTCGCCGGGCCAGCAGAAGGAGTACAAGTCCTGGTACTGGGGCAACAACAACAAGCTCCCGCCGGGCAACGAGGACGTCACGGCGCTCAAGGGCGCCGAGGTGACGGCCACCTCGCGCGACCAGAAGCGCGACGGCCTGATGGCGGTGCTGGACTGGAAGCCGAACCGCAACACGCGCTCGGTGCTGGACCTGTACTACTCGCAGTTCGACCAGAAGGAGATCATGCGCGGCGTGATGTGGAACTCGGCCGACAGCGTGACCTACCGCGATCCGATCATCGAGACCATCGGCAACCAGCGCATGCTCACCGGCGGCACCATCGTGAACCTGGAGCCGATCGTGCGCAACGACGCCAACCGCCGCAAGGACCACCTGGGCGCCGCCGGCTGGAACACCAACTGGCGCGACGGCAAGTGGACCGTGGACGGCGACCTCTCGTACTCGACCGCCAAGCGCAAGGAAGAGACCTCCGAAACCTACTCGGGCCTGGGCCGCGCCGGCAGCGGCGCCGCCGACAACAACTTCGGCTTCCGGATCCCGGTGGGCGCCGGCCTGCCGACGTTCACGCCCGGCGTGGACCTCGCCAACCCGGCCATCGTCAAGCTGACCGACCCGGGCGGCTGGGGCCACGACGCCACCATGCACCACCCGATCGTCGAGGACAAGCTCGGTGCCGCGAAGTTCAACGTCAAGCGCGAACTGGACATGCCGATCCTGCGCGACGTGCAGGCCGGCCTGAGCTACACCAAGCGCGACAAGTCGCACGAGGACGTCTCGCAGCGCTACGCGCTGAAGAACGACCGCGCGCTGACGACGGTCCCGTCGGACATCATCCAGCCGACCACCTCGCTGGCCTGGGCCGGCATCCCGGGCGTGCTGAGCTACGATCCGCTGGCCGCGCTGAACCGCTTCTACGACAAGATGCCGATCGATACCGACGTGGCGCAGCAGGACTGGGCCGTCACCGAGAAGCAGTCGGTGGGCTTCGTGCGCCTGGGCATCGACACCGAGATCGGCAAGATCCCCGTGCGCGGCAACGCCGGCGTGCAGTACGTGCACGTGAACCAGCGGGCCGAGGGCAAGGCCGTCAACAGCGGCGTGGTCACCGACCTGCGCGACGGCGCCAGCTACCACGACGTGCTGCCCAGCCTGAACCTGAACTTCGACCTCGGCAACTACCTGGGCGACACCTACCTGCGCTTCGGCGCCGCCAAGACCGTGGCGCGTCCGCGCATGTCCGACATGCGCGCCGGCATCGCGGCCGGCGTCAGCCAGTCCACGCTGGAGTGGAACGGCAGCGGCGGCAACCCGCACCTGGAACCATGGCGCGCCAATTCCTACGACCTGTCGCTCGAGCACTACATCAACAAGGGCAGCTACGTGTCGGCCGCGTACTTCTTCAAGGACCTGAAGAGCTACATCTACAACCAGCAGCGCCCGTTCGACTTCACCGGCTTCCCGAACCCGAGCACCGTGGTCCCGATCTCGAACATCGGCACGATCAACCAGCCGTCCAACGGCCAGGGCGGCTTCGTGCGCGGCATCGAGCTGACCGCCTCGCTGCAGGCCAGCATGCTGTGGGACCGCCTGGACGGCTTCGGCGTCCAGGCCAGCGCCTCCGGCACCGAGAGTTCGATCTCGCCGAACGGCCCGGGCACGAAGGAAAAGCTGCCCGGCCTGTCGGGCGTGGTCGCCAACCTCACGGTGTTCTACGAGAAGAACGGCTTCTCGGCGCGGATTGCGGAGCGCTACCGCTCGGCCTTCCGCGGCGAGGTCACCGGCCTGTTCGCCCAGCGTTCGTTCAGCGAGATCCTGGCCGAGAAGCAGATCGACGTGCAGGTCGGCTACGAGTTCCAGGACGGCCCGTACAAGAACCTCGGCCTGCTGGTCCAGGTGAACAACCTGGGCAACCAGCCGTACCAGACCAAGCAGGGCAGCGCGTTCGCCAGCGGCGCCTATGCGCCGGAGCGCTACACGACCTACGGCCGCCAGGTGCTGTTCGGCCTGAACTACAAGCTGTAAGCGCGTGATCCTGCGACGCACCCTCCCGGCGCTGGCGGCGCTGGCCCTGCTGTCCGCCTGCGCGGGGACGCCGGGCGCATCGTCGGCGCCGATCGCCGGCGCCGGCCAGATGATCCGGACCGACGGCACGCGCTGGGTGCGCGCCGACGGCGCGCCGGTCGTGCTGCGCGGCGCCAACCTCGGCAACTGGCTCGTCAACGAATTCTGGATGATGGGCCAGGGCGTCGGCGGCATCGACGACCAGTGCCGGCTGGAGGGCCTGCTCGACCGCCGCTTCGGCCGCGCCGAGCGCGCGCGCCTGATGGACCTGTTCCGCGACAACTGGATGACCGAAGCGGACTGGGACCGCCTGGCCGAATTCGGCGTCAACCTGGTGCGCCTGCCGTTCCTGCACACCGTGGTCGAGGACGAGGACCATCCGGGCCGCCTCCGTCCCGACGCCTGGCGCTATCTCGACCAGGCGCTGGAGCGGGCGCGCCGGCGCGGCATCTACGTGGTGCTGGACCTGCACGGCGCCGCCGGCAGCCAGGGCCTGGAACACCACAGCGGTTGCGCGGGACGCAACCTGTACTGGAGCACGCCGGCCTACCGCGAGCGCACCGCCTGGCTGTGGCGCGAGATCGCGGCGCGCTACCGCGACCGTCCCGAGGTGGCCGGCTACAGCCTGCTGAACGAACCCTGGGGCACCGACCCCGACACCATGGCGCGCGAGATCGCGGTGCTGTACCGCGCCGTGCGCGCCGTGGACCCGCACCACGTGGCGATCCTGCCGGGCCATGCGAAGAACGGCATCGACGCCTACGGCGACCCGCGCGCGCAGGGCATGCGCAACGTCGCCTTCGAGATGCACCCGTACCCCGGCTTCTTCGGCTGGGGCCGGCCCGGCCTGGACGTGCACCGCGGCTGGCTGCAGTGCACGGCGCCGGACGGCGGCACCTGCGCGTGGCAGCGCAAGCTGGCGGCGCTCGACACGGCCTTCTTCGTGGGCGAGATCCAGCCCTGGGCCGGCCAGGGCCTGGAGCAGGGCGGCCAGGTGGCGCGCGCCAGCTTCGACCGCTACGCCCAACTGGGCTGGGCGGCCGCCGCCTGGTCCTACAAGGTCGTCACGAACGAGGGCGGCCACGGCGACGGCACCTGGGGCATGGTGACCAATGCCGCCGGCGCCCGGGTGCCGAAGATCGATTTCCGCAGCGCCTCGCTGGCAGAGATCGAAGGTTTTTTCCGCGGATTCGGCAGCCTGCGCTACGATTCCCATCCGCGCCTGCTGCACTGGATGACCAGCGCGCAGGCGCCGCGGCCGTTCGCCCCGGGCGGGGACGGCGGTCCGCAGCCGACAACGACGAACAACGACAAGGAGACGAAAGAGTGACCACACGACGAGACGCACTGCGCCTGATGGGCGCCGCCACCCTGGCCGCGGGCCCGCTGGCACGCGCCGCCGCCCCGGCCGGCCAGGCCGCCGGCGCCACCGGCAGCACCAGCGCCACCAGCACCGCGGGCACGCGCCCGTGGCAGGTGGTAACCACCGCCAAGGACGCGCAGCGACGCCTGGTCGCCAGCAGCCTGGCCGCGCCGGTCGCGGCCACGCAACCGGTGGAGACCGACATCTCGGTGTTCGTCGACACCGGCAAGCGCTACCAGGCGATCTTCGGTTTCGGCGGCGCCGTCACCGATGCCACCGCCGACCTGTACGCGAAGCTCAAGCCGGCCGCGAAGAAGGCATTCATCACCGCCTGCTTCGACCCGCGCCAGGGCCTGGGCTACAACATCATGCGCACCACGATCAACAGCTCGGACTTCGGCACCGACACGTACAGCTACGTGCGCGACGGCGACACCTCGCTGGCGTCGTTCGACATCGCCCACGACCTGAAGCACCGCATTCCGCTGCTGCGCGAAGGCATCGCCGCGGCGAAGGTCCACAGCAGCGAGATGCGCGTGATCGCCACGCCGTGGAGCGCGCCGGCCTGGATGAAGTCGAACAAGACCATGCTCAAGGGCGGCACGCTGCTGCCGGAATACCGCGCCGTGTGGGCGAACTACTTCGTGAAGTTCATCCAGGCCTACGAAAAGGCCGGCGTGCCGATCTGGGGCGTGTCGCCGCAGAACGAGCCGATGGCCACGCAGACCTGGGAGTCGATGCTCTACACCGCCGAGGACGAGACCCGCTTCCTGGGCGACCACCTCGGCCCCACGCTGAAGGCGGCCGGCATGGGCGGCAAGAAGATCCTCGTGTGGGACCACAACCGCGACCTGCTGCCGCAGCGCGCCCGCCACGTGCTGGAAGACCCGAAGGCGCGCCCGTACGTATGGGGCGTGGCCTACCACTGGTACGAGACCTGGGCCGGCGGCGAGCCGATGCACCGCAACGTCGCCGCCGTGCACGAGGCCTATCCGGACGTGCCCCTCCTGATGACGGAAGGCTGCATCGAGAAGTACGATGCCACGCGCCTGCAGGACTGGGCCAACGGCGAGCGCTACGGCAGCCAGATGATCGCCGACCTGAACGCCGGCAGCAGCGGCTGGGTCGACTGGAACATGCTGCTCGACATGCAGGGCGGCCCGAACCACGTGAAGAACTACTGCTTCGCGCCGCTGCACGCCAGCGACGACGGCGAGCTGGTGTTCACGCCGATCTTCCACTACATCGCCCACGTCAGCCGCTACATCAAGCCGCAGGCGCGCCGCGTCGGCGCCGCCACCAGCCGCAGCGTGCTGGACGCGACCGCCTTCCGCAACCCGGACGGCGGCCTGGCGATCCTGGTGCTGAACAAGACCGACAAGCCGCAGAAATACCGGCTGTTCGTCGACAAGGTCGAGACCACCGTGGAGATCCCGGCGCGGGCGATCCAGACGGTGCTCGCGTAAGCGCCACCGCCGGCAGTACCTCGTCGCCCCGGCGCAGGCCGGGGTCCAATTCTGCACGCGTTTCGACGGCGTCACGACATTGGGCCCCGGCCGTGCGCCGGGGCGACGGTGTTTTTTTTTGGGGGGGGGGGCGCGCCTGCACACCGCGCCGGTTTCGGCTACATTGCTCGCTGGTGCCGGGCCGCGTCGAACGCTTCCATGCACCCGGCATGCCGTCCCTATCCTTGGACCAGTCGCACCGCCTGCCGGGCTTGAAAGCCGGAAACACGTCTCCACCTACGCGTCCTCGGAAGCCGCCATGGGCCGCTTCCTAATCCACTGGAGATTGTGATGAGCCGTAAAACCCCCATCGAACGCTACCGCAATATCGGCATCAGCGCCCACATCGACGCCGGCAAGACGACCACGACGGAACGCATCCTGTTCTACACGGGTGTGAACCACAAGATCGGGGAAGTCCACAACGGCGCGGCGACGATGGACTGGATGGAGCAGGAACAGGAACGCGGCATCACGATCACCTCGGCCGCCACCACGGCCTTCTGGAAGGGCATGGCCGGCAACTTCCCCGAACACCGCATCAACATCATCGACACCCCGGGCCACGTCGACTTCACTATCGAGGTCGAGCGCTCGATGCGCGTGCTGGACGGCGCCGTGATGGTGTACGACTCGGTCGGCGGCGTGCAGCCGCAGTCGGAGACCGTGTGGCGCCAGGCCAATAAATACAAGGTGCCGCGCATCGCGTTCATCAACAAGATGGACCGGGTCGGCGCGGACTTCTTCCGCGTGCAGCAGCAGATCAAGGATCGCCTGAAGGGCAACGCCGTGCCGATCCAGGTGCCGATCGGCGCCGAGGACCGCTTCGAGGGCGTCGTCGACCTGGTCAAGATGCGCGCCATCAAGTGGGACGACGCCGGCCAGGGCGTGCGCTTCGAATACGGCGACATCCCGGCCGAGCTGCAGGACGTGGCGCGCAAATGGCGCGAGACCATGGTCGAAGCCGCGGCCGAGGCCACGCCCGAGCTGACCGAGAAATACCTGAACGGCGAGGAGCTGACGGAAGACGAGATCAAGGCGGCGCTGCGCCAGCGCACCATCGCCGGCGAGATCGTGCCCATGCTGGCCGGCAGCGCCTTCAAGAACAAGGGCGTGCAAGCGATGCTCGACGCCGTGGTCGAGTACCTGCCGTCGCCGGTGGACGTGCCCGCGATCGCCGGTACCGACGAGGACGACAATCCGATCGAACGCCATCCGGTTGATTCCGAGCCGTTCTCGGCGCTCGCCTTCAAGATCATGACCGACCCGTTCGTGGGCCAGCTGACCTTCTTCCGCGTGTATTCGGGCGTGGTCAACTCGGGCGACAGCGTGTACAACCCGACCAAGGGCCAGAAGGAGCGCCTGGGCCGCATCCTGCAGATGCACGCCAACGAGCGCAAGGAAATCAAGGAGGTGTTCGCCGGCGACATCGCGGCGGCCGTGGGCCTGAAGGCCGTTACCACGGGCGACACGCTGTCCGATCCGGACAAGGTGATCGTGCTGGAAAAGATGGTGTTCCCGGAGCCCGTGATCTCGCAGGCGGTGGAGCCGAAGACCAAGGCCGACCAGGAAAAGATGGGCATCGCCCTGAACCGCCTGGCGCAGGAGGATCCGTCGTTCCGCGTGCGCACCGACGAGGAATCGGGCCAGACCATCATGTCCGGCATGGGCGAGCTGCACCTGGAGATCCTGGTGGACCGCATGAAGCGCGAGTTCGGCGTCGAGGCGACCGTCGGCAAGCCGCAGGTGGCCTACCGCGAGACGATCCGCAACACCGTCGAGAACGTCGAGGGCAAGTTCGTCAAGCAGTCGGGCGGCAAGGGCCAGTACGGCCACGTGGTGCTCAAGCTCGAACCTTTGGCCCCGGGCAAGGGCTACGAGTTCGTCGATGCCATCAAGGGCGGCGTCGTGCCGCGCGAGTACATTCCGGCGGTGGACAAGGGCATCCAGGAGACGCTGCCGGCGGGCGTGCTGGCCGGCTACCCGGTGGTCGACGTGCGCGCGACGCTGACGTTCGGCTCGTACCACGACGTCGACTCGAACGAGAACGCGTTCCGCATGGCCGCCTCGATGGCGTTCAAGGACGGCATGCGCCGCGCGGCGCCGGAACTGCTGGAGCCGATGATGCAGGTCGAGGTGGAGACGCCGGAAGAGTTCACCGGCAACGTGATGGGCGACCTGTCCACGCGGCGCGGCCTGGTGCAGGGCATGGACGAGATCCCGGGCGGCGGCGGCAAGCTGATCAACGCCGTCGTGCCGCTGGCCGAGATGTTCGGCTACTCGACCACGCTGCGTTCGCTGACGCAGGGCCGGGCGACCTACACGATGGAGTTCAAGCACTATGCGGCGGTGCCCAAGCATGTGCTGGACCAGATCGCGACGGCGCGCGCGTCGCGCTAAGGCGGCCTGAATACCGTCGCCCCGGCGCAGGCCGGGGTCCGATCGTGCGCCGCCACGGTGCGTGAAAACCGGGTCCCGGCCTGCGCCGGGACGACGCCGGCCGATTTGCGGTATGGTTGATGCTGCGACTTCCACCCTGGAGGAAAGATGAAACAGCTGACCCTGCCATCCGGCCGTACCATGCCCATCCTCGGCCAGGGCACCTGGAACATGGGCGAGGACCCGGCGCAGCGCAAGGCGGAAGTGGCGGCGCTGCGCCTGGGCATCGAACTGGGCGTGACCCTGGTCGACACCGCCGAGATGTACGGCGAGGGCGGCGCCGAGGAAGTGGTGGGCGAGGCCATCGCGGGGCGCCGCGACGCCCTCTACCTGGTCAGCAAGGCCTATCCGCACAACGCCGGCCGCGACGGCCTGCGCGCCGCCTGCGAGCGCAGCCTGCGCCGGCTCGGCACCGACTGCCTCGACCTCTACCTGCTGCACTGGCGCGGCCGCGTGCCGCTCGAGGACACGCTGGAGGGCTTCGAGCGCCTCGTCGACGCCGGCAAGATCCGCGACTACGGCGTCTCCAATTTCGACCTCGACGACATGCTGGAAACGACGGCGCTGCCCGGCGGCGCCGGGGTCGCCGCCGACCAGGTGCTGTACAACCTGGCCCGGCGCGGCATCGAATGGGACCTGCTGGGCTGGTGCCGCGAGCGCGGCATCCCGGTGATGGCGTATTCGCCGCTGGAGTCGTCGGCGTCCGAACAGGCCGCGCTGCTCGGCAACGCCCAGCTGCGCACGGTGGCGCGGCGCCACGCGCGCACGCCGGCGCAGATCGCGCTGGCCTGGCTGCTGCACCAGGAAGGCGTGGTGACGATTCCCAAGGCCACGCGCCTGGAGCACGTGCGCGCCAACCGCGAGGCGCTCGACATCGTCCTCACGGCGGAAGACCTGGCGCAGCTCGACGCCGGCTTCCCGCCGCCGCACCGGCGCCTGCCGCTGGCGATGCGCTGAGGCGCGGCGGCGCCAGGATTTCCTACGCGGCCGCGGGCGCGGTGGTGGCGCCGGCGGCGGCGGCGTCCGCGAGCCATGCCAGCAAGGCCTCCGACTCCAGCGGACGGCTGAACAGGTAGCCCTGGCCCTTGGCGCAGCGCAGTTCGCGCACCACGCGCGCCTGCGCCTCGGTCTCGATGCCCTCGGCCACCGTGCCCATGCCCAGGCTCTGCGCCACCTTCACCGTCGCCTCGATCAGCACGCGGTGGTGGTTGCTGGTGTCGGCCTGGCAGACGAACGAGCGGTCGATCTTGACCGTGTCGACCGGCAACTGGTGCAGGCTGGACAGCGACGAATAGCCGGTGCCGAAATCGTCCAGCGCCAGCGTGACGCCGATGCCCTTCAGTTCGTGCAGGCGCCGCTGCACCTCCTGGTCCTGGGCCGCCAGGCTTTCCGTCACTTCCAGCTGCAACTGGTGCGCCGGCATGCCGGCTCCGCGCAGCACCGCGCGCACGGTTTCCGGCCAGGCCGGCTCGGCGAGCTGGGCGCGCGACAGGTTCACCGCCATGCGGCGCGGCGCGCGCGGGCCCAGCGCGCGCTGCCAGGCGGCGAAGTCGCGGCAGGCGCGGCGCAGCACGAAGTCGCCGAGCGCGCCGATCAGGCCCGATTCCTCGGCCACGCCGATGAACTCGATCGGCGGCACGATGCCGCGCTGCGGGTGGCGCCAGCGCACCAGCGCCTCGACGCCGGCCGCGTGGTCGACGACGCCGTCCGCGCCCAGGCCGACCACCGGCTGGTACACCACGAACAGTTGCTCTTCCAGCAGCGCCAGGCGCAGGTCGGCCTCGATGTCGGCGCGGCGCGCGGCGCGTTCGCGCATCGCCGGCTCGAACACGGTGCAGCGGGCGCCGCCGGCGCGCTTGGCCTCGACCATCGCGGTGCTGGCGTCGCGCAGCATCTCGCCGGCGAAGTTGCCGGCGTCGCCGCTCCACACCAGGCCCATGCTGAGCGTGCAGGTGACGTCCTGGCCGAACAGTTCGTGCGGGCGCGCCAGCGTGTCGAGCAGGCGCGCCGCCACGCGCTCGGCGTCGTCGCGGCCGCGCAGCCCGTCCAGCAGCACCGCGAACTCGTCGGCGCCGACGCGCGCGGCCATCTGGCCGGCGCCGGACTGCGGGTCGATGCGGTCGCAGGGCGGGCGCAGGGCGCCGCGGATGCGCTCCCCGACCTGCACCAGCAGGCGGTCGCCGGCGGCCTGGCCGTGGGCGTCGTTGATCTGGCGGAAGCGGTCGCAATTCATGAACAGCAGCGCGAAGCCGGGTCCGCCGGCGGGGCGCGCCAGCATCTGCTGCAACTGTTCCAGCACCGCCTCGCGGTTCGGCATGCGGGTCAGGGCGTCGGTGCGGGCCTGGGTCCGCAGGCGCCGCGCCAGGCGCTCCTGTTCGCGCTGCACCTCGGCGGTGGCGTCGGTGACGGTGGCCATCAGGCGGTCCGCGTCGAGCTTCAGGATGCTCAGCGACAGCACCTGCGGCCCGCCCGGCACGGCGGCGGCGCCCAGCGGCAGGCGCAGGCCCTCGCAGACCACGCCGGAAGGCTGGCCGAACGAGGCGGCCAGCGCCGGCAGTTGCGGCGCGACGTCGCGCAGCACCTCGAACAGGTTGTCCAGGCTGCCGTCGCGCGCCAGCGGCATCAGCAGGCTCGACGACATGGGGTTGAGCATGTCGACGGCGCCATCCAGGCCGGCCTGCACGAGGCCGATCGGTGCGCGGTACAGGAACTGCACCAGCGCCTCGTAGGCGTCGATGCGTTCGGCCTGGCTGGCAAGTTCATCGTGCGTCATCGCGTGCTCCTCGAGGCTGGGTCCAGCATTCGACCCGGTTGCGGCCGTTGGCCTTGGCGGCGTACAGCGCCCGGTCGGCGCGTTTCATCAGGGCGTCCAGGCCGAGCGCCTCGCTGTCGCTGGCCGCCACGCCGGCGCTGACCGTGCAACGGATCTGCGCGTCGTCGTACGGCACCGCCTGCGCCGCCACCAGGCGGCGCAGTTGCTCGGCGACGGCGACGGCGCCTTCCAGCGTGGTCGACGGCAGCAGCACGGCGAATTCCTCGCCGCCGATGCGCGCCACCACGTCGACCTGGCGCACGGCGCCCGCCAGCAGGCCGCCCAGCGCGCGCAGCACGGCGTCGCCGCCGGGATGGCCGTGGCGGTCGTTGACGTCCTTGAAGCGGTCGATGTCGAGCAGGACCAGCGTCGTCGGGCGTGGCGTGCGCCGGTGGCGCGCCAGTTCGAGTTCGGCGGCCTCGAAGAAGGCGCGCCGGTTGGCCACGCCGGTGAGGTGGTCCGAGAACGCCGCGCGGCGGCGCTGCGCGATGGCGTCGCGCTTGTCGCTGATGTCGCGCACCACCATGCAGTAGGCGGCGTCGCCGCTGTCGCGCAGGGCGTGGTCGCCGTCCGGCAGCGGCGAGATCATCGAGCTGGCCCAGAACTGGCTGCCGTCGGCGCGCACGCGCGGCCCCTCGTCCAGCGACCAGCCGTTCTGGTCGGCCTCGCGCAGTCGGTCGTGCACCTGCTCGGCCGTGGTCGCGCCGGGCGGATAGAACACGGAATACGGGCGGCCGACGAGGGCCTCGCCGTGGCCGGTGACGCGGCCGATGGTCGGGTTCCAGTCGCTGACGCGGCCCGCGCGGTCCAGGCCCACCAGCGCGTAGTCGGTGATGCTGGTCAGCAGCGCGTTCAGCCAGGCGTCGTTCTGGCGCAGCTGGCGTTCGCGGCGCACCTGTTCGCTGACGTCGGAGAGCACGGCCATCAGGCGCTCGCCGTCGAGCTTGAGCAGCGACAGCGACAGCACCTGCGGCTGGCGCCGGTCGCCGGCGCCGCCGGCGTGCAACTGGATGTGCAGGCCGTCGCAGATCATCCCGCTCGGCGCCGCGAACGTGGCGCACAGGTGGCGCAACTCGGGCGCCACGCCTTCCAGCGCGACGAACAGGTTGGCCAGGCTGCCGTCGCGGGCCAGCGGCATCAGCAGCTGGGCCGAGACCGGGTTGATCATCGCGATCTCGCCGTCGACGCCGGCCTGCACCAGCCCCACCGGGGCCAGGTACAGGAACTGCATCAGGGCTTCGTGCTCGGCGGCCAGGTGCGCGCAGGCTTCGGTACTCATGTGGATGTGCCGCCCGCGGGATTACTTGCGCTGGACCAGGACGTAGCGCAGCGCCTGGCCGGGTTCGGCCAGCAGGCGCAGCCGGACCTTGACCGGGCGCATGCGCAGGGTCAGCACATAGTCGATGGTGTCGTCCAGGCTCGTGCCCTCGTCGTGGGCGTCCTCGAAGCGCTGGGCCACCATGAAGTTGTTCATGCACGGCGCCACGTTGGTGAACAGCGGCTGGTCCAGCACGCGCGCCGGCGCCAGGCCGGCGGCCTCCGACTCCGTGCGGTTGTACAGCACCACGTTGGTGTTCGTGTCGAAGCCGATGACGCCGAAGTCCAGGCTGTCGAGATCGGTGGCATGCATTCCGGCCAGCAGGGCGTGCAGGCCAGGGGTCGCGAAGGACAGGTCGGTGACGTTCATGGGTTCCCGGTTCGGTTAGGCTGATATTGCATTCAAGAAATTGATAGTGACATGGTGCCATGTCTGTGTCAAATGACCCGGGTCAATCGTGCGCAGTATTTACACATTTCTGCGTAGCTATCTTGATGCACCCCATGCGGCGTCCCGGCCGCCCCGGCCGGGGGCTCAGGACGATGGCGCGACCACCGCCGGCATGTAGGCGTCGACGAATTCCTGCGGCATGCGGCGCGGGCGGCCGCTGCCGATCTCGATGCAGACCAGGTCCCAGCGCCCGCGCAGCACGGTGGCGCCGTCGCGCTCGCGCACCAGCTGGAAGCGGCGCTCCATCGCCAGCCTGCCGTCGCCGCCCACCAGCCAGGTGCCCAGCACCAGTGCCTCGCCCGCGAAGGTGGGCAGCAGGTAGTCGTAGTCGCCGCGCCGGATCGCCATCGCGCGGTCGAGCCGGCGGTAGTCGGCCAGCGCCAGGCCGAGCGCCTCGGAATGGGCCCAGCCGGCCTGCTCGCACCAGCGCACGTAGACGGCGTTGTTGGTGTGGTCCAGGCCGTCGATGTCGGCGGCCTGCGGCATGCGCGCCAGCGTGAAGGGGTGCGGATAATCCCAGTCCAATGCGGTTCCTCGTGGTCGTGTCCGCCGTATTCTACGCGTCCCGCGGCGCGCGCGCATGCGCCGGCCGCGCCGCCGATTTGCGAGAATGGCGGGCGACCGACACGCGCACGGAGGCGGCCATGTACACGATGATTCTCCTGCTGTACCTGCAGCAGAACCTGGACGTTTCGCTCGACCGGGCGCAGCTGCGCGGCCAGTACCTGCGCCAGGCCGACTGCGAGGCGGCCGCGCGCGACCTGCGCGGGCCGCTGCCGGTCCCGCGCAACGCGGACGCGGCGTGGCAGGACGTGCTGTGCGTGAAGATCGCCAACAACGTCCGCGTCAACCAGATGAAGCCGCTGGACCTGGCCGCGGCGCTACAGGCGCATGCCCCGTTGCGCTGCCAGGCCGAGGGGGCGTGGGAGCGGCTGGTGGCGCTGTGCCGCGATCCGGCGCCGCGACGGGGTGGGGACGAGGACCGCAGCGCTGCGGCGCCGCGCTCGCCGTAGCGCCGTGGCCCCGGGCGCCGGCGCGCCGGGCTGGTCGGGCTAGTCGGGCTAGTCGGGCTTCCAGGCGACGCCGCGCGGGCAGGGGACGCTCCCCGCCGACCCGGCTTCGGCCATGCTCGACGGCAGCACGCCGACGCTGCCGCTGCGCGTGCAGCGCACGCTGTTCCCCTGGCGGAAGCGGTAGATGATCACGCCGTCCGGCGCCGTGTAGGTATCGACCAGCAGCATCATCGAGCGGTCGATGTGGGCGCGCTCGACGCCGCGCCGGAAGCGTCCCCAGGGCGTATCCGCCTCGGTCGGCACGCCGGATCCGCCCTTGCGTAGTTCACGGTCGATGCGGCCGGCCTGCCTGCGCGCCAGGCCCAGGGCGAAGCCCGGCTCGCTGGTGGCGGACGCATCCGCTGCAACCGCATCCGCCGCGGGCGCGGCGTCGCCGGGACCGGCGCCGGCGGGCGGTGGCGCGGGATCGGCGACGGGTCCCGGATGCGGGACCGGGGCGGGCGGGGTTGCCCCGGGCGGGGCGGGGCGGACGGCGGGGCGGACGGCGGGGCGGGCCCGGGATGTCGCCGCTGGTGGCGACGTCGCGGGCAAGGTCGCCGGCGACCGCGCGGCGGGACGGGGAGGCGCCGGCGCGGCCGGCGGCAGCACGATGGCGAAGAATGCGCGCTGGCGCGCCGGGTCGGGCGCCGGCGCCACGGGACGCTGCTGCATCCACAGCAGCGCCGCCAGCAGGTGCGCCGCGCACGTGCCCGCCAGCGCCAGCCGGTCGCGCGACGGGGCCCGTGCCGGCGCGGCGCCGAAGTGCATGCGCCGCTTACTGCGCCGTCATGGCCTGCTTGATCGCCACGCAGCGCTGGTCGTCCTGCAGCGTGTCGAGCAGGTTGCGGCGGGTGCCGGCGGACAGGTCCTTCATCGTGTCGACGGCATCCTGGAGGCGCTTGACGCTGGCCGGCGTGCAGCCGACCGGGATCATCGAGGCGCCGTAGGCACGCATGAACACCGGGCCGGCCGCCTTGTCGATGGCCGCCAGGCCCTGCAGGCGCGCCTCGGCGGTCTGCTCGCTCAGCGCGTGCTGGCCGGCCGGGTACATGCTGCCCATCGCGGTGCGGATGCGCGAGAACTGCAGCGGCGTCTTGAGGTCCTGGATCTTGCCCAGCCATTCGGCCTTGACGGCCGGATCCGGCCGCACGACGGTCGCGGCCAGCGCCGCGGCCTGGCCGCTGTCGGACTTGTCGCGCGCCTGTTCGGCCGCGAGTAGGGCGGCGGCGCCCGGGTAGTCGTAGCGGTTCAGGCGGTTGACGATGGCCCAGCGCACGTCCTGGTTCAGCGTCAGGCCCTCGATCTTGACCTTGCCGTCCAGCAGGGCGGCCAGGCGGTCCAGCCCCTGGCGCGAGCTGGCCACGGCCAGGTAGGTGCTCAGCCAGCGGCGCTGGAAGTTGTCGTCGCCCTTGCTCGCCTCGGTCGCGGTCCAGGCCATGTCTTCCAGCTGGCGGGTGGCGGCCTGGGTGTAGGCGCCTTGCGGATCGATGTTGTCGAGGTAGCGCTTGGCCGCGTCGATCTTGCCGGTGATGTCGAGCAGCAGGGTGTAGTCCTTTTCCTGCGGCGCGTTATTCAGGGCGGTGGCGATGAAGTCGTTCAGCGGCAGCTTGGCGTCGCGCACGCCGTCCCACAGCGCCTGCCACAGCATGGCGCGCAGCAGCGGGTCCTCGACCTTGGCCAGGTGGGCGCGCGCGCTGGCGAACGAGCGCTGGTCGAGCTGCACCTTGACGAAGCCCCAGTCGCCGAAGTTCGGATAGACCAGGTCCGGGCACGCCGCGCCGTCCATCGCCGGCACGCTCGTCCTGGCGCCCTTGTAGATGACGGGCACCGTGCGCGCCGGCTGGAACGCCTTGCCGTCGAAGGTGAACGCGGCGACCTGCACGCGCTGCTCGCGCAGCGTCGGCAGCGCGGCCGACGGCGCGCTCTGGTCGAGCGTGAAGCCACTGATCTTGCCGCCCTTGCAGCTGTAGTTGGCGGCGATGGTGTTGACGCCGGCCTGGTACAGCCATTCCTTGGTCCAGCCGGACAGGTCGCGGCCGGCGGCCTGGCCCAGGCTGCCGATGAAGTCGTCCAGCTTCGCATTGCGGTACTGGTATTTCACGAGGTAGTTGTGCACGCCCTTGCGGAACACGTCGGCGCCCAGCAGGTGGCGCAGCTGCATCAGCGTCGACGCGCCCTTCGAATACGTGATCGCGTCGATGTTGTCGAAGGCGTTCTGCGTGGACGGCACCGGCACCTCGATCGGGTGGGTGGTCACGCGCTGGTCCTGCGCGTAGGCGGCCTGCTTGCCCTGCGAATAGAACGCGCGCCAGGCATCCTTGAACTCGGTGGCTTCGGCGGTGGCCAAGGTGCCCATGAACGAGGCGAAGCTCTCGTTCAGCCATAGGCCGTTCCACCACTGCATGGTGACCAGGTCGCCGAACCACTGGTGCGCCATCTCGTGCATGATGACGCCGGCCAGGCGCGCGCGCTGCTCGGCCGTCATGTCGGCCTTGAATAGGAAGCCGCCTTCGGCGAAGGTGATGGCGCCGGCGTTCTCCATGGCGCCGTACAGGAAGTCCGGCACCAGCAGCTGGTCGTATTTCTCGAACTGGTAGGGGATGCCGAAGTAGTCGTCGAAGAAGGCCAGCCCCGCCTTGGTGTAGCGGAACCATTCTTCCGGCTTGACCTGGCTTGCTACCGACTGGCGCGCCATCAGGCGCATCGGGTACTTGCCGCTCTTGTCTTCCCAGACCTTGTAGGGGCCGGCATGCATCGAGAAGTTGTAGGGGCTGAGCTTTTTCGTCTGCTTGAACGTCCAGCGGCGGGCGTCGCCGACGTTCTCGACCCTGGTTTCGCGCGTGGTCGAGACGACGGTCCAGTCGGCCGGGGCAGTGGTCGTCACCGTGTAGGTGGCCTTCAGGTCGGGCTGGTCGAACACGGCGAACATCTGGTGCGCGGCGGCCGGCTCGAAGTGCGAATAGGTATAGACGCGGCCGTCGACCGGGTCGACCATGCGGTGCAGGCCTTCGCCGTTGGTGCTGTGCTTGCGCTCGTAGGCGACGACGACGGTGTTGCGGCCCGTCTTCAGGTCGCCGGCGGCCAGCGTGATGAACCAGCCGTTGTACTGCGGCGTGACGGCCTTGCCGTTCACCGTGAGCGACTTGACGGTGGCCTGGTCGAGGTCGACGGTGAGGGCGGCGGCGTTGTCCTTCAGGTCGAAGGCGAGCGTGGTGGTGCCGGCGAAGGTTTCCTTGCCGGTCAGCGTGAAGTCCAGCTTGTAGTCGACGTTCGACACGCGCGCCGAGCGGGCGGCGGCATCGGCCTGCGACAGGAAGGCGTTCTCGGCGCGCGCAGTAGCGGCGGCGGGGGCCGGAGCCGGGGCAGCGGCGGCGATCGAGGTGGCGGCGAGTGCCAGCGCGGAGGCGACGGCGAGCGACATCAGGCGGGGTACGAAGGTGTTCACGTTGATCCTTGCGACGATGAAAGGGGTGCGGCTCGTGACCGCGGCCTCAAGATACGTTCTTGGGAAGATCGCAAGAATAGCATGGCAGCAACTGCCATCGTACCCATCGAGATTGTGTCCGGGACGATTTTTCGCGGATTTTTACCTTGATCGCGTGTCGCGACATATGCATGCATATATCGACACGCGCGGCGTCTCAGCCGCAGTCGGTCACGGTCGCCGTGATGGCCGGCGGCGTGCCCGGCGCGGCCGGCTCGGTGTAGGTGACGTTGCACTGCGCGCGGTCGGCGACGCCGGCCGGGGAGACGACCAGGCGGCCATTGGTCCAGGTGGCGTCGAAGCTGGCGCGCTTGTCGAGGCCGGCCGCTGCCGCCAGGTCGCGGTCGGCGACGGGATAGCCGTTGCGGAACGTGACGGTGGCGTCTTCCATGGGCATGCCGGTGCCGTCGTCATACGCGGCCGGCCGGACCAGGTATTTGCTGTGAACCATGGCCAAAGTGGAATCGAGCGCGCCGCGCGCCGAATGCACGGTGGCGGCGCGCGCGTCGGCGCTGAGGTTCGCATACTTGGGCAAGGCCACGGCGGCCAGGATGCCGACGACGGTCATGACCGACACCAGTTCGACCAGCGTGAAGCCGCCTTGCCCTTGAAACTTGCCGATTGTGCGCATCGCTCCTCCCCGTCATCGATCCGGGAAGGATTTTAAGTTATAAAAAATGCAATTGTCGCACGATTCGGCGCGGCCTATTCGCGGCCGAAGTCCGGGTTACGGCGCGTCATGTAATACCACTCCTGGTTCGGACCGGCGTTCGTGTCCGGGAACAGGATGCGCCCGGAAAACTCGGCCAGCACCGGGGTGCCGTCGGCGCGCGTGCCGATCAGCTCGCCTTCCTCGACCGGGTCGAAGCTGGCCCAGGTACGCGCGAAGGTGTCGGCGGCGTCCAGCTTGTCGTGCACGACGACCATCTGCAGCGCCTCCATCTCCTCGAACGGCACCGGCTGCGGTTCCGGCGCGTCGATGATCTTCAGGAAGGCCAGGGTGTTCAGGATCGCGCGGTAGGCCACCTCGGGCGCCTGCGGATCGAGGTGCTGGCCGCATTCCAGCGTCAGCGCGTAGCCGCCGGTGCTGCGCATGTATTCGGTGGTGCCGACGCCGTAGCGCATCACGGTTTCCAGTTCGGCCGCGTTGCCGCGCGCGCGCCGCTGCACGCCGCCGCCGTAGGCCGCCATCCAGCCGGTGACGAAGCGGCGCACGCCCAGGCGGCGCGCCAGCGCGCGCTCCTCGGCCATGTGGTGGAACGGCTCGATCGGGCCGTCGTTGTCGAGCGGGCCGACCATCACGAATGGCTCGCCGTGGGCCGCGTTGAACGAGTGCAGGTCGAGCAGCACGTCGTGCCGGGCCAGCAGCGGGCACAGCCAGTTGGCGACCTGGTCCTCGAAGTCGCGCGGCTGCGCTTTGGGGAACAGGTCGCGGTTCAGGTTGCGGTCGCCCGAGCGGGTGTTCTTCTCGTAGGCCAGCGGATTGACGATCGGGACGAAGGTCACGCTACCGCCCACGACGTGCAGGCGGCCCTCGTCGATCTCCTGCATGACGCGGCGGATCGCCAGCGTGCCGCATTTTTCGTTGCCATGGGTGGCGCCCATGATGATGACGTTCGGGCCGGGCTGGAGGCCGGTGTAGTTGACGGACTTGAACTGGTACTGGCTGGCGGTGCTCATGCGTTTGGCGGTCGGGGTGGAGGAGTCGACATTCTAGCGGGAAGGGCGCGCGACCGCACGGGGCAGCCATCGACCCGCGCGGCGCAGGTGCGCCACCGCGAAGGCGAAGCGGCGACGGCATGCCCGGCACGCCGCCTGCTGCGCGGCGGCGGCGCGATGACAATGCGTGAGATTCCGGGCCGCTCCGCTGCCGTATAGTGGCGTTTTCGCTGACTTGTTGGAGAGCGCATCCATGGTGCTGGACATCGCCTGCAGGGTGCTGGGTGCCATCGCCCTGGCGGCGGCCCTGTGCCCGCTCGTGGCCCTGCTGGCGCCGCGCAGCAGCACGGCCGGCCGGGCGGCCGCGCTGCGCAACCTGGGCGCGGCGGCGCTGGTCGTCGTCGCGATGGCGGGCGCGGCAACGGGCTGGACGCTGCCCGGCCACGCGGCGAACGTCGTGATCGTGTGGGCGGCCTTCCTTGCGGCGGGGCTGCTGGCGCTGTTCGCGTTCACCATGCGTCCACGCCCGTTCGCGTTGCTGCTGGGCGGCGCGTGCGTGCTGGCCTGGCCGCTGGCGGCGCTGCTCGCGCTGCTGGTCGCGGCCTTCGAGGGAAGCTCGCCCGCCACGGTCGATCTCGGGCATGGCCTGTCTTGCCGCGTGACGGTGTACGGATCGGCGGTCGGCGATTCCGGGGAGGACGTCGAACTGTTCGAGCGCCTCGGGCCGCTCGAGCATCGCCGGGCCCGGGTCAGGCAGTCCGCGCTACATCCCGGGCACGACGACGCGACGGTGCCCGGGATGTCGCTGCTGGCGACGCTGTGCCGGGCCCGCATCGAGCAGGAGCGCGGCGCGGATGACGACCGCGCCGAACGCGCACTCAGCGCCCCGGCGCCTCGATGACGTCGAACGCCGCCGGCATGTCCAGCAGCCAGGCCTGCAAATGCGCCACCCGCATCGACGGGTCGTAGCCTTCGGTGGACGCGATCGCCGCGCGCAGGCCCGGTAGCGCCTCCGGCGTGTGCGGGCTGGCGTAGGCGTCCACCAGCATGGCCACCAGATCGGTGGGCGCCGTGCTTGCGCGGCGCAGGCGCGCGTGGATGGTCGCCAGCAGGGTGCGCTGCATGCGCGGCGTCGGGTGCGCGACGTAGGCGAAGATGCTCGGCGTGTTGGCGATGGCGTTGCAGACCGCGTCTTCCATCTGCGCCGGCGCCAGGTCCGACGGCACGTCGAAGTAGGCGCGGTCCCAGCGCGTGCGCGCGTACTGGTGGCCGGGCGGGAAGCGGTCGACGCTTTCCAGGCCGAGGGCGCGGCTGGCGCGCGAAAGCAGGTTGGACAGGACGGGGAGCAGCGACATCGGGCGAAATCGGGAATAGGGCGATGCCGGCTAGTGTAGCGGAAGCGCGGAACGCGGGGGGCGGTGGGGAAACCGCCCGCCCGCGCGGAAAGCTGGAGGAAAAGGCGTCAGGCGGCGAAGCGGCCGGCGCGGAAGTCTTCCACGGCCTGGAACACCTCGGCCTGGGTATTCATCACGAACGGGCCGTACTGCGCGATCGGCTCGTTCAGCGGCCGTCCGGCGATCAGGAGCAGGCGTGCCGGCTCGGCGGCCTTGATGCGCACGCCGTCGGCGTCCTTGGCGTTGTCGAGGATGGCCATGCGCGCCTGCGGCACGCCCTTGCCCTCGACCACGACCTCGCCGCGGAACACGTACAGGAAGGCGTTGTGGCCGGCCGGCAGCGGCTGCTCGAACACGGCGCCGGCGGGCAGGTCGATGTCCAGGTACAGCGGTTCGGTGCCGGCGCGCTGCACGGCGCCGTCGACGCCGTGGCTGCTGCCGGCGATCACCTGCACCAGCGCGCCCGACGCCAGCGCGAAGCGCGGCACTTCCTCGGTCGGGATGTCGCGGTACCACGGCGCGCTCATCTTGTCCCTGGCGGGCAGGTTCAGCCACAGCTGGAAGCCTTCCATCAGGCCCTCGTCCTGTTCCGGCATCTCGGAGTGGATCACGCCGCGGCCGGCCGTCATCCATTGCACGCCGCCGTTGGTGACGAGGCCCTCGTTGCCGGCGCTGTCGCGGTGGCGCATGCGCCCGGCCAGCATGTAGGTGACGGTCTCGAAGCCGCGGTGCGGATGTTCGGGGAAGCCGGCGATGTAGTCGCCGGCCTTGTCGCTGCCGAAGGCATCCAGCATCAGGAACGGATCGAGGCGGCGCTGCAGCGGCTGCGTCAGCACGCGGTTGATCTTGACGCCGGCGCCGTCCATCACGAACTGGCCGCCGAGCACGCGCTCGACGCCGCGCGTCTTCGTCACCGGTTGGCTTGCCGTTTGCTGGATCATGGTGTTCTCCTTCGAGGCGAATGATGTGTTGCGTTGTCCGTAGGGTGGACGGCTCCGCCGTCCACGCGTTCGCGTGTGGCCTGCGTCACGGGGCATCGCGTGTCGGTTGGACGCGTGGACGGGGAACCCGTCCACCCTACCGGGTCGTCGCTTAGATGGCGGCGACGGCGGCGTCGGCTTCGGCCTGGCCCTTGGCCGCGGCGTCCGGACCCATCGCCAGGCCCGACGAGTAGATGAAGGTGTTGTCGGTCAGGCCCAGGAAGTTCAGCAGCATGCGGATGTGCGGCACTTGCGGGTCGGCGTCGGCCGGGTAGATGCCGCCGCGGGCGGTCGCCACATAGACCTTCTTGTTCTTCAGCAGGCCTTCCGGACCGGTTTCGGTGTAGCGGAAAGTCACGCCGGCGCGGGCGATCGCGTCGAACCACGATTTCAGCTGGGTCGGCATGCCGAAGTTGTACATTGGGGCGCCGATCACGATCACGTCGGCCGCCTGGGCCTGGGCGATCAGGGCATCGTCCAGCGCCACGCGGGCGGCCTGCTCGGCGCTGCGCTTGTCGGCCGGGGTGAACAGGGCGCCGAGGGCCGGGCCGTCCAGTTCCGGATGCGGCTGGGCGCCGAGGTCGCGCACGGTCACTTGCGCGCCCGGGTTGCTGGCGACCAGCTTGGCGACGACCTGGCTGGCGACACGGGTGGATTCGGAATCGGCGCCGCGCTGGCTCGAGTTGATTTGCAGGATGTTCATGAGATGCTCCCTTCGTCTTTCGTGTTGGTGGGGACTTGCGATGGAGACACTTTAACGGTTCCAAAATCCGCGCGGAAGACGGTAGAATGGATAACATTATTCAACTGGTGGAACAATCGTGAACGTCGAACCGAATGACCTGCTGCTGTTCGCCCGCATCGTCGAAGCCGGCAGCTTCAGCATGGCGGCGCAGCGCCTGGACCTGCCCAAGTCCACCGTGTCGCGCCGCATCGCGCTGCTGGAGGCGAGCCTGGGCGAGCGCCTGCTGCAGCGGACCACGCGCCGCCTAGTGCTGACGGAATTCGGTGCGAGCCTGCTGGAGCATGCGCGCAAGGTGGCCGACGAGGTGGAAGCGGCCGGCGCGCTGGCCCAGCACCGCCAGCTGGAACCCAGCGGCAAGCTGCGCATCTCGGTGCCCAACGATTTCGCCAACGTCGGCATGACCGAATTGCTGGCGCGCTTCTGCGAGCGCTATCCGGCCGTGTCGCTGGAACTGGACCTGTCGCCGCGCCGCGTCGACCTGGTGGCGGAAAACTTCGACGTCGCGATCCGCATGGGCGACCTGCCCGACGATTCGACGCTGGCGGCGCGCCGCGTGGCGATCGAGCGCTTCGGCCTGTACGCGGCGCCCAGGTACATCGGGCAGCGCGGCCTGCCGGAGCAGCCGGACGACCTCCTGCAACACGACCTGCTGTGCATCCTGAGCCGCAGCGGCGGCCCCGCGCCGTGGGTCCTCACGCGCGGCAAGGTGCGCTGGGAACGCACGCTGCGCGCGCGCCTGACGGCCAATTCCCCCGAACTGCTGGCGCGCATCGCCTGCGGCGGCGCCGGCATCGCGGCCAGTTCCGACCTGTTCGTGGCGAACTACGTGCGCAAGGGCGAGCTGGTGCGCGTGCTGCCCGACTGGGAGCTGCCGGAAGCGACCGGCTGGGCCGTGTTCCCGGGGCGCCGGCTGATGCCGGCCAAGACGCGGGTGTTCCTGGACATGATGGAAGAGATGTTCTGCAAGGACCGGGCCAAGGACGCCTGATACGCTGCGCCGCAAGCAACGTCGCCCCGGCGCAAGGCCGGGGTCCAAGTTCTGAGCGCCGCCGTGATGCGCGCAAATTGGGCCCCGGCCTCCGCCGGGGCGACGGTCTTGCTGCCAACGATACTGTTTTGGCCAGATAGACCGTAACGGACGTTTCAGCCCGGCCGCCTGCCCATCATTTCGCCCAGCCGCACCTTGCGCTCCGGCGCCCAGTCGCCATTGAACGCGATGACGTCCTTCTGGAACAGCATCACGATGGTGGAGCCGAGCAGGAAGCGGCCCATCTCCTCTCCCTTGCGCAGCACGATCTCCTGGTCGGCATAGCTCCACTCGGTGACCTTCTGCATGCGCGGCGGGTTGACCACGCCGTGCCACACGGTGGCCATGCTGCCGACGATGGTGGCGCCCACCAGCACCAGCACGAAGGGGCCGTGCTCGGCCGAGTCGAACACGCAGACCACGCGCTCGTTGCGGGCGAACAGGTTCGGCACGCCGCGCGCCGTGGTCGGGTTCACGGAGAACAGTGCGCCCGGCACGTAGATCATGCGC
This sequence comes from uncultured Massilia sp., assembly GCF_913773735.1. Classification (GTDB taxonomy): domain Bacteria; phylum Pseudomonadota; class Gammaproteobacteria; order Burkholderiales; family Burkholderiaceae_D; genus Telluria. The sequence goes on from NZ_CAJYEB010000046.1 coordinate 58,921, forward strand.
GTCAGCCTGCCGTCGCAGGGCATGTGCAGGCGGTGGTAGTCCTTGGGCGACAGGTACAGGTTGGCGAAGCTGCCGTGGCGGAATCGGGCGGCCAGCGTGGCGTCGCCGCCGACCAGCTCGGTCGTGGTGAAGCGGTGGCCCTTGGCCTGCAGGATGTGGTGGTCGTCGATGGCGCCGAACTGGCTGATCGCGCCGTCCACCGGGCAGACGAAGTCCGCGTCCGCCAGCGGCCGCACGCCCGGCTTGAGCGGGCGCGTGAAGAATTCGTTGAAGCTCGCGTAGCTGGCGATGTCCGGATTCGCGGCTTCGTTCATGTCGACGCCATACTTGCCCACGAACCAGCGGATCAGGCGGGTCGTCATGGTGCCGCCCTTGGCGCCGGCGACGCGGCCGGCGAAGGTGGTCAGACGCTGCTTGGGCAGCAGGTATTGGGGCAGGACTTTCAGGCGATCGGACACGGCAAACCTCGAAATGATGACGGTTCATTATAGCCGCATGGCGACGGGCGAAAAACGTTTTGCTTTTGGCATGCTTACCGGCATGGCATCGCATGACATGCATATCAAATAAATTTGCGTCTGGGTAACAAAAAAGCGGCGAACTGGCGGACAATGGCGCCCGCTCCCATTTTTGCCTTTCTGACATGCACATCGTTTCGCCCTCGCTTCGCCCGACGCTGCTCGCGGCGGCAGTTGCCGCTTCCCTTTGCGCCCCCTTGTCCGTCCATGCCCAGCAGGCCGTGCAGGCCGTCAGGGAGCCGCAGCCGGCGCCGCCGGCCAAGGATGCCGACCCCGCCATGCAGACGGTCGAGGTGCGCGGCGCCGCCGACGCCTACGACCCGCGCCGCGACGACACCGCCAGCAAGATCGTGGTCAACCACGACGAGATCGTGAAGTACGGCGACACCAGCGTCTACGACGTGCTCAAGCGCGTCCCCGGCGTGACCGTCAGCGGCAGCGGCGGGCGCGGCAGCGAAATCCGCATGCGCGGCCTGGGCGGCGGCTACACGCAGATCCTGATCAACGGCGAGCGCGCCCCGGCCGGCTTCTCGCTCGACTCGCTGGCGCCCGACGTCATCGAGCGCATCGAGGTGCTGCGCGCCGCCAGCGCCGAGTTCTCGACGCAGTCGATCGCCGGCACCATCAACGTCATCCTCAAGAAGACGGTGCGCACCGCCCAGCGCGAGGTCAAGGCGAACTACGGCCATGCGACCAATGCGGCCAACCGCGGCGTCAACCTGCAGCTGTCGGACAAGGCGGGGCAGCTGTCGTACTCGCTGGCGGCCAACGCGTTCCGCGCCAGCTTCAACGACGGGTCGGCCACGGTCGAGGAATTTCTCGACGCGGCCGGCAACCGTACCGGCCTGCGGCGCGGCACGACCGATCCGGTCGGGCGCTTCACCATGCTGAACCTGACGCCGCGCCTGAACTGGACCTTCGCCAACGGCGACACGCTGACCTCGCAGACCTTCGCGAGCATGTTCCGCCTGTCGAACGCGATCGACAAGGAAGTCGACACCGTGGCCGGCCCGCCGCCCGCGTACCCGCTGCTGGCCCAGCGCACCCGCGCCGACAACCGCTTCTTCCGCGAAGAGCTGAACTGGGTCCACAAGCTGGCCGGCGGCGCGCGCCTGGACGCCAAGGTCGGCGCGAACTACGCCGCGAACGAAAGCGGGGACTGGCGCGACGGCGCCGGCAACCCGGCCGCCGGCACCCTGAGCGACACCATCGACTCGGACAGCACCGAGCGCGGCGTCACGACCCAGGGCAAGTACACCAGCGCGCGCTGGGAAGGCCATGCGCTGGCCTTCGGCTGGGACGCCGGCCATGCCGAGCGCGACGACGCGCGGCGCGAGCGCGACTGGCGCCACCCCGATGCCGTCGTCCCGGACGGCGACGAGACCTATTCCTCGACCGTGTCGCGCCTGGCCGTGTACGCGCAGGACGAGTGGAACGTGACGCCGCGCTGGTCGCTGTACCTGGGCGCGCGCTGGGAGGGCATCCGCACGCGCACCGAAGGGGAGAGTTTCGGCACCGGGCGCTCGCGCTCGGCGGTGCTCAGTCCGCTGATGCAGACGCTGTACAAGCTGCCGGATTCCAAGGGCGACCAGGTGCGCCTGGCGCTGACCCGTACCTACAAGGCGCCGGGCCTGCAAAGCCTGATCCCGCACCGCGTCACGTCGATCAACAACAGCCAGACCGAACCCGATGCGATCGGCAATCCGGACCTCAAGCCCGAGCTGGCGCTGGGCGTGGACGCCTCCTACGAGCACTACTGGGCCGAGGGCGCGCTGCTGTCGGCGAGCGTCTCGACGCGCCGCATCCAGGACTACACGCGCAACCTGACGGTGTTCGACGGCGCGCGCTGGGTCTCGACCCCGTCCAATGCCGGCGACGCGCGCACCTACGGCCTCGAACTCGAGGCCCGCTTCCCGCTGAAGGCGGTGATGGCCACGACGACGGCGCTCGACCTGCGCGCCAGCGTGTCGCGCAACTGGTCCAGCGTCGATTCGGTGCCGGGACCGGACAACCGCCTGAACGCCCAGGTGCCGCTGTCCGCCACGCTCGGCGCCGACTACAAGACCGGCCCGCTGACGCTCGGCGGCAGCTACGTCTTCAAGACGGGCGGGCCGGTGCGCATCGCCGTCAACCAGTACAGCTACCAGTCGGTGCGGCGCGACCTCGACATGTACGCGCTGTGGAAGTTCGATCCGAAGCTGCAACTGCGCGTGACGGCCTCGAACCTGCTGGCGCAGGACTACGTCAGCGCCGGGACCTACCTGACGCCGGGCGTGGGGTCGCAGACCCTGCTGACCACGGCGCCGGGGCGGCGCATGGTGCGCGGGACGCTGGAAATGAAGTTCTGAGGCCTGCCGCGGCCCCGGCTACCGGCCGGCGTCGAACCCGGAGGCGATGACGCTCGCCACCTTGGTGGTGATGACGTCGACCGCCGGGCCATTCGCGCCGTGCGGCAGGATGATGTCGGCGTGGCGCTTGGTCGGCTCGATGAACTGCTTGTGCATCGGGCGCACCGTTTCCAGGTACTGGCCGACGATGCTCTCGAGCGAGCGGCCGCGCTCGGCGACATCGCGTTGCATGCGGCGGATGAAGCGGATGTCGGGCGCGGTGTCGACGAAGATCTTCAGCGACATCATGTCGCGCAGGTCGGCGTCGTACAGGGCGAACAGGCCTTCGATCACGATCACCGGCGCCGGCCTGACCGGGATGGTGCGGTCGGAGCGGTTGTCGATCGTGAAGTCGTACTCCGGCATCGCGATCGTCTCGCCGCCGCGCAGGGCGCGCACGTGCTGCACCAGCAGGGGCCAGTCGAACGCCTGCGGGTGGTCGTAGTTCTGCTTGCGGCGCACCTCCGGCGTGAGGTCGGACTGGTCGCGGTAGTAATCGTCCTGCATCACCACCGAGACCATGTCGGCGCCGAACGAAGCGAGCACCTGCTGGGACACCGTGGACTTGCCGCTGCCGCTGCCGCCGGCGACACCGATGATGAACGGGGGCATGAGGGACGAGGCAGGAAGGGACGTGGACGTGGACATAGGCGAGGAAATCAGCGGGGAAATAAGGGAGAAGATAAGGGACAAATTAAGAGAGAGAGAGACCGGCGGGGCCGCGGCATGCTCGATCATCCCCGCATGATACCGGAGCGGCGGCCGGTCCGACAGGGCCGGCTGGCCGGGGCGCCACGCCCGTGCACGGCAGTTTTACCCGGAAACGGTGCCAGGATGCCCGGTCCGGCGCCGTCGCCGCCGTGCCGCGGCCGCGCCGCTCATGGCAGCGCGCGGGCGGCGGCGCGCGCGCCGACATGGTGGCGCGCGGCCAGCAGCGCCAGCGCCTGCAGCGCCGCGCACACGAAGAAGGTGGCGCCCACGCGCCAGTCCTGCGGGGGCAGGTGGCTGGCGGCGCCCAGGATGCTGCTGCCCAGCAGCGGCATGACGACGAGGGCCAGGCTGCCGATCGATTGCAGGGAGCCCATCAGCTCTCCCTGTTCGCCGGGCCCGGACGACTTCGACAGGATGCCCTGCAGCGCCGGCCCGGCGGCGTAGGCGAGCAGGTTGCACAGGATGAAGGCGTACATCATCCAGCCCTGCGTCGCCAGCCCGTACAGCAGGTAGGCGACGGCGCCCGACCCGAGGCCCAGCAGCGTCAGGCGTACTTCGCCGAAGCGGCGGATCAGCACCGCCAGCAGCCCGGCCTGGACGGCCACCGAGCACAGGCCCACGCAGAACAGCGACAGGCCGTTCTCGCGCGGCGTCCAGCCGAAGCGGAAGGTGGTGAACAGCACCCAGGTCGATTGCAGCATCATCTGGGCGCACATCAGCAGCGTGTAGCAGACCAGCAGGCTGCGGATGTCCCGCCGGCGCGTCAGGCGCAGCAGGGCGCCGAACGGGTTGATGCGCTTCCAGGCGAACGCCGCGCGGCGCTCGCGCGGCAGCGATTCCGGCACGGCGACGAAACCGTACACGAAGTTCGCGGCCGACAGCGCGGCGGCCACGTAGAACGGCAGGTGCAGGTCCCGGTCGCCCAGCAGGCCGCCGAGCATCGGTCCGCAGATGAAGCCCAGGCCGAAGGCGGCGCCGATCTTGCCGAAGCTCCTGGCGCGGTTCTCGGGCGTGGAGACGTCGGAGGCATAGGCCGACGCCACCGACATGCTGGCCGACGAGGCGCCGCCGATGACGCGGCCCAGGAACAGCCAGGCCAGGCTGGGCGCCCAGGCGGTGGCGAGGAAGTTGACGCACATGCCGGCCATCGAGTACAGCAGCACCGGACGGCGTCCGATGCGGTCGCTGAGCGCGCCGACCATGGGCATGAACAGGAACTGCATCAGCCCGAAGGTGGCGCCGAGCACGCCGTACCACAGCGCCTGCTGTTCGCGCCCCTGCACGTAGTCGCCCACCAGCGCCGGCAGCACGGGCACGATCAGGCCGATGCCGAGCATGTCGACGAACACGCAGATGAGGACGAAGTTCAGGTTGCCGGGCGATGGCCGGGCAAGGAGCGCGCTGCTGGGCATGGGGCACCGTCGGGAAACGGAAAGGCGACCATGGTAGCACCGATTTCCCTGCCGGCATGACCGTCCCCACGCTGCGGCCACGGCGGCCACGTCGTATCCGGCCGCGCCACGACGACGTTCAGGCGTCGCCGGGTGCGCCGCTCCATTCCGCGGCGAACGTGTCGCGGAACGCCTCCAGCCAGGCCAGCCGGCGCTCGGCCAGCGCGCGCCCGGCGGCCGTCTGCATCATCCCCGGCAACCGGGCCAGCTTGACCGGGATGTGGTCGAGCGCATACGCCTTGTCGTCGAAGTCGCGGGCGCGGCCGAGCGGATCGGCCGGGTGCGCGAGGCCGCTGCCCATGCGGCCGGCGATGTAGAACATGCGCGCCAGCCCCACCGCGCCCAGGCCGTCGAGGCGGTCGGCATCCTGCACGATCCGCGCTTCCAGCGTGGCCGCCGGGATGGCGGCCGAGAAGCTGTGCGCCTCGATCGCATGGGCGACGGCGTCGAGCTTGTCGGCGGGGAAGCCCCGTTCGGCCAGCAGCCGGCGCGCCAGCTCGGCCGACAGGCGCGAGGCGGCGGCGCGGCGCGGGTCGTTCTTCGGCAGGTTCACCAGGTCGTGCAGGTAGCAGGCGGCCAGCACCACCAGGCGGTCGGCCTGCGGGTAGTCGGCCAGGATCGCCTCGGCGTTGCGGCGCACGCGCTCCAGGTGGCTGGCATCGTGGGCGCCGTCGTCGCCGGCGGCGTCGGCCGCCAGCGCCGCCAGGCGCGGCCGCCATGCGGCGAGCTGGTCGTGTTCAGGGAAGGTGGTGTGCGGCGGGTGCTGCATGGGCGGTGGTTCCGTCGTTGGTGAAGTCGGCGAGGGCGCGCTGCGACAGCGCGTCGGCGCGCCCGTTCTTGTGGCGCGGCACCCAGCGCAGTGTGGCGTGCGGCAGGCGGGCGAGCAACGTGCGCGCGCGCGTGCGCCAGGCGGCCAGCGCGGGCGCGGCGAAGGCGTCGGGGCCGGTGACGTCGTCGATCACGACGCGGCTGTCGCCGTAGATGGCCAGGTCGGTCGCGCCGTGCGCCAGTGCCGCCTCGAGCACGGCGACCAGCGCCTGGTACTCGGCGGCGCTGCTGTCGCCATGGCCGACGTCGCGCGCGATCTCGATCGTCGCGCCGTCGGGGCCGGCCAGCAGGGCGCCGATGCCGCAGCGGCCCGGATTGGGGCGGGCGGAGCCGTCGAACCAGGCACGCCAGGCGCTCGGCCGCCCGTCATGCCGCGCCTGGTGGCGCGCCCTGGCGGCGGCGTGCAGGGCGGCGCGCGCGGCCAGCCGTTCGGCGTCCCTGGCGCGCAGCGCCGCGCGCTGGGCCAGCAGCACGGCGAGCCCGGCCTGGCCGGCGCTGGCCGCGAGCGTGCGCCGCAGCGCCTCCTCGTCGGACAGGCCTTCGGCGCGCGCCAGGCGGCGGCTGGCGGCGCGCTCGGCCTTGAAGGCGGCCAGTTGCAGGTCCTGGTAGGCGGCGGAATCGTTCATGCCGGCAGGATAACCGATCGCGGCCGCTTGCGGGAGTGCCGGCGATGACAAGGCGCCGGCACGGCGTCGCGGCCCGGGCCGCGCCCGGGGCCGGTCAGCTCACCGGACCGGTGCGGACGGTGCGCTCAGCGGCGCCAGGCGTTGTCCGGGCGGTGGTCGTAGCGGTTCGGCACGCCGTCGCCGTCGCGATCGCGGTCGTAGCGGTTCGGGATGCCGTCGCGGTCCTCGTCGTGGCGCGGGCCGCGCGGACGCTCGTAGCGGTCCGGGATGCCGTCGCGGTCGCGGTCGCCGTAGCGCGGACCGCCGTAGCCCGGCCCGACGTAGCGGGGCGGATCGTAGCGGCGCTCGAAGCGGTCGGGCACGCCGTCGCGGTCGCGGTCCGGGCCGTACGGGGTCCAGGCGGCGGGGCGCAGGTACCAGCCGCCGTCGCGCGGGTACCAGGCCGGGGCGCTGTAGGCGTAGCCGGGGCGTGCGACGATCCAGTAACCCTGCGCCCACACGTGGCGGCGGCCGTTCCACTCCCAGTGGCCGGGCGCCCAGACGTAGCCGGCGCGCGGCGGCGGCACGCGTTCGTACAGCGGCGCGGGCGGCGCGGCCGTGATGAACAGGCTGACGTTGCTGGCGGCCATCGAGGCCGGGGCGGCGAGGGCGGTGCCGAGGGCGAACAGGGCGGTGAAAGCGATGCGTTTCATGGTCGTCTCCAAAGTCCGAAGTCGATTCGTCGGATGGAGGAACTATAGCGCGCAGGCCGGCGCAAAAGGCGGCTTGAAGCACATCCTTACAACTGAAACAGATCGGGGGAATGGTGTTGCGCGGGGAGGACGACGGGGAGCCGGCGGGGTGTGGCGCGACGGGGGTGGCCCGCCGCGCCGGGCGCCATCATGCGCGACCGCCGGCACTGCGTTCCGCGGCCAGCGACTGCGCCTTCTCGGCCGCGCTCATGCGCTTGGCGCTGACCTTCACGACGGCCATGCTGGTCGGCGTGGCGATGCTGTTCTCGACCACGGCGCCGGCGGCCTGCGCCGGCGGGCTCGTCTCGATGGCGATGCTGCCGACGACGGCGACGCCGAGGGAAAAGAGGAAGGCGGCTTCCATGTGCTTGAGGACGTTCATGATGTTCTCCTGTGGTGGGTGGGGACTGCGTCTGGTGTGTCGATGGTCGTACTGTAGCCACGCGCGCCGCGGGTCGCCAGCGGCGTGCGACGGGCCGTCGAAAACGCGGGCTGGAATGCATCCGCGCCGGCGCGAGCCGCCGCGCGCGCGGCCGCGTTTTCCGCTTCCCCCCGCTAGGCAGGCGCGGACATGGATGAGGGAGAGGCGGGATGATCGGAACGGTGCTCGGTGCCTGGACGGCGGGACGGACGCGCTGGCGGCGCGCGCGCAATCTGCGGGCCGGGGCGCGCCCGTCCGCCGCCGCACGGCAGGCGGCCGCGTCGGTCCGTCCGCGCACCCCATGGCGTGCGTCGCCGCTGGCCTGGCTGCTCGCGGCCAGCGCGTTGCTGGCCGTGCTCGGCGCCGTCGTCATCGCCCAGCACGCGCGCTGGCTGGCCGGCGCGGCCGGCACCCGGGCGCAGGCCGATGCGCGCCTGGCCGCGCTGCAGCCGCTGCTGCCGGGCGCGGCCTTCACCGTGCCGCAGGAGACCGGCGTGCGCGTCGAACGCCACGGCGCCGCGACGCTGCTGGTGCTGTCCGGCCTGCACGCCGAGCCGGCCCGGCGCATCGACCTGTGCGGGCAGATGCGCTATCCCACGCGCCCCGGCCGGCTGCTGGCGCTGCGCGCCGGCTGGCAGTTCGCCGACGTCGCCGCGCTGGCCGCGCGCAATGCGGCGTCGGATAGCCCGGTCGCGCTGCGCAACATCGTGCTGGCCGATGGCCCCATGCCGCGCATCGAGATCGGCGGCTGGGCCGCGCCGGATTTCCTGCAGCCGGGCACGCGCGGCCTGTCCTTGCGCTGGGACGGCATGCGCGCCGCATGGATCGGCGACGCCGGCGCGGTCCCCGCGGGCGCGAGCGGCGAGGCGGCGCTGAGCGGCGCCGGCTGGCTGCTGTGGGGCGACCAGGCGCTGCGCGTGCTGCGCCGGCCCGCCCGCGCCTGCGCCACGGCCGGCGAACTGGTGCTGCAGCTGTACCGGCCGGCGCCGGGGCGGCCGAAGACTGGGGCGACGACGGGGCCTACCACGGGGCCGGCGCTGGTGGCCGCCCTGGCGCCGGGCGCCGCCGCGGTCGAGCTGCGCCTGCCGGCCGGCGACTGGCGCGTGCCCGCCGGGCGGCCTGCCGCCGGCGAGGACCAGCAGCTGTTCGAGCGTCTCGCCGCGCGCGGGCTCGTGCGCCTGGGCGCCGGCGGCCTGGCCGAGCTGGCGCCGCCCGACCTGGCGGCCTGGCGCGCGCAGGGCGCGACGGGCTGGGACGGCGTCGCCGTCGACGACGACGCCAGGCGGCTGCTGGACCAGTTGTACCGCCGCGCCGACGGCGACTTCGTGCGCGAGCAGGTGCGCATCTTCAATGCCGAGCGCCGCCTGCTGGCCTGGCGCGTGCGCGGCGCCGACGAGCGCGACCGCCACGGCGCCTGGCGCGCCGAAGCCATGTCGGCGCAGGGGACGCCGGCCGGGCCGGTGCCGCTGGCCGACGACTTGCCGCCTGCCGCCGCGCGCCTGTTCGCGCGCCTGCCGGAAGGCTGGGCGCCGTGGCGCCGCATCGCGTCCTGGCCGGCGGCCAGCGGCGCCGCACGCCTGCGCCTGCAGCTCGATGCGCCGGCGCGCGCCGGCGACAGCATCCGCCTGATGCTGGCCGGGCGCCTGCTGGGCGTGACAAACGCCCAGCTGCGCGGCGCCCCGCGGGCGGCCTGCGACGGGCGCGCCTGCCGCGCCGCGGACGAGGTGCAGGACGTCGAACTGCTGCCGCTGCCGGGCGTGCGCGAGGTCGTGCTGGACGCGGCGCCGCTGGGCATGGCGGCGCTGGCGGCGCCCGGCGACGCGCGCTACCGCCACCTGGTGCTGCGCGACGGCCGCCTGGCCTGGCAGGCCTTGCCGGATGCGGGCGCGCGCGCCGCCGCCGGCGCGGCCGAGGTGGCGTTGCGCGACCGCGACGGCGCGCCGCTGTGGCAGGACGGCGCCCCGACCGAGGCGGCGCGCGCGGCCGGCCTGGCCACGCTGCTGGGCGTGCACGCCGGCCAGGACGGCGGGGTGGCCGGCATGCTGCGGCGCCTGGGCGGCGTGCGCCACGAGGCGCGCCTGACGCTGGACCTGGGCCTGCAGCGCGCGGCGCAGCAGGCGCTGGACTGCATCGGCATGCGCGGCGGCCAGTGGGATGGACAGGCCTGCAGCGGCGCCGGCGGCGTGCCGGACGGGCGCCAGGCCGGCATGGTCGTGCTGGACACGGAAACGGGCGCGATCCTGGCCGCGGCGGGCGCCGGCAACGGCCGGGTCGACGCCGCCAACTGGCGCGAGGCGCGCGACTTCGACCGCATCGACCCCGCCGCCAGTCCGCTGCGCCTGCCGGCCTGGCAGCACGACGGCGGCGCCGAGCGCAGCCCGGGGTCGACGTTCAAGATCGTCAGCGCCCTCGGCCTGGAACTGGCGGCGCAGGGCGACCGCGCGCTCGACGGCCTGCTCGCGGGCATGCCGCTGGCCGACATCAATGCGCTGGCGGCCCGGCGCGGCTTCGCCTTCCGTACCGACGCCCCGGTCTATCCGGTGGATGGCCGCGCGCGCATCACGAACTTCCGCGACCAGGGCCTGGACCGGCGCGCCCACGACGGCCGCCTGGGCGTGGCGCAGGCGCTGACCTACAGCCTGAATACCTGGTTCGCCTGGAGCGGGGAATTGTCCGACCGCAGCCTGCTGGGCCGGCCCGACGGCGGCGCGCCCGACCTGCAGCCGCTGGCGCCGGGCGCGCTGGACGCGGTGCGCCCGATCGTCGCGATGGCGCGCCGGGTCGGCTTCGGCCAGGCCTGGCGGCTCGACGGCGGCCTGCTGCCGGCGGACTATGCCTGGTCGGCCTGGGATGCGCTGCAGGCCAGCGCCGCCGGCATCGACCCCATCCACACGCGCCACGAACTGCGCCAGATGGCGATCGGGCTGCGCATGCAGGCGACGCCGCTGCAGATGGCGCTGGCGGCCGGCGCCGTCGGCCAGGGCCGTGCCGTGGCGCCGCACCTGCTGGCCGAACTGGACGGCAAGCCGGCGCGGCGCGCGCAGGGCGAGGCGCTGGGCGTGCGGCTGGACCGGATCCGCGCCGGCATGAAGGGCGTCGTCGACGGCGGCACGGCCGCGGGCGCCTTCCGCGGCGCCGACCTGGACGGCGTGCGCCGTGGCCTGTCCGGCAAGACCGGCACGGCGCCGGTCGGCGACGGCGCGCTGGCGACGGTCTGGTTCACCGGCTGGCTGGAGCCGGGCAGCTTGCCGCGCCAGCCGCACCGGCTCGCCGTCGCGGTGTTCGTCAGCCGTTCGCCGGGCACCGGCGGCGGCCATGCGGCGCCGGTGGCGGCCGCCGTGCTGCGCTTCCTGGCGCGGCGCCAGGGGCAAGACGCGAATTGACGGGTAAACCCGCCTCAGATGCGCGCCTAGGGTGGCTGTTTATGTGGCATGATTTGCTTCGGGGAACTGCGCTTGTGCAAATGCACGTTCCCTGGCGGCCCGGCACCCTGCGGTCCGCCGGCATTTCGACGAGGAAGACATGCGTTTGCCGGGCACCCGGTACCAGGAACCAGGTTGGGAAGACGTGCGCAAGCTGCTGGGCCAGTGTTCGCTGGTCGCGCTGCGCGCCTGCGATCCCGCGCACTGGCACGCCCCCGAGGGCCGCGCCGACGCGCTGGCGCGCTACGTCGAGCAGGCCGGCAGGGCGCTGCGGGCGCTGCGCGGCAGCGCGCGTGCCGCCGCGAGCGGCAACAGCTATGGCGACACCGTCGCGGAACTGGCCACCGGGCTGCTGTACGAGCTGCAGGCGCGGCCCGGCGACTGGGACGCGTTCTGCGCGGCCGCCGCCGATCCCGCGTGCTGGACGCCGGCGGGCGAGGGCCTGCTGCGCAAGAAGGTGAACGATATGTATGCGCTGCTGCGCGACAAGGTCGATGCCGACAATTACCAGGCCGCCTGCGGCCGCCCGTGCAGTCCGAACCGCATGTATGCCTACCGGATGCTGGACACGGCCCATGGCGAGATCGCGCGCCTGTTCGCCGGCTGGGAACAGCACCGCGCCCAGGTCGGCGCCATCCTCGGCCGCGCGCTGCACGCGGCGGGCGCGCCCATCGAGACCCGGCAACTGCGCTCGATCGCCGACTGCCGCCCCGAATGGGTGCTGCGCTGGAGCGAGACGCTGGAGGCGTTCGGCGGCGCGCCCGGTCCGCTGCACACGCGGTCGAAGCGCTTCGCCAGCCTGAAGTCGAACCCCGCCAGGATCGGCGCGATGCTGCGCGAGATCGGCGACTACGAGGCCCTGTCGGCCAACCGCGACCGCGACTGGCTGCAGGACCTGGACGACGCCTCGGCCTGGGTCGAGGATTACTGGCGCGTGCTGCAGGATGCGCACGACGCCGCCACGCCGGGACCGGACCGCATCCTGGAGGCCGCGCAGGACGAACTGGACGCCGGCGACGGGGAGCCGGCCGACGAGGCCGCGACGGACGTCGTCGTGGATCCGCTGCTGCGCGAGGTCGCCGCCGCCGTTTCACTTCCCCCCGGCTTCATGGAGGAGGCGGCCGCGGCGGAAAGCCGGGCCGCGAGCGGCCGCGTGGGGCGGCTGCTGGCGGACGACGGCCTGCCGGTGCGGCTGGCCGTGTATGCGCGGCTGCTGGGACCGGACGACGACGCCTATCCGGACGCCTGGCGCGATCCGGCCACGGGCGCGCTGCCGACGATGCAGCAACTGGCGGCGTTGGCGCGGGTTTCGCTGCCGACCTTGCGCAAGCGGCGCGACGCCGCCGTCGCGCGGTTGCAGGATGCGTTGGGAGCCGCGGCGACGCGGACGCAAACCAGGGAGGTTGCATGACGATGGAACATGAGATGGCGCGCCGGCTCGAAGACGGCCTGCTGCAGGGCCGCCGCAGGGCCGGCGACCGGCTGGTGCTGGACGACGCCACGCTGCGCGCGGCGCTCGACGGCAGCCGCCCGCTGACGCGTGGCGAGCGCGCCGCGCTGCAGGATTCGCCCCTGACGGCGCGCCGCCTGCGCCACCTGGCGCTGGAGCGGCGCGCCGCGGCCGCCGCCGGCGCGGCCGTTCCCGGCTGGCGCGGCAGCCGCGGCATGCTGCGCGCGGCCAGCAGCGGCGCCGCGCAGGCGCTGACGCTGGCGACCGACGACGGCTGGTGGACGCTGCATCTGGTGGGCGCCGGGACGGCGGGCGGCGCGTGGCGCGCCATCCTCCAGCTGGCGCCGCAGGCGCCGTTCGCGGCCGGCCTGATCGACGCGCAGGCGCCGCTGCGGGTGCTGGACGGCGCCGGCGCCACGCTGCTGGAAGGACGCCTCGATACCGACGGCGAATGCGAGGCGCCATGGCCGTTCGCGCTGGCG
>NZ_CAJYEB010000047.1 GCF_913773735.1 uncultured Massilia sp.
TCAGCGCGGCGATCTGCGACGAGGTCAGCGCGCCCATCTGGTTGGTCTTCAGGCCGACGATCTGGCCGGTGGTCAGGCCCGCGACTTGCGCGGTGGTCAGTGCGGCGATCTCGGCCGTGGTCAGCGCACCGGCCTGGTCGGAGGTCAGGGCGGCCAGTTGCGCGGTGGTCAGGCCGACGATCTGGCTGGTCTTCATGGCGGCCAGGTCATTGGTCTCGATCGCGGCGACCTGGGCGGTGCCCAGCGCGCCGATCTGGGCGCTCGTCAGGCCGCCGATCTGGACCGTGGACAGGCCGGCGATCTGCGACGTGGTCAGGCCGGCCACCTGGGCGGTGGTCAGCGCGCCGATCTGGTTGGTCTTCAGGACGGCCAGGTCGGCGCTTTCGATGGCGGCGACTTGCGCGGTGCTCAGCGCGGCGATCTGCGACGAGGTCAGCGCGCCCATCTGGTTGGTCTTCAGGCCGACGATCTGGTCGGTGGTCAGGCCGGCGACTTGCGCGGTGGTCAGTGCGGCGATCTCGGCCGTGGTCAGCGCACCGGCCTGTTCCGAGGTCAGGGCGGCCAGTTGCGCGGTGGTCAGGCCGACGATCTGGCTGGTCTTCATGGCGGCCAGGTCGTTGGTCTCGATCGCGGCGACCTGGGCGGTGCCCAGCGCGCCGATCTGGGCGCTGCTCAGGCCGACGATCTGGGACGTGGTCAGGCCGGCGACCTGCTCGGTGGTCAGGCCGGCGACTTGCGCGGTGGTCAGCGCGCCGATCTGGTTGGTCTTCAGCACGGCCAGGTCGGCGCTCTCGATGGCGGCGACCTGCGTGGTGGTCAGCGCGGCGACTTGCGCGGTGGTCAGCGCGGCGACCTGGCTGGTCTTCAGGCCGGCGATCTGCGCGGTGGTCAGGCCGGCGACTTGCGCCGTGGTCAGCGCGGCGATCTCGCCGGTGGTCAGGGCGCCTGCCTGGTCGGAGCTCAGGGCGGCCAGCTGGGCGGTGGTCAGGCCGACGATCTGGCTGGTCTTCATGGCGACCAGGTCGGCCGTCTCGATGGCGGCGACCTGGGCGGTGCCGAGCGCGCCGATCTGGGCGCTGGTCAGGCCGCCGATCTGGGCGGTGGTCAGGCCGGCGATCTGCGCCGTGGTCAGGCCGGCGACCTGCGCGGTGGTCAGCGCGGCCAGCTGGTTGGTCTTCAGCGCGACCAGGTCGGCCGTTTCGATGGCGGCGACCTGCGCGGTGCCCAGCGAGGACACCTGGGTGCTGGTCAGCGCGGCGATCTGGCTGGTCTTCAGGTCGACGATCTGCGCGGTGGTCAGGCCGGCCAGCTGGGCAGTGCTCAGCGCGGCGATCTCGGCGGTCGTCAGGGCGCCGATCTGGTCGGAGGTCAGGACGGCCAGTTGCGCAGTGGTCAGGCCAGCGACCTGGCTGGTCTTCAGCGCGGCGAGGTCGGCGGTTTCGATGGCGGCGACCTGCGCGGTGCCGAGCGCGCCGAGCTGGGCGCTGCTCAGGCCGGCGATCTGCACGGTTGACAGGCCGGCGATCTGCCCCGTGGTCAGGGCCGCGACCTGGGCGGTGGTCAGGGCGGCGACCTGGTTGGTCTTCAGCACGGCCAGGTCGGCCGTCTCGATGGCGGCCACCTGGGCGGTGCTCAGGGCGCCGATCTGCACGGTGGTCAGGGAACCGATCTGGCTGGTCTTCAGGTCGACGATCTGGGCGGTGCTCAGGCCCGCCAGCTGGGCGGTGCTCAGCGCGGCGATCTCGGCGGTGGTCAGGGCGCCGATCTGGTCCGAGTTCAGGACGACCAGCTGGGCCGTGGTCAGGCCGGCGACCTGGGTCGTCTTCAGCGCGGCCAGGTCGGCGGTTTCGATGGCGGCCACCTGGGCGGTGCCCAGCGCGCCGATCTGGACGCTGCTCAGGCCACCCACCTGGGTGGTGGTCAGGGCGGCGACTTGCGCCGTGGTCAGGCCGGCGACTTGCGCCGTGGTCAGGGCGCCGATCTGGCCGGTCTTCAGGACGGCCAGGTCGTCCGTCTCGATGGCGGCGACCTGGGCGGTGGTCATGGCGGCGACCTGGACGGTGCTGAGGGCGCCGACCTGGGCGGTCGTCAGGGCAGCCACCTGGTCGGTGGTCAGGCCGGTCGACAGTTGTTCGGTGGTCAGCGCGACGACGTTCGCCGTGCTGAGGACAGGAATCTGGGAGCTCGTGAGCGCTGCGATCTGGGCCGACGTCAATACGGCGATGTCATCGGTACCGAGCGCGGCGATTTGAGAAGTTTCCAGCGCCTGGATTTGGGCCGTGGTCATTCCTGATAGAACAGACATGGTTAAACCTTTAAATATATTGAACGTTGTCCTGGGTTGATCGCGGCCCTGGCGCGCGCGTCCCGAAATTAAATTTCTCTAAGGATACATTTGTATGGCGGGATCACGCCATTCTTTACGGCAATTATCTTTACAACTTGAGGCATTTTCGGTTGTTTTTTCTCCACAACCATGGATGCTCATCGGTATTAATTGCCTTATAAATAACTTCCTTATCAATACAAGAACGCGCCATCCGAACGGCCATTTTGTGACATTTCCCATCAGAAACTACGGGTGCCTCAAGGTAAAGGCGACAAGCGCGCGCCGGGTATTAAGCTGCGTTCGGCTGTTTTCCCCTGTTCAGGATATCGCCAACACATTGCGTGTTAATGAAATGCAATGCGAATGCCATCCGGCAGGCCTGCATCCGGCCAAGCCATCGGCACCATGGAAAACGACGCGGTTTCGGTACGGGAATCAGTGGGAAACAACAATAATTGGCCAACACGAGATTGCAGTTAAAACAAGTTTTAAGCGCAATGATCGTGGCAATCCATGCATGCAAATGTGTGGGAATGCTTTCAAGACATGTTGCACCGCATCGTGCGGCCGCACCCGACGGCGGACGGCTTATGCCAAATGCTTGCCAATGCCCGTTTATTTACGGAATATACTTAGTTCATCCATAACAGCCGCAGTCGACGCCGCATCCGCTGCGAGCTGCCGGCCAGCGCCAAGAGGATCCGGGCATGAAGAGCCCCACCGCGCGCGTCTCGCGCCTGTATGAAGTGATGGACCTGATGCTCGACTCGGTCGGCGATCCGCTCGCGCTCAAGTCGCTGGCGGCATCGGCGAGCTATTCCTCGTTCCACTTCGACCGCATCTTCCGCGAGCTGACCGGGTTCTCGGCCGTCGAATACCAGAGAAAGCGCCGCCTGCGCCGCGCCGCCCACCTGCTGCGCCACGAGCCGGACGTGCCGATCGTGCGCATCGCCCAGGATTGCGGTTTCCCATCGAATGCGGCCTTCGCCAAGGCCTTCAGGCAGCAGTTCGCGATGTCGGCCAAGGCCTGGCGCGAGGGCGGCTGGCGCGATTACATGGACCGCCAGGTGGGCCGCGAGAGCGACATCGGCTTCTTCGTCGCGGAAGCCGACAATTTGGAAGCGATCCTGGCGCCCTACTGCCCGCCCGAACCGGGCACGGTCGCGGCGCGCATCGCCGTGCGCGCGCTGCCGGCCCTGACCCTGCGCTACCAGCGCTTCTTCGGCCAGTCCGGCGCGGCGCTGTCGATGGCCTGCAATGCCTTCATCCGCGAGCGCGAAAGCCAGGACGGCGTGGTGCCGTCGACGCCGTGGTACGGGGTGTTCGACGAGGACCCGGGGTTTACCGGGGAGCGGGAATACTGCTACGACTTCGGCTGCGCCGAGGACAGCGCGCCGGATCCGGGCCTGGGCCTGCGCACGCTGCCGGCCGGCAACTACGCCTGCCTGGAGTTCGCCGACGAATGGCCGCGCTTCCGCTCGATGTACGAGGACTGGCTCGACAAGCAGGCGACCTGGCGCCTGGACAGCACCCGCCCGCACATCCAGAAGGTCCAGCGCGGCCCGGACGGGCGCTGGCGCGGGTGGCTGGCGCTGCCGGTCAAGAAGCGCTAGGCGTCCGCGGCCCGCGGCCCGGGGCCGGTTTGCGGGCGCGCCACGCCGCTGGGTCCCGGCCTGCGCCGGGACGCCGGATCACCAGTCGAAATCGTCCGGCACCTTGAAGTCCTTGTACGGATCGTCCTCGTCGACGGCCGTCGCGGCGTCCTGCTTCTTGGCGCGCACCACGCTGTCCGGCGCGCGCTCGGCGATCTTGTCGGCGATCACGCGCGGCACCAGTTCAAAGACGTCGCCCTGGGCGACGATGGCCAGGCGCCCGGCCACCAGGTGCTCGCGCACCTTTTCCGAGACATGGATGCGTTCGACCCGGGTGCCGAGCGTGAAGTGGTAGGCGATGTCGCCGTTGCCCTTGGACTGGCGGTTGACCTTCACCATCTGGGCGATCTGGGCGGCGACCGCCCTGGCCGCGGCGGCCGCGTCGCGCTCGGCGTTCAGGGCGCGCGCGCGCTCGGCCTGCTGGCGCTGGGCCTCGAGCGCCGCCTCGCGCGCCTCGTTGACGCTCGTGACGCCGGTGCGGCGCTCGATCTTCTGCTGCTTGCTCTTTTCCTGGTTGGCGACCTTGACCTTCTTCTTGTCGACCAGGCCGGCCTTCATCAGCTGCTCTTGCAGGGACACCATGTTTGCTGCTCCATACGTGATAGGGTGCGCCGTTCCGCGGGGAGCGGCGCCGGAAACCCGTCAGCATAGCAAAAACACCGTCCCGCGGACATCAATCGCGCCGCTGGCCCAGGAAGAAACGCAACATCTCGGCCGAGGCGTCCGGCCCCGCGGCGTCGGTGTACGACCCGGCCGGACTGCCGCCCGCCCAGGCATGGCCGGCGCCGTGCAGCAGCCAGGATTCGAGCACCGGCGTGCCGGCGTCGTCCAGCGCCACCCGCCTGGTGTGGCTGCGGCCCGCGCCGCTGCTGCCGCGCTCCTCGACCTCGCGCAGGCGCGCCCCGGCCGCGAACTGCGCCAGCACCGCGTCGCCGTTCGACGGGTGGACGACGGCGTCGCGGTCGCCATGGAACACGATCGCCGGCACGCGCCGTCCCGCGGGCGCCTCGCGGCCGGGACCGGCCTTGCCCGCGCGGGCGCCCTTCATGGCGTTCAGGCCGGACATCAGGTCGTGCGCGCAACCCGCGGCCAGGCCGGAGTGCACGCCGACGGCCGCGTACAGGTCGGGGCAGGCCGCGCCCAGGATGGCCGCCATTGCCCCGCCCGCCGACAGGCCGGCCACGTAGACCCGGGCCGGATCGGCGCCATGCTCGCGCACGACCGCGCGCGTCATGTCCGCGATGATCGACGGTTCGCCGCCGTCGCGGCCCTGGTGCTGCGCCTCGAACCAGTTCCAGCAGTTCGAGCCGTTCGCGCGCGGCGTCTGTTCCGGATACAGCACCAGGCAGCCGTGCTCCTCGGCCAGGGCGTTCATCGCCGTGCCGGCCGCGAAGTCCGCGGCATCCTGCTTGCAGCCGTGCAGCATGACGAGCAGCGGCCGCGGTCCGTCCGCGGGGCGCGCCGGCACGTACAGGCGGTAGGCGCGCGTGCCCGCGGCGTTGCCCGCTTCGCCGTGCAGGAACTGGCCGGGCGCGGCGGGATCGGCAGCGGGCGCGCGCCCCCTGGCCTGGCCCGGCATGGGCAGGTCGAACCTGCCGGCCAGGCCGGCCAGGGCGTCGCGCAGCGCCGCCGCGGGATTGGGCAGCGGGCCGGGCGCCGGGGCGGCGGCCGGCGCGGCGGGCTTGCCGGTCCAGGCCGGCGCCTCGTTCAGGTCGACGAAGCGGCCCGCTGCAGCGGACGCCGGCGCGGACGCCGGCGGCGGTGCGGCCGGCATCAGCCCGGCGCCGCGCAGCGCGTCCTGGATGATCGCGGTGGCCGCGGTGGGGTCCTGCCCCTGGCTGGAGCGGATGGCGTCGAGCAGGTTGCCGACGAATCGGTCGTGGAGTTTCATAGGGTGTTCCTCAGGTGTCCATGCGGTCCGCCAGCGCGGCCTTGACGGCGGCGGAGGCGGAAAAGGCGCCGAGCACGCGCAGCGAAACGATCGCCGCGCGCGCCAGCTCGGGGGTGACGTCGGCGTCGATGGTGGCCAGGCCGAGAACGTGGATCTCCAGCTGCTCGCCGCCGGCGACGACGCGTTCCAGCTCCGCCTTGCCATAGCGCTGCATGCCCATGACGAAGCGCTTGCGCACCACGGTCTGGCGGATCGCCTCCTGGTGCTGCTGCAGCTGGTTGCGGATGGCCGTGCGGACGAAATCGGTGCGGTTGGTATAGAAACCTTCCTCCACCAGCAGGTCCATCTGGGCCAGGTCCACCAGGCCCAGGTTGATGGTGACCTTGTCGGTATCCGGCAGCTTGGATGTGTTGTCGACGAGCTTCATGACGCTTTCCTCGGTTGATTGATACTCCCTTTATACTCCAATTGGAGTATAAGCGGCGTATTTCAAGGAAAGCGTGTGAAAGAACGGATACGGAACGGCGTCAGGTAGCGGTCGCGTGCGGCTCCGGTTCGAGGCGCACGAAGCGCGTCACCAGGAGCACGGGAAGGGCCGACAGCACCACCCACAGGAAGAAATGGCGGTAGCCGAGCGCCTGCTGGATGTCGCCGCTGACCACCTTCGACAGCACGAAGCCCAGTTGCATGAAGCCGGACCCGAGGGCGTAGTGGGCGGTCTGGTACGGGCCGCTGGCGATGACCTGCATGATGAACAGGATCATGCCGACGAAGCCGAAGCCGTAGCCGAACATCTCTGCGGCCAGCGCCGCCGTGACCAGGCCCAGCGACGCCGGCTGCGCCATGCTCAGGTACCAGAACACCAGGTTCGGCACGTTCATCGCCAGGATCAGCACCGGCATCGCGCGCTTGAGGCCGATGCGCGACGTGAACCAGCCGCCCAGCACGCTGCCGACCAGGAAGGCCGCCGTGCCCGCGGTGCCGTAGATGGCGCCGACTTCCTGGGTCGACAGGCCCAGGCCGCCGATCGCGCGGGCATCGCGCAGGAACAGCGGGCCGATGGTCTGTACCTGCCCCTCGCCCAGGCGGAACAGCACGATGAACAGGATGCCCAGCCAGATCCCGCGCTTGGCGAAGAAGGCGCGGATCACGTCCAGCAGCAGCAGCGCCGTGCCGCGCACCGTGGACGCGGCGTGCGCCACCGCCGCCGGACGCGTGTCCGGCAGCGCCCAGGCGTGGTACAGCCCGAGGCCGGCCAGGAGCAGCCCCAGCAGCGCGAACACGGTCGACCAGGCCACCGGCGCGCCCACGCGCTGCTCCAGAAAGCCGGCCAGGATCACCAGCCCGCCCAGCGACAGGAACTTGGCGCCGTTGAAGAAGGCGCCCTGCCAGCCGGCATAGGCGGCCTGCTGGCGCGCCGACAGGCTGGCGATGTACAGGCCGTCGGCGGCGATGTCGTGGGTGCTGGACGCCAGCGCCACCACGCCCAGCAGCGCGATCGCCAGCGCGAACCAGGCCGGCAGCTGCAGCACCAGCGCCAGCGCCGCCAGCGCGGCGCCGCCGGCCACCTGCAGCGCGACGACGACGCGCTTCTTGCTGCGCGCCAGCTCCAGGAAGGGACTCCACAGGGCCTTGAACACCCAGGCCAGGCCAAGCATGCCGGTCCAGCGCGCGATCTGGTCGTTGGGCACGCCCATGCTCTTGAACATCAGGCCGGCCACCAGCGCCACCGCGTAGAACGGCAGGCCCTGGGCCAGGTACAGCGTGGGCACCCAGGCCAGCGGATGGCGCGCCCCGGGGTGCTCCCCGGGGCGCGCCGACGGCGTCGGATGCGGTGTCAACTGCTCAGGATGTGCCTTGTCCATGCGGTTCCAGGTCGAGGGTGACGGTACGGCTCTTGCGGCCGCGCGTGTCGAAGGTGGCGACCTTGAACGCACGGTCGCCCGGGCCGGCTTGGACGGCGCCGCCGGCATCGATGCGCGGGCTGGCGCAAGTCGGTTCACTGCCGTCCAGAGTGTAATGCAGCGCCAGGCCCGGCAGGGCGACGTTGGCGCGCAGCGTGGCGCCGTCGCGCAGCGCGCCCGGCGGCGGCAGGCGGTAGCCCCAGGACAGCGGCGCCCGGTCCAGGCGCGGCAGCTCGCGCTGGCCGAGCCGGTTGGCGAACTCGTTCCAGTCGGCCGCGCCGTCGTCGGCGCCGCGCCAGCCGGGGTCGGGCGCCCAGGCCCGCTCGGCCAGCGCGATCATGCGCGGCATGGCGAGGTACTCGACGCGCGCGCGCGTGCATGCGTTCTCGCCCCACAGCTGGCCCTGCAGGCCGGCGATGCGCGTCCTCCCGGCCGCGCTCAGGCGCGCCATCGCGTCCCGGCGCTGCGGCGCCACCGTGCGTCCCATCGGATCGACGGCGGCGCCGTCCAGCATGTCCAGCGGGCGGAAGGCGAAGGCCTCGCGGGTGCCGACGAAACCGGCCCAGTAGTAGCCCGGCTCGTGCGGATCCTTCGCATAGGCCAGGTCGAAGTACAGGCTGGCGGCGTTCGCCAGCACCACGTCGTAGCCGACGTTGGCCAGGCGGTAGGCCAGGTCTTCCTGGCCCGAGCCCCAGGCATTGTTCCAGGCGTAGACGTGGAAGTCCGGACCGGCGAACTCGGGATTCGGCACGGGCCGGCCGTCCGGCGCCTGCACGACGGCATTCTCTTCCCAGCCGGCGAAGGCCAGGCCGTGGCGCGCCAGGATCGCGCGGCAGCGGCCCACGAAATCGGCGTGCAGGCGGTCGGCATCCCAGCCGCGTTCGGCCATCAGCGCCTGGCAGCGCGGCGAGCCGAGCCAGGCGCCGGCCGGCACCTCGTCGCCGCCCGTGTGGATCGCGCGCAGCGGCACGCCGGCCCGGCGGTACAGCGCGGCCACGTGGGTCACGACGGCGTCGACGAAGCGGTCGACCGAGGGCAGCGCGATGCACATCACGTTGTCGCGCCACATCTGCACCGACTCGTACACGGACGCGTCGTCCGGATCGCTCAGCAGGTATTCCGCGGCGCCGGCGGCGTCGCCCGCGGCCAGCAGGCGGTCGTGGCGCGCGCGCATCGCCACCACGGCGGCGCGCGCATGGCCCGGCATGTTGAAGCCCGGGACCACCTCGATGTGGCGCGCATGCGCATGGCGCAGGATCGCGACCAGGTCCTCGGCCTCGTAGAAGCCGGTGCCGGCCGACGTCTCGACGGCGGCGCCGGAGCCGAAGGACGGCGGCAGCGCGGCGCCGTCGGGCGCCACGCCGCGGCGCGCGCCGATGTCGGTCAGCTCCGGCAGCGCGTCGATGCGCAGGCGCCAGCCCTCGTCGTCGGTCAGGTGCAGGTGCAGGCGGTTGAGCTTGTAGCGCGCCATGCAGTCGAGCAGGCGCAGCACCGTCTCGCGCGTGGAGAAATGGCGCGCCACGTCGAGCATCATGCCGCGGTAGCCGAAGCGCGGCGCGTCCTCCACCCGGCCCACCGGCAGGACGCCGTCCGCGCCGAGCAGCTGGGCCAGGGTCTGGATGCCGTTGAACACGCCGTGGGCGGAAGCGCCGCGCACCGTCACCGCGTCCGGCGCGATGTCGATGCGGTAGGCCTCGGGACCGGGCGCCGCCACCGGCCCGGTCTCGAGCGCGAGGCGCACCGGCGCCGCAACCGCGCCGGCGCGCTGCGGCAGGCCGCCCAGCAGCGCGCGCAGGAACGCCGCCTCGCCGGCCAGCGATGCCTCGGCGGCGATGGCGCAATCGGCCGCCAGTTGGCAGGCGGCCTGCCCGGCGTCCGCGAATCGCGCGCTGAGCGGCGTGGGCGTGATGCGCCCGACGCGCTCGCGCGGCAGCAGCGACAGGCGCGCATTCTCGTGCCAGCGCCAGGCCGCGTCGGCCGGCAGCAGCAGGTCGCCGCCGTGGCGCGCCAGCTGCTCCGGCCGCGCGAACGGCAGGATCCGCGGATCGCCCAGGTCGGTCACGCTGCCGTCGGCCTCGACGAGGTAGAAGCCGAGCGGCGCATCGGTCACGCTGATGGCCCAGAAGCGCGCCTGGTAGCGCACCTCGCGCGCCGCGCCGGCCGGCCAGGCGGCGCCGTCGGTCGCCGCCAGCCGGAACAGGTCGCCGTTGAGGTGGGCGATGGCGTGGCCGGCGTCCACGCTGGCCGCGATCGGCGGACGGGCGGTGTTGAAGTACACCGCCCAGCCCGGCGCGATCGTCCGGTCCGACACGTTGCGCAGCGCCAGGCGCGCCGCGAACACCTGCTCGTCGACCAGGTTGTCGAGGCACTCCCACGCCAGGGCGATGGGCGTGCCTTGCCCTTGCTGCATGCGCTCCTGCATCAGAGCTTGCCGCGCAGGCCGACGTAGAAGGTGCGGCCGTTCGAGTAGAACGCGCGCGGCCGGTCCTTGTTCTCGGCGTACATCTTGATCGTCTCGTTGGTGAGATTCAGGCCGTCGAAGGTCAGCGTCAGGTTTTCCGTCAGCTTGACGTTGACCGATGCCGCCAGCGAGGGCATGCCGTCCACGTGCTGGCTGGCGCCGCGGTCCACGCCCGCCTTGTACGACGAACGGTAGTTGTACGCCAGGCGCGCCGAGAAGCGTTCGTTCTCGTAGTAGCCGGTCACGTTCCAGGTATTGCGCGAGGAGTTCAGCAGCTCGCCGCCGTCGTCCAGTTCGCCGTCCGCGTAGGTGTAGTTGGTCAGCATGCCGAAATTGCCCCACAGCGGCTGCTGCCAGCTCAGTTCCACGCCCTTGTTCTTGGCGCCGGTGTTGTACGGCGACGTGATCTGGTACTCGGTGAACACGCCGCGCTTGTTGTTGTAGTAGCTGCCGGTGCTGGTGCCCTGGGCCACGATCGAGCTGAAGTCCATGTAGAACACGCCGGCCGACAGCAGCGCCTTCGGCATGTAGTACCACTCGGCCGACAGGTCGTAGTTCACGGCGCGGATCGGGTCCAGGTTGACGTTGCCGCCGCTGCCCGACAGCGCGTCGTCGTTCAGCGAGACCGAGCCGCCCAGCGCGCTGTAGTCCGGACGCGCCATGGTCTTGGCGATGCCGGCGCGCACCACCAGGTCGGCGCGCGCGTCGAACTTGATGTTCGCGCTCGGCAGGTAGTCGCGGTAGGTGCGCTTGTAGGTCGTCGGCGTGTACGGGCCGAAGGCCGAACCGGTGATCGGCGTGGTGCCGCCCGGCAGGTTGACGATCGTGGTCTGGCGCGTCTCGACGGCGCGCAGGCCGATGTTGCCGCTCCAGCGCTCGCCGGAGAAATCGGCCATGCCGTACAGCGCGGCGGTCTTCTCGCCCACCTGGAATTCGTCCAGCCAGTTGTGACGCAGCGTGTAGTCGAGCAGGCGGTTGCCCGGCACCGCGCCCCAGGCGCCCAGCGCGGCGCCGTTGTACTTGAAGTAGTCGTTGAAGATGCTGCCGCCGAGATCCGAACCGAAGTCCGACGGGTATTTCTCGCCGTTCCATGCCGGCCCCGGATTGCTGAAGCCCAGCTCGCCCGGACGCGTCTCGAGCGGGTGCTCGGCGGTGCGCTTGTGGTCGGTCCAGCGGGCGCCGAAGCGCACGGCCTGGACGGTGTCGCCGCGCAGGCGCCATTCGCCGTCGGCCTGCGCGTATTTTTCCTGGTCGACCGATTGCGCCTCGCCGCCGCCCGCCCAGGCCGTCGAGCCGGGCTTGTTGGTGGTGCCGCCCGGGTAGCTGACCGTGGCCGGAGAGAGGCCGTTCAGGCCGTACACCATGCCGCCGTCGACGTTGTTCTGGTAATAGACGTCGTTGCGGTCGTAGCCCACGCCGTGGGTCTTGCCGATCTTGCCGGTGAAGCTCAGGTCGTCGCTGACGCGCCAGCGGCCGTTCAGGTCGACGTACCACGATTCGCCGCCGGCATCCGGACGGTAGATGTTGTCGACCTCGCCCGAGTTGCTGGCGAAGCCGGCGCCGACCAGCGTGCCGTTGCGGATCGTCGGGTTCTGCGGGATCAGGCCGGCGCTGTTGATGGAATTGGCCGGCGCGGCCAGCCAGTTGGTGTTCTGGTGCGGCGCCTCGAGCTTGGAATAGAAGCCGTTCAGGTCGATGCCGAAGTCGCGCGAAGGCTTGGCCTCGATGTCGAAGGCGCCGCCCTGGCGTTTCTTGGTCTGTTCGAACAGCGCGGCGCCGATGAAGGTCGGGACCACCACGCCGGCCAGCTGCGGATTGGCCCGCGCGGCGGCGCTGGTCGCGCTGATCGGGGTGTAGCCGAGGATTTCCTGGCCGTCGCGGCGCACGCTCTGCTTCTCCGAGAAGCCCTGCAGCAGCACGCCGAAGTTGTTGGCCGGGTTCTTCCAGCTGACCAGGGCCGACACCTGCGGCTCGGTCTTGCCGGCCAGGTCGTTGTAGTTGGCCTGGACCGAACCCTCGACGGTGAGCGCCTGCTTGAAGTCGAGCGGACGGCGCGTGATCACGTTGATGGCGCCGGAGACGCCGCCTTCGACCAGGTCCGCCGTGGCGCTCTTCTGCACGACGATCGAGCCCACCAGTTCCGAGGGCAGCAGCGAGAAGCTGCTGGAGCGGCCGACGTTGCCGCCGATCTGGTTCAGCACGAACCAGTCGCCGGTGCTGATGGCGTGGCCGTTGAAGAGTGTCTGCTGGAGGCTGGGGCTGGTGCCGCGCAGGCTGACGCGGTCGTTCTCGCCGAAGCCGCCCTCGCCGCCCGCCGACGATTGCGTGTTCACGCCCGGCAGGCGCTGGATCGCGTCGGCCACGTTCTTGTCGGGCATCTTGCCGATGTCCTCGGCCGTCACCACCTCGACCACCGCGTCGGCATTGCGCTTCTGGCGCAGCGACTGCTCCAGCGCGGCGCGCACGCCCGTCACGATGACGGTCTGCGCATCGCCCGGGCGTTCGGGCTGGGGTCCCGCGCCCGCGCCGGCCTGCCGGGAATCCTGCGCCCGCGCCTGGGCCACGAGGCCCATCGCCAACATCGCCACCGCGCTCGCGATTGCCGTGCGCGCCACCGTCTTCCGTCCCAACGAATGCTTCATGTGCTCTCCCAAAACTGTATGACCGCGCTTGGGGCGCGGCGCTCGTCAAGTCAAACTTGCCAGTTTCGAATTCGGCGGACGCTGCAGCGTCTCTCGTCTTCGTATGGGGCGCATTGTGTCGTTGAATTGTTGCCCATGTTTGTCAAATCTTGCTATCGCGAATCCGCGTGTCATCTTTTCGACACGTGCGTGTGATACCGCGCCATGCACAGGGACGGCCCTACCGTACCGCCCGAAAAAACTGCTTGGGATAGACTTCCCTTCAACATGCATGGCCCACACCGGCATGCACGACGAAACTTTTCTTTGGACAAAAGGGAGGAAATATGCGTACAACCTGGATCGTTTCCGCGGACGCAGGACGCGCCCGCATCTTCGCCGAGTCCGACCCGCAGCAGCCCTACGAGGAAGTCGAGGACATGGTCAGTCCGAATGCGCGGGCGCGCGACATCGACATCAATACCGACCGCATCGGCACCACCGCGGCCGGCCAGAGCATCCACAACACGGGCGGCGCGACGCCGAACAAGCAGTACGAGCCGGCGCAGACGCCGGAGCAGCACGATGCGTCGCTGTTCGCCAAGCAGATCTGCGCCACGCTGCTCAAGGGCGCCCAGGAAAAGCGTTTCGCCAAGCTGGTGCTGGTGGCCGAGCCGAAGTTCCTGGGCGTGCTGCGCGGCGAACTCGACAAGCAGTTGCAGCCGCTGGTCGAATTCGAGCTGAACAAGGATTACAGCCACTCGAACGCGCAGCAGTTGCGCGAGCAGTTGCAGGCGGCCAAGGCGAAGGCCTGAGGGAGAGGATCGGCGCCGGGATCGGTTGCAGGTAGCGCCGGCGCCGGCATCACCTGCACGTCGCTCCGGCGAAGTCATCACTTGCACGTCGCCCCGGCGAAGGCCGGGGTCCAATTTTTTGGCGCAGCGTCAACGCATGCAAAATTGGGCCCCGGCCTTCGCCGGGGCGACGGTTTTCAGGCCAACGGTTATCCTTCGGCCACGGCCCGATACGCTAGCGCCCCAGCGCCCTGCGCCGCGGCGCCTCGGCACGCGCCGCCAGGCGGAACACGCTGACCGCCTCGGCCAGGCCGCGCGCCTGCTCCTGCATGGCGTCGGCCGCGGCCGCCGCCTCCTCGACCAGGGCGGCGTTCTGCTGCGTCACCTGGTCCATCTGCGCCACCGCCACGTTCACCTGCTCGATGCCGGCCGTCTGCTCGACGCTGGCCGCGGCGATCTCGCTCATGATGCCGGTCACGCGCTGCACGCTCGCATGCAGTTCCTGCATCGTGGCGCCGGCCTGCTCGACCAGGCGTCCGCCCGCATCCACGCGCGCCGTCGAATCGTCGATCAGCGCCTTGATCTCCTTCGCCGCCGTGGCCGAGCGCTGCGCCAGGTTGCGCACCTCGGACGCCACCACGGCGAAGCCGCGGCCCTGCTCGCCGGCGCGCGCCGCTTCCACGGCGGCGTTCAGCGCCAGGATATTGGTCTGGAACGCGATGCCGTCGATCACGCCGATGATCTCGGCGATGCGGCGCGACGCCTCGTTGATGCCGCCCATCGTGTCCACCACCTGGCGGATCACGGCGCCGCCGCGGTCCGCCACGCCGGACGCCGCCTGGGCCAGCGCATTCGCCTGGCGCGCATTGTCGGCGTTCTGGCGCACGGCCGACGTCAGCTCCTCCATCGACGCCGCCGTCTCTTCCAGCGAACTGGCCTGCTCTTCGGTGCGGCTGGACAGGTCCTGGTTGCCGGCCGCGATCTGGCGCGACGCGGTGCCGATGGTCTCGGTGCCGCTGCGCACGCGCGCCACGATGCCGGCCAGCGCGCCGTTCATCGTCTGCAGCGCGGCCAGCAGCCGGCCCGTCTCGTCGTTGCGCTCGATCCGGATGACCTGGGTCAGGTCGCCCGCGGCCACGCTGTCGGCCAGGCGCAGCGCCTCGGCGAGCGAGCGGCCGATGCCGCCGATCAGCAGCCCGGCCACGGCCACGCCGGCCAGCGTGCCGGCCACGATCAGGGCGATCGACCAGTTGCGCGCGCGCTCGTAGCGCGCCAGGGCGGCGTCGTATTCCTGCTTGGCGACGTCGATCTGCAGTTGCACCAGCGCCTGCATGTGCTGGCGCACCGGCTGGTACAGGCGCTTGAGGGCGCCCGTGACCAGGGACCGGGCGCGGTCGGCGTCGCGCTCGCGCAGCGCCGCCATCGTCGGCCTGATGCCGTCGGCGACGAAGGCCGTGCGGCTGTCGATGAAGCGCTGGCCCAGCACCGCTTCCTGCGCGGTGATGCGGGTTTCCTTGTAGGTCTTCCAGAGCGCCGAGATGGTATCGATGCGGGTGGCGACTTCCTGCAGCACCGGGCCATGGTCGGCGTCCGGCTCGAGCGCCGCGCCGGTCAGCCCCTGCTGGTTTTCCTGCATCAGCGACAGGATCCGGTTGAGCTGGGCGATCACGACCAGGCGGTCGTTGTAGACGGTGCCCAGCGCGGCATTGGTGGCGGCCTGGTTGGTCAGGCCGCCGGCGCCGACCGCGACGGCGATCAGGCTCAGCAAGGCAGTGAGGAAGACGAGGCGGGATTTGATGCTCAGGTTCTGGAACATGGCGGAGCCGGCAGCGCGGAAACATTCACGATGCCAGCGATTCTAGAACGCGTTGACTGTTCCTTGCAGCAATTTATTAACCATCAGGTACATGAAGCCGAACAAGATGTTGCATTATTGCGTCAATGCCGTATCATTGACGCAATTTGCACCATTTTAGCGCATTTCATGCACCAGACTGGCGCTTGCGCGCGATGGCGCCCGCGTTGCGCCGGCATTGTGCCGATGGGCGGGCACGGCCGCCGGGGCGCTCGCGTCCGCCAGCCGGAACACGCTGGCGGCATCGGCCAGGCTGCGCGCCTGGTCGCGCATCGCGCCGGTGGCGGCGGCCGCTTCCTCGACCAGCGCCGCATTCTGCTGCGTCACCTGGTCCATCTGCACGATGGCGCGGCTGACCTGGTCGATGCCGGCGCTCTGCTCGCCCGAGGCGGCCGCGATCTCGGCCATGATGACGCTGACATCGCGCACGCTCTCGACCACGTCGCGCATCGTCGCCCCGGCCTGGTCGACGAGGCGCGAGCCGGCCCCGACCTTCGCCGCGGAGTCCTCGATCAGCGCCTTGATTTCGCGGGCGGCGGCGGCCGAACGCTGGGCCAGCGTGCGCACCTCGCTGGCGACCACCGCGAAGCCGCGTCCCTGCTCGCCGGCGCGGGCCGCTTCCACGGCGGCGTTCAACGCCAGGATATTGGTCTGGAACGCGATGCCGTCGATGACGCCGATGATGTCGGCGATCCGCGCGGCCGAGGCGTCGATCTCGCCCATGGTCCGCACCACCTGCGCCATCACCTCGCCGCCGCGGGTGGCGACGCCGGACGCCGCGGCCGACATGCGGTTGCCGCGCGCGGCGTTCTCGGCGTTCTGCTTGACGGTCGACGCCAGCTCCTCCATCGACGCCGCGCTTTCTTCCAGCGCGCTGGCCTGCTGCTCGGTGCGCCCCGACAGGTCCATGTTGCCGGTGGCGACCTGGCCGGCCGCCGTCGCGATCGTGTCGGCGCCGCCGCGCACCCGCGCCACCAGGCCGTTCAGGTTGTCGTTCATGGCGTGCAGCGCCGCGATCAGCTCGCCCGTCTCGTCGCGCGCGCCGCCGTCCAGGGTGGCGTCGACGCGCGCCGTCAGGTCGCCGGCGGCCACCGCGTTGGCGACCGCGACGGCCGCGCGCAGCGGGCGCACGATGCCGCGCGTCAGGCGCCAGGCCAGCAGCGCGCCCAGCGCCAGTGCGCAGGCGCCGACGACGGCCAGCACCAGGCGGCCGCTGGCGACTGCCGCCGCCACGTCGTCCTGCGCCGCCTCGGCCATGCGCTGCTGGCGCTCGGACAAGGCGAGCACCGATTTCTCGTAGGCGTCCAGCGCCGGATTCATCTTTTCCTCGATCAGGCGCTGGACCAGGGCCGGTTCGGCGCCGCCTTCCTTCAGCGCGAACGCCTCGTCGCGCGCCGCCGTGTAGGCCTTGCGGCTCGCCGCCGCCCGTTCCAGCAACGCCTTGCCCTCGGGGCGCACGACCAGCGCGTCCAGCTTGTCCTTGATGCTTCCGATCTCGGCGCTGTTGGCCTTCATGCGCGTGCGGATCTCCGCCAGGTCGCGGGCATCGCGGGCGCGCAGGCGCGTCTCGGTCAGCGCGCGGTTGACGCGGGTGGCGGCGATCCAGCGGTCGGCCAGGCGCGCCTTGACGACCGCGGCGTCCATCGCCTCGGTGGCGCCGCCGACCTGTTGCAGGCGCAGGATACCCACGACCATCAAGACGATGGACAACGCCAGCACGGCGGCAAAGGCAATGGCGAGACGGGCGCCGATCTTGTAATTGTTGAAAATCATGATCAACCTCGATTAAAAAACTGTACATCGTCAATACGATAATGGGCTTTGTAAGAATAAATCGCCAGCCAATTGTTACTTTCTGGAATAACCGGTTGTTCATCCGCAACAAAATACGGATATTCATGAAAGAAACGGAATGGCAATCGACGGTAAAATGCCGCCTCGCCTCGTCATACCGAAGCCTGCCTTCGGGATCGCCATGTCCTGTCTTCCTGTCTGCCTGCGCCCTTCCCTCTTCGCCACCCGCCTGCTGCGCCACGGCGCCGGCCTGTTGTTCTGGCTCGCCGCCCTGACGGCCCAGGCCGCCGGTCCGAAACCCGTCCTGCTGGGTATCGACGGCGAGTTCGGCCTGGACAACAGCACGTCGGCCCAGGCGGTGGAACTGGGGATGCGCGCCGCCATCGCCGAGATCAACGCCGCCGGCGGCGTGCTGCGCGGCCGGCCGCTGGAAGTCGTCGCCAAGGACCACCGCTCGATCCCGGCGCGCGGCATTCGCAACATCCAGGAATTCGCCGCGATGCCCGACCTGGTGGCGGTGTTCGGCGGCCGCTTCAGCCCGGTGATCATCGAGGAACTGCCGACGCTGCGGGAAACCCGCACGCTGTTCATGGCCGTGTGGTCGTCGGCCGACGGCATCATCGACAACGAGATGCATCCGAACTACGTGTACCGGCTGTCGCTGCGCGATTCGCTGGCCATGCCGCGCCTGCTGGCGGCGGCGCACAAGCGGCGCCTGGACCGCGTGGGCCTGCTGCTCACCAATACGTCCTGGGGCCGCAGCAACGCCAAGGCGGCCGAGCGCGCGCTCGAGCGCCAGCCCGGCATGAAGATCGTCGGCACGTCCTGGTACAACTGGCGCGACACCAGCCTGGTCGACAACTACCAGCACCTGCGCGCGGCCGGCGCCCAGGCCATCGTGCTGGTCGCCAACGACGACGAGGCGGCGATCCTGGTGCGCGAAGTGGCGCGGCTGCCGAAGGCGCAGCGCATCCCCATCCTCAGCCACTGGGGCGTGACCGGCGGCGAGTTCGTGGCCCAGGCCGGCCCGGCGCTGCAGGAAGTCGACTTCACGGTGATCCAGACCTTCAGCTTCTTCCGCGCCGACAAGGCGCGCGTGCAGCGCTTCCTGGCCAGCGCGGCGAAGGTCTCGTCCGTGCGCCGCATCGAGGACATCAAGGGACCGGTGGGCGCGGCCCACGCCTACGACCTGACCCACCTGCTGGCGCAGGCGATCGACCGCGCCGGCAGCACCGACCGCAGGGCCGTGCGCGACGCGCTCGAGCGCCTGGGCCCGTGGCGCGGCCTGGTCAAGCAGTACGCGCCGCCGTTCACCCCGGCCAACCACGAAGCCCTCGGTCCGGCCGAGCTGCTGATGGCGCGCTACCGCGCCGACGGCGTGCTGGTGCCGACCGGGGATTGACGATGTCGACCAGCACCCCACCGACCAGCCTGTCGCAACGCTTCGCGCTGGCGGCCGCGATCCTGACCGCGGCCGCCGTGCTGCTGATCGCCGGCGTGTCGTCCTGGCTGATCGACCGCCAGCGCGCCCAGGCCAATGCCCTGCTGCTGCAGCGCGAGGTCGCCTTCCATGCGACCACGGTCGGGCGCAACCTGGAAGCGCTGGCCACGCGCCTGGCGGAAGTGGCCAACAGCCCGATCCTGGCCACCGCCCTGGTCGACAGCGCCGGCAAGGAAACCTACCTGACACCCTTCCTGCACGGCCTGCGCCAGATGAACGGCATCCCGCTGCGCCTGCTGTTCACCGACTTCGAAGGCAAGGAAATCGCCAGCAACGGCGTGCCCGGCTTCACCGAGGCCGACCTGGCCTGGCTGCGCGCCCGCATCGAGAGCGGCGACGAGCGCGCGGCGCTGCAGGCCGGCCCCACGGGCGACGAACTGATCGGCGTGAACCTGTTGCGCTATTCGCGCACCCGCACGCCGGAGGGCGCGTTGATGTACAAGGTCCGGCTGGCCGACCTCAAGCCCGCGCCCTGGGCCAGCTTCGTGCGCGCCGGCACGGGCGGCGCTGCGCGCGCCACGCTGGCCCAGGACGCGCAGGCCACCCACGAGATCGCGGCCATGGTGCCGCTGCCGCCGGGCCTGGCCCACCTGGGCCTGCAGCTGCGCGAGGACGAACGGCGCCTGCCGCTGCCGCTCGATACGCCGGGTCCGCAATACCTCTTGATCGTCGGCGTGGCGGCGCTGCTGGCGCTGGTCGTGTTCTTGCTCGCCTCGCGCCTGGCGCTGGGGCTGACGCGCGACCTGCGCCGCCTCGAGACCTTTTCCGGCGCCCTGGGCAATGCCGGCGACGAGGGCCGGCACGGCGGCGGCGACGGCAACGGCGAGCGGCCGCGCGCGCCGCTCGAAGGCAGCCGCGAAGTGGCCAGCCTGGCCGGCTCGATCAACCGCATGCTGGACCGCCTGTACGAACAGCACGCGGTGCTGGAAGCGGAGCGCCGGAAATTCCTGCAGCTGTCGAACAACATCCCGCAACTGGTCTGGATCGCCGATCCGCAGGGCGAGATCGTCTGGTTCAACGAGCGCTGGTACGAATTCACCGGCGCCACGCCGGGCGAGGTCGGCATCGCGCACTGGGAGCGCTTCCACGACCCCGACCTGCTGCCGCAGCTGCGCCGGCGCTGGCAGGAAGCGCTGGCGCACGGCCGCATGACGCAGATGACCTTCCCGCTGCGCGGCGCCGACGGCCGCTACCGCAATTTCTTCACCTCGCTGGCGCCGCTGCGCGATGCCGGCGGCGCGGTCGTGCAGTGGTTCGGCGCCAGCACCGACGTCACCCCGCTGGAACGCGCCGAGCGCGCCGTGCGCTACAGCGAGGAGCGCCTGCAGCAGGGCCTCGTGGCGGCGCGCATGGCCGTGTGGGAACGCGATCCGGCCAGCGGCCAGGTGAGCTTCTCGGCCAACCTGCACAGCGTGTTCGGCACCTCCTGGCACAACGTCGCCGAACTGTGGAAGCTGGCCGATCCGGACGACCGCCAGGCCCTGCGCGAGGCTGCCGACCGCGCCCTGCACGACGGCGGCGAGTACCGCGTCACGCCGCGCATCCGCCGCGCCGACGACGGCCGCACCGCCTGGCTCGACATCCGCGGCCGCCTCGGCCTGGGCGCCGACGGGCGCAGCACGGTGGTGCATGCGGTCGCCATCGACATCACCGAGCGCAAGCGCGCCGAGGAGGCGCTGCGCCTGGCCGACCGCCGCAAGGACGAGTTCCTGGCGATGCTGGCGCACGAGCTGCGCAACCCGCTGGCGCCGATCTCCAGCGCCGCCGACATGCTGCGCCTGGCCTATGCGGGCGAGCCGCGCGTGAAGCAGATCGGCGACATCGTCGCGCGCCAGGTCGCGCACATGCGCCACCTGGTCGACGACCTGCTGGACGTCTCGCGCGTCACGCGCGGCCTGGTGACGGTGGACCGCCACCCGCTCGACCTGCGCGACGCCATCGGCGAGGCGATCGAACAATCGCGCCCGCTGGTCGACGCACGCCGCCACGAACTGCAGGTGCGCATGAGCCAGCAGCCGCTGATGGTCGACGGCGACCGCACGCGCCTGGTGCAGGTGGCCGCCAACCTGATCAACAACGCCGCCAAGTACACGCCGGAAGGCGGTTGCGTCGAGGTGACGCTGGACGCCGTCGACGGCCGCGCCCAGCTGATGGTGCGCGACAACGGCAGCGGCATCGGCGCCGACCTGCTGCCGGTGGTGTTCGACCTGTTCACGCAGGGCTCGCGCACGCTGGACCGCACCCAGGGCGGCCTGGGCCTGGGCCTGGCGCTGGTGCGCAAACTGGTCGACCTGCACGGCGGCCGCGTCGACGCCACCAGCCCCGGCCTGGGCCACGGCAGCACCTTCACCGTCCGCCTGCCCCTGCTCCCCTGACAAATCGCAAACCGGGGTCAGAGCCGGGGTCAGAGCCCTGAATTTGGAAATGTCTTGATGGCTTTTTCCAAAAACCGGGCTCTGACCCCGGCTCTGACCCCGGTTTGGGGTTGGTCAAGGTGAGGAAGTCTTACTTTATGGGAAATGTGAAATGATGGTTGGCATATAAATTGCTCTAAAGGAAGGCTTTATCCTCTTTTCTGGAAACATGAGCACCGAACACAATTCGCTGCTGGACACTTTCCTGCCGCATATGCCCGACGTGGGCCGTTGCCAGGCTGCGCTCCACGAACTCCACCACACCTGGCGCCTGATCGAGGCGTCGGCCCGCATGAATTGCCCCGCCGAGGCGCGCACGCTGCTCCCCGCCGTGGTGAGCACCCGCACCAACCTGGCGCAGCTGGAAGATGCCCTCGTCGCGAACCTCGTCTCCGAAAAGGTGCGCCAGGTGCTGGGCGAAGCCGCCACGCGTGCCCAGTACGCGCTCGACCTGCTGGTGCGCAACCTGTTCGAGCGTACCGCCGACGTCGGCTTCCTCGCCACCGACGCCGACCTGTGCCGCTTCGCCGCCGGCCTGGATGACGACCGCGACGCCGCCCGCGCGCGCCTGGCAGCCTACCGCGACAAGTACACGGTCTACGACGACATCCTGGTGCTGGCGCCGGACGGCCGCGTGCTGGTCCAGGCCGATGCCGATGCCGGCCTGCAGGCCAGCCGCGACCCGCTGGTCGCGCAGACGCTGCAGGCGGGCACCTGGCTGGAGACCTTCCGCGCCACCGACCTGCGCCCCGGCCAGCCGCGCGCCCTCGTGTACTCCCAGGCGATGCGGCACCCGGACGGCGGCGCGGTCGTCGCCGTGCTGTGCCTGAGCTTCCGCTTCGAGCACGAGATGGCCGCCATCTTCGCCGCCTACCGCGACGGCGCTGGCCGCGCCAACATGCTGCTGCTGGACGCCGACCGGCGCGTCATCAGCAGCGCCGACCCGCTCTGGATCCCGGCGGGCGTGCAGGTGCCCGCCCTCCCCGTCGACCGCGCCGGCGCGCCCCCGGTGCAGGTGTTCGCCGGCCGCGAATACCTGGCCGTCACGGTCGCCAGCGCCGGCTACCAGGGCTATCCCGGCCCGGCCGGCTGGACGAGCCAGGTGATGGTGCCGCTCGACCTGGCGTTCCGCGCGCCCCAGGACAGCGCCATCGACGCCACCGGGGCGCGCCTGCTGCAAGGCCTGCTGTCGCATGCCGGCAGCTTCAATCCGGCGCTGCACGACCTGCTGTCGTCAGTGAGCGCGGCCACGCACGCGATCAAGCGCATCGTCTGGAACGGCAAGGTGGCGACGGCCGCCGCCGCGGGCATGGGCGCCGCGGCGGACAGCGGCGCCGGCAGGCTGGTGACGATCCTCGACCAGATCACCGAGACCGGCCAGCGCAGCGACGCCGTGTTCTCGCGCTCGATCCGCGACCTGTACCGCACCGTGCTGGCGTCGAGCATGCGCGCCGCCGAATTCACGGCGCAACTGCTGGTCGACATGCTCGACCGCAGCCTCTACGAACGCGCCAACGATTGCCGCTGGTGGGCGCTGGCCGGCCCGCTGCGCCATGGCCTGGCGGACGCCGGCGACCCCGAGCGCGCGCGCCGGCTGGGCGCTGTGCTGGAAACGATCAACGCCCTGTACACCGTGTACAGCCGCCTGTTCGTGTACGACCGCGACGGCGTCGTGCTCGCCGCCAGCGGCGGCGCGGACGTCGTCGGCCAGCGCATCGACGCCGCCACGCTGGCCGCCGTGGGCGCGCTGCGCAGCGAACGCGAGCACCACGTCGAACCGTTCGCGCCCTCGCCGTTCTACGGCGGCCGCCCGACCTTCGTCTACCACGCCGCGATCCGCCATCCGGAACGCGCGGACACCGTCGTCGGCGGCATCGGCATCGTGTTCGACGGCGCCACGGAACTGCGCAACATGCTCGCCGGCGGCGTGGCCGGGCGCGCCGGCATGCAGGCCTTCTTTTGCGCGCCGGACGGCCGCGTGCTGTGCGGCAGCGACGCCGACGTCGTCCCCGGCACGGTGCTGGAGCTGGAGCGCGGCCTGCTCGACGATGCCGCCGCCGGCGCCAGCGTGTCGCGCATCGTCGCCTGGCGCGGCCAGTACTGCGTCGCCGCCTGCAGCGCGGCCGCCGGCTACCGCGAATTCCGCGCCGGCGCGCATCGCGAGGAACCGGTGCTGGCCGTGCTGCTGCAGGCATTCGGCGCGCTGCGCCGCGAGGACGAGCTGGAAGCGCTGGCCGAACCGGCCCGGATCGAATCGGTGCCCGAGGGCGGGCGCGCGGTCGCGCTGTTCCACGCCCAGGGCGCGCTGATGGCGCTGGATGCGGCCAGCGTGGTCGAGGCGGTGCCGTTCGCCCGCGTGAAGAAGGCGCCGGGCGCGGCGGCGCGCATCGGCATGCTCGACGTCGACCTGCCCGGCCAGCCGCGCGCCTTCGTCTGGGTGTTCGACCTGGCGCGGCTGCTGGGCGGGCCGGCCGCCGCCGCCGGTCCGCACAGCCAGGTGCTGCTGGTGCGCGAGGGCGGCCGCACCATCGGCCTGCTGATCGACGACGTGCATTCGGTGCAGCAGTTCGACGACGGCCAGCGCGCGCCGCTGTCGCTGTCCGCCGGCGAGCGCTCGCTGTCGACCGGCCTGCTCAAGGCCAACGGCGGCAGCGTGCTGATCCAGGAACTCGGCGTGGCGGCGATCTTCGCCAGCCTGCTCGGCAACGCGCCGCACGCGGCGTGAGGGGCATGCGGCGTGAGGGGCATGCAGCATGAAAATTGCAGCGCGGCACTGGTTTGACGGAAACGCCGATTCCGCCGACCATGGCGCCAACGCCAACGCTCCCGCCGCCCCATGTCCGCCACGCTCACGCCCCGCCCCGAACTCGGCCTGGTCTGCATCACGACCTCGAAGGAAGTCCGCTACCGCACCGTCACGCGCAAGCGCCTGCTGGAGCATGCGGACGCGGGCCAGCGCAAGCTGCTCGACGCCATCTACCGCGACAACCTGCAGACCCTCGACGGCGCGCTGCAGTACTGCCGGCGCGAAGGCATCCGCCTGTACCGGATGCCGTCGTCGATCTTCCCGTTCTTCGACGAGGACATCGGACGCGCGGTGATGGCGCCGCTGGCGCCGGCGCTCGGACGGACCGGCACCTGCGCGACGGAACTCGGCATCCGCCTGGTGATGCATCCGGACCAGTTCGTGGTGCTCAGCTCCGACTCGCCCGACGTCGTCGCCAACAGCGTCAAGATCCTGCAGATGCACGCCGACATCATGGACCTGCTGCTGCAACCGCGCTCGCCCTGGGCGCTGCTCGAGATCCACGGCGGCAAGGCCGGCCGCAGCGACGCGCTGGTCGAGCGCATCGCGCAACTGCCCGACGCGATCCGGCTGCGCCTGTGCCTGGAGAACGACGAATACGCGTACAGCGCCGCCGAGATCCTCGACGTCTGCCTGCGTAGCGGCGTGCCGATGGTGTTCGACGCCCACCACCACGTGGTCTGCGAAGGGCTGGCCAGCTACGACGACCCGAGCGTGGCCGCCATGCTGGCGCAGGCGCGCACCACCTGGGCCGTGCCGGAACACCAGCTGGTGCACATCTCGAACGGCCGCGCCGGTTTCAACGACCGCCAGCACGCCGACCTGATCGCCACGATGCCGTCCTCGTACGCGCAGGCGCCGTGGATCGAGATCGAGGCCAAGCTGAAGGAAGAGGCGATCCAGGGGCTGCGCCACTGGCCCGCCGGCGCGGCCGGCCGCACCAACCTGGCCGCCCCCTGACGCGCCGCCCATGCACGCCATGCATGCCCGCCATCAGCAATAAGCATTAGCCATTTGCGGCGCCAGCGGCCACAATGGGGCCGCCCGCATGCGCACCCCGTCCCAAGGCAGGTGCGCACTCCGCGCCGCCGGTGCAGAATACGGGCATCCCAGTCTCCCACGATAGCGATGCAAGGCCCGACCGATCTCCTTTCCTTCCAGCTGGACCAAGCCGCGCGGGTGCCGGCATGATCGTCCGCGACCGCCCCACCCCGCTGCGGCTGTTCCTGACGATGCGCGGTTCCGTGCTGCCGGCCATCTGGAAAAGCCTGGCCGTCGCCACGCTGCTGGCCGTCGCCGTCACCGTCACCGACGGCATCGTCGACGGCATCAAGTTCTCGCTGACGCCGGTGCCGTTCACGCTCATGGGCCTGCCGCTGGCGATCTTCCTCGGCTTTCGCAACAACTCGGCCTACGACCGCTACTGGGAAGGCCGCAAGCAGTGGGGCGACCTGGTGCTGCGCAGCCGCAGCCTGGCGCGCCAGTGCCTGTCGCTGGTCGACGTCGCGCTGCCGTTCGGTGCCGACGGCGCCGACGTGCGCACCCGCATGCTGCGCCGGACCATCGCCCATGCGCACGCGCTGCGCTACCGCCTGCGCGGCGGCGATCCCGCGCCGGACGTCGCGCCCTGGCTGGCGCCGGCGGAATGGGAGCGCGTGCGCGACCTGCCCAACCTGCCGCACGCGCTGGTGCTGGAGATGGGCGCGGACCTGGCGCTGTGCCTGCGCGAGCGCCGCATCGAAGCCTGCACGGCGCCGGCGCTGGACGCCACCCTGAGCGCCATGGCCGGCGTCGACGCGGCCTGCGAGCGCATCCGCGGCACGCCGCTGCCGTTCTCGTACACGCTGCTGCTGCACCGCACCGCCTACATGTACTGCCTGCTGCTGCCGTTCGGCCTGGTCGACACGATCCGTTACGCGACCCCGCTGGTGACGCTCATCGTCGCCTACACCATCTTCGGCCTGGACGCCCTCGGCGACGAGATCGAGGAACCGTTCGGCACCCTCGACAACGACCTGCCGCTCGACGCCATCTGCCGCACGATCGAGATCGACGTGCGCACGGCCCTGGGCGAGCGCGACCTTCCCCCGCCGCTGCAGCCGGTCGATTGCCGGCTCGGCTGAGTTTCCACGACGAAGAAAGCACCATGAGAGACATGAACCAGGATTACCAGGAACGCATTCGCTGCGCGCAGCTGCGCGAACGCGTCACCAGCGCCCGCGAAGCGGCCGGCTGGATCGGGGACGGCATGACCGTCGGCATGAGCGGCTTCACCCGCGCCGGCGACGTCAAGGTGGTGCCCGCCGCGCTGGCCGAACGCGCCCGCCGCGAACCGCTGAAGATCACCCTGCTGACCGGCGCCTCGCTCGGCCACGACACCGACAAGCTGCTCACCGAGGCCGGCGCGCTGGCGCGGCGCATGCCGTTCCAGGTCGACCCCGTGCTGCGCGCGGCGATCAACCGCGGCGAGGTGATGTACATCGACCAGCACCTGTCCGAGACCGTCGAGCAGCTGCGCAGCCGCCACATCGCGCCGGTCGACGTGGCCATCGTGGAAGCGGTGGCGATCACCGAAACGGGCGCGATCGTGCCCACGACCTCGGTCGGCAACAGCGCCAGCTTCGCGATCCTGGCCGACAAGGTGATCGTCGAGCTGAACCTGGCGCAGTCGGCGCACCTGGAAGGCCTGCACGACATCTGGATCCCCAGGAAGCGCCCGATGCGCGAGCCGGTGCCGATCATGGCCGTGGACCAGCGCGCCGGCGCGCCGTTCATCGAGATCCCGCCCGAGAAGATCGTCGCCATCGTGATTTCCGACCAGCCGGACAGCACCTCGTCGGTGCTGCCGCCGGACGCCGACACCCGGGCCATCGCCGGCCACCTGATCGATTTCTTCGACGCCGAGATCGCGGCCGGGCGCCTGACCCATTCGCTGCTGCCGCTGCAGGCCGGCATCGGCACCATCGCCAACGCCGTGCTGGCCGGCTTCGCCGACAGCCCGTTCGACCACCTGACGATGTATTCGGAAGTGCTGCAGGATTCCACCTTCGACCTGTTCGACGCCGGCAAGCTGGACTTCGCGTCCGGCTCCTCGATCACGCTCTCGCCGGAAAAGTCGGCCCAGGTGTTCCGCGACTTCGCGCGCTACAAGGACCGCCTGGTGCTGCGTCCGCAGGAAGTGTCGAACCACCCCGAGGTGATCCGCCGGCTCGGCATCATCGCCATCAACACGGCGCTCGAGGCGGACATCTACGGCAACATCAACTCCACCCACGTGTCGGGCACCCACATGATGAACGGCATCGGCGGCTCGGGCGACTTCGCGCGCAACGCCTACCTGTCGATCTTCGCCACCAAGTCGCTGGCCAAGGACGGCAGGATCTCGTCGATCGTGCCGATGGTCACGCACGTCGACCACACGGAACACGACGTCGACATCATCGTCACGGAGCTGGGCCTGGCCGACCTGCGCGGCCTGGCCCCGCGCGAACGGGCCGAGGTCGTCATCGCCAACTGCGTGGCCGAACCGTACAAGACCATGCTGCGCGCCTACGTGGCCGAGGCGCAGCAGCGTGGCGGGCAGACGCCGCACGTGCTGGAAAAGGCGTTCGCCTGGCACACGCGCTACCGCGAGACGGGGTCGATGCTGGAATCCTGAATGCGCCCGGGCGCAACGCGCTATGATGGCGCTTCGAACCCGGGAGGCACCATGGATGCGATGAACGGCAATGACGGCCCCCCGGCGGGCCGGCCCCTCGCCAGCGACGCGCGGCGCGTCGTGCTGGCCACCGCGGCGCTGCTGCTGGCGTGGGCCGAGCTGGCGGTCGGCCTCCTGTCCTGAGAACGCTCCTGGGGAAAGGCCCCCGGCGGCGGCTTGCTAGAACCCCGCCTCGCGCCAGGCCAGCGACGCCAGCGCGCGCGCGAAGCGCACGCCCGGCGCCTCCCAGTCGCCGCGGATCACCACCGTGCCGCGCCAGGCCTGTCCGGCCAGCGCCCCCGGCGCCTCGTCGACCGTGAACGTGACGCGGTACACGGCATGGTCCGGATACCAGGCGCCCTGCTTCTCGCGCGCCGGCACCTGCCCGCCCTGCTGCGCGGCCCACAGGCCGGACGGCAGCACGCGGGTGGCGTCGCGGTCGATGCCGGCGACGGTCAGGCGCAGGGCCGGACCGGCCCCGCCGTCGGCATGGAAGACGGCATGGTCGCCCACCGCCACGCGGCGCACGCTTTCCTCGTCCAGGTAGGTACTCGCCTCGGCGCCGCCGTCGCCCACCAGCACCGCCACCCGTTCGTTGCGGCGCACCCAGGTGCCCGGCGCCAGCTCGGGATCGAGGTCACGCACGACGCCGGCGAAGGGCGCGCGCGGCCGGTGACGCGCCTCTTCCTCGTCGAGCGCCGCCAGTTGCGCCTCGGCGGTGCCGAGCTCCTCGCGCAGCACGGCGCTGCGCGCGCGCTGCTCGGCGTCGAAACCGGCCGCGCCGGCTTCCCAGCGCAGGCGCTCCACCGTGGCCTGGATGGCGGCGCGGCGCCCGCCCGTCTCGGGCACGGCGAAGCGCAGCAGTTCCTGGCCGGCGCGCACCCGCGTCCCCTCGCGTACCGGCAATGCGGCGACCTGGGCATGCTCGGGCGCATGGACCGGGAACACCGCGGCCGGCTTGAGCACGGCCCCGCCCTGCACGCGCGTCGGCCAGGGCAGCACGAACAGCACCAGCACGGCCAGCGCCAGGGCCAGCGAACGGCGCCCGCGGGGACTGCGCCGGATGCGCGTCCACAGGCCGCCCCACACCTTGACTTCGCCCGCGACGGGACGGATGACGAACCAGCTCATTTCGATACAGAACAGGAAGATGCCGACCAGCTTGATGAAGAAGTGGTACACCAGCAGCGCGATGCCCACGAACACGGTGATGCGGTACAGCCACACGGCCCAGGCGAACAGGATCAATCCCGCGTGGCGGCGCGCCGGGACATGCTCGGGCGGATCGATGCCCAGCCCGAACAGGCGCTCGCGCAGGTCCCAGCGCGCCAGCGCGAACGCGCGCGCATGCAGGTTCGGCATGTCGAGCCAGTCCGACAGCACGAAATAGCCGTCGAAGCGCATGAACGGGCTGGCGTTCAGGGCCAGCGTGGCGATCCAGGTCGTGGTCGCGAGCGGGAATGCGATGTCGCGCAGCAGCCCGTCCGGCAACAGGCTCCAGGCCAGCGTGGCCCAGGCGGCGATGGCCAGCTCGGTGGCCACGCCCGCCATCGCCACCTGCTGGCGCTGGCGCCGGTCGGCCAGACGCCAGGCGTCGTTGGTGTCGGTGTATGGCACCGGCCACAGCACCAGGAAGGCCAGGCCCATCGACGGCACGCGGCAGCCGAGGCGCTTGGCGGTGAACGCGTGGCCGAGTTCGTGGGCACACTTCACGGCCGTCAGCGCGACCGCGTAGGCCAGCAGGCCGCCGGGCGTGAACGATCCGGACAGCGTGGTGCGGAACACGTCCCACTGGCGCCAGACCAGCGCGCCGCCGGCCAGCAGCGCCAGCATGGTCAGCAGGAAGAAGCCGCGCGAGAACAGCCAGTCGAGGGCGGGCGCGGTGCGCGCCAGCCAGCGGTCCGGCCTGACCAGCGGGATCCGGAAGAACAGGTAATGGTGCAGCAGGCGCGTATGCCACGCGCCGGCGGCGGCCTGGTGGCGCGCCGCCATCGCCTTCACGGAACGCAGCGGATCGGGCTGGACCAGCTGGTGGTCGACCAGGAACTTCAGCACGGCCTCGACGTCGGCGCGCTGCAGGTCGAGCGGCGTGTCGGCGCGCAGCGACAGCAGGATGTCGTCCGGCGTGCCCAGCGACCAGCGCCGCAGCACCTCGAACGTCGTCCAGTCGATGCGGAAGAACTGGTTACGCACCGGATCCTCCAGCGTATGGCTGGGCTCCCCGGTGGCCAGCGCCGGGCCGCGGTGCAGGCTCAGTTCCTCGCGCAGCGGCGGCAGGGTCGCCGGCGGGGCGGCCTGGAGGGTGCCCGTCAGTACGGCAGCCACTACCACCCCAGCGCCTGGCGCACCGCCGCCAGCGGCCGGCGCAGTACCCAGTAGGCCAGCGGCGCCCATGCGCCGGACAGGCGGGCCGTGCCCTTCAGGCCGACGCGCTGGGCGGTGGCGCCGTCGAGCGCGGCGCGCACGCGATAGGCCCAGCTGCCGTCGGGCCGCGGCACCGCCTCGTAGGCGACGTAGCGGATCCTGGCGCTCACCGGTTCGAACGGGCTGGACGCCAGGTACAGGCTGACCGGCGCCCCCGGCGCCAGCGGGATCGCGTCGCCCAGCGCCAGCCAGGCCTCGACCTCGACGTCGTCGGGCGCGGCGATGCGCATGATGCGCTCGCCGGTCGCGACCGGGCGCCCGCTCCATTCGCTCGGATCGTCGAACAGGGCGATGCCGGCGCGCGGCGCCACCACGGTCGAGCGTTCCAGCTGGCCGTGCACGAAGTCGGCCTCGGCGCGCCGCTCGGCGATACGCCCCTGCAGCGTGGCCAGCTGGTTCTTCGACTTGCCGTCGGCCAGCGCCTGCTGCAGCGCCTGGCGGTATTCCGCCTCGGCGGTGGCCAGCGCCTGGGCCGCCACGGCGTCGCGGCTTTCCAGCTGCGCCTGGTCGAAGTGGAACAGCGGCTGCCCCTGCGCGACGGCCTGGTTCGGCTTGACGTCGAACCGCGCGATCACGCCGTCCAGCGGCGAGCGGATCGCGGCCGGGTCGGCGGGCACCAGTTCGCCCGGCGCCAGCACGGTCAGGCGCACCGGCACGCACAACAAGGCGGCGATGGCGAGGGCGGCTTGCGGCGCGCGCCGGCGCCACCACGGCAGGCCCTGGCCGCGCTCCTGCGCGCGGCGGCGGCGCCAGCGCGCGCGCCAGGCCATCCAGCCCAGGCGCAGCGGCGGCGTGCGCGCCATCCAGGCGTGGCGCAGGATGTCGCACCACTCGGCCAGCAGGGGGATCTCGCCGTCCAGCCAGGGGATGTCGCGTGCCAGCAGCAGGCCGCCGCGCGCGGGATTGCCGTGCGGGCCGGCATCCAGCGGCAGCCACAGGCCCCAGGCCGGCAGCCAGTCGCCCCACTCGGCCGCCAGGTCCGGCGGCAGGTCGGCGGCGCCCACCGGCCCGCGCGCACGCGCGCCGCAGGCGTCGATTACGCGGCCGAGCCACTGCACATAGGGCGCATTGGCCTCGATCTGCACCACGCCGGACAGCGCGCACACGCCACGGTCCTCGAACCACAGCGCGGCCTGGCGGTACGGCGCCAGCGCGTGGCTGCCGTTCACCGCCAGGAAGTCCAGTTCGACCGCCTGGCCGGCGTGGCGCGCGCGGTGCGCCAGGTCGAGCAGCGTGGCCAGCGGGTCGCGTCCCGCCTCCGTTTGTCTATCCATGTGTCATCGATGGTGATGGGTCCGGCGCGGACCGGGTCCGCGCCGGCTCCCGGTCA
This sequence comes from uncultured Massilia sp., assembly GCF_913773735.1. GTDB lineage: Bacteria > Pseudomonadota > Gammaproteobacteria > Burkholderiales > Burkholderiaceae_D > Telluria. The sequence goes on from NZ_CAJYEB010000047.1 coordinate 31,474, forward strand.
GCCGCGCCCCGGCAGGAAGCGCGCGGGCGCGGCGCGCAGTTGCGACGTGAGGCCGGGCTTGCCGGCCCGCGCCGGGCTGCCGTTGTCCACGGCGTGGCCGGTGCCGACGTTGATGCGGAACAGGGCCGTGGCCTCGCGTCCCGCCATGTCGCGCGCGACCAGCTTGACCTTCAGCTCGCCCTTGAAGTCGCGCGGCACCTCGCCGGTGAACTGGCCGGTCTGGCCGTTGAACTCGACCCATGACGGCAGCGGGCGGCCATCCTGCAGCACTGCCGTCAGGCGCACGATGGCCGCCGGCTGGGTATGCGCGAAGGCATCGGCCGGGATCGTCACCGACAGGCGGCTGGCCGTCTCGACGAACTGGTCCGGCACGCCCTGGAACAGCACCAGCGCCGGCTCCTCGGCCTTGGCGACGACCGTGCGGAAACCTTCCGAGCGGGTGTAGACGTCGGACAGCGCCGCGCCGCGCAGGGCGTCCGCAAAGGAATTCTCGGCGGCGCGCGTGCCGATGCCGCTGCCGAGCTGCTGGGTGTCGCCCGCGGCCAGGCTGCCCGGCGCGCTGGTCTCGCTGCGCACGCCGGTACCGTGGTCCGCCTCCCCCGGCGCCGGCGCCGGTGCCGGCACCGTGGCGAGCGCCGGCACCGGCGCGGCCGGGACGGACGGCTCCGGCCGGGGCGGCGGCGGCACGTCGGCCGGCACGACCGGCAGGCCGACGTTGAGGTTCCCGGTATTGCTGCCGTTGCGCACGTTGCCGGTGGCGTCCGTGACGCTGGCGACGACTTCGTAGTCGCGGCCCGGCTCCAGCACCACCGGCTTGCCGGACACCGGCTCGGCGGTGGACAGGTCGAGCGTCCAGGTGCCGTTCCGAACCGGTACCACGTAGGTCGTGTCGCCGACGCGCACTTCCAGGTGTTCGCCGGCGCCCACCGTGGCGGTGCCGCCCAGCACCGGCGTGGCGTTGTCGTTCGGGACGCTGTCCACGGTCGGCGCGACCGGGGACGCCGGCGACGTCTCGAGCGTGACGGGCTGCGCCGCGACCGGACCGGACAGGCCGGTGGCGGTGTCGACGACCCTGGCGCTGATGGTCCAGCCGGCAGCGTGCGCGCCGCCGTCGACGCTGGTCCAGCGGGTGCCGCTGACCGCCGCCGTGCTCCAGGTGGCGCCGCCGTCGAACGAGACCTGCACCGCCTGGCCGGCGCCCAGCGGCGCACCGATGCCGCCGGCGACCGTGCGTCCGGCCGAACCGTCGCCGGTGACGAAGTCGGTGGCCGACGCGCCGGTGTCCTTGGTCATCGAATCGATCGACACCGACTGCGTCGGCGCCGCCGCGTTGCCGATGGTGATGGTCACGACGACGTCCGCACTCGACTGGCCGTCGCTGCCGGTCACGCGCACGGTGTACGAACCCTGGCTGCCCTGCGGCGGCGTGCCGGTGAACGTGCGCGTGTCCGGGTCGAAGCCGAGCCAGGACGGCAGCGGCACGCCGTCGGCCAGGGTGGCGGTGTAGGCGATCGTCGGGCTGTCGACGTCGCTGAAGGCCGGGACCGTCACCGGCGCCAGCGGCGCGCCGACGTTGCCGGCGCCGCTGGCGCCGCCGTGGGCGACCGGGGCATCGTTGACCGGCGCGACCGTCACCTGCACCGTGTAGGTATTGCTGCCGCCGTTGCCGTCGCTGACGGTATAGCTGAAGCTGTCGGTGCCGTGGAAGTCGCGCACCGGCGTGTAGGTGTAGTTGCCGGCGGCATCGATGACGACGGTGCCATGGGCCGGGTCCGCGCCCTTGCCGTAGACGACCGTGTCGCCGTCCGCGTCGCTGGCCCGCGGCAGCGTTCCCGTGGCCGGGACGTCCTCGTTCGTCGCGATCGCCGCATCGCCGGCTACCGGGGCATCGTTGACCGGCGCGACCGTCACCTGCACCGTATAGGTATTGCTGCCGCCCTTGCCGTCGCTGACCGTATAGGTGAAGCTGTCGGTGCCGTGGAAGTCGCGCGCCGGCGTGTAGGTGTAGTTGCCGGCGGCGTCGATGACGACGCTGCCATGGGCCGGATCGGAACCCTTGCCGTAGACGACGGTGTCGCCGTCCTTGTCGGTCGCCGCCGGCAGGACGCCGGTCGCCGGCTTGTCCTCTGCCGTGGTCACGCTGGCGTCGCGGGCTTCCGGCGCGCCGTTGACGGGGCCCACGGCGATGGTCACCGTATAGGTGTTGCTGCCACCCTTGCCGTCGCTGACCGTATAGGTGAAGCTGTCGTTGCCGCTGAAGTCGCCGCCGGGCGTGTACGTGTAGTTGCCCTTGGCATCGATGACGACGCTGCCGTGGGCCGGATCCGACCCCTTGGCATACACCGGCGTGTCGCCGTCGACGTCGGTCGCCGCCGGCAGCGTGCCGGTGCGGGGGGTGTTTCCGGGCGTCGACAGGTTGACGTCGGCCGCCACCGGCGCATCGTTGACGGCGTCCACGGTGATGCTGACCGTGTAGGTGTTGCTGCCGCCCTTGCCGTCGCCGACCGTATAGGTGAAGCTGTCGGCGCCATGGTAGTTCGCGGCCGGCGTGTAGGTATAGGTGCCGTCGGCGTTCACCACCACGGTGCCGTGGGCGGGATCGGTCCCCTTGCCGTACACCGGCGTGTCGCCGTCGGCGTCCGTCGCGCCCGGCAGCGTGCCCGTCCTCGGCGTGTCTTCCGGCGTCGTGATGCTGGTGTTCGACGCCACCGGCGCGTCGTTGACGGCGTCCACGGTGACGCTGACCGTATAGGTATTGCTGCCGCCCTTGCCGTCGCTGACGGTGTAGGTGAAGCTGTCCGTGCCGTGGTAATTCGCGGCCGGCGTGTAGGTGTAGGCGCCCTGGGCGTCGATGGTGACGGTGCCGTGCGCCGGATCGGACGCCTTGCCGTAGGTGACCGTGTCGCCGTCGGCGTCGGTCGCACCCGGCAGGCTGCCACTCCTGGGCGTATCCTCGTCGGTCGTGATCGCCGTGCCGGAGGCCGTCGGCGCATCGTTGACCGGATTGACCGTGACCGCCACCGTGTAGGTGTTGGAACCGCCATGGCCGTCGCTGACGGTGTAGCTGAAGCTGTCGGCGCCGTGGTAGTTCGCCGCCGGCGTGTAGGTATAGGTGCCGTCGGCGTTCACCACCACGCTGCCGTGCGCCGGATCGGTCGCCTTGCCGTAGGTGACCGTGTCGCCATCGATATCGGTCGCACCCGGCAGGCTGCCGCTCTTGGCCGTGTCCTCGCTGGTCGTGATCGCCGTGCCGGAAGCCGTCGGCGCATGGTTGACCGGGTTGACCGTGACCGCCACCGTGTAGGTATTGGAACCACCGTTGCCATCGCTGACGGTATAGGTGAAGCTGTCGGCGCCGTCGTAGCCGGTCGCCGGGGTATAGGTGTAGGTGCCGTCGCCATTCACCACCACGCTGCCGTGTGCCGGATCGGTGGCCTTGCTGT
>NZ_CAJYEB010000048.1 GCF_913773735.1 uncultured Massilia sp.
CTCAAGGCGTTGTAGCTGCGCCCGCAGCGGCAGCAACGATAACGCTGCAAGCCGCTGGCGCTGCCGCAGCGGTGGACGCGCGTGGCGTGGCAACGTGGACAGGGTGGCCGGCCGGCGGCCTGTTCGATGAGGGCGACGCATTCGCCGGGATCCGCGATGGAGGCGAGCAAACTGCGCAGGCGTGCAAGATCTTGCATGCACAGCGGCAACGCTTCGAGTGCGGCAAGCACGTCGTCGAACGCCAGAGCCTGCATTGCTGCCTCCCCATGAGTTACCTCGACAATGGGTGAGACTGCCAGCGCAGCGGATGGTTCGCACAATTAACGCGAACAGCGCCTTTTTGTAGGCCGCGTGTAGAGGCCGTCGCAACGATGCGGCACAAGAGGCAACGCCGCCGTGCGCCTGTTGCGTCGGCCGCTACAGGGCGCAGGAGCGGAAACCGGCGAAGATGTCGTCGCGCTCCGGCGTGAAGAAGTTGCGGAAGACCGGCGAGCGCATGCGCGCCGGCGTCGCGAACGAGGCGCCGCGCAGCGTCTGGCGGCTGCCGAACCAGGGCGCCGAATACTCGCGGTAGCGGTCGGCGGCAAAGCCCTCCCAGGGCAGGAAGGCGGACGCCGTCCATTCCCACGCCTGCCCCCAGGCGAAACCCGGCTGGCCCGCGGTGGCGGCGAATTCCCATTCGGTTTCCGACGGCAGCCGCCGCCCGGCCCAGGCGCACCAGGCGCGCGCCTCGTGCAGCGTCAGGTGGCGCACCGGCTGTCCCGGGTCGAGCGTCACCAGGCGGCCGAAGCGTTCCAGGTGCCAGCCGTCGCCGCCATCTGCCTGGTCGCGGCGCCAGTAGCGCGGCGCCGAGCGCTCCTGCGCCATCAGCCAGGCGCGTCCCGCCTCGGTCCAGTACTGCGGCTTCTGGTAGCCGCCGTCGCGCACGAAGTCCAGGTAGGCGGCGTTGGTGACGAGGCCGGCGTCGATGGAGAACGGCGCCACGCGGCACGGCGCGGCGGCGCGCTCGTTGTCGAAGGTGAAGCCGCGCGCCTGGTCGCCGCCGCGCAGGAAGGTGCCGCCGGCGAAGGCGATCGCGCCGGCCGGCACGGCGGGCGGCGCCACGTACTTGCTGCTGGCCGCCGGCACCGGCACGCCCAGCGTCTGCATCGTGTACAGCAGGGCTTCGCCGTGCATGTCCTCGTGGGCCAGCGCCAGCCGGTACGGATACAGCGCGGCGTCCTCGTGCGGCTCGCGCGCCAGCCGGTCGAGGATGCGGTCGAGCACCTCGCGGCAATAGGTCTTCATGGCGCCCGGCCCAGGCAGGTCGAGCGTCCAGCGCGCGCGGTGCGGCACGTTGCCGGAATCGAACCAGTCGTCGCCGCGCGCCAGCAGGCAGTGGCCGTCGGCCTCGCCCGGCTGGCTGCCGGTGGCCGCGCGCAGCACGAACCACTCGGCGAACCAGGCCGTGTGGCCGAGTTCCCACAAGGGCGGGTTGACGATCGGGAGGCGCGGCACCCGCTGCGGATCGCCGTAGCCGGCCGCATCCAGGCAATCGAACAACGCCAGCGTATAATCGCGCGCATCCTGCAGCGCGGCGGCCAGTTCCCGGGGTCCCGCGTCGCGGAACGATGCATGCTTGTCGCTCATGCCGGCATTGTACCCAAGCTTGCGCGCCTTTTCCCATCCCTCTTGGCCCGACCTTCATGGCCCGTCCTTCGATCCTCATCGTCAGCCCCGCCTCCGCCCGCGAGAACAACGGCAACTGGCAGACCGCCAGCCGCTGGCAACGCTTTCTCGCGCGCGACTACCGCGTCGCCGTCGCCCCCGGCTGGCGCCCGGGCGACGCCGTGCCCGACCTGCTCGTCGTGCTGCACGCGCGCCGCTCGGCCGCCGCGCTGGCCGCCTTCCGCGCCGCCCATCCGCAGCGGCCCGCGCTGCTGGTGCTGACCGGCACGGACCTGTACCGCGACATCCACCACGACGCCACGGCGCGCGCCTCGCTCGGCCTGGCGAGCGCGCTGGTGGTGCTGCAGCCGCGCGGCCTCGACGAACTCGACGCGCCGACGCGCGCCAGGACGCACGTGATCTACCAGTCGGCCCCGCGCCTGCGCCGGCGGCGCCACGCGGCGCGTCCCGGCGCGCCGTGCGACGTCGCGATGGTCGGGCACCTGCGCGCGGAAAAGGACCCGCGCGCCTTCATGGACGCGGCCCGCCTGGTCGCCGCGCCCGGCGTGCGCCTGCTGCACGCCGGCGCCGCGCTCGACCCCGCGCTCGGCGCCGCGGCGCTGGCCACGATGGCCGCGACGCCGCGCTACCGCTGGCTCGGGGCGCTGTCCCACGCGGGCGCGCGGCGCCTGCTGCGACGCGCGCACGCGATGGTGATCGCCTCGCGCATGGAAGGCGGCGCCAACGTGATCATCGAGGCCGTCACCAGCGGCGTGCCGGTGCTGGCGTCCGACATCGGCGGCAACCGCGGCATGCTGGGCGAGGACTACCCCGGCTATTTCCCGCCCGGCGACGCGGCCGCGCTGGCGCGCCTCATCGAGCGCTGCGCGACCGATGCGCGCTTCCACGCGGGCCTTCGACGACGGTGCGCCGCCCGCGCGCGCCTGTTCGCGCCGGAGCAGGAGCGAGCGCGCCTGCTCGACTTGGTGGATAATCTCCTGTCCCCGGGGACGCCACCGGCGCTCCCGTCCCCTCCAACCAACGGAAGCAAGCATGAGCACTCAACCTGAACAACCCTTGAAACTGACCGCGTTCTCCCACGGCGGCGGCTGCGGCTGCAAGATCGCCCCCGGCGTGCTGTCGGAGATCCTGAAGAAGTCGAGCGGCTTTCCGGTTCCGCCCCAGCTCATGGTCGGCATCGAGACCGCCGACGACGCCGCCGTCTACAAGCTCAACGACGAGCAGGCGCTGATCGCCACCACCGATTTCTTCATGCCGATCGTCGACGATCCCTTCGACTTCGGCCGCATCGCCGCCACCAATGCGATCTCGGACGTGTACGCGATGGGCGGCACGCCGATCATGGCGCTGGCCCTGGTCGGCATGCCGATCAACAAGCTGCCGCTCGACACCATCGGCAAGATCATCCAGGGCGGCGAATCCATCTGCGCCGAGGCCGGCATCCCGATCGCCGGCGGCCACACCATCGATTCGGTCGAGCCGATCTACGGCCTGGTCGTGATGGGCCTGGTGCATCCGTCGAAGGTGAAACGCAACGCCGACGCGCGCGCCGGCGACGTGCTGGTGCTGGGCAAGCCGCTTGGCGTGGGCGTGCTGTCGGCCGCCCTCAAGAAGGACCGGCTCGACGCCGACGGCTACGCGGCCATGATCGCCAACACCACCAAGCTGAACAAGCCGGGCAAGGCGCTGTCCGACCTGGCCGGCGTGCATGCGCTGACCGACGTCACCGGCTTCGGCCTGCTGGGCCACCTGCTGGAACTGGCGCGCGGCGCCGGCCTGACGGCCACGCTCGACATGGACCGCATCCCGCTGCTGCCGGGCGTCGAGGACCTGGCGCACGCCGGCTTCTTCACCGGCGCATCCGGGCGCAACTGGGACGCCTACGGCCACGACGTGGAGCTGGGCGACAAGGTCGGCGACACGCGCCGCGTGCTGCTGACCGATCCGCAGACCTCGGGCGGCCTGCTGGTGGCCTGCGACCCGGGCAGCGTGGACGAGGTGCTGGACCTGTTCCGCCGCGAAGGCTTCGGCGACGCCGCCGTGATCGGCGCGATGGAAGCTGGGGCGCCGCGCGTGGTGGTACGCTGAGATACTCCATTTTGTTGCCCACACCGTCATCCCGGCGCAGGCCGGGATCCAAGTTTGCAGCGACGCTACGACATCGGCCCCCCGGCCAAGGCAGCCGGCGAGGTCCGGGGCGACGGCTTATACGGCAGGCCGCAGCACCGCCACCATCTCTCCGCGCTCGTCGGTCCCCTCCTCGACGAAGCCGAAGCTTGCATAGAACGCTTTGGCGCGCCCGTTGCGCTCGTGGTAGCAGATCGTGATGCGCCGCACGTCGTCCCTGGCGCGCAATTCCCGCAGCAGCAGCGCCATCGCGCGCCGGCCGATGCCCTGGCCCTGGCGCGGGTGGTCGACCATGAAGCGGTAGATCGCGACGTGCCCATCCTCGTCGCCGGCGCGGCGGTCGTACAGCAGGAAGCCGGCCGGCTCGCCGTCGTAGGCGATGCCGCGCGGGATGTAGTCCGGATAGAAGCGCGCCTGCGCGATCGAATAGGCATTGCTGGCCAGGAGATCGCGCTGGTGCGCGGGCAGCTCCATGTCCATGTAGTCCTCGAAGTTGTCTTCGGTGATGTCCTGCAGGGTGATGTCCAAGGCGCCTCCTCGCGTCACCCGCGATCTTACCCCACCGGCACCACGAACAGGCCACCCTCGCGCTGCGGATGGCTGGCGTCGGGGTCGACGTGCAGCATGGTCCCGCCCTCGCCCGGGATGCGCACCGGCAGCATCTGGATCAGGTCGTAGCGCTGCTGCTCGGCGTAAGCGCGCGAGCCGGCGAAGCCGGTCGACTGCGACAGCCAGCTCAATCCTGCCTGGCCGCGTTCGGTCAGCGTGGCGCAGCACAGTCCCGAACCGTAGACGCCGACGCGGTAGGTCGGCTGCCCCTCGGCCGCCACGTACAGCGCCGCATGCACGCCCGTGAAGTAGTCGCCGACCGCGCCGTCGAGGTCGGCCTGGGTCGGGTCGTAGTCGACCGCGAAATAGATCCCCGAGCCGAACGGCTGGCCGATGACCTCGCGCGCCATGCGGTACGCCGCCGCGCCGTCCGCCAGGCCCCGGGCGCGGCTGAAGAAGCCGGCATGCGTGCCCGCCGTTTCCCACACCACGCCGATCTGCATCCCCACCCGGCTCAGGGCGCGCGCCTCGCCCAGCGACAGGTTCTTGGCCGCGTTGTGGCTGTAGTAGCGCAGCGCGAAGTCGTAGCCCTGGCGCCTGAGCGCCGCCGCGTGGCGCGTCAGTTCGATGGTCGTGTCCAGCCCCTTGCGTGTCGCCATGCCGCCTCTCCCAAGTCGCGCGCGGCGCAAGGACTTACTCTGCCATGCGCCGCTTTTCGCTCATTGAGATGCAGCAACAGTTCCAGCGGGAAATTCTCGTCAACGTGGTAGCCAAACGACAAGCCACGAAACGCTTGACACGCCAAACAAAATTCACTTAGAGTGAAGAAATGTTCTCCCCACTGCCACTGTCGATTTTCCTACCGCCCACCGGCCTGCTAGCGCCGGCGCTACTGCTACGCGCGTAAATCGCCGCCGTACCCGCCCGGCCCCGTCGCCGGATCCGTAGCCCAAGGAAGTCGCACCATGCCAGTCATCACTGAATCCACGCCCGTCTCCACCGTCGCCGGAACGCTCCTGCCGTCTGCCGGCGCGCTGAAGCTACCGATCGGTTGCCGGGCCTAGCGTCCCGTGGCCCGTCCGGCAGCCCCCGCCACAGCATCGAACCGAATCCACGCACACCATCAGGAGCACCGTCATGTTGAAGAATCCCGCCGCCAAGTACCGTCCCTTCCCCGCCGTCGACCTCGCCGACCGCCAGTGGCCGACCCGCACCATCGAGCGCCCGCCCGTCTGGATGAGCACCGACCTGCGCGACGGCAACCAGGCGCTGATCGAGCCGATGAGCCCGGAAAAGAAGCTGCGTTTCTTCGAGAAACTGGTGCAGATCGGCGTCAAGGAAATCGAAGTGGGCTTCCCGTCGGCCTCGCAGACGGACTTCGACTTCGTGCGCATGCTGGTCGAGGAAAACCGCATCCCGGACGACGTCACCATCATTGTGCTGACCCAGGCGCGCGACGAGCTGATCCGCCGCACCGTCGCGTCCTGCGTGGGTGCCAAGCGCGCCATCGTGCACGTGTATAACTCGGTGGCGCCGGTGTTCCGCCGCGTCGTGTTCGGCATGAACCAGGACGAGATCGTGCAGATCGCCGTCAACGGCACCCGCCTGATCAAGGAACTGGTGGCGCAGCATCCGGAAACGGCCTGGGGCCTGGAATACTCGCCGGAATCGTTCTCGACGACCGAACTGGACTTCTCCAAGCGCATCGTCGACGCCGTCGCCGCCGTGTGGCAGCCGACGCCGGACAACAAGATGATCGTCAACCTGCCGTCGACGGTCGAGGCCAGCACGCCGAACGTGTACGCCGACCAGATCGAGTGGATGTGCCGCAACCTGAACGACCGCGCCAGCCTGGTGATCAGCGTGCACCCGCACAACGACCGCGGCACCGCCGTGGCGGCCGCCGAACTGGCCGTGCTGGCCGGCGCCGACCGCGTCGAGGGCTGCCTGTTCGGCAACGGCGAACGCACCGGCAACGTCGACCTGGTCACGCTGGCGCTGAACCTCTACACCCAGGGCGTGCACCCGGGCCTGGACTTCTCCGACATCGACGCGGTGCGCCAGCTGGTCGAGGAATGCAACCAGCTGCCGGTGCACCCGCGCCACCCGTACGTCGGCGACCTGGTATTCACCGCCTTCTCCGGCTCGCACCAGGACGCGATCAAGAAGGGCTTCGCCAAGCAGCAGCCGGACGCGCTGTGGGAAGTGCCTTATTTACCGATCGACCCGGCCGACCTGGGCCGCAGCTACGACGCCGTGATCCGCGTGAACAGCCAGTCCGGCAAGGGCGGCATGGCCTACCTGCTCGAACAGGAATACGGCCTCGAACTGCCGCGCCGCCTGCAGATCGAATTCTCGCGCGTCGTGCAGCGCCACGCCGACGCCACCGGCCGCGAAGTGGCCGCCGCCGATATCCACGCGCTGTTCGCCAGCGAATACCTGGAACAGGACGGCGCCGCCTACCGCTACGTGGCGCACCGCATGAGCGAGGACAGCGAAGGCGCCGACGACCACCGCGTGCAGATCGACGCGACCGTGCAGCGTGAACGCGTCACCGAGCAGCGCCACGGCAGCGGCAACGGCCCGATCGACGCCTTCGTCGCCGCGCTGGGCCTCGACATCCGCCTGATGGACTACCACGAGCACTCGATCGGCTCGGGCGCCGATGCGCGCGCCGCCTGCTACGTCGAGCTGCGCCTGGGCGGCGGCCCCACGCTGTTCGGCGCCGCGATCGACAGCAACATCGTGACCGCCTCGTTCAAGGCCGTGCTGTCGGCCGTGAACCGCCAGCTGGCGATGAACGCCGGACAACCGGCGGCGCGCGCGGCCTGACGGCGCCGCTGCGGTAGCGGGAACGCGGGCGCGGCGGCGCCCGCCATGCCATAATCACGCCCCGCATTCCCGTACCGCTTCCGCCGCATGACCGCACCGCCAACCCCGCCCGGCCGCCGCCTGCCGCCCGCCCCGCCCGCCAACCTGGCCACACCCGAAGACGAAGCGCTCCGCCGCCGCGCCCGCGAGGAACGCGACGCGCAGGCGCGCGGCGTGGTGTCGATCGACGCGATGCGCGCGGCGATCCGGCGCGTGTCCGCCACGCTGCCGCCGCTGGCGGCCGTGCCGCGCGTGCGCCGTCCCGACACCGCCGCCTTCCGCGCGCGGGCGCGCGCCGGCCTGCCCTTCCTGGTCGAAGGCGTGGTCGGGCGCTGGCCCCTGAGCGCGCTCGGTCCCGCCATCCTGCGCGAGCGCTTCGGCGCCGTCCCGGTGCGCGCCCGCGTGGGCGACTACATCGGCACGGCATTCGCGCCGGACCGCGCGATGCTGGACACGACGATGGCCGGCTACCTCGACCTGGTGGAAACCGGCGACCACGCCCTGCCGCCCTACGTCGGCAACCTGGAACTGCGCGAACTGAACGGCATGTGCCACTGGCCCGCCTGGTTCGACAGGATGGGACCGCCGCGCTGGTGGGTCGGCCCGGCCGGCACGGTGACGCCGCTGCACTGCGACTACGACGACAACGTGTTCGCCCAGCTCTGGGGCAGCAAGCGCATCTTCCTGGTCCCGCCGCACCACGACGCCTTCCTGTACGTGCGCGAAGCCAATCCCGTGCTGTTCGGCTCCCCCTTCGATCCCGAGGCGCCCGACTTCGACCGCTTCCCGCTGGCGCGGCAGGCGGCCGTGATCGACTGCGTCGTCCATCCCGGCGACATGCTGTACGTGCCGGCCGGGTGGTATCACCAGGTGCGGGCCTTATCGTTCTCGCTGTCGTCGAACCGGTGGGCGCGGGCGGTGCCGCTGGTGTTGCAGGGGGAGGCGGGGGTGAGGCGGTGACGGATAGGGGCGCTGCTCGGAGGCGGATCCGGTTGACACGGGAGGCATGGCTGATGGCTGCTATCGACCTCAATCGGCCATCTGTTAAAGTAACGAGGGCACTCCAGTCCGGATTTAAGCTATCGCATAAATCTGTAGCCTCGACCGTAATAACAGGACGCACTCATGAAAGACCGAACCTCTACCGTATTACGAACTGAGCACACTGGGTTGACAGTCGCGTCGATCGATGGCGTACTTGATTTCTGGACTGAAGTTCTCGGCTTCCAACTCGTGTACCGCAAAGAGCTTGGCGGTGGACACGCGATGGAACAAGTGGTCGGTGTGCCGGGGGCTTATTTGAGAAATGCTCTCTTAGAGGGCCCCGATGGATACAGAATTGAGCTGATTGAGTACGATTCACCGGAAGACCGCTTAGTATTGAAGCAACGCCCCTGTGATGTCGGTTCGGCTCACTTGACGTTTGCCGTGACCGATCTGCGCGCAATGCTAGATCGCATGAGCCCTTATGGATGGAAGGCAACCGGCGAACCGCAAACTGCTCCTAGCGGAACAATCATGGTCTATACCCGGGGACCTGACGGCCACATTATTGAACTCATGCAGCATCCTGAGTGAACTGCCGCCCTAAAATCGCTGGACTCGGCCGTTGATTTTACGGCAGCAGCCGACCCAGTGCGGACGTTGAACTCCTCGTTATACTTCCCGTAGAAAAATCGCCTTCACGACATAAAACCCATTCGGGCGTAATTTTTTTGGCGGGTCAGCCAATAGGGAAGCCAAGTCTATCGATTTATCCGGCAGGCGCTTGATGGCTCTTAACTTTGCAGGCCAGAGGTTGTAGAGCACGGCCGTAGCGCCTACTTGCTTCGCACGAGCAATAGCCGGACGCTCAGGCGGCTCTCCGTCGCCACGGCATACGGCATCCACCCAGCCAATGATCTTAAAGCCCTTGCTAATCCAGTCTTTGCTGGCCCGGTCTGGATCGCTAGTCATGTCGATCCGAATTTCGTGATCAGCGGACGGCGGCACTGTTGCAGGCGATGCTTCCGTTTCGTTGTATCGAAAATCATGTTCCATGTAAGCATTTTCATGCGCAGCCTGTTGACTAGAGGTTTCCCACGTCTCGAGCGCGCGTGAAGGTATTTTCCACTCATCGGGAGCTACTGGTTCAAGATCCTTTTGCAGGCCCATCAAGCAGAGGCTTATCAGGCACATTACTTCCGGCGGAAGTTTTGTCCATGGCACGAAGGGAAGTGTGTCGCGATCCTCGGGACGATTGTTCGGGAGGATTTGATAACACCAGTCGTCATTGACATACCTCCGGCGTATCGTCGTCATTCTCTTCGTTCGCATAGGTCATCCGTCAAAACTCTTTTGCCAGCCAAATCGCTACCGGTGTTGCCCCATCAACATCAATCCATATTTATTGCCGAAAGTTTCCAACAACCGCTCCTGGCCGATAACAGAACCATCGCAAAGCCCGCCCAAGACCTCTACGGCAGGATCACATCGATCTCGACCATCGCACTGCCCTTCGCCGCATAGCCAAGCTTGGCCGCTGCCACGTACGACAGATCGATGATCCTGTCGGAGTGGAATGGACCACGGTCGTTCACGCGGACGATGATCGTTCGGCCGTTCTCGAGGTTCGTCACCCTGACGTAAGACGGGATGGGAAGGATCGGATGCGCCGCCGTGAGCGTCATCGCATCGTAGCGTTCACCGCTCGCCGTCGGCAATCCCTGGTACCGGGTTCCGTACCAGCTTGCCTTGCCGCGCGCATGGTAGGGTACCAACGCGTTCATCGGCCGGTAGCGGATTCCCATCGCGGTATAAGGCTTGAGCGTGCCGGAGACAAAGCGCTCTGCCCTGGGCACCGGCTCCTTGACCGCATCGATCTGCGCCTGCGTCACGCCTTTTGGCGGGCCATCGTTGAGGTAATAGCCGCCAGCTTTCGGCGCATGCGCTCCGGGGGTCGAGCAGGCGGCCAGAGACAGTGCCAGCACGGCGACCGGGCCCAGTCTCGAACAGCTACGTAAAATGCTTGTCATGATCGCTTCCGTACGTTGTTCATCGCGCCCTGCGCCCGGCGGCCTTGTCGCCATTCCGGGCCGCTTCCCGCAGCAGCCATCGGCGTGCCCTGCAAGGCGCAAGGCCGAGGTCGTGGATCATACATGGGGAATGGCGAAAAAGGAAAATCGTGCGCTCGCCGTCCTGGAGCGGCGAAAGTCCGCGCCGATGCGCCGCCGTTTGCCGGCCCGGCCTCTGTCACCAGGATCGACCTCCGGGAAGTGGCGCCCCCGGGACGGACGGTCGGCGTCCTGTGCGCCGCGCATCGAACGGGCGCCTACGTTTTCCGTCATCCCGTCTCTTCGATCGCCGCCGCCAGCACCCTCGCCTGCCCGGCCGCATCAAAGCCGGCATGCCGCCCCGCGAATTCCTGCGCCGCGGCGCACCACCCCGCCTGCCCCAGCAACCCGCCCACGATCCCATCCCAATCGCGCGGCCGCGCCAGCGCATTCACATTGATCCCGGCCCCCAGCTCGCACACCCGGCGCGCCGTCAGGAAGGCCTCCGCCGTCTGCGGCAGCATCAGCAAGGGACGCCCCGCCAGCAGCGCCTGCGCCACCGTCGACTCGCCGGCGTGGCAGACGACGAACGCCGCCTGTGCCAGCGCCGCGTCCAGCGCCACCGGCGCGCGCGCCCAGGCGATCGACGCATGCACGAACGGCGCCGCCTTGCCGCCCGCCACCTCGGGCAGGTAGCACAGCGTGCGGCAGCCGGCGCGCGCCAGCGCGGCCAGCATGGCGGCGTGCTCCGGGTGCGGGCCGCGCAGGTAGGCGAACACGCGCGGGCCGTCGCCGCCAGGCCAGGCCGGCGCGATGGCGGTGGCCGCCGCAGGCGCGATGACCGGCCCGAACCAGCGCACCCCACCGGGCGGCCGGCGCCACGGATCGAGTTCGGGCCAGCCGCACAGCAGCGGCGCGTCGCCCAGCAGCAGGCTGGCGGCGTGCGCCAGCGGCGCGGCGCCGTGCGCGGCCAGCACGCGATTGGCGCTGTCCAGCACGCGCGCCTCGGCGGCGGCCAGGCGCTGCGCCGGCGCCGCCTCCCAGTCGCGCAGCGGCGGCAAGGGCGCGGCGGCGGGCGGCATCTGGAAGGCGGTGCCGACCACGCAACTGGAAATGCCCAGCGTGCGCGCGGCCAGCACGGCGCACGGCGCATAGTCGGCGACGACCAGGTCCGGCGCGCAAGCGCGCAGCAGGCTGCGCCAGCCGCCCGCCAGGGCGGCGATGGCGCCGGGGTCGATCCAGCCGCAGGCCAGCAGGATCTCGGCCAGGCCGGCCTGGTCCGGCGGCAGGCCCTGGACGCGGTGCAGCCACAGGGGCGCCTGGTAGATGGGGACGTCGAGGCCGGCCAGCAGGCGCCCCGCATGCACGAGGTCGCGCAGCGCGAACGAGACGCGGTGCCCGCGCGCCAGCAGCGGCTGCGCCAATGCCTTCAGGCGCGCGGCATGGCCGAGGCCCGCCCCGAGTTCCCAGCAAAGGAGGATGTGTGCCATGGGCGACAGTGTAACCCGGCGGCCGCTCAGGCCGACGTCTGCAGCGGCTCCGGCGCCGGGTCCTTGCCCGGCGCCTGCCCCACCCGCTCGTACTCGGCCATCACCTGGGCGCCGAACAGCAGCAGGCTGGCGGCGATCTCGAGGCTGAACATCACGACGATGGCCGTGCTCATCGAGCCGTAGACGAGGTTCACCTTCGACAGCGTGGAGAAGTACCAGACCAGCACGTGGCGCGCGATTTCCCACAGCAGCGCCGCCGTCACGCCGCCCACCAGCGCATGCGACAGCGCCGGCCGGCCGACCGGCATCACCATGTAGATCGAGGTCAGCACGAGGATCTCGCCGGCCAGGCCCAGCAGGTACAGCAGCGCCCCCGACACGCCATGCAGCGACCAGCTCCAGCCGAACAGCTCGACGGACTCGGTGCCGATCACCTGCAGCGTGCCGGCGACCAGCGTCACGATCATCACGCCGAAGCCCAGCGCCAGGATGTAACAGTACGGCAGCAGCGCCGAGACGAGGAAGTGGCGCCGGCGCACCGCCACGCGGTGCACGAAGATCACGCTCATCGCGTTTTCCAGCACGGTGAACGCGAGCGAGGAGAAGAACAGCATCGTGGCGGCCAGCACCCAGGTGATCAGGTCGCGCGTGTCGAGGAAGTGCGCGACCTCGGCGACGATCGAGCCGGACTGGCCCGGCACCAGCAGTTCGAGGTAGCGGCGCAGCGTCAGCAGCAGCTCGCCCTGGTCGAGGAAGTGCGACAGCGCCACCACCACCAGCATCAGGAACGGCACGATCGACAGCAGCGCGTAGTAGGCGACGGCGCCCGCCAGCAGCAGGCCCTGGTTGGCGCGGAAGGCCTTCAGCACCTGCAGCGCGAAACCGATCGGATGGCCCAGGACGTAGGCGTTGGCGCGCCGGTTCAGGACCCGCAGGCGCAGGCCGCGCGCCCCTTTCATTTCGCCAGCCTGATTCCGGTGAACTGCCAGCGCGCGCCGGCCGGGAAGAAGTTGCGGTAGCTGGCGCGCGCGTGGCCGTGCGGGGTGGCGCAGGACGAACCGCGCAGCACGTACTGGTTCACCATGAACTTGCCGTTGTATTCGCCGAGCGCGCCGGGCGCGGGGGCGAAGCCCGGGTACGGCGCGTAGCTGCTCGCGGTCCACTGCCAGCATTCGCCGAACATCTGCGCCAGGCCGCCGCTGCCGGCCGCGCGCGGGTGCAGGTCGCCGCAGGCGATCGCCACGTCGCGCGCCGCGAATTCCCACTCTGCCTCGGTGGGCAGGCGCGCGCCGCGCCAGCGCGCATAGGCGTCGGCCTCGAACATCGACACGTGGGTGACCGGACGCGCCAGGTCGAGGTCCTGCAGGCCGTGCAGCGTGAATTCCAGCCGGCGTCCGCCCTCCTCGACCCAGTACAGCGGATGGCGCAGTTCGCCGGCGCAGACCTGGTCCCAGCCCTCGGCCAGCCACAGCTCGGGGTCGCGGTAGCCGCCGGCCTCGACGAACTCGAGGTACTCGCCATTGGTGACGAGGCGCGCGGCCAGTGCGAACGGCGCCACGTACTGGCGGTGGCGCGGCAGCTCGTTGTCGAAGGCGAAGCCGCGGCCGTCGTGGCCGATCTCGGCCAGGCCGCCGTCGAAGCTCGCCCAGTTCATCGGCGCGGGATCGGCGCTCGCCGCCAGCGGCGAATCGTGGTAGGCCGGGAACAACGGGTTCTGGGCCAGCAGGTGCTTGACGTCGGTGAGCAGCAGTTCCTGGTGCTGCTGCTCGTGCTGCAGGCCCAACTGCACCAGGGCGGCCAGCGCGGCGTCGTGCGGCGCCGCCGCGACCAGGCGCGCGATGCGCGCGTCGACGTCGGCGCGGTAGGCCAGCACCTCGTCCAGCGCGGGGCGCGTCAGCAGGCCGCGGCGCGGGCGCGGGTGCTTGGCGCCGACGCCGTTGTAGTAAGAGTTGAACAGTACCCGGAAGGCCGGGTGGAACGGACGGAAGCCGCTTTCGCGCGGCTCCAGGATGAAGGTCTCGAAGAACCAGGTCGTGTGCGCCAGGTGCCACTTGACCGGGCTGGCGTCGGGCATCGATTGCGCGCAGCAGTCCTCGGCCGACAGCGGCTCGGCCAGGTGGACCGAGCGCTGGCGCACGTGCGCGAATTCCAGGTTCATGCGGTGTTCGGCGGCTCCCATGGCGAATGCGCCTCCATCAATGCGACAGCGCGCGCGCGTGGATCACGGCGAACCAGCCGTCCGGATCGGTCCAGACGCGGCTGGCGGCGAAGCCGGACTGCTCTAGCAGGCCGACGGCATCGCTCTGGCGGTACTTGTGACTGTTCTCGGTATGGATCCATTCGCCCTGCGCGAAACGGCGGCTGCCGCCGCGCCAGGTGACCAGCTGCGCGCTCTTCGCCTCCAGGTGCATCTCGACGCGGCGCTCGTCCGCATTGTAGAAGCCGCGATGGCGCCAGCCGCGGATGTCGAAGTCGGCGCCCAGCAGGCGATTGACGTGGTTCAGCACGTTCAAGTTGAAGGCGGCCGTCACGCCCAGCGCATCGTCGTAGGCGGCGTCGAGCACCTTGTGGTCCTTGGCCAGGTCGATGCCGATCAGGATGCCGCCGTCCTGGCCGCACTGCGCGTGCACGCGCTGGAGGAAGTCGCGCGCCTCGTCCGGATTGAAGTTGCCGATCGACGAACCCGGGTAGAAGAACAGGCGGCGGCTCGCGCGCACGCTGTCGGGCAGGGTCAGCGGGCCGGACAGGTCCATGCCCAGCGCCTGCATCTCGATGTGGCGGAAGCGCTGCTGCAGGCGGCCGACGGCGTCCTGCAGGAATTCGGCCGAGATGTCGATCGGCACGTACTGGGCCGGGCGCAGCAGCGGGAACAGGCTGGCCGCCTTGGCGCAATTGCCGGCGCCCAGGTCGATCAGCGTGCAGCCGGGACCGACCGTCTGCGCGATCTCGGCGCCGTGGGCGGCGAAGATGGCCGCCTCGGTGCGGGTCGGGTAGTACTCGGGCAATTCGCAGATCGCTTCGAACAGCTTCGATCCCAGCGGGTCGTAGAGGAACTTGGGAGAAATCCACGCCTGGCGCGCGCGCAGGCTGGCATCCAGTTCGGCGGGAACGTGCAGGCCCTCGTGGTCCGTGCGGGTTGCGATCGAAGTGGGGTTCAGCATCGACTATCCTTGGTGGCGCCGCGCCGCACCATGCAGCTGGCTGGTAAAGTTGCCGTTTTGATGATGATACGCGAATTGCGCATAAGCAGCCGCGCTGCATGGCGGGCGGGCGGCGCCCCGGCGGGAACGGTGCCACGCGTGCTAGAGTAGCGGGTCCGCGTTTCCGGGAAACCCATGCTCGAACTTGCCAACCTGCGCAAATCCTATGGCGGCCGCACCGTGCTGGCCGGCCTGTCGCACCGCTTCGCCCCGGGCGAATTCGTCGCCGTGATGGGCGAATCGGGGGTCGGCAAGTCGACGCTGCTGAACCTGATCGCCGGCCTGGATGCGCCCGACGGCGGCGAGATCGTCATCGACGGCACGCCGATGACGGCGCTGGACGACGATGCCGCCACGCGCCTGCGGCGCAGCCGCATGGGATTCATCTTCCAGGCCTTCCACGTGCTGCCGCACCTGAGCCTGGAACAGAACGTGGCCCTGCCCCTGCTGCTGAACGGCCGCCCCGACCCGGCGCGCACGACGCGCATGCTCGATGCCGTGGGCCTGGCCGGACGCGGCGCCGACTTCCCGCGCCAGCTCTCGGGCGGCGAACTGCAGCGCGTGGCGATCGCGCGCGCCCTGGTGCACCGTCCCGCCCTGCTGCTGGCCGACGAGCCCACCGGCAACCTCGACCCGGAAACGGCCACCGGCATCCTGCACCTGCTGCGCGCCGAGATCAAGGACAGCGGCGCCGGCGCCATCATGGTCACGCACTCGCACGCGGCGGCGGCCATGGCCGATAGAACTTTCCTGCTGACACGTTCCGGATTGAAATTAGCGTAAATTCCCAGCAGAAAGACCGACGTTATGACGTTTTATTCATGAACAGTGCGTCAAAGTCATTGAAAGAGTAGTAGTATCACCACAAACCCGCCCCGCATAGCGAGACCGGAGGGTCGCCGCATGCCGCGGCATCTCATCCGTTCGCCATGCCGGCACAACACGAAGGCCGGGCCCCTCCAAAACAGTCGATCTGTCTTGAATGTTCACCCACCGTGGAGAAAATTCATGAGCGTACGGCAGAAAAAACAGGAGTTGCTCGAGGCGATGCAGCGCGCCCGGGCCATGGAACCGTCGAGCTTCGTACCCAACAAGCTGCTCGACACCCTGATCCAGCGCATGCAGCTGAAGAACGACGCGGAGCTGTGCCGCGTCCTCGAAGTGCAACCGCCGATCATCAGCAAGATCCGGCACCGCAAGCTGAACGTCGGTGCCACCATCCTGCTGCGGATGCACGAGAAATCGAACATCCCGATCCGCGAGCTGAAGGAACTCACGGCGGAGAGTCGCATGCCGCCGGTGGGCAGGACAACGCATTAGCGCCGACCAATGCCCCGTCGCCCCGGCGCAGGCCGGGGTCCAATTTGCAGGCGCTACGGAAACGCATGCAAGATTAGGCCCCGGCCTGCGCCGGGGCGACGGTGTTGCGGCGCTCTCAAGCCGCCGGCGGACGCCCCGTCCTGAGCTGGGGCAGGCTGTCGAGCACCGCGCGCAGGGACGCCGTGTCGAGCTGGCCCAGCAGGGCCACGCCGATGCGCAGCAGTTCGCTCTTCTTGACCTCGAAACCGGCCTGCAGGCAGGCCTGCTTGACGGCGCCCAGTACCGCGTACTCCTGCTCGGGCATCGTGAAGCTGTCGCGCACCAGCACCGGGCGCGCGTCGGCCTCGGGGCGCGCGGGCGCCTTGTCCTTGGCCTTGGCCTTGTCCTTGCTCTTGCCCTGCGCGGGACCCGCCATGACCCGCACCGCGTCCTTCGCCGCGTCGCGGGCCAGCCTGGACGGCGCGGCCGGCCTGGTGGCGGCCTTCGTGGCGGCCTTCGCGGGCGCCTTCGTGCTCGGCTTCGCGGCCGGCTTTGTTGCCGGCTTGCGCGCGGGCGCCGGCGCGGCTTGGGTCGCGGGTTTGGTCGCCGGCTTGGCGGCGGGCCTGGCCTTTGCCTTCGGCGCCGGCGCGGCGGCCTTGGCGGCGGACGCCCCGGCGGTGCCGGCCGCCCCGGTGGCCTTGATGGCCTTGATGGCCTTGGTAGCCCTGGTGGCCGGTGTTGCAGCGCCCTTGGCGGCTGTCGTCCTCGCCATCGAAATCTCCTCGTCAAACAAACCAAACAATATAGTCGATTTCGGGCGGCGCTGGAAGCCGCGCCGGTGGCGGCATGAATGTTGAGCCCGCTCAAGCGGGAGGCTTGCGGCACTCGCTACATTGGCCCTTTTCGCTCGGGGAGAACGGGATGCGCAAGCGCTGCTACATCACGCTGGGCGCCGGCACGGATGCCGGCGGCAAGGTCGTGACGGCCAGTTCGACGATGACGCTGGACGGCGTGCCGCGCGCGCTCGAAGGCGACCTGGTGGCCTGCGCGGCCTGCGGGCAGGAGGGCCGCATCGCCTGCGCCGGCGCGCGCCTGGCCGTCAGCGAGAACGGCCGCCGGCCCGCCCTCGAAGACGACCTGTGCCAGTGCGCCTGCCAGCCGGCGCCGCGCCTTCTGGCCATCCAGGAACGCTGGCGCCAGTGGGTGACCGACGACGCGGCGTGAGCCGCCCGGCACCGGTCCCGGCAGGTGGAGGACGGTGCCCGCCCGAACGGTATTCGATCCACCCGGCCGGTCCGCCCGATGCGCGCCCGGCGCCCGCGTGACGCAGCGCGATCTAGTCCTCGGCCGCCTGCGCCACCGGCGCCGCCGGCGCGACCGCCACGCGGTTGCGTCCGCCCTGCTTGGCGGCCTGCATCGCCTCGTCGGCGCGCGCCAGCAGCGTCACCGTGCTGTCGTCGGCGCGGATGGTCGTGACGCCGAAGCTGGCCGTCAGCGAGATCATCGCCCGCTCCGTCTTGACGCGCTGCGCCTCGATCGCCGCGCGCATGCGCTCGGCCACCATGGCGGCGTCCTCCTGGTTGGTGCGCGGCAGCAGGATCGCGAATTCCACGCCGACGACGCGGCCCAGCAGGTCGCTGTCGCGCAACTGGCGCTTGCAGGTGTCGACCAGGCTCGACAGCACGACGTCGCCGGCCGGGTGGCCGTAGCCGTCGTTGATGCGCTTGAAGCCGTCGAAGTCGAACACGACCAGCGAGGTCGGCTGGCCGGGACGGCGCGCCAGCGCCATCCACGGCAGCAGCGCCTGGAAGAAGCCGCGCCGGTTCGGCACGTCGGTGAGCGGGTCGACCACTTCCAGGCGCGCGAGTTCGTCCTGCAGGCGCTCGCGCGCCAGCAGCAGCCAGCCGAAGCCGCCCAGCAGCGCCAGCAGGTAGAGCGCGGCGCCGTGCAGCTGGCGCAGCAGCTCGTTGTTCATCCAGCCCCAGCCGGCGGGCGCCAGCAGCACCAGCGCGCCGCGCGCGCCGACGGCAAGCGCCAGCACGCCCAGGGCCAGCGCCAGGAAGCGCTGCAGCAGCGATTGCGTCTTCCAGCCGCGCGCCAGGGCCGCCGCGCCACCCAGGTAGAAGGCGCCCAGGATCAGCGACGCGGCCACGGCGCGCAGCCCGGCCTCGTCGATCAGCCAGCACAGCAGGAACACGACGATGGCCAGCGCCAGCAGCGGCACCACCGCGTGGCGCCAGCGCGCCTTGCCGGCGCGTTCCCACAGCGCGCCGGTTTCCCACGCCACGCCGGCGAACAGCAGCGCATACGAGACCGGCAGCGCCAGGCTTTCCGGCACCACGCCGCTGCCGCCGATGGCCAGCAGCAGCCAGGCCGCGGTCTGGACCAGGCGCGCCCAGCCCCAGGTCGACAGGGCCGCCTGGCGGCCCGGGGCCTGCTCGAAGAAGAACAGGGTGGCGCACAAGGCCAGGTTGCCCAGCGCAAGCGCCAATACCATCGTGGTGGAGTCCATCGCCCTCAGAATTCGTGTTCGACCGCGCTGGTGCCGTCGCCGACCCGGCTGGCCCAGGCGCGCGTCCAGTAGTCCTTTTCCGCCTCGGTCGGCGGCTCGTGCCAGAGTACGATCAGGGTGCCCTTGTGGTCGTGGATCTGGGTCAGTTTGTCGACGAAGTCCGCGTCGCCGTCGGCATCCGCGAGCGCCATCGCATAGCCGTAGACGCGGTCCAGCCGCTCGATGCGGTCGGGCTCGGTGTGGCCATTGGTGGCGGACATCCTGGGATGGTCGAGGAACATGCGGTCTCCGTCGTGCTGACGGCGGCCAGCTTATCAGAAACCCATCCATGACAACAAGTTGCCTTTCAGCATCTACCGCATGGCCGGTGCGGCTTGCCCTATACTGGCGCGATGCCCGCCAGTCCCAGCCGCCCACCGTCCGCCCCCGCGACTGCCCCTGCCCAGGCGCCGCTGGTGCGGACGCGGCGCGGGCGGCGCACGCTGGAATTCGCGCCCGGCGACGTCCAGAGCGAGATGCTGCTGGCGCGCCCGCACGCGCTGACCCTCGCCTACCTGCGCGCGATGATGGGCTTCGCGCTGTTCGCGCCGCGCCCGCGCCACATCGTGATGGTGGGCCTGGGCGGCGGCTCGCTGGCCAAGTTCTGCTACCGCCACTTCCCCGATGCCCGCATCACCGTCGTCGAGCTGCGCGCCGACGTGATCGCGCTACGCGACACCTTCCTGGTGCCGCCCGACGACGCGCGCCTGCGCGTCGTGCACGCCGACGCCGCCGACTGGATCGCCGGCCTGCGCGGCCAGGCCGACGTGCTGCTGGTGGACGGCTTCGACGCCGCCGGCCTGCCGCCGCGCCTGGCCGATGCCCGGTTCTATGGCCGCTGCCGGCGCGCGCTGCGGCCCGGCGGCGTGCTGGTCGCCAACGTCTTCACCTACGATCCGCGCTACGGCGCCGTGCTGGCGGCGCTGGACGCCGCGTTCGACGGCCGCACCTGCTGGTTCGACAAGGTGGCCGGGAACAACTGCATCATGTTCGCCCTCGCCGCCCCGGCCGCCGGCGACCGGGCGCCGGCGGCGCGGCGGTTGCGCCGCCTGGCGCGCCGCCACGGCCTGGGCGCGGGCTGGCTGAACCGGCTCGGCGTGCGCCTCCTGCTCGCCTGGATCGCCTGCCGATCTGTCCTGGCCCTGCCACACCGGGACGCCGATCGGCCCCTGTCGTGACGTTTTGTTTGCGGAAACCGGGGTTTGTATGACAAACTGGCGCCGCATTTCATGCTTTCAAGCAAGCAGTTCACCATTGGGGCCTTGGATCCGCATCGTCCCCTGCAACCCATAGGAATCGCTGGATGTCGCGTCGCCGACTGCCGTTTTCGATCACGCCCGCGGCGGCCCTCACGCTCGGGGGCGGCCTGCTGGCCACCGCCGTGCTGGCGGGCGCGGTCGCCCGCCTCGAATTCGACAAGCTGGGGCTGGCCTTCGCCCAGGCCGCCGACGTGCGCGCGGCGACGTTGCGCCACGGTATGAACGAAGCGGTCGAAGTGCTGACCGTGACCCGGCAGCTGTTCGCCACGGTCGACCCGGTCACGCGCAGCCAGTTCCGCGACTTCACCACGCCGCTGCTCGAACGCAATCCCCATATCCGCGCCTTCAACCTGCGCCGCGTCGTGCCCGATACCGAGCGCGCCGCCTTCGAGGCGGCGCTGCGCCAGGTGCTCCCGGGCACGGTACTGCACGAATTCCGCGACGGCCGCCTGGTGACGTCGCCGCGCCGCGCGCAGTACCGCGCAATCGAGTACACCGAGCCGATGCGCGGCAACGAACCGGCGTTCGGCCTGGACGTCACGAACAACCGCGAAGTGATGGCCGCGACGGCGCGCGCCCACGCCAGCGGCAAGGCCGCGACGACCGGCCTGCTGCAGCTGGCCCAGGACCGCCATCCGCAGCCGTCGTTCTCGGTCGTGATGGCGGCGCCGGCGACGCCGGGCGGGCTGGCGCGCGAGATCGCCGCCGTGATCGGCATCGCGCCGCTGGCGCGCACGACGCTGGCGCGCGCCGGCCTGCTGGCCGACCAGGGCATCCTGCTGCGCTTCTACGCCGGCGCCACGCCGCGCCCGTCCAGCCTGGCCTGGTTCGACCACGACCCGGCGCGCGCCGGCGCGATCGCCGCGCCGCCGCCGCGCTGGCTGGCGGGCGGCTACACCGGCCGCGCGCTGCAGACCTTCCAGGTCGGCGGCCAGGACTGGACCGTCGAGGCCCTCGCCGCCCCGCGTCCCTGGCTGGCCGACCACCTGGCGTCGACGCTGCTGCTGGCCTGCGGCACCCTGTCCACGCTGCTGCTGGCGGCCTTCGTGCAGGCCGCGGGCGCGCGCGCCAGGAAAGTCCAGCAACTGGTGCGCGAGCGTACCGCCGACCTGAAACTGACCAACCAGCGCCTGATCGACGACGTGCTGGCGCGCCAGCGCACCGAAAAGGCGCTGCAGGAGAGCGAGCAGCGCTTCCGCCAGCTGGTCGCGATGTCGTCGGACTGGTACTGGGAGCAGGACGAGCAGTTCCGCTTCGTCGCCGTGACCGGCGACTTCACGGAAAAGTCCGGCGTCGGCGTCCAGCGCGTGCTGGGCAAGCGGCGCTGGGAATACGTGCCGGCGCTGGCCGACAGCGAGCTGGGACGCGAGCACCGCGCCACGCTGGAGGCGCACGCGCCGTTCCGCAACCTCGAGTACCGCGCCATCGACGACGACGGCGAGGAGCGCTGGTTCTGCATCAACGGCCAGCCGGTATTCGACGAGCACGGCCGCTTCACCGGCTACCGCGGCACCGGCAGCGACATCACGGCGCGCAAGATGACCGAGCAGCGCGTGCACCACGTGGCCCAGCACGACGTGCTGACCGGCCTGCCCAACCGCTCGCTGCTGCAGGACCGCCTGGGCCAGGCGGTGGCCTGGGCCAATCGCAGCGGCCAGCAGGTGTGGGTCATGCTGATCGACCTGGACCGCTTCAAGTTCGTCAACGACAGCATGGGCCACAAGGCCGGCGACGTCCTCCTGATGACGGTGGCGGCGCGCCTGCGCGCGGCGCTGCGCGACAGCGACACGGTGGCGCGCCTGTCCGGCGACGAATTCGTCGTGATCCTGTCCGAGCACCGCGACGAACCCCTGTCGGCCGACATCGTGCAGCGCCTGATGGATTCGGTGGCCCAGCCGGTCATGCTCGGCACCAAGGAGTTCTTCGTCACCTGCAGCATCGGCGTGGCGGTCTACCCGAGCGACGGCACGCCGGCCGAAACCCTGATCGAGCATGCCGACATCGCCATGTACTGCGCCAAGAAACTGGGCCGCAACAACTTCCAGTTCTACACGCCGGCGATGAACGAGGAATCGCTGGAACGCGTGCGCATCGAAGGCGCCCTGCGCAATGCGCTCGAGCGCAACGAATTCGTGCTGCACTACCAGCCCCAGGTCGACCTCAAGACCGGCCACATCGTCGGCATGGAGGCGCTGATCCGCTGGCGCCATCCGGAGCTGGGCATGGTGCCGCCGACGCGCTTCGTCAGCGTGGCCGAGGACACCGGCCTGATCGTCCAGATCGGCGCCTGGGTGATGCGCGCCGCCTGCGCCCAGAACAAGGCCTGGCAGGATGCCGGCCTGGGCCGCCTGCGCGTGGCGGTCAACCTGTCGGCGCGCCAGTTCGGCGCGCCCGACCTGCTGCACAGCATCGAGTCGGTGCTGGCCGACACGGGCCTGGATCCGGCCTGCCTGGAACTGGAACTAACGGAAAGCCTGTTCATGAGCGACGTCACGCCGGCGGTGGAACTGCTGCACCGCATGAAGTCGCTGGGCGTGAACCTGTCGATCGACGACTTCGGCACCGGCTACTCGAGCTTCTCCTACCTGTCGCGCTTCCCGATCGACGTGCTGAAGATCGACCGCTCGTTCGTCAACGACATCACGCACGACGCCAACGACGCCGCGATCGTGGCGTCGATCATCGCGCTGGCGCACAACCTGCGCCTGTCCGTCATCGCCGAGGGCGTGGAGACGGCCGAGCAGCTCGACTACCTGCGCCACCAGGGCTGCGACGAGATGCAGGGCTATTATTTCTCGCGTCCGCTGCCGGCCCACGAATTCGAACAGCTGCTGCGCCAGCGGCGCGGCCTGGCGAACCTGGAAAGCGAAGCCGCGGTGGCTTGAGCGTCATCGCCTTGCCGCTCGACCATTTTTTCGTAGCCAGAACGACATCGTTCTTCTAGAATGCGATGTATCGTTTGACAACGCGAATGGTGATGAGCATGCTGACCGAAACCAATGAAGTGGGCGACGACATGGCGCTGCGCCGCGAGCGCAACGACATGCGCACGCGCGACCTGGTGAACCAGGCGGTGGCGTCGGTGCCGACGCTGGGCCTGCGCCGCGCGGCCGCGTTCCTGGCGGCGATGAACGTGCCGGCCGATATCGCGGTGCGCACGCTGGTGTATCCGCAGCGCCGCCGCGCCAACTGACGGGCTGCGCCGGGCAGGCGGCCGTCAGCGCTGCTGCGGTTCCTGGGCGGCGATGTCGGCCAGCGACTCGCGGCCGCGCGGGGTGAGCGCGTAGCCGCCTTCTGGACGCTCGGCGATATGCGATTTGCGGCCGAGGAACTGGACGATGTCGCCGTCGACGGCCGCCGCCGGATCGGCCTCGAGCGCGCGCAGCGCCTGCACGCAGCGGCGCAGGAACAGCAGTTCGGCGCCCTGCTCGGTCAGCGACAGCGCGCCGGTGCGGGCATACTGGACCAGTTTCAGGCCCGACAGGCGCTTGGCGTTGCGGCCGACGCAGGCATTCACGCGGTCGCTGCGCGCGCCGCGGCGGATGTGTTCGAGGGCGTCGTATTCGTCGCCGGTCAGTTTCAGGGTCTTCATTACCACTTTCGATAGGAGCAAGCCCGCCATGGTAACGGCGGCGGGCCTGCCCGGCAACCTCAGCGGAATGCGCGCACGGCGCACCACACGAGGCCGGCGCCCGCGAGCGCGGACAGGGCCAGCGCCGCCTGCATGCGTCGCGACGTCATCAGGGTGTTGCGGCCCAGGTAGATCTTGTTGTGCAGTGTGGTGCCCATGCTGTTCTCCTCATCGTTCGTCGCCCGGTGATCCCATTATAAAAATGTTCGCGCGGGGTCACGTTTGCGCCATGCACAAAAACAGGGCGGATGTATCTATAAAGCAACATCCTGTGCACGATCCCGGTGCCGCTATTGCGCGCCGGGCCCCGGGATGGACTGTTAGGATCGCATCAACCTGACAACGCAATGGAGAGCATCATGGCAGACCAGAACCTCAAACCCGACCCGGCCGCACAGAGTCCGGCGATCCTGCACGAAGCCGACATCGGCAGCGGCGAGCGCACGCCGGCCCAGCACGATACCGACCGGATGATCCGCGAGATCCCGCGCCGCGGCGAAGGCAGCCGGCAGGATGCGGACACGGCGGGCAACCGCCAGGGGGACAAGCAGGACTCGTCGAAGGACTGACGGACCGGCAACGCCCGGTGGACGGGCACCAGGTGCCCGCCAACCGGGCGCAGCGGCAAACATCGACGCTTCCTGCATTCACCCTGCGTGCATTCACCCTGCCTGCATTCACCCTGCCTGCATTTATCCAGCCTTGACGGGCGGCTCCGGCGGCGTGGGTTCCTCGATCGGGGCGCGGGCCGGCGCCGGCACGTCGTCCGGATCGGGCCGCGGCTGTGGCGGCGGCAGGTCGGGATCGGGGGTCGTATGGGCGCGCAACGCCTGGCGCCCTTCGTGGTCCAGCATGGTCGTCATGGTTCCTCCTTGAAGCCACAGCGCCGCCAGCGCGCTGGCGCCGCTGATGTTGATGTCGATGTCGATGTTGTGCGGAGCCTAGCATGGAAGACCGCCCGCGGTGTTCAATCGTGCGCAGTCCGGCCGTGCGCACTGGCGGCGCCGGCTGGTATAGTGGCAAATTGCCATTCATTCACTTTCCGACGACCATGCGCCGCCTGTCCGCCCTGCTCCTGACCGCCGCCTGCGCCGGCGCCGTCCATGCCGCACCGATGAAACTGTCCGACTACATGGCCCTGAGCGGGCCGGCGCCGAGCGCCACCTTTCGCTATGGCAGCGCGCCATCCCAGTACGCCGAGTTGTTCATGCCACCAGGCAAGGGGCCGTTCCCCGTCGCCGTGCTGGTGCACGGCGGCTGCTGGACGAAGGCGTTCGGCGGCATCCTCCAGTTCCGCAACATGGCCGGGGCGCTGGCCGCGCGCGGCATCGCCGCCTGGAACGTGGAATACCGCCGCGTCGACGAGGAGGGCGGCGGCTATCCGGGCATGTACCTGGACATGAATGCCGCGCTCGACACGCTGGCGCAGGCGGCCCGCCACTACCCGCTCGACCTGCAGCGACTGGCCGCGGTGGGGCACTCGGCCGGCGGCCAGCTCGTGCAATGGATCGGCGCGCGGCCGCGCATCCCGTCGTCGAGCCCCTTGTACCGCGCCGACGCGCTGCCCGTGAAGAACGTCGTCAGCCTGGGCGGCCTGGCCGACCTGCGCCGCGAGGCGGCCCTGATCGAGACCAGCTGCGAGCGCAGCACGGTCCAGTTGGCCGGCACGCCGAGCAAGGAACGGCCCGACGTGTTTTCCGACACCAATGCCGGCGACCTGCTGCCGAGCGGCACCCGCACGATCCTCGTTACCGGCGAACTGGACACGATCTCGCCGCCGCGCGTGGCGCACGACTTCGCGGCCCGCGCCCGCGCCGCCGGCGACCGCGCGGAAGTCGTGATCCTGCCCGGCGCCAGCCACTACGACGAAGTGGCGGCCGGCTCGGCGTCGTGGCCGCTGGTGCTGCAGGCGATCGAGACGGCGCTGGCGCCGACGGGCACGCCTTGACCGCGCCGGCAGGACGCCACGTCAATCCGGAAACACGATGCGCCGCGCCAGGCGCTGCTCGACGGTGACGTCGCCCTCGGCCACGGCCACGCACGGCAGGATGTAGCCTTCGCGCTTCTCGTCGAACGACAGGCCCGGCCACTCGACCAGGTGGCGCGCGCCGCCGGCGTTCAGGCGGCACAGGCAGGTACGGCAGGTACCGTTGCGGCAGGAACTGGGCAGGTCGACGCCGGCCCGCTCGGCCGCGTGCAGGATGGTTTCGCCCGCGTCCGCCGCGAACGACCAGCCGGACGGCTGGAGGGTGATGGTGACTGTGCTCATGGGCCCGATTGTACCGGCCGGGCATGGGTTCGTTCGCGCACAGACCCTGTTCTTGCATGTGATTAACCTGATTGCAAGGAAACAAGCAAGCAGGTGCCCCATGACTTACCACACCAGAATCGCCCTTGCCGCCCTGCTGGGCAGCCTCGCCACCCTCCCCGCCGGCGCGCGCCAGGCGCAGCCGATGCCCGTGCGGCCCGCCGCGCCGCAGCCCGCCGCGGTCCAGCCCGCGGCCGTCCCTGCGTCCGCCCCGGCAGCCGCCCCGATGGCCGCGCCCGCCGATGCGGCCGAGTTCGAACGCCTGCTGCGCGCCCAAGTGCTGCTCGACCGCGCCCGCTTCTCGCCCGGCGAGATCGACGGCGCCTACGGCTCGAACATGCGCCAGGCCCTGTCCGGCTTCCAGAAGGCGCGCGGCCTGCCGGTCACCGGCAAGCTCGACGACGCCACCTGGAACCTGCTGCATGCCGACGCCACGCCCACGCTGCTGACCTACACGCTGGCCGAGGCCGACGTCGCCGGCCCCTTCCGTCCCGTGCCGAACGACATGATGGAAAAGGCGAAGCTGCCGGCGCTCGGCTATGCCTCGGCGGCCGAGGGACTGGGCGAGAAATTCCACGCCAGCCCGGCGCTGCTGCAACGACTGAATCCGGGCAAGGACCTGGGCCGCGCCGGCGAACAGATCGTCGTGCCCAACGTGGTCGGCACGCCGCCGCTGCCGCCGGCCGCGCGCGTGGTGGTATCGAACGCGGCGCGCGTGCTGTGGCTGCAGGATGCGGCCGGCAACCAGATCGCCCAGTACCCGGTGTCGACGGGCAGCGAGCACGATCCGCTGCCGATCGGCCAGTGGACCATCGAGGGCGTGCACCGCAATCCGACCTACCACTACAACCCCAAGCTGTTCTGGGACGCCCGTCCGGGCGACAAGAAGACCACCGTGGCCGCCGGCCCCAACAACCCGGTCGGCGTGGCCTGGATCGACCTGTCCAAGCCGCACTACGGCATCCACGGCACCCCCGTGCCGTCCACGGTCGGCAAGACCGAATCGCACGGCTGCATCCGCCTGACCAACTGGAGCGTCGCCGAGGTGGCGGGCCTGGTGCAGGCCGGCACCGAAGTGGTGCTGCAGGATTGACCCGCAGGCGCCGACGGGACAGCGGATCGCATTGACGAGGAGACGACGATGAAATGGCTGATGACCTTCCTGCTCGGCGTGCTGGTGGGCGCCGGCGGCCTGTTCGCCTGGCTGCGCCAGGTGCCGCACGACGACCCGCGCGCCGCGGCCTCCAGCGCGATGGCGACGGGCTCGCTGCCGGCGCCGGCCGGCCCCGACCTGGAGAGCCAGCTGCCGCCGGCGCCGAAGGTGACGCCCGACCTGACCGAACTCGACCTGCCGTTGCGCCCGGCCGCCATGGACGCCGTCGCCGCCCTGCCCGAGGTGGCGTCCGCCGCCCCGGCCATTCCCGCCGGCCAGCTGATGGTGCCGGTCGAGGGCATCGCCTTCGCCCAGCTGAGCGACAACTACGACCAGCCGCGCGGCCGCGAACGCCATCACGAGGCGCTCGACATCATGGCGCCGAAGGGCACGCCGGTCCGCGCCACGGCCGACGGCAAGGTCGCCAAGCTGTTCACCAGCAAGCCGGGCGGCCTGACCGTCTACCAGTTTGACCCGACCGAAAAGTATGCCTACTATTACGCCCATCTGGACCGCTACGCCGACGGCCTGCAGGAAGGCGCGACGCTCAAGCGCGGCGATTTGGTGGGCTACGTCGGCAGCACCGGCAACGCCGACCCGAACGCCCCGCACCTGCACTTCGCCGTGTTCGAACTGACGCCCGAAAAGCAGTGGTGGAAAGGCACGCCCGTCAACCCGTATCCGCTGCTGGCGCGCTGACGCGGCCTGCGCGGCTCGGATCGTACGACACCCTCGACGAGGAGGACACGATGAATCTACCCCAGGAAAAAGCCACGCGCAGCGTCGACGTGAAGGTGACGGTCGACGTGCGCGTCGACCCGGCGGGCGTCATCCTGCTGCTGGCCTCGTCGGCCATGGCCCTGTTCCTGCTCAAGCGCAAATAACACGCCCGGCCACGGCCGGGCGCGCCGCTCAATGGGTGCAGGCGTGGGACTGCGCGCCCTCGCCCTGCGGCTGCGCGACATGTCGGCCGGCGGCGCGGATCACCAGCAGCAGCGCCAGCACCGTCAGCGCCGCGCCGGCGAACAGCACGGCCGCGTAGCCCATGCCGGCATCGAGCACGGCCGCCCCCATGGCCGCGCCGATCGCATTGCCCAGGTTGAACGCGCCGATGTTGACGGACGATGCGAGGCCCGGCGCTTCCGTCGCCGCACGCATCACGCGCATCTGCACCGGCGGCACCAGGGCGAACGCGGCGATGCCCCACACCAGCAGGCCGATCGCCGTGCCGGCCTTGCTGGCGGCCAGCCACGGGAAGGCGATCATCGTCGCCGCTTCCACCAGCAGGAAGACGATCAGCGTCCGGTCGATCGAACGGTCGGCCATCTTGCCGCCCACCGAGTTACCGATCGTGAAGCCGATGCCGACCAGCGCCAGCATCAGCGTGATGAACCCCGGCGAGGCGCCGTTGAAGGCCTGCAGCGCCGGATTGATGTAGGTGTACAGCGCGAACATGGCGCCCGACGCCAGCACGGTGGTCAGCAGCGCCTGCAGCACGACCGGGCGCAGCAGCACTTTCATTTCGGCGCGCACGTCCGGCGCCTGGCCGCGGCTGCCCTGGGGCAGGAAGGCCAGCAGCGACGCCATCGCCAGCACCCCGAGCGCCGCGATGGCGCCGAACGACTGGCGCCAGCCGATGTGGTCGCTCAGCCAGGTGGCGGCCGGCACGCCGCCGATGTTGGCGACCGTCAGGCCCATGAACATCATGGCGACGGCGCTGGCCTGCTTGTCGCGCGGCACCAGGCTGGCGGCGACCACCGAACCGATGCCGAAGAACGCGCCATGCGTCAGGCTGGTAATGACGCGCGCCACCATCAGGCTCGCATAGCCCGGCGCCAGCGCCGACAGGGTATTGCCGATGGCAAACAAGGCCATCAGGGCGACCAGGGCCTTGCGGCGCGGCCAGCGCGCCAGCAGCAGGGTCATCACGGGCGCGCCGGCCATGACGCCGATCGCGTAGGCGGACACGAGCATGCCGGCGGACGGGATCGACACGTCGACGCCCCGGGCGATCGTGGTCAGCATGCCCATCGGGCCGAATTCCGTCGTGCCGATGCCGAAGGCGCCGACGGCGAGCGCCAGCAGGGGCCAGGTCGCGCCGCCTGCCGGTGCGCCGGAAGAGGAAGAAGAGGAGGTATGCATGGTTTATCCAGAAAAAGAATCCAGCACACATTATCTGCGCGCTCGCTTTTTCGATAAACTGCATAATCCTCAAAATACTTTTGCGCCGGGCGGGAAAATCCCGGTCCCGGCGCAAAAGAACCGCGCTAGCGTTCGTCGACGTCCGCCCCGACGTTGATCGCCGCATAGGCACGCTGCACGGCGATCGCCTCGCGGCCGTCCTTGCCATACAGTTCGGCCGCCGCCTCGATCATCTTCTCGCGCGCCTGGGCATAGTTGGTGCTGGACGTGAACCTGGTGGTATTCGCCAGGAACCAGATCCGGTAGGCCTTGTCGATGCCGATGCCCGTCATCGCCAGCGGCGCCTTGACGAGGTACTTGCTGTACGTGTCGGCCGTCGTGTCGGCGCTCGAGCCCTGCGACAGGAAATAGAACATGCGGTTGTTCGGCCCGCTGCTGTAGTGCACGTCCAGGCGCTTGAGCGAGGTGCTCCAGGCGTCCGGGCTGCTGCCGTCCTTGCTGGGCTTGCGCATCCAGCGCAGCGGCGTGCCGCTCTTGCTGATCTCGGCGCCCAGCACCCAGTCGTTGCCGGCGGGCGGAATCGTGTCGCCGCGGCCGCCGGCGCGCGCATAGGCTTCGACGACCTCGCCGTTGATGTCCGAGGCCGACTCGTTCAGGCCGCCCGACTCGCCGGAATAGGTCAGGTCCGAGGTGGCGGCGGTGACGCCGTGGCCCATCTCGTGGCCGATCACGTCGATCGACCCCAGGCTGTTGAAGGTGTTCCCGTCGCCGATGAACATGCAGCGGCAGGCGTCGCTGTAGTAGGCATTGTCGTAGGCCGTGTTGACGTGGACGGCGATGTGCGTCGCGGTATCGTGGCCGTCCAGCGAGCGCCAGCCGAACACGTTCTTCAGCGTGTCGTAGGTGTTCATCAACCCCCATAGCGCATTCA
Organism: uncultured Massilia sp.; assembly: GCF_913773735.1. Classification (GTDB taxonomy): domain Bacteria; phylum Pseudomonadota; class Gammaproteobacteria; order Burkholderiales; family Burkholderiaceae_D; genus Telluria. Next base: position 30,212 of record NZ_CAJYEB010000048.1, read on the forward strand.
CCGCCGCGGTCTGGCCGTTGGCGTCGGTGGTCGAGCCGCCCTTGACGTACTGCTTGCCGTCGCCCCAGGTATTGCTGTCGTTGACGTAGACCTCGCCGGAACTGCTGCCGTGGTTGGCGTTGGTGATCGCCATCGCGCCGAACGCGCCGCCGGTGCCGCGGCTGTCGTCGATCATCCGGTACTTGCCGCCGGCCAGCGTGGTATTGACCGGCACCTCGCCGTTGTACTGGCTCCGGCCCACGCCGACGACCGTCTGCAGCATGCTCCACTGGTCGAGGATGCGGGCATCGCGCGCGCCGACCACCGTGTCGTGGTAGACCGGCCGGTCGCCGATGTGCAGGCGCGTGCGCACCAGCCAGGCCAGTTCGTAGCGCTCGACGACGTCGCGCACGTCGACGGCGTTCAGTGCCGTCTCCTGCTTGTCGCGCGCCTCGGGCGTGCGCTCCTGGCGCACCACCGGCCAGATCACCAGTTCGGCGCTCGGCGTCGCCGCGTGGCGCACGCCGGCCGCCGAGCGCATGCCGATCGACGCCAGCGCCGCGGCGATCGCGGCCTCGGCGCCGATCGCCGGCGTGACGTCGAAGTCCGGCGCCAGGCGCGCGCCGCCCGCCTTTGCATCGCCTGCCTTTGCATCGCCCCCTTTTGCATCGCCACCCTGCGCAGCGCCCGCCAGCGCGAGGCTGCGCTCGGAGGCCGACTCGGACACGATCCTGCCGGCGCCGTCCAGCACCAGCACCGATTCCGCGCCGAACACGCGCACGCCCTTCCACGTCTGCGCGACGCGCGCGACCTGCGTGCCCTGCACGCCCGGATGCTGGCTGCGCACTTCGTAGCCGAGCCGGGCGTCGATGCCGCGCGTGGCGCGGCGCGCCTCGAGCTGGGCCAGCAACGCGGCGCGCTGCTGGGCGCTGGGCGCCACCGGCGCGCTCATCATGCCCGGCCCGGCCGCCGCCGGTTGCGCAAGCGTCAGGAAAATGGCGCCGAGCGACGCCAGCAGGGTCATGCGCTTGTTCATCTCTCATCTCCTTTCGGTGACGCCCGGCCGAGCCGACGACGGACTCGGGTGGCATCATCGCAGTGTGGATGAGCTCGATGAAAGTGGATTGCTCAAGCGCAAACAGCCGCGTGGGGGCGCCACGCGGCGGGGCATCGACGAGCCGGACGGCGCCGGCCCTCGCGGATCAGCGCGGGCGCCGGCGCATCAGGTACACCGCGGCGCCGACCACGACGCCGGCGATCGCCGCCTTCTTGACCAGGCCGGCGCGGTTGTGCTCCCACTCGGCCTTGATGCCCATCTCGCCCAGCACGTTCGGCACCTTGCCGCGCGCCAGGTCCTCGCCGATGCCCTCGACCACGTTGACGCGGTCGGCCGCCAGCAGGATCAGCCAGTGGCGCATGTCGTTCTCGGACCACTTGAACGCCAGGCGCCGCAGCATGCCGGACAGGCCCTTCGGCGGTTGCGCGGTGCCGAAGATGGGCGTGATGGCATTGTCGCGCTCGGTCGATACCAGCACCTCGACGTGTTCCTCCTGCTGCGGCAGCTTGCCCTCGTGCTGGTGGATGAAGCGCGGCGGCGTGCGCTCCATCGGCACGCCGGGGCGGTTCTTGCGGTCGAGGTCGGCGCCCCAGCCCTGGATGTGGGACAGCGACGCGCGGCTCGGACGGCGCGGCACGTCGTCGAAGTCGCCCTGCGGCGGGTGGTGGTGGACGTGGCCGTCGTGGCCGTGCGGGTGTTCGCGGTGCGTTTCCATGGCGGTCTCCTCAATGCAGTGCGCTGGACTGGACGGCCTGGACCTCGCGCGCCGACGGCGGGATCAGGACGGTCTTGATGCAGTTGTCGAGCTTGCTCGAAAAGATGTGGTAGGCGTCCGCCACCTCTTCCAGCGGCACCCGGTGCGTGATGATGTCCTTCGGACTCAGGCGCCCTTCGCGGATGTGCTCGATCAGGCGCGGCAGGTGGCGCCGCACGCTGGCCTGGTTCATGCGCAGCGTCAGGCCCTTGTTCAGCGCGTTGCCGATCGGCACCGCATTGAAGGTCGGACCGTAGACGCCGACGATCGACACGTTGCCGCCCTTGCGCACCGCATTGATGGCCCAGTGCAGCACGGTAGCGGCGCCGGCCTGCATCTTCATCAGGCGTCCGGTCAGGGTCTGAGCGATCGAGCCGGCCGCGTCGCCGCCCACGCAGTCGATGCAGACGTCGGCGCCCAGGCCGTCCGTCATGCGCTTGATGTGCTCGGCCATGTCGTTCACGATGCGGAAGTCCAGCACCTCGCACTGGGCGTAGCGCTTGACGAACTCGAGGCGGTACTCGACCTCGTCGACGACGATCACGCGTCCCGCCCCCATCAGCCAGGCCGACTTGGCCGCGAAGATGCCGACCGGGCCGGCGCCGAACACGACCACCGTGTCGCCTTCCTGGATGTCGCCCATCTCGGCGGCCTGGTAGCCGGTCGGCAGCGCATCGGTCATCAGGACGGCATCCTCGATGTGGATGTCGTCCGGGATCACCATCGGGCCGACGTCGGCCATCGGCACGCGCACGAACTCGGCCTGGCCGCCGTCGTAGCCGCCGGCCGTGTGCGAATAGCCGTAGATGCCGCCCACGGCCGTGGCTTGCGGATTCGTGTTGTGGCAATTGCCGAACAACTCGCGCTGGCAAAAGAAGCAGGAGCCGCAGAACAGGTTGAACGGCACCAGCACCCGGTCGCCGACCTTCAGGTGCCTCACGTCGGTGCCGACGTCCTCGACCACGCCGACGAATTCGTGGCCGAAGGTGTGGCCGATGCGGGTGTCGGGCACCATGCCATGGTACAGGTGCAGGTCGGACCCGCAGATGCAGGTACGCAGGACGCGCACGATGGCGTCGCCCGGGTGCTGGATTTCTGGATCGGGCTTGTGGTCGGCGCGGACGCGGTAGGGTCCGCGATAGTTCATGGCCAGCATGGGTTGGCTCCTCGATTGGGTTCGCTTGGCACCCCACCTTATGGCACGCCGGCCAGGATAGCGATACGCGCACGGTAACGAACGCGGGGTTTTTCCACGTTTTCGCGCCCGTGCCAGCGCTTTGTTTTAGAAGGGAAATTTTGTCGGGGCGAAGTCGTTCCGGGAAGAACCAGGCGCCCCGGAAGCGACGACGGCCGCGCAAGGCGGCCGTCGTCGTGCGGGCAGGTACGCGCTTACAGCTGGCGCGCCTCGAAGGTATTGCACTGCTCCACGGAGCCGGTCTCGATGCCGCGCTTGAACCAGCGCACGCGCTGGGCCGAGGTGCCGTGGGTGAAGGAGTCGGGCACGACCTCGCCGCGCGACTGGCGCTGCAGGGCGTCGTCGCCGATGGCGCTGGCCGCGGCCAGCGCCGATTCGATGTCGCCGCCCTCGATGATGCGCTTGGCGGAATTCGTATGGTTGGCCCAGACGCCGGCGAAGCAGTCGGCCTGCAGTTCCAGGCGCACCGACATGGCGTTGGCCTCGGTCTCGGAGGCGCGCTGGCGCATCGCGTCGACCTTGCCGGAGATGCCCAGCAGGTTCTGCACGTGGTGGCCGACCTCGTGCGCGATGACGTAGGCCTGCGTGAACTCGCCGCCGACGTGGAAGCGCTGCTGCATCAGGCGGAAGAACGACAGGTCGATGTACACCTTGCGGTCCGCCGGGCAGTAGAACGGCCCGACCGCGGCCTGGCCCTGGCCGCAGCCGCCGGTGCTGGTGCGGCCGTCGTACAGCACCAGCGTGGGCGGCGAATAGGTGGCGCCGCCGGCGCGGAAGATCTGGCCCCAGGTGTCCTCGGTATAGCCGAGCACCGTGCGCACGAACTGCGTCTCGCGATCGTTGGCGGGCGGGTGCGCCGGCGCCTGCTGGACCTGCTGGGCGCCGCCGCCCGACAGCAGGCTCAGGATCGTCGACGGCGACACCCCGAAGAACCAGGACCCGAGCAGCGCCACGACGATCGTGCCGATGCCGATCGTGCCACCGCCGAAGCCGAATCCCCCGCCACCGCCACCGTCGCCGCGGCGGTCCTCCACGTTATCGCTCTGCCGATCGCCTTCCCAACGCATGCATGTCCTCCCGTTCGTGTTTCCCTGGTGTTTCCCTGGTGTTTCTCTGGTGCTTCTCTCGTATCGCGTGTCGCCCCGGATGGCGCCGTTCGTCCTGCGCGTTCAGCGCACCGTCGAACGCTTCAGCCCGAACGCGTCGCTGTGCCCGCGCGCCTCCTTGCTGCGGAACTCGTCGTCGGCCGCCAGGCCGGCGCGGCATTCGTCGTGCTGCAGGCGCTCGCGGCGTTCGCGTTCCAGTTCGCGCTCCAGGCGCGCCTTGAGGGAGACTTCCGGTACCACGTTACTCATGACATTCCTCGTCGGTTGCTAGCGCGCCCCGGGATGGGATGCGCGCCGTATGCCCCAGTGTGCACCGGCCGCCGGCGCCGCTCTGTTCGAACTTTCACATAGCGCCCATAGTGCCATACGGGCGGCGCGTCCGCCATCGCTTCCACTGTGTGGCCGCGCGCACCGAACGGCGGCGCGCGCCGCGGCATGCTGACGCCATCATGCCGACGCTTTCGACCATCCTTGCCGCCGCCCCCGCCCGCGATGCCCTGGCGGCGCTCGGACGCCTGCTGCGCCGGAGCGGCTACCGCTTCGCGACGGTCACGCCGGCCACGCACCGGCGCGTCAATGCCCGCCCCGGCAACGCGCTGGCGCGCGACCTGCGCGGCGTGTTCGGCTGGAGCCGCCCCTGGCTGGCCGGCACGCTGGCGCCGGACGTCGACGCGCTGCTGCGCGGCGCCGGCCTGGCCGCTCCCTGCCCCGGCATCCCCGGCGCCTGGCGCGCGCTGGTGCGCGCGTCCACCATCGGGCCGCAGCTGTACTTCCATTCGGCGTGGCCGACCGACGACGACGACGCCGTGTTCTTCGGCCCCGATACCTGGCGCTACCTGGCCGCCATGCGGCGCGCGCTGGACCGGCTGCAGCGGCCGGTGCTGCGCGCCGTCGACGTCGGCGCCGGCAGCGGCGCGGCCGCGATCGAACTGGCGCTGCGCCGTCCGCGCGCCACCGTGTTCGGCGCCGACATCAATGCCGCCGCGCTGGCGCTGGTGGAGGTCAATGCCGCGCTGGCCGGCGCCGCCGGCGTGCGCCCCTGCCGCAGCGACCTGCTGGACGGCGTGGACGGCGGGTTCGACCTGGTCATGTCGAACCCGCCCTACATCCTCGACGCCGACGAACTGCCCTACCGCCACGGCGGCGGCATGCACGGCGCCGCCCTGTCGGTGCGCATCGTGCAGCAGGCGCTGGCGCGCCTGCGGCCGGGCGGCAGCCTGCTGCTGTACACCGGCGCGGCCATCGTCGACGGCGCCGATCCCTTCCTGGACGCGGTGCGCCCACTGCTGGATGCCGCCTGCCGCGACTGGTCGTACGAGGAACTCGACCCGGACGTGTTGGGCGGCCAGCTCGGGTGCGCCGGCTACGAGGACGTCGAGCGCATCGCGGCCGTGTGGCTGCACGCGGTGCGGCGGCCCTGAGCCCGGTCCGGGAACCGCGGACGACCGCGGTGTCGGGCGCGACCGGGAGCCGTTTTCAGCGGCGCGTTCCGGTCGATCATATAATTGCCACAATTCAATAAGCGTACCACGCGACCGCGCCGGCGGCCGGCCCTGCCGGTCGGGAGACCCTGCGCCGGACCGGCCTTTTGCCCGTCCGTCTCTCGTCCCCCCAAGGCGTGCGGTCCCTCTCTCCGTGCGCCGCGACCACGGAGTTGAACAATGAGAATCAGCAAGTTGAAAGTCGGCGTCCGGCTCGGCCTCGGTTTCGCCATCGTCCTGGTCCTGATGGTGCTGCTTGCCGTCACCGGCGTCGCGCGCATGACGACGATGCAGGAAAAGATGTCGCGCATCGTCGAGCAGGACAACGTCAAGGTGCGCCTGGTGACCGACATGCGCCAGTCGATGATGGATGCGATCGTGAAGGGCCACACCATCGCGCTGATGGACGACGCGGCCGAGGTCGACGCCGCGAACCGCCGCCTGGCCGCCAGCCGCGCCGCCTACCAGGCCCTGTCCGACAGGCTGCAGGCGATGATCTCGACCCCTGCCGAGCAGGCGGCGCTGGCGCGCATCGTCGCCGCGCGCGCCGCCTCGGTCGACGTGGCGCAGCGCATGACGGCGCTGGTGCGGGCCGGCGAACACGACGCCGCCAACCGCATGCTGCTGCGCGAGCTGCAGCCGCTGCAGGACAGGACCATCGCGGCCATGGACGGGATGGTGCGCGCGCTGGAACAGCAGGTGATGGACGCCGCCGAGCAGGCCGCCGCCGCGCACCGCTCGGCGCGCCTGCAGACCGTGTGCATCACGCTGGCCGCCACGCTGCTCGGCACCGGCATGGCCTGGCTGATCACGCGCGGCCTGCTGCGCCAGCTCGGCGGCGAGCCGACCGATGCCGCGGCCATCGCCGGGCGCATCGCCGACGGCGAGCTGGACGTGGCCATCGTGCTGCGCCACGGCGACGACGGCAGCCTGCTGGCCGCCATCGAGACCATGCGCGCGCGCCTGGCCCACCTGGTCGGCCAGGTCCACCGCGCCACCCACAACATCGCCCACGCCTCGAACGAGATCGCCAGCGGCAACGCCGACCTGTCGGCGCGCACCGAGGCCCAGGCGGGCTCGCTGGAGGAAACGGCGTCGACGATGGAAGAACTGACCGCGACCGTGCAGCAGAACGCCGACCACGCCCGCCGCGCCAATGCGCTGGCGCGCGCCGCCGCGGAGGTGGCCGAGCGCGGCGGCGCCGTCGTGGCGCAGGTGGTCGGCACGATGGAATCGATCAACGCGTCCTCGCGCCGCATCGTCGACATCATCGCCGTGATCGACGGCATCGCCTTCCAGACCAACATCCTGGCGCTCAACGCCGCCGTCGAGGCGGCGCGCGCGGGCGAGCAGGGGCGCGGCTTCGCGGTCGTGGCGGGCGAGGTGCGCAACCTGGCCCAGCGCAGCGCCGCCGCGGCGCGCGAGATCAAGGCGCTGATCGACGACTCGGTCGGCAAGGTCGGCGCCGGCAGCCGGCTCGTCGACGCGGCCGGCATGACCATGGGCGAGGTCGTCGACAGCATCCGCCGGGTGACGGCCATCATGGCCGACATCAGCGCCGCGACGACGGAACAGCGCAGCGGCATCGAGCAGGCCAACCACGCCATCGTGGAGATGGACGGCGTGACCCAGCAGAACGCCGCGCTGGTCGAGGAAGCCGCCGCCGCCGCCCAGGCGATGCGGCGCCAGGCCGAGGAGCTGACGCGGCTGGTGGACGTGTTCAAGGTGAAGGAGGACGCCGTCATGGCCTGAGGCGCCGGATGAGACGATCGGGCAAGACGCCGCCGCATGCCGGCATGGCCGCCGCGTCCGCCCGGTGCAAGAATGGCTTCCATGCGGCGCCCTTGCGCGGCGCCGCGCCACCGGGAGATCGCCATGCAAGCCCTCGACAACACCGTCCCCGCCGCCGCCGCGGCCCCGCCGACCACCCTCGCCTGGCTGCCGGTAGGCCTGTTCGGCGCCGTGATGGGCCTGGCCGGCCTGTCGATCGCCTGGGACCTCGCGCACCGGACGTTCGGCCTGCCGGCCTGGATCGGCCGCGGCATCGGCGCCGCCGCGCTGCTGGCCTTCGTCGCGCTGGCCGTCGCCTACGGCATCAAGGCGTTCGCCGGCTTCGGCGCCGTGCGCGCCGAATTCGCCCACCCGATCGCCGGCAACCTGTTCGGCACGCCCCTGATCAGCCTGCTGTTACTGCCCTTCGTGCTCGCCGACGCCAGCCTGGCGCTGGCGCGCCTGGCCTGGGTACTGGGCGCGCTGGGCATGACGGCGTTCGCCTGGACCGTCGTGAGCCGCTGGATCAGCGTGCGCCACAGCGGCGCCCAGGTCGCCCCGTCCTGGATCGTGCCGGTGGTCGGCATGCTCGACGTGCCGCTCGCGGTGCCGCTGCTGCACTGGGACGGCCTGCACGGCGTCATGCTGTTCGGCCTGGCCGTCGGCCTGGTCTTCGCGCTGCCGCTCCTGACCCTGCTGCTGGGCCGCCTGGCGCTGGAAGAACCGCTGCCGGCGCCGCTGCAGCCGTCGCTGCTGATCCTGCTGGCGCCGTTCGCGGTCGGCTTTTCGGCCTACACGACCACGGTCGGCCGCATCGACGGCTTCGCCGCCGGCCTGTACATGGTGATGCTGTTCCTGGTGCCGGTCCTGCTGGGGCGCCTGCGCCACCTGCCGCAGTGCTCGCCGTTCCGGGTGTCGTGGTGGGCGGCCGGCTTTCCGCTGGCGGCGGCGGCGGTGGCCGCGCTCAAGTACGCGGCCTGGGACGGCACGGCGGTGACCGGGGCGATCGCGCTGGTGCTGCTGGGGATCGCGACGCTGGCCGTGGCGGGGTTCCTGGTGCAGACCGTGGTGGGGATCGGCGGGGGGAGGTTGCGGGAGTTGATCTGAGTGGCGGGGGGGCTGGGCTGTCTGGCGCGCTGGCGCAGTCATGCGCGCCAGCGGCGCGCAGGCGGTCCCCGCCAGGGACCGCCAACGGGCGATTCGGAGAGGGCTGGCCTTGCAAGGCCAGCCCTTCGAATCCCA
>NZ_CAJYEB010000049.1 GCF_913773735.1 uncultured Massilia sp.
ACGTGAACGGCTGGCACAGCCGCTTCAAGACCTGGCTGCTGCGCTTTCGCGGCGTGGCCAGCCGCTACCTGATCGACTACTCGGGCTGGCAGCGGGTGCTGGACGACAAACGGCTGACGACGCCGGCGCTGCTGCTCCGGGCAGCGGTCCAGTTCGGCAAGCGGCTGGACAGGAGACGCAATTAACGCGAACAGCGCCTATAAAAAGGCGCCCGCCCCGGCCGGGCGCCGCGCCGCGGGCCGGATCAGCCGAACAGCTTGGCGGCCGTCTGCGCGACGAGCGCGCCCTGGTGGCGCGCGCCGTCCAGGTCGATGGCGCTCGGCTGGCGCTGGCCCTGGCCGCCGGCGATGGTGGTGGCGCCGTAGGGACTGCCGCCGGCGATTTCGTCGAGCGTCATCTGGCCGGCGAAGCTGTACGGCAGGCCGACCACCACCATCCCGAAGTGCAGCAGGTTGGCGATGATCGAGAGCAGCGTCGCTTCCTGGCCGCCGTGCTGGGTGGCCGTCGACGTGAACGCGGCGCCGACCTTGCCGTTCAGCGCCCCGCGCGCCCACAGGCCGCCGGTCTGGTCGAGGAAGGCCGCCATCTGCGACGGCATGCGGCCGTAGCGCGTCGGCGCGCCGATCACGATGGCGTCGTAGTCGGGCAGTTCGTCGACGGTGGCGACGGCCGCTTGCTGGTCGAGCTTGAAGTGGCCTTTCTGCGCGACGTCCTCGGGCACCGTCTCCGGCACCCGCTTGACCGTGACCGTCGCCCCGGCGCCGCGCGCGCCTTCGGCGACGGCGTTCGCCATCTGCTCGACGTGACCATAGGTGGAATAATAGAGGACCAGTACCTTTGCCATGCGCTTCTCCTTGTGCGGTGTGGATGGGGACGGCGCTGCCGTCGTCGTGTGCCGGCCATGCTACCGGATTGCGCGGGCGCGCGGCATCCTCCTTCCGGCCGGGTCGCGTCCGGCGGGCGGCCCGGGCAGCGGCCGCAGTTGACGCAAGCGCAAGTCTGGCGCATACTCGAGCGGGTGTTAGCGCTATCAGAGACGGCCGCAGAGCCTCGCCGACACCCACGACAGGAGACGACATGCCGCAAGACCAGGCCCGCGCCGCCGCGCGCGCACCCGCCGCACCCGCACCTTCGCAGGCTGCCCCGCCCGCAGGCGCCGCCAGCGCCGCCCGGCTGGGCTGGCGCGAGCGCTTCGCCTACGGCGCCGCCGACATGGGTTTCAACCTGTACTGGACCAACGTCGCCACGTTCCTGCTGATCTTCTACACCGACGTGTTCGGGCTGCAGCCCGCCGCCGCGGCCGGCATGATGTCGGCGGTGAAGCTGCTGAACGCCTTCACCGATCCGCTGATCGGCGCCTGCGCCGACCGCACGCGCAGCCGCTACGGCAAGTTCCGGCCCTGGCTGGTCTGGATGAGCGTGCCGCTGGCCGGCGCCGCCGTGCTGACCTACACGACGCCCGGCCTGGACGGCGACGGCCGCCTGGCCTGGGCCTACGGCACCTACTTCCTGATGATGGCCTGCTACACCTGCGTGAACATCCCGTACAACGCGCTGTCGGGCGTGATGTCGGCCGACCCGCAGGAACGCGCGACGCTCAACGGCCTGCGCTTCGTGTTCGCGTTCGCCGGCAGCACGCTGGTGACGGCCGCCACGCCGCTGCTGGTCAAGACCATCGGCGCCGGCGACGAGGTGCGTGGCTGGCAGCTGACGATGCTGGCCTGGAGCGTGGCCGCCACCGTGCTGTTCGGGTTCGCCTTCCTGGGCACGCGCGAACGCGTGGCGCCGCCCCCGGCCCAGCGCAGCAACGTCTGGCGCGACGTGCGCGACCTGGCCGCCAGCCGGCCGTGGATGGTGCTGTTCTTCCTGGCGCTGGTGGTGATGGTGACGATCACCCTGCGCACCGCCAGCGCGGCCTACTATTTCAAGTACGTGGTCGGCCGCCCGGAGCTGATGGCCAGCTTCGTGCCGACCTACATGATCGCGGCCGCCGCCGGCGCCGCCGCCACGCCGCTGCTGACCCGGCGCTTCGACAAGAAACCGCTGATGATCGGCCTGATGTCGATCACGGCGGTCCTGTCGGCCGCCTTCTACTTCGTGCCGCCGACCCAGATCTGGCTGCTGTTCGTGCTGCAGGGCTGCCTGGGCTTCGCGCTCGGCCCGAAGTCGCCGCTGACCTTCGCCATGCTGGCCGACGCCGCCGACTACAACGCCTGGAAGACGGGGCGGCGCGCCACCGCCATGACCTTCGCCGCCGCCACCTTCGCGCAGAAGCTGGGCACGGCGCTGGCCGTCGCCACCATCGGCACCATCTTCGCCGCGCTGGGCTACGTGCCGAACGCGGTCCAGGACGAAGCCTCCAGCGGCGGCATCCTGTGGCTGATGTCCCTGATCCCGGCGGCGTTCGCCGCCGCCGCGGCGCTCGTGATGTGCCGCTACGACCTGGACGCCGCCAAGCTGGCGCGCATCGGCGCCGACCTGGCCGCGCGCGACAACCGCACCACCCCGGAACAAGAACGGAAAGACTGAAGGAAACCACCATGCTCCAACCGACCGACGACGGCGCCCGCTACGAACTGTCCAGCCCCACCGCCATGCCCCAGGCCGGCGGCTTCCTGTGGAACCGCCGCATGATGATCCAGCTAACCTGCCGCGGCTACGCCACCGCCCAGTTCATGCAGCCGGAACCGGCCAAGTACTCGCACGCGCCGAACCTGGAAGCCAGGACCTTCATGCAGCCGGAACAGGCATACTATGCGCACCACCCGGGCCGCTTCGTCTACGTCAAGGACGAGGACACCGGCGAGGTCTTCTCGGCGCCGCACGAGCCGGTGCGCGCCGCGCCGGACCGCTTCGCCTTCTCGGTGGGCCGCACCGACCTGGCCTGGACCGTGGAAGCGCTCGGCGTGCGCATCCGCCTGCGCCTGGCGCTGCCGACCGACGACGTCGCCGAGCTGTGGACGCTGGAGGTCGAGAACCTGTCGGGCCGGGCGCGCCGCCTGTCCGTCTATCCCTACTTCACCGTCGGCTACATGTCGTGGATGAACCAGTCGGCCGAGTACCGACCGGACCTGCAGGGCATCGTCGCTTCCAGCGTGACGCCCTACCAGAAGCTGCAGGACTACTTCAAGAACAAGGATTTCAAGGACAAGACCTACCTGCTGTGCGAGCAGGCGCCGGACGCCTGGGAAGCCTGCCAGGCCGCGTTCGAGGGCGAAGGCGGCCTGCATGCGCCGAGCGCCCTGCGCGCAGACCGGCTGGCCGGCGGCGACGCCCGCTACGAGACGCCGGTCGCCTGCGTCCAGTACCGCCTGGCGCTCGACCCCGGCGCCACGGCCGTGCGCCGCTTCCTGTTCGGCCCCGCGCGCGACGACGCCGAGATCGCCGCCATGCGCGCGCGCTACCTGCACGAGGAAGGCTTCGCGGCCGCCGCGCGCGACTACGCCGCCTACATGCGGGAAGGCGCCGGCTGCCTGCGCATCGAGACGCCCGACGCCGCCTTCGACAACTTCGTCAACGAATGGCTGGCGCGCCAGGTGTTCTACCACGGCGACGTGAACCGCCTGAGCACCGATCCGCAGACCCGCAACTACCTGCAGGACAATATGGGCATGGCCTTCGTCAAGCCCCAGGTGGCGCGCGCGGCCTTCCTGCACGCGCTGTCGCAGCAGGAGGAAAACGGCGCCATGCCGGACGGGATCCTGCTGTTCGAGGGCGCGGAGCTGAAGTACATCAACCAGGTGCCGCACACCGACCACTGCGTCTGGCTGCCGGTGTGCCTGCGCGCCTACCTGGACGAGACCGGCGACATGGCCATCCTCGACGCGCCGGTGACGGGCCGCGACGGCGCCGTGCTGAGCGCCTTCGAGCGCATCTCGCGCGCGATGGACTGGCTGCTGCACCGGCGCGACGCGCGCGGCCTGTCCTACATCGAGCAGGGCGACTGGTGCGATCCGATGAACATGGTGGGCTGGAAGGGGCGCGGCGTGTCCGGCTGGCTGACCGTGGCCGCCGCCTATGCGCTGCACCTGTGGGCCGACGTGTGCGCGGCGCGCGCCGACGCGGCCGCCGGCGCGCACTACCGCGCCGGCGCGCAGGCGATGAACGACGCCGCCAACCGCCACCTGTGGGACGGCGACTGGTACGCGCGCGGCATCACCGACGACGACGTGGTGTTCGGCGTGAAGGCCGACGCCGAGGGCCGCATCTACCTGAACCCGCAGAGCTGGGCCTTCCTGAGCGGCGCGCCCGACGCGGCGCAGCGCGCGCGCATGCTGGCCGAGGTCGACGCCCAACTGGCCACGCCCTACGGCGTGCAGATGTTCGCGCCGCCGTACAGCGCCATGCGCGAGGACGTCGGCCGCGTGACGCAGAAGCATCCGGGGTCGGCCGAGAACGGGGCCGTCTACAACCACGCCTCGGTGTTCTACATCTACAGCCTGTACACGATCGGCGAGACCGAGCGCGCCTGGGACGCGCTGCGCCGGATGATCCCCGGCCCCGACATGGACGACTACCTGCGGCGCGGCCAGCTGCCGGTGTTCATTCCTAACTACTACCGCGGCGCCTACAAGGAATACCCGCGCACGGCCGGGCGCTCGAGCCAGCTGTTCAACACCGGCACCGTGTCCTGGGTCTACCGCAGCATCATCGAGGGCCTGTGCGGCTTGCGCGGCGACGCCGACGGCCTGCGCGTGGATCCGCAACTGCCGGCGCACTGGCCGGGCATGCGCATCCAGCGCGATTTCCGCGGGGCGCGCTTCGACGTCACCGTCACGCGCGGCGCCGTGGAGCGCGTGCAGGTGCGCTGCGACGCCGTACTGCTGGACGGGAACCGGATCGGCGGCGTCGCGGCGGGGCGCAGCTATCGGGTGGAAGTGACGGTGCCCTAAACAGGCGTCAGTCGCAGCGATGCCCGCCCATCACAATGGCGAGCGCGGCTTCGAGGCGCCCCTTGAACGCCCCAAAACTCGACATCTGCGCGGCGACGGCCGCCTGGTCGAATCCGTGCGCTTCCAGCCAATCCACCTGGTCCTGGCGCGTCGAGCCTCCGCCCAGGGCCTCCGACAATTCGTCCTTCAGGTTCCTGGGCGAATTGTCATTGCCCGAGCGGTCTTCGAGTGCGCTGCAATTCACATAGGGCACCGGGCGCGCCGCGCACAGCATCCATGCTTCTGACTTGGGTTTCGGTACCATCGGCACGCCAAGCTCGCCAAGGCCGGAACGCGCGAATCCTCCGGCGATCGCCGCCATCTTCTGGTCCCATATGCCTTTCACGGCCGACCGTGTACCGTCGCAGTCGCGGAACAGGATGGCGATCACATCGTCACCGGTGTTCTGTCGCAACCGGATCGCCTCTTCGCCGAGCATCCAGGCGTTGATGTAGAAATTGCCGGTTTCCTGGCCACGCTTCTTCCCGACAAAAGACACCCTGTTGCGCTCCTGCCGGCGCGCTTCCTCGCGTTCCTGCAGGCGCTTCTCGGCAAGGTAGACGTAGGATCCGGGAACGTCCAGCAGCGAATATTGCAATCTGTCGCCGACGACACGATCGACCAGCAGCGTCATGGGGCCGTGGACGAATTCCGGACTGCGGCACTCACCCTGCGCATTGCTGCATTGGCCAAGGTCGGACGATCCTTCACCGCTGAGCAAGACGATCATCGGGACTGCGCCTCGCGTTCGTCCATCTCGATGCATTCGTCCGCAAGCATCACGAGATCGGTGTCGACGAACGCCTCGCCGGGTCCCATGAACTGCAGCTTCTGCGCCATCCGCGGTATCGCAAAGAAGGGACGGACGCGGGTCTGGCCGTCCGGGCTCTTGTAGACGAACCGTACCGACGCTCTGGCGATATCGTCTTCCAGGTAATTCAGCACCATCGGACTGTGCGTGGTGACGATGACCTGCACCCGCGCCGACACGAGTACGTCCACCAGCCGCTCCATGATTTCGGGATTGATACCGTCCTCGACTTCATCGAGCAACAACACCTCGAAATCCTTCGCTTCGATCTGCGCCAATATGGCGAGGATACGCAGCAGGCCGTCGTTCACATGCATCGCACCCGTTTCGACATGCACCATTCCTTGCTCGCCGGGCAGCGCGCGCTCCTCGGATACGATCAGGCGTTTCCAGCCGCCTTTTGCCGTCGCGATCCGGAAATCGACGAGTGAAGGATAGAATGTCTTCAGCAGCACTACCAGCTTTTCCTTGGTGTCGCCCTTAATCGTATCCAGGAAACCGGCCAGTTTCTCGCCACCGACGCCGATGTGCTTGTCCTGCGCGCGCGAGCGCTTGCGCAGGAGCGCCGGCGAGAGCAGCTCCAGTGACTGGATGTTTGCGATGGCATTGCGGAATTCGAGCAGCGGCGCGGGCAACCGGTCGTCCTTCAGTTGCGAGAGGATCGATCCCTGGTAATTGAATGTGGATTCATGGCTCGCGCCATTTAGATAATAGATCCCGCTAACCGTGCGCAGTAACAACTCCTGCGTCGCTCCACGCAACTCAGCGCTTTCCGTCACCATTTGCAGGCTGGCGCGATGAAAGAAACCGACCCAGAAAACCTGCCGTCCATCACGAAGCCGGTAATGCACTTGCATCGTCGTCATGGTGGACCTGCGCGCCGCCGCGCCGCCCTTGTGGCCAAGATCCTTGCTATCCCAAGCGCGCTGCTCGAGCCATCCCGAGATATCCCCGCGCATTTGCTGCGAAACGAAATCCAGAGCCTGCAATATCGAGGACTTTCCGGCGCCGTTCATACCGACGAAGCAGGTGAATTTCGTAAAATCCAGCATCACATCGGCCAGTGACTTGAAGTTCTGTATGAGGATTTTTTCGATCATGCTCGGTTCCGGTAACTCAAAAGATCTCTTTAGGGAGGCGCCGATTCTACCATCCCTACCACGAGCCCCTCGGACGGGAAAGGCCCTCTCGACGCCTACTTCACGTTAATGAACGGCACCGCCCCACCCGCCACGTTGGGCAGCTTGCCGTCCCACTTCTCGATGGCCATGCGCTGGTTTTCCATCTCGCGCAGGCGGATCAGTTCCGGCGTCACCTGCTGGCGCTGGATGGCCAGCGATTCCGCCTCGGCGCGGGCCTGCGCCACGCGCTGGCGCGCCTCGACCTCGATGCGCTGCAGGTCGCGTTCCGCCTTCAGCTTGAGCTGCTCGGCCGTGGTCTTGGCCTCGATCGCGTCGTTGAACGACTTCGAGAAATTGAAGTTCACGATGGAGAACTCGTCGACCACGATGCCGTGCCGGGCCAGGCGCTCGCGCAGCTGCGCCACGATCTGGTCGCGCACGTCGGTGCGCTTGGCTACCAGTTCCTCGGCGGTGAAGCGCGCGGTGACGGCCTTCACGGCTTCCTGCACGGCCGGGATGATGATGCGCGGCCCCGGTTCGTTGCCCAGGTCGCGGAATACCGTCACGGCGCCGTCCGGCCTGACGTGGTAGTTCAGCGCCACGCGCGTATGCACGGTCTGCAGGTCGCGCGAGGCGGCGTCGCCCTCCCCCTCGCCCTTCTGGATCGACACGTTGACCAGGTTGAGCTTCTGCGCGATCGGGATCCGCAAGTGCAGCCCCTCGCTCAGTATCCGGTCGCTGGGGCTGCCGAACGTGGTCATCACGCCGCGGTAGCCGGCCGGCACGGCCGCGAACGGCGCCAGCGCCCACATCAGCAGGAGGAGGATGACGATAGCGATGGCCTTCCATGGCGCGCGATGCATGACGATGTCCTTTCCAGTCGAGTTCGCCGGCACACCTGCCGGGCCGTCACGCAAGATGTTGACGACAAGCAAATTGTAGCTTGACTTTATACGGAGACAGATCAGGAATCGTGGAGGGTTTGCTGCGAAAAAACGGGGCTGCACCGTCACCCCGTCGTCACTCCCCGTGCGGACCGACTTGACCCAGCTGCGCGCCCAGGTAATCGATGAAGGCGCGCACCTTGGGCGTGAGCGCCGCGCGGTCGGTCACGCAGGCGTAGATGCGCATCGGCTCCGGCACGGTCTGCGGCCCCGCTGCGCCGCCGCCGTCGAACAGCGCCACCAGCCGCCCCTGCGCGATGAGCGGCGCGGCGACGAAGCTCGCGAGCCGGGCGACCCCGGCGCCATGCACCGCCAGCTGGGCCAGCACGTCGACGTCGTCGCTGATGAAGTCCGCGTTGACGGGAGCGTCGAAGCGCTCGCCGTCGCGCACGAAGCCCCAGGGCAGGAACCGGCCGTCGGTCGGGTAGCGCAGGACGAGGCAGGCATGGTGGCGCAACTGTTCCGGCGTCGCCGGCGTGCCGGCGCGCTCCAGATAGGCCGGCGCGGCGCAGATCATGAAGGGACGCGCGGCGATCTCGCGGGCCACCAGGCCGTCGGCCAGCTGCGCCTGGATGCGGATGCTGACGTCGATCCGTTCCTGGACGTGGTCGACGCGGCGGTCCGCGCCGATGACTTCGATGCGCAGTCCCGGGTAGCGCGCCTTGAACGCCGGCAGCAGCGGCGCCAGCACATGGCGCCCGAAGGCCGGGGTGGTCGCGATGCGCAGGCTGTCCTGCAGGTCCATTCCCGGTGCCACTGCCTGGCGCGCGAGGTCCAGTTCGCGCGGGATGTGCCGGACCCGCTCGTAATAGCGCGTGCCGGCCTCGGTCAGCGCCAGGCGCCGCGTGGTCCGCGTGAGCAGGCGCGTCGCCAGGTGCGCCTCCAGGCGCGCGACGTTCTGGCTGACCGCCGCCGGGCTGATTCCGAGCGAACGCGCCGCCGCCGCGATGGAGCCGGCTTCGACGACGTGCACGAAGCTGCTGATGGCGCCGACGATGTTCATGGCATGGCTGGGTCGATTCGTAAGATTGGCTTCATGATGCATCAAGTCCCGCCCCACTGGCAACGCACATCGGCCACTGGTAGCCTGCGCATTCCTTCCTTTACCCGCACCGAGGACTTCGCCCATGCCGACGCACCACGCCCCACCCACCGCCCGCAGGTTGCCCAAATCGCTCGCGCCCTATGTATTCGCGCTATACATGGCGCCGATCATGTCCTTCCTGATGTGCCTCGTGATCACCTACGCCGAGTTTGGCATGCACGGCGATTACCTGGCAAATGTGATGAATGCATACCGCATCGCCATGCCGGCCGCGTTCGTCTGCATCCTGGCCGTGCGCCCGCTGGTGGCAAGGCTCGTGGCGTGGAGCGTGCAGGCCTGACGGTGCGCGACGACCAAAAAAAAGGCCGATGCACCCACGTGCCCGGCCCGAAGAGGAGACATTGACAGCGCCAGCGCCCGGCGCGCACACGCGGCTGGTAGCGCTAACAATCAATGGTATGAGTGTAACGTTTCCAACGAAAAAGTAAAGCCCCCAGGTGGATCGCCGATGGTCCGCTCACGCGCTCTCGCGCTCGCGCAGCGTGAAGCCCAGGTCGACCCGCGTGGCGCGCGGCACGCGCCCGCCCACCACGTCCAGCAGCAGCGTGGCCGCCTCGTAGCCGATGCGGTAGCGCGGCGTGTCGACCGTCGTCAGCGACGGCACCATCCAGGCCGATGCCGGCAGGTCGTTGAAGCCGGCGATCGCCACGTCCTGCGGCACGCGCACCGCATGGCGCTGGCAGTAATAGATGGCGCCGTGCGCAAGGTCGTCGTTGCAGCAGAACACGGCGTCGCAGTCGGGCAGCGTCTCCAGCGCCTGGCGCATCAGTTCGGCGCCCAGCGCGATCGTCGACGGTTCCGGCGTCATGATCTCCAGGCGCGGGTCGGCCAGGCCGGCCGCGCGCATCGCCTGGCGGTAGCCGTCGGCGCGGCGCAAGGTGCGCTCGTCCAGCTGGGCGCCGATGAAGGCGATGCGCCGGTAGCCGCGCCCCAGCAGGTGGCGGGTGAGCGCGCCGCCGGCGTCGAGCTGGGAAAAGCCGACCGACATCCGGTCGACGTCGGCCTCGTCCGCCAGGTCCATCATCGAGACGGCCGGCACGCGCGAGGCGGCCAGCATGCGCGCCACTTCGGGGCTGTGGCTCAGGGAGGACAGCAGGATGCCGTCCGGATTCGACTGCAGGTAGGTGCGCAGCAGCTTCTCTTCTTCGGCGTCCGAATAGCGCGTATTGCCGATCAGGAGCTGGTAGTCGCCCGCGGCCAGCGCATCCTGGATGCCGTCCAGCACGGCCGTGAACACGACGTTCGACAGGGACGGCACCAGCGCGACGATGACGCGCGACTGCGCCGACGCCAGCGCGCGCGCCGCCCGGTTGGGCACGTAGCCCAGTTCGGCCACCGCCAGCTCCACCTTGGCCCGGGTCGCATCCGACACCAGCCGCGGCTGGCTCAACGCGCGCGACGCCGTCATCGTCGATACGCCGGCGTGGGCGGCCACCTCTTCCAGCGTGGTCCTGCCCGTCCCCCTCATCTTCCCTGCCGTTGCTCGGTTCATCGTCCTCGTTTCGGTTAGCGGCTGCCTCGCGGCCGGACCCGCGATTGCGCCACGGATTGGCAATCTTGTCAATGCCGCACCGCGCGGCACGCGTGCCGTGGCCGCCCCCATCATCCACGTTCCGGCGGCAACCGACAAGGGAAACCGCGCGCGGCCGCCACGCCGGCCGGCCGGGACCGCGTGCCACGGCGGCCGCGCCGGCGCCGGCACCAAGCACAGGCCGGCGGCCCAGGCAAGGCCATACCAGGAATGTTGCATTTATACATCTTCGTTGAATAGTTGCCCTGGAGAATTGTTATAATCGCGCCGCCCGCCGAGGACCCGCGCAGCCGCATTCCCGGCCCCGACTGGAACAGGATGATGAACGCGCAGGACCCTCACACGATCACGCCAAACAGCACCCCGGCAGGCACGACTGCCCCCACGCCGCCGCGCCACGAGGAGCACGTCGGCCACGTCGGCCACGTCGGCCATGGCGACCTTGGCGACCACATCGACCACGCGTTCGACCTGATGGTCGCGCTCGACCCGTCCGGCCGGATCCTGCGCGTCAACGCGGCCGCGCGCGAACTCCTCGGCCATGCGCCGCACGAGCTGGCCGGCCGGGCCGCGCACGACTTCGTGCACCCCGACGACCGCGCCGCGCTCCCCGGCCTGCTCGCCGCCAGCCGCGCCGGCGCGCCGTGCCGCGACCACGCGCTGCGCTGCCTGCGGCGCGACGGCGGCGCGGTCCTGCTGTCGATCTCGGCGCGCTGGTCGGCCGACGGCGGCGTCATGTACGCGACGGCGCGCGACATCACCGAACACCGCCGCGCGCTCGACGAGCTGGCCACGTCGCGCTCGCGCATGGACGCGATCCTGGACAGCATCGGCGACGCCTTCTTCGCCCTCGACCGCGACTGGCGCGTCACCTATGCCAACCGCAAGGCCGCCGAATTCGTCGGCCTGGAGATCGCGCCCAGCCTCGGCAGGCCGCTGCTGGCACTCGTGCCCGCCCTGGAGGGCACGCCACTGCTGCAGTTCTACCGCGACGCCATGGCCGGGAGCCGTCCGGCCGCCACCGAGGCATGGTGGGCGCCGTCGCGGCGCTGGGTGGAGGTGCGCGCGTATCCGGGTCCGGACGGGCTGTCCGTGTACTTCCACGACATCACCCGGCAGCGCCTGGCCGCCGAAGCCGTGCGCCGCAGCGAGCAGCGCTACCGCAGCCTGTTCCAGCAGGCCGGCGACAGCATCGTGATCGCCGACGCCGAGCTGCGCGTGGTCGCCGTCAACGACCGCGCCTGCGCCCACTTCGGCTACGCGCAGGCGGAATTCATCGGCATGCCGGTGGCCGCGATCGACGGGGGCTTCGCGTACGACGGGCAGTTGCTGCGCGACCTGCGCCGCGGCGCCACCCGTCTGCTGCGCACGCGCCTGCGGCGCCGCGACGGCAGCGCGTTCCCGGCCGAAGTGCACGTGTCGCGCTTCGAGGACGGCGGCCCGGCCTGCTTCCAGGCCATCGTGCGCGACCTGACCGCGCGCGAGGAGGCCGAGCGCCAGCTGCGCGACAGCGAGCGGCGCTTCCGCGAGGTGATCGAGATGACGCCGTCGGGCTATGTGCGCGCCGGCGCGGACGGCGCGATCCTCGACGTCAACCCGTCGCTGCGGCGCCTGTGCGGACGCACGCGCGAGGAACTCGTCGGCAGCGCGGTGGCCGATCTCTTCGTGTGCGCGCCGTGGGAAGGCGCCGACGCCGACGCGGCCGGCACGGCCACCCTGCGCGGCGTCGAGGCCACGCTGCTCCATGCCGGCGGCGCCCCCGTGCACGTGCTGTTCAACGGCAGCGTGCAGCGCGACCCAGAGGGACGGCTCGCCTGCGTCACCGGCCTGATGACCGACATCACCGCGCGCAAGCACGCCGAGAGCCGCCTGCGCGAACTGGCCACGCACGACACGCTGACCGGCCTGCCCAACCGCGCGCTGCTGCACGAGCGGGTCCAGCGCATGCTCGACGCCTGCCCGGCGGACGGCCGCGTGGCCGTGCTGTTCCTGGACCTCGACCGCTTCAAGGAAGTCAACGACGCGTTCGGCCACGACCTGGGCGACGCCCTGCTGTGCGCGGTGGCGGCGCGCCTGCGCGCGGCGCTGCGCCCGCACGACGTCATCGCGCGCCTGGGCGGCGACGAATTCGTGGTGGCGGCGCCCGGCCTGCCGCCGTCGGCCGGCGGCGGCGCCGCCGACGCCGTCGCGGCGATCGCCGCGCGCCTGCTCGATGCGCTGGCCGCGCCGGTGCGCGTGGGCGACCAGGACGTGATCATCGGCGCGTCGATCGGCATCGCCGTCTACCCGCAGGATGCCGCCACCCGCGAAGGCCTGTTCCAGGCGGCCGACACCGCGATGTACCGCGCCAAGGGCGCCGGCCGCAACCGCTACTGCCTGTTCGAACCGGGCATGACGCTCGCGACCCGGGCGCGCATGGCGCTCGAACTGGCGCTGCGGCCAGCGCTGGCGCGCGCCGAATTCGTGCTGCACTACCAGCCGCGCGTCGACCTGCGCACCATGGCCATCGTCGGGATGGAGGCGCTGGTGCGCTGGAACCATCCCGACCTGGGGTGCATCGGCCCGGGCGAATTCATCGGGATCGCCGAGGAGACCGGCATGATCGTCGACATCGGGCGCTGGGTGCTGGGCGAGGCCTGCCGCCAGACCCGGCGCCTGGTCGAGCGCCACGGCCGGCCGATCCGGGTGTCCGTCAACGTGTCGGCGCGCCAGCTCGCGCTGCCGGGCTTCGTCGGCGACGTGCGCGACCAGCTCGCCGCCAGCGGGCTGGCGCCGCATTGCCTGGAACTGGAACTGACCGAGAGCGCCCTGATCGAGGACATGGACCGCACGGCGGCGATGCTGGCCGAACTGCAGGGCCTGGGGGTCAAGCTGGCCGTCGACGACTTCGGCACCGGCTATTCCTCGCTGGCCTACCTGCGCCGCTTCCCGATCGACGTGCTCAAGCTGGACCGCTCCTTCGTGCTGCAGGACGACGGCCGCATCAGCGCCTTCGACTTCGTCAAGGCGTTCGTGGACATGGCGCACGCGCTGCGCATGGCGGTGGTGGCCGAGGGCGTCGAGACGGTCGAGGTGCTGGACTTCCTGCGCGCCGCCGCTTGCGACGAGGCGCAGGGCTACCTGATGGCGCGGCCGATGCCGCTGGCGCAGCTGGAGGCGCTGCTGCGCCAGGACGGCGCGGCGGACCGGGCCGGCTGAGCGGCGGCGCCGGCCGCTACGGCACCCGCTACGGCAGCCGCTACGCCACCCGCGCCGCCGCCGCGCGCCCGGCTTCCGGCCGTGCCGCCGCGTCCGGCACCAGCAGGTGCAGGCGGTCGTCGATCACGCGAAAGCGCAGCGGCAGCGCGAGCCGGTCGACCTCGCCGTCGGTCGCGACCTTCATGCCGCGCTGCCGCGACAGCAGCGGCGCCCGCACCGTCATGGTCCGGAACGCGAACGCCACCACGTCGTCCGTCTCGCCCAGGCGCCCGAGCGCGCCGCGCAGCAGCAGCGCCAGCATGCGCAGCCTGCCCACCGGGCGCGGCGCGATCGCCGCCAGTTGCCCCGCCTCCAGCGCAAGCTCGAGCGGCCGCATGCCCACCTGTTCCATCTGCAGGCGGTTGTTCCCGACGAACAGCGTCGGCGTGCGCAGCCGCCGCGTGCGGCCGTCGAGCTCCAGCGTGATGCGCAGGTTGCGGTGGCCGCGCAGCGCCGTCTTCAGCGCCGACAGGATCGCGACCACCCGCGAGCGCCCGTACTGGCGCTTGTCGTGCTCGCGCTCCTCCAGCAGGCGCGGATACAGGCCCACGCTGGCGTTGACTAGGAAGATGCGCTCGTTGACCATCCCTACCTGCACCGGCTGCACGCGCGCGCCGAGCAGCGCATGCACGGCCTCGGCCAGGTCCTCGGGGATGCCGTGGGTGCGCCCGAAATAATTGAACGTCCCCTGCGGCAGCACCCCGAACGGGCAGCCGCCCTGCACGGCGGCATGGGCCACCGTGTTCAGCGTGCCGTCGCCGCCGGCGGCCACCAGCACCCCGCCCTGGGCGACGGCCAGGGACGCCATGCGCCGCGCCGTCTCCTCGAGCCGGGCGGCGTCGTGCACGACTTCCAGCTCGCAGGCGCGGCCGGCGCCGTGCAGGACGTCGCGGATGGTCGAGCAGCGCAACTCGGTCTCGGCATGGCCCGAGCCGGCATTGAGGACGACGAAGAACGGCGCGTCCGGGCGCAGGTCGGTCGGCGGCGGAGCGGTCGGCGGCATGGGGTCGATCTCCTGGAAAGCGGCGTGAAGCGGCGTGAACGGCGCGGGGTCCGGCGGGGCGGCGCCCCGGTGCCAGCATAGCAGGTCCGGCGCCGGCGGGCGCCCGCCAGGCGTGCGCCCCCTCCCCGCTGGCGCCCCCCGGGCCACGCGCCGACATGATGGGTATAATCCAAAATTGGCGGCGAGCATCACGGACGGCGACGGACGCGCACGGCGTCGTGTCAATAATTTCGCTACGTGCGTGCTAATCACTACCGGATATACTACCGCTCACAATCATAACGGCCGTCTCCCCCACCCCGATGCGGCCATCCAATTACCGACAGGCGAAGCCATGAGAATCAGCAAAGAAAAGGCGGCCGAAAATCGCGCCGCCCTGGTACGTGCAGCGAGCAAGCTGTTCCGCGAGCACGGCATCGATGGCGTCGGCGTGGCGGAGATCAGCAAGGAAGCCGGCCTCACGCACGGCGCGCTGTATGCCCACTTCAAGTCCAAGGAAGAACTCGCGCTGGAGGCGCTGTCGTACGGCTTCGACCAGACCGCCCTGCGCATGTATTCCAGCACCGTCGACGGCATGCCCGACCTGGGCGCCTACCTCGACGGCTACCTGTCCGCGCAGGCGCGCGACGACTACGCGGGCCGCTGCCCGATGGCGGCGTCCGCCAGCGAGATCGGCCGCCAGGACAAGGCGATCAGCACCCGCTTCTCCGAAGGCTACATGGTGATGGTGCGCGCGTTCGAGCGCCAGATCGCCCAGAACGCGAAGGATGGCGCCGGCCCCGGCGGCGCGCCGGACGGCGACGCGCTGGCCCGTGCGATGGTCGTGGTCGCCACGATGATCGGCAGCATCGCGATCTCGCGCGGCACCGCCAAGGGCAATCCCCAGGTTTCCGAACAGGTACTGAAGGCGGCGCGCGCGCTGCTCGACGACATCATGCTGGCGCCCGGGCGCGGGTCGGTGCCGGCCGCGCCGGACGCCGTCGCGCGCTAAGGGGCGCCGGAGGGCGCTGAGGGGCGCCGGAGGGCGCGGCCGGCGGCGCCGGCCGCCGGATCACTTGGTGACCGCGATCGCGGTACGGTGCCCGCCCTTGAAGGTGTACAGGGTCAGCACGCCGTCGCGGATGTCGCCGCGCTGGTCGAACGCGATGTTCCCGGTCACGCCCTTGTACTGGATCTTCGCCAGTTCGGGCAGGTACTTCGCCGGCGCGGCCGAGCCGGCCTTGTCCATCGCGGCGGCGAGCGCCATCACGGCGTCGTAGGAATACGGCGCGATGATCTGCACGTCGATGCCGAAGCGCTTGCGGTAGTCGGCGCGGAAGCGGTCCATGCCGGCCTTGCCGGCGGCCTCCACGCCGCCCGCCTCGGCGCACACCACCTGGCCGTCGGCCATCGTGCCGCCGGACAGCTTGTGCATCTCGTCCGAACAGATGCCGTCGCCGCCCATCATCTTCGCGTTGATGCCGAGCTGTTTCATCTGGCGCAGCATCGGGCCGGCCACGGCGTTCATGCCGCCGAAGAACACGAGGTCCGGGTTGCTGGCGCGGATGCGGGTCAGGATCGCCGCGAAGTCGGTCGCCTTGTCGTTGGTGAACTCGCGCGCGACCACGTTCACGCCCTGCTGGCGCAGGCCGTTGGCGAATTCCGTGACCAGGCCCTGGCCGTAGGCGGTGCGGTCGTCGACCACGGCGACGCGCTTGGCGCCCATGGTCCTGGCCGCGTAGCGCGCCAGGCCGCGGCCCAGCTGGATGTCGTTGGCCACCACGCGGAACGTCGTATTGAACCCCTGCTGCGTGTACTTCGGATTGGTGGCCGAGGCCGAGATCTGCGGGATGCCCGCGTCGTAGTAGATCTTCGACGCCGGGATCGTGGTGCCCGAGGTCTCGTGGCCCACCACCGCATTGACGCGCGCGTCGGCCAGCTTCTGCGCCACCGCCGTCGCCTGCTTGGGATCGCCGCCGTCGTCTTCCGGCACCAGCACCCATGTGACCTTCCTGCCGCCGACCGTCGCGCCGCGCGCGTTCAGGGCGTCGACCGCCATGCGCGCGCCGTTCTCGCTATCCTTGCCGAAGTGCGCCACCGGACCGGTGATCGCGGCGGCATGCCCGATGCGCACCGTTTCCTGGGCCGACGCCACGCCCGCGGCCGACAGCGCGACCAGCAACCACACCTGCTTCTTCATTCCATCCTCGTATAAAGCAATGATTCTTTATGCCAAATTGCACGGGTATCGAGTATAGTCCACATTCAGAAGTGTTGCAAAGCAACATGAACTTTCAGGCACAATGGGGTTTTGCACCGAGAGACCCGACCCGCGCCCATGACCACGGACAGTCCGCTTCCCCTCCCCGCCCTCAACGGCGCCACGATGCTGCGCGCCCTGTTCAAGCGCCCGCGCCGCACCCACGGCCAGCGCACCCCGCGCACCCACTACCTGCTCGAGCAACTCGACGCGAACCAGCTGCGCCGCTACCGCCAGGCGCTCGGCTTTCGCGACGAAGGCATCCCGCTGACCTACTGGTACCTGCTGGCCCAGCGCGCGCAGGTCGCCACCATGCTCGACGACGCCTTCCCGTTCCGCCTGCCCGGCACCGTGCACACGGCCAATGCCATCCAGGTGACCGGCAACGCCCGGCGCGACGCGCCGCTGCTGCTGGCGACCACCGTCCACATCCATCCGCCCACCGACCACGGCGCCGTGTGCGCCGACCTGGAAACCACCGCCAGCCAGGACGCTGCCGAGGTATTCCACTGCCGCAGCACCTACCTGCTGGTGCGCGGCCAGCGCGGGCCGCGCCGGCAGCAGCGCGGCGCACAGGCCGGCCTGCCGGTGCTGGCGCGCTGGCAGCTGGGGCGCAAGAGCGGACGCGACTATGCGCGCGTGTCCGGCGACTGGAACCCGATCCACCTGTGGTCCTGGTCGGCGCGCCTGATGGGCATGCGCCGGCCGATCATCCACGGCATGCACACGTTGGCGCGCGCCTGCGCCGAACTGGAGCAGGCCAGCGGCCAGCGCGTGGTGGCGCTGGACGGCCGCTTCAAGGCGCCGGCCGCGCTGGGCAGCGAGCTGGTGCTGGGCGCCGACCTCGGCGCGCGCCAGTTCAGCGTGGGGACGGCGGGACGGCCCGTCGCCGAGGGCAGCTTCCGCTTTGCCTGAAATATTTCTTAAAGGCAATCTTCTATTGCCTTTTTGATTCACATCAAGGAATGCGGCTGGCGTTTTCGCCATCCTAGCCCCGTCATCACCGGGCTGCCAGGAGGGCCGCAATGTACAAGCGCATTCTGTTGCCGACCGACGGCTCCGCGGCCTCCGGTCGCGCCATCGAGGCGGGCGTCGCCTTCGCCCGCGACCTCGGCGCCGAGGTCGTCGGCCTCACGGTCACGCCACCGTTCCGCGTCTTCAGCACCGACGTCGACATGCTCGAGGACACGCCCGAGCGCTACGCCGCCAGCAGCGCCGAACGCGCGGGCAGGACGCTGGCGGACGTGGAACGGGCGGCGCGCGACGCCGGGGTGCCCTGGCGCGTCGAACACGTGGTGTCCGCCGAACCCTGGGAAGCCATCCTGGAAACGGCCGCGCGCCTCGGCTGCGACCTGGTCGTGATGGCGTCGCACGGCCGCCGCGGCCTGGCCGGCCTGCTGCTCGGCAGCGAAACCCAGAAGGTCCTCGTCCACGGCACCGTCCCGGTGCTGGTCCACCGCTGAATCAGAAAGGAAACCCTCGCCCATGTACGCACGCATCCTCGTCCCGACCGACGGTTCGGACATCTCCGCGCAGGCCGAACGCGCCGCCATCGAATTCGCCCGCGCCCACGGCAGCACCGTCGTGGCGCTGTGCATCGGCCAGCCCTACCCGCCGGCGGCCGCCATCGAGGGCGCCATGGCGATCGACCCCGCCACCGAGAACGCCGCGCTGCAGGCCTGGGCCGCGCGCAACGCCGCCCGCGTGGCGGAAGCGGCGAAGGCCGCCGGCGTCGACTGCGTGCCGGTCGCCACGATCGCCTACGCGATCGGCGACGCGATCCTGGAGCAGGCCGAACGCCATGGCTGCGACCTGATCTTCATGGGCTCGCACGGCCGGCGCGGCCTGTCGCGCCTGCTCGCCGGCAGCGTCACCCAGGACGTGCTGTCCGCCGCGCCGGTGCCGGTGATGGTGCTGCGCCCCAGTCCGCAGCCGGCCGCCCCGCGCCGTTGACGCCTTCTCATTCCCGTAACACGACCACCCGCAAGACGATGAAGCAACACCTGAACCATGCCAGTCCCGCCCGCCGCATCCGCGCCGCGGTCGCCCATTCCCGCCGCCAGCTGGCCGAACAATTGCGCCGCGCCGCCGACGCGCCGGACGAGCGCTTCGGCGCCGCCTACCGGCGCCTGCTCGCCAGCGCCGAGCTGCGCTTCCGCCACGAGCAGAGCGTCATGGACGCGCTCGGCTTCAGCGCCGCCGGCATGCACCGCGAGGGCAACGCGCGCACGCTGGCGGTGCTGCGCCAGGCCGAGTCCGCGGTGGCGGACGGCGACGTCGGCACGGGCCGCTGCGCGCTGGGACTGCTGGCCCGGGTGCTGCCGCTGCACCGCTTCACGGTCGACCTCGCGCTGATCTCGCGCCAGCGCCACGCGCCGCGCCCCGGTCCGCGCCACTATGCCATCCACGGCGCGCTGCGCAGCGCCGGCGTCTCCTTCGGAGCCTTCCATGTATAAACGCATCCTGGTGCCCACCGACGGCACCGAACGCGGCGCCCGCGCGCTGGAGACGGCGCTGCAGCTGGCGCGGCTCGGCGGCGGGCGCATCATCGGCCTGCACGCCTGCGCGCCGCTGATCCTCGATCCGGACGGCGCCATGGCCGGCGACCCGGCGCAGGGCAACTGGCGCCGCGAGCGCCTCCAGCTCGCCCACGACGCGCTCGCCTACGTGACGCGCCGCGCCGGCGAGGAAGGCATTCCCAGCGCGACCGTGCTCAGCCGCAAGGACGCCCCCTGGGAAGCCATCATCGACGCGGCGCGCGACCACGCCTGCGACCTGATCGTGATGGCCGCCCACGGCGAACGCAGCGCGCTCGCGCGCCTGCTCGGCAGCGAAACCCAGAAAGTGCTGACGCACAGCGCGATCCCGGTGCTGGTCCTGCGCTGACGGCCGCCGCGCCGGGCGGCAGCCGGCGTGGCGAACCACGGATCCGGATCCGCGTCCAACGAGAGGGACACCATGCTGCGCACCGTCGCGTCGGCCTCGTCGATTGGCGGCGTTTTGACGTGCATCAAGTACTAGACGTTGCTGTCCGGGGAAACTGCAAACATCGACTCGCTTGAGGACCATCATCATGACCCAGCGCCACCTGCAATCCACGAACCCGCATGCGATCTGCGCGGCGATCCGCCACGCGCGCAAGGCGCTGTGCCGCCGCCTCGACCAGGTCGCCGCCGCGGCGGACGCCCAGTTCCCGCGCGCCTTCACGGGCATCGTCGCCGCCGTCGAGGCTGGCTTTCGCCACGAGGAACACATGCTGGAAAGCCTCGGCCACGAACGCCTGCGCGAACACATCGCGGAAAACGCCGTGATCCTCACGGCCCTGCACCGCACCATGGCGCAGGTCGACCATGGCGACTGCGCGCTCGGGCGCCAGGTGCTGGCCGCGCTGCGCGACGTGATGGCGCTGCACCGCCTCACCGCCGACCTGGCCGCGGCCACGGCGCCGCACCCGTCGGCCATGCGGGTGCACGGCAGGGCGGCGCGCGCCACCCTGCACGTGGCGGCGCACCGGCGCCACGTGCACTAGCACGCCAACGAGCGACACCACGTGACGCCGACAGGACACGCGGGCGTCGCGGACGGCCCCGTTTCGCGTATGCTGGGCGGCACGCACCCACCCAGGAGACGAGCATGTCCGCAAAGAACACGATCTGCCTCTGGTTCGACGGCGCCGCGCTGGACGCCGCCCGGTTCTACGCCGCCACCTTTCCCGACAGCGCCGTCGGCGCCATCGTGCGCGCACCCGGTGATTTTCCTTCGGGTAAGCAAGGCGACATCCTGACCGTCGAATTCACCGTGCTGGGCATCCCCTGCCTCGGCCTGAACGGCGGCCCCGCATTCCACCACACCGAGGCGTTCTCGTTCCAGGTCGCCACCGACGACCAGGACGAGACCGACCGCCTGTGGAACGCCATCGTCGGCAACGGCGGCCAGGAGAGCGCCTGCGGCTGGTGCAAGGACCGCTGGGGCATTTCCTGGCAGATCACGCCGCGCGTGCTGGGCGCGGCGATCGCCGACCCCGACCCGGCCGTCGCCCGGCGCGCCTTCGATGCGATGATGACGATGCGCAAGATCGACATCGCCGCGATCGAGGCGGCCATGCGCGGCTGACGCCGGCGGTGCGCCGCCGCTACTTCAAGCCCTGCCGGCGCCGGTGGATCACCTTGCCCGACACCATGAAGGTGCCGTCGCCCTTGTAGTGCAGCGTCTCGGGATGGCGCGGCGTGGCGGCCGCGCGCGCCGCCACCACTTCCCAGATGAAGAAGTCGTACTTGTCGACCAGGCTGTCGTCGTGCAGCCGGCATTCGAACTGGGCGTGGCATTCGCGGATCGACGGCGCGCCGACGATCTCGCTGGCCTGCGGCGTCAGCCCGAAGGCATCGAACTTGTCGATGTCGGCGCCGGTGGTCGACCCCACGCCCAGCACCTGCTCCGTCAACGCCGTGGTCGGCAGGTTGATCACGCATTCGCCGCTGGCACGGACCAGGCCGAAACTGTGGTTGGCCGACGAGATCACGCAGCCGACCAGCGACGGCGCGAATTCGATCACGGTATGCCAGCCCATCACCATGATGTCGCGCTCGTCCTGCCAGGCCGAGCTCACCAGCACGACGGGGCCGGGTTCGAGGTAGCGCCGCACCTGGTCGAGCGGGACGGGCTGCTTGCGCGCCATGGCGCGGGGCTGCGTACTGCGGGTCATGTTGGCTCCTGGAACGATGATGACCCGATTATGGCCGCGCCGCGCGCCGGGCGGCGTCCGCATCGCCGCGGGTGCCGTTCCGCGGCTGCGGCCACCCGCCGGATGCCCGCAAGCGCTACACTAGCGCCATGAAGATTGCCGTCCCGTCCCGGCACCGCCGGCTGCTGGCGCTGTGCGCCGGCTCCGCCGCGCTCCACCTCGCACTGCTCGAACTGATCGCCCGCCAGGGCGCCGGCACGCTGGCCGCCGTCGCGCCGGCGGAGCGGCTGGTGCTGCGCCTGGCGCCGCCGGCCGGCCCCGCATCGGCGCCCGCGCCCACGCCGGCGGCCGCGCCGATGCCCGCACCCGGCCCCGCCTCCGCGCGCGCGGCCGCACGCGCGCCGTCCCGGGCGCGGCCGGCGCCATCCGCGCTTCCCCCCAGCACTGCCAGCCCTGCCGCCCCGACGGCTCCCACCGCTCCGGCGCCGGACCCGGCCCCCGGCAGCCCCGGCGGCCCGGCGCAACCGGCCGCCGCGGCGCCGCCGACGTCCCTGCCCACGCCGGCGCCGCCCGGCCGCTACCGCGTGCGCCTGCCGGCGTCGGCCGCGCTGGCCTACCGGCAGACCGTGCAGCGTCCCGGCGCCGCGCCCGTCGACGCCGGCGCCGCCCACCTCGACTGGCAGACCGACGGCCAGCATTACCTGCTGCGCACCGACGGCGTGCTCGGACGGCTGGCCAGCGAGGGCGCGCGCGGCGATACCGGCCTGCTGCCGGAGCGCGCGACCGAGGGTGGCGCGGAAAGTGGCGCGGAAGGTGACGCAAAAGGTGGTGCCGATGGTGGCGCTGCCGGCGCGCTGCGCACGACCTTCGGGCACGATGCCGGCCGCGTGCGCTTCGACGCGGGCGGCGCCGACGCCCAGGCCATGCCGGGCATCCAGGACCGCGCCTCGCTGCTGGTCCAGCTGGCCGGCATGGGGCTGGCGTCGGCGGACCAGCTGCAAGGAACGATCGTGCTGCCGGTGGCGGATGCGCGCACGGCGACGCTCGTGGTGTTCCAGGTGGTCGGCGTCGAGACGCTCGACACCGGCCTGGGCCCGCTGCCGGCATGGCGCCTGGCGCAGGTCGCGCCGCCGGGCCAGCCGCGCCTGGACGTGTGGCTGGCCCCGGACCAGGACTGGCTGCCGGTGCGCCTGCGGCTGACGCGCGAAGACGGGACCGTCGCGACCCAGACCGTCAGCGCGGTCGCGCGCGGACCCGGCGCGCAGCCCTAGCGCGCGGCCACGGCACGCAGGCCGGGAGCGCGGCCACGCTCAGTCGCGCACCCGCCGCCAGCCCGTCTTGCGCGCCGCGCTCGCCTTCGACGGCGGGAACTGCGTGGTCTTCAGCTCGCCGCTGGCCAGCGTCGAGATCTGCACGAAGGTGCCGCCCGGCAGCTGGACGACGGTGGAACCCACGGCCGCCGATGCCGCCGACAGCGTCGCGCCGGCGATCAGGGTGCCGCTGCAGACGTCCAGCAGGTACAGGTTGCTCTTGCCGCCCACCGTGCACGCCGACGACGTCGACGGGATGTTGGTCACCACGTCGAGCGTGCCGGCGATGACCTTCGGGTCCAGGTTGACGCGCTCGCCGCGGTTCTGGTCGAAGTCCACGTACCAGCCGGCCTTGGTCGAGAGGTCGGCGGCCGTGCTGGTCGAGCCGTAGGTGTCGCCGGCGGCGCTGCTGGTCTTGGTCAGCGCGATCCGCGTCATCGCCGCGTCGGTACGCCAGTCGGCGGCCGCGATGCCGGTGCCGGAATCCTTCAGCACGTAGGTGGTCTGGGTCGTCG
Organism: uncultured Massilia sp.; assembly: GCF_913773735.1. Lineage (GTDB taxonomy): Bacteria > Pseudomonadota > Gammaproteobacteria > Burkholderiales > Burkholderiaceae_D > Telluria. The sequence continues at coordinate 23,429 of NZ_CAJYEB010000049.1, forward strand.
TGTCGGTGATGTCGGGCACGTCCAGCAGGCGTCCGGTGCCGAAGGCGACGACGCGCGCCACGCCGGACGTCACCACGCCCTGCGCGTTCGTGGAATCGACCTGGCACAGCGTGATCTCGGGGCGGGCCGTGACCGGCTGGCCGGCGCCGGCGTCGCCCATCTGCAGCACGGTCGGGTTGCCGCGCGCGGTGAAGTCGAAACGCCACATCTTGCCCAGGTTGTCGCCGCCGTAGACATAGGTCACCTGCGGGTCGGACTGCGGGTTGACGCTGGTCGCCGTGATGCGCGCGAAGCCCGAGGGCGTGCCGGTGCTGCCGGCGCCGGTGCTGGTCTTGCTCAGCACGCGCCCGCTGGCCACGTCGACCACGTACAGCCAGCCGCGCCCGTCCCCGCCGGCGCCGCCTTCGACGCCGGGGACGTTGTTGTAGCCGGAGGTCAGGAACACGACCCAGCGCGTGGTGCCGCCGGCGTCGGTCCAGGTGCCGAACTGCGGATTGCCGAAGCTCAGGCCGATGTCGGCGTCGTAGTTGTTGCCCGTGCAGACGGTGGCGTCGGCGCACAGCTCCCACAGCGCGGCCGGGTTGGCCGGATCCGTCACGTCCAGCGCGAAGTAGCCGCGCCCGCCCGCGTTCAGGCCCGCCACCAGCACCGAGCGCCAGCGCCCGCCGATCTGCACGTCGGCCACCTCGGGCGCGCCGTCGACCGTGTACTGGTGGTTGGTGCCGTAGGTGGTGCTGGCCTGGCGGTACAGCTTCTTCATGGTGACCCGCGGGACGTAGGCCCACAGCTCGTTGCCGTTGGCCGCGTCGAAGGCGTGCAGCATGCCGTCGTTGGCGCCGACGAAGACCGTCGCCGCGCGCCCGGCCTGGGCCGACTTGTAGTCGTCGTAGCCGGCCAGCGTGTAGGCCTTGCGCGGATCGCGCAGGTAGGCCGGCTTGGACGAGGCGACGTCGCCCAGCACCACCAGGTAGGTCGTGTCGGGCTGGCTGGGGTCGGGCGCCACGCGCGAATACGCGCGCAGCACGTTGTCGTCGGCATACTGCTGCCAGCCGCGCGCCCAGTTGACGATGTTGGCGCCGGCGTTGACGATCGCCCGGTTCGCCTCGGACAGCGTCGGGCATTGGGACAGTTCGCCGCACTTGTTGTCGAACCAGGATTTCTCGGTGGCCGTCATGCCGGCGTAGCGGAACGCCTTCAGGCCGCCGTTGACCGTGTCGAGCATCAGGATGTTGCGGGTGTCGGCACTGGCCGCCACCTTCTGCCCCAGCGTCCTGGTGGTGGTCCATACGGCGTCCTTGGCGACCGTGCCGTCGGACGCCGAGATCTTCCGGTCCGACAGTTCGCCGTACCACTTCACGGTCGTGAAGGTCGAGGAAAACACGTCGTTGTCGAGCGTCGTGATGTTCGGCGTCGAGGTGGCCGCCGCCGACGCGGCGCCGGTGCGGGTCTGGATCGCCGACAGCGCCTTGCCCAGGCCCTGGACGACGTCGGTCGGGTCGGACGCGCTGAAGTACTTGCCGCGGCCGTTGATCGCCGCGTGCCACAGGTCGTCCACGCGCGACTGGTAGGCGGCGCCGCCGTCGGTGTCGCCGGTGCTCGGGTCCGGCCACACGTACGCGCGGTTGTTGTTCCACGGGCAGCCGCTGGCCACCCCCGTGATCAGCTTGTAGAAGTCGAGCTTGGGGTCGGGCGCCGTGTCGTAGTCCTTCTCGTAGGTCATGATGCCGTCCACGCCCAGGCCCAGCGCGTAGGTGTTCATGTGCAGGCGCTTGTTGTCGTCGCTGTTGCCCAGCACCAGGCCCTCGGCCGTCCAGTCCTCCAGGCCCGGGCGCAGCGAGGACGTGCCGTCCGCCGAGCCGCCGTTGTACCAGTACAGCGCGACGTCGGCCAGCGACGGCGCGGACTGCGTGCGGGTGTCGACGCATCCCTTGGCGCGCGTGCAGAAGCGCTCCGGGTTCTCGACGTTGTCGTTGTTGGGCACGGCCGGGTAGCCGCCGTTCCAGTAGCCGTCGGTGGTGATGAAGGTGAAGTTCTGCTGGCAGGGATACTGCACGACCTCCTGGCCGGCCGGCATGGCGAAGCGGCCCTTGTTGGCGTACATATTGCCGATCGCGTCGAGCGCCAGGCGCACCGGCGTCGACTTGTTGCCGTTCATGCCGTACAGCGTGTCGTACCAGTCGCTGCGGTTGGCGCCCGAGAATTCGCGCGGGCGGATGATGTCGCCGGCCGCGTTGATGGCGTTCTGCGCGTCCGTGTCGCGCGTGGCCGCCGCCAGTTCCAGCGAGACCAGGCCGACGTTGTAGTTCGAGTTCAGCGACTGGAAGGCCTGTCCCACCGCCGTCTTCATCATCTGGTTGCGCGACTTGTAGTAGGTGTACCAGTTGGCGAAGTTGGTCATCTCCTCGGCATAGGTGCAGCTGCTGCCGGCGCAGTCGGTGCGCGCCTCGCCCTTCGGATAGCTGGTCACGCTCGGGACGATGTCGGTGCGCACGAATACCGACGCGCCGCTGCCCAGCGGGGCCGTCGCGGTCGGGATGCCCTTGTTGGACCCGGTCGGCACGCTCACGCTCAGCGCCCAGCCGCTGCGGCTGGCGTCGCCGAGGACGGCGCAGTTGCCGATCGTCTTGCCGCTGGTGCCGGTCGCGCACTCGACCGGGACCACGGCCACGACGTTGTCGCCGCCCAGCGTGATGCCGTAGGTCGAGCAGGCCGGCACGCCGCTGGAGGCGGTTTTGACGCAGGCCAGGTACTGGTTCGTCAGCCCGGTCTTGTTGATGATCGACGCGGCCAGCGCCACCGCGGCCGACGTCATCTTGCTGCCGGTATTCGTGCCGTTCGAGGCCGTGACCGTGCCGTTGGTGATGACGACGTTGCCGCCCGGCTCGGCCACGGTGACGCTGTTGATCGCCAGCGAGGAACTCACCGACGACTGCTGGATCGTGATCGTGCCGTAGGCGGCCACCGTGCCGGCGTTCGGATTGCCGAAGCGCGGGTACTTGTAGTCGGCGTCGCCGTACTTGGCGCGGCAGTTGCTCAGGTCGCGGCTGTTGCACCAGCGGACCTTGGCCGGCACCGGGTAGCCCGACGGCGCGACGGCGCCCACGGCCACGGTCTTGCAGTCGGTGAGGTTGGCGTTGGTGCAGTACTCCGACACGTTGATCGTGTAGTAGTACGGATTGGTGTAGTAGATGTCGGCGCGCTTGCGCGCATCGGTCGGGTAGGTATAGGTGGCCGCGTTGTAGACGCAGTTGTTGCCGTTGGAATCGCACCAGCGCAGGTCGGGCACGCTGTTGGTGAGGTTGGTGCTGGTGCGCGACTTGTTCTCGAGGTCGACCCTGTTGACCCCGAAGGCATCGGTCTTCACGGCCGTCCACGTCGTCATCGCGTCGTAGGACGTGCCGTCCGCGCGCACCGGCGGCGTGTAGCGCACCGCCGGGTTGTAGTACTGCTTGTTGAAGTCGGCGCTGTTGAACGGCGGGTGGCCGACCGAGCACGCCATGGTGCTGGCGCTCGACATCGAGGAGCCGCCGCGGCACGTGGTGTTGTCGCCGACGTAGTCCGGGGTCGCCATGTAGGCCATCGAACCGGAATTATCGTACAGCAGCATCAGGTTGGGCTTGACGTTGCCGGTGCCGTTCAGGTTCAGCAGCGGCAGCTGCGAGATGCCGGTGGGCGCCGCCGCGGCCGGCGCCGCGGCCGCCAGCACGGCGGCCAGAGCGGCCAGAGCGGCCGCCAGCGCGGCCGGCGGGCGGAAGAAGCCGATGGATCTTTTCATGGATGTGTTCTCATGCCCCGATCAGGACGATCATCTGGTTGGTGACGCTGGCGCCGCGCGCGCCGGCGATGCGCGCCGTCACCACGTAGTGCAGGCGCGGCGAGCCGGCGTACTGGGCGGCGTCGACCGCGCCGCTGGCGCCGATCGGCAGCGCGTTGCCGAGGGCCGCCGTGTTCGGCGCGGTCTGCATGCACTGGTTGTTGACGACCGGGTCGTTGTAGGCCCCGCTCTTGTTGCACATGCGGTGGATCACGTATTCCACCCGCGTGCCGTCGCTGTCCGTGATGGTCTTGCTGCCGGCCCAGAAATCGCCGCTGCGCAGGTCCGTCGTGGTCAGGCGCGCGACGTAGCCGTTGGCGGCGCTGTCGTTGTCGAGCGTCGCCTTGCTCGTCGCCGCCGTCGTGTCGAGCCACTGGAAGGCGCTGTGCAGGCCCAGGTCGGCCTGGCGGCTCAGCGTCGCGTCATAGGCCAGGTTGCCGGTCGTGAGGCCGGTCGAGTGCACCGCCTTGAGCAGGTAGACCGCGCCGACCAGCATCAGCGCCAGGATCACCAGCACCACCGGCAGCGCGATGCCGCGCGCGCGGCGGCCGTGCGGGACGGCGCGCGTCATTGCGGCCTCCAGCTGGCGTTGCGCAGCATGACGACGGTCTCGAAGGTCCGGTAGCGGTAGCACTGCCAGTTGACCGGGTCGCCGGCGACGGCCACGTCGAGGGTGACCGGCGCCGCGTCCACGCCCGCCGGCACCTGGCCCGCGAACACGACCGGCCTGGCGGTCGTGGCCGTGCAGGCGGCGCCGGCCGCGGGGTTCTCGACGGCCTTGCTGCGCGCCACCACGGCCAGGCGCACGGCGGCGATGCGCTGCCAGTCGGCCGCGTCGCCGCTGACGCCGGAGCCGTCGGCGTCGACCATCGTCGACGACCAGCGCCCGACCTGCATGCCATATTCCGGGCGGAACGCCGCGCCGGCGCGGGTGTCGAAGCCGTACTGCGCCTTGATCGAGACGACGCCTTCCGACACCGCCGCGGCGCTGGCCGAGCCGGTGGCGCCGGTGGAGCGCAGCTGCAGGTAGCCGTCCGACACCGACCAGGTGCGCAAGGCGAGCGTGTCGGCCGGCCCCAGGTTGAACACGCGCGCGGCGTTCGCGGTGAAGCTTGGACCCAGCGCCCCGCTGTTGTAGCGCCGCCCCCCGCCGCCGGCGAACTGGATGGTCGTCCCGTTCGTCCCCGACACCTGGGCCAGCGCGCAGGTGCCGCCGGCCTGGTCGGGCGCGACCACGATCACGGTGCCGGCGTCGAACCACAGCGGGGGGCGGTCGACGGTCAGCGAGGTGCCGTTGGCGTAGGAGGCGACCACGCGCAGCATGCCGGTGCCGCCCACCGAGCTGCCGGCATAGAAGGACACGCGGTCCGGGTTCGCGCCGTTCGACTCGATCACCACCGGCGCCAGCGGGTGGATGGTGGCGGCGCCGCGCGTGGCGGGCGCCAGCGTGTAGCCCTGGGTGTCGCTGAACACGGTATTGCAGCCCGCCACGATCGGATCGTTCAGGCCGAAGCCGGCCTGTTCGGCGTCCCCGCCCAGCGCGAACAGCGCCACCATCCCGTTCTGCATCGCGTCCGAGCCGCCCAGTGCCGACTGGCGGCCCGCTTCCGCGCCGGTGAACAGGCGCAGCGCGAACAGCAGCGCCAGCAGGCCGACGACCACGCTGACCATCAGCTCGACGAGGGAAAAGCCGCGCGCCCGGCGCGCGGGACGAGGCGCGCGCGTCATGACGAAGCCGCCGGCGCCAGGTAGGCGACGACGCTGTGGGCATTGGCCGCCGTGCCACTCTTGCGCGCCCACGAGATGGTCACCGCCACCCGCGTGCGCCCGTCCGCGGCCGCGCCGACCGTCACCAGCATGCCGGCGCCGGGAATGTGCGCGCGGGTCTCGTCGACCCATGGCTGCAGGCGCGCGCTCGGTGTGCCGGTGGCGGCCAGCGCGTAGCTGGCCAGGTTGGCCTGGTCGACCGCCATCGTGCCGAGCAGGCGGTTGGCGGCGATCACGGCCTCGGCGCGCATGCCGGCGTCGGCCAGCGCGCCCTGCGAGCGCGCCTGCAGGCCGATCACGCCGATCAGGCCGATGGCCAGCAGTACCGCCGCGACCAGCGCCTCGATCAGGGCCATGCCCCGCTGGCGGCGCGCGATCATGCGGCGGGCGGGCACTTGCGTGCCGTGTGGTCCGCCGCGTCCGGATCGCAGACGGCGGCGATGCCGCCCAGCGTCAGCACCACGGCCTGGCGCCGGAACGCCCCCTGGCGCCTGGCCGCGGGCGCGATCACGATGCTCGCCAGGCGCGGCGCGACGCGCTGGTCGACCCAGCCGAGCGGCGTGAAATAGACGTCGGTGGCGCCGGACGGCGCGAGGCTCTGGGCCATGTCGGCCTCGCCCGGCATGGCCTGGGCGCTGCGCCCGACCGACTTGAAGCCGGCCACCGCGCTGTCCACGGTCGACCAGGTGCCGTGGTCGTCGTCGCAGGGCGTGGCCAGGTTGGGCAGGCAGATGTCGACGCGCCAGTCCATCTGGCCGTTGGCGTTCTCGGTCAGCACCAGGCGGCTGGCGCTGTTGTGGGCGATCGCCTGGTTGCGCGCCATCACCATGCCGTCCTGGTAGAACACGGCGGCCGCGGCGGCCCGGCGGGCCAGCAGCCAGTTCGACATCGACGGCATGCCCATCGCCAGCAGGATGCCCAGGATGGCGACCACCACGGCCGCCTCCACCAGCGTGAAGCCGGCCCGGCGCGCCGGCCGCGCCACTCCGCCCACGCCATGCCTCACTGCACGCACGTGCCGCCCTTGCGGTCGATCCAGCAGCTCGTGCTGGTGCCCCAGCCGGCCGGCGCGGCGGTCGTGGCGCGGGTGCCGTTCTGGTCGATGGTGTAGGCGAAGCCGTCCATCGGGCCGCGCCCGGTCGCGGTCACCAGGTAGGCGGCATCGCCGGCGCTGGTCAGCGCATAGGAAAAGTTCGCGGTGGTGGCGGGAATGCGGTTCTGGCCGGCGGCGTCCATGCCGGTATAGGTGTGCTTGTTGGCCCAGTACTCCTCGGCCGCCGTCTGCACGCCGCCCAGGCCGCTGAACGCCTCGGTCAGGCGCGCACGCACCACGTAGTCGCGATACGACGGGACCGCGATCGCGGCGAGGATGCCGACGATGGCGACGACGACCAGGATTTCGATCAGCGTGAAGCCGCGCGCGCGCCGCGCCGTGATGGGAAGGTGTGCCATATGCCAGTCAGGAATGCGAGGTAAGTATAGTTTCCGCACGTCAATATTACCGCAAACCATGGATTTTTGGTCGTAAAAACGCCACGCTCGGCCCCTTTCCACCCCTCTGGACACGAAGAATTTGCGCGCCTTGCCAAGGCGCTCACGGTTGTGACCAGAAGTGCAACGACTATGGCAAGCGCGTCATGTACAGCGCCCCGTCCGGATAGCCGGCCAGCGCGGCCCGGCTGGCCGGGTCGGCCGGGCCGTCCCGGTCGGCGGCGAAGCCCATGGCTTCCCAGAACGCGCGCGAATCCTGCACCGACACCAGCGCGGCGCGCGCCAGCGCCCCCGCCGTGCCCGGCGCCAGCATCCGGCGCACCAGCCGGCGCGCGAGCCCGCTGCCCAGCGCGCGCGGGGCCACGGCCAGGTCGTGCAGGTACAGCGTGTCCGGCACCGGCGCGACGTCGAACGGGGCGCCGAGCGGCGTGACCTTGCCGTACACCGACGGATAGGCGAACAGATAGCCGCACACGCCGGCGGCGTCGCATGCCACCAGCGTCGTCGCCGGCGCCGCGCGCAGGCGCGCCAGCACCACCGCGCCCGCTTCCTGCATGGCGGGCGGATAGCACTGCGCCTGCACCGCCAGCACGGCGTCCAGGTCGTCCGCGCGCATCGGGCGCAGCAGGGGCATCGTCGGGTCGTCTGGTTCTCGCATCGGGACCGGATTATGCACGATGCGGGGCGCGCCGCCCAGTGCCCGCGCGCCCCCGGATGTTTAGCCGGCACGCTAAACACGGGCGTGCCGATGCATTTATATTGCCGGGCATGAAAAATTCGCGTTATGTTTCAAGCTTGTTACGCCAACACCAGCAGGAGACCGCATGCGCGTTCGTTTCAGTTCCCGTTTCAGCTTCACCGCCGCCGCCCTCGCCGCGGCGCTCTTGTGCGACGGCGCCGCCCTGGCGCAGGCGCCCGCCACGGCGCCGGCGCCGCGCACCGCCGACGTCAACGTCTTCGTCGGCACCGGCGGCGACGGCCACACCTTCCCCGGCGCCACGCGCCCGTTCGGCATGGTGCAGCTCAGCCCCGACACCCAGGTGCGCCACTTCAAGCAGAGCTATCCCTGGGCCGCCGGCTACCGCTACGAGGACGATTCGATCCTCGGCTTCTCGCACACCCACTTTTCCGGCGCCGGCCACTCGGACCTGGGCGACATCCTCCTGATGCCGACCGCGTCCGAGCTCAAGCTCGATCCGGGCTATCCCGAACGGCCGTTCAGCGGCTACCGCTCGCGCTTCTCGCACAAGGACGAGAAGGCGGAGCCGGGCTACTACGCGGTGAAACTGCTGGACAACGACGTCGACGTCGAACTCACCGCCAGCGAACGCGTCGGCCTGCACCGCTACCGCTTCAAGCCGGGTGCGGACGCCAAGGTGGTGCTGGACCTGCGCCAGAGCATCTACGACTACGCGTCCAAGAACCTGTGGTCGCGCCTGCGCCTGCGCGGCAACGACCTCGTGACCGGCATGCGCGAGACGCGCGGCTGGGCGCCGGGCCGCCAGTTGTACTTCGCGATCCGCTTCTCGCGTCCGATCGCCGGCCACCAGCTGCTCAACCGCGAGGAAGGCGTCGAGTACCGCGGCTTCGCGGCGCCGGGCAAGACCCCGGCCGAGAAGGTCCTGGTCGAGGGCAAGGCGCTCGAGGGCACGTTCGACTTCGGCCAGCCGGCCGACCATACGCTGATGGTCAAGGTCGCGATCTCGCCGGTCAGCGAGGACAATGCGATCGCCAACCTGGACGAGATGCCGGGCTGGGACTTCGACGCCGAGCGCGGCAAGGCCCACGACGCCTGGGAACAGGCGCTGTCCGCCGTCGAGATCGAGGCGCCGCAGCCGATGAAGCGCATGGTCACGACCAGCCTGTACCACGCGATGCTGGCCCCGAGCCTGTTCATGGACCGCAACGGCCAGTACCGCGGCCCGGACAACCAGGTGCACCAGGCGGACGGCTTCCGCTTCCACTCGACGTTCTCGCTGTGGGACACCTACCGCGCCCTGCACCCGCTGCTGACGCTGATCCAGCCCGAGCAGCGCAACGTCGACTTCGTGCGCTCGCTGATCGCCTCCCAGCAGGCCAGCCCCTACGGCATCCTGCCGGTGTGGCAGTTCGCCGGCCTGGAGACCTGGTGCATGATCGGCTACCACGCGGTGCCGGTGATCGCCGACGCCTACATGAAGGGCCTGAAGGGCTTCGACGCCGACGAGGCGCTACGCGCGATGACGGCCAGCGCCGAATACGGCCCTTACGGCGGCCTGAAGCACTACATGAAACTGGGCTACGTGCCGATCGACCTCGAACCGGAAGCCGCCTCGAAGACGGTGGAATACGCGTTCGACGACTGGACCATCGCGCGCATGGCCGAGAAGATGGGCCGCAAGGACGTCGCCGACAAGTACTACAAGCGCGCCCAGAACTGGCGCAACGTGTTCGATCCGAAGACCGGCTTCGTGCGCGCCAGGAAGTCCAGCGGCGAGTTCCGCACCCCGTTCAACCCGGTGCAGTCGAACTTCGGCAGCGACTACACGGAAGGCAGCGCCTGGCAGTATTCCTGGTACATGCCGCACGATAATGCCGGCCTGGTGAAGATGCTGGGCGGCGACGCCGGCCTGCAGAACAAGATCGACCAGGTGTTCGACGCCAAGGTGGACGAGAACGTGTATGCCCACATGGAAGACATCTCGGGCCTGATCGGCCACTACGCCCACGGCAACGAGCCGTCGCACCACGTCGCCTACCTGTACAACTATGCCGGCGCGCCGTGGAAGACCCAGGGCCGCCTGAAGCAGATCGTGGACAGCCAGTACAAGGACGCGCCGGACGGCCTGGCCGGCAACGACGACCTGGGCCAGACCTCGGCCTGGCTGGCCTTCACCGCGCTGGGCTTCTATCCGGTGGCGCCGGGCAGCAACGAGTACGTGATCGGCCGGCCGTTCGTCGAGCGCGCCACGCTGAACCTCCCGAACGGCAAGCGCTTCACGGTGCGCGCGGAGAACCTGTCGGACGCCAACGGCTACGTCGGCGCCGTCACGCTCAACGGCAAGCCGCTGGCGCGCTCGTTCCTGCGCCACGAGGACATCACGGCCGGCGGCGAACTGGTGTTCCGCATGCAGGCCACGCCGAACAAGGACTGGGGCCGCGACCGCGCCGCCCGTCCGTACACGCAGACGGCGTACTGATGCGCGCCCTCTTCCTGACTCTGGCCCTGCCGCTGGCGCTGGCGGCGGCCGGCGCCGGCGCCGCCGGGCGGCCCGCGCCGCTCGACTACGTCAATCCGCTGATGGGCACGGCCAGCAAGCCGGAACTCTCGAACGGCAACACCTACCCGGCCATCGGCGTCCCGTGGGGCATGAACTACTGGACGCCGCAGACGGGCAAGATGGGCAACGGCTGGACCTATACCTACGACGCCGACAAGATCCGCGGCTTCAAGCAGACGCACCAGCCCTCGCCGTGGATGAACGACTACGGCCAGTTCGCCGTCATGCCCGTGACCGGGGAGCGGCGCTTCACCCAGGACGCGCGCGCCAGCTGGTTCTCGCACAAGGCGGAAGTGTCGCGGCCGGACTACTACAAGGTGTACCTGGCCGACAGCGACGTCACGACCGAGATCGCGCCGACCGAACGCGCGGCCCAGTTCCGCTTCACCTTCCCGAAGACGGACCAGGCCTGGGTCGTGATCGACGCCTTCGACAAGGGCTCGTACGTGAAGGTGCTGCCCGGCCAGCGCCGGATCGTCGGCTACTCGACCCGCTACGCGCGCGGGCCGCTGCCGAACTTCCGCAACTGGTTCGTGATCGAGTTCGACAAGCCGTTCGCCTCGAGCGCGCTGTGGGACGGCGACAAGCTGGCCGACCCGGCGCTGGCCGAGCTGCAGGCGAACCATGCCGGCGCCATCGTCGGCTTCGCCACGCAGGCGGGCGAGCAGGTGCGCATGCGCGTCGCGTCCTCGTTCATCAGCCTGGAACAGGCGGAGCTGAACCTGGCGCGCGAGATCGGCAGCGACGACTTCGACGCCACCCGCGCCAAGGCGGCCAGGCGCTGGAACGAGGTGCTCGGCAAGGTGGAGGTGTCCGGCGGCAGCGTCGACCAGATGCGCACCTTCTATTCGAGCCTGTACCGCATGGTGCAGTTCCCGAACAAGCTGTACGAACTGGACGCCGTCGGCCAGCCGGTGCACTGGAGCCCGTACAACGGCAAGACCCTGCCGGGCCGCATGTTCGCCGGCACCGGGTTCTGGGACACCTTCCGCGCCCTGTACCCGTTCCTGAACCTGGTGTACCCGGCGATCAACCGCGAGATGCAGGAAGGCCTGGCCAACGATTTCCGCGAAGGCGGCTGGCTGCCCGAGTGGTCCAGCCCCGGCTACGCCAACGTCATGATCGGGAATAACTCGGCGTCGGTGGTGTCCGAGGCCTACCTGAAGGGCGTGAAGAGCGCCGACATCGAGACGCTGTGGCAGGCGCTGGTCCACGGCGCCAACAACGCCGGTCCGATCGAGGCCGTGGGCCGCGCGGGCGTCGAGCACTACAACACGCTGGGCTACGTGCCCTACGACGTCGGCATCAACGAGAGCGCCGCCCGCACGCTGGAATACGCCTACGACGATTTCGCCATCTGGCAGCTCGGCAAGGCGCTCGGCAAGCCCAAGGAAGAGACCGACGTGTTCGCGCGCCGCGCCCTCAACTACCGCAAGCTGTTCGATCCGGAGACGGGCCTGATGCGCGGGAAGAACAAGGACGGCAGCTTCCAGTCGCCGTTCAACCCGTTCAAGTGGGGCGACGCCTTCACCGAGGGCAACAGCTGGCACTACACGTGGTCGGTGTTCCACGACGTCGAGGGCCTGGTGCGGCTGATGGGCGGGCGCGAGCGATTCGTGCAGAAGCTCGATGCCGTGTTCACGCTGCCGCCGGTGTTCGACGAGAGCTACTACAAGGCCGTGATCCACGAGATCCGCGAGATGCAGATCGCCGGCATGGGCCAGTACGCGCACGGCAACCAGCCGATCCAGCACATGATCTACCTGTACGACTACGCCGGCGCGCCGTGGAAGACCCAGTACTGGACGCGCGAGGTGATGAACCGCCTGTACCGCGCCACCCCGGACGGCTACTGCGGCGACGAGGACAATGGCCAGACCTCGGCCTGGTACGTGTTCTCGGCGCTGGGCTTCTACCCGGTCACGCCGGCGTCGACCCAGTACGCGCTGGGCGCCCCGCTGTTCCCGCGGGCGCGCCTGCACCTCGAGAACGGCCGCACGGTGACGATCCGCGCCCCGGGCAGCAGCGACGCCCGGCGCTACGTCGAGCGCCTGCGGGTGGACGGCAAGGCCGTCGAGCGCAACTGGCTGGGTCACGCCGAGCTGATGGACGGCGCGCGCATCGACTTCCGCATGTCGGCCCGGCCGAACCGCACGCGCGGCACGCAGGCATCGAGCGCCCCCTACTCGATGTCGACCGACCCGGAGGCCGCCGCCATCGTGCGCTGATATGTTTCACTGATGGGCCGCCAGGTTGCAGCGGCAACGACAACGGGCACCCGCGGGTGCCCGTTGCTGTTGGCCGCCGTGCCGCGCGCTCAGCGCCGGCGCATGCTCGACAGCAGCACGCCGGCCAGGATCACGCCGAAGCCGGCCACGTGGTACAGGTGCGGCGCTTCCTTCAGCAGCGGCCAGGCGGCCAGCGTGGCGTACAGCGGGATCAGGTACAGCGCCATGCTGGCGCGCGCCGGGCCGGCCAGCGACACCAGGCGGTCGAAGCAGAAGTAGGCGCCCAGGCTCGGCACCACGGCCAGGAAGGCCAGCGCCACGTAGACGCGGCCGTCGCCGAAGTCCGGCACGGCGCCGTGCGCGGCTTCGAGCGCGGCGAACGGGGCCAGCACCAGCGCGCCGCCCAGGATCATCGCGGCCAGCTTGACGGTGCTGGGCAGCGGCGGCAGCGGCAGGCGCTTGTTGAAGACGGTGTACAGCGCCCAGCCCACGGCGGCCAGCACGACCCACAGGTCGCCGGCGCCGAACTGCAGCTGGCCCAGCGCGGTGACGTCGCCCTTGGACAGCACGACCAGCACGCCCAGGATCGCCAGGAACATGCCGCCGGCCTGGCGCCGCGACAGCGGGGCCTTCCACACCAGCGTCTCGATCATGGTGACCAGCGCCGGGCAGGCGGCGAAGATGATCGCCACGTTGGCGGCGCCGGTATGGCGCGCGCCCACGTATTGCGGGGCCACGGCCACGCCCATGCCCAGGCCGGCGAGCATCAGGATGCGTTGCCAGTTGGCCTTCAGGGTGGCGCGCAGCGCCCACAGGCGCGGGCCGACGGTCGGCAGCAGGATCAGGAAGGCCAGCGCCCAGCGCCCGAAGGCGAGGAACACCGGCGGCACGTCGGCACCCTGGGCCCAGCGGGCGACCACGAGGTTGGCGGCGAACAGCGCCGGCGTGACCATCATCAGCGGCAGCTCGGCGCCGAGGGCGCTGCCCCGGTAGCCTGCGCCTGCCTGAGAAACTGCTTGCGACACGAGATCTCCTTCACGAATGCGGCAATCCCGGACCCCGGCCGTCCCGGTTTGGGAAAGGCGGTGCCGGCATGGACGCGCCTGGTCGGCGCAGCACGATCTTAAATGATGCAGCGCAGAATATGCTTTTCTTCGATAGTGAAATCCGGGCCATTTTTTGAAGGAATCTCTTCTGTTCGGCTAAAATGCGAAAGGATTCTCCATGACCTCAAACAAGCGAAGATGGAAGTGTTGACATGAAAGACGGACAGCTGGACGAGATCGACCGCCACATCCTGCGCGTGCTGGGCCGCGACGGGCGCATCAGCAACCAGCGCCTGGCGGAAACCGTGCACCTGTCGCCCACGCCCTGCTGGCACCGCGTGCGCACGCTCGAGGAAGCGGGCTACATCAGCGGCTACGCGGCGCTGCTGGACCAGCGCGCGCTGGGCATGCCGGACACGGTGATCATCGAGGTCACCGTCGACCGCCACGACGACGAGATCTTCAAAGCGTTCTCGGACGCGCTGGCCGAGCTGCCGGAAGTGATGGAAGCCTACCTGCTGTCGGGGGAATACGATTACCTGATCAAGGTCGCCGTGTCCGGCACGGAGGGGTACGAGCGCTTCCTGCGCCAGAAGCTGTACAAGCTGCCGGGCGTGAAGCACACGCGCTCGACGTTCACGCTGCGCTGCCTGAAGCGGGCGCCCTCGGTGACGCCGTGATGCCGTGATGCCGGCGCCGGCCGGTGCGCCGGGTCGCGCGTCTCAGCCGGCCACCCGGCGCTGCACCACGGCCCCCGCGCACACCTGGTTGCGCCCTTCCTGCTTGGCCTTGTACAGCATGGCGTCGGCGCGCAGGAACAGCTCGTTCTCGCTCTTCTGTTCCGGGTAGGAGGCGACGCCGGCGCTGAACGAGAAATGGCGCACGTCGCCCGGGCGCACCTCGAACGGGATGGCGCCGAAGGCCTGGCGCAGGGCGTCGATGCGGCGCCAGCCCTCTTCCGGGGTGCAGTCGCGCAGCACCAGCACGAATTCCTCGCCGCCGAAGCGGCTCAGCAGGTCGCCCTCGCCCAGGTGCGCCTGCAGCACCAGCGACAGGCGCTTGATGACGATGTCGCCGAAGCTGTGGCCCCAGGTGTCGTTGATGGTCTTGAACTTGTCGATGTCGATCACGCCGTAGGCCAGCGGACCGCCTTCGCGCGCGGCCTGCTTGATCAGCGCCTGGGTCTTCTTCTGCAGCCCCACCTTGTTGAGCAGGCCGGTGGCGCGGTCCTTGCCGATCAGGTCGCGGTTGATGCGGATCTTGTCGGCGCGCTTGACCAGCTGCGCCGCCAGCAGTCCGCCGTCCTGCCCGGACAGGATGGCGTCGAAGCCGCTGTCGAGCGCGCGCACCGCCAGCGCCCCGTCGTCGCAGCCGCCCTGCAGCAGGATGATCTCGCGCACCGGGTCGGCTTCCATGTTCTTCTTGAGCACCGGCACCAGGCCTTCGGTGCGGGCGTATTCGGTATCCGTGATCAGGACCACGTCCGGCTGCTGCTCCTTGACCAGCAGATGCAGGGTCAGCGCGTCCGCGTGGTGCATCACGTCGACGCGGCTGTCGCGCAGCGCCTGCTCGTCCCACGCCGGCGGCGCCCCGAGCAGCACGGCGCGCACCAGGTCGCCGCGCTTCTTTTGCACGAACAGGTTGAACAGCTTGTCGACCAGCACGTCGTTGGCGATCGGCTTCTCGGCATAGGCCAGGCAGTGGCAGTCCACCAGGCGCTGCTGCAGCAGGAACCTGCCGCCCTGGCGCGCGCTCTGCAGGTAGATGTAGTCGTGGTCGGCCGGCAGGCTCTGCAGCAGCTCGCCCAGCATCATCAGGCGGCGCCCGTCGCCCAGGTCCGCCTGCATATTGTGCAGCGCGTCCAGGTCGATCACGAACAGGCTGTTGCCGCGGTCGGCCTCCACCGCGTCCACGAAGGCCCGGCCTTCGTGGAAGAAGCGGATGTCGAAGTCGTACTTGTGCGCGTGCAGCTGGAGTTCCGCCCGGTTGTCCTTGATGAAGAAACTCTGCGACAGCATCAGTACATGATTTTTATACAACGGTGTGTCGCTCTTCATGTCTCGCCAATGTCCATGTCAGGTGTTTCCGGGCTTGTTTAGTCAACTTGCACAAGAATACAGATTTTTACTGCTTCGCAGAAAATATTTCCGTATCGGATGCTGTAGATCGATCACACGCCAGGCCGCCTGCCAATCGTCCTGGCGCAACAGGATACGGCGCCAAGATGACAGCGTCATGTCCGCTGCATGGGCACGACCCCGTCAGGGTGCATCGACCGCCGCCGCCGCCGCCGCGTCCGCCGCCGCCGACCTGGCCGCCGCGCGCCGCTCCCAGTAGTGGGCGTTGGCGATGCCCAGCGCCGCCGGGTCGAATTCCGGATCCTTGCCGGCCCGCTTCTGCGCCTCGTAGTCGCGCAGGCAGGCGAAGGCCACCTTGTGCAGCAGGACGATGGCGACGATGTTCAGCCAGGCCATCAGGCCGACGCCGATGTCGCCCAGCGCCCAGGCCAGGTCCGCCGTCTTGATCGCCCCGTACACCGTCGCGCCCATCATGCACAGCTTGAGCACGAGGCTCATCCACGGCCGGTGCGCGGCGCGGTTGATGTAGGCGATATTCGTCTCGGCGATGTAATAGTAGGCCACGATGGTCGTGAAGGCGAAGAACAGCAGCGCCAGCGCCACGAACAGCGCGCCGAACCCGGGCATCACGTTCTCCAGCGCGGTTTGGACATAGCCCGGCCCGGCGGCTACGCCGTGCACGCCCGTGTAGATCGGCGAGCCGTCGGCGCGCTCGACGTTGTACTGGCCGGTGATCAGGAGCATGAACGCCGTCGCCGAGCACACGAACAGGGTATCGATGTAGACCGAGAAGCCCTGGACCAGGCCCTGCTTGGCCGGATGGCTCACCTCGGCCGCCGACGATGCGTGCGGACCGGTGCCCTGGCCCGCCTCGTTGGAATACACGCCGCGCTTGACGCCCCACTGGATCGCCATGCCGAGGATGGCGCCGAAGGCCGCGTCGGCGCCGAAGGCCGAGGAAAAGATCAGCGCCAGCACGCCGGGCAGCCGGTGGATGTGCATGAACACGATCACGCAGGCGACGATGATGTAGGCCAGCGCCATGAAAGGCACGACGATCTCGGCGAAATGGGCGATGCGCTTGACGCCGCCGAAGATGATGAAGCCGAGCGCGATGGCCAGCAGCGCCGCGGTGACGTTGGGGTCGATGCCGGTCGCCGTGCGCAGGCTCTCGGCGATCGAGTTGGCCTGCACGCCGGGCAGCAGCACGCCGGTCGCGACGATGGTCGCGATGGCGAAGGTCCAGGCATACCACTTCATGCCCAGGCCCTTCTCGATGTAGAACGCCGGCCCGCCGCGGTACTCCTTGCCGATCTGCTCCTTGTAGACCTGGCCCAGCGTCGATTCGACGAAGGCCGAACTGGCGCCCAGGAAGGCGACCGCCCACATCCAGAACACCGAGCCGGGTCCGCCGAAGGTGATCGCGGTCGCCACGCCGGCGATGTTGCCGGTTCCTACGCGTCCGGCGAGGGTCATCGCCAGCGCCTGGAACGAGGACACGCCCTGGTCCGAACTCTTCCCTTCCATCATCAGGCGCGTCATCTCGCGCACGTGCCTGACCTGCAGGAAGCGCGAACGCACCGAGAAATACAAGCCCACGCCGAGGCACAGGGCAATCAGCGCCGGACTCCAGATCCAGCCGTTCAGCGTCGCGACCAACTCGTTCATCGTCATCGATTCCTTGCGAAATAATGGCCGGAAGCCTCCGGACCGGATGGACGGCCGGCATCGGCCGGCCTGTGGAGGCCACAAGATACATGAATCGTTTCCAATTTCCCATGCATATTTTTGTGAATGCGCGGCATGCGCCACCGGGGCGCGGGCATGCACCAGCACCGCGCGGCGCCTGCACCGCGACGGCGCCGGCGCAGGGGGCCGAACCGAACCGTGTGCCGCGCGCGAACCGAGTCGTGCTATAAAACCCTTAGCTTTCGAACAATTAGTTTGCCAACAATCGTTCGAATCCGTTGCCGGCCGCCAGCGGCCGGCCGTTCGTCCCGTCGACGGGCCAACTTGCCCCTGGAGCGTCACCATGTCCGATCTGTCCGCCTCACCCGCGCGGCGCAAGCCGCGCATCACGGGAGGGTTGTTCGTGCTCGCCGGCCTGTTCCTGGCCGGCGGCGGCCTCTATCTCGCCATCCTCGGCGGTTCCTGGTACTACCTCGTCGCCGGCATCGGCGTCGTGCTGACCGGCGCCGGCCTGTACGCCAGCCGGCGCTGGGCGCTGCACCTGTACGCGCTGGTGCTGGCCGGCACCGTGGCCTGGGCCCTGGCCGAAGTCGGCCTGCGCGGCTGGGAACTGGAGCCGCGCCTGCTGGGCCCCACGCTGGTGGGCATCTACCTGCTGCTGCCCTGGGTGGCGCCGCGCCTGGGCAATGCCGAGGGTAGCGGCGGCGCGGGGCGCTACGGCCGCGCCCAGCTGCCCCTGCTGGCCTCGGTGCTGCTGGCCGTGGCCGCCGGCGCCGCGTCGCTGTTCCATGCGCCCGGCATCGCCGGCCAGCTGCCGCCCGCCGACCACCTGGCCGACGCCCACGACCGCTCGGTCCCGGACGCCGACTGGCAGTTCTACGGCCGCAGCGCCCGGGGCGACCGCTTTTCGCCGCTGGGCCAGATCACGCCGGACAATGTAGGGCACCTGAAGCTGGCGTGGCAGGCCCGCACCGGCGACACCATGCGCAAGGGCGAGGACGTCGGCGGCACCGACGCCGGCCACGAATTCAACTTCGAGGACACGCCCACCAAGATCGGCGACACCCTCTACGTGTGCACCGGCCACAGCTGGGTGGTGGCGTTCGACGCCAGGACCGGCAGGAAGAAATGGACGTTCGACCCGCACGCCGACACCGACGCCGACGTCTACCTGGCCTGCCGCGGCGTCGCCTACTACCAGGCGCCGCCCGGCACCCGCACCGGCTGCCCGGCGCGCATCATCGCCCCCGTGCTGGACGCGCGGGTGATGGCGCTGAACGCGGACACCGGCAAGCCCTGCGAGGACTTCGGCGAGCACGGCTTCATCTCGCTGGCCAAGTACCTGGGCCACGTGCAGAAGGGCTTCCACTTCGTGACGTCGCCGCCGCTGGTGCTGCACGACCGCCTGATCCTCGGCGGCTGGGTCTGGGACAACCAGGCCGAGCACGAGCGGTCGGGCGCCGTGCGCGGCTTCGACCCGCTGACCGGCGAACTCGCCTGGGCCTGGGACGTCGGCCACACCCCGCACCACTGGAAGCCGGGCGCGAACGACGTGCTGACGCGCGGCACCCCGAACGCCTGGGGCGTGTACACGGCCGACCCCGACCTGGGCCTGGTCTACCTGCCGCTGGGGAATGCCACGCCGGACTACTTCGGCGGCCACCGCCGGCCGTTCGACGAAACCTACTCGAGCGCCATCGTGGCCCTCGACATCGCGACCGGCGCGGAGCGCTGGCACTTCCAGACCACGCACCACGACCTGTGGGACATGGACCTGCCGATCGGCCCGTCGCTGGTCGACGTGCCCGATCCGGCGCGGCCCGGCCAACTGGTGCCGGCGCTGGTCCAGACCACCAAGCGCGGCGAATTCTTCATGCTCGACCGGCGCACCGGCACGCCGCTGGCCAGGGTCGAGGAAAAGCCGGTGCCGCAGGGCGCGGCGCCGGGCGACTTCGTCAGCAGGACCCAGCCCTTCTCGACCGGCCTGCCGTCGCTGACGCCGGCCGACCTGCAGGAAAGCCGGCTGTGGGGCGCCACGCCGTTCGACCAGCTGATCTGCCGCATCCAGTTCAAGTCCTTCAATTACCGCGGCCAGTTCACGCCGCCGGGCCTGAAGAAGACCATCGTCTACCCGGCGTTCGACGGCGTCATCGACTGGATGGGCGCCTCGGTCGACCCGAACCGCAAGGTGGTGTTCGCCAACGCCAACTACATCCCGTTCGTGGTCCAGCTGATCCCGCGCGAGCAACCCGAACGGCAGGGCGTGATCCCGCCCTGGAACGGCCAGGGCGACCAGCCGCTGACGTCGGCGCCGTACGCGCCGCAATACGGCACGCCCTACATCGGCAGCGTGCACCCATGGCTCAACCCGCTGGGCGTGCCCTGCAACGCGCCGCCGTGGGGCACGCTGACGGCGATCGACCTCAAGTCGCGCGCCATCGTCTGGCAGCATCCGGTCGGCACCACGCGCGACACGGGACCGTTCGGCACCCACGTCAACCTGCCCCTGAAGACCGGGATCTTTAACATCGGCGGGAACATCGTCACCAAGGGCGGCCTGGTCTTCATGGGCGCCACCGCCGACGACTACCTGCGCGCCTACGACGAGCGCACCGGCGACCTGCTGTGGCAGGCGCGCCTGCCGGCCGGCGGCCAGGCCACGCCGATGTCGTACGCGGTCGACGGCAAGCAGTACGTCGTCATCGCCGCCGGCGGCCACGGCGGCCTGGGCACGCGCAGCGGCGACCACGTGCTGGCCTATGCGCTGGACGATGCGCCGGACGACCGCAAGGCGCGCTGACGGACGGCGCCCGGCAACGATTTCACCGACCAAGGAGTCCACATGAGTATCCGCAACCTGCTTTCCTCCGTCCTGATCGGCGCCGTCGCCAGCGCCCGTTCGATGACGCCGATGGCCACGCTGGCCACCGCCCGCCTGGCCGACCGCCACACGCCGGGCCAGCTGTTCCTGCTGGACCGCCCGGCCTTCAAGTACGGCGCGATGGCGATGGGCGTCGGCGAATTGTTCGGCGACAAGATGAAGTCCGCGCCCGACCGCACCGTGTTCCTCGGCCTGCTGGCGCGCGTGATGAGCGCCGGGATCGCCGGCGCCGCGCTGGCGCCCCACGGCCGCGAGCGCGAGGGCGCGGCGGTCGCCGTCGCCACCGCCGTGCCGCTGGCCTACCTGACGCTGGCCGGCCGCAAGCGCGCGATGGCGCGCATCGGCCAGACGCGCAGCGGCCTGGTCGAGGATGCGCTGATCGTCGCCGCCGGCGCCGCGATCGTGGCCCTGTCGACGACGCCGGCCGGGCAGGACGGCGCGCCCGCCTGACGCCGCGGCCGTCCGCCCGCGGCGCGGGCCGCGCCGGCCAGGACACTCAGAAGTTCGCGCGCAGCGTCACCAGCACGTTGCGCGGATCGCCGTAGTAGTTGCCGATGCCGGTCGGCGCGTACTTCGCGTAGTAGACCTTGTCGAACACGTTGTTGACGTTCGCCTGCAGCGCCCAGGTCGGGCCGAAGCGGTAGCCGACCATCGCGTTCCACACCGCGTAGCTGCCCTGGGTGGCGCTGACGGCGCCCGAGCGCACGTAGGTCTCGCTCTGCGCCTGCACGCCGCCGCCGACGGTCCAGCCGTCGAGCGCGCCGCCGGTCGGGCGCCAGGTCGCGAACACGCGCAGCAGGTGCTTCGGATCGATGCTGCGCAGCGGCTGGCCGACGTTCGACGCCGTGCTGTCGGCCAGGTAACTGGTGCGGGTATGGGTGTAGCCGCCCGTCAGTTGCAGGCCCGGCAGCACCTCGCCGTTGACTTCCAGCTCCCAGCCTTCGCTGCGCTGCCTGCCGCCGTCGATGTAGCAGTAACCGGTCGGGTACCACGGCAGGCACGGGGTGCCGGCCGCGGTGTCCTGGGCGGCCTTGCCCTCGTTATCGATGCGGAACAGGCCCAGGGTGGCGGTCACACGGCCGCCGTAGAACTCGCCCTTCAGGCCGGCCTCGACGTCCTTGCCGGTGACCGGCGCGAGGATGGCGCCGCTGCGGTCCTTGAAGTTCTGCGGCGTGAAGATCTCGGTGTAGCTGGCGTAGGCGCTGACGTTGCGGTTAACGGCGTAGGTGATGCCGGCATACGGGGTGGTCTGGCGCGCGATCCTGTAGTTGCCGGACGGCGCGGCCGGCACGTCGTAGTCCCACCAGCTCAGGCGCGTGCCCAGCAGCACGGCCAGCGGATCGGTGAGCGACAGGCGCGTGGTCGCGTACACGCCCTCCTGGCTGGTCTTGTTGCCGTTGGCGGCGTAGGCGGTGCCCGGGGCAATGGCCGGCCGCGCCACCGCGTACGGGTTCCAGGTGCGGATGTCGACGTTGGTCATCGGCCCCAGGTTGAAGTAACCGCTGGTGCCGATGGTGTCGACGTCCTGGCGTTCGGCGCCGACCACCAGCGTGTGCCTGCGGCCGAAGGCCTGGAACGGGCCGTCGGCGGTGAACGACAGGACGCGCTGGTTGCTGGTGTCGCCCGTGTAGGCCGAGGTGCTGACGTTGAACAGGTATGGGTTGGTGGCGCCGGCCGGGCGCGTGAAGTAGGACTGCAGGAAGCCCCACGGCTTCATCTTCAGGCCGGTGTACGCGGCGCTGGCCTTGAGCTTCCAGCCGTTGGCGAAGCCGTGCTCCAGCGCCAGCATGGCCTGGTCGTTGTAGCGGTTCCAGCGGTTCCAGGCGGCGCCCAGGTAGGTCGAACGCGGCAGGTGCAGGGGGCCGCCGTCGAGCGCCGACGGCAGATTGCCCCAGGCCCCGGTGGCGTCCAGGTCGGTGTGCTGCAGACTGGCCGTCAGCAACGTGGCCGGCGCCAGGTCGGCTTCCAGCACCGCGTACAGCACTTCGCGGTCTTCCTTGCGCACGTCCTGGAAGAAGTCGCGCTTGTCCTTGACGGCGACGACCCGGCCGCGCAGCGACCCGGACGCATTCAGCGGACCCGAGACGTCGGCCTCGATGCGGCGGCGGTCCCAGCTGCCGAGGGTGGCGGCAGCCTGCGCCTGCAGCGTGCCGGTCGGACGCTTGCGCACCAGGTTGACGGCCGCGGACGGGTTGCCCGCGCCGCGCAGCATGCCGGAGGCGCCGCGCAGGATCTCCACGTGGTCGAGCACTGCGGTGTCGGGCTGGGCGAACATCGAGCCGGCCTGGTTGATCGTCATGCCGTCGACCTGCAGCGCATCGATCTGGTAGCCGCGCGAGAAATACGTGACGCGCTCGCTGTCGGTGTAGTCGACCGTGACCCCCGGGGTGTTGCGCAGCACGTCCTGCAGGTCGGGCAGCACGCGGTCGTCGAGGAAGGCGCGGGTCAGCACGGTGACCGGTTGCGGCACGTCGCGGATGTCGTCGATGCCCTTGAACACCGATGCCTTCCTGGCCGCGAAGCCCTGCTCGGCCTGGTGCGTGCCCGTGATGGTGACGGTGTGCACCGGGATGGCGTCCGCGTCGTCCGGCCCCGGCGCCGCCTCGCCCGCCCGGGCCGCGTGCGGCGCGACCAGCGCCGCGCACAGCATCGCGCACAGCATTGCCGCCTGCGCCGTGCGGCGCAGCGGGAAGGGAAGGAACTGGGAAGGCGTGGCCTCGGCGTGCGGGCGGAACATCATACAAACCTCATCGAACGGTGGAAAGGACTTGCCGGAATGAGAATCATTGGCAAATGAGAATAGTTCTCAATAATAGCGGCAAGGTTGCCGTTTGTCCATGATCTCCCCTGCCGCGCCCACCCACTTCCAAAAGGCGGAACGCCATGCGATAATGCGAATCATTCTCATTCTTGTTAATGCGGCGTCTCACTGTCGCCGCGTATCCACGCCGTGCGCGTCCGCCGCGCCGGCCATCCACCGAGGACCCATGCGTTCACTCTCTCCCGGCGGCGCGCCAGCCGCGCGTCCCCTTCCCGCCTCCGGACCCACGCCGGGCTACCGCGCGGCCGTGGCATCGCGCGCCGGGGCGGCCATCGGCGGCGGCTACCTGCTGTCGTGGCTGGCCGTGCGCGCCCTGGCGCTCGGCCTGCCGATGGACCCGGTCGACAACGTCGTCGCCGCCACCCTGGTCGGGCTGGCCGTCTATCCGTGCGCCGTGATGTGGGTGTTCGCCGCGGCGACGCCGACGCGCGCCTGGCTCGGCCTGGGCGGGGCCTGCGCGCTGTTCCAGCTCGCGATCCTCGTGCTGCGCGCGCTGGGAGGACAGGCATGAAGGAAGGCTTGCGCCAGTCGATGGCGTGGCTGCACACCTGGTCCGGCCTGCTGGTGGGCTGGGTGCTGTTCATGGTGTTCGCGGCCGGCACGGCCAGCTATTTCCGCGACGAGATCACGCTGTGGATGAAGCCCGAGCTGCACGCGGCGGCGCCGTCCGCCACCGCGCAGGCCGTCGCCATCGACCTGGCCCAGAAGACGCTGCAGGACAAGGCCGGCGCCAGCCGCCGCTGGTTCATCACCATGCCCACCAGCCGCAACCCCGCGCTGGAGGCCAGCTGGATCCCGGCGCCGCCCGCCGGCGCCGACCCGGCCGCGCGTCCGAAGCGGCGCGCATTCGCCAGCGTGACGCTGGACCCGTCGACCGGGCGGGAACTGGGCAAGGCGCGCGCCACCCGCGGCGGCGACTTCTTCTTCCGCCTGCATTTCGACCTGCACTACATGTCGGCCCTGTGGGGGCGCTGGATCGTCGGCGCGTGCGCGATGTGCATGCTGGTGGCGATCCTCTCGGGCATCGTCACGCACAAGCGCATCTTCAAGGACATCTTCACCTTCCGCCCGGGCAGGGGCCAGCGCTCCTGGCTCGACGCCCACAACGCCAGCGCCGTGCTGGCCCTGCCCTACCACCTGATGATCACGTACACGGGGCTGGTGACGCTGATGTTCATGTACCTGCCGTCCGGCGTGCAGGCGGTCTACCCCGGCAAGCCGGACGCCTTCTACGCCGACCTGAACGGCGGCCCGGCCGGCGGCGCCAGGCCGGCGCCCGCGCCGGCCGCGCTGGCGCCGCTCGGACCGATGGTGGCGCAGGCCAGCCGCGCCTGGAACGGCGCGCCCGTCGGTCGCATCACGGTGACCAATGCGGGCCACGCCAACGCCACCGTCAACATGGTGCTGCAGGAAGGGCGCGACATGACGCAGAACCTGCCCAACGTGACCTTCGACGGCGTGACCGGCAGGATGACCGCCGCGCCCGCGCACGATGGCGGCGCCGTGCGCACGCGCGGCGTGATGTACGGCCTGCACGTCGGCCGCTTCGCCGATCCGCTGCTGCGCGCGCTGTTCTTCCTGTCCGGGCTGGCCGGCTGCGCGATGGTCGCCACGGGCCTGCTGATGTGGGCCGTCAAGGAGCGGCCCAGGCACCTGAAGGCGCGCAAGGACGGTACCGTCGGCGTCGGCCTGCGCCTGGTGGACGGCCTGAACCTGGGCGGCATCGCCGGCCTGCTGCTGGCGATGCCGGTGTTCTTCTGGGCCAACCGCCTGCTGCCGGTCGGCGGCGCCGGCCGCCCGGACCTGGAGATCGCCTGGTTCTTCGCGGCCTGGGGCATCGCCGCGCTGGCGGCCCTGGCATTCCCGCGGCGCTGGATGTGGCGCCTGCAGCTGGCCATCGGCGGGGCGCTGTTCGCCCTGCTGCCGGTGCTGAACGCCGCCACCGGCGGCGCCGGCCTGGCCACCAGCATCGCGCACGGCCTGTGGGCGGTCGCCGGCTTCGACCTGGTCGGCCTGCTGCTCGGGGCCGCGCTGCTGCTGGCGTCGCTGCGCCTGGGCGCCCGTACCGCGGCCGCGCCGCGCCTGGCGGAGCACGCCGCATGAGCGGCCTGCACGCGACCTGCCTGGCGCTGGTGGCGCTGGGCGCCGCGCTGGCCGGCCTGGCGGCGCTGGGCCTGGCGATGGACCGCCACTGGGAACAACTGCACGGCCGCGGCACCGGACCGGCGCCGTCCGCGCGCCGGCGCCTGCGCCACGCCGGCACAGTGGGCCTGCTGGCCTCCCTGCTGGCCTGCATCGCGCTGCGCGGCGCCGCCCAGGGCTGGGTGGCCTGGGCCGGCATGCTGACGGCGGCGGCGCTCACGCTGGCGCTGGCGCTGGCCTATGCCGCGCGCGCCGTGGCGCGGCTCGGCTGGACGGCGGCTGCGCTGGCGCTGCTGGCGCTGGCCGGATCGTTCGGGGCCTGACGCGCGGCCGGTCAGAGGTCGGTGAACACGGCCGCGGCCTCCAGCCGCGACTTCGGCAGCCGCGCATTGACGTCGTCCGCCGCGCCGTAGCCCAGCGCCACCACCACCGTGCTGCGGAAGCCCTTTTCGCGCAGCCCCAGCGCGCGGTCCAGCAGCGCCGCGTCGAATCCCTCCATCGGCGTCGCGCCCACGTCCAGGACGGCCGCGCCCAGCAGCAGCGTGCCCAGCGCCAAGTAGGTCTGCTTCTCGTACCAGTGCTGCAGGTCCTGGCGTTCGAGGCGGTGCAGGTCGGTGAACGCCGCGCGCGCCGCCTGCTGCGCCGCCTGCGCCGCCGCGTTGACGAAGCGCCCGTCGCGCCGTTCCTGCTCGAGTACCGCGTCCAGGTGGGCGGGATCGGCCGCCGTGCGCGTGGCCAGCACGATCACGTGGGAGGCGTCGCGGATCTTCGGCGCGTTGTACGGGTGGCCGGCGTCGGCGGCGCGGGCAATGCGCTCGCGCGCCTGCGGCGTCGCGGCGACGACGAAGTGCCAGGGCTGCGCGTTCACCGACGACGGTGCGAGGCGCAGCAGTTCGCGCAGGCGCTCGACGATGCCGGCGGGGATGCGGCGCGCCGGATCGAACGCCTTGACGGCATGGCGGCGGCGGGCCGCCTGGTTGATGTCCATGGTGTCCTCCCGGGTCGGTTCACTGGCCGGCGTAGGCGGGCGCCGTACCGATCTTCACGCGCAGCAGGCGGTACGGCTTGCGGCGCGCGTCGACGCCGCCGTTGAAGCCGGCCTGGCGGTGCAGCTGGTTCGCCATCACGTACAGGTAACCGTCGGGACCGACCGACAGCGTGTCCGGCCAGGACAGGTCCGGCCCCTGGGCGATGGTGCTCCAGCCGCCGTCCGGCGCCAGCCGGCGGATGGCGTCGTGCTCGTAGTCGCCGCCGTACACGTTGCCGGCCGCATCGGCCTCGAGGCCGTCCGAGGCGCCCTTCTCGCCCAGGTAGCGCACCGCCCGCGCGACGTCGGCGTCGCTGGCGCCGGGGTCGCGCAGCAGGCGCGTCGGCACCGCATACAGCGCGCGGCTGGACAGCGCGCAGAAGTACAGCGTCTCGCCGTCCGGCGACAGCGCGATGCCGTCCGAGGCCACCGTGAACGGCTGCGGCTTGCCGTCCGCGCCGGTGCCGGCCAGCGCCTTGTCGTCGACGCGCGCGGCGAACGCCGGGTCGGGCGCGGTGCTCGGGTGGCCCGACAGCCGGCGGCTGGCCTTGCCGGTGGCGAGATCGATCACGATGATGGCGCCCGGCCCGGTGAGCGAGGAATCGGTCACGTAGGCCACGCCCGCGGCGCCGACGCGAAAATCGAAACGCATGTCGTTCACGTAGGTCGTGGGCAGGATCACCTCGGGCGGGAACACGACGGTCTTGACCACCTTGTCGGTCTTCAGGTCGACCGCCACCAGCTTGGCGCCGCCGGCCTTCGGCGCCGCGAAGCCGGGCGCCGCGGTGTCGAGGATCCACAGCCGGCCGCGCCCGTCCGCGACGACGCTCTGGACGCTGATCAGGCCCCTGGCCGGATCGGCGTGCTCGCGGTTGAAGGCGGCGTCCGGATACGGCACGGTCCTGCCGTCGCGGACCTCGGCGACGCTGTAGCGCACGTCGTCGCCCCAGCGCGGGAAGTTGACGAAGATGCGGCCATCCTCGCTGACGGTGACGCCGGTGGGCATGGCGCCGTCGAACTCGGCCACGCGCTCGATGGCGGCGAGCCCGGGCGCGGGCGCGGTTGCCGAGGCCGGCGCGGGGGTGGCGGTGGCGGCCGCGCCGGTGCCGGCGAGCGCGAACGCGGCGCCCGCTACCAGGGTGGAAATCATCAGTCGTTTCATGGCGGACTCCATCGATGTCATGTCGGTTGAGACAGGTTGTTCTGTCAATGCATGGTCCCTGCGGTAGACTGCCGGCTTGTCGCCGTGCGCCTTATTGCTGGGAGGATGTGTCAATGATAGAAAGAGTCGACCTCTGGAAAAACCGGGGTAATCGGATAGCACTTTCACTCGCGGAGTGAAAATGGTCCGCTTCGAGGATCTCGCGCTGTTCGTGCGCACGGCCGCCTGCGGCAGCTTTTCGAAGGCGGCGCGCGAGGCCGACCTGCTGCCCGGCCAGGTCAGCGCCGCCATCCTGCGGCTGGAGCGCGACCTGGAGCTGCGCCTGTTCGCACGCTCCACGCGCAGCCTGCGCCTGACCGACGAGGGCGAGCGCTACCTGCCGTACGCGCGCGAAGTGATCGAGCTGCTGCACGCCGGGCGCGAGACGCTGCGGCGCGACGACGCTGAACTGTCCGGCACCCTGCTGCTGGCGGCGCCGTCGGACTTCGGGCGCAACCTGCTGCTGCCCTGGCTGGCCGAATTCCGCCGCCACCACCCGCGCCTGGAAGTGCGCCTGCAGCTGTCCGACAACGTGACCGACGTGTTCCGCGACCCGGTCGACATCGCGCTGCGCTACGGCCAGGCGCCGGACGCCAGCTTCGTCGCGCTGCCGCTGGCGCCGCACAACCGTCGCGTGCTGGTCGCCGCGCCCGACTACCTGGCGCGGTGCGGCACGCCGCGCTCGCTGGACGAGCTGCAGCACCACGCCTGCCTGCTGTGGCAGTTGCAGGGCCGCGTCTACGACAAATGGGTGTTCCCGCTGGGCCGCGCGCGCCGCATCGTGCACGTCAAGGGCGCGCTGGCCTGCGACGACGCCGACGTGGTGCGGCGCTGGGCGCTGGCCGGCGAAGGCATCGCCTACCGCTCCTGGCTGGACGTGGGGGCCGACGTGCGCGCCGGGCGCCTGCGCGTGCTGCTGCCGGAGCAGCCGGGCGAGCCGGCGCCCCTGCAGATGGTGTGCCCGCACCGGCGCCAGTTCTCGCCGGCCGTGCGCCAGCTGCACGCGCTGCTGGCGCAGCGCTGCGCCGCACTGGCGCCTTCAGCGGGCCCGGCGACGCCGGTCAGCCCGGCGCCGCGCGTGCGCGCAGCGAGCCCAGCTTGTCCGGATTGCGCACGGCGTACAGGGCGGCGATGCGGCCGTCCTCGACGAGGAAGGTGGTGATCATGTCGGGCACGCCGTCGCGCCAGGTCAGCAGGCCCGGCTCGCCGTTGACCTGGACGATGTCGTAGCGCACCTGGCTTCCCCACTTGCGCTGGATGCCGGCGACCAGGCGCGCCACCCGGTCGGCCCCGCGCACCACGCGCACGACGGTGGTGACCTTCCCGCCGCCGTCGCCGGTGAAGGTGGCCTCCGGCGCCAGCAGCGCCTGCACCTGGGCCGGGTCGCCCGAACGGGACGCGCGCACGAAGCGCCCCAGCAGTTCCAGGTGCGCCTCGCGGTCGACCGCGAAGCGCGGGCGCTCGGCCCGTACCCGCTCGCGCGCGCGCTGCAGCATCTTGCGGCAGGCCGCTTCGGTCTTGCCCACCATCGCCGCCACTTCGGCGTAGTCGAATTCGAACACCTGGTGCAGCAGGAACACCGCGCGCTCCTCGGGCGCCAGCCGCTCCAGCATCAGCAGGAACGCGGTCGAGAGGTCGCCGGCCGCTTCCAGCGCGCTCTCCGGCGACGCGGCCGCTTCCTCCACCAGCGGCTCGGGCAACCAGGACCCGACGTAGCGTTCGCGCTCGGCGATGGCGCCGCGCAGGCGGTCGATCGACAGGCGCGTGACGACGGTGACGAGCCAGGCCTCGGGCGTGCGCGCATCGGCGCTGCCGCCGTGGTGCCAGCGCAGCCAGGCCTCCTGCACGATGTCCTCGGCGTCGGCGCGGATGCCGAGCATGCGGTAGGCGATGCCGAACAGGCGCGGGCGCAGGCGCTGGAAGATGGCGGTGGGGTCGGCGGTGGGGGCCGCGGTGGGCGAATTATCGGTATCCATGTCCATCAGACGGTGCCGCGGCACGCCGTGTGACAACGCCGGCAGCTTTTTTTCATCGCTGGCAAAATGGAAATAGTACACCCTGAATTCCACCCGATCCACCACGACCCGCCGACACCATGAGCTACGATACCCAGAACGCCTTCGCCAGGATCCTGCGCGACGAACTGCCCTCCATCCGCGTGCACGAGGACGCGCACACCATCGCCATCATGGACATCATGCCGCAGGCCGAGGGGCACGTGCTGGTCATCCCGAAGGAGGCGGCGGTCGAGCTGATGGAACTGTCCGACGACGGCGCCGCCGCCTGCATCCGCACCGTGCGCCGCATCGCGATCGCCGTCAGGAACGCCTTCGACGCGCCGGGCGTCATGGTCGCCCAGTTCAACGGCAGCGCGGCCGGCCAGACCGTGCCGCACGTGCACTTCCACGTGGTGCCGCGGCGCGCGGGCGAGGCGCTCGCGCCGCACGCGGCGCAGCCGGCCGACATCGCGCAACTGCGGCGCGTGGCCGACCGCATCGTGGCGGCGCTGGCGCGCCAGGATTGAGGCGCGCCCGGCGTGGCGCGACTCAGGCCGGCTCGCAGTCCAGTTCGCCCACGCCGAGCGCCGGCTTGATCCTGCCATGCGACCTGCCCGGCCGCACCCGCAGCGGGGCGCGCGGCGCGTTCGTGCGCGTCGGCGTCAATGCGCCGTCCCAGGCGGCCATGTCCGCGTCGATCTCGACGATGCCGTCGTCGGTGCCGCCCAGGAAGCGCGCCACGGCGATGCGCACGATGGCGCGATTGGCCAGCTCCGCCTTCAACTGCACCTTGCGGTTGAAATACAGGTAGGTGTGGAGGGAACCGCCGGGCGTCGCGATGTCGACGCGCTTGGGCAGCGAAAAGCCGTAGCGCCCCGTGGCCCAGAGCTTCACGGTGCACACCCCATGCTGTGGTGACGAGAATGTAAAGTTCATGCAGCGATGCTAACGCCAGCAATGCATGAGCACGCTTCGAAATTGTTTCATGCAGTAACGCGGGGAATACATGTTTCCGCATGCATATGCGGTGCTGACGCGAGGCAGCGCACGATACCCTCACTCAATTTACGCTTGTAACGCTCGCTGTTACTCTTGTAACAGCCGCCGCGTCGCCGTCCGCCAGGACGCCCGGCGCGGCGCCTCCACCCCTTCCTGTCACTTCACGAGGAGCGTACGACCATGTTTGTACCCAGGACCGACGAGCATGCCATCAATTTCCTGCCGCCCTATTTCGACCCCGACTACGTCGAACACGCGGTCAAACCCTTCATGGCCGGCTCGATCATCACCGGCGAGAAGCCGCTGCTGCCGCTGATCGATGTCGAGCTGAGCAAGGAAAAGGCGATCCCGCCCCACATCTTCGGGATGCTGTACGAAAACTGGACGCCGAACATGGAAGAGGAAGGCCTGTCGGTGTTCCTGCAGGGCTACGAGAATCGCGGCCCCGACAACGAACGCAAGCGCATCTACTACTCGGCGTTCACGCCCGACCTGTATCCGACGCACTACCAGCCCAAGTTCGCCGCCTTCATGGACAAGCTGTTCGCGCCCGCGCACGCGGGCAAGCCGCTGATGCAGGCCTACTACGCCAGCTATTTCGACCTGTACTGGGACCTGCACCTGGGCGTCTCCGGCAAGGACATCCCGGACGAGATCCGCGAGATCGGCAAGGCCTTCAACACCGTGATCGGCTTCTGGTTCCCGACCAACGACCTGGTCTACCGCAGCTACATGACCGTGCGCAAGCTGCGTCCCTTCCTGCGCGACTGGGTCGACGCGCGCGTCGAGGACATCCTCCAGGGCCGCACGCCGGGCCACGACAAGACCATCGTGTACAGCTGGATCCGCAACGGCGAACTGCAGGAGAACTTCCGGCGCAAGGACATCGTGTTCGAGTGCTTCCACAACTTCCTCGCCTTCAGCCAGTGGGGCAATACCCTGTTCAACATCGTGGCCAAGCTGTCCGACGACGATGGCGACGCCGCCGTCAAGGACTGGTTCGCGCGCACGATGCGCGACCCCGACCGCCGCGACGGCGCGCCGTTCACGCCGCTCGACCGCTTCGCGATGGAACTGTTTCGCGTCATCTCGCCCAACGGCGGCAGCTATTCGGTGTCGAACGCGCGCCAGAGCATCAGCGGCCAGGGCTACAACGGCGTGCTGACCCTGCACCCGACGTCCAACCGCAACCCGCTGCACTGGCGCGATCCGGACGCCTTCAACCCCGACCGCTACCTGGATGCGCCGCTGACGTCCCAGCACGACGAAGACGCCGCGCGCCGCGCGGGCCTGGGCGGCTGCCCGTTCGCGAAGACGGCGCGCCCGCTGCGCGACGGCCGCGACGGCCAGGTCGAGAACAGCGCCTACGGCGCCGTGTATGCCACCGTGGACGGCGTCACCTATCCGGTGCCGGACACGCCGGGCTACGCGCCGTTCGGCTTCGGCTACCGCCGCTGCCCGGGCGAGCTGTTCACGATCGGCTTCGTCCAGGACTTCCTGCGCAAGGTGCACGCGGCCGGCGTACGCTTCGGCAAGCTGGGCGATCCGCAACCGGCGAAGCTGCCGGTGGGGCCGATCACGGTCATCGAGGACAAGTACGCGTTCCGGCTCGCCTGAGCGCAACGCCGCGCCGGCCCGGGAAAGCGTGCGCCGCCGAACGCCCGCGCGCGTCCGGCGGCGCGTGACGGGGCCGCGTCAGGACGGGCCGGCGCCCAGCTCCCCCAGCCCCGCCAGGATCACCCTGACCCCGGCCTCGATGAAGGCCTCCGGCGCGCCGGTCTCGTGCTCGGTCAGCACCCGGTTGGCCGCCAGCAGCGTGAAGCCGTGGACGTGGGCCCATAACAGGCCCAGCAGCTTCTTTTCGTCGATCCCCCGCGGCACGTCGCCGGACAGCTGGCAGGCATGGACGATGCGCAGCAGGATCGCGCGCGTGCGCTCCAGCGACGGCAGCGGCTCGGCCTTGTCCCACAGCGCGCGGTCGGTGCCGAACATCAGGTGGGCATAGGCCGGATGGTCGGCGGCGAAGCGGTAATAGCAGGTGCAGGCGGCGACGATCTGGCGCCGCGGCTCCTTGGGGTGGCGCGCCGCCACGGCGTCCAGCGACGCGGCCAGCATGCCGAAGCCGATGTCGGCGATCCGATTCAGCAGCTCCTGGCGGGACTTGAAATGGCGGTACGGCGCCATGTGCGAGATGCCGGCCGCCGCCGCGATGTCGCGGAAGGTGATGGCGTTGGGATGGCGCGACCGCGTCAGCTCCAGGAAGGTGGCGACGATCAATTCGGGCAGGTTGCGGCCGCGCGTGCCGTCCTGCGGCCTGGCCGCTTCCCCGTCCCGCTCCGGCGCCGCCGCCGTATCTTCCCCTGCCTGCCGCTTCATCGTTCTCGTCTCCTCCTGCGGCGCATTCTAACCGCGGATCGAACGGGACGGCCACGCGCCGCCCCGCGCGAGTAACAACAAGTAGAAATTGTTTTAGCGCAATAATTACTGACAACAAGCTATAATGCACATCTCCATTCCGTCACGCCCGCGAACACCATGCCGCTGCGCTCCCTGCCTGGCCTGCCGTGCCACCTGATGTGCTGCCTGATGTGCTTCCTGATGCTGGCCGTCGCCGGCCCGGCACGGGCGGGCGTCACCTACACGTTCGCTGGCGGCACCGTCGACGGCTGCAGCCTGTCCGGCAAGACCTATACCTGTCCCGCCCTGCCGCTGCCGAACTGGGACGACAAGGTCGTCATCTCCGGCGGCCACACGGTGCAGGCCAATGGCGACGTCAATTTCGGCTACAACCAGGGCCTGTCGATGACGGGCAACAGTACGCTCAAGGTGAGCGGCAACCTGAACATCGGCGGCATCAACCCTGCCCTGCTGGCCATCAACAACGCCAACTTCATCGCCGGCGGCCAGTTCGCGATGGGCGCCCAGACGCAGACCATTGCCGCCAACATCACGGCGGGCACCATGCAGCTGGGCACCGGCTCGACGTCGAAGATCACCGGCACCATCGTCGCGACCGGCGCGATCGCGATCGCCTCGAACGTCACCATCGTTGGCCCCATCACCGGCACCAGGGTCACGACCAACTCTCCCGTCTACCTGACAGGCGACGTGAACGCCAGCGAGTCGTTCTTCCTGGCGTCGGGCAGCACGATCAAGGGCAATATCGTGTCCCCCGTGGTCGATACCAATTCGCCGGTGACGATCAACGGCAACGTCACCGCCGCCACCTCGTTCACCTTCGCCTCCGGCAGCACCATGAACGGCAACGTCAAGTCGGACGTCGTGCGCATGTACGCCTCCAACGCCGTCATCAACGGCAACGTCACGGCCACGACCTCGCTGACGATGGGCTCGGCCGACGTCGTCAAGGGCGACGTCGATACCGGCGAATTGACGCTGGAAGCCTCCAACTCCCAGGTGACGGGCAACGCGACCGTCAACCACGCGACGCTGTACTGGGCTGCGCGCGTGACCGACACGATCATCTGCCGCAACGGTTCCACGCCCGGCAAGTGCGACTGCGTGACCAACAACAGCGGCTATGACGTCCGCAACATCAAGACCAGCGGCAACGGGCCGTATTGCGAGGGCAAGGCGCAGCCGCTGCACCATTTCCAGATCACGCATCCCGCGACCGCCGGCGTGTGCACGAAGGCGCAGGTCACCGTCACGGCCTGCGCCGACGCCAACTGCACGTCCACCTATGCCGGCGCCGCCACGGTCTACCTGCAGCCGACGAAGCAGCGTATCGACGTCAGCGGCGGGGCCGCGACGGCCACCGCGCAACTGCCGCCCGGCGCGGTCACGCTCGGCCTGACGTCCAGCGACAGCGGCGGCGCCCTGTCGACGACCTGCAAGACGGGCAGCGCGGCGTCGAACTGCTCGGTCCAGGTCAGCGATGCCTCGCTCGAACTGAACGTCAACGGCACCAATGCCTTCACGGCCGGCGGCGACGCCAGCGAGGTCGACCTGAACATCATCGCCCGGACCTACGACGGCAGCAAGCAAGCCTGCGTGCCGCTGTTCCAGGGTGTGCAGCGCAATATCGCGGTGTCGTACGACTACGCCAACCCGGCCACCGGCACGCAGAAGCTGCGCCTCGCGCGCACTGACCTCGCACGCGCGACGGAGCGCACGCTGGCGCTGAGCTTCGACGCGACCGGCAAGGCTGCTACCAAGGTGTCCTACCCCGATGCCGGCCAGCTGAAATTCAGCGCGCGCGCGACCGACGCCGAATCGAAGGCCAGCGGCAACGTGCTGGCGGTGGCGGCGCCGGCCTCGCTGAAGGTCGCCTTCACCGGACTGGCGGCGCCGCGCAAGGCCGGCTATCCGTTCGGCGCGACCGTCACGGCGGTCAACGCGGCCGGCGCCGTGACGGCGAACTTCGGGAAGGAAGCCCAGCCCGAACTCGCCAGGCTGCTGGCCCCGACGCTGTGCCAGCCGAGCGGCGGCAAACTCAAGTACACCGGTTTCGACGGCAGCCCCAAGACGGTCAACGCGGGCAGCCAGGATTTCGCCGACCTGGCGATGAACGAAGTCGGCACCATCGACGTCGGCGCCGCGCTCGCCGGCTCGAACGGCTACCTGGGCAGCGGCCTGCGTCCCACCGGGACGACCAACACCGCGGCCTCCGGCTGCAGCGGCGCCAGCGGCCCGTTCGTCCCGGCGTATCTGCAGGTCGTGACGGAAGACGGCTGGCAGCGCCGCACGAAGGCCGCGGGCATCCCGCAATACTATGCGAACGAGCCGCGGATCCGGCTCGCCGTACGCGCCGTCAACAAGGACGGCAACGTTACCGAAAACTATGCAGGGGCCTATGCGCGCGACGTCGCGCTGGCCGCGGTGACCATGGCCCGCCAGGTGCCGGCCACGCCGTTGGGCAGCTTCCAGCGCAGCGCCACCTGCAACGCTGCCGGCGGCAGCGCCGGCGCCGGCAACCTGGCCTGCGCCAGCCTGTTCGCGAACGGCGTGGCGAACTGGACCGGTGCGTTCGCGCTGCCCGGCTCCGCGGCGGCACCGGGCGCGCCCGCGACGTTCCGGGCCCGTGCCACCGAGGTTCCGGCCGCGGCCGGCGATCCGGTCGCCGCCTCGGCCACGTCGACCAAGGACGAGGACGAGCCGCCGCTGCAGGTCGTCGCCGGGCGCGCGCGCCTGTCGAGCAACTACGGCTATGCCGGCCAGCCGCTGCTGCTGAACCTCACGCTGGAATACTGGGACGGTGCGACCTGGCGCCGCAACTTCGACGACAGCCTAACCCAGGTTCCACTGACCGCCTACGCGCTGACGACGGCCGACACGCCAAAGACGCTCGAGCCGACGGCCATCGGCCTGGCCTACAAGCCGACGGACGGGAATAACAGTGGCGTCGTCGCGCTCGACAAGGGCGGCGCCGTGCTCAGGCTGACGCCGCCCGCCAACGGCGGACGCGGCGCCATCGACGTGGCGCTCAACCTCGGCACGACGGGCGCGGACAATGCCTGCGCCGTGAGCAGCCATCCGGCCAGCACCGGCGCGGCCCTGCCGTTCCTGCGCACGCTCGACACGGCCTGCAAGGACATCAATCCGGTCGTGCACGACCCGCGCGCGCGCGCCACCTTCGGCATCTTCACGCCGGAAAGCAAGCGCATCATCCACGTGCGCGAGGTGTTCCGCTGATGCGCGCACGCGGTTTCACGATGGTCGAACTGATCGCGGTGATGCTGGTGATCGGGATCCTGGCCGCGATCGGCGTCCCGCGCCTGGTCGACGGCTACGGCAACGCGCCCCAGGTCTACCGCGACCAGGTGCTGAGCGGCCTGCGCATCGCGCAGAAGAACGCCACCGCGCGCCGCCGGGTCGTCTGCGTCACCGCCTCCAGCAGCGCCATGGTGCTGCGCATTTCCGCCGCCGCCGGCGTGCCCGGCAACTGCACGGCCGCGCTGGCCGGCATCGGCGACGACGACTACCGCAGCAGCCGCGCCGACGTCACCAGCGGCGGCCTGGCCGGCCCCGGCAAGCTCCTGTACTTCCTGCCCGACGGCACGATCACCACCGACGCCGCCGGCCAGGCCGCGGCGATCGGCAACGTGACGATCCTGGCCGGCGGCATCCAGCAATTCGCCATCGGCGTGGATGGAAGGACCGGCCATGTGGAATAAACGCAGCGCCGGGGTGACGCTGATCGAACTGATCGTGGCCCTCGTGATCGTCGGCGTGGCGATCGCCGGCGCCGTCGCCGCCTTCTCGCGTGCCGACATCGGCAGCGCCAATCCCGCGGTCGCGCAACAGATGGCCGCCGTCGCCGACAGCATGATGGAGGAAGTCCTGCTCAAGCCGTTCAACCGCCCTGCCGGCAACACGGGGCCGCCGGCATCGAACCAGCGCCGCGACTTCGTCGTCGTGGACGACTACAATGCCTATGCCTCGACCGGCATCCTGGACGTCGAGGGCAATGCCATCCCCGGACTCGCGGCGTATTCGGTGCGGGTCGACGTGGCCCCCGTGCAGGGCGGCCTGCACGGCATCCCGCAGGCCGATACCCGGATGATCACCGTTACGGTCCGCAACGCGTCCATGCCCCAGCCGTTCGTGCTGACCGGCTGGCGCACGCAGCCCCTGCTGCCGGGGGAGCAGACACCATGAGGCGCACGCGCGGCTTCACCCTCGTGGAACTGGTGATCGTGATCGTGCTGGTCGGAATCGTCGGCGCCATCGTGTCGATGCAACTGCGCCCCGCGCTGGCATCCTACCTGGCGGTCGGCCGCCGCGCCAACCTGGCCGACCAGGCCGACGGCGCGCTGCGCCGCCTGGTCGCCGACGCCCGCGCCGCCGTCCCGAACTCGCTGCGCCTGCTGACCGACTGCAACGGCGTCGAAATGGTGCCGACGTCGGATGGCGGCCGCCTGCGCACCCTGCCCGACGTCGACAGGAGCGGCAGCGTCCCCTTCGACCCGGCCAAGCCGGCCGTCGCCTTCGACGTGCTCAGCCAGCTTCCCGCCACGGCGCCCGGCGACTGGATCGTGATGGCCAACCAGAGCGCGGCCGACGTGTACGGCACAGCCAACAGCGCCCAGATCGACACGCTGGCCGCTTCGCCGGATCCGGCGCTCGGCGTCTCGCGCATGTCCCTGAAGTCGGCCATGACCCTGCCCGGCGGCTACAACGGCGGACGCTTCGTGGTCGTGCCGAATGCGCAGCTCGGGGTCAGCTACGTGTGCGCCAACCCCGGCGTCGCCAATGGCAGCGGCACCGGCGTGCTGCTGCGCGTGTCCGGCTACCCGTTCCGCGGGCGGCCGGCGGCCACCTGCCCCGACCTGACGAACGCCCCGGTGGTCGCCAGCAAGGTGGCGGCCTGCACCTTCATCTACCGGGAGAACGAGAATGCGACCCAGCAGAGCGGCTACGTGCAACTGACCGTGGACCTGGCCGACGGTGGCGAGCGCACCACGCTGACGATGGGCGCGCATGTGGAGAACGTCCCGTGAAGCGCGCACAGGGTGGATTCGCCTACGTGGCGGCGGTCGTGTTCCTGGTGGTGCTGGCCGGCCTTGCGGCCGCCGTGCTGCGCCTGAACGGCGCCCAGCAGGCGACCGTCAGCGGCGCCATGCTGGGCATGCGCGCGGGCCAGGCCGCGCGCGGCGGCCTGGAGTGGGCTTTCTACCAGCTGCGCGGTGGAGCAGCGCAGGCCTGCAACGACATCGGCAACGGCCCGGCCACGCCTGCCAATCCGGCCGCCAACGGCAAGAGCACGACGCTCGGCGACTTCGCCCAGGGCCAGGGCTGGCGCGTGACGGTGACCTGCACCGCTCGCAGCTATGGCGAGGGCGAGGTGTTCGACGACGCCAAGGGGACCGCCAAGGCGCAGACGAAGCTGATCTTCGAACTGAATGCCTGGGCCTGCAACGGTGCGGCCGCCGCGTGTCCCGACAATGCCAGCGCCGCCGCGCCCGACTACGTCGAACGGCGCCGCAGCGCCTCGATCTGCGTGACCGATACCGGCGGCGGCTGCTACTAGCATCGTTACACCGCGTAGATGCGCGAGGGGTCGTTCTTTACGCGGCGTTTCGGCTTGCGGATCCAGACTGGCGGGGTGCCAACCACAGAAGGAATGCCATGCCCGCCGACCCGCTTCCCGCCAACGCCTTGCGGCGCCGCCACGCCGGCGCGACGATCGTCGCCATCGCCGGCCCCGGCCCGGCCCCGCTCCACGCCCAGCGGGGCGAACGCCTGGCCCGCCTGCGCCGGCGCGCCGGCCACCGCGTCCTGCTGGTCGACGCCACGCTGCTCGACGCCGCCGCCGGCGACTAAGACGACGTGCTGGTCGATGCCGGCGGCTGCGCCGCGCGCGACTGCTGCTGCGC
Source organism: uncultured Massilia sp. (assembly GCF_913773735.1). Classification (GTDB taxonomy): domain Bacteria; phylum Pseudomonadota; class Gammaproteobacteria; order Burkholderiales; family Burkholderiaceae_D; genus Telluria. Next base: position 62,209 of record NZ_CAJYEB010000049.1, read on the forward strand.
GCTGGCGGCGGCCCAGGTGGCGCTGGTGCCGGTGGCCCCGGGCGACGCCGATCCGGTGCGCAACTATGGGCTGATCGCGCGCCTGAACGCGGCGCGCATGGCCAATCCCGGCCTGCGCGTGCTGTTCGTCGCCCTGGGCGACGGCGCGCCGCAGGCGCTACGCACCGTGCAGGCCTACGCGCGCGAGGTGATGTCCGGCCACGTCGCGGCCACGGTGCTCGACGCCGCCGCGCTGCGCGACGACGGCAGCCTGGCGGCGCTGGGCGACGAGGTGTTCGGCCAGCGGCACTGACGCGCCGGCGCATCGCCGTGCTAGCATCCCGTCCATTCGACAACGACGGGGTGCCGATGCGCGTTCCTCTCCTTTCCTCCCTCGACGCGCTGCTGCTGGACGCGCGCGCACGTCCGCTGGCCGGCTGGCGCCGGGGGCTGGCGGAATTCCTGATGTTCGGGGTGAAGGAGGCGCGCGCCTGCCTGTTCGCCGGCCTGTTCTTCGGCGCCGTGCTGCTGGTGCCGCGCGCCGGCATCCTCGGGCTGCCGCGCTACGACGCGCTGCTGGCCATCGCGCTGGCGATCCAGGCCTGGATGCTCCGCACGGGCCTGGAAAGCCGCGACGAACTGAAGGCGGTGTGCCTGTTCCACCTGCTCGGCTTCGCGCTGGAGGCGTTCAAGACCTCCAGCGGGATCCGCTCATGGTCGTATCCCGACTTCGCCTGGACCAAGGTGGCCGGCGTGCCGCTGTTCTCGGGATTCATGTACGCGGCCGTCGGCAGCTACATCATCCAGGCCTGGCGCCTGCTCGACCTGCGCGTGCGCCATCATCCGCCGCACTGGATGTCGGCCCTGGTGGCGCTGCTGATCTACGCGAATTTCTTCGCCCACCACTGGCTGGGCGACGCGCGCTGGTACCTGGCGGCCGTGGCGCTCGGCCTGTACGCGCGCACCACGGTGTATTTCCGGCCGCTCGACCGCGAGCGGCGCATGCCGCTGCTGCTGGGGTTCGTGCTGACCGGGTTCTTCATCTGGCTGGCCGAGAACGTGGGCACGTTCTGGGGACTGTGGCGCTATCCGAACCAGCTGGGCGCGTGGTCGGCCGTCCACGTGGGCAAGTGGCCGGCCTGGTCGCTACTGGTCGTCATGACCTTCACGATCGTGGCCAACCTCAAGCACCTCAAAGCGAAGATACATGTGCCAGCGCCGTGACGCCGGTCTTGGCGAACGCCAGCGCAACGGGCAGCGCGCACAGCGCCAGCATGACACCGATGCGCACGCGCAGCGCGCGCTGCTTCTGTTCCTCCAGACGGGAAATCCGGTCGCCTGCCTCGTTGTTCATGGAAATCCTTTCATGTATGGTGAATAATGCAATCATAATACGGGGACGCGAAAACTGGCGACACGAATGGACGCGCCCCCCGAAGCGGCCGGCTGCACGCCGCGGCGCCCCCTGCACGCCGGGTCCCGTTTGCCGCGCGAAACATCCAGCGTACACCCATCGTAAGTACAAATCCATGCGTTAGAATCAATACCTGGAATTCCTTTTTCGTATACGTCTGTTTTTATCCACGCCCCATGTCCACCCGCCTGAAACTCGATAACCTGAAGGACGTGCTGTCGCTGGCGGTGCGCGGCGCCCCGTTCGACGCGCTGCTCGCCAGCATGCTGCAGGCGGCGCACGCGCTGACCGGCCCCGGCACCCAGGCCGCCTTCTACCTGGTCGACGACGCCGACGGCGCGCTGCACCTGAGCGCCGCGATCGGCCTGGCGCCGGGGTTCACGCAGGCGCTGCGCGTCGTGCCGATCGGCGCAGGCGAAGCGGCATGCGGGCGCGCGGTCGCCACCCGCGCCACGGTGATCGTCGAGGACGTGCTGCGCGAGCCGCGCCTGGCGCCCTACCTGGACCTGGCGCGCGCGCACGGCATCCGCGCCTGCTGGTCGTTCCCGCTGCACGGGCCCGACGGGGACGTCCTGGGGACGCTGGCGTTCTACCACGACGCGCCGCGCGTGCCCACCGCCGACCTGAGCGCGGACCTGGGCTATTTCGCCGACATGGCGGCGCTGCTGGCCGAGCGCCACCTGCGCGAGCGCCGCGCCGAGCGCCGCCAGGCCGAGAGCGAGCGCCGGCGGCGGCTGTACGAAGCCGTGCTGTCGGCCACGCCCGACCTGGTCTACGTGTTCGACCTGAACCACCGCTTCACCTACGCCAACGCGGTGCTGCTGCAGATGTGGGGCCGCACCTGGGACGAGGCGATCGGCAAGAACTGCCTGGAACTCGGCTATCCGGACTGGCACGCGGCCATGCACGACCGCGAGATCGAACAGGTGAAGGCGACGCGCCAGGGCATCCGCGGCGTGGTGCCGTTCGAGGGCACCTTCGGGCTGCGCTACTACGACTACATCTTCGTGCCGGTGATCGGGCCGGACGGCGAGGTCGAGGCGGTCGCCGGCACCACCCGCGACGTCACGGAACTCAAGCATGCCGAGGAGGCGCTGGTGGCCAGCCAGCAGCAGGCCCTGGGCGCCGCGCGCGCCGCCGAGGCCGAGCGGCAGCGCCTGGACGCCTTCCTGCAGGCGGTCCCGGTCGGCATCACCTACTGCAACGCCGACGGCGGCATCGAGCTCGTCAATGCCACGACGCGCCAGTTGTGGGGCCGCCCGCTCGCCGGCGCCACGCCCGAGGAATGCGTGCCGCGCGGCTGGTGGGCCGACGATTCGCCGCGCGAAGGCCAGCCGATCGGCCCCCAGGACTGGGCGCTGGCGCGCGCGCTGCGCGGCGAGGAGGTCGAGGGCGACCTGGTCGAGGCCGAACCCTTCGGCCCGGCGCCGCAGCGGCGCCGCCTGCTGCTGCGCGCCACCGCCGTGCGCGACGGCGCCGGCGCCATCACGGGCGCCGTCGTGGCCCAGATCGACGTCACCGAACGGGTCCGGGTCGAGGCCGCCCTGCGCGACGCCAACCGCCGCAAGGACGAATTCCTGGCCATGCTGGCGCACGAGCTGCGCAATCCGCTGGCGCCGATCAGCGCCGCCGCCCAGGTGCTGCGCATCGCGCCGCACGACGCGGCCAAGGTACGCAATTTCGCGGAACTGATCGGGCGCCAGGTCAACCACATGACGGCGCTGGTCAACGACCTGCTGGACGTCTCGCGCGTCACACGCGGCGTGGTCCAGTTCGAGAAGGACGCGGTGGACATGCGCAGCGTGGTCGCCAGCGCCGCCGAGCAGGTGCATCCGCTCGTCGACGCCAGCCGCCACCGGCTGCTGCTGGACGCCGGCGCCGTGCCCGCCATCGTCCTGGGCGACCGCGCGCGCCTGATCCAGGTGGTGGCCAACCTGCTGGCCAACGCGGCCAAGTACACGGCGCCCGGCGGCCACCTGGCGCTGGCGGTGGAAACCGGCGCGCACGCGGTGACGATCCGCGTGCGCGACGACGGCAGCGGCATCGAGCCGGCGCTGCTGCCCCACATCTTCGAGCTGTTCACCCAGGGCAAGCGCACGCCGGACCGCGCCCAGGGCGGCCTGGGGCTGGGCCTGGCGCTGGCCCGCACCATCGTCGCCGCGCACGACGGCCGCATCGAGGCGCACAGCGCGGGGCCGGGCCAAGGCAGCTGCTTCACCGTCACGCTGCCGCTGGCCGCGGTCGGCCACGACGCGCCGCGCGCCGACGCGCACGCCGGCGCCGGCCGGACCGGCGCGGCGCTCGACATCGTGATCGTCGACGACAACCTGGACGCGGCGGCCACGCTGGCCGCCCTGCTGCAGGCGCGCGGCCACCGCGTCGCCGCCTTCGGCGACCCGGCCACGGCCGTCGCCGCGGCATCACGCCAGCCGCCGGACGCCTTCATCCTCGACATCGGCATGCCCGGCATGGACGGCCACGAACTGGCGCGCCGCCTGCGCCAGGAGCCGGCCCTGCGCGACGCCGTCTACATCGCCCTGACCGGCTACGGCCAGCCGCACGACCGCGAGCTGTCGCTGCAGGCCGGGTTCGATCATCACCTGGTAAAACCGGTCGATGCGGACGAGCTGGCGGGGTTGCTGGTCCGCGGGGTGCCGTCGGTGGCGTAACACCGTACTGCCGTCCTGCCGCATGACGCAGGGTGGGCACGGGATGCCCACCCTGCCGGATGGCTACCGCGCCGGCTCGGCAGTGACGCCCCGCGCGATCGTGCGCGTCTCGCAGGACTGCGGCCGCAGCGCCGCCTCGATCAGTTCCAGCGCCAGTCCCGGCCGCGCCGCGCCGCACATGAACACGTCGGCGGCGGCGAAGCCGCTTTCCGGCCAGGTGTGGATCGAGATGTGCGATTCGGCCAGCAGCAGCACGCCGGTCACGCCGCCGCCGGCGCCGAAGGTGTGGAAGTGGCCGTGCAGGATGCGCGCGCCCGCCGCCAGCGCGGCGCGGCGCAGCAGCGCATCGATGGCGGTGGCGTCGCGCAGCAGCGCCGGGTCGACGCCGTGCAGGTCGGCCAGCAGGTGCACCCCGCTGGCGGCGTGCGCGGTCGCGGCGTCCGCCCCGCTCACTTGTGCCCGCCCCCGCCGGAATACCCGCCGCCAAAGCCGCCGGTGCCCCCGCGCGTGCCCGCCGTCCAGCTGCTGGCGCCGGAACGCGTCGACGTCGATTCGGACAACATGCTGAACCAGCTGCCGCAGGTGGCGACGATGGTCACGAACAGCGCGTACAGGAAATAACGGTTGTTCACTGGCGGTCCTTCCCGATGAACGAGGGCGGCAGCGCCAGCGCCAGCAGCCCGACCAGCACCCAAGGCGCTGCGCCGCTGAAATGCAGGACCAGCGGCACGAGGTTCAGCAGCACCAGCCACAGCAGGAAGCGGCCGGTGCGCGTGACGCGCGCGGGCGCGCCGGCGCCGGTGGCGCCGCCCTGCGCGGCCGGCAGCTTGAACCACAGGCGCACCTGGTCGTACGCCACCCGGCTCGAGCGCGACCAGGTGAACTCCTCGTCCGACAGCTCGGACGACAGACGGACCGGCCCGTGCTGGTATTCCGCCACCCGCACGGTGTCGCCCGCCTGCGCCTTCCAGTAAAACGCACCCAGCACCTGCTCGGTGCGCGCCGGATAGTCGTAGAGTTTGGTGAACGCCACGCGGTCGTGCCGCACGGCCACCGCGCCCGCCTCGGCCGGCCACTCGTCCATGCCCTCGGCACGCCACCACTCGCCGTCGCTCTCGATCAGCCAGGAAAAGCCGGCGCGCCCGCCGCCGTGCAGCAGGTATTCGGTCCAGCGGTTGCCCTCGTCGTCGGCGCGCACCAGCGCGCCCAGCACGCGCGTCTCGCGGCCGTTGACCTGGCCGGTGCTGCCCAGCGGCAGCGTGAGCGGCGTGCGCCCGGCTTCCTCGCCCTTGGCCAGCACCTGCACGACGGGCGTGGCGGCGTCCAGCTGCGCGCGGCAGGCCTGGCACACCAGGCTGGCGGTGATGCCCGGCAGGTAGGCAATGGCCGTGCCGCACTGCGGGCAGGACAGCGATTCGACGCGGCCGCGGTACTTGCCGGCGCTGGCCTTGATCGCCTCGTCGTCGCGCAGCAGCTGGCAGCCCATCTGTTCGAGCGTGACGGCGGCGCCGGCGTACAGCGCGGGACGGTCGCCGTCGGAATAGTCGAGCGTGACGAAGTCCGAGCCGCGCCGGAAGTCGGCCACGCGCGCCTCCCAGCCCGCGCCGACGCGAAACGGCAGCTCGCCCTGGCCGGCGATGCAGCGCGCGCTGCGCCGCTCGGCCGCGATGTAGCGGCCGGCGCCGGTCTCCATCTCGCGGCCCGGCTGGATCGCCTCGAACACCGGCCAGCCCACTTCCAGCGCGCGTTGCAAGGTGATGACGTAGCGTCCGGCCGAATCGCCCAGCCAGCCGTTGCCGCCGTCGCCGAACAGCAGGTACCACTCGTTCCAGATGCCGCCCGACCAGCGCAGCTGGATGCGTCCGACCACGGTGAACGCGCGCTCGCCGTACCTGCCCGACGTGCCGATCTGGATCGGGGAATAATCCTCCAGCACGGCCGCCATCTTGCCGAGGTCGCGCACCGCGTCGGCGTCCTTGACGACCACGGTGCGGCAGAAATCGCACACGGCCATCACGGACGCGTGCGACTTGAACTCGAGCGGCGCCCCGCAGCCGGGGCAGGAAACTGTCTGCATGCGTTGCCGTCTAGCCGATCAGTTTCTTGAGCAGCTCGGCCTTGGCGCCGTCGTAGTCGGCCTGCGAGATCAGGCCCTTGTCGAGCAGTCCCTTGAGCTTGGCCAGGCGCTCCTCCACCGGCTCGGCGGCGGGCGCGGCCTGGGGGGTGGCGACCTGCTGCGGCGCGAACGCCCCGCCCAGTCCCTGGGCCATGGCCTGGCCGATGGTCGCGCCGGCGCCCAGGCCCGCGCCGATGCCGGCCAGGCCGCCCTCGTTCTGCGCCGCCAGCGGGATGCTGGACGCGGCCTGGAAGCGGGTGTAGCCGGTCATCTTGTCGCTCGACAGCGACCCCTTCATGCCGGCCGAGATGCGTTCGTCCAGCGCGGCCTGCAGTTCTTCCGGCAGGCTGACGCTGGCCACGTTGAACTGGTCCAGTTCGATGCCGTAGCGGGCGAACGCCACGCTCAGGTCCTTGCCGACCTGCTGCGCCATCAGGCCCTGGTTGGCGGCCATGTCGAGGAAGGCCACGTTGGCGCCGCCCAGCGAACTGGCCATCGTGGCCAGCATGATGCCGCGCAGCTGGTCCTCGACCTCGTCGCGGGTGTACACGTCGCGCGTGCCGCTGATGGCGGTGAAGAAGGCGCGCGGATCGGCCACGCGGTACGAGTACATGCCGAAGGCGCGCACGCGGATCATGTCGAAGTCCTTGTCGCGGATCGTGATCGGCTGCGGCGTGCCCCATTTGCGGCCGGTCTGCACGCGCGTGCTGAAGAAATACACGTCCGACTTGAACGGCGAATCGAACAGCTTGTCCCAGTTCTTCAGGTTGGTCAGCACCGGCAGCGTGCGCGTGGTCAAGGTGTGGGTGCCGGGGCCGAACACGTCGGCGATCGTGCCTTCGTTGACGAACACGGCGACCTGCGACTCGCGCACGACCAGCTGGCCGCCGTTCTGGATCTCGAAATCCTGCATCGGGAAGCGCCAGGCGATCACGCCCTCGCTGTCCTCGTTCCACTGGATGACGTCGATGAACTGCTTCTTGATGAACGAACCGAGGGACATGGCAGGCTCCTTTGCGGGCAATGGGGATGGTTCAGGAAATGCAGCCGGCGTTGACCAGGCCGATCGACAGCGAGATGGCGCCCAGCAGGCCGCCGAACGCGCAGTTGTCCGCCTCGATCTGGTCGCGCGCCATGCGCAGCAGGCGCGTCGCCACGACCCACACCACCAGCTGCACCAGCGCCGCGCCGGCGGCCCAGCCGGCGAACTCGACGTAGTCCGCCGTATGCATCAGGCTCGACGCGATGGTGGCCGAGAAGCCGATCAGGCTGCCGCCCAGCGACAGCGCGGCCGCGCCGTTGCCCGCGCGGATCAGCGCGACCTCGTCGTACGGCGTGACCCGGGTGTACACGACAAAAAACGCCAAAACCAGCGCGGCAGCCGTCAATAGATGCAGCAGATAGTTTAGGATGGCGGGCACGAAATTCTCCGAAGAAATGGCCAAGATGTTATCACCCGCATCTTAGAACAAAAACACCGAATGACCAAAAAAATCCTGATCCTGTCGGTTTTCGTCGTGGCGTCCTGCGGGCTGGCCTACGAACTGATCGCCGGCGCCCTGTCCAGCTACCTGCTGGGCGACTCCATCCTGCAATTCTCGACCATCATCGGATGCTACCTGTTCGCCATGGGCGTGGGCGCGCACCTGTCGAAGTACGTGGCCGACGCCGACGTGCTGGAGCGCTTCATCGACATCGAGCTGGCCGTGGGCCTGATCGGCGGCGTCTCGGCCGCGCTGCTGTTCATGACCTTCTCGTGGATGACGGCGCCGTTCCGCACGCTGCTGTACGTGCTGGTGTTCCTGATCGGCGCGCTGGTCGGCATGGAGGTGCCGCTGGTGATGCGCGCGCTGAACGCGCGCCAGACCGCGTTCAACGAACTGGTGAGCCGCGTGCTGACCTTCGACTACCTGGGCGCGCTGGCCGTCTCGCTGCTGTTCCCGCTGGTGCTGGCGCCCTACCTGGGCCTGGTGCGCACCGGTTTCCTGTTCGGCATGCTCAACGTCGGCGTGGCCTGCTGGACCCTGTACGTGTTCCGGCGCGAGCTGGTGCACCTGGCCGGGCGGGCCATGCGCGCCGGCGCCGTGCTGGTGCTGCTGGTGGCGGGATTCGGCCTGTCGGACCGGATGGTCGACTGGGGCGAGCACGGCCTGTTCGGCGACGAGGTCGTGTGGTCGTCCAGCACGCCCTACCAGCGCCTGGTCGTCACGCGCTGGAAGGACGACCTGCGCCTGTACATCAACGGCAACCTGCAATTCTCCTCGCGCGACGAGTACCGCTACCACGAGGCCCTGGTGCACCCGGTCATGGCCGCCCTGCCCTGGGCCAGGAACGTGCTGGTGCTGGGCGGCGGCGACGGCCTGGCGCTGCGCGAGATCCTGCGCTACCCGAACGTGCGGCACGTCACGCTGGTCGACCTCGACCCCGCCATGACCGGCGCCTTCACGCGCCGCGCCGAACTGGCCGCGCTGAACCACCATGCCTTCTCGGACCCGCGCGTGAAGGTCGTGAACGCGGACGCCGCGGTCTGGCTGCAGCAGAATCGCGAGGTGTTCGACGCCGCCATCGTCGACTTCCCCGACCCGTCCAGCTTCGCGCTCGGCAAGCTGTATTCGGTGCCGTTCTACGGCATCCTGGCGCGCCACGTGGCCGAGCACGGACTCATGGTCGTGCAATCGACCTCGCCGTTCTTCGCGCCGCACGCCTACTGGACCATCGACGCCACGCTGCGCGACGTCGGCCTGCACACCTGGCCCTACCACGCCTACGTGCCCTCGTTCGGCGAATGGGGCTTCATCCTGGCATCAAAGAGCCCCGGCTACGTGCCGCCGGCCGGCTACGCGCTGCCGATGCGCTGGCTGGACGCCGACACGACCCGCGCGATGTTCGCCTTCCCGCCCGACATGCGGCGCCTCGAGATGGCGCCCAACCGCCTGAACACGCAATCGCTGGTGCGCGAGTTCGAGCACGACTGGCGCCAGGTGATCCGCTGATGGACCGCCGCAGCTTCCTCCTGCATGCCGGCGGCGCCGGGGCCGCGCTGGCGGCCAGCGCGGCCGGCTATGCGCGCTGGCAGGAGATCGCCCCCGAGGTGCACTATCCGGGCCGCCTGGAAGGCCACTACCTGCGCGACCGCCGCGCGCTGCCGCCGCCGTCGCGGGTGCTGGAGACCGACGTCGCCATCCTCGGCTCGGGCATCGCGGGCCTGTCGGCCGCCTGGCAGCTGCGGCGCGCCGGCCACGCGCGCTTCCTGATGGTGGACGGGCCGCAAGCCTTCGGCAACGCGGCCGGCGCGCGCTTCGGCGAACTGGCCTGCCCGACGGGCGCCCACTACCTGCCGCTGCCGTCGCCGGAATCGGTGCACGTGCGCGAGATCCTGCTCGACCTGGGCATCGTCGAGCGCGACGCGTTCGGCGCGCAGCCGACCTACGACGAGCGCGCGATCCTGCACGCGCCGGAGGAGCGCCTGCTGTTCAACGGCGCCTGGCAGGACGGCTTCCTGCCGGTCGAGGGCGTGGCCGCCTGGGAACTGGCCGAGCACCGGCGCTTCTTCGCCCAGGTGGAAACCCTGCGCGCCGCGCGCGGCGCCGACGGCCGGCGCGCCTTCGTGTTCCCGACCGTGCTGTCCTCGCGCGATCCGCGCTGGGACGACCTCGACCGCATCACGTTGAAGGCGTGGATGGAACGCGAAGGCTATCGCGCGCCGACGCTGCACTGGTACCTGAACTACTGCTGCCGCGACGACTACGGCACCCGCTACGACAAGGTCTCGGCCTGGGCCGGCCTGCACTACTACTGCAGCCGCTGGGGCCAGGCCGCCAACGCCGGCAACGGCGCCTGGCTGACCTGGCCCGGCGGCCTGGCGCCGCTGGCCGAACGCCTGGCCGCGCGCGCCGCGGTGCCGCGCCACGCCGGCACCGTGGCGTCGGTGCGCAGGACGGCCGGCGGCGTGGAGGCGCTGTGCTTCGCGCTGGACGGTGCCACGCCGCGCACCTACCTGGTGCGGGCCCGCAAGGCCATCGTCGCCATGCCGGTCTACGTGGCCGCGCGCGTGGTCGAGGACATCGCGGCGCTCGGCTTCGACGCGCGCCGCCACACGCCGGCCTACGCCCCATGGCTGGTGGCGAACTTCCTGATGAAGGCATTCCCGCGCGAGCTGCCGCACGCCCCGCTGTCGTGGGACAACGTCGTGTATGGCGAGCCGGGGCTCGGCTACGTCGTCTCCACGCACCAGGACATCCGCGTGGCGCCGCCGGACAAGACGGTGTTCACGGCCTACGTCGCGCTGTCGGACCGCACGCCGCGCCAGGCGCGCGACTGGATGATGAAGGCGACGCCGGCCGCGCTGGTGGACCTCGCCGCGCGCGACCTGCGCGCGGCCTACGGCTGGACCTTCGCGCCCTGCGTCGAGCGCGTCGACATCACCCTGCGCGGCCACGCGATGGCGGCGCCGCTGCCGGGCTTTCGCAGCAACGCCGGGCTGGCCGCGCTGCGCGAGGCCGACGGGCCGGTCCTGTTCGCGCATGCGGACCTGTCGGGGTTCTCGGTGTTCGAGGAGGCGGCGTGGTGGGGCATACAGGCGGCGCGCAAGGCGCTGGGGTGAGTAGCCAGCACGTCGTCCCGGCGCAGGCCGGGACCCAATTTGCGCGCGCTACTGTAACGCAGGCAAGCTTGGGCCCCGGCCTGCGCCGGGGCGACGGTCCTGCTCTCAGGGCATGATCCCGTACCTATCCACGAACAGGCGCACGCCGTCCGGATGCGCCTGCAGCCACGCCTCCAGCGCCGGCCGGTACGATTCGCGGTACTGCAGCAGCAGGATCGCCGCTTCCAGCTGGCCGTCCTTGCCGAAGGCGATCATCTGCGCCAGCGCCGGGTCGGACACCGGGGGCTGGCCGGCCGCCGCCGTCTCCTGCATGACCTGCAGCGCCATCCGCCACGCGCCCAGTTCGATCTCGTAGGGAAACAGGGCCTTGTCCCTGGCGGTGCGCGCATTGGCTTCGCTCACGGCCAGGGCCAGGCGCATCGCGTTGTCGGGCGCGGGGGCGCGCTTCTGCAGGTCGCCGTCGATCTCCACCGTGGCCTTGCCGTCGGCACCGATCTTGACGCGCGCACCGCGGCGCAGGTGCAGCGGCTTGAGCGGCATGGCCATCGCGCGGCGCGCCGCCGCCAGCTTGGTCCAGGTGGGCAGTTGCGCCGGGTCGGCGGCGATGCCGTCCAGCAGGGCGCGCTCGGCCTGCGCGCCCTTGCCCTGCGCGGCCAGGGCGTCGGCCAGGAAGCGCCAGGCCTGGCCGTTGCGCGGCTCGATCTCGACGGCCCGGCGGAACAGCCCGGCCGCCTTGTCCCAGTCCTTGCGCATGAACCAGCAGTCGCCGGCCCCGACCCAGGCATACGAGGCCTGCGGGTCGAGGCGCATCGCTTCCTCGAACTGCGCCAGCGCGTCGGCATGGCGGTGCTGGGAGAACAGCTGCTCGGCCCTGGCGATCGCCTGCGCCGCCTGGGCGTTCGGCACGTGCAGCGGCGACGGCGCATCGGCCTCGAGCAGGCGCAGGGTTTCCAGCGCCGCCGGATCGTCCGGCGCCAGCCCCAGCGCCGCCTGCGCCAGCCGGCGCGCTTCGGCGCGCAAGGCGTCCGCCTTGGCCGGATTGGCGTCGGCCGCCACCAGGTAAGCGTAGGCCGCCGACGACACCGGCGTCGACGCCTGCGGCGCGGCCTGGTGGGCGGCGAGGAATTTTGCCAGGGCCTCGGGAACCTTGCCCTGCGCATGCAGGACCTGGCCCTCCTTCAGCAGGTCGGCGCAGGTGCCGGCGCACGGCTCGGCGGCGCGCGCCGGGGCGACGAACATGGGAGCACAACAGGCGGCCAGCAATGCGCAGGCAAGCATCGAACGGTTCATCATGGATCGGATGGCCAAAGACCCGATGGTACCGCGCCGGCGGGCGTCCAAAACTACCGAATTGTCACGCTCACCGGGACGACCGGCACCCGCCGACGCGGCGCGCCCATGCGGTTCTCCAGGAACGTCGGCGCGTCAGTCCAGCCGCCAGGCGACGGCCGACGCGTCGTCGGCCCGCTTGGCGGCGATGCCGGCGCCGGCCAGCGCGCCCGCCTCGAAGGCGCGCAGTTCGTCGACCAGCGCATCCAGGCCGCGCGCCAGGCAGGCCGCCCCCAGGCCGGCGTCGTCGTACAGCGCGTAGGGATCGACGAGGCGGTAGAAACCGTCGCTCATCGCCAGCAGCAGCGCGCCGCGCGGCGCCGCGAGCGTGGTCGTGCGCGCCGCGAACGGGCCGCGCGGCTCCAGGCACAGCACCTGCGGATTGGGCGCCGTGTTCTGGACGTGGCGGCGCTCCTGCAGCATCGGCAGCAGGCGCTCCCAGCGCGCGCCGGCGTCGCTCACGCCTTCGGCCACCAGCGCGGCGACGGCCGCCAGCACCTCCCGCTCGGCGGGATTGTCGAACGGATCGAGGTCGCGCGCCAGCGGCCGTCCCGTGGCGTCGGCGCCCGCCAGCAGGATCTTGCTGTCGCCCAGGCAGTACAGTTCGAGGGTGCCGGCCGCGCCGCCGCGGCCATGGCGCAGGCGCACCCAGCTCAGCGTCGATACCGGCCAGGCATACGGCGGCGCCGGCGGCCCGGCCGCCTGCGCGCGCCAGGCGGCGCGGGTGGCGGACAGGGCCTGGCGCACCAGCGCCTCCTGGCTGCCGGCGCGGTGCAGCACGGCGCCCAGGTCGGCGGCGAACTGGCGCACGAACCACGCCGGATCGCTGTCGCCGGCGCCGATCCAGCGCTGCGGCGTCAGCGGCGTGGCGCCGTCCATCACGATGATGTCGGTACGGCCGTCGCCCTCGTGGACGGCGACCAGGTCTTCGTTGATGCGGCCATTGCCGGCCGATGACACGAGGCTGTACCTCATTCCCGCTCCGTTCGCTATGCACCCGTCCGTTACTATACCCGAGGTCGACGCGGCGATTTCGCCGGCCGGACGATTTTTCCGGGTCGCGCACGCCAGCGCCAGCCGCGGCCGCCTGCTTGCCGGTAGAATGACACGGCCGGGTTCGACTGAAAGGAGTGACCGTGAACATCGCCTGCATCGCCTGGGGTTCCCTGATCTGGAAGCCCGGTCCGCTGAAGCTGGCGTCCGACTGGATGCCGGACGGCCCGCGCCTGCCGCTGGAATTCGTGCGCGACAGCGACGACAGCGACGAGCTGGCGCTGGTCCTGCACGACCCGGCGCCGCCGATGCCGACCTACTGGGCACGCCTGGACGCCGCCGGCCTCGACGACGCGCGCGAGATGCTGCGCCAGCGCGAGAAGATCCGTCCCGCCTACCCGCACTGGGTGGGCAGCATCCCCAATCCGCACGGGCCGGCCGATGCGCGCATCGCGCCGTGGATGCGCGCGCGCGGCCTCGACGCCGTGGTGTGGACGGCCGTGCCGGCCAAGTTCGCCGGGGTCGGCGAGCGCGCGCCCAGCGCGCACGAAGCCGTGGCCTTCCTGGCCGGCCTGGATGGCGAACGGCGCGCCAGGGCGGAGGACTACGTGCGCCGGGTGCCGGCCGACATCCGCACGCTGTACCGCGCGCTGTTCGAGGAGCGGCTGGGCTGGACGCCGCGCCAGTCCTGAGCCGGTGGCGCGCGCCGACGCGGCCCGCCACTGTCCTTTGGACAGGTACCGGCCGGCGCGCGATGCGGTATGCTCCATCCTGCACCTTCAGCAACCGGAACGCCATCATCCTTTGGTATTAGCCGGTATCTCTTCGTATAGCTAGACTGCCGGGCTTGCACTGCCGACAATGCAGCCATGTCACGTGCCGCCCCAGGGCTGCCGTGCGCACGGTTCCAACGTACGAGGAGCAGCCCATGAGCAACCACCCATCTCCCTCCGGCACCGGCCCGGCCATGCCGCCGACGGCCATCGGCCAGCTGGCCGCGTCCATCGCCCACGAGGTCGACCAGCCGCTCGCCGCCATCGCCCTGCACGCACGGGCCGCGCTGCGCTGCATCGAGCGCGCCCAGGCGGCGGCCGCCGGCCATGACGGCCATCCCGAAGGCGGCCAGGCCAACCGCCAGGCCGGCGAGGCGCTGCGCGCCGTGCTGCAGGCCTCGGCCCATGCCAGCGACATCCTGCGCAGCATGCGCACGCTGGCCGGCCAGGCGCATGCCGCGCGCGAGCACTGCGATCTGGCCGGCGCCGTCGACGACGTGCTCGCCGTCCACGAGGACGAGCTGGCGCGCCTGGGCGTGGCGCCGCGCGTGAGCATCGCACGCCAGGCGCGCACCGTGCACGCCAGCCCGGTGCAGTTGCGCCAGCTGCTGCGCAACCTGGTCGGCAACGCGGTCGACGCCCTCGCCGCCGTGCCCGCCGCCGGGCGCCAGCTGCGCATCGCGGCCCAGCTGGACGGCGCCGGCATGCTGGTGCTGACCGTGCATGACACCGGCATCGGGATGGATGCGGCCCACGCGCGCCACGCCTTCGACCCGATGTTCACGACCAAGCCGGGCGGCCTGGGGCTGGGCCTGGCGATCTGCCGCGCCATCGTCGACGCCCACGGCGGCCGCATCTGGGCCGAGGCGCTGCCGGGCCGGGGCTGCATGGCCGGCGTCGCGCTGCCGCATCCGGCGCACGAGGCCGTCGCCGACGGCGCGGGGCAAGGCGCAGGGCAAGGTGCGGCGGCGCGCCGCCGCCATGTGCCCGTGGCGCCAGCCTCGCATGCCGTGCCCCCCGCACTCGCCCACGACCGCTTCGCCACCACGGAGGACCACCATGGATGACCGCCGCCCGATTTCCCTCGTCATCGCCGACGACCACCCGCTGATCCTGGCCGGCCTGGCCGCCATGATCCGCGACGAGCCGGCGCTCACGCTGCTGGGCCAGGCCGTCGACGGCCCGGCCGCCGTCGACATGGTCCTGCGCCTGCGCCCGGACGTCCTGCTGATCGACCTGAACATGCCAGGCGGCAACGGTGTCGACGCGATCCGCCGCATCCGCGCCGCGCTGCCGGACGCCAGGATCGTCATCCTGACGACCTGGGAAGGCGACGAGGACGTGCACCGCGGCCTGCTCGCCGGCGCCAGCGCCTACCTGCTCAAGCAGTCCAGCCTGGAACAGGTGGTCGACTGCGTGCGCCAGGTCGCCGCCAACCGCCGCTACCTGGCGCCCGGCCTGGCCGAGAAGCTGGCCGCGCGGGTGCCGGCCAACCGGCTGTCGCGCCGCGAACTGGAAATCCTCGCGCACCTGAGCGCCGGCATGAGCAACAAGATGATCGCGCGCACCGAGAACATCGGCGTGGGCACCGTCAAGTACCACGTCAACAACATCCTGTCCAAGCTCGACGTCTCGTGCCGCACCGAGGCGGCATGCGTGGCGGCGCGGCGCGGACTGCTGCACCACGTCTGAACCCACCAACTCCCCGACAGGAACCACGATGAAACGATCCGCCACCGCGCGCGCCGCGCGCGTCCTGGCCGCCGCCCTGCTGGCGACGGCCGCCACCGCCGCTCCCCTCGCCGCCCGCGCCGCCGCGCCGCTGGCCGCCGTCCAGGCCCCCGGCTGGTACCGCACCATGGTGGGCGCCTACGAGGTCACCGTCCTCTCGGACGGCACCCATACCTTCCCGGTCAACGACGTCATGACCGGCATCGCCGCGCCGGACGTGGCCCGCGCGCTCGACCGCCAGGCGCTGAAACCGCCGGTGCAGGGCTCGATCAACGCCTTCCTGATCAATACCGGCAGCCGCCTGGTGCTGATCGATACCGGCGCCGGCAGCCTGTACGGCGCCTGCTGCGGGCGCCTGCTGGCCAACCTGCGCGCGTCCGGTTACCGGCCCGAACAGGTCGACCTGGTGCTGCTGACCCACTTGCACAAGGACCACGTGGGCGGCGTCCTGGCGGACGGCAAGCCGGCCTTCCCGAACGCCGTCGTGCGCGCCGCCCGCACGGACGCCGACTACTGGCGCGACGCCGGCAGCAAGGCGCGCGCCCCGGACTTCCTGTCGACCTTCTTCGACGCCGCCAAGGCCGCGCTGGCGCCGTACGACGCGGCCGGCCGCTTCGTCCCGTTCGACGCCGCCGGCGCCGCCGAGCTGGCGCCCGGCATCCGCGCCCTGCCGGAGAGCGGCCACACGCCCGGCCATACCGGCTACCTGGTCGAGAACGGCGGCCAGGCGCTGCTGGTGTGGGGCGACGTGGTGCACGTGGCGGCGATCCAGCTCGACCATCCCGACGCCGCCGTCAAGTACGACAGCGACCGCGACGACGCCGTGGCGACGCGCCGCGCGCTGCTCGAGCGCGCCGCGTCGCAGCGCCTGCTCGTGGGCGCGGCCCACGTCGCCTTCCCCGGCCTGGGCCACCTGCGCCGCGACGGCGCCGGCTACACCTGGATCCCCGCCAACTACGAGGGCGATCCGGCCGATCCGCACTGATCAGCCATCGACCAGGTAGCGCGACGGCTCGGCCAGCGCGGCCGACGCCATCGACGCGCCCTGCGCCATCGCCTTGAACAGGCGCCGCACCACCCGGCTCAGCGAGACGTGGCTGCGGCCCCGGCGCAGCAGGTCGTGGCAGCCGCGCAGGCGGTAGCCGTCGAAGAACACGATGTCGTAGTCGACCTGCACGTCGCGGCAGGCCGGCGCCGCCTCGTCGGCCCAGCCGGCCAGCACCCGGTTGGCCATGCGGAACTCGCTGACCACGACGGTGGCGCTGGCGCGGCGCGTGAGGCGGATGCGCACGACGTCGATCGGTTCGGCGGCGCAGCTGGCGGCATGGGCGGGGATGGTCATGGCGGGCTCCGGGAAGGGGTGGATGATGACCGATGGTAGCAATGCACGCCAGCACGCGCCTATCCCATAGGACAGGGCCGCGATATTGTATGATTCACGAGGACCACGACCAGACATGATGTTCAGCATGACCAGCACCGACACGATCCGCGTGATGATCGCCGACGACCACCCGATGATGCGCGAGGGTATCGCCGCGTCCCTGTGCGCCCACGGCGGCATCGAGATCGTCGCCGAGGCGGCCGACGGCGACGAGGCGATCCACTGCTTTTCCAGCCAGCGTCCGGACGTGGCGCTGGTGGACCTGCAGATGCCCGGCAAGGACGGGCTGGAAGCGATCCGCGCGATCCGCAGCCTGCATCCTGACGCGCGCCTGATCGTGCTGACCACCTACGACGGCGATGCCCGCATCGCCGCCGCGCTCAAGGCCGGCGCCTCGGCCTACCTGCTCAAGAACGTGCCCGGCCGCGAGCTGGCCGCCACCGTGCGCGAGGTGCACAACGGGTCGCACGTGCTGCCGCAGGCGCTGCGGCGCGAGGTGGCGATCCACTACGCCGGCGACGCGCTGTCGCCGCGCGAGCTGGACGTGCTGCGCCTTGCCGCGCTGGGCCATTCGAACCGCGCGATCGGCGGCCACCTGCACATCGGCGAGACCACGGTCAAGACCCACATGAGCACCATCCTCGTCAAACTCGGCGCGAACGACCGGGCGCACGCCGTCACCCTGGCCGCGCAGCGCGGCTACATCGACCTGTGACCACGCGCCGCCACCGGTTGCCCGCGCTCGCGCTGGCGGCGTGGATGGGCGGCGCCGGCGCCGCGCCGGTGGCGCCGGCGCCGCAGGAAGCGGCGCGCTACCAGCACAAGCAGTGGACGGCGGCCGACGGCGCGCCGCTGCAGATCACCAGCATGGCGCAGACCAGCGACGGCTGGCTCTGGCTCGGGACGTTCGACGGCCTGTACCGCTTCGACGGCCTGCGCTTCATGCGCTACCCGCTGCCGCGGCGCACGGCCGCCAACAGCAGCCGCATCATCGCGCTGCACGCCGGCCCGCGCGACGACCTGTACATCGCCTATGCAGGCGAAGGGTTGTCGCGGCTGGCGCCGGACGGCACCCTGGAGGCGCTGCCGCCCGGGCCGGCGCCGGCGCCGGCGCAGCAGGTCAACGCCATGGTGGTCGATACCGACGGCAGCCTGTGGACGATGCACGCCGGCATCGAGCACCTGCAGGGCGGGCGCTGGGTTACGGTGGCGCCGGCCGCCGACTGGGCCGGCACCGAGCAGCGCAGCTTCGCCATCGACGCCCAGGGCCGGCTGTGGGCGGTCAGCGACCGCGCCACCTGGCGCCTGGACCGGGCGCGCATGCGCTTCGAGCGGGTGCTGGACGTGGGCGGCGAACCCGTGCTCGCGCCGGACGGCCGGCTGTGGCTGCTGGAACCCGACGGCGGCGCGCGCGTGATCGCCGCGGCCGGCAACGGCGCGCCCGTCGGCCGCGCCGCCGGCCACTATGCGGGGCAGTTCGGCCCGGACGGCGCGCTCTGGCTGCTGGCGGGCTGTCCGCAGCGGGTCTGCGTCGTTCCCGACGCCGCGGGCCGGCCCGGCGCGCGCTACGCCGCGGCGCGCGCCGCGACGCTGCACTTTCCCGGCGCCGCCACGCTGTCGGGCATGGTCCCGCACGGCGCGCTGGCCGACCGCGAAGGCAATGTCTGGATCGCCACCGAGAACGGCCTCGATCGTTATCGGCGCAAGGCGTTCGAGCACGCCGGCCTGCCCGGCATCGGTACCCAGTACAGCCTCGCCACCGACGCGGACGGCCGGATGTGGGCCGCGTCCGCGGTCGCGGCGACGCTGTGGCGCCTGCCCGTCGACGGGCCGCCCCGGCGCCAGCCCGGGCCGGCCACGGTCATCGCCCGCGACGCGCACGGCGCGCTGCTGGTGGGGACGCCGCGCGCCATCGAGCGGCGCAGCGACGACGCCGCCGAGCGCATCGCGCTGCCGCCCGGGCCGGACGGCAAGCCGGTCGACCGCGACCTGTTCGGCATCCTCGACGACGGCCAGGTGCTGTGGACGTCGTCGCGCTCCACCGGCCTGATCGGCTGGCGCGACGGCCGCTGGCTGGCGCGCGATGCGTTCCGCCTGCCCCCCAAGATCTTCCAGTCCGCCGCAGGCGGCCCGGGGCGCTTGTGGCTGGCGACCGGGGACGGCAAGCTGTTCCACTACGACGGCGCCAGCGACACCAGCAGCGCGACCGACATCGCGGCGCTGGGCACGGTGAGCGCGATCTTCCCGGACGGCGACCTCACCGTCAGCGGCGACGGCGGCATGGGCGTGGTGCGCGGCGGCGCGCTGCACCTGCTGCGCGCCGCCGATCCGGACGTGCTGCGCAACGTTTCCGGCCGCGTGATCACCCCGGACGGCAACCGCTGGTTCAACGGCGCCGCCGGCCTGGTGCGGGTACGCGCCGACGACTGGCGCCGCAGCGTCGACGACCCGGCCGTGCCGCTGCGCTACCGCCTATTCGACGCGCTCGACGGTTATCCGGGCCACGCCGTCATCGAGAACCGCTGGCCCAGCGCCTGGAGTCCGGACGGCCGCCACCTGTGGCTGGCCACCACCGGCAGCGTGGTGCGTTTCGACACGGGCGCGCGGCTGCCGGCCATTCCCGCGCCGACGGCATCCATCCTGCGCGTGGCCACCGACGGCGAATCGTACGCGCCGCGCGGTCCGCTGGCGCTGCCCGCCGGCACCGGCAGCCTGCGCATCGAGTACACGGCGCCGGTGCTGCACGCGCCCGAGCGGGTCCGCTTCGAATACCGCCTCGACGGCATCGACCGCGGCTGGCAGGACGCCGGCAACCGGCGCGCCATCTCGTACACGAACATCGGCCCCGGCGACTACGTGTTCCGCGTGCGCGCCCTCGACGAGGATGGCCTCACCGGTCCGGAGGACGCCACGCTGGCCCTGAGCGTGGCGCCGACGCTCACGCAGAGCGGCTGGTTCAGGCTGCTGTGCCTGGCCAGCGTCGCCATGCTGGGCGTGGCGCTGTACCGCTACCGGGTGCGCCGGCTGACGGCGCGCCTGGCCGAGCGCATGCGCGTCAAGACCGCCGAGCGCGAACGCATCGCGCGCACCCTGCACGACACCTTCCTGCAGACCGTGCAGGGCCTGGTGCTGCGGGTGGACGCCGTCGCCGCCGCGCTGCCGCCCGGCGACGGCGCGCGCCGCCAGCTCGAGGCCCTGCTGGCGGACGCCGGCCGGGCCATCGGCGAAGGCCGCGAGCAGTTGCAGGAACTGCGCGCGGGCGACGCCCTGGTGCTCGACGACGTGCTCCACGATGCCGTCGCGCGCCTGCGCGCCGCCCACGGCATCGACGTCGCGCTGCGCGTGGAGGGCGAGCGGCGCGCGCTCGATCCGCTCGTGGCCGACGAGGTCGCCGACGTGGCGCGCGAGGCGCTGCGCAACGCCTGCCGGCACGCCGGCGCCGCCCACGTGCGCGCGACGCTGAGCTACGGCCGCCAGGCGCTGGCGCTGCTCGTGGCCGACGACGGCCGCGGCTTCCCGGACGAGGTCCTGCGCGCCGGCGCGCGCGCCGGCCACTGGGGCCTGGTCGGCCTGCGCGAACGCGCGACGCGGATCGGAGCGCGGCTGGCGGTCGGCAACGGCCCCCGGGGCGGCGCCCAGGTGACGCTGGAAGTGCCGGCCGCGCGCGCCTACGCCGCCGCGCCGCCGTCGAGGTAGGCGCGCAGGCCCTCGGCCAGCGCATCGAACGCGGCGCGGCAGCGCGGGCTGTCGCGCAGGTCCTCGTGCATCGTGACCCAGGTATCGAAGGCCAGCGCGAACGCTTGCGGCAGCACCCGCACCAGCGCCGGCGCGCGCGCCGCCAGGCCGGACTGGCAAAAGCCGATGCCGGCGCCGGCGCGGATCAGCGCCAGCTGGGCGACGTCGCTGTCGGTGCGCAGCGAGAACGCGGCGCGGCGCCAGGCCGGCACCGTGCGCGCCGCCTCGCGCACGTAGGGCGGCGGCTGGTCGTAGCCGATCAGCGCATGGCGCGCCAGGTCGGCCGCGCCGGCCGGCATGCCGTGGGCGGCGAGATAGGCCGGGCTCGCATACAGGCCGATGGCAACGGCGCCGATGCGGCGCGCCACCAGCTGGTCCTGGCGCGGCGCCGTCATGCGCACGGCGATGTCGGCCTCGCGCCGCAGCAGGTCCTGCACCCGGTTGGTCAGCACCAGTTCCACCTTCAGTGCCGGGTGGCGCGCGCGCAGCCGCGCCAGGATGGCCGGCATGACCTCGACGCCCATCACCTCGCTCACCGACACCCGCACCACGCCGCGCACGCCGTCGCCGTAGCTGGCCGCGGCCCGTTCCAGCGCCGCGGCCGTGCTCTCCATCGCCTCGGCATGCGCGCGCAGCGCCAGCGCCGCCTCGGTCGGCAGCAGGCCGGATGGCGAGCGCGTGAACAGCGCCAGGCCGAGCCCCGCCTCCAGCGCCGCGACGTGGCGGCCGACCGTCGGCTGCGCCACCCCGAGGGCGCGCGCCGCGCCGGACAGCGAGCCCTCGCGCAGCACGCCCAGCAGGGAGCGGTACAGCTCCCATTCCACATGGCCGCTCACGGACGCCGTCCCGTCATACATAACTGCATAGCCGCTCTCCTCTTTCATGCAATTCCATTGAGCCTGCCGGAGCGCTACGCTGTCAACATCTTTCGACGAGGAGGCGGCAATGGACGACACGATGGACAAGGGCACGGCGCTGGTACTGGGCGCCACGGGAGGCATCGGCGGCGCGGTGGCGCGGCGCCTGCTGCGCGGCGGCTGGGCCGTGCGCGCGCTGCGGCGCGCCGGGCCGGGGGTGGCTCCGGGAGTGGCGCCGCACATGACGCCGCAACCGGCGCCAGCAGCCGGCGATATCGCCTGGATGCAGGGCGACGCGATGGACGCCGCCGCCGTGGCGCGCGCCGCCGCTGGCTGCGACGTGATCGTCCACGCCGTCAATCCGCCCGGCTACAGCCGCTGGGCGCAACTGGTGCTGCCGATGCTGCGCAACGCGATCGCCGCCGCGGAGAACGAGGGCGCGCTGCTGGTGGTGCCGGGCTCGTTCTACAACTTCGGCCCCGACGCCTTCCCGCTGATCGCCGAGGAGGCGCCGCAGCACCCGCTGACGCGCAAGGGCCGCGTGCGCGTGCAGGCCGACGAGGCACTGCGGGCCTGCGCCGCGCGCGGCCGGGCGCGCGTGCTGACGGTGCGCGCCGGCGACTACTTCGGCCCCGGCGCCGGCAACAACTGGTTCGGCCAGGGCCTGGTGAAGCCGGGCCGGCCGGTGACGCGCATCCTGGTGCCGAACGATCCCGGCGTGGGCCACCAATGGGCCTACCTGCCGGACGTGGCCGAGACGATGGCGGCGCTGATCGCGCGGCGCGCCGGACTCGCGCCGTTCGCGGCCTTCCACATGGCCGGCCACTGGGACCCGGACGGCGCCACGCTGGCGCGCGCGATCGCCGACGCGGTGCGCCGGCGCGGCGGCGCCCTGCCCGCGACGCGGCGCTTCCCGTGGTGGGCCGCCATGCTGGCGGCACCGTTCGACGTCACGATGCGCGAGGTGCTGGAGATGCGCTACCTGTGGCGCACGCCGCTGCGCCTGGACAACCGCAAGCTGGTCGCGCTGCTGGGCGCCGAGCCGCACACGCCGCTGGAGCGGGCCGTCGAGTGCACGCTGGAAGGACTGGGGTGCCTGCCGCCTACTGCGCCAGGTGCAGCAGCGGAAACGGCCGCCCCTGGCCGTCGACCGGCGCGCGGCCAATGACGCGGAACCCCATGCGCAGGTAGAACGCCAGCGCGTCGGGATTGGCTTCGTTGACGTCCAGCCGCAACGGCCCCTTGAGGGCGCGCGCATGGGCCAGCAGGACGCGCCCGGCGCCGCGCCGGAACCGGGCCGGATCGACGAACAGCGCCTCGACCGTCGCGCCGTCCAGGCCCATGAAGGCTTGCGGGGCGCCGTCGTCCTCGAGCACCCAGACCTCGAGCGCCGGCAGGACCTGGTCGCGCACGACGGGCAGCAACGCGTCGATGTCCCCGGGGGACAGGAAGTGGTGCGTGGCGCGCACCGAGCGCAGCCAGATGGCCAGCAGCGCATCGGTGTCGGCGGCGCGCAATGCACGGATGGTCGGCATCGCGTCCCGTCCTTACTGCACCGCCGCCGGCAAGGCGGGGCCGCCCGGCAGGGGCGCACGGCGCGCATCGGCGCCGAAGCTGGCGCTGAGCAGGTCGTCCTCGGCGCGGTAGCCGGGCGCACGGATGTCGAGCAGGCCATACAGGGTATGGTCGAGCACGTCGGTGCGGTAGGCCCGGCCCTCGAGCGCGTCGCGGTCGATGCGCGCGGTCTTGTCGGCGCGGTTCGACCACACCAGCAGCGGCACCTGGTAGCCGCTGGCGTCGGTGGCCGAGTGGCCGGCGAAATCGCGGTTGTGGCCCACTTCCTGGCCGTGGTCGGACACGTACAGCAGCGACGTCGGCCGTCCGGCCTGGCGCTGAGCGAGGTCGAGGATGGCGGCGATCACGTGGTCGCCGTACAGCATGGCGTTGTCGTACTGGTCGCGCGCCTTGACGATCCAGAACGGCCGTCCGGCCTGGCGCAGCGCGGCGTCGACGCCGTCCTCGGTGCGCGTGAAGCGGTCGAAGGCTTGCGGATAGCGCAGGTCGTAGCGCAGGTGCGCGCCCTGCATGTGCACGACCACGAGCTTCTTCGGTTCGGGGCGCGCCAGGATCCGCTCCAGCGGCGGCAGCATGCGCTCGTCCAGGCTGCGCGCCTCGCGCCCGCGCCCGCTGTTGACGAACACCTGCTCGTGCGCGTGCTCGGCCAGGATCTGGATCGGGCCGTCGGCCCGTTCCTGGTTCGACACCCAGAACACGCGGTAGCCGGCCACGCGCGCCAGCGCCAGCACGTTCGGCTGGCCGCGCCAGGCCTGCGGGTCGGCGGCGGTGGCCGGGGTCAGCATCTTCAGCAGGGACTGCGCGGTGGCCGCGTCGGCCGAATTCACGTTGCGGAACACCAGCAGGTCCTTGCGCCGCCGCTCCAGCTCGGGCGTGGTGGCGCGCGGATAGCCGTACAGCGACCAGTTGCTGCGGTTGACGCTCTCGCCCAGCACCAGCACCACCGTCTGCTCGGGCGGACCGGCATAGCTGGCCCGGTCCTGCCCGGCGCGCTGCAGGTCGCGCGCGACCTTGCGGCGGATGTCTTCCATCAGCGCGCGCTGGTCGAAATAGTCGTCGACGTAGGCCGGCCAGTAGACCAGCGGATTCTCGCGCGCCATGGTCGGGTTCAGGTGCAGGGCGCCGAACAGCACGGCCAGGCCGGCGCCGATCCAGCGCGCCGCGCGCCCCGCCCGCAGCGGGCCGTCGTGCGGCCGGCCCCAGCGCCGCTCCAGCCACGCCAGCAGCACGACCAGCACCGTCGGCAACGCCGCCACCAGCAGCATGTGCAGGCCGTAGGTGGCGAGGAATTCGCTCGCTTCTTCCGGATTGCTACCGAGGATGGCGTCGGCCACGGCGATGTGCTTGGGCGTCATGCCGTACAACCAGAACAGGAAACCTTCGATCGCGGCGGTCGCCAGCACCAGCCCGTTGAGCAGCAGGGCCGCGCCGGACAGCGCGCGCCGCCACGGCAGCAGCAGCGCCAGGCCGCCCAGCCCGAGGTTGGCGACGGCGGCGAAGGCGGCCGCCTTGGTGAAGCTGTGCTGGTCCTGCATGCCGAGGCGCCAGAACAGGGCCAGGCCGGCGATGGTGACGAGGGCGCGCACGAGCGCGTGGCGCAGCGCGGGCGGCAGCGCGGACGACGGCGCACGCGGTTTTCGCGCAGCGCCGCCGGGACGGACGATAAACAATGCTCTCTCCAGTGGACACGGCCGTGGGGCCGGTGGCGGGCGCCGATTCTGTGTCCGGCTGCGCCGCCGCAAGACATCCCGGACGGGCGGCGCCGGCCATGCCTGGGACCGGTGCACCCGTCAATACCGGCGGATTATTGCACAGGAGATTGCTTAATCCAAGGTAATATGCAGTCGCGACGTTGCCGGCCTTGACGGACAAGCATGTTGCACTGCAAAATGCCGCCCATGACCGCCCCCACGTTCCCGCCCGTTCCCGTCGTCCGCCCGGCCTGCGCCGCCGCGGCCGCGCGCTTCGCGCGCAACGGGCTGGATGCCATCGCCTTCCCGGGCGCCGGGCTGCCGCGCGGTTATTTCTGTTCCGTGACGCCGCCCTGAGCGCCAACTGAGCGCCGGCGCCAGTCGCGCGCCTCCCGGGCGCCGCCCGCCAGCCGTCGCTGCGCGGGCCGCCCACCCGATCGCTTCGCCCGTCCCGTCGCTCGCGCGCGGCAGCACGGGCGCGCCTTTACTCCCCTGTTGCCCGGCACCGCACGCCGGGAAGGAATCCGCATGTCCCTGTCATCCCTGCGCCAGACCTGGTTCTTCAATACCCGCGCCGACGTCCTGGCCGGCCTCGTCGTCGCGCTGGCCCTGATCCCCGAAGCCATCGCCTTTTCCATCATCGCCGGCGTCGACCCCAAGGTCGGCCTGTACGCCTCGTTCTCGATCGCCACGCTGATCGCCTTCTGCGGCGGCCGCCCGGGCATGATCTCCGCCGCCACCGGCGCCATGGCGCTGGTCATGGCCGGCCTGGTGAGATCCCACGGCCTGGACTACCTGCTGGCCGCCACCATCCTGGCCGGCGCGCTGCAGGTGGGCGCCGGCCTGCTCGGGCTCGGGCGCCTGATGCGCTTCGTCTCGCGCTCGGTCGTGACGGGCTTCGTCAACGCCCTGGCCATCCTGATCTTCCTGGCCCAGCTGCCGGAGCTGCTGCACGTGACCTGGCATGTGTACGCGATCACCGCGGCCGGCCTTGCGATCATCTACGGCCTGCCGCGCCTGACGACGGCCGTGCCGTCGCCGCTGGTGGCCATCGTCGTGCTCACCGCCGTCTCGGTCGCCCTGGGCCTGGACGTGCGCACGGTCGGCGACATGGGCCAGCTGCCGGACAGCCTGCCGTCCTTCCTGCTGCCGGACGTGCCGCTGGACCTCGCGACGCTGCGCATCATCCTGCCCTACTCGGCCACGCTGGCCGTGGTCGGCCTGCTCGAATCCCTGATGACGGCGACCATCGTCGACGACTTCACCGACACGCGCAGCGACAAGCGCCGCGAATGCGTGGGCCAGGGCATCGCCAACATCGCCACCGGCTTCATCGGCGGCATGGCCGGCTGCGCCATGATCGGCCAGTCCGTCATCAACGTGAAGTCGGGCGGCCGCGGGCGCCTGTCGACGCTGGTCGCGGGCGTGGTGCTGCTGATCCTCGTCGTGTTCCTGGGCGACTGGGTGCGCCGCATCCCGATGGCGGCGCTGGTCGCCGTGATGATCATGGTCTCGATCGGCACCTTCGACTGGCACTCGCTGCGCCGCCTGCGCGCGCATCCGTCCACGTCCAGCGTGGTGATGCTCGCCACCGTGGCCGTCACCGTCGCGACGCACGACCTGGCCAAGGGCGTCGTCACGGGCGTGCTGCTGTCGGGCGTGTTCTTCGCCCAGAAGGTGAGCCGGCTGCTGCGCGTCGACGCGGCGCTGGAAGCGGACGGACGCACGCGCCGCTACACGGTAAGCGGCCAGGTGTTCTTCGCGTCGGCAGAGCGGCTGGTGCAGGCGTTCGACTACCACGAGGCGCCGGAGGCCGTCGTCATCGACGTCGGGCAGGCGCATTTCTGGGACATCACGGCCGTGGGGGCGCTGGACAAGGTGGTGCTCAAGTTGCGCCGCAGCGGGGTGCGGGTCGAGGTGCTGGGGTTGAACGCGGCCAGCGCGGGGCTGGTGGACCGGTTCGGGGTGCATGACAAGGATACGGAGGGGGGCGTGACGGCGGGGCATTGAGCGACGGCGCCATCGTCGTCGCCCCGGCGCGGACGCGCCCCCTCACTTGCACGGTCGCGCCCCCACCTCGCCTGCCAAGAGCACCGGCGGCACATCGTCGAACGGCTCCGCATCCAGCCCATTCAACGGGCGCGGCGGCACCTCGTTCGGACACGCCGGCACCGCCTTCGGCAAGGACGCCGCCAGCGCGAAGAGCTGGTCGCGCACCGGCCCGCGCACGGCCGGCGCATCGATCCACAATTCGTAGCTGCGCCGGCCCTCGACCCAGGACAGGTGCGACACGGTCGTCCCCGCCGTGTCCCGGAACACGCTAAGGCGCGCCGGCATGCCGCGGATGCGTTCCGGCTCGTCGGCCGGAGCGCGCCACATATTGCTGCCGTCGGCCGACATATCGTGCTCGGACAGCGTCACGCGGTGCCCGTCCGGCGTGCGGAAGCCGCGGTACAGGCGCGAGCGCACGTCGCCGCTCCGTTCCGAGCGCGCCCCCAGGCTTTCCAGTCGCGCGAACGGCGTCTGCCGCAGGTCGACCGGCGCGAACGCCAGGTCGCGCGTGCCCGCGGCCAGCGAGCGGAATCCGATATCGTAGTGCGCCAGGCGGCCCACGCAGCCGAAGTCGACGCCATCCCTGCGCCGTTCGGTGCCTGTCAGGGCGCGGCAATCCGCACTGTCGATGGCCATGCGCCCCGCCACGACCGCGGCCAGCGCCACGACGGCGCCGCCGCCGATGGCCGTCCACTTCCAGGCCCGGCCGCTCATCGCCACGGCGGCCTGGCCGCGCCGCAGGCGCCGGCCGATCCTGGCGCAGGCCCAGCCGAGCGCGATGAGCGGCAGCGCCGGCACCGCAACCACCGCCAGCACGCCGCCGAGCGGCGCCTGCATCCACACATGGAAGCCGAACGCGTAGACGCCGGCTTGGTACAGCGTCGCCAGGACGACGAGGCAGCCGCCCACCCACATTAGCCAGCCGATCGTGCGCTTCACGCTTCTCCTTCCGATGCCGGGAACGGCGGCCAGTGTAAGGCCGTTATTGCTCCTGATGCAAGCATGGCAAGCCTACAGGCGCAGTCCCGGCGCCGGCCGCTGCAGGCCCGCGCCCAGCCCCTTGCCGTACATCCGGCATTCCGCCGCCAGCGCCAGCAGGTTCGGATCGCGCTCGCGCGAGCGCGACAGGATCAGCGTGATCGTCTGCGACGAGGCGTAGGGCTCGTCCAGCGGGATCAGGTCGACCCGCGCGCTGAACTCGGCCACGCGGCCGGGCAACAGGCTGTAGCCCATGCCGCCGCCGACCAGGTTGATCAGCGAGAAGATGTCGCTGACGCGCATGACGGTGTCCGGCACGAAGCCGGCGCGCTGGAAGGCGTGGTCGAAGCTGGCCGCCGTGACGAAGCCGCCGCCGAGGGTCATGAATTTTTCGCCCGCCAGTTCGCGCAGGTCGACGTGCGCGCGCCCCGCGTAGGGCGAACCGAGCGGCGCCGCCAGGTGCACCTTGTCCTCGAACAGCGGCACGCCCAGCAACTGCGGATCGTCGACGGGCCCCTGCAGGCCGATGACGACGGCGTCCAGCCGGCCGTCGTCCAGGCCGTGCAGCAGTTCCTGGTTCGAGCCCAGCGTCAGGTCGATCTGCAGCTCGGGCCGGCGCAACTTGAGGCCCATCAGCAGTTGCGGGATGCAGCGCAGCGTCAGCGAGTACAGCGAACCGATCTTCAGGCGGGTGCCGTTGAAGCCGGCCTGTTCGCGCACCTTGCGGATGCCTTCTTCCGTCTCGGCGACCGCACGCTGCGCATGCTTGGCGAAGGCAAAAGCGGCCGGCAGCGGCGCCAGCGTGCGGCCCTCGCGCCGGAACAGCGGGCAGCGCAGTCCCTCTTCCAGCGAATGCAGCGCGCGGTGGATGCTGACGGTGGACTGGCCCAGTTCTTCCGACACCCGCGCCAGGCTGTGCAGGCGCATGAAGGACAGGAAGACTTCGAGCTTCTTCAATGTAATTTCTTCATCGATCATCGCGTCATCCTATCCTCGATTCACTCGGCAAGCATACCGCAATCATTAACCTCAGAGTAAACGTTCGACGGCCGGGTTGATTGAAAGCCCCCGGCCGTCTTCCTATGCTGGCAGCACAGGTTTTCATCACGAGGAGACACTATGGAAAGCAATCCGTCCACGCCGGCCGGGCGCCGGTGGGACACGCGCCGCCAGGAAAAGGCGCGCCGGCTCGCCGCCGTGGGCCACCTGGCCGACGGCCCGGTGCTGCGTGCCGAGCGGATCGTCGAGGCGCTGGAAGCGCTGGTCGCCAGGGGGGATCGCGTGGTCCTGGAAGGGAACAACCAGAAGCAGGCCGACTTCCTCGCCCGCGCGCTGGTGCAGGTGGATCCGGGCCGGGTCGACGGCCTGCACATGATCATGCCCAGCGTGAGCCTGCCCGAGCACCTCGACCTGTTCGAGCGCGGCATCGCCAGCAAGCTCGATTTCGCCTATGCCGGCGCGCAGAGCCTGCGCATCTCGCAATTCCTGCAGGAGGGATCGCTCCAGGTAGGCGCCCTGCACACCTATGTCGAACTGTATGCCCGCCTGTACGTGGACCTGTCGCCCAATGTCGTGATGGTGGCAGGCTACAAGGCCGACCGCCAGGGCAACCTGTACACGGGGCCGAGCACCGAGGACACCCCGGCACTGGTGGAGGCGGCCGCCTTCCGCGACGGCATCGTGATCGCCCAGGTCAACGAGATCGTCGACGACCCGAAGGACCTGCCGCGCGTCGACATCCCCGGCTCGTGGATCGACTTCGTCGTGGAATCGGATAAACCGTTCTATATCGAGCCGCTGTTCACGCGCGACCCGCGCCTGATCAAGCCGGTGCACGTGCTGATGGCGATGATGGCGATCCGCGGCGTCTACGAGCGCCACCAGGTGCAGTCGCTGAACCACGGCATCGGCTTCAACACGGCCGCCATCGAACTGCTGCTGCCGACCTATGGCGCCCAGCTCGGCCTGAAGGGCAGGATCTGCCGCAACTGGACGCTCAACCCGCATCCCACGCTGATCCCCGCCATCGAGTCGGGCTGGGTCGAGAGCGTGCATTGCTTCGGCGCCGAACTCGGCATGGAAGCCTATACGGCGGCCCGTCCCGACATCTTCTTCACGGGCCGCGACGGTTCGATGCGCTCGAACCGGGCGTTCTGCCAGCTGGCCGGCCAGTACGCCGTCGACCTGTTCATCGGCTCCACGCTGCAGATGGACGGCCTGGGCAACTCGTCCACCGTCACCCACGGCCGCCTGACCGGCTTCGGCGGCGCCCCCAACATGGGCCACGACCCGCACGGCCGCCGCCACGCCACGCCGGCCTGGCTCGACCTCGTCGAGACCGACGACCCGCTCGCGCGCGGCAAGAAGCTCGTCGTGCAGATGGTCGAGACCTTCCAGGACGGCACCGCGCCCACCATCGTCGAATCGCTCGACGCCGTCGACGTCGGCAAGGCGTCCGGCATGCCCCTGGCGCCGGTGATGATCTACGGCGACGACGTGACGCACGTGCTGACCGAGGAAGGCATCGCCTACCTGTACAAGGCGCGCTCGCTGGAAGAGCGCAAGGCCATGCTGGCCGCGGTGGCCGGCGTGACGCCGATCGGCATGCGCCACGACCCGAAGCAGACGGCGCGCATGCGCAAACAGGGCCTGATCGCCCTGCCCGAGGACATGGGCGTGCAGCGCGCCCAGGCCACGCGCTCGCTGCTGGCGGCCAAGAGCATCGCCGAGCTGGTCGACTGGTCGGGCGGCCTGTACGACCCGCCGGCCAAGTTCAGGAGCTGGTGATGACGGCCGTCTTCCCAACCCGCGCGGCGGCGATCGCCGGCCACGCCGTGCAGGCGCTGGTCGACGAGGCGATGCTCACGCCCAAGCCCGGCCTGGTCGACCTGCGCGGCCGCGGCGCGCACGCCGACCTGAGCTGGCCACTAATGTGCGCCTCCGCCTGCGTGCTCGGCCCGTATTTCGAACGGATGGCGCAGGCCGGCGCCGCGCTGGCCGCGGACGGTCCGGCGCTGCGCCGCCGCATCGGCGCCATCGGCCGCGCCGCCGAAGCCGCGATGATGGCGGCAACCGGCGGCGTCAACACCCACCGCGGCGCGATCTGGGCGCTGGGCCTGCTGGCGACGGCGGCGGGCGGCGCCGGCAGCGACGGGCTGGATGCCGGCGCCGTCGCGGCCCGTGCCGGCGCGCTGGCCCGCATCGACGATCCGGACGCCCCCGTCGTCACCGGCAACAAGGGCGAACGCGCACGCATCGAGCACGGCGTCGGCGGCGCACGCGGCCAGGCGCAGGCCGGCTTCCCGCAGGTGACGGCGCACGCGCTGCCGATGCTGCGCCTGTCGCGCGCCCGCGGCGACGCCGAGGCCCATGCGCGCGTGAATGCCCTGTTGGCCGTGATGGCGCGGCTGGACGACACCTGCCTGCTGGCGCGCGGCGGCAAGCCGGCGCTGCTGGCCACCCAGCGCGGGGCGCGCCGGGTGCTGGCGGCGGGCGGCATGGGCACACCGATCGGGAGGCGCCTGCTGGGCGAACTGGAAGCGCGCATGGGCGCGCGGCGCGTGTCGCCCGGCGGCGCGGCCGACCTGCTGGCCGCCGCCCTGCTGCTGGACCGGCTGGAACGCCTGGTGCTGCCGCGACGAGAACAGACGACGATGGAGACGGAATAAATCATGGAAAAACTGACATACGAGTTCGCCGCCGGCCAGCCGGCGCCAGGGCGCACGGTCAGCGGCGTGGTGGCCTCGGGCGACCTGGAGGTGCTGCTGGAGCCGCACGGCGCCGGCCGCACGACGGTGGCCGTGCAGACCTCGGTCGACGGCTACGGCAACACCTGGACGGCGCTGCTGGAACGGCTGTTCGGGGCCGGCGACCTGCCGGCCGCGCGGATCGAGATCAACGACAACGGCGCCACGCCGGGCGTGGTGCGCATGCGCATCGAACAGGCTTACGAACAAGCCGCCACGGCGGCAAAAAGCGCGGGAGGCCGGCCATGAGCGACATCGACACCCTCCTCGCGCGCGACAGCTTCATCGAACGCGGCGCGCGCAGCCGCGCCCGGGCGTTGCTGGACGACGGCACGTTCCGCGAACTGGTCGGCCCGTTCGAACGCGTCACCTCGCCCTGGCTCGCCATGCAGAACCTCGTCACGCAGTCGGACGACGGCGTGGTCGTGGCCAAGGGCCGGCTGGACGGCCAGCCCACGGTGGTGCTGGCCATCGAAGGCGCCTTCCAGGGCGGCAGCATGGGCGAAGTGGGCGCCGCCAAGATCGCCGGCGCGCTGGAACTGGCGGCGCGCGACAACCGCCAGGGCGTCCCCACGCAGGCCGTGATCCTGTTCGAGACCGGCGGCGTACGCCTGCAGGAAGCCAACCTGGGCCTGGCGGGCATCGCCGAGATCCAGTCGGCCATCGTCGACCTGCGCCGCTACCGCCCGGTGATCGGCGTCAGCGCCGGCACCGTCGGCTGCTACGGCGGCATGTCGATCGCGGCGGGCCTGTGTTCCTACCTGGTGCTGACGCGCGAGGCGCGCCTAGGCCTGAACGGCCCGCAAGTGATCGAGCAGGAAGCCGGCGTGGCGGAATTCGATGCGCGCCAGCGCAGTCTGATCTGGGGCCTGACCGGCGGCGAACAGCGCGTCGCCGCGCGCCTGGCCGACGCCTGCGTGGCGGACGACACCGACGCGATCCGCGCCACCGTGGCCGAGCTGTTCCGGCGCGGCGTGCCGGCCGTGCACCGCAGCGACCGCATCGACGATTTCCTCGCCTGCCTGGCCAGCGTGGACGCCGGCCCGAAAGCCACGCCCGCCGCCGTGCGCGACATCTACAGCAAAGGACTCGCATGATGGACACGAACCTGAACGCCGCGCGCGGCGCCATGTGGCTGCGCCTCCTGACCGGCGGCGCCGCTCCGGCGCGCGACTGGCCCGCGGTAAAAGCCTGCGACGCCATCCTGGCCGGCCGGCCGGCGCGCTACATCGCCGTCGTGCCCGACCCGGACAACCGCTTCCTGCGCGCGCGCAACGGCGAAGTCGGCCTGGTCGAGGGCTGGCAGCTCGCCGCGGCCGTGCAGGACGTGATCGCGCTGGACCGCGACGCCACCGTCAAGCGCCCGATCGTGGCCGTCATCGACGTGCCCAGCCAGGCCTACGGCCGGCGCGAGGAAGCCTACGGCATCCACCAGGCACTGGCCGGCGCCGCCGGTGCCTATGCCCGGGCGCGCCAGGCCGGCCATCCGGTCATCGGCCTGGTGGTGGGCCTGGCGATGTCGGGCGCCTTCCTCGCGCACGGCTACCAGGCCAACCGCCTGATCGCGCTGGACGATCCGGCCGTGCAGGTGCATGCGATGGGCAAGGCGTCGGCCGCGCGCGTCACGCTGCGCTCGGTCGACGCGCTGGAACGGCTGGCCGCCAGCGTGCCGCCGATGGCCTACGACGTGCACAGCTTCGCTTCGCTGGGCATCCTGTGGCGGGTGCTGCAACTGACCAACCTGGCGCTGCCGGACGAGCAGGACCTCGCGCTGGTGCACGGCGCCCTCGAAGCGGCGCTGGCCGATATCCTGGACGATCCCGAACGCGACCTGTCCGGCCGCCTGCAGGGCCGCCACCGCGCCGCATCGCGCCGCGTGCGCGCACTGCTGCGGGCAGAATGGGAGGCCGCCGACTGACGACAGCGCGATCACCCGCAAGCAGCTCGCCGCCGCCGCACCACTACCACTACATCAACGAACCGCGCGGCGCGGCCCACCAATTTTTTGGAAACATAGAGGAGACAACCGTGATTATCTATGGAACCGCATTACTGGCAGTCTGCCACCTGCTCGGCATCTTCCTGGGCGACCTGCTCGGCACGATGCTGGGCGCGAAAACCAATGTCGGCGGCGTCGGCATCGCCATGATCCTGCTGATCTGCGCCCGCCTGTGGATGCACAGGCGCGGCCTGATGCCGGCCCAGACCGAGATGGGCGTGGGCTTCTGGGGCGCGATGTACATCCCCGTCGTGGTCGCGATGGCCGCCCAGCAGAACGTCGTGTCGGCCCTGCGCGGCGGCCCGGTGGCGCTGGTGGCGGCCGTGGCGACGGTGGCGGTGTGCGCCGTCTGCATCAGCCTGATCAACCGCGGCGAACGCGCGGCCCCGGAATGGGATGCCGACGCGCAGGCCGACGCCGGCGCGAAGTCGCGCGCCCACCCGCAATCGATCTGAGGAGACCGCCATGCTCGAACTCCTGGAAAAAACCGCGAAGCACAACGGCCTGGTGCTGGCCTTCGCCCTGGTCGGCCTGGTGATGGTCGTGTCGATGCAGCTGTCGAAGCGCCTGACCATGGGCCGCGTGCACGGCTCGGCCATCGCCATCGTGATCGGCCTGGCCCTGGCCTACTGGGGCGGCATCCAGACCGGCGGCAAGAACGGCATCGCCGACCTGTCGCTGTTCGCCGGCATCGGCCTGATGGGCGGCGCCATGCTGCGCGACTTCGCCATCGTCGCCACCGCCTTCGAGGTGCAGGTGGTGGAAGCGCGCAAGGCCGGCTTCGTCGGCGCCGCCGCGCTGATGCTCGGCACCGTGCTGCCCTTCATCGTCGGCGCCTGCGTGGCCTGGGCCTTCGGCTACCGCGACGCCGTCAGCATCACGACCATCGGCGCCGGCGCCGTCACCTACATCGTCGGCCCGGTGACGGGCGCGGCGATCGGCGCCAGTTCCGAGATCATGGCGCTGTCCATCGCCACCGGCCTGGTCAAGGCGATCCTGGTCATGGTCGGCACGCCGATGGCGGCCGGCTTCCTGCGCCTGCGCACGCCGCGCTCGGCGATGGTGTTCGGCGGCCTGGCCGGTACCGTCAGCGGCGTGTCGGCCGGCCTGGCCGCGACCGACCGTCGCCTGGTGCCCTACGGCGCACTGGTCGCGACCTTCCACACGGGCCTGGGCTGCCTGCTCGGCCCCTCGCTGCTGTACTTCGCGACGCGCTCGCTGGTGGGCTGACGTGGACATCGTCGCGCCCTGCCGCCCGCACGACCTGCTGTTCCTGCGCACGCCGCCGGCCTTCGACTGTGCCGGCGCCTGCCCGGAGTGGCTCGACGGCGCCTGGCTGGCGCGCGCCCCGCTGGTCGTGCGGCGCGCAGCCTGCGCACCCGGCCGCGTCCCGGTCGGCGCGCGCGGCACGCAGCGTAACCAGCGCTGCGCCGGCTACGTCGCCGCGGGCGCCGTCGCCCGGCGCGTGACGCCGGAGTGCCTGGCGCGGCACGTGCTCGGCGGCGGCCTGCCGGCGTCCGACCTGCCCTGCGTCGTCGCCCTGGGCACGCTCGCGCCGCGGCTGGCGGCGCTGGGACTGGACTGGGGCCCGGCCGGCGGCGCCGGCTTCTGGCTCGCCACCGGCCTGCCGGTGCTGCGCGCCACCAGCGACCTCGACCTGCTGGTGCGCGCCCCGCGACCGCTGGCGCCGGCGACGCTGGATGCGCTGGCCGCGTTGCAGGCCAAGGCGCCCTGCCGCCTCGACATCCAGGTCGACACCGGGGCCGGCGGCTTCGCGCTGGCGGAATACGTGCGGGGTGGCCGGGTCATGCTCAAGACCGCGCACGGGCCGGTGCTGGTGGCCGATCCATGGCGGGAACCGGCGGTGGCATGAGCGTCCTGTTCACCTTTCCCGGCCAGGGCGCGCAGCAAGCCGGCATGCTGCACGCGTTGCCCGGCCATCCCGAGACCGCGCGCACGCTGGCCGACGCCTCGGCGGCGCTGGGCCGCGACGTGCTGGCGCTGGACACGGCGGACGCGCTGCGCTCCACCGTCGCCGTGCAACTGTGCCTGCTGGTGGCCGGCGTCGCGATGGCGCGGGTGCTGGCGGCGCACGATGCGCGCCCGCAGATGGTGGCCGGACTGTCGATCGGCGCCTGGCCGGCGGCGGTGACGGCCGGGGTGCTCGACTTCGCCGACGCCGTGCGCCTGGTGGAACTGCGCGCGCGGCTGATGGAAGACGCCTATCCGTCCGGGTATGGCATGACGGCGATCGGCGGCCTGGCGCGCCAGCAACTGGAACCGCTGGTGGCGCAGGTGCACGGCCCGGGCAGCCCGGTCTATCTTGCCAACCTGAACGCGGCGCGCCAGATCGTGGTCGCGGGGTCGGACGCTGCCATGCAGGCGGTGGCCGACCTGGCGCTGGCGCACGGCGCGCAGAAAGCGGAGCGCCTGGCCGTGGCCGTGCCCTCGCACTGCGAACTGTTCGACGACCAGGCGCGCACGCTGGCCCGCGCCGTCGGCCAGGTGGCGCTGGCGCAGCCGCGCATCACGTGGATCAGCAGCAGCCAGGCGCGCGCGCTGTTCGACGGCGCGCGCATCGGCGCCGACCTGGCCGCGAACATGGCGCGGCCGGTGCTGTGGGCGGATACGGTGCGGCATGCGTGGGAGCGCGGGGCGCGCCTCGCCGTCGAGATGCCGCCGGGGGCGGTGCTCACGCGCCTGACGGAGGCGGCGTTCGTCGATGGGGCGGCGCTGGCTGCCGCGTCGGTGCGGACCGACAGCCTGGTGGATGTCGTGCGCGACGGCGCATAGGCATCGGCGCCGGGCGGACCCCGTCGCCCACGCAGGCGCTCCCCACCACGCTACGTGCACACCGCCTTGCCGCTCCTGGTCCCGCATCGATGGACCACCTTGCTGGAATAGCCGACCCGCCTGCCCCACCCTTCCATCGCCGCCGCGACGTCGCGGTCCACGGCAGCGCGCGGCGTCCGGCCGAAGAAGAACAGCGCGAGGGTCGGCTCGGTATCGCATGTGCTGGTCCGCCGGAGCGGGCCTGCCGGCGCGGATTGCCCATGCGGCGGCGCATCCTCGTACCGGCAATGGAAATGGCGTATGCCGATCGCCTGCAATTTCCGGTTGCGGTCATCGATGACGACCGCGCCCTTTTCATCACAACTGTGCCGGCGGCAGCCGGAAAGGAACAGGAGATGCGGGCCGACCGCATGCGGCCGGTCCTCGTCGCTGGTCGCCAGTTCCAGCGTGTCCAGCAGTTGCTCCGGCATGTTTCCCGGATAGAGGAAATCGGCGTGCGCGCCGTCGAACAGGGCTTCGACCTGCGTCGCGACCGCGCGCGAAACCCGATCCGCCGCCTGCGCGCCCCGGACGGGACCGAACAGCGCGCCCGCGACGAACAGGCAGGTCAATGCGGCTTTCATCGCCATGGCAAGCACCCTCGGCAACATGGAACACGAAGTGGACAACGATCCCGCGTGGCGATACGCTGCAAGGCGCAGCGAAACAACACGCGGACCGGGACGTTCCCCAACGCGAGGATACGCTATTTGAATGGGACGCGCATGACACTTTTCTGGACGATCTGGGCCGCCGTGGTTTTCGGCATCTTCTTTCTCGCCTGCTGCATCGAGGTGAATGGCGCACGCAAGGGCTTCCACGGCGCGAACGGCATTTTCCTGTTCGCCAGCGGCATCATCGGCGCGTTCTCCATTCCCGTCCTGTTCGTCGGCACGTGGATCGGCGCCGATTTCTGGAGCGCTGCGAAGGCCGCCCTGGTCGGTGCGATCGCCTATGGCGCCGTGTATGCGGTGGGTCTGCGAGTGGCCAGCAACATGGTGCGGGACAGCGGCGCCAGGTCGGTCGGGCGCCGCTCGTGACGATCGACCCGCCATCCAGCGCCGCATCCTGCCTGTGCAGGCAGCCGCCGTTCCGCTTCACGGACTACGACACCGTCGAGCTGGGCGAGGACAAGCACGGCGCCGAGGTTTCGCTGTCGACCTGCAAATCCTGCGGCGCCACGTGGCTCACCTACCTGGTCGGGGAGCCCCAGTACGGCCGGTCCGGCCGCTGGTGGCGCGTCGCCGTCGGGGCGGCGCACCGGCACGCCGGCACGCCGTCTCTGCGGCGACGGCCAGGACGTTCGTCGAACGGTCGGCCGGGGGATTTGCGGGCGGCAGCTATTTCGACTCGCCGGGCCACGCGATCACCGCGCCGATCAGGGTCGCGTAGCGCGCGCTTCGGCCATCGCGCAGGCGCCCGCGCCGCAAACGATCATGCGTGGCTTCCTGCGCCGGCCGCGCGTCGCGTCGGTCGGGTTGCTGCGCCCGACGATGGCGCGCCGTTCCTGGCGCACCGGAAACCGGTAGGCACGGTCCAGGCGCGCATCACCCCAGGCTCCTGGCCTGCGCCACGTCCTGCAACACCGCCAGGATGTCGGCCGCCTTCACCGGCTTGACGAAGTGGCGGTCGAATCCGGCCGCCAGCGCCTTTTCGCGGTCCTGGGCCTGGCCATAGCCGCTGACGGCGACCAGCGGCACGTGCTGCATGCCGGGCAGCGCGCGCAGGCGGCGCGCCAGTTCGTGGCCGTCGATTTCCGGCAGGCCGATGTCGAGCACGCACAGGTCCGGGCGGTGGCGCGCCGCGTGGTCCAGCGCCTTGAGCGGGCTGTGGCAGACGCTGGCGCGGTGGCCCACGGCCTCGATGTACATCGCCAGGATCTGGGCGGCGTCGACGTTGTCGTCCACGATCAGCACCTGCAGCGCCTCCGCCGGCGCGGCGACGGTGGCCAGCGCCAGTTCGCCCTCCTCGTCCTCGCGCTCGTCGTGGAAGCGCGGCAGCGTCACCGTGAAGCGGCTGCCCCGGCCCGGGCCCTCGCTGTCGCCGCGCACGGTACCGCCGTGCAGTTCGACGAGGCTCTTCACCAGCGCCAGGCCGATGCCCAGGCCGCCCTGCGAGCGGTCGGCGCTGCGCTCGCCCTGCGAGAACAGGTCGAAGGCGCGCGCCACCAGTTCGGCCGACATGCCGATGCCGTCGTCGCCCACGCACACCTCGACCTCGTCGGGCGCCACGCGGATGTGCACGTCGATGCGGCCGCCGTCCGGCGTGTACTTGGCGGCGTTGCCGAGCAGGTTGGCGAAGATCTGCACCAGGCGCTTGCGGTCGCCGTGCACCAGTGCCTCGTCGGGCGGCATGTGCAGTTCCAGGCGGTGGTCCTTGGCCTTGACCAGCGGGCGCACCTGCTCGACGGCCTCGCCGACCAGCCCGGCCAGCGCCGCCGGGCAGCGGTCCAGCGTGATCAGGCCACGCGTCACGCGCGAGACGTCCAGCAGGTCGTCGATCAGGCCGGTCATGTGGCTGGCCTGGCGCGAGATGATGGCCGTCACCTGGCGGATGCGCGCCTCGTCCGGCTTGCCGATCTTGAGGAAGTCGGCAGCCGCCGTGATCGGCGCCAGCGGGTTGCGCAGCTCGTGCGCGAGCATCGCCAGGAACTCGTCCTTGCGCCGGTCGGCGTCGCGCAGCGCCTGCTGGGCCTCGCGGATCGGCGAGATGTCGACCACGTAGGCCACGCCCTCGTCCGCGTCCACGCCGTCCGCGCCCGTCCCGATGCGGGCCGCGCCGATCTGCACGCTGGCGCGGCTGCCATCCTTGCGGTAGTACTCCTTGACGTAGCTGTCCATGCGCCCGACCGTGCGCAGGCGTTCCATGACCTGTTCGTTCTCGGTG
The DNA here is from genome assembly GCF_913773735.1 of uncultured Massilia sp. Classification (GTDB taxonomy): domain Bacteria; phylum Pseudomonadota; class Gammaproteobacteria; order Burkholderiales; family Burkholderiaceae_D; genus Telluria. Next base: position 101,551 of record NZ_CAJYEB010000049.1, read on the forward strand.
CGCCACTCGGGCGGCGTCAGCCTGGCGGAGGTCAGCTCGCCGCGCGCCAGCGCGTCGCGGCCGAATCCCAGCATGTCGAGGAAGGCCTGGTTGGCCTCGAGGATGGTGCCGTCCATGCGGAAGCGGATGATGCCGATGACGTTCGATTCGGCCAGCCGGCGAAAGCGCGTCTCGCTCTCGCGCAGCGCCTGCTCCGCCAGGCGCTGGCGCGTCACGTCGAGCACGATCCCGGGCAGCCAGGCAGGCTGCCCGGCAGCGTCCAGCGTCACCTTGCCGCGCGCCAGCAGGTGGCGCCAGCCGTCGCCCGCGCGCACGCGATAGTTGCACTCGTAGCTGTCGCCGGTCGCCACCGCCTGCGCGATCGCCGCCCGGGCGGCGTCGACGTCGTCCGGATGCAGGGCCGCCAGGTAGGACGCGAGGTGGCCGCCCGCCGCGTCGCGCGCGTCGACGCCGAACAGGCCGGCCAGGTTCGGGTCGGCATAGATGCGGTCGTGCTTGAGGTCGTAGGTCCAGGTGCCGATGTCGGCCGCCACCAGCGCCGCCTCCTGGCGCAGGCGCGCGTCCGCGACGATGGCCTCGTTGCGCTTCTGCTGGTCGATGTCGGTGCAGGTGCCCATCCAGCGCACGATGCGGCCATGCGCGTCGCGCACGGGCAGCGCGCGGCCCAGCACCCAGCGGTAGGCCCCGCTGTGGTGGCGCAGCCGGTATTCGACCTCGTACTGCTCGCCCGTCGCCAGCGCGTGGCGCCAGCGCTCCCAGGCGCACTCGCGGTCGTCCGGATGGAACATGCCGGCCCAGCGCTCGCCGTCGGTATCGCCCGGCCGCATGCCGGTGAACTCGTACCAGCGCTGGTTGTAATAGTCATGGTAGCCGTCGGGCAGCGTCGACCATACCATCTGCGGCATGGCGTCGGTGATCGCGCGGAACTTGGCTTCGCTCTCGCGCAGCGCCGTGGTGTCGTGGACGCTGCAGGAAAAGCCCAGCACCGCGCCGTCCAGCCCGCGCAGCGGCGCGAACGCCAGCTTCAGCCAGGACTGGTCCCGTGCGGACTCCGGTGCGCCGGTGCCGTGCGCCGCCAGCGCCGGCTGATCGACCTGGAACGCTTCGCCGGCCAGCGCGCGCCGGATCGACGGTTCGAGTGCGGCCCAGGCCTGCGGCCAGGTGCTTGCCAGCGGATGGCCGAGCAGCCCGGGATGGCGCGCCCCCACCAGCGCCAGCGCGGCGTCGTTGTAGAGCAGGCACGCGTCCGCCCCCCAGCCCAGGAAGACCGGAGTGGCGGCATCGAACATGAAGCGCGCGGCGTACTGCAGCGGCAGGGGCCAGGAGGACGGTGGGCCGAGCGCGCACGCCGCCTGGCCCGGCGCGTGCAGGCGGCGTTCGACGCTGTCGGGCAGGCTGCCCGTGCGGGGAAATTCGGTCATGGTGTCCATCCGTGGCGCAATCCTGCCATTTTATGCGCTGACGGAAGCGCGCAGTGTGCTTTATGCGGGTGGCCAGGTGAAACGGACGCCGTCGCCCCGGCGCATGCCGGGGCCCGCTGTGGGCGCGCCTCGACGGCGCGACGGCATTGGGCCCCGGCCTGCGCCGGGGCGACGTGGCAGCCTGCGCCGGAGGACGCGGCGTCAGGCGCTGCGCAGCGGCGGCAGCTTCGGCAGCAGCTTGTCGAGCGTGACCGGATAGTCGCGCACGCGCACGCCGGTGGCGTTGTAGATGGCGTTCGCCACCGCCGCCGCCACGCCGCAGATGCCGAGCTCGCCGACGCCCTTGGCCTTCATGGGCGAGGAGATCGGGTCGGTCTCGTCCAGGAACACCACCTCCTGGTGCGGGATGTCGGCGTGCACCGGCACCTCGTAGCCGGCCAGGTCGTGGTTGACGAAGAAACCGATGCGCTTGTCGACCACGAGGTCTTCCATCAGCGCCGCGCCGACACCCATCGTCATCGCGCCGATCACCTGGCTACGCGCCGACTTCGGGTTCAGGATGCGGCCCGCCGCGCACACGGCCAGCATGCGGCGCACGCGGATCTCGCCGGTGGCCGCGTCCACGCCGACCTCGACGAAGTGGGCGCCGAACGTCGACTGCTGGAACTTCTTGTCCAGGTCGCCGTACTCCATCTTGTCCTCGCCGACCACCTCGGCGTCGCGCGCCGCGTCCTGCAGCGCCACCGCCTTGCCGCCGGCGCGCACCTGGCCGTCGGCGAAGTCGGCGCCCGCCGGGTCGAGGCCGAGCTTCTTCGCCACCGCCTCGCGCAGCTTGACGCAGGCCGCGTACACGCCGGCCGTCGAGCTGTTGCCGCCCCACTGGCCGCCGGAGCCGGACGAGACGGGGTACGCGGAGTCGCCCAGCCGCACGTCCACCCGCTCGAGCGGCACGCCCATCATCTCGGCCGCGGTCTGGGCGATGATGGTGTAGCTGCCGGTGCCGATGTCGGTCATGTCGGTCTCGACCGTGATGCGGCCGTCGCGGCCCAGGCGCACGCGCGCCGCCGACGGCGTCACGATATTGTTGCGGAACGCCGACGCCACGCCGATGCCGACCAGCCAGCGGCCGTCGCGGACCTGGCCCGGCACCGGATTGCGCTTGTTCCAGCCGAAGCGCTCGGCGCCCATGCGCATGCAGTCGACGAAGCGGCGCTGCGAGAACTTGCGGCCCGGTTTCTCCGGGTCGACCGTCGTGTCGTTGACGATGCGGAAGGTCACGGGGTCCATCTTGAGCTTTTCCGCCATCTCGTCGATGGCGATCTCCAGCGCCATCAGGCCCGGCGCCTCGCCCGGCGCGCGCATCGAGTTGCCCTCGGGGAGGTCGAGCGTCGCCAGGCGCATGCGCGTCATGCGGTGCTGGCCGGCGTACAGCAGGCGCGTCTGCATCACGGCCGTTTCGGGCTGGCCGCCGGGCTGGTCGCCCGACCAGCTCTCGTGGGCGATGGCCGTGATGCGGCCCTCGCGCGTGGCGCCGATGCGGATGCGCTGGATGGTGGCCGGGCGGTGCGTGGTGTTGTTGATCATGATGGCGCGCTGCAGCGTCACCTTGACCGGGCGGCCCGCGGCGCGCGCGCCCAGCGCCGCCATCAACGCCTCGGCACGCAGGAACAGCTTGCCGCCGAAGCCGCCGCCCACGTAGGGCGACACCAGGCGCACGTTCTGTTCGGGGATGCCGAGCGTCTTGGCCAGGTCCTTCTTGCCCCAGTTGATCATCTGGTTCGACGTGTACAGCGTCAGCTTGTCGCCGTTCCAGACGGCGATCGACGCATGCGGTTCCATCATCGCGTGCGACTGGTCCGGGGTGGTGTAGGTGCCGTCGAACTTGACCGGGGCGCTCGCATATGCGCTGTCGAAGCTGCCGACCTTCGTGTCCGGCTTGTCCTTCTCGTCCGGCTTCTTGGCGGCGTTCTTGGCCGCTTCGAGGTCGTACACGCCGGCCTGCTTCGCATACTCGACCTTCAGCAGCGCGGCGGCGGCGCGCGCCTGCTCGAACGTCTCGGCGACGATCACGGCGACGGCCTGGTGGTAGTGCTGGACCTCGGGCCCGGCGAGCAGCCGGACCGTGTTCTTGTCGCCCTTGCCCAGCTTGCCGGCATTCTCGTGGGTGACGACGGCCAGCACGCCCGGCGCGGCCTTGGCGGCGGCCGTGTCGATCGCGGCGATGCGGCCCTTGGCGATGGCGGCGCCCACCACGTAGCCGTAGGCGGCGTCCGGCGCCGCCTTGTGCTGTTCGTAGGCATAGGGCGCCGTGCCGGTGGTCTTGAGCGGGCCGTCGATGCGGTCGGTGGGCTTGCCGACGACCTTCAGGCGGTCGATCGGGTTGGTGGTGGCGGGTGTGGTGAATTTCATGGATCGGCCTCCTTCAGCCCGTGCGCTGTCCGGCGCGCGCTTCGGCCAGGATGGCGTCGAGCGTGCGCTGCACCAGCGGCACCTTGAATGCGTTATCGTTGGTGACGCGGGCGCCGGCCAGCAGCTGGTCCGTCACCGCCACGGCGCCGCGCGCCATCGCGCTTTCCGCCTGCGCCACGCGCCACGGCCGGTGCGCGACGCCGCCCAGCGCCACCCGTCCGCTGCCGTCCGGCTGCACCACCGCCGCCACCGATACCAGGGCGAAGGCGTAGGAGGCGCGGTCGCGCACCTTGCGGTAGTAATGCTTGCCGCCCAGCGGCCGCGGCAGCGTCACCGCCGTGATCAGTTCCCCGGGCTGCAGCGTGGTCTCGATGTGCGGCGTCGTGCCGGGCAGGCGGTAGAAGTCGGCGATCGGGATGACGCGGGTGGCGCCGGCGGCGTTCACCGTCTCGACGCCCGCGTCCAGCAGCTGCATGGCCACCGCCATGTCGCTCGGATGGGTGGCGATGCAGGCCTCGCTGTGGCCGACGATCGCCAGCTGGCGCGTGTAGCCGCCGATGGCCGCGCAGCCGCTGCCCGGCTGGCGCTTGTTGCAGGCCTGGTTGGTGTCGTAGAAATACGGGCAGCGGGTGCGCTGCAGCAGGTTGCCGGCCGTCGTCGCCTTGTTGCGCAGCTGGGCCGAGGCGCCCGCCAGCAGCGCGCGCGACAGGACGGCATAGTCGCGCCGCACGCGCGCGTCCGCGGCCAGGTCGGTGTTGCGCACCAGGGCGCCGACGCGCAGGCCGCCGTCCTGCGTGGGCTCGATCTTGTCCAGGCCCAGGCCGTTCACGTCGACCAGGTGGGCCGGGGTCTCGATCTCCAGCTTCATCAGGTCCAGCAGGTTGGTGCCGCCAGCGATGAAGCGGGCGTTGGGCTTCTGCGCCGCGGCCGCGGCCTGCGCCGGATTCTGCGCGCGTTCGTAGGTGAATGCCTTCATGCCTTGCCCTCCGCCACGTCGGTCATGGCTTCCATGATGTTGGAATAGGCGCCGCAGCGACAGATGTTGCCGCTCATGCGTTCGCGCAGCTCGTCGACCGACAGCAGCGGCTTGGCGTTCAGGTCGGACGTGACGTGGCTCGGGATGCCGCGCCGCAGTTCGTCGAGCGCCGACACGGCCGAACAGATCTGGCCCGGGGTGCAGTAGCCGCACTGGTAGCCGTCGTGCTTGACGAAGGCGGCCTGCATCGGGTGCAGCTTGCCGGGCTGGCCCAGGCCCTCGATGGTCGTGACCTCGGCGCCTTCGTGCATCACCGCCAGCGTCAGGCAGGAATTGATGCGGCGGCCGTCGACGATGACCGTGCAGGCGCCGCACTGGCCCTGGTCGCAGCCCTTCTTGGTGCCGGTCAGGTGCATGTGTTCGCGCAGCAGGTCGAGCAGCGTCGTGCGCGTGTCGACGGTCATCTCGTAGCGCTGGCCGTTGACGCGCAGCGCCACCTTGCCGTTGACCGGCGCCGGGGTGGCGGCGGGCGCGCCGCCGCCGGGGGCGGCATCGGCCTGCGCCATCGCGGGCAGCGCGGCGGCGGTGGCCGACAGCGCGCCGCCGATCAGCAGGTCGCGCCGTGTGTGGTTGATGTCCTTGAAGTGGTCCATGTCGCTTCCTTTTGTTGAAGTCGGGCCGAATCCGGAGCGGCGGACCGGCGATGACAATATGGTAAGCGGATTTTTGACGGGACCTTAACACTGTTCGGCACGGCACCATTTGCACCAAACAAGTGCGATGCTTGACGGCATTCACACCATTCCCGATGCGGCACCCTTGTCGTTTATGCAAAGAAACTATTTTCCTGCTTCCGGCGTGCGGTAGCGCGGGACGATACCCGGCGACGCACCGCGCGCGACCGGCCCGACACGCGGTTGTGCGCGCGCCCGGCGCGGCCGAGAATGCTGCCATCCCGTCTCGATGGCATCCCTATCCCATGAAACGCCTGTTCGTATTGACTCTGTTCAGCCTGGCGGTCGGCAGCCCCCATGCCGCCGACCTGTCGGCTCCCTCGCAAGCCCTGGGCGACGCCTCCGCCATGGTGGTCGGCGGGTCGCTCCTGTCGGTGGCGGCCGCCGGCAGCGTGGTCGTCGCCAGCGCGCAGGCCGTCGGCGACGGCATCGAGATCGTGCTGCGCGGCGCCGCCGGCGCCAGCGTCGCCACCGTGCGCCTGTCCGGCGCCGCCGCACGCGGCGTGCTCGTCGCAGCCGGCACCACGCTGGACGTGGTGGCGCTGTCCACCGGCCACCTGCTGGTCCTGTCCGGAAAGGCGCTGGCGTTCATCCCGAACGAGGCGGGCAAGGTCCTGCTGCACCATGGCCGCGCGGCCTGAGGCGGTGGGTGCCGCGGCGGCGTTGGCGCTCATGCTGGCGTTGGCCGCCGGCCGGGCCCACGCCGGCCAGGCCTGCCGCGAGGAGGCGCTGTCGGTGGACGAGGCGCGCCGCGCGATGGCGCTGGCCGAACGCAGCTTCGCCGCGCTGGAAGCGAGCGGCGCCAGCGTCGCGCTGCTGGCGCGCGCCGGCCAGGACCTGTCCGCCTACGGCCTCGTTTACTCGCACATGGGCATCGCCGTGCGCGACCACCGGGCCGGCCGCTGGACCGTCGTGCACGCCCTGAACGACTGCGGTACCGCCAGTTCCGACCTGTACGAGGACGGCGTCGGCAACTTCTTCCTGACCGACCTGTTCCGCTACCGCGCGCAGGTGGCGATTCCCGGTCCCGCGCTGCAGGCGCGCCTCGCCGCCGCCATGGCCGGCACGCTGCCGCGCCGCCTGCACGAGCCGCGCTACAACATGCTGTCCTATGTGTACGGCACCCGTTACCAGAACTCGAACCAGTGGGTGCTGGAAGTGCTCGCCGGCGCCGAAGTCCCTGCCGGACCCGCCGTCACGCGCGCCGCCGCCCAGTCCTGGCTGCGCGGGCACGGCTACCGGCCGCCCACCGTGCACGTGCCGGCCGCGGTGCGCCTGGGCGCGCGCATGTTCCGCGCCAACGTCGCCTTCGACGACCACCCGTTCGACCGGCGCATGGCGGGCAGCATCGACACCGTGAGCACCGATGCCGTGCTGGCCTGGCTGCGCCAGCGCGATCCGGATGCACGGGTATTGCTCATCGAATAAAACTTTTCCTTGCACGAATCGAACTGCGCGGTTGTTATAAAAAGTTTACGATTGATTTAACTCAAACAGTCGTTTAACTGATGATCGAAGACGATTCCGTGCCCGCGTCCTGCGGCCGCAAGCCGCGCAGCGACGGCGTGCACGCCCGCGAGCGCATCCTCGCCAGCGCCCTGCGCCTGTTCGCCGAGCGCGGCTACGCCAGCACCTCGGTGCGCGAACTCGCCCAGGCGGCCGACGCCAACGTCGCCGCCATCGCCTACTATTTCGGCGACAAGGCGGGGCTGTACCGCGCCGCCCTCTACGAACCGCTGCAGCGCGCGGCGGACGCCGACCTGCCGACCTTCGACGCGCCCGGCCTGGCGCTGCGCGAAGCGCTCGCCCGCTTCCTGCGCAACTGCCTGCAACCGCTGGACGACGGCCCGGCCGCGCTGCTGAGCGTGCGCCTGCGCCTGCGCGAAGCCTTCGAGCCGACCGGCATGCTCGAGGAGGAGCGCACCAGCCGCGAACGGCTGCAGCGGCGCCTGCGGGCGCTGCTGGCGCGCGAACTGGGGTTGCCGGCGCCCGATCCCGACCTGCACGCGCTGACGTTCTCGATCTGGGCGCTCGTCACCTATCCCTACATCGGCCACGAACACATCGCGCGCGCCGCGCCCGGCCTGTTCGACGCCCCCGGCGCCCTCGACGCCTGGGTCGCGCGCCTGGCCGCCTATGCCTGCGCGATGGTCGACGCCGAACGCGCGCGCCGCGCCGCCGCGCCCGCATGCCAGCCAGACTCCCAACCGACAGGAACCCCGCGATGACCGACCAGCAGGACGACGACAGGACGCCGGATGCGCAGTCCGGCAGCAATGACGACCAGGACCAGGGCCGCGGCAAGGAAAAGGACGAGGACAAGGCCAAGGAAGGCGGCGACGCCAAGGACGGCGGGCAGGTCTCGCCCGCGAAGAAGCGCAAGATCCGCATCGTGCTGGTGGTCGTCGGCATCGTCGTGCTGCTGGCCGGCCTGGGCTGGCTGCTGTATTACCAGCTCCACGGCAAGTACTTCGAAGAGACCGACGACGCCTACACGCAGGCCGACACGGTGACGGTCTCGCCCAAGGTCGGCGGCTACGTCGAGGCAGTGCTGGTGAACGAGAACCAGGACGTGCGCGCCGGCCAGGCGCTGGTGCGCATCGACGCGCGCGACTACCGCGCCCAGGCCGAGCAGTTCCAGGCCCAGATCGACATCGCGCGCGCCAATGCCGACGCGGTGCGCGCCCAGATCGCGGAACAGGAGTCGACTGTCGCGCAGATGCGCGCCCAGCTGGCGGCCGCGCGAGACAACGCGTCGTTCGCCGCCGGCGAGGCGCGCCGCTACGCGCCGCTGGTGGAGATCGGCGCCGAGAACGCCCAGGTCCTGGCGGCGCGCCGCAACGACGCCGACCAGGGCGCCCGCCAGGTCGCCGCCCAGCGCGCGGCGCTGGAGAATGCGACCAGGCGCATCGTGTCGCTGCAGGCCCAGGTACGCCAGGCCGAAGCCCAGGCCGGCACCGCGCGCGCCCAGCTGAAGGCGGCCGAGGTCAACCTCGAATCGACGACGCTCACCGCCAGCGTGGCCGGCCGCGTCGGCGACCGCCAGGTGCGCGTCGGCCAGTTCGTCCAGCCCGGCACGCGCCTGATGACGCTGGTCCCGCTGGGCACGCTGTACATCGGCGCCAACTTCAAGGAAACCCAGATCGGCCGCATGCGCGTGGGCCAGCCCGCCGAGGTCAAGGTCGACGCCCTGCCCGGCCTGGCGCTGCACGGCCACGTCGAGAGCCTCGCGCCCGGCACCAGCGCCCAGTTCTCGCTGCTGCCGCCGCAGAACGCCACCGGCAACTTCACCAAGATCGTCCAGCGCGTGCCGGTGCGCATCGCCCTCGACGCCGGCCCGGAAACGCGCCGCATCCTGGTGCCGGGCCTGTCGCTGAAGGTCGAAGTCGACACCCGCAACGCCAAGGACGACTATCAGCGGATCAAGGACCACGAAGAGGAACGCCAGGACGCCCACGAGGACGCGCGCAAGGAGCGCGGGTGAGCGCCGCCGCGCAGGGCGCGCAGGCTGGCGGGCGCGCCGACGCCGGCGCCTGGCTGGCGGTGGCCGCCGGCACGCTGGGGGCGCTGATGGCCACGCTCGACATCTCGATCGTGAACTCCTCGCTGCCGACGATCCAGGGCGAGATCGGCGCCAGCGGCACCGAGGGCACCTGGATCGCCACCGGCTACCTGGTCGCGGAAATCGTCATCATCCCGCTCTCGGGCTGGCTGGAACGCGTGTTCGGGCTGCGCACCTTCCTGCTGCTGGTGGCCGCGCTGTTCACCGGCTTCTCGGTGCTGTGCGGGCTGTCGACGTCGCTCGGGATGATGATCGCGGGGCGCGTCGGCCAGGGCTTCACCGGCGGCGCCATGATCCCGACCGCGCAGACCATCATCGCCACCCGCCTGCCGCGCAGCCAGCAGCCGGTCGGCACGGCCATGTTCGGCGCCACCGCCATCCTCGGGCCGGTGGTCGGCCCGCTGATCGGCGGGTGGCTGACCGAGAACCTGAGCTGGCACTATGCCTTCTTCCTCAACGTCCCGATCTGCATCGGCCTGGTGATCCTGCTGCTGGTCGGCCTGCCGCACGAAAAGCCGCAGGCCGGCCAGCTGCTGCAGGCCGACTGGCTCGGCATCGCGGGCCTGGCCGCGTTCCTCGGCGGCCTGACGGTGGTGCTGGAGGAAGGCGAGCGCGAACAGTGGTACTCGTCGCGCGAGATCGTCTGGCTGACGATCGTCTCGGCGATCGGCTTCGTGCTGCTGATGGTCGGCCAGGTGACGGCCAGGCGGCCCGTCATCCGCCTCAAGCTCCTGCTCGACCGCCAGTTCGGCAGCGTGGTCGCGATGGGCATCGTGATCGGCATGGTGATCTACGGCACCTCCTACGTGATCCCGCAGTTCCTGTCCGCGATCAGCGGCTACAACGCCCTCCAGTCGGGCAAGATCGTGGCGCTGGGCGGCCTGCCCAGCCTGTTGATGATGCCGCTGGTGCCGCTGCTGATCCGCTACGTCGACATCCGCCTGGCGGTCGGCTTCGGCCTGGCCGTGCTGGCCTTCAGCGCCTGGCTCGACAGCGACCTGACGGCGCAGGCGGCCGGCGGCGACTTCGTGGCCGGGCAACTGATCCGCGGCGTCGGCACCATCTTCGCGATGCTGTTCCTGAACCAGGCGGCGATCCAGTCGGTCACGCCGGACCATGCCAGCGACGCCGCCGGCCTGTTCAACGCGGCGCGCAATATGGGCGGCTCGCTGGCGCTGGCCGGCATCGCCGTGCTGCAGGACCAGCGCCTGTGGCTGCACGAGCGGCGCATCGAGGAAACGCTGGGCGCGAACCGGGTGGCCGTGCAGGACTGGCTGGCGGCCCAGGCGCAGGGGTCCGGCGGCATGGCCGGCGCGCTGCGCAGCCTGCAGGGCACGATCCAGCTGCAGGCGCTGACGATGACGTACATGGACCTGTTCTGGATCCTGTCGGTGGGCATCTGCTGCGTGATCCCGCTGGTGCTATTCCTGCGTCCCCTGAACAAGAGCGCCCCGGTGGCGGGCCACTGAGGAGTCACGATGAAGCCAACCCTACTTGCTGGCATCCTCGCCCTGTCGCTGGCGGGCTGCACGACCGTCGGGACCGACTACGCGGGTCCCCCCGCCACCGTCCAGGGCGCCGCGTTCGCGCGCGCCGGCGCGCCCGCCGATCCCGCGTCGGTCCCGGGCCAGGTGCTGGCGCACTGGTGGACCGCGCTGGACGACCCCGTGCTGGACGCCCTGGTCGAACGCGCGCTGCACGCCAACCCGACTCTGGCCGTCGCGTCGGCGCGCCTGCGCCAGGCCCGCGCCGCGCTGCGCAGCGAACGCGCCGCCAGTCTCCCGAACGGCACCGCCACCCTGCTGGCCGCCCATGCGCACCTGCCGCCGCTGGGCGACCTGGCGGGCGGCGCCCAGGGCCAGCCGGACCAGGGGCAGGCGGCGAGCCAGGGCGGCGCGGCGCTGCCGTCCTCGCTGAACCTGTACAGCGCCGGCTTCGACGCCACCTGGGAAATCGACCTGTTCGGCGGCCGCCGCCGCGCCGCCGAGGCCGCCGGCGCGCTGGCCGACGCCGCCGCGGCCAACCTGGCCGACGCCCAGCTGAGCCTTGCCGCGGAAGTGGCGCAGGCCTACGTCAACCTGCGCGCCACCCAGGCCCGGATCGCGCTGAGCGACGCCGCCATCGCGCGCCAGCAGCAGGCGCTCGACCTGACCGCGCGCCGCGTGGCCGCGGGCACGGCATCGCGGCTCGACCTGGAACGCCTGCAGGGCCAGCTGGAATCGACCCGCGCCGACGCCGAACCGCTCGGCGCCCAGCTCGACGCCTTGCGCGACGAGCTGGCGGTGCTGGTGGGCCAGGCGCCCGGCGCCATCGACGCAGCGCTGGGCACGCCCGCCGCCGGCGCCGCCGCGGTGCCGCTGCCGCCGGCGAGCGTCGCCGTCGGCGATCCGGCCGCGATGCTGCGCCGCCGCCCCGACATCCGCGCCGCCGAACGCACGCTGGCCGCGCGCAACGCCCAGGTCGGCCAGGCCGAGGCGGCGCGCTTCCCGCGCCTGACCCTGCTCGGCATGATCGGCATCGGCGGCACCCACCTGCGCGACCTGACGCACCTGGACGACTACACGGCGGTGGCGGCGCCGCAGCTGAGCTGGAACGTCCTCGACTTCGGCCGCGCCAGGGCGGGCGTGGCCCGGGCCGAAGGCGTGCGCGAGGAAGCCGAGGCGCAGTACCGGCTGGCCGTGCTGGGCGCGCTGCGCGACGCCGAGGACGCGCTGTCGCGCTTTCGCCAGCGCCGCACGACGGTGGCGACGATCGCCCGCGCCAAGGCCACGGCCGACCGCGCCGCGCTGCTGACGGGCGCGCGCCGCAAGGCCGGCACCGCCAACCTGATCGACATGCTCGACGCCGAGCGCCAGCAGCTGGCGGCGGAACAGAACCTGGCGCAGGCGCAGGCGGCGCTGACCGGGGATTTCATCGCCCTGCACAAGGCGCTGGGGCTGGGGTGGGACGACGCGGCCGGGTCCGGCCGCTAGGACGCGCATCGCGGCCGAGCGCTGGGCGCTGGGCGCTCCCGCACGCTTGTCGTGGCGTGGACGAGAGACCCGTCCCCCCCCTGACCGATGCGTCGGACCCGGACGCGCGTCGGCGGCGCTCCAGCAACAGGCCGGGTGCGTTCATCGATCGCCGCCGGCGGCGGCGCGGCGGCGCGCATGCGGTCGCAGCCGTCCCCAGTCGGCCGGATGGCGGCGCGACTCGCGCCCGGGATCGTGCAGCCAGCAACGACCGCACGCGCGCGACTGCACGAGCCTGCCGGCATCGTCGCCCAGCGTGACGGTGCAGCGGAACGGCTTGCCGTACCCGGCCAGGTAGCGCATCGGCCCCGCGAAGCCCGCGTCGGGCGCGGCGTCGAACTCCACCAGCACCTCGGCACGCGCCAGCGCCGGGACCGCGATACCGTGCGCGCCCAAGGCCCACGCCAGGTAATCCGCCCAGCGCCGCGCCATCGCCAGGCAGTCCGGCGCCGGCGGCGTGGCGCCGCCAGCGCGCAGGTCCAGCACGACCGATGGCGTGGCCGGATCGGCCGCCGCGTACAGTTTGCCCAGGGCCCAGTAGCCGTCCTGGTCGTTATTGCGGCCGACGAAGGCGTCGCGCAGGCCGCTCGCCACGTGCCGCAGTGTCTTGGTTCTTACCATGGTGTTTGCCTCGTCGTCGCCCTGCCCGGAAACCGCATGATGCCACAGGCGCGAATCAGGCAAATGCACGGATTGTCACGCCGCCGGACGGCGCAGCGGCGGCCTGGCTGGGAGCGGGGAGCGGACGGCATGGGCAATGCGACGTGGTGCTGGCGCGATCCTCGCGCGCAGTTCCCCGCAAGCCGTACGGCAGCGCGCATTGCGCGCGTCAATACGGCATCCGCTGTTAAAAATCCGGCAAACACTTTCCAAGCGGATTTATACTGCGCGTTTTGCCTGTTCCCACCACGCCAAGGAACCCATGATCCGCCGTCCCCTGCCCCTGCTGTCCCTACTGGTAGCGCTCGCCTGCACGCCGCTGGCCGTCCATGCCGCCGCCGCTGACACCGCTGCCGCGAATGCCGCCGCGAATGCCGCCGCGAATGCTGCCGATACAGCGCCCGCCCCGCGCGACCTGCGCGAGACCTACACCAAGTACGAGTACCGCATCCCGATGCGCGACGGCGTGCGCCTGTTCACCGTCATCTACGTGCCCAAGGATGCGTCGAAGCGCTATCCGTTCCTGCTGCAACGCACGCCGTACAGCGCGGGCGTGCAGGCGGAGGGCGAACTGCATTACGGCCAGGACTGGTTCCCGAAGCAGATCGGCCCGTCGAAGGAGTTCGAGGACGCCGGCTACATCTTCGTCAAGCAGGACGTGCGCGGGCGCTACATGTCCGAGGGCAAATGGGTCGAGATGACGCCGCACGCGAATCCGCAGCGCCGTCCCGGCGAGGGCCAGGAAAGCCAGGACATGTACGACACCATGGAATGGCTGCTGAAGAACGTCCCGAACAACAACGGCAAGGCCGGCATCCTGGGCATCAGCTACCCGGGCTTCTACACGTCGGCGTCGATCATCGATTCGCACCCGTCGATCAAGGCCGCCTCGCCGCAGGCGCCGGTCACCGACCTGTTCATGGGCGACGACTCCTACCACGGCGGCGCGTTCATGCTGGCCGCGAACTTCGGCTTCTATGCCTCGTTCACGGAGCAGCAGAACCCGACCCCGCTGCCCAAGACCTGGTCCGGCTTCGACTACGGCGAGGCCGACGGCTACGACTTCTTCCTCAAGCATCGCACGATGCAGAACATCCTGGCCACGCTGACCCCGCAGCAGCGCGCCCTGCTGCAGCCGACCATCGAGCACGACACCTACGACGCGTTCTGGAAACTGCGCGCCATCGCCCCGCACCTGAAGAACATCAAGGCGGCCGTGCTGACGGTGGGCGGCTGGTTCGACGCCGAGGACCTGCAGGGACCGTTCACCACCTACCACGCGGTGAAGCGCTACAATCCGGGCATCTTCAACGGGCTGGTGATCGGCCCCTGGGTGCATGGCGGCTGGGCGCGCTACGAGGGCAAGCGCCTGGGCAACGTCTCGTTCGACAGCAAGACGGGCGACTACTTCCGCACCCGGATCCAGTTCCCCTTCTTCGAGGAACACCTGAAGGGCGTGAAACCGGCCCAGCCGATCGCGCCGGTCACCGCCTTCGAGACCGGCTCCAACGTCTGGCGCCAGTACGACGCCTGGCCGCCCGTGCAGGCCAGGGCGCGCACGCTGTACTTCGGCGCGGACGGCAAGCTGTCCTGGCAGCAGGACGCCAGGGCGCCGGCCGACGGCGCCTTCGACGAGTACGTGTCCGACCCGGCCAGGCCGGTGCCGTACATCGGCTACGCGGCCACCGGCGTGCCGCAGGAATACATGGTGTCGGACCAGCGCTTCGCCAGCACCCGGCCGGACGTGCTCACCTACCGCAGCGAGGTGCTGGAAGAGGACGTGACGATCGCCGGCCCGGTCAGGCCGAAGCTGTTCGTCTCGACCACCGGGACCGACGCCGACTGGGTCGTCAAGCTGATCGACGTGTACCCGGCCGAGTTCCCGGCGGGCGAGCCGCGTCCGCGCGGCAACGACGTGGCGCCGCCGGCTGCCCCGCTGGGCGGCTACCAGCAGCTGGTGCGCGGCAACCCGCTGCGCGGCAAGTTCCGCCACGCCTTCGACAAGCCCGAGCCTTTCGTGCCGGGCAAGGTCGAGGCGCTGGACTTCGACATCGGCGACGTCAACCACACCTTCCGCCGCGGCCACCGCATCATGGTGCAGGTGCAGAGTTCCTGGTTCCCGCTGGTCGACCTGAACCCGCAGACCTTCACCTCGATCCCGCAGGCGAAGCCGGAAGACTTCAGGAAGGCGACCCAGCGCGTCTACCGCGCGCCGCAGACCCCGTCCGGCCTGCAGGTGCTGGTGCTGCCGGGCGTGCGCTGAACCCGGCGCCGGGCGCCGCTCAGGCGCACAGCGGCGCGCCGGCGCCGCTGCGGCCCGGCAGCACCGCTTCCAGGCGCAGCCCGGCCACGCCGGCGCGCACCAGGCGGCCGTCGGCCAGGTAGCCGCGGTGGCGTCCCGCGTCCTTGGCGCGGTACAGCGCATGGTCGGCCAGCGCCAGCGCCTGCTGCCAGTCGAGCGGCGCGGCGCCCACCGCCGGCAGCGCCAGGGCGCCGGCGCTGATCGTCACTGCGGTGACCACGTCCTCGCCCGCCGCGACCGGCCCGGCCGCCACCGCTTCCAGCAGTTCGCGCACGAACCCGGCGTGGCGCCCGACCGGCAGGCCGTCCGCGTACACCAGGAACTCCTCGCCGCCCCAGCGCAGCACGCTGGCCCTGGCGCCGGCCGTCTCGCGCAGGCGGCGCGCCACCTCGACCAGCACCGCGTCGCCCGCGGCATGGCCCAGGCGGTCGTTGATCGCCTTGAAGTGGTCGATGTCGAGCAGCACGAAGCACTGGTCGGCGCCGCGCGTCGCGCCCTCCTGCGCGGCCGCGCGCGCCAGCATGGTGTCGCGGAACGAGCGCCGGTTCAGCAGGCCGGTCAGCGCGTCGTGGGTCGAATGGAATTCCAGTTCCGCGTTCAACACCTGCAGGCGCCGCGCGCCCTGCGCCGAACGGCGGTACAGCAGCCAGGCCACGGCGCACAGCAGCAGCGCGGCGGCGGCGCCGGCCGAGGCCACGGCCTGCCAGGTGCGGCGGCTGCGGATCTCGTCGTCCTTGAGCGCGTTCTCGCGCCGCAGGCCCTCGATCTGCACGGCCCGGCGCTGCGCGTTGAACTGCTCCTGGAGCACCATCACGGCGTTCTCGCGCTCGGCGGCCGTCAGGCGCGCGGCGATGCGCTGCTGGTGGCGCAGCGCCGCCAGCGCATCGCGCCAGCGTCCCGCCTGTTCCAGGCCGCGGCTCTTCTCCGACAGCGCGTTGACCAGGTCCGGCCAGGATTGCTCGACCTCCATCTCGCGCGCCGCCCGGTCGATCTGCTTCATCCCTTCGTCGACGCGGCCCTGGCCGGCCAGCGCCATGCCCAGGTTGACCATGGCCATGCGCGCGGTGTGCACGTCGTGCGCGCGCTCGGCCACGCGCAGGGCGGCGCTCGCGGTCTGCTCGGCCTTGACCCAGCTGCGCTCCTGCAGGTAGCCGTCGGCCAGGTTGGACAGGGCGTTCGCCTCCAGCGCCGGCAGGTCGTAGGTGCGCGCCAGCTCCAGGCCGCGCCGGTAGGCGCCCAGGCTGCGCGCGCCGTTGCCGCGCATGCTCTGCGCGATGCCTTCGATCACGGCCGCGCGTACCCGCCCCGCCGGCGGCAGCGCGCCGCCGTCCGCCGCGATCTGGCCGAGCGTCTCGAGCACCTGCTCGGGCGCGCGCGTGTAGACCTGCAGCTTGGCGATCGACAGGCGCAGCAGGTTCGGGGTCGGGCGCAGCAGCGCCGGGTGCTGGCGGCAGACCTCCAGCGCCTTCAGGTAGTGGCTCAGCGCGAAGTCGAACTGGCCCAGGGCCAGGTAGGCGTCGCCGTAGGCCTGCTGCAGCGCGGCCACGAACTCGGGCTGGCCCAGGCGCGCGCTGCGCGCATCCAGCGCATTCAGCGCCGCCAGCGCGTCCGCCGGGCGCGACGCGGTCAGCCGTTCGATGCGGCCGAGCGCGCCCAGCGCCGCGTTCAGGCCGTCGTCCGCGGCCAGCGCGGCCCGTTCGATCTCGATGGCCACGTCGGCGGCCGCGGCGCCGTCGCCCTTGTCCACGTGGGCCTGGCGCAGCAGCGTCAGGTAGGCGATGCGCTGCGCCGGCGACACGCCCGCCAGGAAGTGGCGGCGCTCGGCCAGCAGGGCCGCCAGCGCACCGGGCGCCCCGGCGCGCACCTGTTCCTCCAGGCGTTCCAGCGCCAGCGCGGGCGCTTCCGGCGCCGGCGCCGCTGCCGCAGCCGCTGTTGCCGCCGTGACCGTTGCACCAGGCTGCAGCCACAGCGCCGCCAGCAGCAGTCCCATGCGCGCCGTCGATGTGATTCGTCCCATGTCGCCGCCCCCCTGCCGCCGTCCGCTAGCCGAGCACGTGGCGCGCATCGAGCGCGCACGCCGCGGGCACCTGCGGACGGCCGAAATAATAGCCCTGCATCTCGAAGCAGCCGTCGAGCATCAGGAGGCGCGCCTGCTCCTCCTGTTCGATGCCTTCGGCCACCACGTCCAGGCCCAGGCAGCGCGCCGCCGTCACGATCGCCTGCACGATGGCGCGCGACTCGGCGCTCTGCCCCAGGTCGGAGACGAACGCGCGGTCGATCTTGACCTTGTCGATCGGCAGGCGCTTGAGGTAGGCGAGGCTCGAATAGCCGGTGCCGAAGTCATCGATGCTGAGCACCACGCCGGCATCCTTCAGGCGCTTCATCACCGTGATGCTGCGCTGGACGTCCTGCATCGAGGTCGATTCCGTCAGCTCCAGTTCCAGCGCGCCGTGCGGCAGGCGGTGGCGCGCCAGCGTGGCCACCACGTGGGCCGCCACGCCGTCGTCGAGGAACTGGCGCGCCGACAGGTTGACGGCCATCGTCAGCCCGGCATGGCCGGCGTCGCGCCAGGCGCGCAACTGGGCGCAGGCCTGTTCCAGCACCCACTGGCCGATCGGGACGATCAGGCCGCTCTCTTCCGCCACCGGGATGAACTCGGCCGGCGCCACCTGGCCGAACGAGGGATGGCGCCAGCGCAGCAAGGCCTCCACGCCCACCACGCCCCCGCTGCGCAGGTCGACCTTGGGCTGGTACACCAGGGTCAGCTCTTCGCGCGCCAGCGCCCCGCGCAGCTCGTGCTCGAGGGCGCGCCAGCCCGGCTTGACCTGGCTGGCCTCGAATTCGCAGGCCAGGCCGTGGCCCTGCGTCTTGGCATGGCGCAGGGCCGCGTGCGCCTTGTGCAGCAGCGACTCGGCGTCGTCGCCGTCGCGGCCGAAGCGGCTGCAGCCGAGGGTCACGCTGCCGTGGATGACCTGCTGCCCCACCTGCACCGGGCGGTTCAGCGCCTGGCGCAGCCCATGCAGGCGGCAACCCTTGTCGTCGGCGCCGGCCAGCATCCACAGCAGGAAGGTGCTGCCGCCGACGCGCGCCGCCACGTCGCGCGCGCCGACCTGGCGGCGCAGGCGCTCGGCGATGGCGACCAGCACCGCGTCGCCGCTGGCGTGCCCGCCACCCTCGTTGACCGCGGCCAGGTCGTCGATGTCGATCGCCACCAGCAGGGCATCCATGCCGTCCGGGGCGCCGGACGCATGGCGCGCGATCGCGTCCTCGACCGCCAGCCGGTTCGGCAGGCCGGTGAGCGGATCGCGCATGAACCGCCGGCGCGGCGGTTCCGGCGCGTCCTCGCGGCCCGGCGGCACGGCACGCGCGCCGCGCCCGTGCAGGCGCTGCACGGTCAGCAACGCCGCGGTGCGCAGCGCGATCAGGTCTTCCACCGTGCGCGCCAGTTGCCCGAGCACGACCAGGTCCTGCGGCGCCAGCGCGCGCGCCACGCTGTCGATCACGCACAGGGTGCCGATGCGCTGGCCCTCGCTGCGCAGCGGGACCCCGGCGTAGAAGCGCACGTGCGGCTCGCCGGTGACGAGCGGATTGGCCGCGAAGCGCGGATCGGCCCACGCGTCGGTCACCACCAGCGGCTCGTCGCCCAGCACCGCGTAGGCGCAGAACGAGATGTCGCGCGCCGTCTGCTGCAGGCCCAGGCCGCAGCCGGCCTTGAACCACTGGCGTTCGGCGTCGACCAGCGAGATCAGGGCGATCGGCACGTTCAGGCTGGCGCAGGCGATGCGCGTGATGCGGTCGAACAGCTCGTCCGGCTCGCTGTCCAGCAGCCGGGTCGCGTGCAGCGCGCGCAGGCGCCGCTCCTCGTTGCGCGGCACCGGCGGCCGCGCCAGCGCGCCGGCGGGGAGCGCCGGCGGCCGCTGCGGCGCCTCGTGGAACGCGGCCGTGTTCTTGCCGCGCTGCTTGGCGAGGTACATGGCGGCGTCCGCCTCGGCCAGCAGCGCATCGGCCCCGGCGCCGGCGCGGTGCAGGGCCATGCCGATGCTGGCGCTGACCGGACAGACGCGCGCGGCGCCCGGCAGCGGGTTCTCGGCCGCGGCCAGCACCTTGGCGGCCAGCGCCACCATGTCCTCCTGCGGGTGGGCCAGGTTGGCCAGCAGGACGACGAACTCGTCGCCGGCCAGGCGCGCCGCGAAATCGGTCTTGCGCAGCGACGCGCGCAGGCGCTCGGCGAAGGCGCGCAGCACGGCGTCGCCGGTCTCGTGGCCGAGCCGGTCGTTGACGCACTTGAAGCCGTCCAGGTCGATGAACATCAGGCCCAGGCGGCCGTGCTGGCCGCTGCGCGACTCGGCCGCCAGCGCCCGTTCCAGCTGGGTCATGAACTCGTAGCGGTTGGGCAGGCCGGTGACGAAGTCGTGGGTGGCCTGGTAATGCATGCGCCGCTCCAGCGACTGGCGCGCCGAGAGGTCGCGCATGAAGACGGCGAAATCGACGGCGTCGCCGCGGCGCACCGGACCGATGCTCATCTCGACCTGGCATTCGGCGCCGTCGCTGGCGATCAGCGTCAGTTCCACCGGGCGGTCGAACAGCGCGTCCAGGTCGGGGTGCGGGTAGCGCGCCAGGCCCGCCAGCGGATTGCGCCCCGCCGCGCGCGGCAGCAGCAAGGCCGACAGTTCCTGGCCGAGCGCCTGCGCGCGGGTCCAGCCGAACATCGCGGCGGCCTGGTCGTTCCAGTCGACGATGCGCCCGTGGGCATTGATCTCGACGAAGGCGTCGCTGACCTGGTCGAGCATCTGGCGCAGCCGTTGCGCCTCCGCGCAGCGCCGCTCGGCATCCTCGCGTTCGGCGGTGATGTCGGTGATCAGGCCCGTGTACATGACCCGCGTCGGCGAGACGAGGGTCCGCGCGGCGCGCATCGCGACCCAGCGCACCTGGCCGTCGCCCAGCAGCATGCGGCAGGTGTGGCGCCAGTCGGCGCCGGCGGCGACGCAGCGCTCGATCGATTCGAGCCAGGCGGCGCGGTCCTCCGGGTGTACCGGCACCGCCGTCCAGTCGGCCATGATGGCCGCGCGATCCATGCCGGTCAGCGCGCCCCAGCGCTCGGACAGGTACACGACGCTGCGCGCGCCGCTGGCATCGACGTACCATTGATAGACGGTCGCGGGAATGCTGGTGCTGCGCTGCTGCGGCGCCTGGGCGCCCTGGGGATCGGTGCGTGTGGAATGCATGGCGGTGGCCAGTATCGCCGGTCCGGCACGGGCGTTGCGAAACCGGACAGGGCGCCGGAGGGCGCGAAACTGGCGGATTGTCGGCCAGCGGGCTGGAAGCGGGGATTGGGCAGCCCTACTATACCACCGATGCCAGCCAAATTTCCTGAATGCATCATCGGCGACGACAAATTTCCGACAGTTACGACATATTATTCCACAAGCATGCCCGCCACGCGTCACGAGCCCGATGTTCGATCGTCAATTCCAGCATATCCATCGGCGCCCGCGCCATGCCGGGCAACCGCGCGGCAGCCGTCAGCGGCCCCTGCCCAGGCCGGCGACGGTGTCGAGCAGGGCGGCGCGCGCCTTGGCCCAGGCGCCGTCGGCGAGCTGCGCGGTGCACTCGGCGCAGGGCTCGAACGGATTGCAGGCATGGGCCAGCGCGACGTAGTTGGCGCCGACCGCCAGCTTGGCCGCCGCGCTGTCGCTGCGCCCGCCGGACGCGGCGGCCGCGCCGAGCCACTTCTGGAACGGCTCCAGCGCCACGCCGGTCGGCACGTACCAGCGCTTGCGGCCCGGGTTCCAGCGTGCGCCCAGGGCGCGGGCTTCGTCTTTCTCGGCGTAGGGGACGTTCAGGAAGGTCATGGTTCGTCGTGCTCGGGCATGGATGCGGGCGACGATCCTAACGTATCCGCCGGGGATGCGCAATCGCGTGCGTCCGTGCGCGACCGAGGGGGCCGCGCCGGCCGCGAGGGGCCCGGGCGCCCGCCGCGCAGGCGCCTAGCGGCACACCCCGTCGAGCGGCGCCACCGGCTCGACCTCGGGCAGGCCGGCCGTGTCCACGCCCAGCTCCCCGGCCCGGCGCTCCATCAGCGCGCCGTTGCCGGAACGCGGCCCGGTGTCGCGGTAGGCGGCGTCGGCCTGCGCCTGGGCCAGGGTCACGTAATGGGCGCCGGCGGCGTCCAGCCTGGCCAACACCTGCGGCAGCGTGGCCGCGCTCCAGGCGCCGACGTGGGTCAGCAGCACCTGCGGGATCACGCGGCCGTAGACGCGCCGCGACAGCGCCTTGCTGCGCGCGATCTGCTGGTCGACGCGGCGCAGGAAGCCGTCCCGCATCGCCGCGATGGCAACGGCGTCGCCCTTGTCCAGGCAGCGCGCGTAGGGCGCCGAATAGGCCCAGTCGTCGAACCCGAGGGTGACGTCGGCGATGCGGTAGCCGCGCCGCTGCAGCCAGGCCAGCGCGCCGTCGTGGCGCGGGCCGGCGCCGGCATCGAGGAAGGGGTAGCGCAGCCAGTGCCAGTCCCCGGCGCCCATGCGCGCCGCCAGCGCCGGTTCGTTGCGCGCGACGTCGTCGGTCCAGGCGTCCAGCGACGGCGCCTGCGACAGGCCCAGGTGGCCATAGGTGTGGTTGCCGAGCGGGTAGCCGGCCGCGCGCCACAGCGCCAGCGCGGCGGCGCTGTCCGGCTCGTCGGCCAGGCCGCGGGCGTTGACGAAGCCGAACGCCTCGGGCACGCCGTGCGCGCGCAGCGTGCCGGCGTACGCGCCGGCGATCGCGGCGCGCGTCAGGCCGCGCGGCAGCGGCCCGTGCGCCGGCAGGTCGTCGACGGTGACGGCGACCGCGAAGCCGTCGTCCGCCGCGATGGCGGGCCCCGGCGCGCCGGCCAGCATGCTGGCGAACAGCAGCGCGGCGCCACGGATGGATGTGATCATGTCGTCTCTTCCTCGCTCTCGTTCTCGTTCTCGTTCTCGTTGTTATTGTGGTTCTCGTGCCCGTCGTCGGCCGCGGCCGCGCCGCCGATTATCCGCCGGCGCGGCAGGCCGCCGCAACCGGTCAGCGGCCGCCCTCGCCCGCCATCCCGGCGATCCGGCGACGGCGCGCAAGCCGGTATGATGTGCAGGATCTCCGCCAACCCGCAACGATGAAAGGTCATCCGCATGCGCATCCTGCCCGCCCTCGCCGTCTCCACCTTCCTGGCCGCCCTCGCGCCGCCGTCCGGCGCCGCCACGCCGGCGCCGCCGCGCGCCGTCGTCGCCGATCCGGCGCAGGACGCGCGGCACCCGGCCGCCAACCGCCAGGTGCTGATCCTGAACCGCGGCGACGGCATGAACGCGCTGTTCATGCTGGCCGCCGGCGCCGGGCCCAAGCCCACCCTGCTGTTGCTGCACGGCCTGCCCGGCAACGAGCAGAACCTCGACCTCGCCCAGGCCGCGCGCCGCGCCGGCTGGAACGTGCTGACCATGCACTACCGCGGCAGCTGGGGCTCGGCGGGCCGCTTCACGCTGGCCGGCGCCGGCGACGACGTCGACGCCGCGATGGCCTTCCTGCGCGATCCGGCGACGGTGCAGCGCTTCGGCATCGACACGCGCCGCATCGTCGTCGCCGGCCACAGCATGGGCGGCTTCTTCGCCGCCCGCCATGCCGCCAGCCACGACGTCGCCGGCGCGATCCTGCTCGATCCGTGGAACATCGGCGCCACCGGCAAGGACGTGCGCGCCCATCCCGAAACCCGCCAGGACCGCATCGCCGCGATGGGCGAAGACTTCGGCACCAGCCTGGCCGGCACCGACGCCGCCACCCTGATGCGCGAGGTCGAGCAGCATGCCGACGACTGGGACCTGGCCGACGCCGCCGCCGGCCTGGCGCGCAAGCCGCTGCTGGTCGTCGGCGCGCAGCGCGGTTCCGCCGCCGCCGTCGCGCCGGTCGTGGCCGCCGTCAAGGCGCAGCCGGGCGCGCAGGTGCAGGCGCTGACCCTGGCGTCGGACCACGCGTTCGCCGACCAGCGCATCGCGCTGGCCGCGGCCGTGGTGCGCTGGCTGGACGCGCGGCGCAGCGCACGCTGACGCCGGCGCGGGTTGACCGCGCGCCTTGCCGCCGGTAGGATGAAATCGATTACACACCATCACCGCATCCACCCCGGGAGACCGCATGCCACTTCGCGCGCGCCGCCACGCCGCCCATCCTTTCCATCCGCGCCGGCTGGCCGTCCTGGCCGCGCTGCTCGGCGCCGCCCAAGGTGCAGCCCAGGGGACCGACGCCATCCAGGTCAACCAGCTGGGCTTTTTGCCCGGCGCGCGCAAGCTGGCCGTGGTGGCGGTGGCCGACGGGGCGGCGGCCGCGCGCTTCGCGGTGCGGGACGCCGCCGGCCGCACCGTGCTCGCCGGGCCGCTCGGCGCCGCCACCACCTGGGCCCCCTCCGGCCAGCCGGTGCGCGTGGCCGATTTCTCGGCGCTGCGCACGCCCGGCACCTACCGCATCGCCGTCGACGGCGTGGGCGAGTCGACGCCGTTTCCCGTCTCCGCCGACGCCTACCGCGCGCTCGACGCCGCCGCGGTCCGTGCCTACACGATGAACCGCGCCGGCATCGCCCTCGACCGGCGCGTGGCGGGGCCGTACGCGCGCGCGGCCGGCCATCCGGACGACAGGGTGCTGGTGCACGCGTCGGCGGCCTCCGCGGCGCGCCCCGCCCGCACCGTCATCGCCAGCCCGAAAGGCTGGTACGACGCCGGCGACTACAACAAGTACGTCGTCAACTCGGGCATCAGCACCTGGACGCTGCTGGCCGCCTACGCGCACTTCCCGGCCTGGTTCGACGCGCTGGCGCTGGACCTGCCGGAGGATGCCGGCGGCGGCCCGCGCCTGCCCGGCCTGGTGCACGAGGTCCTGTGGAACCTCGACTGGATGGCGACGATGCAGGATCCGCAGGACGGCGGCGTCTACCACAAGCTGACCAACCAGGGCTTCGACGGCATGGTGATGCCGGACCGGGCGACGGCGCCGCGCTACGTGGTGCAGAAGACCACCGCGGCGGCGCTCGACTTCGCGGCGACGCTGGCCGCCGCCAGCCGGGTGCTGGCGCGCTTCGACACCGCGGCGCCCGGGCGCTCGGCGCGCTGGCTGGCGGCGGCCGAGCGCGCGTGGCAGTGGGCGCTGGCGCATCCGGACGTGGTCTACCGCCAGCCGGACGACATCCGGACCGGCACCTACGGCGACGATCGCCTGGACGACGAATTCGCCTGGGCCGCGGCCGAGCTGCTGGCCGCCACCGGCAAGGCCGCGTACCGCGACCCGGCGCCGGCCGCGGGCGCCGCGCGCTCCACGCAACCCGACTGGGGCGACGTGCGCATGCTGGGCTGGATCGCGCTGGCCGGCCAGGAACGGCGCCTGCCGGACGATGCGCGGACGGCGCGCCGCGACCTGCTGGCGGCGGCCGACACCCTGCTGGCGCGCTGGCAGGCGTCGCCCTACCGGCTGGCGATGGCGGACCGGGACTTCGTCTGGGGCAGCAATGCCGTGGCGCTGAACCAGGCGCTGGTGCTGGTCCAGGCCTACCGCTTCACGCAACGGCGCGACTACCTGGACGCCGCCCAGTCGGCGCTCGACTACACGCTGGGCCGCAACCCGCTCGGCACCTCCTACGTGACCGGGTTCGGCGCGCGCGCGCCGCGCCACCCGCACCATCGTCCGTCGGTGGCGGACGGCATCGCCGCTCCGGTGCCGGGCTGGCTCGTCGGCGGCCCGAACCCGGGCCGCCAGGACGCGGCCGACTGCAAGGCAGGCTACCGCTCCGCGCTGCCGGCGCTGGCGTGGCTGGACGACGACTGCAGCTACGCCAGCAACGAGGTCGCCATCAACTGGAACGCGCCGCTGGTGTACGTGGCGGCGGCGCTGCAGGTGCTGCAGCGCTAGGCTTACCACCCCATCTTCTTGCGCACGAACGCGGCCAGCCGCTCGCCGTTCTCCTGGTGCTGGAACACGCGCGGATGCGCGCCATAGCCGGTGTACGGGAAGAACAGCGTGTCGATGCGCCGGTCGCCATCTTCCTTGCGCATGCGCTCCACGGCGGCACGCACGTAGCCCGGCCACGGCGAACCCGCGCGCGTGGCGTCCATGCTGCCCAGCGCGCACACGATGTAGGCCTTCGGATACAGCGCGCGGATGCGCCTGACCAGGCGCGCATAGGCGTCGATGCGCTGGGCCTCGTCCGGTTCCGGCTGCAGCTTGTGGTCGCGCCCGATCAGCCAGGAATCGTTCTGCATCAGGTTGACCACGACCACGTCCGGCGTCCAGCGCCCGAAGTCCCAGCGCGTGTCGTTGTCGCCGACGGCGCTGAGCTGGTCGTAGAAGTCCGGCATGGTGAACGGGAACCAGCTGATCATCACGCCGATGCCGCTCTGCGACGTCATGTGCAGCTCGGCGCCCAGGCTGCGCGCCGCGATCGCGGCGTACGACATGTCGGCGTTCTTGTCGCGCTTGACCGCGTCGTCGCCGTTGAACGGCGCCTCGTTGCCCATGCCGCTGGTGATCGAGTCGCCGAAGACCTCGATGCGGCGCGCCGGCCGCGGCGGCGGCGCCAGCAGCGTGGCGCCGTCGTCGAGTTCGAAGCCGCGCAGCACGGTCGCGCCCTCCTCGCCCTCGGTGCGCTTGACGATGCGGAAGCTGTGCCGGCCCGGCGCCAGTCCGGTCGCCACCTGGTAGGTCTTGCTGCCCTTGGCCGCCTGCAGGATCAGCGGCGTGGCCGCCCTGCCGTCGATGACGACGCCGAAGTAGTTCTGGCCCCGTTCGTCGTCCAGCGTCACCGACAGCGACGTGCCGGTGAAGTTGCCGGCGATGGCCGTCGCCGGCCAGGAGATCACCGGCGCCGCCGGGTCGGCCACGTCGATGCGCCCGGTGTAGCGCAGCTGCTTGTCGGCAGGCGAGATCGCGGTGCCGGCGTGGGCCGCATTGGCCAGCACGGCGGCCACCGTGGCTGCCAATGCAGCGGTCAGTGCGGCGCTCAGGATGTGCTTCATGTCGTTCTCCTCGTCAAAGCTTGATCGTCACCGGCTTGCCGTCGTAGTCGACGGTGCGGTCGGCCGCGTCCAGATCGGCGGCCGGCACCACGCCCGGACGCAGCACGCGCACCTTGAACCGGCGCCTGGCCACCATGCCCGGATAGCTGCCGGCGCGCGCGCCGATCGTCACCGTGCCCGTCCTGTCGTCCCAGCTGAACGGGATGCGCGTGGCTTCGCCGCGCTGGTAGCCGTTCGAGACGCCGTCGTCCTCGTACAGCGTCGCCTTGCCGCTGGCGCCGGCCACCACCTGCAGCACGATCGGCGCGTCCGGTTTCTCGTCCACGTACTGGGTCACCGGGCCGGTCGCCACGATGCTGCCGGCGCGCAGGAACACGGGGATGCGGTCGGCCGGCGCGTCGACGGTGGCCGTGCTGCCGCCTTCGTGGCGCATGCCGGTGTCGAAATCGACCCAGTCGGCGCCGGCCGGGAAGACGACGGTGCGCTGGCGCGCCCGGTAGCGCGTGACCGGCGCCACCATGAAGGCGGGGCCGAACATGTACTGGTCCTTGACGTCCTTGACGCGCTCGTCGTGCGGGAAGTCCATCACCAGGCCGCGCATCATCGTGCCCGAGGCGTAGTGGGTGTCGGCCGCCATCGAGTAAATATAGGGCATCAGGCGGTAGCGCAGCTTCAGGTAGGCCACCATGTTGTCGCGCATGGCGTCGTCGCCGGCGGCGATGTTGTAGATCTCGCGCTTGACCACCTCGCCGTGCGAGCGGAACAGCGGCGAGAACGCGCCGAACTGGAACCAGCGCCAGTTCAGTTCGCGCCACTCGGCCATGTCTTCCGGCTTGCCCTGGGCCGCCGCCGTGGCGCGGTTTTCCTGCGCCGCGCCGACGTCGCCGCTCTGGAAACGGTTTTCCTGGGCGTAGCCGCCGATGTCGTGGGTCCAGTTCGGAATGCCCGACATCGACATGTTCACGCCCGAGGCGATCTGGTCGTGCAGGTTGTTCCAGCGCCCGGCCGTGTCGCCGCTCCACACGGCGACCGAATTGCGCTGGATGCCGGCGAACCCGGAGCGCGACAGGATGAACTGGCGGGTGTCGGGCTGGTCGCGCCGCAGGTGCTCGACCATGCCGCCCGAGTGCAGCAGGCTGTACGGGTTGAAGGTGATCTCGCCGGCGCCGTAGACGGTCGGGCCGATCAGCGTCTTGAAGTCCTCCGGGCGCGAGTTCGACAGCACGTCCGGCTCGGTATTGTCCATCCACCAGGCGTCGAAGCCCAGGTCGACCACCTTCTTGATCTGGCGGTAGTAGATGTCGCGCGCTTCCTGCGTGTACGGGTCGTAGTGGCTGTTCTTGTAGCCGGGACCGACCCAGTCGAGCGCACCATCCTCGACGTTCTTCGTCCACATGTACCCCTTTGACGCCAGCTCCTTGTAGTTGGCGGTATTCGCATAGAACTTGCCCCAGATGGAGATCATGATGCGCGCGTGCTGCTTGTGGACGGCGTCGACCATGCCCTTCGGATCCGGGAAGCGAACCTTGTCGAAGTCGTGCGAGCCCCAGCCGTCTTCCGGCCAGTAGAACCAGTCCTGCACGATGTTGTCCAGCGGCCAGCCGCGCTTGCGGTACTCGGCCACCGTGTCGAGTAGCTGCTGCTGCGTCTCGTAGCGCTGGCGCGACTGCCAGAAGCCGTAGGCCCACTTCGGCATCATCGGCGCCTGCCCGGTCAGCAGGCGGTAGCCCCCGACCACGTTGTCCATGCTGTCGGCGCTGATCACGTAGTAGTCGATGGCCTGCGCGGTCTCCGAGGACAGCGTCAGCGAATGGCGCTCGGGCGCCGGCAGCGGATCGTTGTGCGTCATCGCCACCATGCCGCCCGACGGCTTCCATTCCAGGTGCAGCCTGACCGGGCGGTCCTTCTCGAACGTCACCTCGACGTTGTGGTACCACGGGTTCCAGCCCTGGCGCCACACGTCCAGGACCTGCTTGCCGTCGATCGACAGCGTCGCGTAGTCCGACGCGTACAGCTGCATCTTGTGCACGCCGGGCTTGCTGCTGGCCATGCTGCCGTCCCAGACCACCTTCACGTCCTTGCCCGCCAGGTCCTTGGCCGGCGGCAGTTCCTTCGGCCAGTGCTCGGCCACGTCCTTCAGGTACTGGTAGGCGATGTCCTTTTCCTGGCGCTCCAGCGCCAGCTTGCCGTCGATGTAGTAGCGCGCCGTCAGGCCGCCCGGCTTGCCGTCGGCATCGCTCAGCGCCAGGTCGCGCGACAGCCAGGCATACGGTGTCGGATCGCCGAAGCGGCTGATGCCGTTGTTGTCCCACAGGACGCCGTAGTTCTTGTCCGAGACGACGAAGGGCACGGCGGCGATCATGTTGTGCTGGGCCAGCAGGACGTCTTCGCCGTTGTAGTTCATCTGGCCGTTCTGGTGCTGGCCCAGGCCGTAGAACGCGTCCGCGGTGCCGTGGTTGAATCCCTGCCGGACCGCCAGCATCGGCTTGCCGCCCACGTCCACGGCGGTCATGCTTTCCGACGCCTGCGTCAGGAAGGGCTTGCCGGCGGCGTCGAAGAAGCGCACCTGGCCGTCCTTCAGCGACACCTCGGCCGCGATGCGCTTCGCCTTCAGGCGCACGGTGCCGGCGCTGCCGCCCCTGGCCGCGACGGTGAAGGCGCAGGCGCACGGCCTGGCCACCGTCATCAGCGAGGGCGTCAGGGCCTTGCCGGGCTGGTCGAGCTTTAGCACCCGGACGATGTTGTCGCTCATCAGGTTCAGGCGCACGGCCCGGGCGGCGCCCGTGTCGGGGCGCACCTCGATGCCGGTGGCGCTCTTCTGGTAGCTGCCGGCCAGGGCCTGGCTGGCCGCCGCCAGCAGCAGGGCCGCGGCGGCGATTCGGGTCAAACGCATGGTCTTGTCTCCTCGTGACGCTGTTGTCTAGTAGGTGCCCAGCCGGACCTTGAGCACGGTCGGCGTCGCGGGCAGGTTCAGCCCGTAGTCGGTCTGGTCGCCGTTCCAGTTGCGCTCCATGACCCACTTGCCGTCGGCGTCGAAGCGGCCTTCCTCGACGCGCGCGAACATCGACGGCTTGCCGGCGTTGGCGCCGCTGCCGGCGAACTTGACGCGGATCTGCTGGCCCACCAGCACGAATTCGTCGGGCCCGACCTGGGCGATCGCCACGCCGCCGGACGGCTGTTCGGTGCCGGGGGCGTACTCGCTCTTGTCTTTCAGGTATTCGCGCTCGCCGAACTGGAACTCGCGGAACGTCAGCGTGGCCTTCCAGCCCGTCATCTCGACGGCCTGCGCGGCGCGGTCGTCGCCCTCGGCCACGCCGTACGTCCGGCCCTCGAAGGCCCACCTGGCCCACTGGCGCTGCAGCGGCGCGAACGCGCCGTAGATCCGCGCGAACGGCTCGACCATGCGCCGGTCGGTGGCTTGCGCACCGAGCGGGTAGTTGCTGTACGCGGCGTAGTCGATGCCGAACGGCGCCACGCCGATGGCCCCCTTGCCGACGATCTGGTAGACGTAGCGCGCGTAGCTGGCGCCGTTGCCCATCTCCGGCACCATCAGCGGATTTCCGCGCGTCTGGAACTGGCGCAGGATCGCGTCGACCTTCTTCGACTCCGGCATGTAGATGTCCGGACCGGCGAAGTCGATGTGCGGCGCCGCAGCCCGGTAGATGCCCAGCACGTCGTGGGTCGGGCCGCCGCTGGCGAAATCCTTGTTCCATGGCGGCGCGGGGTCCTTGAGCGGATCGCGCAGCGCATTGTTGACGAACATCGGCAGGTCGTACACGGCGCGTCCCGCCCGGGCGATCTCCTCGATGTAGCGGGCGATGGCCCAGCTGTGGAAGTACTGGTCGGCGTAGTCGCCGTAGACCTCGCGCCA
Source organism: uncultured Massilia sp. (assembly GCF_913773735.1). Taxonomy (GTDB): domain Bacteria; phylum Pseudomonadota; class Gammaproteobacteria; order Burkholderiales; family Burkholderiaceae_D; genus Telluria. Next base: position 131,494 of record NZ_CAJYEB010000049.1, read on the forward strand.
CGATCCGCGCGCCGGGCGCCCGGCCGGCGGCTTCTGGTGCGCCAGCACGGCGGCGGGCACCGGCTGCGCGAACGCGGCGGCGGCGCGCTTGCCGTAGTCGCGCGCGACGCCGTAGGTGCCGACCTCGTTCTCGACCTGCACCATGATGACGGTCTTGCGGTCGCCGTCGATGCGCTTGATGTGCTCCATCAGCGCCACGAAGGCCTTCCTGTCGGCGGCCAGCGTGGCGTCGCCGAACGGCGACAGGCAGTAGCTTGTCTTGCCGTCCTTGTCGATCATGCGCGGGAAGCGCGCATTGTCGAATTTCACCCACTCGGGCGTGTAGGCGGCGCCAGTATTCTTCCAGGTGCCGAACCACAGCAGCACCAGGCGCTTGTCGTGCTTCCTGGCCTCGGCGACCAGGGTGTCGACGTAGGAGAAATCGAAACTGCCCTCCTTCGGCTCGACCTGTTCCCAGGCCACCGGGATTTCCAGCGTGTTGGCGTGCGCGTCCTCGAGCGCGGCCCAGACCTTCGCCAGCGCGGCGGGATAGTTGCTGGAATTGTGGGCCTGGCCGCCCAGGATCAGGTAGGGCGCGCCGTCGACCAGCAGGGCGTGGCGCCCGTCCTTCTCGACGATGCGCGGCATCTCGGCGGCATGGGCGCCGGCCGCGCCGAGCGCGGCGAGCAGCACGGACAGGACGAGCGGGCGTGGAGCGTTGTTCTTCATGCGGGTTGGTATCCTCACGGGCGTTGACGACATCGATGAGGGCGGGCGCCGCGGGACCAGCCCGCGGCGCCCGCCCCGCTGCTTAGAACGCGTAGCGCAGCGACGCCGTGTAGCGGCGGCCCGAGACGAACCACGCGCGGCCCTTGTCGCCGATCCCCTGCGTCATCAGCTGCTTGTACTTGGCGTCGGTCAAGTTCTGCGCCTCGACGCCGAGCGACAGGGTCTCGGTGAAGTTATAGAACAGCGACGCGTCGAGCTGGCCGAAATCGTCCGCCCAGGTCGGCAGCGCCCAGGCGATGTTGCGCTGGCCGACGGTCGGGCTGTTCGGATTGGTGTCGGTGCCGTCGGTGCCGCGGGTGCCGTTGACGTTCACGGCCTGCAGGTACTTCGAGCGCCAGCTCCAGGCCAGGCGCGCCGACAGCGGGCCCTTGTCGTACAGCAGCGCCAGGTTGTACGAGTTCTTCGACAGGTTCTGCAGCGGCAGGTTGCCGAAGGTGCGACCGTCGACGTCGCAACCGTTCAGGTTCAGGTTCAGGTTGCCGGTGCCGCCGTCGCTGCCCGAGCAGTAGGCCGAGAACACCGGGTTGTACAGCTTCTGCGCGCTGTCCACGTAGGTGTAGTTGGCCTGCAGGCCGATGCCCGACATCCAGCCCGGCAGCTTGTCGAAGTACTGCTGGTAGGCGATCTCGACGCCGCGCGCATGGCCGCGCGCGCCGTTCACGGGCGCCGTCACGTTGAAGTCGTAGCGCTTGCCGTCCTGTCCCTGCAGCGCATAGCCGTAGGACTGGGTGATGATGATGTCCTTCAGGCGCTTGTTGAACACGGCCACCGTCAGCGAGCCGGCCGGCGCGAAATACCACTCGCCGGTCAGGTCGACCTGGCTCGACTTCACCGGGCGCAGGTTGGGATTGCCTTCGCTCGAACCGGTCAGCGCCACGTTGTTCACGGTGCGCACGGTGCCGGCCGCGTTCAGGCTCGAGTCGACGGTTTCGGACAGCGTCGTGTAGCCCTGCAGCTGGCTGAAGTCCGGGCGCGAGATGCCCATCGCGGCGCCCATGCGGAACTGCAGCTTGTCCGTCGCCTTCATGCGCAGGTTCAGGCTCGGCAGCACGTTGTGGTAGCTGTTGTCGTAGTCGCGCGGCGCCGACTGCGCGGCGATGATCGGGATCGCCGGGCCGACCTGGGTGATGCTCGACGGGTCGTTCGGGATGCCGGTCGGGTTGAACACGGTGTAGCCGCGCGCCTTCATGTCGGTCTGGACGTAGCGGATGCCGACGTTGCCGTCCACCGGGAAGCGCCAGTCGTCGAAGCCGAAGCGCAGCTGGGTGTAGAAGGCGCCGGTCTTCTCGCTCTGCGAGTTGGTGCCCGCCGGGTCGGTGCCGAACGTGGCCGCGTTCCAGGTGCTGCAGCTCGCCGGCACGCCCTTGGACGCCGCCACTTCCTTGCACAGCACGTCGTAGTAGCCGTGCAGCGTCGCGTAGCTGCCCGGATAGCCGGTGGCCAGGGCCACGTTCGGGAACACCAGCGACGGCACGCTGGTATTGTTGTTGAAGAAGTTGTTGAAGTCGTGCACCTGGGTCTGGCCGCCGAAGCGCGGATCGCCCAGGTAGGCCAGGTGCTTGACGCCGTTGGCGTCGACCAGCTCGCCCTGCCATGGCTGGGTGACGGCGCCCCAGTTGTAGCTCGGATTGCTGTTCTGCGTCACCGCGTCGCGGTCGGTGAAGCGCACGCCGAAGCGCACGTCGCGCAGCACCGGGTGGTCGAACGCGTATTTCGCATCGAGCTTGAGCGCCCATTCGTCCGCCTCGCTGCGGTCGAGGTGCTCCTGGGTGAACGCCCAGTAGTAGTTGTTCGGATTGGCCAGGTAGGCGCGGTCGGCATCGCTGAACGTCAGCGTCGGCACGCCGCCGCGCAGGTCGAGGTTCTCCTGCTGCATCTTGATCGCCGTGGCGACGGTCGAGTCGAAGCTGTGCGACTTGGCCTTGATGCGCTGCACGTCGGCATCGAAGGTCCAGGCCGAGTTCGGGCGCCAGGTGGTGTGCCACGAGATGTCGGTGGTGTCGGACTTGCGGTTGGCCGAGCGGGTGTCGGCGCCGAAGTCGATGCCGCCGTCGACCGTGTCGCGCAGCACGCCACTCAGCAGCGCGCCCCTGGCGTCGTATGTCGCGCCCGGGTCGACGGTGATGTTGTACGGGCTGGCGGCCGAGAAGATCGCCTGCTCGTCCCACTGCATCTCGTACTTCGACTTGAAGTAGGTCAGCGAGGAGCTCAGGGTGGCGTCCTTCTTCCACTGCAGGGCCGCGTAGGCGCCTTCGCGCTTGCGGTTGAACTCCAGCGTGCGCCACTGCGAGCCCTTCGGCACCCACACCGTCTTGCCCGGCTGGACGTCGTTGCGCGGATAGTAGGGCTCGACCTGGAACGCGTCGGTGCGGGTGCCGCTTTCCGAATACGCCAGGTCGACCAGCGCGCCGACCTCGCCGAAGCCGGTCTTCCAGCGGTCCGACACCATCACCGAGCCGGACGGCGACCATTTGCCTTTCTTGAGTTCCGAATAGGTGTTCGACAGCGAGGCGGCGACCTTGCGGCCCTTGAAGTCGAACGGCATCGCCGTGCGCAGGTTGACCAGCCCGCCGATGGCGCCCTCGATCTGCTCGGCCGACGGGTTCTTGTAGATGTCTACGCCCGCCATCAGTTCCGGCGGGACGTCCTCGAAGTTCAGCGAACGGCCGCCGTTGGCCGAGAACGAGTCGCGGCCGTTCAGTTCCGAGCGGGTATAGGTCAGGCCGCGGATGGTCACGCCCGACCCCTCCACCGAATAGTGCTCCGGGTCGCCCTTGGCCATGGTGCGGTCGATGGTCACGCCCACGACGCGCTGCAGCACCTCGGTGACCGAACGGTCCGGCAGCTTGCCGATGTCCTCGGCGACGATCGAGTCGACGATCTCGTCCGAGTTCTGCTTGAGCTTCTGCGCCGAGTTCAGCGCCGCGCGCTGGCCGGTCACCACCACGACGTTGCCGGCCTGCGGGGCCTGGGCCTGGGCATCGGTCTGCGCGCTGGCCGCGTTGGCGGCGAGCAGGGCGATCTGGGCGGCCGCGACGGCGATCGCGGTTTTCTGGAATTGCTTCATTACGGTCTCCTGTTGACTGTCATGGCGCCCGTCCCTGCGGGCGCCCTCTCTGCTTCATGGTGCCGGCTGCTTGACGGCCGGCTTCATCAATGGTTGTCGAACGCGCTCGCGGCGACGGTCCGGTCCTGCCCCGGCGCCACGTCCACGTCGATCGCATGCGCGCCGTAGCGCACCCTTGCCCTGCCCGTCCCGGCCCGCGCGCGCAGCGTCGCGCCGGCCAGGCGCCCGCCCTTCCAGGCGATGTCCACTTCCAGGCCGCCGCGCGCCCGCAGGCCGCGCACGCGGCCGTCCGGCCAGGCCGGCGGCAGCGCCGGCAACAGCACGACCTCGCCGTCCTGCGACTGCAACAGCAGTTCGGCGATGGCGGCGGTGGCGCCGAAGTTGCCGTCGATCTGGAACGGCGGGTGCACGTCGAACAGGTTCGGGTAGGTACCGCCCGCATTGTTGTGTTCCGAGCCGGCGCCGGCCTGCTCCGCCGCGCGCGCGCCCGGCGTGGCCAGCAGGCCGCGCAGCATGCGGTGGGCGCGCGCGCCGTCGTGCAGGCGCGCCCAGAACGCCATCTTCCAGGCCATGCCCCAGCCGGTGCCGGCGTCGCCGCGCGCCTCCAGCGTGCGCCGCGCGGCCGCGGCCAGCGCCGGCGTGCGCAGCAGGTCGATCTGGCGTCCCGGGTACAGCGCGTACAGGTGCGAGACATGGCGGTGCGTGTCGGCCGGCGTGTCCAGGACCGGATCGGTCTTCTCCTCCAGCCATTCGAGCAGTTGCCCCCAGCTGCCCACGCGCGGCGCCGCCAGGCGGTCGCGCAGCCCGGCCAGCGTGCGCCGCAGTTCCTGGTCCACGCCGAGCACGGTGGCCGCGCGCACCGTGTTGTCGAACAGGTCCCAGACGATCTCCTGGTCGTAGGTCACCCCATCCTCGACCGGGCCGTGTTCCGGCGACCAGCCCTGCGGCGCCACCAGCCGGCCGTCCGGCAGCGCCTTCAGCTGGTCCTGCCAGAACGCACTGGCTTCCTTCAGCACCGGGTAGGCGACGTCGCGCAGGAAGGCCTCGTCGCCGCCGAACGCGTAGTGCTCCCAGAAGTGGCGCGCATACCAGGCATTGGCCGTCTTGTTCCACAGGTAGCCGGTGGCGCCGAACGGATTCGATTCCGTGCGCAGCGTCCAGCCGCGCACCGGCTGGCCGTCCGCTGCCGTGAACGCGGCCGCGGTCGCGCGCCGCCACACCGGCGCCAGCGCCCGCACGAAGTCGAAGAACGGCTGCGCGGTCTCGCCCAGGTTGGCGACGTCGGCCGGCCAGTAGTTCATCTGGACGTTGATGTTGGTGTGGTAGTCGCTGTTCCACGGCGGCGCCAGGCTGTTGTTCCACAGGCCCTGCAGGTTGGCCGGCAGCGCGCCGCGCGAGCTCGACGCCAGCAGGTAGCGGCCGTACTGGAAGTACTGCGCCTCCAGCTCCGGATCGTTGCCCTCCCGCGTGTAGGCCAGGATGCGCGCGTCGGTCGGCAGCGCGCGCCGCTGCGGGGCGGTGTCGCCCAGGTCCAGCGCCACGCGGCCCAGCAGGGCGGCGACATCGCGTTCGTGCTCGGCGCGCAGTTGCGCCGGCGGGCGCGCCGCCGCCGCGTCGACCTGCGCGGTCACGCGCGCCAGCGGATGCGCGCCCTGGAAGCGGCGCGCGGCGTCGAACGCATAGCTGGTGCCGGCGCCCAGCACCAGCGTCAGCGCGTCGCAGCCGGAGAACACGAGGCGCTCGCCCTCGACGCGCACCCGGCCGCCTTCGTGCTGCACCTGCACCTGGCTCGCATAGCTCAGCGCGTTCGTGCTCGGCGCCGACCGGCCCTGCTCCCCCGGCGGCACCCAGCCCGCCAGCGAGCCGGTCGCGTACAGGCGCTGGCCGGCGGCCACGATGTGCGCGCCGTGGCGGTCGGTGAGTTCGACGGTGCCGCTGTACTGGCCGGGACGGTCGGCCGTCAGGCGCAGCACGATCACCTGGGCCGGATTGCTGGCCCAGGCCTCGCGCCGGAACCGTACCCCGTCCTTCTCGTAGGCGACGGCGTGGATGCCGCGCGCCAGGTCGAGCGTGCGGCGGTAACCGCGGATGCCGTCGCCGTGGCCGCGCAGTGCGACGAACAGGTCGCCGAAGGGCTGGTAGGCGCCCATCGTGCGGTCGTCGCCGGTCCACAGCGTGATGTCGTTGAACTGCAGGTGTTCGCGCGCCGGCTGGCCGAACACCATCGCGCCGATGCGGCCATTGCCGATCGGGAGCGCCTCGCGTTCCCAGCCCGTGTCGTTGTCCGCCGCCGGACGGTCGTAGCGCAGCAGCAGCTCCGGTGCGGCGCCGGCCGGCGCGCTCGGCACGGCTGCGCACGCGGCCAGGGCGAGCAGCGCGGCCAGCCTGTGAAATCGATTACGTAAGCGGTTCTGCGGCATGGTCGGGGCGCCCGGTTCAGGTGGCGGGCTTGCCGTAGACGATGCCGCGGCCGGCGGTGCTCATGTAGACCACGCCGAACCGGTTCATGTCGCCCACCACGAACTGGCCGTCCCCCGGACCGCCGTACTGGTGGGCGTCGTCGTTGATGCGCGCCCAGCTGGCGCCGCCGTCGAGCGAGCGGTGCAGGCCGCGCACGTTCGCCACCGTGCCCCAGATGTAGATCGCCGGCGCCGCGGCGCCCGGCGCTGCCTTGCCGAAGCCGATCGCGCCGCAGAAGGACACGCCGGGCAGCAGCGCGAACTGCGCGCCGCCGTCGACCGAATGGGCCAGGCCGCCCTCCTTCAGCGCCACCCACAGGTCGCCGGAGCGTCCGGGCGCCAGGCGGATCAGCGGCGCGCCGCCGGGAGGCCGGCTGGCGCGCGGCGCGACGCGCGCGCCGCCGTCGCTGCGGGCCAGCAGCGCGCCGTTCTCCGGGTCGTAGGCATAGAACGCGGCGGCATCGACCGGGTCGGCGGCCGGACGCAGGCCGGCCCGCGCCAGTCCCTCGACCCGGGTCCAGCGCGCGCCGCCGTCGGCCGAGCGCCAGGCGACGGCGGCGCGTTCCGGCACGTGCAGCAACACCGCGCCGTCGGCCGACAGCGCCACCACGCCGCGCCGCCCCTGCAGGGACGCCGTCTTCGTCCAGTGCGCGCCGCCGTCGCGGGTCAGGTACATGCTGTCGCCCAGCCGCACCATCGTGCGGGGGCTGCGCGCGGCATAGTCCAGGCCCGTCGTCGTGCCCATCTGCGGCGCGTGGATGCGGCCGGGGCGCGCCGGGTCGTCGTGCAGGTAGCCGTCGATGTCGCCGATGGCCGACACCAGCGGGCCGCCCGGGATGCTGACGAGGCCCAGCGGCACCGTCTCTTCCATGCCGGCGACCGTGAAGGTCCAGGTGGCCGGCACGGCGTCGACGTCGGCGGCGCGGAACACGCCGTTGCCCGACGTGACCCAGACGGCACGCGGATCGGCCGGATCGAATGCGACGGAGCCGGTCCAGTGGATGCCGTGGCCCTGCAGCCAGGGCACACCGGCGGCGTCGCGCGCGAAGCCGCGTCCGATCACGTCGGTCCAGCTGGCGCCGCCGTCGCTGCTGACGAAGATGCGGTCGCCCCGGGCGTCGCCCTGCGCGACGAAGGTGTTGATGGTGGAGACCACCAGCCGGCGCGGATGCGACGGATCGACGCTGACGCCGGCGAACGGCCGGGTCCAGCCGCGCGGCGTGATCTCGGTCCACTTGCCGCTGGCGATGTGGTATTTCCAGACCTGGCCACGGTCCATCGGTTCGCGCCCGTCCTTGTCCGGATGCGGGCCGGCACCGTTCGCGTAGGTGACGACGAGGTTGCCGGCGCCGTCGAGGACGGCGCGCTGCGGCATCAGGTCGGACGGCGCGCCGGCGACCGGCGCGAAGTGCTCGCCCCCGTCGTCGCTGCGGTACAGGTTCGGCCCGCCGCTGCCGGAGCGCGACACGCCGGCGAACAGGCGCTGCGCGCGCCCCCGCGCCACGCTGGCCGGATCCGGCAGCACGATCGGGATGCCGGCGTCGTTCGGCGTGGCGGTCACCGGCAGGCCGGCCATCCGGGTCCAGGTGCTGCCGGCGTCGCCGCTCACGAACAGGCCGTCGCGCCGCGTGCCGACGTACAGGCGCTTGCCGTCTGCCGGATCGACGGCGAGACGTTCGCCGGCCTGGCGCCCCATGCCGTTGCCGTGGGTCTTGAACCGGGCGCCGACGTCGACGATGTCGAAGGTCTTGCCGGCGTCGTGCGAGCGCAGGATGGCGGTGCGCCCGCCGTTCAGGTACTGGATGCCGGCCAGCAGGTAGAGGGTGGAAGCGTCGCGCGGATCGATGGCCAGGGCATCGATCCCGAGGAAGCCGGCCTGGTCCTGCGCCACCCAGTCGAGCAGCGGCACCCAGCGCCATGCCTGCGGATCCCAGCGGTAGGCGCCGCCGACGTCGGTGCGGGCGTAGAAGACGCCCGGCGCGGCGCGGCTCGGGATCACGGCGGTGACGAAGCCGCCGCCGCCGATCGCGACGCTGTCCCAGCGGTATGCGACGGCGCGCGGCAGTGACGGCGACGGCACGGCCGCTGCGGCGTCGACGTCGGCGCCGCCGGCCCACGCGCCGCCCGCCGCCAGCGCCAGCGCGACCGTGACGGCCGGTGCGCTGCGCGCGAGCGCGGCGACGGCGGCGCATGCCGCGCGCGTGCCCGCGCCGTGCCGGCGGAAGATCGAGGATCGCATGGGTCTCCTGGTAGCTATTGTTAGCTTGTTCTTATAAATCTGTGGAAATGCTAAGCGAATGACCGCAGCCGTGGCAAGCGAAATGTTCGCGCTAACAGTAGGTTTCCCATGCGTCTTCCACAACTTCGCCGATTTGCGTGGCAATCGTCGTGAAATCGAGTTCAGAACATGACATGATGGAGTATATCGGTGACATTTGTTGTTTTTTGGAACAGGAAACGGGCTCTGCGGCGCGAATCTTAACGCATATCAATACAAGACTGCCGCGCATTTGGCGTGCTACCGTGCATGCAACGTGACGCCGCGCTTGCGCGCGCATCGTCCGGCCATTCGATGTGCCTGCCGCAGCCATGTCCTGCAACCGGTTTCACAACGCTTTATCGTCCCGCGCGGTTGGACGCCCTCCCGGCACGATCCCCAGCAAAAATGGCGTCCACTCGATGGTAGCGCCTAACAAATAGTGTTAATCTTCTGGCCGCGGCATCCTGCCGACGCCACGACAACAACAGGGAGACGTGCGACGGCGCCCCGCCCTCGCCATCCGACCGCTTCAGAGAGGGAATTCCATGACCATCATCAACGGCGACATGATCATCGGCCAGCGCATCGTGCGCGGCGCTTCCGGCAGCACGCATGCCTTCAATCCGGCCACCGGCGCCACGCTCGAACCCGCGTTCGGCCTGGCGTCGCGCGCCGACGTCGACGCCGCCTGCGCGCTGGCCGAAGGCGCGGCGGACGCCTACCGCGCCGTGCCGCTCGCGCAGCGCGCCGCCTTCCTGGAAACGATCGCCGAACGCATCATGGACCTCGGTCCGGCGCTGGTCGAGCGCGCGGGCCAGGAATCGGGCCTGCCCGCCGCGCGCCTGGAGGGCGAGCGGGGCCGCACCGTGAACCAGCTGCGCCTGTTCGCCGGCGTGGTGCGCGCCGGCCGCTTCCTGTCCGCGACCCTCGACGGCGCCCTGCCCCAGCGCACGCCGCCGCGCCCCGACCTGCGCCTGCGCAAGATCCCGCTCGGCCCGGTCGCCGTGTTCGGCGCCTCGAACTTCCCGCTGGCGTTCTCGGTCGCGGGCGGCGACACGGCATCGGCGCTGGCGGCCGGCTGCCCGGTCGTGGTCAAGGCCCACAACGCCCACCTCGGCACCTCGGAACTGGTGGCCAGGGCGATCCGCCAGGCCGCCATCGACTGCGGCATGCCGGACGGCGTGTTCTCGATGCTGGTCGGCGAAGGCAACCAGGTCGGCCAGGACCTCGTCGGCCATCCGGCGATCCAGGCGGTCGGCTTCACCGGCTCGCGCGGCGGTGGCCTGGCGCTGGTGGCGGCCGCCAATGCGCGCAAGGTGCCGGTCCCGGTCTATGCCGAAATGAGCAGCATCAACCCGTTCTTCCTGCTGCCGGGCGCGCTGGCCGCCGGCGGCGCCGCGCTGGCCCAGGGCTTCGTCGATTCGCTGACGCTGGGCGTGGGCCAGTTCTGCACCAACCCCGGCCTGGTGATCGCGCTGGCCGGTCCCGACCTCGACGCGTTCCGCGCCGCCGCGACCGCCGCGCTGGGCGCCAAGGGCGCCGGCACCATGCTCAGCGCCGGCATCCACGCGGCCTACACGGGCGCGGTGGCGCGCCGCGCGGGCATCGCCGGCGTGGAACTGGTGGCCCAGGGCGGCGCCGAGGGCGCCGGCTGCGCCGCCCGCGCCGCGCTGTACCAGACCGACGCCGCCACCTTCGTCGCCAACCCGGCGCTGGAAGACGAGATCTTCGGCCCCGCCTCGCTGGTCGTCGTGTGCCGCGACGAGGACGAGCTGCTGCGCGTGGCGCGCCACGTCGAGGGGCAGCTGACCGCCACGATCCACGCCGCGGCGGCCGACCGGCAGCTCGCCGCGCGCCTGCTGCCCGTCCTGGAGCGCAAGGCCGGCCGCATCCTGTTCAACGGCTTCCCGACCGGCGTCGAGGTCTGCCACGCGATGGTGCACGGCGGCCCGTTCCCGGCGACGTCGGACAGCCGCAGCACCTCGGTGGGCGCGGCGGCGATCGAGCGCTTCCTGCGGCCGGTGTGCTACCAGGACGTGCCGGCCGGGCTGCTGCCGGATGAGTTGAAGGACGAGAACCCGCTGGGGCTGGCGCGGGTGGTGGATGGGGAGTTGAAGCTGGCCTGATAGCCGCCGCTTGCGGTGCGCTCGGGGAGCGCACCCTGCGTATACCGGGTCGGCAAGCGCCGGCTGGACGCGTGGACGGGAGACCCGTCCACTTGCGGTGCGCTCGGGGAGCGCACCCTAGGTGTACCGGGCCGGCAAGCGCCGGCTGGACGCGTGGACGGGAGACCCGTCCACCCTACGCGCCATGCGTCGACGTGAACGGGAAATCGCGGGGTGGACGGCTGCGCCCGGGTCAGTGGTTATGCCGCGGCATGTCGTCCGCCACGCCCCGGTACTTCAGCGCCATCTCCATCACCCCGCCCGTGTGCAGCTGCCCCACGGTGGCGCGGTAGATTTCCTGCCAGGGCGTCTGGTTGGGCGGGATCGGCGGCGGCGCCTCCTGGCGGCGCGCGTCCAGCACGCCGTCGTCCAGCAGCACGTCGCAGCGCCCCGTGTTCAGGTCCACGCGCACCACGTCGCCCGTGCGCAGCAGCGCCAGGTTGCCGCCGGCCGCGCTTTCCGGCGAGGCGTTCAGGATCGACGGGCTGTCCGAGGTGCCGGACTGGCGGCCGTCGCCCAGCGTCGGCAGCGCCGTGATACCACGCTTGATCAGGGCGTCGGGCGGCTGCATGTTGACGACTTCCGCCGAACCCGGCCAGCCGATCGGACCGGAACCGCGGATCACCAGCATCGTGCGCTCGTCGATGTCCAGCGCCGGGTCGTTGATGCGGTGGTGGTAGTCGTCCGAGCCGTCGAACACGACCACGCCGCACTCGAAGCGGTTTTCCGAACCCGGCGTCGACAGGTAGCGCGCGCGGAACGCGTCCGAGATCACGGACGTCTTCATGATCGCGAAGTCGAACAGGTTGCCCTTCAGGACCATGAAGCCGGCCTTTTCCTTGAGCGGCCGGTCGAACGGGCGGATCATCTCGCGGTCGCCGCTCTCGCGCCCGACCAGGTTCTCGGCCATCGTGCGCCCCGTCACCGTCGGGCGGGCGGACCGCAGCCGGCCCCGCTGTTCCAGTTCCCACATGATGGCCGGGGTGCCGCCGGCGCGGTGGAAGCGCTCGCCCAGGTATTTCCCGGCCGGCTGCATGTTCAGCAGCAGCGGCACGTCGTAGCCGTGTTCCATCCAGTCCTCGGGCGCGATCTCGACGCCGGCGTGGCGCGCCATCGCGACGATGTGCGGCTGGGCGTTGCTGGAGCCGCCGATGGCCGCGTTGACGACGATCGCGTCGAGGAAGGCGTCGCGCGTCAGGATCGTCGACGGGCGCAGGTCCTCGAACGCCATGCCGACGATGCGCCGGCCGGTCTCGTAGGCCATCTGGCCGCGCTCGCGGTACGGCGCAGGGATCGCCGAGCAGCCGGTCAGCGACATGCCCAGCGCCTCGGCCACGGCATTCATCGTCGAGGCCGTGCCCATCGTGTTGCAGTGGCCGGCCGACGGCGCCGAGGCCGTCGCGATCTGGATGAACTTGTCCTCGTCGATCTCGCCGGCGGCCAGGCGCCGGCGGCCCTTCCAGATCGCCGCGCCCGAGCCGACCAGCTCGCCCTCGAACCAGCCGTCGAGCATCGGCCCGCCGGACAGCACGATGGCGGGGATGTCGACCGTGGACGCGGCCATGATCTGGGCCGGCGTGGTCTTGTCGCAGCCGGTGGTCAGCACCACGGCGTCGATCGGGTAGCCGTGCAGGATCTCGACCAGGCCCAGGTAGGCCAGGTTGCGGTCCAGCGCCGCGGTCGGGCGGCGGCAGTTCTCGAAGATCGGGTGCAGCGGGAATTCCATCGGGATGCCGCCGGCGTCGCGGATGCCGTCGCGCACGCGCTTGGCCAGTTCCAGGTGGATGCGGTTGCACGGTGTGATGTCGCTGCCGCTCTGGGCGATGCCAATGATCGGCTTGCCGGAGCGTAGTTCCTCGGGCGTGATCCCGTAGTTCATGAAGCGCTCGAGGTAGAGCGCCGTCATGTCGATGCGCGCCTGGTTGTCGAACCAGTCCTGGGAACGGAAGCGGCGTGGGGGATGTGCTTGGTTCATGCTGTGGGCTCCTGCAGCCGCAGCGCGTGCTGCGGCAGGCCGGGCACGTCGGCCCGGAAAGTGAACAGCCCGCCGGCCAGCGGCTGGGCCGCCTGCTCGTCGGGCGACAGGCCCTTGCGCGCCGTGGTCGCGTACACGGTGCGCAGGTCGGGGCCGCCGAAGGCCAGCTTGGTCACGTTGGCGCACGGGAAGCGCACCTCGCCGACCTTGCGACCGGCGGGGTCGAAGCGGTCGATGCGCCAGCCGCCGAACGTCGCCACCCACAGGTGGCCGTCGGCGTCCACCGCCATCCCGTCCGGATAGCCGCCGTCGGCGATCTCCACGAAGGTGCGCTTGCCGGACAGGCTGCCGTCCGCCGCCACGTCGAACGCGTACACGCGCTTGTCGAGCGTGTCGGTGTGGTACAGCGTGCGCCCGTCCGGGCCGAGCGCCGGGCCGTTGGTGATGACGTAGCCGTCGTCCATCGTGCGCACGGCGGCGCCGTCGAAGCGGTACAGCGCGCCGCTGGGCTGCGCCTCGGCGTCGTGCATCGAGCCGAACCAGAGCACGCCGCCGGCGTCGACGTGGCCGTCGTTGAAGCGGTTGTCCTCGATGTCCGCCTCGACCTTCGCCAGCGCGACGAACTCGCCGCTGTCGGGCAAAAAGCGGTACAGGCCGTCCTCCAGCGCGCACACCATGCCGCCGTCGTCGGCCGGGACGATGAAGCTCGGCTGGCCCGGCGCCGGCCAGGTGCGGCGGTCGCCGCCGTCCGGCGCGCAGCGCGCGATGCGCCGGCCCTTGATGTCGACGAACCAGACCCACGGGCCCCGCGCGTCCCACAGGACGCCCTCGCCCAGCGCGGCCTGGATCTCCCAGATGCAGGTCGGCTGGATGCTCATGCGCCGTACCACCCGGCGTCGACGAAGTATTCGCGGCCGCTGCAGCGGCGCGCGTTGTCGGACGCCAGGAACAGGGCCAGCGCGGCCACGTCCTGCATCTCGACCCGCGCGGGGATGCACTGGCCGGCCAGGATGCGCGCCTCCTCGTCCGGGTTGTGCCACAGCTGTTCCTGGCGCGGCGTGCGCACCGCGCCCGGCACGATCGTGTTGGCGCGGATGCCGTCCTTGCCGAGCTCGCGCGCCATGCCGCGGGTCATGCCCTCGATGGCCGCCTTCGCGGTCATGTACAGGTCGAGCTGGGTGTGCGGCAGGTGCCAGGAGATGGAGCCGAAGTTCAGGATCACGCCGGCGCCGCGCGCCTTCATGCCCGGGATCACGGCCTGGCTGCAGAAGAACTGGTGGCGCAGGTTCACGTTCATGCGACTTTCCCAGTAGGCCGGGGTGACCGCCTCGATCTCGTGGCGGTCGTCGTTGGCCGCGTTGTTGAGCAGGATGTCGACGCCGCCGGCCTCGGCCTCGATGCGCGCGAAGGTCGCCTTGAGCGCATCGAGGTCGGTGAGGTCGCAGTGGACGAAGGTCGGCGCGGCCGGCGCGCCGGCCAGCGCGCGCTCCAGGTCGCGCGAGGCCTGCTCGGCGATGTCGAGGAACCAGACGCGGGCGCCCTGGGCGGCGAAGGCGGCGGTCAGTTCGCCGCCGATGCCGCTGCCGCCGCCGGTGATGACGACGCGCTTGCCCGCCAGGTCGGGATAGGTGGCGTAGACGAAGGATGGTTGGTGGTTGTGAGGCATGTGGTTCTCGGGTTTCAGGTGGACGCCAGCAGGCCGCGCTGCGCCAGGTTCTCGTACAGGGCGCGCACGCCGAAGGTCCACGGCGCGATCGCGTCGCTGCGCTGCACCGTGTTGACCAGCGCGCCGAGCGTCGGGGTGGCGATGACGACGCGGTCGCCCATGTGGTGGGTGAAGCCGCCGCCCTCGGCGTCGCGGTCCGCGATCGGCGAGAACATCGTTCCCAGGAACAGCATGAAGCCGTCCGGGTACTGGTGGTGCCGGCCGCAGGTCTGCGCCACCAGGTCGAGCGGGTCGCGGCTGATCTCGCGCATGAAACTGCTGCCTTCCAGGACGAAGCCGTCGTCGACGCCTTCGATGCGCATGCGCACCTCAAGGGCGCGCACGGTGTCGATGGTGAAGGCGTCGTCGAACAGGCGCACGAACGGGCCGATGGCGCAGGACGCGTTGTTGTCCTTGGCCTTGCCCAGCAGGAGCGCGCTGCGGCCCTCGATGTCGCGCAGGTTGACGTCGTTGCCCAGCGTGGCGCCGACGACTTCGGCGCGGCTGTTCACGGCCAGCACGATTTCCGGCTCCGGATTGTTCCAGTGCGAGGCCGGATGCAGGCCGACCGCCGCGCCGTGGCCCACCGACGACATCGGCTGCGACTTGGTGAACACCTCGGCGTCCGGGCCGATGCCCACTTCCATGTACTGCGACCACAGGCCGCGCCCGGCCAGCTCGGCCTTCAGGCGCATGGCGGCCGCGCCGCCCGGTTCGATCTCGGACAGGTCGGTGCCGATCGACGCCTGCAGGTCGGCGCGCAGGTCGGCCGCGCGGGCCGGATCGCCCTTGGCCTGCTCCTCGATCACGCGCTCGAGCAGGCTGACGGCGAAGGTCACGCCGGCCGCCTTGATCGCCTGCAGGTCGCACGGCGCCAGCAGGCGCAGCGCGTCCGCGGCGGGCTCGCCGGCCAGTGCGGCCTGCGCCAGTTCGGCGGCGTTGCCGAGGTCCTCGCCCTCGGCCGAACGGGCGACGGCCAGCAGGTCGGCGCGCTCGAACAGCGCCGACAGCGTGGGGGCGTGACGGGTGATGTCGACCAGGCGGCCGCCGCGCACGGCGACGACGGCCGGGCCGGCCACGCCGCCCGCCGCGGGCGCCGGGCGCCAGACGCGGCCGACCAGCAGGGCGCGGTCGAGGTCGTCCGGCAGCGGATTGACTTGGTATGCTGTCATGGTGTCTCTCTGGTTATGCCACCGTCAGCGTCGCCGTCTTCAGGTCGACGCTGTTCGGTCCGGCGAAGATGGTGAAGGTGCCCGGCTCGACGACACGCTTCATGGTGGCGTCGTGGAAGGCCAGGTCGCCCGGCTTGATGTCGAAGGTCACGGTGCGGCGCTCGCCCGGCCGCAGGCTCACGCGCCGGAAGCCCTTGAGCTCCAGCAGCGGACGCGTGACGGAGCTGACGTCGTCGCGGATGTACAGCTGCACGACCTCGTCCCCGGCCCGCGCGCCGACGTTCGCCACGTCGACCTCGACCCGCGTGCTGCCGTCGCGCGCGATGCGCGCGCGCTCCAGGCGCGGCGCGCCGATCTCGAAGCGCGTGTAGGACAGGCCGAAGCCGAACGGGTACAGGGGCGTGGTGACGCCGTCGATGTAGCCGCGCCGGCTGCTGGGCTTGCGGTTGTAGAACATCGGCAGCTGGCCGGCCTCGCGCGCGATGGTGACCGGCAGCTTGCCGCCCGGGTTGGCGCGGCCGAACAGCAGGTCGGCCACCGCGTGGCCGGTCTCCTGGCCCAGGTACCAGCATTCCAGCAGCGCGTCGGCGCGCTCGGCCAGCAGGTTGGCGGACAGCGGGCGGCCGTTCAGCAGCAGCACGACGGTCGGCTTGTTCAGCGCGAAGATGGCGCGCGCCAGGTCGTTCTGCTGGCCGATCAGGTCGAGCGTGGTGCGGTCGCCCAGGTGGTTGTCGGCCCAGGCTTCGCGCGCGGTCTGCTCGTTGTCGCCCAGGACCATGACGATGGTGTCGGCCGACTTCGCCGCCTCCACCGCCTCGGCGATCAGGCGCGCGTTGACTTCCGGCTTCGTGAACACGATCTCGTCCTTGCCCCAGACGTGGCCCTCGGTCAGGCGCACGCCTTCCGCGTACGCCAGCGCGAAACCCTGCGCCTGCGCCTCGGCCTGCAGGCCCTCGTACACCGACACCACGTGGCGCGGCACGTCGGAGTAGCCGCCGATCGGCGTGTCCTTCGCGTGGGTGCCCAGCAGCAACACCTTGCCGACCTTCTTCGCGTCGAGCGGCAGCAGGCCCTTGTCGTTCTTCAGCAGCACCGCGCTGCGGCGCGCCGCCTCGCGCGCCAGCGCGATGGCGTCCGGCGTGGCGGTGAGCGCCGCGGCGCGGCCGGCGTCGACGTAGGGGTTGTCGAACAGGCCGGCGTCGAACTTGAGCTTGAGCACGCGGCGCACCGAGGCATCGATCTCGGCGACCGCGATGCGGCCTTCGCGCACCAGGTCCAGCAGCGCCAGGTAGGCCTTGGGATCCGGCGTCTCGACGTCGACGCCGGCCTTCACGGCGCGCAGCGCCGCTTCCTTGTCGTCGGCGGCGAGGTGGTGGCGGCCCACCATCTCGTCGATGGCCATGTAGTCGGATACCGTCAGGCCCTGGAAACCCCACTCCTTGCGCAGCACGTCGGTGAGCAGCCAGCGGTTGGCGTGCGACGGGATGCCGTCGATCTCGTTGTACGACGGCATGACGGCCGCGATGTTCGTCTCGCGCACGATCTTTTCGAACGGCGGGAAGAAATCCTCGCGCAGCGTGCGCTCGC
Organism: uncultured Massilia sp.; assembly: GCF_913773735.1. Classification (GTDB taxonomy): domain Bacteria; phylum Pseudomonadota; class Gammaproteobacteria; order Burkholderiales; family Burkholderiaceae_D; genus Telluria. Next base: position 148,652 of record NZ_CAJYEB010000049.1, read on the forward strand.
CGACGTTGGCCGGGCCGGTGTTGGTGCCGCTCTCGGGCTGCCCGTGGCCGGTCATGTGCTTCAGGGTGGCGTGGACCTTGTCCCTGGCCAGCGGCAGCGTGGTGCCGGAAAAGCCGACCACGGCGGCCTTGCCCATCACGCCGCACAGGTGCGGATCCTCGCCGTAGGTCTCCTCGATGCGGCCCCAGCGCGGCTCGCGCGCCACGTCCACCACCGGCGCCAGCGCCAGGTTGGCGCCGCGCGCGCGCATCTCGCGCGCCGCCACGGCGTACACCTGCGTGACCAGGTCCGGATCGAAGCTCGACGCCAGGCCGATCGCCTGCGGGAAGCTGGTCGCCTCGCGCGCCACGTAGCCATGCAGCGCCTCTTCGTGCATCAGCACCGGAATGCCCAGGCGCGTGCGCTCCAGCGCCCATTTCTGCACCGCGTTGACGTATTCCGCCGTCTCCTGCGGGCCGCGGTTGGGGACCTCGCCGGCGTCGCCGGCGGCGCTGGGCTTGTCCAGGCGGCGGTCGGACGGGCGCGCGAACATGCCCATGCCATGCGGCCAGGCGGCGGCCATGCGGTCGGCGTCGAAGCTGGCGTCGTCCTTCTGCACGGCGGCCTTCTTCACCCACAGGCACTGCATCTGGGCGATCTTTTCCTCCAGCGTCATGCGCTTGAGGAGGTCTTCCACGCGCGCCGCGACCGGCGCGCCGGCCTGCTTGTACAACGGTGTGGCCGCTCCGGCGGCGGCTGCCGCCGCGGCGCCCGGCACGGCCGCGAGGCTCACGGCGCCCGCCATGCCGCCCATCGATGCCAGGAATGTCCTGCGCTTGAATGCCATCGTTTCTCGTCTCCCTGCTTATTGTGGTGTGCCGGCGTCGCGGCGGATGGATGGCAGGGTGGACGCCAGGCGAAGCGGATGCGCGGCAATGCCCGCGCCCGGACGCGCGTGGCGCCGGCGGATGCCTGGATGGTGCATGGATGTCTCCCTGTCCTTGTTATGTGTGTGCGCAACATCGGAATAACAGAAATGTTACCGCAACCATTCCAGTCTAGCGTTCGGAATTGGCGCTTGTCAATCAAATATTCGACGGACGAACTATTAGGGGAAGACGGGGTACAAGAAGCGCGCCGCGGCGCTGCCGACGACGCGCGAGTGCGGGCGGTCAGGCCGCGTTCAGCCGGCCTGGCGCTGCTTCGCGGCCCTGGCCGGCAGCCGTGCCGGCGGGCGCGTGCGCGGGGCGGCGTCGGACTGGCGGCGCACCAGCTCGAACGCCATGTCGACCTGCTCCGGCGCGGCCGGCACGCCCTCGCGCAGCGCGCGCACGTGGCGCACCAGCGCCTGCACGGCTTCGCGCGCCATCTCGGCGGTCGGCTGGCGCACCGTGGTCAGCTCGGGCCAGATGGTCGTGGCCAGCGCCGTGTCGTCGAAGCCGGTGACGGTCAGGTCGCCCGGCACGTCCAGGCCCAGGCGGTGGGCGACGGCCACCGCGGCGGCGGCCATGTCGTCGTTGCTGGCGAAGATCGCCGTCGGCCGCTCGTCGAGCGCCAGCAGCTGCTCGGCCGCGTCCAGCCCCGAGCGGTAGGTGAACATGCCCTGCACCACCAGTTCCTCGGCGGCGTCGGCGTGGCGGTCGGCGACCGCCGCGCGATACCCCTCCAGGCGGCGCGCGCTGGCGCTCTGGTTCGGGTGGCCGACCACGAAGCCGATGCGCTGGTGGCCCAGGGCGATCAGGTGCCGCGTCATGTGGTAGGCGGCCTGGTAGTTGTCGATGCTGACGCCGCCTACGCGCGGGTCCGGCACGCCGCGCGCCACCGCCACCGCGGGGATGCCGGCCGCGTCGATGGCCGCCAGGACGGCGTCGCTGTCGCACAGCGGGGGCGGCAGGATGATGCCGTCCAGCCCGTTCCCGATCAGGCGTTTCGCATGCTCGGCCTCGTGCTCGCCGGCCTCGCACTTCTCGACGAACAGCTGGACGTTGTTCAGGCCGGACTGGGTCAGCAGGCCGACCAGGAATTCGCTCAGGTAGGCGGCGCTCGGGTTACTGTACAGGAAGCCGACGCGGATCGGCTTCGATCCGGCCAGGTTGCGCGCCTCCTGGTTCGGCGTGTAGTGCAGCGCGGCCACCGCCTCCGCCACCTTGCGGCGCGTGCTCTCGCGTACCAGTCCCTTGCCGTTCATGACCCGCGACACCGTCATCGCGGACACCCCGGCCAGCTTGGCGACGTCGGCCATGGTCGGCTGGCCGCGGCGCTCCACGTCGTCCTGGATGGCGTCTGGTTTGGCTTTGGTCATTGGCGTGGGGCTTCCTGTGGGCGGCGCGGCCGGCGCGCGGGCGGAGTTGTTTGAGCTATCGTAACACAGTTATCTCTTTGGCACCGGCTCGCGGTTTGCGCTAACATCCGGGTCCGCGAAGACGATGGTCGCATACGGCGACAGCACGGTCCAGCCCAGCGCCTCGTACAGCGCCCTGCCCTCGGACGTCGCCACCAGCACGCCGTGCGCGGCGGCCGGACCGCGGGTCGCGCCCAGCGCCCCCATCAGCGCCGACGCCAGGCCGCGGCGCCGGTGCGCCGGCGCGGTGACGATCCGGTCGAACACGAACGCGCCGCCATGGGCGGCCGCATGCCCGCTGGCGGCCGGCGTGCCGTCGTCCGCCAGGATGCGCGCGCCGGCGACGCCGCCATGCACCGACAGCGCGAGACGGTAGCCGGGCGGCAGCGCCGGCCCCGCCGGGAACGGCCCGGCGTGCGTCATCAGCCACCCCTGCGCCTGCGCCGTCCAGCCCGGCGGCGCCAGCGCGAGCAGCGCGTCGGTGGCGGCGCACAGCTTGAGCGGGATGCCGGGCCGGCGGATCGCCGCGGCCAAGGCGCGCAGGCCGTCGACGGGCAGCGCGAACACGTGGCGGCGGATCTCCTGCGCCGTCCCCGTGTCCACGCGCATGCCGCCATGGTCGGGGACGGGCGCGGGCAGGCCGCGCGCCAGCGAGCGGGCCGCGAGCCAGTCCCACAGCAATTGCTGCCGGGCCGGGTGCAGCATCGCGGTGCCGGGTGCGGTGCCGGGTGCGGTGCCGGGTGCGGTGCCGGGCGCGGTGCCGGCGCCGGCGAATGGATCGGAACGGTGAGGCGGCATCGGCGTGCGCCGGCGCGGTCAGGCGCCGGGCGGGTGCGAGGCCGATCCGGACGGCCGCCGGATCAGCGGCCGATCAGCGCTCGAGCAACGGTCGATCAACGGTTGATCAACGAGCGCAGCGTGCGCGACAGGTCCTCGGCCGAGAACTTGGCGACGTAGGCGTCGGCGCGCACGTTCTTGACGTGTTCCTCGTTGGTGGTGCCGGACAGCGAGGAATGGATCACCACGGGCATGTCGCCGAAGCGCGGGTTCGACTTGATGTTGCGGGTCAGCGTGAAGCCGTCCATTTCCGGCATCTCGAGGTCGGTCAGCACCAGCGCGACGCGGTCGTGCACGCTCTTGCCCTCGGCCTCGGCGGACGCCGCAATCGCATTGAGCTGGTCCCAGGCTTCCTTGCCGCTCTTGGTCATCACGAACGGCAGGCCCATGGCGTCCAGGCCCTGCTCGATCAGGGCGCGCGCGACGACGGAATCGTCGGCCGCCAGGATCACGGCGCCCGGCTTGAGCTTCATCTTCTCGCCCACGGCCTGCGCGATGTTCTCGTTGTCGGCTTCCGGGTTCAGGTTGCGCAGGATGGTTTCGACGTCGAGCACCTGCGCCAGGCGCGGCGGATGCTCGTCGGTCTGCGGCAGGCGCGCGATGCTGGTCACCATGCCGCTGCCGGCGCTGTGCTCGGCCGACATCACCTGGCTCCAGTCCAGGCGCACGATCTCTTCCACGCTCTCGACGGCGAACGCCTGGGTGGTGCGGGCGAACTCCGTGACCAGCATGATGTTCAGGCCGGTCCTGGGCTTGACACCGGTGATGCCCGGCAGGTCCAGCACCTGGATGATCTGGCCGCGCAGGTTGACGACGCCGAGCACGTGCTCGGGCGCGCCCGCCACCTTGGTGATCGTCGGCATGGCGACGATCTCGCGGATCTTGAACACGTTGATGCCGAACAGCTCGCTGTGGTCGCCGCCGTCGTCGCCGCCGAGGCGGAACAGCAGCAGTTCGAATTTGTTGTTGCTGGTGAGATTACTGCGCTCGTCGACTTCCTGTTGAACCGATTTCATGTCCCCATCCCAAAAAGATCATTCCTGTGAGAAATTCTAGTCGTGAATCCTCGCACTGTGTAAAGACTCGGGGTCGGCGGCGTCAATTTCGCAACGTTTGGTTCCAAAAAACCACAAACCAGCGGATCCGCTTCATGGAATCGTCATTTATGGGCGTCGACATCGGCCAGCGCCAGCCGCGCCATCGTGCGGATGCCCTCGTAGGACTTGGCGGCGGCGATGAAGCGGCCGTTGTGGCAGAACCCGGCGTCCGGCACGCCGGTGACCGCCGCCAGCTCGGCGTCGCGCAGTCCGGCCCAGGCCAGCGGCAGGTCGGCGCGGGCGTCGAAGTTCTCGGTACTGGTCGGCACCGTGTGGATCATGTGGCGCTGCTCGGCCAGGTTATGGCTGATCACGAACAGCACGCCCGGCATCTCCTTGCGCACCACGGTCGACCAAGGCAGCGCGCCGTTCTTCAGGAACAGCACGCGGCCGTCCTCCAGCAGTTCGGAGGCGCGCACCTGCTCCAGCGCCAGCAGCGCGCCGACGCGGTACTTGACGGCGTTGACCATGATGTCGGTCAGCACGGCCATCGCCCGCTCGAACTGCGCGGTCCGGTAGTCCTCGGCGGCGGCGCCGTAGCCGAGGCGCTGTTCGTCCATCCAGTTCAGGTTGTAGCCGGACACGATGGCCGACAGGCCGTAGCCGCCCGGCGCGCTCTTGGCCGCGCCGACGTCGGACAGGTCGAGGTACTGGACGACGTCGCCGTCGATCGCCCAGGCGATCTGCTGGGCCGTCTCCAGCGGCAGCACGTGGCCGGCGTGCGCGGCCGCCAGCGCGGCGACGCAGCGCGCGCCGTATTCCTTCCATACCAGGCCGGCGCTGGCGTACGGCACGCCGCTCATGCGCGCGCCGTCGAAGCCCTTCTGGTGATGGTCGAAGCGGCCGCTGGCCGGATCCCAGACGCCGCCGACGTCGATGGCGAAATCGGCCGACGCGATGATGGCGGCGTCGCGCGTGCGCACCAGGCCGGCGTCGGGGAACAGGATCCTGAGGACGGCGACGGCCCACGCGTCGTCCGCGTGGAATTTGCCGCCGTGGGTTGCAATCAGCATGGCGTGGCTCTATCGGTTGGTCTGGGTCGCATCATACCGGTTCGCGCGCCGTTCGCCCAACGCGCACGGCCGCGCGTCGTCCGGCATCTCCGGTATCATCCTGTAGCAACGCCAACCCAACCTTCGCCCCGGAGCCGAGTCCCATGTCATTACGCCTGGCCGCAGCCTTCCTGCCCGCCCTTGCCTTCGCCGCCACGCTGTGGCCGTTCGCCGCCCCGGCCGCGCATGCCGCCGAGGCCGCGCCGCCGAAGGGCGCGCTGGTGATCGCCGGCGGCGCGCTGCGCGCCAACAACGACCAGGTGTGGGACCGCATCGTAGAACTGGCCGGCGGGCGCGGCGCCCGCATCGCCGTGTTCCCGACCGCCGCCGGCAACCCGCAGCGCTCGGGCGACTTCATCGCCGGCGTGCTGGCGCGCCACGGCGCCAGGCCGTTCGTGGTGCCGCTGGCGCCGCGCCTGGCCGGCAGCGACGTGCGCCGCGCGGCCGAGGACCCGCAGCTGGCGGCCAGCGTGCGCGCCGCCGGCGGCGCCTTCTTCACCGGCGGCGACCAGGGCCGCATCACGGCCGCGCTGCGCCGTCCGGACGGCAGCGACAGCGCCGTGCTGGAAGCTCTGTGGGCCATGTACCGGCGCGGCGGGGTCATCGCAGGCACCAGCGCCGGCGCGGCGATCATGAGCCGCACGATGTTCTACGAGGGCCGCGCGCCGCTGCCCACGCTCAAGGACGGCATCACCGACGGGCGCGACATCGCGCCGGGCCTGGGCTTCATCGGCGACGACGTGTTCGTCGACCAGCACCTGCTGGTGCGCGGCCGCTTCGCGCGCATGCTTCCGGCGATGCTGGCCAAGCGCTACCGGCTCGGCCTGGGCATCGACGAGAACACGGCGGCCGTCGTCACTTACGCCGGCAACCGCCAGCTGATCCAGGTGATCGGCTACAAGGGCGCGATCCTGCTCGACCTGGCGCAGGCGACGACGGACACGTCGCGTCCCGGCTTCAACATCGCCAACGCGCGCATCAGCTACCTGGACAGCGGCGACCGCTACGACGTCGCCAGCGGCGCCTTCACGCCGGGCGACGACAAGAACAAGGTGGACCCCGAAGCGCCGGCGGTGCGCGGTCCGCTGTTCGCCGCCGACATCCTCGGCAACACGACGGTGGTCGACCTGCTGCAGAAACTGTGCGACAGCGACCAGCAGCGCGCCACCGGCATCGCCTTCGGCGGCCCGGGCAGCGGCACGCCGGAACGCGGCTTCGAGTTCCAGTTCTCGCGCACGCCCGAGAGCGAGGGCTGGGAATCCACGGTGGCCGACACCTATTCGGTGTACCGGATGCGCATGGACGTGCGGCCGGTGAGGGTCAAGCAGCCGCTGTACGAGGCGGAGTGAAGCGTAGCCGGGCGCCCCGGGTCGCATCGGGGATCGACGTCTTGCCGGCCCCGTCGGCCGCCGCCGGCCGCACGGGGCGCCGGCGTCAGCGCCCCACCGCCAGCGCCAGCGTCTCCTTCACCTCTTCCATCACCACGTAGCTCTTCGACTGCCCGCCGTCGGCCACGTGCAGGATCTCGCCCAGCAGGCGCCGGTACTCGGTCATCTCGGGGATGCGCGCCTTGATCAGGTAGTCGAAGTCGCCCGACACCAGGTGGCATTCCATCACCTCGGGAATGGCCAGCATGGCGCGGCGGAAGCGCTCGAAGGCCTTCTCGGACTTCTGGTGCAGCGTGATTTCGACGAAGACCAGGATCTGCAGGCCCAGCGCCTGCGGCGCCACGCGCGCATGGTAGCCAGCGATGACGCCGTCGCGCTCCATGCGCTTGACCCGCTCGATGCAGGGCGTCAGCGACAGGCCCACCTGCTCGGCCAGGTCCTTCATCACGATCCGCCCGTCCTGCTGCAGGACGGCCAGGATGTGCAGGTCGATCTTGTCGAGCACGCGGTTCGACGCTTTTTGCACGCGCATGAATTTTCACCAAAAAGTCACGTAATTACCGAAGCAATTATCGCGTGCCTACATGTAACATGGCAATCTTTTCTAAATCTGCAGGAACTCAGGAAGAATAGCTATGCGAGCAACGCGCGTTTTGGTGCTGGGCAGCGGCGTGGTCGGGGTGACCACTGCCTATTATCTGGCCAAGGCCGGCCACGACGTCACCGTCATCGACCGCCAGCCCGGTCCGGCCCTCGAGACCAGTTTCGCCAACGCCGGCCAGATCTCGCCCGGCTATGCCTCGCCCTGGGCCGCCCCCGGCATCCCGCTGAAGGCGTTCAAGTGGCTGTTCCAGCGCCACGCGCCGCTGGCGATCCGTCCGGACGGCAGCCTGTTCCAGCTCCAGTGGATGTGGGAGATGTACCGCAACTGCGACGCGTCGCGCTACGCCGTCAACAAGGAACGCATGGTGCGCCTGGCCGAATACAGCCGCGACTGCATCCGCCAGCTGCGCCGCGACACCGGCATCGCCTACGAAGGCCGCCAGCAGGGCACGCTGCAGCTGTTCCGCACCCAGGCCCAGTTCGACGGCGCCGCCAAGGACATCGAGGTGCTCAAGGAAGCCGGCGTGGCCTTCGAGGTGCTCGGCCGCGAACGGCTCGGCAGCGCCGAGCCGGCGCTGGACCGCGTGCGCGACAAGCTGGTCGGCGGCCTGCGCCTGCCGAACGACGAGACCGGCGACTGCCAGCTGTTCACCGCGCGCCTGACGCAGATGGCGCGCGAGCTGGGCGTGCGCTTCGAGTTCGACACCGAGATCCAGCGCCTGGACATCGTGGGCGGCGAAGTGGCTGCCGTGCACACCAGCAAGGGCCCGTTCGGCGCGGATCGCTACGTGCTGGCGCTGGGCAGCTATTCGCGCCTGCTGCTGCAGGACTGGTTCCGCGTGCCGGTCTACCCGCTCAAGGGCTATTCGATCACGGTGCCGATCGTCGACGCGGCCCGCGCGCCGGTGTCGACCATCCTCGACGAAACCTACAAGATCGCCGTCACCCGCTTCGACGACCGCATCCGCGTCGGCGGCATGGCGGAGATCGCCGGCTACAGCAAGGTGCTGAACCCGGCCCGCCGCGAGACGCTGGAAATGGTGGTGAACGACCTGTTCCCGGGCGGCGGCGACGTCGCCAACGCCACCTTCTGGACCGGCCTGCGCCCGATGACGCCGGACAGCACGCCGATCGTCGGCGCCACGCCGCTGCGCAACCTGTTCCTGAACACCGGCCACGGCACGCTCGGCTGGACCATGGCCTGCGGCTCGGCCAGCGTGATCGCCGACCTGGTGGGCGGACGCAAGCCGGCCATCCACGCCGACGACCTGGCCGTGTTCCGCTACGCCGGCAACGGCGCCGCGCAAGCCCGTCCGGCCCTGGCGCGCGCGTGAGCATGGGCGCACCGATCGCGGCGGGTACGATGACCCGCACCGGCCATGGCGCCCAGGCGCCGCAGGAAGACCTGGCCGCGGCCCGCGCCGGCGCCCTGCTCGACATCGACCTGGACGCCATCCGCGCCAACTACCGGCTGCTGCGCGCGCGCGCCGGCGGCGCCGAGGTGGCCGGCGTGATGAAGGCCGACGCCTACGGCCTGGGCATGGCGCAGGTGGCGCCGGCGCTGGTGCTGGAGGGCTGCCGCACCTTCTTCACCGCCCACCTGGACGAAGGCATCCGCCTGCGCGCCCTGGTGCCGGCGTCCAGCACGATCTACGTGCTGCACGGGCCGATGCCCGGCACCGCGCCCGACTTCCTCGCCCACGACCTGGTGCCGGTACTGAACGACCCCGGCCAGGTGCACGAATGGACCGGCGCCGCCCGCGCGAGCAGGCGGCGCCTGCCGGCCGCCATCCAGGTCGACACCGGCATGTCGCGCATGGGCCTGTCGCCGGCCGACCTGGCCGGACTGGGCGCGCCGGCCGACTGGCTGGCCGCGCTGCAGCCACGACTCTTGATGAGCCACCTGGCCTGCGCCGACGTCCCCGGCCATCCGATGAACGCCGCCCAGCGCGCGCGCTTCGAGGAACTGCGCGCGCTGTTCCCCGGCGTGCCGTGCAGCCTGGCCAATTCCTCGGCCGTGTTCCTGGACCCGGCCTTCCACTACGACCTGGTGCGGCCGGGCGCCGCCCTGTACGGCATCAATCCGCAGCCGGAGCAGCCCAATCCCCTGCGCCAGGCCGTGTCGCTGCGGGCGCGCATCGTGCAGGTGCGCGACGTCGCGGACGGCGCCGCCGTCGGCTACGGCGCGCGCTGGATCGCCGAGGGCCCGCGCCGCATCGCCACCATCGCGATCGGCTACGCCGACGGCTGGCTGCGCGCCCTGACCAACCGCGGCTTCGCCTTCGTCGACGGCGTGCGCGTGCCGGTCGCCGGCACGGTGTCGATGGACAGCGTCACGCTCGACGTGAGCGCCATCCCGCGCGAGCGCATCGCGGCGGGGCTGGCGGTGGAACTGCTCGGCCCGCACCAGCACGTGGACGAGGTGGCGGCGCAGGCGGGCACCATCGGCTACGAGGTGCTCACGCGCCTGGGCAGCCGCTTCCACCGGCGCTACCGGATGGCCGGCTAGGCGCACGCCGGCCCGCGCGCCTGCAACCCGGAGGGTGGACGACTGCCCTCCTGCCTCCGCAACGACGCGGCGTCCACGCTGCCCACGCGTGACGTGCGCGTCGTGTCGGCCTGGCTCGCAAGCGGCCGCGGGCGCTTTCCGGAAAAACCTGACAATTCCTTCGATATGCCCTGCATCGGCACGCAAGCGGCGTCACCTACAATGACAGTTCCTTAACTTCCGCAAGCCCGCCATGGAATTGCTCCTCGACCCCAATATATGGGTCGGCCTCCTTACCCTCATCGTGCTCGAGATCGTCCTCGGCATCGACAACCTCATCTTCATCGCCATCCTGGCGGAAAAACTCCCCCCGCACCAGCGCGACAAGGCGCGCGTCCTCGGCCTGTCGCTCGCCATGGTCATGCGCCTGGGCCTGCTCACGATGATCTCGTGGATGGTCACGCTGACCGCCCCCCTGTTTTCCGTCGCCTCGCTGTCGTTCTCCGGACGCGACCTGATCCTGCTGGTCGGCGGCCTGTTCCTGCTGTTCAAGGCGACGATGGAACTCCATGAGCGCGTCGAGGGCAAGACCCACGTCCAGAGCGGCAAGCGCGAATACGCCAGCTTCGCCGCCGTCGTGGCCCAGATCATCGTGCTGGACGCCGTGTTCTCGCTCGACGCCGTGATCACGGCCGTCGGCATGGTCGACCAGCTCGGCGTCATGATGGCCGCCGTGATCATCTCGATGAGCGTGATGCTGTTCGCCTCCAAGCCGCTGACGCGCTTCGTCAACGCGCATCCGACCGTGGTGGTGCTGTGCCTGAGCTTCCTGCTGATGATCGGCCTGAGCCTGGTCGCCGAAGGCTTCGGCTTCCACATCCCCAAGGGCTACCTGTACGCCGCGATCGGCTTCTCGGTGGTGATCGAGGCGCTGAACCAGCTCGCGCGCCGCAACTTCATCCGCAAGGACGCGCACATCCCGCTGCGCGACCGCACCGCCGACGCCGTGCTGCGCCTGCTGGGCGGCCGCCAGCGCCACGCCCACGACGACGAACGGCAGGACGCCGCCGGCCAGGCCGAGGCGCCCGCCTTCGACGCCGAGGAGCGCGCGATGGTCAGCGGGGTGCTGAGCCTGTCGCAGCGCTCGATCCGCTCGATCATGACCAACCGCTCGGACATCTCGTGGATCGACATCGGCGACGCCCCGGCCGCCGTGCGCGCCCGCGTGCTGGCCACGCCGCACGGCTTCTTCCCCGTCTGCCGCGGCCAGCTCGACGAGATCGTCGGCGTGGCGCGCGCCAAGGACCTGATCGCGGACATCGCGCTGAACGGCGCGATCGACCCGGCCAGCATCCGCCAGCCGATCGTGATGCCGGAAGCGAGCGGCGTGTTGAAGGTGATGGAGACGCTCAAGCGCTCGCACGGCCAGGTGGTGCTGATCGCCGACGAATACGGCACGCTGCAGGGCCTGGTCACGCCGATCGACATCCTGGAAGCGATCGCCGGCGAATTCCCGGACGAGGACGAACAGCCGGTGGTGCAGGAAGCCGGCCCGGGACGCTGGCGCGTCGACGGCACGGCCGACCTGCACTACCTGGAACAGGTGCTGCAGGCGAGCGACCTGGTCGGCGACGGCCACGACTACAGCTCGCTGGCGGGCCTGATGCTGGAACGCTTCGGCACGCTGCCCGCGGCCGGCGACGGCCTCGCGATCGGCGGCTTCCGCTTCGAGGTGGCCGAGGTGGTGGAACGCCGGATCGCGACGGTCCTGGTGACGCGCCTGGAGGACGAGACGGTCGTGCCGGGCCAGGACGACTGAGCGCCGCCCGGCCGTCCCGGCCCGAATGCGCCCGCAGGCCGGTCGCGTGGGCCGGGCGGCCCGGCCACGACGCCGCCGCCCGCCTCAGTGCACGCAGCTGACGTAGGCCGTCGCCGTGTCGGCGCGCGCGGCCGTCGCCCCGCTGGCCAGGTCGACGACGGCATGGCCTTCCTGCCCGGCTGCGGCGCCGTCCGACGCCCAGGTCGCGCCCAGCGTCCAGCCGCGGCCCGCCGCGGCGCCGGCGCCGCGCAGCGCGCCCAGTTCCGCGGCCGTCGGCTGGCGCCAGCCGGCCACGCTGTCGATGATCGACGTCTTGCAGAAAGCGTCCGCATTGGTCCAGGTGTCGGTGCGGGTCACGCCGTACCAGATCAGGCCACCCGAGGGGAAGCTGGCCGCGCTCGACGCCGGCGCCACGCAAGCGCCGTTGACGGCGGTCGCCGGGGCGGTGCAGGCCGGGGCGCCGGTGACGGTCAGCGTGGTGGACGTCGACGTCGGGCCATAGCTGCCGTGGCTGGACTGCGCCGCCGTGATCGTGCTCGTGCCGGCGCCGCGGATGGTGACGGTGGCGCCCTCGATGGTGGCGACCGCCGGATTGCTGCTGGTGAAGGTGAACGCGGCCGGGCTGCGCGAGCTGGGCGCCGTCAGGGTGAAGGGAGCGTCGCCCGCGGTCTTGGTGATGGCGGGGAAGTCGCCGAGCGGCGGCCCCTGGTCGGGATCGCCGCAGCCGAGGAGCAGGCAAGCCAGGAACAGCCAACCGAACAGTACCTTCATGATCGTCCTTCGCAAATGGGGATGGGACGCCGACCGGCCGGCGCCGGCATGCGCCCGCTACTCTACCAAAAGCGGCGCCCGACAGATGCGCACTTTGTCACGCGGATCGCGCGGCCGCCGGGCAGGATACAATCCGACACCGAACACCCGCCGGGTCACCTCATGTTCCGATCGAAGCGCATCGCCCTCGTACTGTGCCTGCTCGCCGCCCTGGGCGCGGCGGTCGGCCACGCGATGCTGTCCAGCCTGCAGGCCGTGCCGGCCACGCGCCTCGCGCCGGATGCCGCGTATCCGGACATGCCCGCCGACGTCCGCCATCGCTACCTGACGGTGCCGCTCGACCACGCCGCCCCGGCGCGCGGCGTGTACCGCGCCTACTACCTGCTCGGCAAAGGGTTCGACCCGGCGGGACCGGTGGTGTTCTTCCTGACCGACGGCCAGATGGAGCTGGTGAGCCCGGACGCGGACGCAAGCTTCTTCGATGCCCAGCTGCCCGGCCTGTCCTACGTGCTGGTCGGCCACCGCGGCCACGGCCCGGCGCAATTCCCGGAGGTCTACCGCGGCGGCCGCACCGACGTCGCGGCCGCGATGAACCTGTACGGCTCCTGGCAGCAGGTCGAGGACATCGAGCGCGTGCGCCAGGACATGGCGGCGCACGGCCTGCTGCCGCCGGACGGGCGCATCATGCTGTTCGGCGCTTCCGGCGCCGGCATGCTGGTCCAGCAGTACCTGCATCGCCATGGCGGGCACGTGTCGCGCGCGCTCCTCGCCACCACCGGCGCGCCGGACCTCGCGCGCCTGGGCGGCCGCAGCTTCGCGCGCCGCCTCGACGAATTCGATCCGCGCACGGCGGCGGCGCTGGCGCGCCGCGGCGCGGCGGGCGGCGTCGCGCCGGACCTGGCCTACATGCTGTTCCAGCTGGGACGCCAGGGCGCGGCGGGCCTGGCCCGCTACGCCGACATCGTGCCCGATACGGGCAGCGCGGCGCCGCTGGCCTATGCCTGGCACTGGCTGCATCCGTCCCTGAACTGGCCGCTGGCGCGGTCCCTGATGGACGCGCCGGCCGCCGATGCGGTCAAGGTGCGCATGGTGGAGCTGATGGGCGCGGACCTGAAGGCGCGCGCGGGCGGCAGTGCGGGCGGCAGTGCGGGCAGCAGTTCGGGCGGCAATGCGGGCGGCAGCGCGGGCGAACCGCTGCCGTACGCCTGGTCCGCGCAGGTCCTCGCGGACTTCATGGCGGCGGATGCGCCGCTGCCGGACCTGCGGCTGGACCGCGCCCGCTTCCGGGGGGAAGTGCTGGTCGTGGCGGGCGCCCAGGACGTGGTGTTCTCCCCCGCCATCGGCGCGGCGATCGCGACGGCGTATCCGGACGGACGCTTCCTGCTGGTGCGCGGCGGGCACCGCCTGGAACGCGATCCGGCCTACCAGCACGCGCTGCGCCGCGCATTCTTCCGCCACGGGCTGCACGCGCCGCAGACGCGGGCCCTGCTCGCCGCGCCGCCGGCGTGAGCGGCGCCGGTCAGCCGGACTTGCGCGCGGCGGGAGCGGCCTGCGCCACCTTCACCGCGTCGCCGTCGGCGATGCCGTCCGGCGGGCTGTCGATGATGCGGTCGGCGCGCGTCACGCCGTCGAGCTGCACGGCGCTGCCCAGGTCGCGCGCGATGGCGACCGTCTTCAGCGCCACGCGCCCGCCGGCGCCGACGGTCGCCACCTGCGGCCCGGCCTTGCCGAGGATGACGGCGCCCGGCGGCACGACCACGGCGTCCTGCGCAACCGGCAGGTCGAAACGCACGTTGGCGAAGGCGCCCGGCAGCAGCTCGCCGCCGGCGTTGTCGACGGCCAGCTGGACCAGCATCGCGCCGGTGCCGGTGTTGATGGCCTGGGCCAGCGACTGCACGGTGGCCCGGTAGGTCTTGCCGGCGCGTTCCGGCACGGTCAGCACGGCTTCGCTGCCCGGCTTGATCAACGCCACCTGGCGCTGCGGCACCTGCACGTAGACGCGCAGCTTGCGCAGGTCGGAGACGACGAACAGCTCGCCGCCGCTGGCCGCGCTGCCGGCGCTGACCAGCGCGCCGACGTCGGTATTGCGGGCCGTCACCACGCCGTCGAACGGCGCCACCAGGCGCGTGTAGCGCTTGAGCGCCTGCTGGCGGTCGACGCTGGCCTGCAGCGCCGCCACGTTCGACTGCTTCGAGACCCAGGCGCCCTGCTTCTCGTCGGCTTCCTGCTTCGACACTGCGTTCTGGCCCACCAGCGACTGCCAGCGCCGGGCGGTGCTCTCGGACAGCTGCAGGTCGCTGCGCGCGACGGCCAGCTGGGCCTGCGCCTGGCGCAGGTCCTGGTCGAGGTCGGGCGTCTCCAGCGTGGCGAGCACCTGGCCGGCCTTGACCGGGGTGCCGATGTCGACGTTCCAGCTGCCGACGTAGCCGCTGACGCGCGCGTAGATCGGGGCGCGCGCCCAGGCTTCGATGCGGGCCGGCAGTTCCAGCGGCGCGTTCGGCGCGGCCTTCAGGGCCACCAGGCTGACGGTCGGCACCGCGCGGGCGGCCGCGTCTTGCTGCAGCGCCTCGGCCTGCGAATGGCGCGTGAACAGGCCGCCGGCGACGACGGCGCCGGCGCCGACGACGAAGACGCCGGCCACCAGCAGGCCGCGTCCGGACCTGGCGGAAGAAGAAGTGTTAGTGTGCATGGACGGGGACTCCGGGTTGGTGTGGCAGGTCCGGCGCGCCGCGCGCGGCGCGACGGCCGTGGACCAGGCTGAAGACGACGGGGACGAACACGAGCGTGGCGACGGTCGAGAAGATC
This sequence comes from uncultured Massilia sp., assembly GCF_913773735.1. GTDB lineage: Bacteria > Pseudomonadota > Gammaproteobacteria > Burkholderiales > Burkholderiaceae_D > Telluria. The sequence goes on from NZ_CAJYEB010000049.1 coordinate 163,832, forward strand.
AGGCCGCCGATCACGGCGCGGCCCAGCGGGGCGTTCTGCTCGCCGCCCTCGCCCAGGCCCAGCGCCATCGGCAGCATGCCGATCACCATCGCCAGGGCGGTCATCAGGACGGGGCGGAAGCGCACGAAGCCCGCTTCCAGCGCGGCCGCCGACGCGTCCCGCAGTTCCACCAGGCGCTCGCGCGCGAAGCTGATCACCAGCACGCTGTTGGCGGTGGCCACGCCCATGCACATGATGGCGCCCGTGAGCGCCGGCACGGACAGCGTCGTGTGGGTGGCGAACAGCATCCAGACGATGCCGGCCAGCGCGGCCGGCAGCGCCGACACGATCACCGCCGGGTCGCTCCACGACTGGAAGTTCACCACGATCAGCAGGTAGATCAGCACCACGGCGCCCAGCAGGCCGAACAGCAGGCCGGAGAACGCGCGCTCCATCGTCCGCACCTGGCCCAGCATCTCGACGGTCGAACCCTTTGGCACGTCGGCGGCGGTGGCGGCGATGGCCTGGCGGATGTCGGCGGCCACGCCGCCCAGGTCGCGGTCCTGCGTGGTGGCGTGGATCTGCACCATCGGCTGCACGTCGTACTGGCTGACCAGCGCGCTGGCGTTGCTGCGCTGGATGCTGGCGATGGCGCCCAGCGTGGCGGCGTTGGCGTTGCTGCCGTTGCCGATCGGGAGGTCCTGCAGCGCGGCCAGCGAATCCATCTGGTGCTGCGGGGTCTGCATGACGATCGAATAGCTGACGCCGTTGGCAGGATTGAGCCAGTAGGTCGGCGCCACCTGGCTGCTGCCGGCCAGGTTGACGACCATGCTGTTGGCGACGTCGCGCGTGCTCAGGCCCAGCAGCTGCGCCTGGGTGCGGTCGACGTCGACGTTGAACACCGGCGCGCGGTTGCTCTGCTGGATGCGCGCGTCGGCCACGCCGGGGATCGCGCGGATGCGCTTGAGCAGCTTTTGCGCATAGGCGAGGTTGGACTCGACGTCGCGCCCGCGCACCTGCACGTCGATCGGCGCCGGCGAACCGAAGTTCAGGATCTGGCTGACGATGTCGGCGGGCGGGAACGAGAATGTGGTGTCCGGGAACGCGCGCGGCAGCGCTTCGCGCAGCGCGCGCACGTAGTCCGCGGTCGGGCGGTGGCCTTCGGCGAGGGCGATCTGGAAGTCGCCGTCGTGCGAGCCCGAGGTGCCGGTATTGTTGTAGGTGAGGTTGATCGACGACGCGGGCAGGCCGATGTTGTCGACCATCGTGGCGATCTGGCTGCCCGGGATCGTGCGGCGGATCGCCTGCTCGATCCGGGCGAAGCGCGCCGCCGTCTCCTCGATGCGGGTGCCGACCGGCACGCGCGCATGGATCAGCAGCTGGCCCGAATCCACCGCCGGGAAGAAGTTACTGCCCAGGAAAGGCACGAGCAGGAAGGACAGCGCCACCACGGCCAGGAACACCGGCAGGAACACCTTGCGGCGCAGGATCGCCCGTTCCAGCAGGCCGCGGTAGCCGTGGCGGATGCGCTCGAAGCGCGCCTCGAAGCCGCGCTGGAAGCGCTGGGCCGGGTTCAGCCGCTCGACCCGGTCCGCGTGCGCGTCATGCGGCGCGTGGGGCTTGAGCAGCCAGTTGGCCATGGTCGGCACCAGGGTGCGCGACAGGATGAAGGAGCAGACCAGCGCGAAGATCACGGCCTTGGCCATCGGCACGAACAGGAAGCCCGCGACGCCCTCGAGGAAGAACATCGGGATGAACACGATGCAGATGCACAGTAGCGAGACCAGCGCCGGCGCCACGATCTGCTGGGCGCCGTCCAGGATCGCCGGCTCCACCGCCTTGCCGTGTTCCAGGTGCCAGTTGATGTTCTCGATGGTGACGGTGGCGTCGTCCACGAGGATACCGACCGCCAGCGCCAGGCCCCCCAGCGTCATCAGGTTCAGCGTCTCGCCGGTGGCGGCCAGCGCGATCAGCGCGCCCAGGATCGACAGCGGGATCGACACCGCGATGATCACGGTCGAGCGCCAGCTGCCCAGGAACAGCAGGATCATCACGCTGGTGAGGGCCGCCGCGATCGCGCCCTCCATCGCCACGCCCTTGATGGCCGCGCGCACGAACACCGACTGGTCGTTGATCGGCGCGACCTTCAGGGCGTCCGGCAGCGCGCCCTTCATGGCGGCCAGGCGCGAGCGCACGCCGTCGACGATCGCCAGCGTCGAGGCAGTGCCGTTCTTCAGCACCGACATCAGCACCGAGCGGCCGCCGTCGACGTGCACGACATTGGTCTGCGGGGCGTTGCCGTCGTGGACGTCGGCAACGTCGCTCAGCAGGATGGTCGCGCCGTTCACCACCTTGACCGGGATGCGGGCCAGGTCCGCGATCGCCGACGGCGCGCTGTTGAGCTGGATGGTGTATTCGAGGGCGTCGATCTTCTGCGTGCCCACCGGCGTCAGGATGTTCTGGGACGCCAGCGCGTTCGCGATGTCCTGGGCCGACAGGCCGCGCGCCTGCAGCGCGTCCGGCCTGACGTCGACCTGCACCTGGCGCTGCTTGCCGCCGTACGGCAGCGGGATCGCGGCGCCCGGCACCGACACCAGCGGCAGGCGCAGCGTGTTCATGCCCACGTCGAACAGCTGCTGCTCCGACATGCCGGCGCCGGACAGCGCCAGCTGCAGGATCGGCACCGTGGCGGCGTTGTAGTTGATGACCAGCGGCGGCGTGATCCCGGGCGGCATCTGCCTGACCACGCCCTGGGCGATCGCCGTCACCTGGGCGTTGGCCACCGCGATGTTCACGCCCGGCTGGAAGAAGATCTTCACCACGCTCACGCCCGGGTAGGTGTTCGCCTCGATGTGCTCGATGTCGTTGACCGTCGTGGTCAGCGAGCGCTGGAACAGCGTCGAGATGCGGCCGGCCATCTGGTCCGGCGGCAGGCCCGTGTACTGCCAGGCCACCGCGATCACCGGCATGCGGATGTCGGGGAAGATGTCGGTCGGCGTGCGCATGGCGGCCAGCGGCCCGATGATGAGCAGCGTGAGCGCCAGCACGACGAAGGTATAGGGGCGGCGCAGCGCGATGCGGACCAGGCCTAGCAGCATTGTCGGACTCCAGAAGATGAGCGTGCGCACGGACGCCGGCGGCAGGCAACTGCGGCGAACGCCGCGCATCTGCGCGTAAAGACAGCCCAAGCCGGAGAACGAACCGTGCGAGCCCGCTAATATGATGGAAAATTTCCATGCTGGCTAGATGTTTTGCGGTGCAGCACGCGGGGAATTTTGTACAGTCCTGCAACATGTACTGACAACGTTGAATTCCCCGCCGCCCGCAACCGCAGCGCGACACAATCGGATGCCGCCACGGCGCCGGACCGCAACCGTCGTCACGAAAGGACGCCCCCTGTCGCAACGCATCCTGTTGCTCCCCCTGGCGCGAATCGCCGTTCTTCAGCGCGCGCGGACGGGCGGCGCCGGCCGGGGCGGACGCCTGGACGGCCAGCCGGGACGCGACGCCACCGACGCCGCCCGGCCCGCGCCGCGCGAGCGCTTCAGCCGGCGCCGGGCATGTCAGCCATCCTCGGTGGCCCCGGGAACGGCGGCGGCCGGCCGTCGCAAGCCGGCCAGCGGCGTGCGCGCGGCCCGCCCGGCTGTGCCAAGTCCGCACTTTCCGGCTGTGCCAAGAAGGCGCCAGCCGGGCGCGCGCTCGCCCGCGGCCGCACACCGGTGGCATAATCGGCGGTCGACCACGACCATCGCCATGAACCGCGCCCCGCTTCCCTCCTACCTGACGCTCGACCCCGCCAGCACGCTGCCGCGCTACCGCCAGCTGCACCAGCGCGTGCGCGACGCCATCGGCGCCGGCCTGCTGCGGCCGGGCGACCGCATTCCCGCCGCGCGCTGGTTGGCGCAGGAACTGGGCGTGGCGCGCGGCACCGTGGCCGCGGCGGTGGCGCTGCTGGCCGCCGAAGGCTGCGTCGAGACGCGCGGGGCGGCCGGCGCCGTCGTCACCGCGCTGCCCGTGGCGGCCGAAGCGCCGGCCGCGGCGCCGGCGCCGGCCCGCCCCGGCCAGCCGCTGGACCTGGGCGCGGCCGTCGCGCCGCTCGCGCTGCAGATGGGCGTTCCCGCGCTCGACCGGTTCCCGCGCAAGACCTGGGCGCGCCTGGCCGCCGGCGCCGCGCGCGCCACCCAGGCGCGCCACATGCTCAAGGAATCCGCGTTCGGCGCGCCCGGCCTGCGCGCGGCCATCGCCGCCCACCTGCGCATCGCGCGCGGAATCGGCTGCGCCCCGGAACAGGTGTTCGTGACGGCCGGCTACCGCGAGACGCTGCACCGCGTCGCGCGCGTGCTGCTCAGGGCGGGCGACCGGGCCTGGACCGAGGATCCGGGCTTTCCGCCGACGCGCCACCTGCTGGGCGCGCTCGGCATCGAGACCGTGCCGGTGCCGGTCGACGCCGGGGGACTGGCCGTCGCCCAGGCGCTCGCGATGGCGCCGGCGGCGCGCGCCGCCGTGCTCACGCCCGCGCACCAGTGCCCGCTGGGCGTGGCCCTGTCCGGAACGCGCCGGCTGGAACTGCTCGACTGGGCGGCGCGCACCGGCGCCTGGCTGGTCGAGGACGACTAGGACGGCGAATTCCGCCATGCCGGCAAGCCGCTGCCGGCGCTGGCCAGCCTGGACCGCGACGGCCGCGTGCTCTACTGCGGCACCTTCAGCAAGGTGATGTTCCCGGCGCTGCGCCTGGCCTACCTGGTGGTGCCGCCGGCGCTGGTGGAGCGCTTCGAGGCCGACGCCGCCACCTTCGGCGCCGGCCAGCCGCTGCTGACCCAGGCGATCGTGCGCGACTTTCTGCAGGAAGGGCATTTCGTGCGCCACATCCAGCGCATGCGCCGGCTCTACGCCGAGCGCAGCGCGCTGCTGCGCGCGGCCCTGCTGGACGCCGCCGGCGGCCGGCTCGACATCGATCCGCCGCCGGGCGGCATGCACCTGCTGGCGCGCCTGGCGCAGGGCGAGGACCGTGCGCTGGCGGCGCGCCTGCGCGCCGGCGGACTGGCGGTGCAGCCGCTGTCGTCCTGGTACGCCGGGCCGCGCGCGCGCGCCGGCCTGCTGCTGGGCTTCGCCAACGTCGCCGACCCCGGCCAGGCGGCGGTGCTGGCCGCGCGGCTGGCGGCTGCGCTGGACGGCTGAACGGCTGAGCGGCGCGGCCCGGGCATCGCGCCGGGCCGCCCCCTGCCGTCACTGCAGTACCCGCGCCGCCCGCGCCACCGGCGCCTGCTCCGGCGCCGGGACCGCGCTGCGCCGGCCCGGATCGATCAGGCCGCGCGCCGCCGCGACGACGACGGCGTGGGTGCGGGCGGTCGCGTCCAGCTTGCTCATCACGCCCTTCACATGGGTCTTGACGGTGCCGACCCCGATGCCGAGGCGGCGCGCGATCAGCTTGTTGCAATACCCCTCGGCCAGCAGGTGCAGCACGTCGGTCTCGCGCTCGGTCAGCGCGGCCCGCCCGAGGCCGGCCGCCACGTTGCGCGAGACCGGCTCGCTCAGGTAGCGGATGCCGCGCAGCAGCTGGCGCACCGCGTGCGCCAGCTCGTCCGCCGGACAGGACTGGTGCAGGTAGCCCAGCACGCCGCTTTCCATCGCGGTGCGCACGTCCCACTCCTTGTCGCGCTGGCTGACGACCAGCACCGCCTGGCGGCCCGCGCCGGCGCGCGCCAGCGCGATCCCGGTCGCATGGTCGGCCACCAGCACGCGCGCCAGCGCGCGCTGGGCCGGTTCGCGCGCCTCGCTGGTGACGCGCCAGTCCGCGTGCGCGGCGAGGATGGCGTACAGGCCCGCGTCCATCGCGGGGTCGGCGTGCACGACGTGCACGTGGTTCGGAATCGTCGACATGGTCTGGCTCCTGCTGGTGCGGCCGGCGCCGCGGGTTGCGATGCCGTCTTCATCGGCCGCGGCCCCCCGCGCGGGCAAGTCAAGCGATGTCATTCGCCGTGAAGGGCGCCGGTCACACGGGCGCCGGCCGGCGCCGGCAGCGCGGCGAACCAGCCGTCGACCGCCTCGCGGGCCGCGACGCGGGCAGCCTCGGCGCGCTGCGCGCCGAGCGCCGTGCCTTCCAGCGAGAACACGGTGATGTCGCGCAGGCCGATCATCGGCAGCACGGCGCGCAGGTAGGGCTCCAGGAAGTCCGGCTGGCGCGCGCGCGGGCCGGTGCGCAGGCCGCCGCTGCTGACGGCCACGTACACGGGGCGGTCCGCCAGCGTGCCGACCTTGCCCTGCGGCGTCAGGCGCATCGTGCGGTGCACGCGCACCACGTGGTCGAGCCAGGCCTTCAGCGCCGACGGCACGGTAAGGTTGTGCATCGGGGTGCCGATCACCAGCACGTCGGCGGCTTCCAGTTCCGCGATCAGCACGTCGGAGCGCGCCAGCGACGCGCCGCCGGCGGCGCCGTCGCCGCCGCCGAGGGCGTGCGCATAGTCGCCGTCCACGTGCGGCAGGTCGTGCAGCGACAGCAGGCGCTGGACGACGCGCGCGCCGGGACGGCGCCGGTGCAGGTGGCCCACCACGTGCTCGGACAGGCAATGGCTGTCGCTCTCGCGTCCGCGCGGGCTGGCGCTGATGTGCAGGATGTTCATGGAATTCTCCTCATGGCAGTTCGGTTCGGGGCGCGGCGGCATCCGCCGCGAAACGCAGCGCCAGCGGCAGCAGGCCGGCGCGGAAATAGAAGCGCTGGGCGCGCACGTTGGCCAGGCCCGTGTCGAGCACGACCCGGCTGCAGAGCGCGGCGCGGGCGATCGCGCGCAAGGCCTCGACCAGGCGCGCGCCGTGGCGGTGGCCGCGCGCCGCCGGCAGCGTGACCAGGTCGTCCACGTACAGGAAGCGGCCGAAGACGAGGTTTTCCTGGATCCGGTAGCCGGCAAGGGCGACCACCTCCGTGCCCGCGCGCGCCGCCAGGATCCGGTAGCCGCCGGCGCGCATGCGGGCGCAGGCGGCCAGGAAGGCGTCGACATCGGCCAGCGCGGGGCGCAGCGTCGCCATCGCGGGCCAGCAGGCGCGCAGCTCGGCGTCGGTGTCGGCATGGAACAGGTCATCCATGGCATCCTCCCGGTTCAGGCGACGTGGATGCGCAGGCCGCACATCGCCATCGTGATCAGGATCGCGACGGTGGCCGCGAACACGGTACCGCCGGCCAGCACGCGGTCGCCGAGGCGGCGCCCCTTGCCGTGCGCCAGCAGGATGCCGCGCAGGCCGCAGAAGGCGTGGGCGATGGCGAAGAAGACCGCCAGCAGGTAGTACGGCAGCAGGCGGATGTTCCAGGCGTCCTTCAGCAGGCCGTTGGGTGCGCCGACGCCGAAACCCCAGTCGCTGTCGATGCGCAGCACGACGCGCGCCAGGTAGAGCACGGCGTTGACGTGGCTGACCACGGCGAATACCAGGAACACGCCGCCGGCGACCTGGAAGGTGCGCACGGCGTCGCTGGCGCGTCCGGTCAGGCGCCAGGCCATCAGCGCGCCGCTCACGATCAGGAAGCCGAAGGCGCCGATCAGCAGCGGTTCGCCGGCGCGCGAGCGGTACGCCGTGCGCAGCACCTTCATCACGGCGGCGTGGGCGTCGGGGCCGATCCAGCCGACCATGTGGTTGGCCAGGTGGGCGCACAGGTACAGCACGGCGACGACGGCGGCGATGCCGTGCGCGACGCGCCAGCGGCCATTGCCGGCCGCGGCCGGCGCCACCGGCGGCGCGCTGCGCGGCGCCAGCGCCACGGCCAGCGCCAGCGCGCCCCACAGCGCCAGCGTGAACGGCAGGTCCCAGGCGGGATGGCCGAGCAGCATGAAGACCACGCCGGCCAGCGTGAACAGCGGCGGCACCCCCACCGCCAGCAGCGCCACGCGGCGCGCCAGCAGCTGGGCCGCGCTCGGCCGCGGCTCGCGCCCGAGGCGCACCGCCAGCGCCAGCGCCAGCAGCGGCAGCACGTTGGCGGCCAGCAGCAGCGTCGCGGCGGCCAGCCAGGCTTCCCAGCCGGCGCCGACGGCGATCGCGCTGGCGGCGCCGTGGAAACCGGCCAAAACGTAGGGATACACGGCGGCCAGCGCGGGCGCGGCGAACCAGGACGGCCGCAGCGCCGCCGGCGCCACGGCGAGGGAAGCGGGATGGACGTGGGACATGGCGTTTCCTTTCGATGGGCGGTTCAGGGCACGATGACGTGATCGGGATTGGCGGTCGCGAAGGCCGCCTCGCGCTGCGGCGCGGGGGGGTAGATCCATTCGGTGTTGATGGCGCGCTTGAGCGCCTTGGCCTCGGCGCCGGTCAGGCGCACCTGGCGGTCCCACCCTTCCGTGTAGACCGCGCCCCAGGGGCCGAGGTCCAGGCAGGTGACGTACTTGGGCTGGCGGTACGGGTGCAGCGGCAGCCCGGCCAGCTCCGCGGCGGCGTTGTGGCCGGCCACGCGGCCCAGGCCGAGCGCGTGCTGGCACGACATGGCCGCCACGTTGCCGGCATCGTCGGTGGCGGCGCGCGCCACGTCGCCCGCCACGAATACCCCGTCCACCCCGGCCGCATGCAGGAAGTCGTCCGCCGGCACCCGGCCGAAGCGGTCGTGGCCGGCGCCGACCATCACGGCCAGCGGATTGGCGCGCATGCCGGCGGTCCAGATGACGGTGGCGGCTTCGAAGCGGCGCCCGTCCGCCGTGGTGGCGCCGCCGGCATCGATGGCGGCCACCCGCGCGCCGGTCACGACCTCGATCCCGAGCTCGGCCAGCGCCGCCTCGATCACCGGCCGCGGCGCCGGTCCGAGGTCGGGGCCGATCGCTTCGGCCTGCTCCAGGATCACCACGCGCACGTCGGCGTCCAGGCCCAGCACGCGGCGCAGGCGTTGCGGCATCTCGGCCGCGGTCTCGATGCCGGTGAAGCCCCCGCCGGCGACCAGCACCGTGTCGCGCGCCCGGCTCGCCGGCCGCGCCGCCAGGTCGCACAGGTGGCGCTCGAGCGCCTGCGCGCCGTCGAGCTGGTCGACGTCGAACGCATAGGCGGCCAGCCCCGGGACCGCCGGCCGGAACACGCGGCTGCCGGTGGCCAGCACGAAGCGGTCGTAGGGCAGCACGTGGCGCGTGCCGTCGTTGGCGCCGACGTAGACCCGGCGCGCGGCCGCGTCGATGTCCTGCACGTGGCCGGCCAGGTGGCGCACGCCGACCGCCGCGAACAGCGGCGCGAGGTCGGGCGCCATGCCCTCCAGCGCCGCCTCGTACAGGCGCGGACGCATGTGCAGCGCGGCCTGCGGCGAGACGACGGTGATGCCGATGCCGTCTTCCCGGCCCGCCAGCGCCACGGCGCGCGCCGCCGCCAGCGCCGCCCAGGTCCCGGCGAAACCGCTGCCCGCGATGACGATCTCCTGTTTCATGATGTGCTCCTCGGTGGTTGTCGATGGCGCCATTCTCGAATTACACTGGCCTCCTGTCTTGATCCGGATTTCACATAAATGACTAGTCCACTTTGCAGGGGCGGCCGCCGATGAGCGCGCGCCGCCGTACCGATGCGCCGATCTGGTCGCTTCCCCTGGGCAGCCCGGACGACGGCGAAACGCTGCAGCGCTGGCTGTACCGCACGCTGCGCCAGGCCATCCTGGACGGGCGTCTCGGTCCCGGGGCGCGCCTGCCCGGCACCCGCGCGCTGGCGCGCCAGCAGGCGCTCGCGCGCGGCACCGTGCAGGCGGCCTACGACCAGCTGCTGTCCGAGGGCTACCTGGACGCCGCCCGCGGCAGCGCCACGCGCGTGGCGGCGACCCTGCCGGAGCGCAGCCTGCAGGCGCCGGCCGCGCACGACGGGCCGCCGGCGCCCGCGCGCCCCGAGCCGGCACCGCCGCCGGCGGCCTGGTGGACCGGACGGCTGGACGGACTGGGCGCCGCCTTCCCGCTGCAGCCGGCGCCGGGCGGCGCGCCGCCGTTCCACCCGCACCGCTGCGACGTCGCCGCCTTCCCGGTGGACACCTGGCGCCGCCTGCACGTGCGCCACCTGCGCCCGGGCCGCCCGGACGTGTTCGGCGATACCGGCCCCGCTGGCCTGGCGGCGCTGCGCCAGGCGATCGCCGCCCACCTGCACGTGGCGCGCGGCGTGGCGGTGCCGCCCGAGCAGATCGTGGTGCTCGGCAGCGTGCAGCAGGCGCTCGACATCTGCCTGCGCCTGCTGGTCGGGCCGGGCGAGACGGTCTGGATGGAGGATCCGGGCTATGCCGGCGCGCGCCAACTGATGCTGGCCTCGGGCGCGCGCGTGGCCGACGTGCCGGTCGACGCCGACGGCATGCGGGTCGAGGACGGCCTGCGCGCCGCGCCGCACGCGCGCCTGGCCTACGTCACCCCGGCGCGCCAGGCGCCGCTGGGGATGGCGCTGGCGCCGCAGCGGCGCCTGGCCCTGCTCGACTGGGCGGTCGCGAACGATGCCTACGTGTTCGAGGACGACTACGACAGCGAGTACCGGTTCGTCGCCAAGCCGATCCCGGCCCTGCGCAGCCATCCGGGCAGCGAGCGCCACGTGATCCTGGCCGGCACCTTCAGCAAGCTGCTGTTCCCCGGCATCCGCCTGGCCTTCGTCGCGCTGCCGCGCCACCTCGTCGACCGCTTCGTGCGCGCCTTCTCGCTGACCAACCGCGGCGCCGGCGGCCTGGCGCAGGCGGTGCTGGCCGACTTCATGGCCGAGGGCCATTTCGACCGCCACGTGCGGCGCATGCGCCGCCTGTACGCGGCGCGCGCCGCCGCCTTCGAGGATGCGGCGCGGCGCCACTGGCACGGCCTGCTGGAGGTGCCGGCGCCGCAGGCCGGGCTGGACGTGGTGGCGCGCCTCGTCGGCATGGACGAGGACACGGCGCTGGCGCGCCTGGCGCCGGCCGGGCTGACCGGTTTTCCGCTGCGGCGCTACTGCGGCAGCGCGCGTCCGGCGCCCGGACTGGTGATGGGCTTCGCGCCGTTCGACGCCGACGCCATCGAGGATGGCGCGCGGCGCATCGCGCGCGCCCTGTCCGGCCGCGGCGCGTGAGCGCTCAGGCGCCCGCCACCGTCTTCGGCTCGAGATAGGATTCGAGTCCGAAGCTGCCGAACTCGCGCCCCACGCCGGACTGCTTGAAGCCGCCGAAGGGCGCTTCCGGCACGTCGTACAGGCCGTTGACGAACACCCGTCCCGCCTCGATGCGCGCGGCGACGCGCGCGGCGCGGGGGGCATCGGCGCCGAACACGTACGCCTGCAGGCCGTAGACGGTGTCGTTGGCGATCGCCACCGCCTCGTCGTCGTCGCGGTAGGCGATCATCGACAGCACGGGTCCGAAGATCTCCTCGCGCGCGATGGTCATGTCGTTGCGCACCCCGGAAAACAGCGTCGGACGCACGAAGTGGCCCCGTTCCAGCCCCGCCGGCTTGCCGGGACCGCCCACCAGCAGGCGCGCGCCTTCGGCCAGGCCCTGGCGGATGTAGCCCTGCACGCGCTCGTACTGGCGCGCGCTGACCATCGGTCCGATGCGCGTGTCCGGCCGGCGCGGGTCGCCCACCACCAGCGCCGCCATCTCGCGCGCCGCCAGGCGCTCGGCTTCGTCCAGCCGGTGCGCCGGCACCAGCAGGCGCGTGCCGGCCAGGCAGGCCTGGCCGCTGTTGTTGACGGCGGCGGCGACGGCCAGCGGCATGGCGGCCTCGAAATCGGCGTCGTCGAGCAGGATCGTGGGCGACTTGCCGCCCAGTTCCAGCGTCACGCGCTTCATGGTGTCGGCCGCGCCGCGCATGATCGCCTTGCCGACGGCGGTCGAGCCGGTGAACGAGATCTTGGCGACGTCCGGGTGCCGCACGATCTCGGCGCCGACCTCGTCGCCGCGCCCCGTGACGATGTTGAACAGGCCGGGCGGCAGGCCCGCGCCGTGCAGCACCCGCGCCAGCAGCGCCGCCTGGCGGGCGCTCAGTTCGCTGGGCTTGATCACGGCGGTACAGCCGGCCGCCAGCGCCGTGGCCAGCTTGCTGCAGACGAAGCCGTAGGTGGCGTTCCACGGCGTGATCAGGCCGGCCACGCCGACCGGCGTCATGAACACCCTGGCCGCGCCGGCCGTGCGCTCGAAGGCGAAGGTGCGCAGCAGCGCGGCGGCCAGGCCGAAGGACTCGGCGGCGCGCCGCGCCGTGGCCACGCACGTGGCCGGGGCGCCGCCGTATTCCTCGATCATCGTCGCGACGAGTTCGCGCTCGGCCTGCGCCACCGCCCGCTGCAGGCGCTCCAGCCAGCCGATGCGCTCGGCCGGCGTGGTGGCGGACCAGGCGCCGAATGCGCGCCGCGCGGCCGCGATGGCGGCGCGCGTGTCGGTCGCGTCGGCCAGGCGCACCCGCGCGGCCGGCCGGCCGTCGACCGGGTCGATCAGTTCCATGGTGTCGGTGCCGTGCGGCGCGCGGAAGGCGCCGTCGATGTAGATGTGGTCGATGTCGTGCATGCATTCTCCTGTGGAAGCGCGCGCGCTGGCGCAACGCCACCAGTCTAGCGACGCACGATTGCCCCCACCGGGCCAAGACCGCGGTTTTCGACCGGGCCAAGCCAGCGGCGCCCGCTTAAAGATGCATTATTGATGTATCTTAATCCGATCGCTCACCCATCGAGAAAGGACACACCATGAGCACCAAGGGATATGCCGTCGTCACCGGCGCGTCGGCCGGCATGGGCGCGCTGTTCGCGCAGCGCCTGGCCCGGGACGGCCACGACCTGGCGCTGGTCGCCCGCAACGGCGCCGCGCTGGAAGCGCTGGCCGCGCGCCTGCGCGCCGACACCGGCCGCAGCGTCGACGTCGTCGCCGCCGACCTGGCCAGCGAAGACGGCCTGCGCCGCGTCGAGGACCTGCTGCGCGGGCGCGGCGACGTCGCCATGCTGGTCAACAATGCCGGCGTCGGCTCGATGCGGCCGCTGCTCGACAGCGACGCCGGCGAACTGACGCGCATGATCGCGCTGAACGTCACCGCCCTCACGCGCCTGACGCACGCGGCGCTGCCGGGGATGGTCGCGCGCGGCGCCGGCACCATCGTCAACGTCTCGTCGATCGTCGCCATCGCCACGGAGATGATGAACGGCGTGTACGGCGCCTCCAAGTCCTACGTCCTGGCCTTTACCCAGGCGCTGCAGCACGAGCTGGCCGGCAAGGGCGTGCGCGTGCAGGCCGTGCTGCCGGGCGTGACGGCGACCGGCTTCTGGGACACGCTGGGCCACCCGCTCGCGCGCCTGCCAGCCGACTGGATCATGGACGCCGGGGAGCTGGTCGACGCCGCCCTGGCCGGCCTGCGTCGCGGCGAGGCGGTGACGATCCCGGGCCTGCACGCCCCCGAGCGCTGGGACGCCCACGAGGCGAGCCGGCGCGCGCTGGCCACGCTGTTCGGCAACGCCCGCCCCGCCGCGCGCTATCGCTGACCGCCCCTCCCGGATGGCGCATCGCCCCGCGCATGCGGTCCGGGCGGACGCGACGCGCTTCCGGTATACTGGTCGGCCCATGCGCCTGACTTCCTTTACCGACTATACGCTGCGCACCCTGCTGCACCTCGGGAGCAACCGCGACCGTCTGGTGACCATCCAGGAGATCGCGGACCTGCACGGCATTTCGAAGAACCACCTGATGAAGGTGGTGAACGAACTCGGCCGTAACGGCATCGTCGAGACCGTCCGCGGCCGCAACGGCGGGTTCCGCCTGGCCCACGAACCGAAGGACATCAACGTCGGCGCCGTCGTGCGCCTGGCCGAGAGCGATTTCTACATGGCCGAATGCTTCAATCCGTCCGGCACGCCCTGCGGCCTGGTCAAGGCCTGCCGCCTGAAGAGCGTGCTGAAGGACGCCACCTCCGCCTACCTGGCCGAGCTGGACCGCCACACGCTGGCCGACCTGCTGCCGGAACCGCCGCCGAAGGAAGCGCCCGTCACGCTGCACCGCGGGCCGCTGGCGGCGTAGGCGTGCGCGCGGCGTCGCGGCGAACGGGAGTCCGGGTTTGATGATAAGAACCGGGAAGCCACGCCGTGCCGCGGCAAGCACAATGGCGCCTTCTTCATCACGCACGAAAGGAAACGCCATGACCGCCTACCGTCTCGCCGACCGCCCCGAAGGCATCGTCGACGCGCTGCTTGCCCACATCAATTCGCTCGACGAAGACGTCATGCTCGGGTTCTACGACCCGGAAGGGATGCTGGTGGACGCCGACGGCGTCGCGCAGCGCGGCCCCGACGCCATCCGCGCCGAGCTGCGCAAGTACTTCCGCCTCGGCCTGCCGATGCGCATCAGCGCGCGCCACATCTTCGTGGCCGGCGACATCGCCTCGCTGGTCCTCGACTGGTCCATCGTGGGCACCGGACCGGACGGCGCGCCCGTCGACATGGTCGCCACCGCGAACGACATCGCGCGGCGCGGTCCCGACGGACTGTGGCGCTACCTGATCGACAATCCGTTCGGCACGGCGCTGCGCCAGCCGGCGCGCTGACCATGGCCGGCGCCGCGCAGTCCGGCCACCCGGCCGTGACGGACGACCCGCGCTGGCAGCGCATCGTGGCGCGCGATCGCGGCGCCGACGGCGCGTTCTGGTATTCGGTCGCCAGCACCGGCGTGTTCTGCCGGCCGTCGTGCCCGGCGCGCACCGCCGATCCGCGCCACGTCCGGCTGCACGACACGCTGGAGCAGGCGCGCGCCAGCGGTTGCCGGCCCTGCCGGCGCTGCCATCCGGAAGGCATGTCGACGCAGCAGCGCAACGTCGAACTGGTGGCGCGCGCCTGCGCCGCCATCGCCGCCAGCGAGCACGCGCTGCCGCTGGCGGCGCTGGCCGCGCAGGCCGGACGCAGCCCCAGCCACTTCCATCGCCTGTTCAAGGCCGTCACCGGCATCAGCCCCAAGGCCTACCACGCCGCCTGCCGCGCCGAGCGGCTACGCCGGGCCCTGCCGGGCGCCGCCAGCGTGACGCGCACGCTGTACGAGGCCGGCTTCGGCTCGAGCTCGCGCTTCTATGCCACCGCGCCGGCCGCGCTGGGAATGGCGCCGCGCCGCTACCGCGCCGGCGGCGCCGACGAGACGATCCGTTTCGCCGTCGGCGCCACCAGCCTGGGCGCGCTGCTGGTGGCGTCGAGCGCCGCCGGCGTCGTCGCGATCCTGCTGGGAGACGATCCCGACGCCCTGTTGCGTGACCTGCAGGACCGCTTCCCGCGCGCGACCCTGGTCGGCGCCGATGCCGACTACGAGCAACTGGTCGCGCGCGTGGCCGGCATGGTCGAGCGGCCGGCGCTGTGCTGCGATCTGCCGCTGGACGTGCGCGGCACCGCGTTTCAACGGCGCGTCTGGGAAGCGCTGCGCGCCATCGGCCCGGGAACGACCGTCAGCTATGCCGAGCTGGCGCGCATCTGCGGCGTCCCGGGCCGGCTGGGCGACGTGGCCGCGGCCTGCGCGGCGAACGTCCACGCGGTGGCGATTCCCTGCCACCGCGTGGTGCGCGGCGACGGTGGCGCCTGGGGCTATGCATGGGGCATCGAGCGCAAGGCCGCGCTGCTGCGGCGCGAATCGGAACGGTGAGGGTTCCGGCGCCTGTCACACGCGCCGCCGCTGCCACGTCTAACAGGCATGAGGACGCATTCCGCGTCCGGCAACCCGAAAGGAACGCACCATGTCGCACACTGCCCGCATCCCCCTGTTCAACCTGGCCCCGGCGCCCCTGAAGGCGATGATCGCCCTGTCGCACGCCGCGAAGCAAAGCTCGCTCGGCCCGCGCCTCGTCGAGCTGGTCAACCTGCGCGTCTCGCAGGTCAACGGCTGCGGCGTGTGCGTGGACATGCACTGGCGCGACCTCGTCGGGCAGGGCGTCGACCCGCGCCACCTGAACAGCATCGCCGCCTGGCGCGAGTCGCCGTTCTTCGACGCGCGCGAACGCGCCGCGCTGGCCTGGGCCGACGCCGTCAACGCCCTGCCCGGCCGCGACGACACCGACGCCGCCTGGCCCGCGCTGCGCGAACACTTCAGCGAGACCGAGATCGCGGAACTGGGGTATGCGATCGCCGTCATCCGCGGCTGGAACGTCATCAACCTGTCGCTACGCAATCCGATCCCGGTGACGCCGCCGGCGGGCATGTAGCCACCCGCGCAGGGCGTTCAGAACAGCGCGCCCTGCCTGCTGGTCAAGCGCGCGAAGCTGTCGTCCAGGAACGGCAGGATCCCGTCGGCCACCGGTTCGAGCTGACGCGTCAGATAATGCTCGTAGTCGATGGCGGCGGCGCCGCCCGCCTCCACCAGTTCCATCGGCTCCGGCCCGGCCAGGGTCATCACGTAGCGGATCCAGCCGCCGTTGCGGTACTGGGCCGGACGGCCGCGACGCAGGTGGAACTCGTCGGCGCTGCGGGCGGCGCGCACGTGCGGCGGGACGTTGCGCTGGTAGTCCTCGAGCGGCCGGCGCAGGCGCTTGCGGTACACCAGCCGGGCGTCGAAGTCGCCGGCCAGGGTGCGCGCCACGTAGTCGCGCACATACTCCTCGTAGGGTTCGCCGCGGAAGATGCGGCCGTACAGCCCCTGCTGGAAGGCCTGGGCCAGCGGCGTCCAGTCGGTACGCACCGTCTCCAGTCCCTTGTAGACCACCTCCTCGCTGCCGTCGGCGCGCCGCACCAGGCCCGCGTAGCGCTTCTTGCTGCCCTCGTCGGAGCCGCGCACGGTCGGCATCAGGAAGCGCCGGAAGTGCGTCTCGTATTCCAGCTCCAGCGCGCTGTCGATGCCGAGCTCCTCCTGCAGGTGCGTACGCCACCAGCCGTTGACGTGCTCGACCAGGTCGCGGCCGATGCGCGCGGCGTCCTCCTCCGCATGGGCGCGCCCGAGCCAGACGAAGGTCGAGTCGGTGTCGCCGTAGATCACCTGGTGGCCGCGCGCCTCGATCAGCGCGCGCGTGCGGTGCATGATGTCGTGGCCGCGCATCGTGATCGACGAGGCCAGGCGCGGGTCGAAGAAGCGGCAGCCGGTGGTGCCCAGCACGCCGTACATGGCGTTCATGATGATCTTCAGCGCCTGCGACAGCGGCGCGTTGCGCTCGCGCTTGGCCGCCTCGCGCTCCTGCCAGACCCGCGCCACGATGCCGGGCAGGCAGTGGCGCGTGCGCGAAAAGCGTCCGCCGCGGTAGCCGGGCACGGTATCCGCCTCGTCCTCCTCCAGGCCGGCGACCAGGCCGACCGGGTCGATCAGGAAGGTGCGGATGATCGACGGATACAGGCTCTTGTAGTCCAGCACCAGCACCGAATCGTACAGGCCGGAGCGCGAATCCATCACGAAGCCGCCGGGGCTGTCCGCGCCCGGCACGTCGCCGATGTTCGGGGCCACCCGGCCCAGGCGGTGCATCAGCGGCATGTAGGCGTGCTCGAAGGCGGCCACCGAGCCGCCGCTGCGGTCCGCCGCCAGGCCGGTGACGCTGGCGCGCTCCAGCAGGAAGGCCATCAGGCCCGCCTTGGCGAAGATGCGCGTGACCAGCTCGCAGTCGCGCAGGTTGTAGCGCGCCAGCGCCGGCTTGTCCTGTTCGAACATGCGGTCGATGCCCGCCATCCGGTCGTACGGGTTGTCGATCGCCTTGCCCTCGCCCAGCAGGCTCTGGGCCACGTGTTCCAGGCTGAACGAGGGGAAGGTCCAGGTGGCCGAGCGCAGCGCCTCGATGCCGTCGATGACCAGGCGCCCGGCGATGCAGACGAAGTAGTGTTCCTGCCTGCCGTGTTCGCGCCACTCGATGGCGCTGCCGTCGCGGCCCAGGCGCAGCGGGCGCTGCGCCTGCTGCGCGTGCTGCTGCAGCACGCGCAGGTCGAACTGCACCAGGTTCCAGCCGATGATGGCGTCCGGGTCGTGGCGCCGGATCCAGGATTCGAAGCGGTCCAGCAGCGCCACGCGGGTGGCGCAGACCTCGTAGTCGAAGTCCAGGCCGGTGGCGTCGCCGTTGGCCGGGCCGAGCATGTAGACCTGGCGCTGGCCGCAGCCTTCCAGCGCGATCGAGCGCAGCTCGCCCTGCATCGTCGTTTCGATGTCGAGCGAGACAGTGCGCAGCAGCGGGCGGTAGCCGGGCGCCGGCTTGAGCTGGGCGTCGCGCAGCAGGTCCGGCGCGCCGGGCGCGGGCAGGCCGGCGAAGGTGGCCGGCGCCGTGATGAAGCGCTCCATCAGGTAGCGGTCGGGCGGGCGCACGTCCGCCTCGTAGACGTCGATGCCGTGCTCGCGCAGGCGCTTCTCGATGCGCAGCAGGTGGCGGTAGTGGCGGCAGTACAGGCCCAGCACGGGCCGGTGGCGGAAGTCCAGCAGCGCCAGCGGCCGCAGCTCCCAGCCGCGTTCGCGCGCCAGCAGGCCGCGCGCGGCCTCGCCCTGCTCCTGCGGGACGAAGGCGATGGCCGGCTGCGGCGCCAGGCGCACGCGCCGCGCTCCAGCGTCGGTGGCGAGCCAGAACTCGACCTCCACGCCGGCGTCGACGTCGCGCCAGTGGCGCGTCAACAGGAAGCCCTGCGGCGCGGGTGCGGCCGCGGCCTGCGGCGTGTCGGCGGGACGGTCCATCGGCGCGCGCCGCCCTCAGGCCGGCATGGCGGCGCCGGCATAGCGCGCCAGCTCGGCCTCGGTGAAGCCGGCGCGCCGGCGCGCCTCGATGTTGAACGGCCCTTTCATGACGGGCGCCTGGTACTGGACGGTCAGGGCGTCGTAGGTCGCCACCGGCTCGAGCCCGCGCCCGTCGCACAGGTACAGGTACCAGCGGTTGCCGATCTCGACGTGGCCGACCTCGTCGCGCAGCAGGATGTCGAGGATGCCGGCCGCCGCGCGGTCGCCGGCCTGCGCCAGCTTGGCGCGCAGCGGCGGGATCGCGTCCAGGCCGCGGGCCTCCATCGTGCGCGGCACCAGCGCCATGCGCGCCAGCACGTCGCCGCTGGTCTTGGCGACCATCTCCCACAGGCTGTCGTGGCCGGGGAAGTCGCCATAGCGCCAGCCGAGCGCCTCCAGGTGCGCCGCCAGCAGGCCGAAGTGGTACGCCTCCTCGGCGGCCACGCGCAGCCAGTCGGTGTAGTACGGCGCCGGCATGTGCGCGAAGCGCCAGACGGCGTCCAGCGCCAGGTTGATCGCATTGAATTCGATGTGCGCCAGCGCGTGCACGAGCATCGCACGGCCCTCGACGGTGGCCATCGAGCGGCGGCCCACCAGGCGCGGCGGCACCAGTTCCGGGCGCGCCGGCCGGCCGGGAATCCCGGCGGCGGGGACGAGCACGGCGGCCGTGTCGATGGCCAGGGCGCCGGCCGCGTGCGCCGCGGCCAGCGCGGCCACGCCGGCGGCCTTGGCGGCAGGGTCGGTCTCGACCAGGCAGCGCAGGGCCGCGGCGCGCAGTTCGGTCGGTTCGGGCAGGGGCGCCGCGTTCGTCATCGATGGATCCGGCATGGCAAAACGTAAAGGGCGGTAGTGTAGCATCCGGCCACGCCGGACACCACGCTACCGCCCCGTGGCGCGACTCGTACGCTCAGCGCTGGATCGGCGTGTCCTCGCTGCGCGGCGGCGTCACCAGCGGCGGCGGCTGCATCGGCTGCGGCGCGATCGGTTGCGGACCGGTGCCGGTGCCCGCATCGGTGGCGCCCGTGGACGAGCTGCCGGTGGCGCCCGTCTCGCCGCTGCCCGAGGCGCTGATGCCGGTGCCCGAGTTGCCCGTCGCGGCGGCGCCCTCGTCGAGGCTGCGCGGCGTGGCGTCCGCCACACCGGCGCCGCCCGACGACGTCGCGCCGCCCTGCGAACCGCCCACGGCGGTGGCGCCGGCATCGGCCGGATCCGGCGCGGCGGTCGTGCTGACCACGCGCTCGCTCACGCTGCCGCTGGGCGCCTCGGCCACCAGCTGCTTCGCATTGGCCATGTCGTCGCGGTAGACCTGGCGCGCCTGCTCCAGGCACGACGCGCGCTCGCTCTTCGCCCCGCGGCCGCACTCGGCCTTCTGCTGGGCGTAGGCCGCATTGATTTCCTTCTTGATGGTGGAGAGACTCTGCTGCTGGTTCTTGTTGCCCTGGTACCAGCGTGCCGGGTCGCCGGGCTTCTTGGCGGTCTGCTGCTGCGCGGCCACGGCCGGCACGGTGGCGACGGCGCACAGGGCGCACGCCGCCGCGATGCTGCGGATCGAAAGCATGGTGAGTTTCATGTTGTCCTCCTGATGATGTGCGTTCCAGGGGCTGCGCCGACCGGCGCACGCCGTTACGCGCCTCGCGCCACCTTGTCAAGGTGACATCAGGCTTGGGGCCAGTATAGTCGTTTTAACAGCATCCCCGCGTTCCTTTCCCTTAGGCATATTTACGGCCGGGGCCGCGTGCTTCCAGTACCCGCGCCGGGATTTCTGAAAACGGTTTCAAAATCGGCCGCAAGCATGCTAGGATTCAAATGTTTGCGCAAACAGTAACATGCGCAGGCACTGGCGGGCGGTCACCGGCATGGCGATTCAGTGACATTTCCGATAACCTCTTGCCAGGGTGAACGTAGAACACAGGCAACGTTCACCCGACCGCGGCACGTGGGCGCAAGGCATCGGCCGACGACATAACAAACAGCGGACGCCACGTCCGCAATACGAGACACCTATCCATGAACCTGTTTTCATCCCTCGACACATTCGTCTTCCTCGTCTACTTCGTGGTCGTGGCCGGCTACGGCATCTGGGTCTACCGGCGCAAGAAGAGTGCTTCGACATCCGCCTCGCACGACTACTTCCTCGCGGAGGGGTCGTTGACGTGGTGGGCGATCGGCGCATCGCTGATCGCCTCCAACATCTCGGCCGAGCAGTTCATCGGCATGAGCGGTTCCGGCTACCGCATTGGCATGGCGATCGCCGTGTACGAACTGATGGCCGCGGCCACCCTCGTCATCGTCGCCGTGTTCTTCATGCCGGTGTACCTGAAGAACCGCATCTACACGATGCCGCAGTTCCTCGAGCAACGCTACGGCAAGGCCGTGGCCACGACCATGGCGCTGTTCTGGCTCGGCCTGTACGTGATCGTCAACCTGACCTCGATCCTGTACCTGGGCGCGCTGGCGATCGGCAGCATCGTCGGCATCGGCGTGTTCCCGTGCATGCTGTTCCTGGCGATCTTCGCGACCATCATCACGCTGGGCGGCATGAAGGTCATCGGCTACACCGACGTGATCCAGGTGCTGTGCCTGGTGATCGGCGGCCTGGTCACGACCTGGATCGCGCTCGACCTGGTGGCGACGCTGGGCCAGGGCAACGGCGCCATCCGCGGCGCGACGGAACTGTTCCGCAGCACGCGCGACCACTTCAACATGATCCTGGGCCGCAACGACCCGAACTACATGGACCTGCCGGGCCTGACCACCCTGATCGGCGGCATGTGGATCGTCAACCTGAACTACTGGGGCTGCAACCAGTACATCACCCAGCGCGCCCTCGGCGCCGACCTGCGGACGGCGCGCAAGGGCCTGCTGTTCGCCGCCTTCCTGAAGCTGCTGATGCCGGTGATCGTCGTCCTGCCGGGCATCGCCGCGTTCGCGCTGGACCGCGCCGGCGTGCTGGGCGACGCGATGCGCGTCGGCGGCGAGCTGAATCCGGACCGCGCCTACCCCACGCTGCTGGCCATGCTGCCGTCCGGCCTGAAGGGCGTCGCCTTCGCCGCGCTGACCGCGGCCGTCGTGGCCTCGCTGGCCGGCAAGGCGAACTCGATCGCGACCATCTTCACGCTCGACATCTACAAGAAGAACTTCAACAAGGACGCCGGCGAGCAGCGCATGGTGTGGATCGGCCGCGTCTCGGTGGTGATCGCGATGCTGCTGGCGGTAGGCATCGCGCCGTTCATGGGCATCGACAAGAAGGGCGGCTTCCAGTACATCCAGGAATACACCGGCTTCGTCTCGCCGGGCATCCTGGCCATGTTCCTGCTGGGCTTCTTCTGGAAGAAGACCACGGCGCCGGCCGCGATGTTCGCGACCATCGGCGGCCTGGTGTTCTCGATCGTGCTGAAGTTCCTGCCCGAGATGATGGACCTGCGCTTCCTGGCCCCGATCGGCTTCGCCGCCGACAACGGCCACGGCGTCTACGAGATCCCGTTCCTGGACCGCATGTTCATCGTGTTCTGGGCCGTGGTTGCGGGCATGGTCGTCATCAGCAGGATGGGCGACGCCACCAAGATCAAGGCGCTGGTCGTCGACCGCCAGCTGTTCCGGGTCGACGGCGCGTTCGCGTTCGGCTCGGCCGTCGTGTGCGTGCTGGTGGCCATGATCTACGGCGTCTGGTGGTAGCACACGCCCCCGCCCCCGAAGGCAGCCCACGGGCTGCCTTTTTTCATGGCGCCGCCCAAGGAAAGAACAAGTTCGCCCGCCGCCAAAGCCGTTCCCCAACACCATTTCCCAAAACCGGGGTCAGAGCCGGGGTCAGAGCCGGGCTCTGACCCCGGTTTGTGGCAGCGCAAATCGGCTGGGGCGGCAGCGGACGGGACTCGCGGTCGCGCCGACGTCCGGCGCGGCGGTGTGCCGGCGTGCTATCGTCGCGTTTCCCCCGGACTGCCGCCACGATGCCCACGCCAATCTGCCATCCCTGCCCCGACGACGACGGCCATCCGGTCTTCATCGCCCGCCCGTCGTCGCCCTGTGAGCCCGACGCCTGGCACGACCCCGCCCGCGTGGCGACGGCCGTGCCGGGCGGCTGCGTGCCCGCGGCGCTCAATGGCCTCGCGTTCGGCCCCGCCGGCCTCGCCGGCCTGCCCCCTCCCGCAGGCATCGAGGAACCGGCCTTCGTCCTGCCCCCGGGCCTGGAGGCCGCCGCCGGCGCGGTGGTGGTCGAGGACGACGGACGCGTGTGGCTGGTGGCGCCGACCAATGCGTTCGGCGGCTACGCGGCCACCTTTCCGAAGGGGCGCGTCGATCCCGGCGCCAGCCTGCAGGCGACCGCCGTGCGCGAGGTGTTCGAGGAATCGGGCCTGGCCGTCGAGATCGTCGCCTTCCTGGCCGACGTGCGCCGCACCCGGACCTTCACGCGCTACTACCTGGCGCGCCGCGTCGGCGGCAATCCGGCGCTGATGGGCTGGGAGACGCAGGCGGTGCACCTGGTGCCGCCGGCGCGGCTGGCGGACGTCGCCGCGCACGCGAACGACACGGCCATCATTGCCGCGCTGGGGCGGCGCGCCGCCGCCGGCGCGGACGCGGTCAGGTCGTCAGCACCAGCGAAAAGAACACCCGCGTCGGGCCGTTCGAGAGCTTGAAGAACAGCTTGTTGCGGCCCTTGCGAAAGCGTACCGTGCGCCGGCCCTCGCTCAGGTTGTAGTCGCGCACGTGGGTATTCCAGGTGTCGTACGCCTGGCCGAAGAACCAGCCCTTGTCGACGTTCCCGCCACCCCAGACCAGCCTGTCGTTGAGCCAGAGCCGGGCGTCGTCGTCGGCGCCGACCCAGATCGTCAGGTCCCTGTCCTCGTCCATCATCAGTTCCGTATAGCCGTAGTACACGGCGTCCTCCTCGGCCACCGGCGGCACCAGCGGATAGCGCGCCGCGTCGACGTATTCCCAGCGCAGCAGGCGGCCATCCTTGCCGCGATAGGCGGCGTCCAGGACGACGGCCTGCTCCGGCGGGTGGCGGCCATTGGCGAACAGGCCCGCGCCATGCCGGCCCTCGAAGGGACCGATCAGGTACCAGCGATCGACGAACACGCGGCTGGCGTACGGACCGCCGGGGCCGATCACGCCGCCCGACCCCTTGGCGACCGCGCCGGCGCCCACGGCGGGGATCCGTCCCTTGCCGCCGTCGAAGAGCCCGTACTGGCCCGATGCCGCATAGGCCTTCGTCGGCTGCTCCGGCAGGTCGGGATGCGAAAAGTCGGTGATCCGCTCCAGCACCGACAGCAGCGCCACGCCGCTGGTCTTGCCCTGCGTCGCCGGGCCCTGGCCCGTGGCTGCGCCGAGGGCCGCATCGCCCGGCGCCAGGCTGCCGTCCTCCGACGGCCGCATGCCGGCGGGGCGCGCCGGGCCGGCCGTCACCGGGGTGCCGTCGCGCTGGCGCTCCAGTTCGCGCCGGCGCTGCTCCAGGGCGGCGCGCGCCCGCGCTTCGAGCCCGGCGATCCGCGCCGCGGCGTCGGCAGCGTCCCGCGGCGCGGGGCGCGCGGTCTCCGGCGGCGGGCTGGCCTGCGCCAACCGTTCGAGCGCCTTCTCCTTCGGGATCGCGAGCAGCGTCGCGAGTCGCGCCGCCTTGATGTCCCGCTCGATCCCGTCGATGGCGCGCGCCAGCGCCGTGGCGGTCTCGAGCAGCTTGCCGGGCGTCTCGTGGCCCGGGCGGGGCCGTGCGGCATCGTCCTGCGCGCCGGCTTGCGCGCGACGCGCGGGGCCGGCCGCCGCGCTCTCTTCGAGCAGCGCCTTGATCCGCGCCATGTCCTGCACGCGTTTCTCGAGCCGGGCCTGTTCGGTCAAGCGCTGGCCGGCTTCGACGAGGTGCTGCTGCCGTGCTCGCTCCACGCGCGCATTGCCCGCCACGTGCACCCCTTGCAGCGCGACCATGACCACGGTGTGCAGGGCGAGCGACAGGTAGACGAAGGGATGGCGCGCCACGTGGGCAAGGATGGCAGGGCCGGGTCGGGAGGGGTCGTCAAGGAACATGGTGGCTCGGCTGCGTCATCGGCAAGTTGGAAGGCTGCGCATGGGTGCCCAGTATGGCACGGATTTACCAAAAATTATCCAAACGGTTGCAACTTTATATTCCACATAAAGGCATATTAAATACCATCCGATGGCAATGCAGATCCTCTCCCTCGTGCACAAAGTTCCGTCTTTCACGGCAACTAATTCTTTTTGGAATTACATGATGATCTAAAGCAATCCAGAACTGCTACCGTCGTGCTTGCCATTGCGTCACATCAAGCGATCGGCACCGGCACGGCGCAACGCCACCTCGTCCATACACGCTATCGTCGGGACATCCCGCTCTATCAACCCGTCCAAAGGAGGCGTCATGAAACGGCTGCTCGGCTTGACCGGATTGTTCATCTCGACCATGTGTTCGGCCCAGGGCACCCCGGGTGCGGACATGGTGGTCGCAAACGTGGTCGACAACCTCAAACGCGCGGCACAGGACATCATCCACCAGCTGGACCAGACGGCCAGCGTGAACAGCTTCCAGATCCGCCAGCACCTCCTGGTCACGATCAGCGAGGTCGAGCACGCGGCGCTGACGGTGCAGGACAAGACCTTCAAGGATCTCGACAAGCAGCAGCAAGCGCTGTTCCAGGGCGCGGAGAACACCATCGCCGCCGCCAAGGCGGCCACCACCGCGCCGCTGGACAAGCTGGGCGACATCTCGAAGACCGTGGAAAACGCCGTGGCGCGCCTGCCGCTGGCGGACAAGAGCCCGCGCATCGCCCGCATCCGGCCCGACCACCTGCTGGCGCCGACCGGTGCCGCGCCGGTGCGGCTGGTCGTCGAAGGCAGCTTCCTTGCCTATGGCCCGGCCAGGCTGGAGATGGATGGCCAGTCGTGCACGCTGGCAAGCCAGACCGACGCCATGCTCGCCTTCCACTGCCCCGCCAGTACCTTCGCGACGGTGGACGGCTTCAGGAACGTCACGGGCAGCCTCGTCGTCGCCGACCGCAAGGAGTTCTGGGAACGCGTCAAGCACGTGTTCCGCAACTACGAGGCGAAGAAGAACTACCGCAGCCTCGTGGTCGCCGTGCCGCCCAAGCTCGGCGACTATGCGCTGGAAGTCGGCTACGCCAGCGATACGCAGGAGCCGCGGGCGGCCAGCGCGCCGTTCGAGTCCGGCAATCCGCACTGCGTCGGCCAGCGCGACTACTCGCTGAACTATGCCGTGCAGAACGGCCCCGCCTACACGATCCTGCCGGGATCGGTGACGTTCACCGCCACGTCCGGGAACGGCGAACGGAGCATGGCCGGGCCGCTCGACTTCACGCCGAAGGGCTTCCGCATGCAGGCGACGCTGAAGAACGGCGGCGACTGCGGCCCCAGGCTGCCGTTCTCGAGCAGCAGGGCCTGGTATGACGCGCGCGCCTGGCTGGGCGGCACCGTGGCCTGGACCGAGGTCCGCACCGTCACCGCGCAAAAGGTCGATGCGGCGCCGCCCACGCCGCTGCTGTGGGGCAGCGACGTCGTCCTCGACCTGCCCGAGCGCCTGTCCTACTTCAAGCTGTCCATCCGGCAGGTCGACGGCAGCAAGCCCATCGTGATCAACGCCGACAACACGCAGCGCTGGTTCAAGGTCGAGAAGACCGACCGGGTACTCAAGATCAGTCCGCGCCAGGTGGAGGATGCGTTGCGGCTGTGACGGCGGCGGCCCGGCACCGATGCCGCCCCGGCCGCGCCCCGATCCCGCACGCGCCGCCGTGGCGCCCGCGGATCCGGCCCGGCGCGCCGGCGCGGCGCGTGCGGCTCAGTCGCCCAGCCGCGTCCCCCTGCGCAGCAGGTCGCGCAGGCCCTCGCGCGGCAGCCCGGGGCTGAAGTAATAGCCCTGCATCTGGTCGCAGTGGTGGGCGCGCAGGAAGCGCAGTTGCTCGCGCGTCTCCACGCCTTCCGCGACCACCTCCAGCCTGAGGTTGTGGCCGAGGGCGATGATGGCGCGCGTGATCACCGCGTGGCCGTCGTCCTGGACGCTGCCGAGGAACGAGCGGTCGATCTTGATGGTATCGACCGGGAACTGCTGCAGGTGGCTCAGGCTCGAGTAGCCGGTGCCGAAATCGTCGATCGACAGCCGCACGCCGAGGCGCTTCAGCCCTTCGAGTGCCTCCTGCGCGTCGCGCGGGCTGTCCATCAGCTGGCTTTCCGTCACCTCCAGTTCGAGGCAGTGCGGATCCACGCCGTGGTGCGCGAGGATGGCCGCCAGGCGCGCCACGAACTGGCGCTGGCGCAGCTGGCGCGCCGACAGGTTGACGGCGATGACGAGGCCCTCGATGCCCTCCGCGTGGAAGTCGCGCAGCGTGCGGCAGGCTTCGGCGATGGCCCATTCGCCGATCGGCACGATCAGGCCGGTCTGCTCGGCAACCGGGATGAACCGGTCGGGCCCGACCAGTCCCTGCTGCGGATGGCGCCAGCGGATCAGCGCCTCGGCGCCGACCACGCGGCCGCTGCGCAGGTCGACCTTGGGCTGGTAGTCCAGCGCCAGCTCGCCGTTGCCGAGCGCGCGCTGCAGGCTGGCCTCGAACTGCAGGTGCAGGTGCACGGCCTGGTTCAGCGCGGCCGAATAGAACTGCACGTTGTTGCGGCCCAGCGCCTTGGCATGGTACATGGCGGCGTCGGCGGCGCGCATCATCAGGTCCGGGGTGGCGCCGTCGCGCGGGAACACGGCCACGCCGATGCTGGCGCCGGGCAGGATCTCCTGGCCGCCGACGGCGACCGGCAGCGCGACGGCCGCGCGGACCCGCTCGACCAGGTCGGCCAGCTCCTGCAGCCCCGGCTGGTCGCGGATGACGAGCACGAATTCGTCGCCGCCGACGCGGGCCACGGTGTCGTCGTCGCGCGTGTTCTCGCGCAGCCGCGTGGCGATGGCGCGCAGCACGGCGTCGCCGGCCTCGTGGCCGAAGGTATCGTTGACGTGCTTGAAGTTGTCCAGGTCGAGGAAGGCGAGCGCGCCCTGGCCGCCGCCGTGCGTGCTCGCCGCCAACGCCTCCGCGAGCCGCTCCTGCAGCAGCGCGCGGTTGGCCAGGCCGGTGAGCGGGTCGTGGTGCGCCAGGTGCTGCAGGCGCCGCTCGTAGTGGCGCGCCTCGGTGACGTCGCTGATGACGGCGACGAAATGCGTGACCTCGCCGTCGACGGCCGCCACCGGGTCGATGCGCAGGTCGTTCCAGAAGATCGTGCCGTCCTTGCGCGCGTTGCGCAGCAGCGCGCGCACGCTCTGCTGGCGGCGCAGCGCCGCGCTGATGCGGTGGCCCTCCTCCACGTCGCAACCGGGCACGCGCATGAAGCGCGGGTCGCGCCCCTTGATCTCGGCCAGCGTGTAGCCGGTCAGGTGCTCGAAGGCCGGGTTGACGTATTCGATATGGTGTTCGTGGCGGTCGCGGCAGGTGATCACGATCGCGTTCACGCTCGACGTCAATGCCCGCTCGCGCAGCCGCAGGGCCTTGTCGGACTGCTTGCGCGCGCTGATGTCGAGCCCGGTGCCGAACACGCAGGGCAGGCTGCCCAGGCTGGTGCGCGCGCAGTGGAACAGGAAGCTGGTGCGCTTGCCCTGGCGGCCGACCAGGTCGGCCTCGTGGGTCGATTCGCCGTGCTCGAAGGCCGCCATGATGTTGCAGACCACCGTGGGCCGCGTCGCCGGATCGAAGAAGCGCTTCACGTTCAGGCTCGGCATCGCCGCGCTGGGCACCTGCAGCGCCTCCTCGAGCTGGCGGTTCCACAACAGCAGGTGGCCGCTGCGGTCGATCACGTAGAACACGCAGGGCAGCCCCTCGATGATGTCGTCGACCGCCAGGTCCTGGACCAGGCCGGGGCGTCCCGGCGCCAGCGCCTTGCGCGGCACCACGATCACGCTGTACGAAGCGGAGCCGGTCTTTTCGTAGGAATGCGGCGCCACGATGATGCGTACCGGTATGCGCCGGCCGTCGACGCAGGCCAGGCTGCCGGTCGTTTCGGCCTCGCGCTGCGCCAGCGCGCGCGGCGCCGCGCCGGCCTCGTCGTCGACATCGATCAGGTTCCCGATCCTGCTGCCGCGGATGTCGGACGCGGTATAGCCGGCCAGCTTCTCGCAGGCCGGATTCCAGTCGGTGACGGTCCCGGTCGCGTCGACCACGAAGACGGCAAGGGGAAGCGGCGACGGATGCAAGGCGGACTCCTGTTGCCCGGACCATCCCGGATGACATGGCGAGCGGGCATTCGCCATCATAGGCTTGCGCCCCCGCACGGGCGCACGATTCGCCCCCGGCTCGCCGCACGCCGCCACCACTGGCGCCCGCCAGCCGCATTTCGCGCCGCCCCGCCGCATCTCGTCGCAAACCCCGGCGCCGCGGCGCTGTCCATCGCAAGATGGCATCACCCGATCCACTCTTGCACAATTTCAAGGAGCCGACCATGCTGAACCAGATCCTGAGCCACACCCCCGTCTATGTCTGGGCGATCCTCGCCTTCCTCGTGGTCCGCGGCGTGGCGGCGGCGCGCACGCGCGAGACGAGCATGCGCAAGCTGTTCATCATTCCCGCCGTCATGCTGGCGCTGGCGCTGGAAGACATCGGCAGGAAGTTCGGCGCCGGCGTGCCGGCCTGGGCCGCATGGGCGGTGGCGGCCGGCGCGACGATGCTGGTCACCTACCGGTTCGGCCGCCCGCGCCTGGCCGCCGGCGCCGCGCCCGGCCGGGTGCGCCTGCACGGCAGCTGGGCGCCGCTGGCGATGATGATGGCGGTGTTCTGCACCAAGTACGGGGTGTCGGTGGCGCTGGCGGTCCAGCCCGCGCTCGGCCGCGACACCACCTTCGCCATGCTGGCCTGCGCCCTGTTCGGCCTGTCCAGCGGCTGGTTCCTGGGCCGCCTGGCCGGCGACGTGGCCGCGTGGCGCCGGCTGCAGGGGCACGCCGTGGGCACGGCGCGCATGGCCTGAAGCGCAGGGCCTGACGCGCCGGGCCTGACCCCCTGGGCCTGACCCGCCGGGCCTACGCTGCGGGCCGACGCTGCGGGCGCCGGCCCGGGCGGCGCCCGCCCGGGTCCTGGCGCATCACACGCCGATCAGCGACACCGCCTTGGTGTTCAGGTAGGCTTCCAGCGCCTCCGGACCGCCTTCCGAACCGTAGCCCGAATCCTTGACGCCGCCGAAAGGCATCTCGGCGCTCGGCGCCGCCGGCTGGTTCAGCCACAGCATGCCGACTTCCATGCGGTGCATCAGCTGGTGGGCGTTCTTGATCGAGCGCGTGAACGCGTAGCCGGCCAGGCCGAACGGCAGGCGGTTCGCCTCGGCGATCGCCTCGTCCAGCGTATCGAAGCCGCGCACGGCGGCCACCGGGCCGAACGGCTCGTCGTTGAACACGCTGGCGTCGAGCGGCACGTCGGCCAGGATCGTGGGCGCGAAGAAGTTGCCCTCCTCGCCCACGCGCTGGCCGCCGGTGACGACCTGCGCGCCCCTGGCGGCCGCGTCTTCGACCACCTTGCGCATCGCCGCCACGCGGCGCGCGTTGGCCAGCGGGCCCAGCGTGGTGCCGTCCGCCAGGCCGTCGCCCAGCTTCAGGCCCTGCGCATGGGCGGCCATCGCGCGCACGAACTCGTCCTTGACGCTGTTGTGGACCAGGAAGCGGGTCGGCGAGATGCACACCTGGCCGGCATTGCGGAACTTGGCGCCGCCGGCGGCCTTGACCGCCAGCGCCACGTCGGCGTCCTCGGCCACGATGACCGGGGCGTGGCCGCCCAGTTCCATCGTCACGCGCTTCATGTGCGCGCCGGCCAGCGCGGCCAGCTGCTTGCCGACCGGGGTCGAGCCGGTGAAGGTGACCTTGCGGATCACCGGGTGCGGGATCAGGTAGCCCGAAATCTCGGCGGGATCGCCGAACACCAGGCCGACGGCGCCGGCCGGCACGCCGGCGTCGACGAAGCACTGGAACAGCGCGGCCGGCGAGGCCGGGGTCTCTTCGGGCGCCTTGCACAGGAAGGAGCAGCCGGTGGCCAGCGCGGCGGCCAGCTTGCGCACCACCTGGTTGATCGGGAAGTTCCACGGGGTGAAGGCGGCGACCGGGCCGACCGGTTCCTTCAGCACCAGTTGCTGGGCGGCCGGGTTGCGCGACGGGACGATGCGGCCGTACACGCGCATGCCCTCGGCGGCGAACCAGTCGATGATGTCGGCGCCGGCCATGGCCTCGATGCGCGCCTCGGCCAGCGGCTTGCCCTGTTCCTGGGTCAGCAGGCGGGCGATGTCGGCGGCGCGCTCGCGCAGCAGGCCGGCGGCGCGGCGCATGGTGGCGGCGCGCTCGAAGGCCGGCACGGCGCGCCAGGCCTCGAATCCCCGCTGGGCGGCCGCCAGGGCGCGGTCGAGGTCGCCGACGCTGGCATGCACGACACTGCCGATCGCCTTGCCGGTCGCCGGGTTCAGCACGGGGATGGTCTTGCCGCCTTCGGCCTCGACCCATTCGTTGGCGATGAGGAGGCGGGTATCGGGATAGCTGGAAGTCGTCATGGCAGGTAGGTGTCCTTGTCGTTGGAATGGTGCGACCGCGCCCGGCGCCCGCGCCGGCAGCGTGCGGTCGTCCGCTACTGTGCCAGAAATCGGCGCGGCCGGTGCAACCTGCCCGCGTTTTGCCGCGCCGTCTTTACGCGGACGGCGCCGGCGCGCTGCCCGTCGTCAAGAACATTTTCGCTGGCATAACGTGTCCTGTGGCTGAGCGTGTCGGTGCTAACCTTGGTCCCAACTCGCGGCGCCGTGGCGCCGCCCATCCGCCAACCGCAGACAGAGGACACGCAGACATCATGAGCAAAACCGTCGGTGATTATTTCGTCGAGCGCCTGTACGACTGGGGCGTACGGACCATTTTCGGCTATCCGGGTGACGGCATCAACGGCGTGCTGGGCGCGCTCAACCGCGCCGAGAAGAAGATCGAGTTCATCCAGGTGCGCCACGAGGAAATGGCCGCGTTCATGGCCTCGGCCCACGCCAAGTTCACGGGCCAGCCGGGCGTGTGCCTGTCCACCGGCGGTCCCGGCGCGACCCACCTGGTCACCGGCCTGTACGACGCCAAGCTCGACCACGTGCCGGTGCTGGCCATCGCCGGCCAGGCCGCGCGCACGATCCGCGGCGCCCACTACCAGCAGGAAGTCAACCTCGATCGCATGTTCGCCGACGTCGCCGACTTCGTCCAGGAAGCGGCGGTGCCGGCGCAGGTGCGCCACCTGCTCGACCGCGCCATGCGCACGGCGCTGGGCCGCAACGGGGTGTCCGTGCTGGTGCTGCCGAACGACCTGCAGGACGAGCCCTGGGAAGACCCGCCGCGCAAGCACGGCTCGGTGTTCTCCGGACTGGGCTATACCAAGCCGCGCGTGGTGCCCTACGAGGCCGACCTGCGCCGCGCCGCCGACGTGCTCAATGCCGGCAGCAAGGTCGCCATCCTGGTCGGCGCCGGCGCGCTGGGCGCCACCGACGAGGTGATGGCGGTGGGCGAGCGCCTGCTGGCCGGCGCCGCCAAGGCGCTGCTGGGCAAGGCCGCCCTGCCCGACCACCTGCCCTGGGTCACCGGCTCGATCGGCATCCTCGGCACCAAGGCCAGCTGGGAACTGATGAACGGCTGCGACACCCTGCTGCTGGTCGGCACCGGCTTCCCCTACGCCGAATTCCTGCCCAAGGAAGGCAAGGCGCGCGCGGTCCAGATCGACATCGACCCGACCATGCTGGGCATGCGCTACCCCACCGAGGTCAACCTGCACGGCGACGCCGCCGAGACGCTGCGCCTGCTGCTGCCGCTGCTGGAGGAAAAGACCGACAAGTCCTGGCGCGACAAGGTCGAACAGGACGTGCGCGATTCGTGGCGCCTGCTGGAACAGCGCGCGATGGCCAAGGCCGACCCGGTCAATCCGCAGCGCGTGGCCTGGGAGCTGTCGCCGCTGCTGCCGCGCGACGCCATCGTCACCAGCGATTCCGGCTCCTGCGCCAACTGGTTCGCGCGCGACCTGAAGGTGCAGCGCGGCCAAATGTATTCGCTGTCCGGCGGCCTGGCCTCGATGGGCGCCGCGGTCCCCTACGCGATCGCCGCCAAGTTCGCCCATCCGGAGCGTCCGGTGGTGGCGCTGGTCGGGGACGGCGCCATGCAGATGAATAACATGGCCGAGCTGATCACCGTGTCCAAGTACTGGAAGCGCTGGAAGGATCCGCGCTGGATCTGCTGCGTCTTCAATAACGGCGACCTGAACCAGGTGACCTGGGAACAGCGCGTGATGCAGGGCGACCCCAAGTTCGAGGCGACCCAGCAGATCCCGGACGTGCCCTACCACCGCTTCGCCGAACTGATCGGCCTGAAGGGCATCTACTGCAACGATCCCGACATGGTCGGCGAGGCCTGGCGCGAGGCGCTGGCGTCGGACCGCCCGGTCGTGCTCGAGTTCAAGACCGACCCCGAGGTACCGCCGCTGCCCTCGCACATCACGCTGGAGCAGGCCAGGTCCTTCATGACGGCGGCCGTCAAGGGCGACCCAAGCGAGGGGTCGATGCTGGCCGGCGTGGCCCGGCAGGTGCTGAGCTCGATCCTCCCGGGCGACAAGAAGTGAACGCGCCTGCGCGCGCCATAGCGAAAGGAAGACGATGATCCCATTCATGTTCGCCACCGGCATCGAGAACAGCTATCCCACCCTCGAGCACGGGCGCGTGCGGCGCGACCAGATGGAAGAATGCGGCCACTACCGCAACTGGAAAGCCGACTTCGGCCTGGTGGCGCGCATGGGCATCAACTACCTGCGCTACGGCGTGCCGCTGCACCGCGTCTGGCTCGGCCCCGGCCGCTACGACTGGGAATTCTCCGACCAGGCGTTCGGCGAACTGCGCCGGCTGGGCATCGAAGCGATCGCCGACCTGTGCCACTTCGGCGTGCCGGACTGGGTCGGCAATTTCCAGAACCCCGACTTCCCCGACCTGTTCCGCACCTACGCGGCCGACTTCGCCGCGCGCTATCCGTGGATCCGCTTCTACACCCCGGTCAACGAGATGTACGTGTGCGCGCGCTTTTCGGCGCTGTACGGCTGGTGGAACGAGCAGCAGGCCAGCCCGCGCGCCTACGTCACCGCCGTCAAGCACCTGGCGCGCGCCAACCTGCTGGCCATGCACGAGGTGCGCCAGCGGCGCGCGGACGCCATCTTCATCCAGAGCGAGTCGACCGAATACTTCCATCCGTGCGAGCCGGCGTCGGTGGAACTGGTCGACGCGATCAACCAGATCCGCTTCCTGACGCTCGACCTGAACTACGGCCACCCGCTCGACCCGGCCACGCGCACCTTCGTGCAGGAGTGCGGGATGACGCAGGAGGAATGCCGCTTCTTCGAACAGAACGCGGTACGCCGCAACTGCGTGCTGGGCACCGACTACTACGTGACCAACGAGCACTACGTGATGCCCGACGGCGAGCGCCACGCGGCCGGCGAACTGCTCGGCTACACCACCATCGCGCGCCAGTACTACGAGCGCTACGGCCTGCCGCTGATGCACACGGAAACCAACCGCGACGAGGGTCCGCACGGCGACGAAGCCGCCATCTGGCTGCGCCGCCAGTGGTCGCAGATGCTCGGACTGATGCACGCGGGCGTGCCGATGGTCGGCTTCACCTGGTACTCGCTGACCGACCAGGTCGACTGGAACGACTCGCTGCGCTTCATCGAGGGCCGCGTCAACGCGCGCGGCCTGTTCGACCTCGACCGCCAGATCCGCGACGCCGGGCGCGAGTACGGCAAGCTGATCGGCGACTGGAAGGACCGCCTCCGCGCCTACAATGACCTCGAACCGGACCCGCGCATGGCGGTCGACCACCGGCCGGACGCCGGCGCCGTCACCGACAACCTGCGGCGGCTGCTGATGAAAATGGATACGCACGACACCGACAAGCCGCAGTGAGGCGCCGCAGGGGCGGTGCGGCGGCCGTCGTCAGCCCTGGCGGTGCACGTCGCGACACAGCAGCATGTCGGTCACGCGGTCCGGCTTGTCCCCGTCGAAGCCGAGCACCGGCGCGCGCCGCGGCGGATTGCACCAGGTGCCGAACAGCATGTCCCACAGCGGCAGGCCATAGTTCTGGCGGTGGTGGCCCAGCTGGTGGTGGACGGTGTGCATTTCCGGCCGCTGCACGATATAGCCCAGCCAGGTGGGCGTGCGCAGGTCGCTGTGCAGGAACAGGTCGAACAGGCCGGTCAGCAGCAGCGCGATGGCGGCCGCGACGGGGCTCGCGCCCAGCACCAGGTAGCTGACGCCGGCGCTGATGCAGATGGCGGCCGCGGAATCGAGCGGATGCGCATAGAACGCGGTCAACGCCTCCACCCGCCGCGCGCTGTGGTGCAGCTGGTGGAACACCCGCCACAGCAGGTCGGCGCGGTGCGTGGCGCGGTGCCACCAGTAGAACACGAAGCTGGTCAGCAGGAAGGCCAGCAGCCCCACCGCCGCCTCCGGCATGACGCTCCCGGCATCGAACAGCGCCACGCGCCGGATCGGCCCGGCGAACAGCCAGCCGACGGCCAGCGTGACCGCCACCGTGACGGCGCCGACGCCGCTCGCCAGCACCAGCCAGCGCCGGTCGCAGGCATTGCGCGAGGCCGGCGCGATGACTTCGCGCGTGAACAGGGCCACGAAGGCCAGGCCGATGATGGGCATTACCAGGAGTTCTACCATGCTTGCGCTCCAGAGACAGGCGCCGCGTGGACGCCGCGACATAGGCACTCTACAGCAGTCACGCAGTCCGCGATGTTTCCCTTGCGACGGGGCGCCCCTGCCTTCGATGAAAAATTCAATCAGGAAATTACTTGCCCCAAAGATAATAATGGTTCATCATGATTTAGTGCACCGGAAGCAACAAGAGGTCCGCGTGCCGTCATGCCGTCGCTGGCGTGGTCGCGAACCGTGCCACGATGACAACATCGTCAACGCATTGGAGGAATCGTGCCGACCAGAAGCACTGGAAATCTCGAAATGACCCACAAGATCGTCGGCGAAGGCGGCCATCTTGCCCACATGTGGAACCGGCGCGACGCCGCCGGCGTTAACGAAACAGTACTCACGCGCTACCGTGTTTGCAACCTCCAGGAAGCCATCAATACATGGATGTACTGCCTGGCCGGCGGGCGCCACGTTGCGCTGACGCGCGACAAGCCGACGGAAATGCAGGCGGTCCAGCAAGTGGGGAACAATGAAGGAATGCCGGGCACGCGATCCGGCCCCGATCCCAGGATCGCGAAACTGCTATCCATGGGAATCCAGATCGCGACGCCGCCCCCGCGCCCGGTCGTCGAATATTCGCTGGAACCAGCCGCCCAGTTCCTGAATGGCCAGAACACGGTCATCACCGTCGGCATCAATTCCGCATTCTGCGTCGCCGGCAGCGGCCTGTCGTTCGAAGGCGGCGGCGGTACCGTCGTGCAGATCGGTACGCCGCTCAGCTGGGTCGATGTCGATCCCCGCCTGCTCGAAACGGCGTTTCCGGACAGGCTCGCGTAACGCGTAACGCGGATCGAGGCTGCAGCGCCCATCCGCGCCGGCACCGTCGCCGGCTGCTGCCACGTCGCCCGCACCTCGGTCCGCGTCGCGGCGTCGGCCGGCGACAGCCCGAACATCACCGCCACCGCCGCCAGCCGCAGCAGCACCGGCGCGCGACGCAGACGCATGACTACCAGTCCCACCAGCAGCGCGAGCAAGGTCGGCAGCAGGGGTCGCAGTTCGCCGCGCATCGCAGCCCCCAGCGCGTCCGACGACGTACGACATTGGATACAGGAAGATCCACACCAGGTCGACGACGTGTCCAGAACACCCGGCAAAGGAATCCCGCGGCACGACACGACTGAGTGCCTGCGGTATTTACGACATCCATATAGCCCATGCAAGACCGGGGCTTGCACGATACGACCGGAAGGGCGGCGGGCCAGGCTCGTATTGCAGTCAAGCAATTTCAGCGCCAAACCATTATGATGCGCTGATTGCCACTCCCCGATGGAAACGATGAACGCCACCCTGCAACAGCAAGCACTGCACTTCGGCGACGCGGTCGCCGCCTACCTGGCGCCCTGGAAGGACACGCTGAAGGATTTCGACTGGCCGCTGACGCCGGCGGCCAGGACGACCGCCGCGGCCATGGGCTTCGGACTGGGCGACGGCAGCGGGGGCACCGCGGCCACCAACGCCCTGCGCGCGGCCGTCGCCGCCCGCGCCCGCGCCTGCCACGGCCTGCCCGCCGACACGCGCGCGGCGCGCATGGCCGCGCTGTGCTCCTTCGTGATCCGCGACTGGGGCGCCCTGCGCAGCAATCGCGACGCCACCATTGCCGGCTATGCGGCGCGCTACACGGGCGCCGGCATCGCCGACCTGTCCGCCATCGCTTCGCTGGACGACCTGCAGGCGCAGGCCGGCTGCACCTTCCCGGTCCAGGGGATCTCGAGCTGGTCCAAGTGGCTGAGCTTCGTCTGGAGCGATTGGGCGCTGGTCTACGATGCGCGCATCGCGTTCGCGCTGAACACGATCCACTTCCTGCACGGCGTGCACGCGCCCGCCGTTCCCGTGCCGCAGGGCCGCGACCGCCTGCTGAGCACCCTGGACACGCAATCGCTGGCGGCGCTGGGCTACCTGCAGCGGCGCGGCAAGACCTGTCCGGCCGCCGGCGCGCACGTCGCGGTGCTGGCCGACTGGATCGAGGACGGCAGCGTGGCGGACGCGTCGGCCTATGCCTACTACCTGGCCGTGATGCGGCGGGTGCGCGACGTGCTGGGCTACGAGGGGCCGTTCGCGCTGACGGAAACCGAGATGCTGCTGTTCCACGTCTCCAACAAGCAGGTCGTGCACGCGCTGCTGGCGGCACTGAGCGACACGCTGGCCGCGCGCGCCGCGTAGCGCGGCGGAGCGGCGACGCCGTGGATCAGCAGGCGGTCGGCTTGAGACGCTCGACCTCCAGGCCGAACAGCGGGCGCAGCCGGGTGCCGGCGACGTTGCCGCAGAAGGCCGCCACCAGCCACAGCCAGCCGTGCAGGCTGCCCGAGACGATGCCGCTGAAGTAAGCGCCGATATTGCAGCCGTAGGCCAGGCGCGCGCCATAGCCCAGCAGCAGGCCGCCGACGACGGCCGCGACCAGCGAGCGCAACGGCAGGCGCCACACCGGCGCCCAGCGGCCGGCCAGCGCCGCCGCCAGCATCGCGCCGAGCACGATGCCGATGTCCATCACCGAGGTGACGTCGTTCCACACCGGCGCGGCCAGCGCGGCGGCGTTGGCCTTGGTCGACCAGTAGGCCCAGCTGGCGGTGTCGATGCCCAGCAGCGCCGCCGCCTTCGCGCCCCACAGGGCGAACGCCGACGTCACGCCCCAGGGGCGTCCCGACAGCGCCAGCGTGGCGAAGTTCAGCACCACCAGCGCCAGCGCGCCCGCCACCAGCGGCCACGGGCCGTGCAGCCAGGGCGACGCGTGCGGCGGCTGCACGTGGGCCGCCACCAGCCGGCCGTGGCGGCGCTTCTCGACGGCGACCGTGACGGCGTAGACCAGCGCGAACACGGTCCAGTTGAGCGCCAGCGCCGGCGCCACGCCCAGTTCGTTCACGAGCGACAGCGGCTTGAGCTGCGGCAGCGACGTCCAGAACGGCATGTGCGCCGTGCCGATCACGGAACCGGCGATGAAGGCGAGCAGCGTGACGACCATGCGCGTGCTGCCGCCGCCGACCGTGTACAGGGTGCCGGAAGCGCAGCCGCCGCCCAGTTGCATGCCGATGCCGAAGATGAAGGCGCCGACGACGACCGAGGTGCCGGCCGGCGACACCAGGCCCTTGACGGGCGTGCCGAACAGCGTGCCGGCGGCCAGCACCGGGAAGAACAGCGCCACGCCGACGGCCAGCATGATCATCTGGGCGCGCAGGCCGGCGCCGCGGCCGTCGGCGATGAACACGCGCCAGGCCGAGGTGAAGCCGAACGCCGCATGGTAGAGCGACAGGCCGAGCAGCGCGCCGACGACGTACAGGGCGGCCTGGCGCCAGCCGACGGCCTGGCCGAGCCAGGCGGCGCCCAGCACGACCAGCAGGAGGGCGACCGCGAGCGGCGCGGGGTTGATGCCGGCGCGGCCGGGCGAGGCGGGAAACGGGGAAGTCGAGGAAACGGACATGGCGAACGATCAGGGTGGCGTCGACGACGCAATGCGCTATTGTGGCGCGTTTTCGCACTTCCTGCCCGGCCCGTCGTCCATGGCCGGCCGCGACGCCGCGCGGACGGCGTGCCGGCCCGCGTGTTAACATGCGGGATTGCCCCGACGCCTGCCCCCTCCATGTCCGACCATTCCTCCACCCCGCTCGACGCGATCGTCGTCGGCAGCGGCCCCGGCGGCGCGTCCGCCGCACGCGAACTGGCGCTGCGCGGCGCCCGCGTGCTGCTGCTGGAACAGGGCAGCGCGGCGCCGCTGGCCGGCACGCTGGGGCAGATGGCGGGCATGGCCGCGGTGCCCGGCAAGGGCGCCTTCCTGCACCGCGACGGCTCGCTGCTGGTGCGCGCGCTGGCGCTCGGCGGCACGTCCTCGATCAACTTCGCCACCGCCGCGCCGCCGCCGGCCGCCATGTTCGCGGCCCACGGCATCGACCTCGAACCGGCGCTGGCGGCACTGCGCGCCGAACTGCCGATGGCGCCGCTGCCCGACCACCTGGTCGGCCCGATGGCGGCGCGCATCGCCGGCGCGGCCCGGCGCCTGGCCCTGCCCTGGCGCCGGCTGGACAAGCTGATCCGCCCGCAGTCCTGCCGCCGCGGCTGCTGGCGCTGCGTCTACGGCTGTCCCTACGGCGCCAAGTGGACGGCGCGCGATTTCGTCGACGAGGGCATGCGCAGCAGCCTGCAGCTCGTGAGCGGCGCGCGCGTCACCCGCGTGCTGCGCGAGCAGGGCCGCGCGGCCGGCGTCGAGGCGGTGGTGCACGGCCGCGCGCGCAGCTGGCGCGCGCCACTGGTGGTGCTGGCCGCCGGCGGCATCGGCAGCCCGCGGCTGCTGCGCGCGTCCGGCCTGATGACGGCGCCCGCCGCGTTTTTCAGCGACCCGGTGGTGGCGGTGATGGGCAGCGTCGACGACCTGGACGAACGCCACGGCCCGGGCGGCGCCGAAGTGCCGATGGCCGCCGGCGCGACCTGGCAGGCGGACGGCCTGGCGCTGGCCGACCTCACCTTGCCGCGTCCGATGTACCAGGCGTTCGCGCTGCAGGCCGGCCGTCCCGACCGGCTGTTCGCGCATGCGCGCACCCTGACCATCATGGTCAAGATCCGCGACGCCATCGGCGGCCGGATCGGCCCGCGCTGGGTCGACAAGGCGCTGCAGGACGCCGACCGCGCACGCTTTTGCCATGGCAACGAGATCGCCCGCGCCATCCTCAGGGAAGCCGGCGCCCGCCACATCTTCGCGAGCCACCATTTCGCCGCCCACCCGGGCGGCAGCCTGCGCATCGGCGCCATGGTCGACGCCGACCTGCGCACCGCCACGCCCGGGCTGTACGTGTGCGACGCGTCGGTGATCCCCGAGCCCTGGGGCCTGCCGCCGACGCTCACCCTGCTGTGCCTGGGCAAGCGCCTGGGCGCGCACCTGGCCGCGCGCCGCCCGGAAGCCGGCGCGGCGGGAGGATGCGCGCCGGCGGCGCCGGCAGCCGGGGAGGCGCCTGGCGCGACGGACGCGCCGCCAGCCGGCCGACTGGCGCAGGCCGCCGCCCCCTCCCCCTCCCCCTGGCCGGCGCGCTCCTGAACCGCCGGTCGGAGCCACCCCGCAACCGATGATTCGCTGGCGCTGGCGGGCCCGCGCGTGCTAACCTGCCGCCATTCGCGCACGGCGGAACGGACTATGAAGAACTGGATCAAGGGTTTGCTGGGGAACTCGGAGCAGGCGGCCACCGCCGCCGCCGCGGACGCCCACGCGCAAGCCGAGAGCGCGGGCGCCGAAATCGACGCCGCCTACTACCGCTGGCTGACGGCCAGCGCCGGCTACGAGGCGCCGGACGACGTCGAGCGGCGCATCCTCGACGAGCTGCGCCAGCTGGCGCGGGACCCGGCCGCCGCGGCCGGCCTGGTGCCGCGCGTGCCCGAAGTGATCCCGCAACTGCTGGCCAGCCTGGGCGACGAGGGTACGTCGAACGCCGACCTGGCGCGCCAGGCGTCGCAGGACGTGGTGCTGGTGGCCGAGGTGGTGCGCGAGGCCAACAGCGCCTACTACCGCCCGCTGACGCCCGTCAAGACCGTCGAGGCGGCCATCATGATGCTGGGCCAGAACGGCCTGCGCATGCTGCTGGCGCGCCTGGCGTTCCGGCCCATCATCACGATGCAGTCGAGCGGTTTCGCGCGCCGCGCCGCGCCGCAGGTATGGAGCCAGTCCGAGAAATGCGCACTGGCGGCGAGCCTGATGGCGCCGGGCATGACCGCGGGCGCCTTCGAAGCCTACCTGTCCGGCCTGATGCAGAACGTCGGCCTGCTGGTGGCGTTCCGCCTGGCCGACCGCATCGGCCAGGAAGGCCGCATCCCGGGTTCGCGCGCCTTCGGCCTGGCGGTCCAGGAACACGGCCGCGCGCTGTCGGCGCAGGTGGCCCGGCACTGGGAATTCCCGGCGGACGTGTGCGAGGCCATCGCGCATGCCGGCGAACCGGGCGAGCAGCCGCTGGCGAAGGCGCTGGCGCTGGGGGACCGCATCGCCAAGCTGCGCCTGCTGATCGACGGCGCGGTCATCGACGAGGACGATACGCTCGTGACCGAGGGGCTGGACAACTTCCAGCGGCGTTGCCTGAACAAGCTGGCGCTGGCGGAAGATTGATGGCCGCATTGCGGCCTGGATCGATATAACGTCGCCCTGCGACGCACGGGAGCCGGTGTCCGGCGGGCGGAAACGCGCTGGCGCAAATCGCATCGTCGTCGATCGCGCACGGGGGATTGGCTGTCCTTGACGTCCGGGCGCCCGTGGACGGACAACCATGATGTCGATGCCGGCCCGACGACGTGACGAACACCGGGTCGCGTGTCCGCTGCCACTGCCGGCCGAAGGCGCTCACGGATGCCCTGCCGGTGCCGCCCCCGATGACCTACGCCCTTCAGACCGCTTCGGGCACCCCGGCCCGGGCGCGCCGGCGGCGGATGGCGCTGGCGATGCTGAACACGCCGATGGCGCCGGCGATCGCGCCGATGGTGCGCGGCGCCAGGTGATCCGTCATGCCCGCGTCGGCGGCCATCTCCGGCACGATCGCCGGCTCGGCCCTGGCAGGCGCTTCCGGCGCCGTGCGCACGCGTACCACCACCGCATCGCGCTCGGCGGACGCGGCATGGGCCGCGCCGGCCAGGGCCAGCCCCAGCAGCAGGGCCGGGATCGCGTTGCGCAGGATGGTGGTCATGGGAACTCCGTCGTGTCCAGTATTTGTTTCGTTTAGCTAACATGATAGGCCACCGCGCCGATAGCGACCATGTGAAAATCTTTATGGTTGCGATAGCCTAGGATGATGAGGTGAAGCTGTTGTTCTTTACCCACAGCGGGCAACGACACGCCTTGCCGAAGCGCTGCAGCGCCTCCGGCGAGGGGCGCCCGGCCTGCCGGCCGGGGCCGCCGGATCGACGGACGCGCGCGCTGCGGCGATGCACACCCCGTGGATGGCCGCGAACGCGGTCCCGGCGCGCTGAAGGATCGGGCCGTCCATGCAGGAATCCGTAGGTGGACAACTTTATTGTAGATTCTGGGCAACAATTTGTGTCCAGGAAGTCAACGGCGGGCCATCCGGCCGCGCGCGACCGCCCCCGGCTCGCGTATCATATGCGCCACTTCAACCACAGCATCGGGAAAGACATGGCAGACCAGGACATCACCTACGACGACGTTGCCGCAGCCGCCGCGGGCCTGCAGGACGATGGCTCGCCCGTGACGCTCGAAGCGGTACGGGCCGTCGTCGGGGGTTCGCCGAACGCCGTCTACAAGCACCTGTCGGCCTGGCGCCTCGCCACCGCCAAGCCGGTGGAGCCGCCCCGGGCCGAGCTGCCGGAAGCGCTGCTGTCCGGCCTGGCCGAATGGGCGCTGCAGTTCGCCCACGACGCCGGCGCCGCCGAACGCGAGGCGCTGGCCCAGTCGGACGCCGACCGCGAGGTGCTGGCCGCCGTCGGCGAGGAACTGGAAGCCGAGCGCGACGGCCTGCGCACCGAGCTGGCCGACGTGACCGGCGCGCGCGACGACGCGCTGGCCCTGCTGGCCGAGCGCGACGAGACCATCGAGCGCCTGAACGCCGAGCTGCGCAACGCGCGCCAGGTGGCGATGGATGCGCTGGTCAGCAAGGCCAAGGACCAGCTGGCGATCGAGGGCAAGGACAGCCAGCTGGCCGCCCTGCGCGCCGAAATCGAACGCAACGTCGCCGCGCAGGCGGCGGAGTCCGATCGCCGCCTGGCGGCCGAGATGGAGCTGGTGGGCGCCACCACCGCGCGCACGGCGCTGGAAAGCGAGAACGCCGAGCTGCGCAAGCAGCTGGAGGCGGCGCGCAGCAAGCGCTGATCACGCGGCGCACCAGAATGGGGCGTCCCGCCCCGTTTTCCTCTGGCACGTTTCTTGATAGTCATCAACTGTCAAGACTCCGGGATTGCCACATGAGGGACTTCTACAATGAGATGACGGTTGGCGCGGACGGCACGATCCGCGACCACTACCGCGCATTCGACAGCTGGCTGCGGATGCAGCCGCCAGAGCGCATCGAGCGCAAGCGCGCGGAGGCCGACCTGACCTTCCGCCGCGTCGGCATCACCTTCGCCGTCTACGGCGACGGCGCCGGTACCGAACGCCTGATCCCGTTCGATACCATCCCGCGCATCATCCCCGCGCACGAATGGACGGCCCTGCAGGCCGGCCTGGCGCAGCGGGTCAAGGCGCTCAACATGTTCGTGCACGACATCTACCACGGGCAGGACATCATCCGGGCCGGCATCATCCCCGCGCAGCAGATCTACCAGAACGCCCAGTACCGCCCCGAGATGCAGGGCATCAGCGTGGCGTCAAGCATCTACGCCCACATCGCCGGCGTCGACATCGTGCGCGCCGGCCAGGGCGAGTTCTACGTCCTCGAGGACAACCTGCGCGTGCCTTCCGGCGTGTCGTACATGCTGGAAGACCGCAAGATGATGATGCGGCTGTTCCCGGAACTGTTCGCGCGCCACCGCATCGCGCCGGTCGAGCACTACCCCGACATGCTGCTCGAGAACCTGCGCTCGGTCGCGCCCACCGGCGCCAGCGATCCCACCGTCGTGGTGATGACGCCGGGGATGTACAACTCGGCCTATTTCGAACACGCCTTCCTGGCCCAGCAGATGGGCGTCGAGCTGGTGGAGGGCAAGGACCTGTACGTCGACGCCAACGCCGTCTGGATGCGCACGATCCGCGGCCCCAAGCGCGTCGACGTGATCTACCGGCGCCTGGACGACGACTTCCTCGACCCGCTGGCGTTCCGCTCCGATTCCACGCTGGGCGTGCCGGGCCTGCTGT
Source organism: uncultured Massilia sp. (assembly GCF_913773735.1). Taxonomy (GTDB): domain Bacteria; phylum Pseudomonadota; class Gammaproteobacteria; order Burkholderiales; family Burkholderiaceae_D; genus Telluria. Next base: position 207,856 of record NZ_CAJYEB010000049.1, read on the forward strand.
CGGTGTACCGCGCCGGCCGCGTCACGCTGGCCAACGCCATCGGCACCGGCGTGGCCGACGACAAGTCGATCTACCCCTACGTGCCGGACATGATCCGCTTCTACCTGGCCGAGGAGCCGCTGCTGAACAACGTCCCGACCTGGCAGTGCCGCCGTCCGGACGAGCTGTCGTACACGCTGGCCAACCTCGAGCAGCTGGTCGTCAAGGAAGTGCACGGCGCCGGCGGCTACGGCATGCTGATCGGCCCGGCCGCCAGCCGCCAGCAGATCGAGGACTTCCGCGCGCGCCTGAAGGCCAGGCCGGACGGCTACATCGCGCAGCCGACGCTGTCGCTGTCGGCCTGCCCCACCTACGTGGAAAGCGGCATCGCGCCGCGCCACATCGACCTGCGTCCCTTCGTCCTGTCCGGCAGGACCATCTCGATGGTGCCGGGCGGCCTGACGCGCGTGGCGCTGCAGGAAGGCTCGCTGGTGGTGAACTCGTCGCAGGGCGGCGGCACCAAGGACACCTGGATTCTGGAGGAATGATGCTGAGCCGTACCGCCGACCACCTGTACTGGATGGCGCGCTATACCGAGCGCGCCGAGAACACCGCCCGCATGCTCGACGTGGCCGTGCAGACCTCGATGCTGCCGCAGTCGCGCCACGACGCCGAGCAGGCCTGGCGCGCCATGCTGGGCATCTCCGAGCTGCGCGACGCCTACGAGGCGCGCCACGGGGAGCTCGATGCCCAGAAGGTGCTGGCCTTCATGGTCAACGACCCGGCCAACCCGTCGTCGATCGTCTCGTGCCTGACCGCCGCGCGCGAGAACGCGCGCGCCGTGCGCGGGGTGCTGACCACCGAGGTCTGGGAAACCCACAACGCCACCTGGATCGGCCTGCGCGAGCGCACCGCGCTCGACAGCGACCCGAGCGAATTCTTCGAATGGGTAAAGTACCGCTGCCACCTGTGGCGCGGCGTCACCTTCGGCACCATGCTGGACGACGAGGCGATGGTGTTCATCCGCCTCGGCACCTTCCTCGAGCGCGCCGACAACACGGCGCGCCTGCTCGACGTGAAATACCACGGCGCGCAGGGCGCGCGCGAACCGAGCGACACCCACGAGCTGCCCACGCAGCGCGAATTCTATTACTGGGCCGCCCTGCTGCGCTCGGTGGCCGGCTTTGAGATCTACCGCAAGGTCTACCGCGACTCGATCACGCCGGCGCGCGTGGCCGAGCTGCTGATGCTGCGCGCCGACATGCCGCGCTCGCTGCTGGCCTGCATGGAGCAGGTGGTGGCCAACCTGAAGACCGTGCGCAACGACGTCTCGCGCGAGACCGAGCGCCTGGCCGGCAAGATGCACGCCGACCTGCAGTTCGCGCGCATCGAGGACATCCTCGACGCCGGCATCGACGACACCCTGTCCGCGTTCATGGAAAACGTCTACGCGCTGGGCAACGGCATCAGCCGCGACTTCCTCGTACCGCTGGGAGCCTGACATGCAACTGTCCATCCGCCACGAAACCATGTACCGCTACAGCCAGCCGCAGGCCTACAGCATCGAGCAGCTGCACCTGACGCCGCGCGCCGAGGCGCAGCAGCAGGTGCAGTCCTGGAAGATCTCCACGCCGGGCCACTGCACGTCCTACCTCGACGCCTACGGCAACTTCTCGCACATGATGACGCTGAACGAGCCGCACGACACGGTGCGCATCGTGGTCGAGGGCCTGGTGACCACCACGGCGCTGGCCGGCGGCCGCCTGCAGGACGGCGACGGCCTGTCGCCGCTGATCTTCACGGTGCCGACCCGGCTGACGCAACCGAGCCAGCCGCTGGCGGCGCTCGCCGCGCACGTCCTGCCGGGACCGGGCGCGCGCATCGGCACGCGCCACGCGCTGGACCTGGCCGCGCACATCTTCGGTGCGGTCGCGTACCGCAGCGGTGCAACCAGCGTGTCCAGCACCGCCGGCGAGGCGATGACGCTGGGCGCCGGCGTCTGCCAGGACCACGCCCACATCTTCCTGGCCTGCTGCCATGCGCGCGGCGTGCCGGCGCGCTACGTGTCCGGCTACATCGACCCGGAATCGACCGGCCACGCGGCCAGCCACGCCTGGGTCGACGTCTGGGTCGAGGACGACGACCACACGGGCTGGGTCAGCGTCGACGTCACCCACAACCGCCTGATGACCGAGGCCTACTGCCGCCTGGCGATCGGGCGCGACTACGAGTCGGCGGCGCCGGTGCGCGGCATGCGCCGCGGCGGCGGCGACGAGACGATGACGGTGCAGGCGCTGATCGTGCCCGTCCAGTGAGCGGCTCGTATAAAATGACGTTTTTGATTGCGTAAAGACTCCAATGACTTACTGTGTAGGCATGCGCCTGAATGCGGGCCTGGTGTTCCTCGCGGATTCGCGCACCAATGCCGGGGTCGACCAGGTGGGCACGTTCCGCAAGCTGAGCGTGTTCGAGAACCCGGGCGACCGCATGATGGTGCTGATGACGGCGGGCAACCTGTCCATATCGCAGGCGATCCGCCAGGTCATCTCCAGCTACGTCAGCCCGGAAGGCGCGACGATCTGGAACGCCCCGGACATGTTCGCGGCCACCCGCATCGTCGGCGAGGCCGTGCGCACGATCCACAAGCAGGAAAGCGGCAAGCTGGCCGAGTTCGGCGTCGACTTCAACGTCAGCATGATCTTCGGCGGCCAGATCGCCGGCGAGCGCTGCCGCCTGTTCTACGTCTACTCGGCCGGCAACTTCATCGAATCGCACGACGAGAACCCCTATTTCCAGATCGGCGAGGCGAAATACGGCAAGCCGATCATCGACCGCGTGGTCACCCCCCACACCTCGCTCGACGACGCCGCCAAGTGCGCGCTGATCTCGATGGACTCGACGCTGCGCTCGAACATCTCGGTGGGCCTGCCGCTGGACCTGCTGGTCTACGAGGACGGGGCGCTGGCCGTCACCCGCTTCGTGCGCATCGACGAGAAGAACCAGTATTTCAGCCAGATCCGCAACATCTGGGGCGAGCAGCTGAAGAGCGTCTTCGAAGGCATCGATGCGCCGGTGTGGAACGCCGCGCCGGACGCGACGGAAAACGTGCTGTCGACGGCGGCGGCCAGCAACCGCCCGGTGCGCATCGCCCTGCCGGCCGGCATGGTCGCGGCGGCGCCCACGGCCCAGGTGCAGTCGCTGGCGCAGGGGCCGGCGTCGACCGCGCAGCATTGAGCATGGCGGACGCCATCGGGACGGCGTGCGTCCTCGTGCTTGCCGCCGTGTGCTGCGGCGCGGCGCAGGCCGGCACCGACGATTTCCGCTGCCTGAAGACGACCGACGCGCGCCGGCCGCTGCGACTCGAATTCCGTTTTCCGGCGGACGAGGGGAAGGCCGGCCAGGTCCGCTACGAACACGGCAGCGTGGCCATCCCCGTTCGGCTCGTCAGCCGGGAAAAGGCCGAGATGGACCCGGGCCGGCCCTACGAATTCACCACCGTCTGGCGCGAGCAGCCCGCGGGCGGCACCTATACCCTGGTCACGCAGGGCGCCCGTGTCTACGGCGCGCGCTACGTGCGGGCCGACGGCAGGACGTTCGCCTTTACCGAGGACCTGGACGCGGTCGGGGACGACGGCTGCACCTGGACGCGCTGACGGCCGTCCCCGGCGCACGCCACGAATCGAGCTCACCCTGCCTTGAAGTTGCTGCTAAAATATTTACGCGATTTAACATTCTTGTGTCGTAAATATGAACATCATCGGCTGGATACGCGAAGGCGACGAAGCGTCCTGCGGCGGCAAGGTGAAGCAGGGACACCCCACATTCACCAGCCACGGCAAGCCGCTCGCACACGCGGGCAACCCCATGGCGTGCAGGAAGCACTGCGTGGTCGGCGCCGGCGAACACCATTTCACCCTCCCCGACGGCCTGCCGCAGGCCCTGCACGGCGACGAGACCAGCGGCGGCTGTCCGCTGGTCTCGACCCTGAACGGCATCCACGGCGTCGAGGACGCCTCCGGCGTCCCGCTCGTCACCGCGTATTTCCAGCCGGCCGCCGTGGCGCTGGCCGCCGCCGCCCTGGCGCCCGAGCCGGACGACGACGCGCCCTGGGTGCCGGGCCGCTACGACGACCGCTACGTGCTGCTGGGCGTAAGCGACGGCAGGCCGCTGGCCCACACGGCCTATGCCATCGAGCGCGAGGATGGCAGCATCGAGCACGGCACCACCGATGCCGACGGCCACACGCACCTGCTCAAGCAGACGCTGGACGAGGAGCACGTGCGGATCTACCTGGAAGACGATGCATGAGCGCGGTGCTGGACAGGAACGGCAGGCCGATGCGGCTGGTCGGCGCCACCAACACCACGCCGGTGGCGGACCGCGCGGCGAAGACGCTGCATGTCTGTAACCACGGCAACGACGTGGTCGGCATCGCCGAATACATGGTCGCGGAGATGAAGCGCAACCCGTTCAGCGAAGAAGGCCGGAAGATGACCGAGGCGAATGCCTACGACATGGCCAAGGAGATGGAAGCCTGGAACGCCCTGCCCTGGTACGCCAAGTTCGGCGGGCCGCCGGACTATGCCGGCATTGCCGCGGGCAAGAAGATGGCGGCGTATTCGATCTGGGCCGAGCGGGTCGCGCCGAACCGGCCGTGGGATCACAAGCCGATCCTGGCCGAACGCCTGCGCAAGCAGCATATCTTTCGCAAGGGCTGGCAACGCTACGGCAACGAGGATTATTTCTACGATATCTGGTCGAACATCCATTACGGTTACGTGGGCGTGGCGTGCGGCTTCAGCGCGGACGAGTTGCTGGGCGGCGCCGGATTGGCCCAGGCCGGCAGCGATTTCCTGCGCGATGCGCGGAAGTTGCGTGTTCCACGCATCCAGCACCATCCTGAAAACGGCGCGTGGGCCAATCGCATGGACGATATACCGGACCATATTTCCATCAAACTGGGCGTGGACCTGTATGCGCGCGCCAAGCCGGCCGCACTGACGACGGCCATCCTGCTCAGGGCCATCGTCGGCGTTCCACTACCGTGGGGCGTCGGGAACGACTACGCCAAACGACCGCACGAATGTACCCCATGAAGATCGCCCCCTTCCCCACGAAACTGCTGGCGATCGCCGGGGCGTTCATTGCCCTGTGGCTCGCCCTTGCCGTCTTTTCCTATACCTCGCCGGTGGTGTACCTGCACTATTCCGCGGCCGCCACCGCGCCCGTGACGTACTTTTTCAACGAAGACAACGATATCGTCAAGGACCAGATCGAACCCGGTGCGCGCCTCGAGTTCCGCACCGCCCATCGGCCGCATGCCGGCTATTTCATTAACGTCAGCCTGCCGGCCGCAAGCCGTGACGGCGTGGACATCGCGCCGCCGTTCAGCCGGGTCGACGTCTACATCGGCGCCGATACGAAAATTACCCGCACCGTCGTCAGGACCGATTTCCTGGCGCGCTTCGGATCGGACTAGGAAAGCGCATCGCACGTCATGCCGGCACCGCCATCGAAGACGACCTTTTCGCCCAGGATGAAAACGCTGGCGCTGGTCGTCGCGGTTCCGGTACTGGCCTGGCTCGGACTCGGCCTGCTGGTCCACACGGCGCCCGTGGTGGTGTTGCACTATGCCAGCACCGCGACCGCCCCGGTCGTCTATTACTTCAATGCGAACGACCGCGTCACCAAGGCCACGATCGCTCCAGGCCAGCAGATCGCGTTTCACCTGCCTCATCGCCTGCCTCCGGATGCTTACATCGGGGTCAGCATGCCGCTCGCCGGTGGGCACGGCGTGGACCTCGCGCCGCCCTTCAGCCGCGTCGACGTCTACATCGGCGCCGACACGAAAATTACCCGCACCGTCGTCAGGACCGATTTCCCGGCCCGCTTCGGCATCGATTGATGCCGGCCGCAGGTCCTGGCGGGCAGGGTGCACCCCGCGCACGATAGACAGCGATTCAATTGCATTCAAGGATTATTTGCTTAGAATACATGTATGTGTACGAAGAAAATTCTTCGTGTCACTTTTGTCGGGAAACATTCATATGGGTCATTGACAGGAAAGTCGGATGCAAAACGTTGTCCAATCGATACAGGATCTGGTGTTCGGCGATCCGCAGCACCAGCGCATCCTGCGCGTCACCTTCCCGCACGCCGACGGCCCCGGCGCGCCATTGCTGGCCAATGCGCTCGACGCGTTCGAATCCATGTCGCGCGACTTCGAGTACCGGGTCGAACTGCTGTCCGACAGCGCCACGATCGCGCTGAAGGACGTCCAGGGCAAGCTGATGACGGTCGAGCTGGTGCGCGGCGACGGCAGCCTGCGCCACTTCAGCGGCTATGTCTTCAGCTTCCGCCACGTCACCACCGACGGCGGCTTCGCCTTCTACGAAGCCCGCCTCGGGCCGTGGCTGAAGTACCTGTCCCTGCGCAAGGACAATTACCTCTTCCATCACAAGGCGCTGCGCGACCAGACCGCCGGCATCTTCGCCGACTACTCCACGCTGCCCGACTGGGATTGCCGCCTGCTGGGCGACGATCCGCCGATGACGGACGCCTGCCAGTACGACGAGACCGACCACAACTACCTGCACCGGCGCTGGGAAGCGGCCGGCTGGCACTACTGGTACGAACACACGCCGGCCGGCCACAAGCTGGTGCTAGGCGACGACACCCGCGGCGCCGACCCGATCGACGGCGACGGCGAGGTGCGCTTCCAGCGCCACGGCGGTGCCAGCGAGGAGGACGGCATCGCCCAGTGGTCGCCGGTGCGCAACATCGCCGCCTCCAGCGTGGCACTGAGCGGGTTCGACTTCAAGCATCCGGTGCCGGCCAACGTCACGATGCCGACGGTGAACCGGCAAGGCAGCGTGCTCCAGGTGGAATCCTACGAATACACCGGCGCCTACGGCTTCGACGGCCTGCAGCGCGGCGACCGCCTGGCCCAGCTGCGCATGGAAGAAACCGAGGCCGCGTCGCGCTACTTCGAGGGCAGCGGCAACAGCCGCTTCCTGCAGCCGGGGCGCTGGTTCCGCCTGCGCGACCACTTCAAGGACAGCGACGCCGGCGGCGACGACCCCGGCAAGAACGAATTCCTGGTGCTGGAAGTGCGGCACCTGGCGCGCAATAATTATTTGCAGGATACCCTGCCGGCCGAGTACAGCAACACCATGCGCTGCATCCGCAGGCAGGTGCCGTGGCGCCCGGGCCGCAACTTCAACAGCAGCGACACGCGCATCCTGGCGCCGCAGACGGCCACCGTGGTCGGGCCGCAGGGGCCGGACAGCATCCACACCGACCGCTACGGCCGCATCCGCGTCCAGTTCCACTGGGACCGCGAGGGCGTCAACGACGAGAACAGCTCGGCCTGGCTGCGCGTGGCCAGTTCCTGGGCCGGCAGCGAGCTGGGCGCGGCCGCCGTGCCGCGCGTGGGCAGCGAGGTGATCGTGCAATGGCTGGGCGGCTCGCCCGACCGGCCCATCGTCACCGGCAGCGTCTTCAACGAGCGCAACATGCCGCCCTGGCAGCAGCCGACCCAGCACGCGCTGACCGGCCTGCGCAGCCGCGAACTGGCGCCGAACGGCGGCAACGCCGCGGGCGGGCGCAGCAACCACCTGATCCTCGACGATACCTACGAGAAGATCCAGGCGCAGCTCAAGAGCGACCACCAGCACAGCCAGCTCTCGCTCGGCCACATCACCCGCGTCGAGGACAACAGCGGGCGCAAGGACGAGCGTGGCGAAGGCTGGGAACTGACCACCAACGCCTGGGGCGTGGCGCGCGCCGGGATGGGCATGCTGCTGACCACCGAGGCGCGCGACAATGCCGCCGGCCACGCCAAGGACATGGGCGAGACCGTCGGCCGCCTGAACGCGGCGCGCGAGCGCCACGAGCAGATGCGCGAACTGGCCGAGCAGCACCTGGCCCAGCAGCCGGGCGTCGACCAGGCCGCCGCCGGGGCGGCGCTGGCCGCCCAGAACGAGGCCGTGCGCGGCAGCGGCAAGGCCCAGGGCGAATTGAGCGACCCGCAGCTGGTGCTGTCCAGCCCGGCCGGCATCGCCACCAGCACGGCGCGCAGCACCCACGTGCAGAGCGACCGCCATACGGTGCTCACCACCGGCGAACACCTGTCGATCTCGACCGGCAAGAGCCTGTTCGCCAGCCTGACCGAAAAGCTCGGCGTGTTCGTCCACAAGGCCGGCATGAAGCTGTTCGCGGCCAAGGGCAAGGTCGAGATCCAGGCGCAGAGCGACAACGTCGAGATCGTCGCCGAGCAGGTGCTCAAGCTGATCAGCACCCGGCAGAACATCGAGATCGCCGCCGACCGCGAGATCCTGCTCCACGCCGGCGGCAGCTTCATCCGCATCAGCGCCAAAGGCATCGAGCACGGCACCGGCGGCAAATGGGAAGTGCATGCGGCCACCCACGCCCATTCGGGTCCGCAGAACCTGGACGCGTCGTTCGCCGCCATGCCGGCCGCGCAGGTGGGCCAGCACAGCCTGCGCTTCGCCTTCCCCGGCGCCGACGACGTCGTGGCCGCGCTGGGCATGGTCGGCAAGCCCTACCGCATCCTCGACCGGCTGGGCAAGGAGGTCGCCGCCGGCGTGCTGGCCGAGGACGGGCGCCTGCCGCGCCTGGATTTCGACGACAACGAACAACTGACCCTGCACGTGGGCGAGGACAGCTGGCGCAGCGTGCGCCTCGCGGCCTCCGAACCGGCGCCCGAGATCGAGCGGCCGGACGAGGATTTCTACCACGCCGAGGACGAGGAGGCGCCGGCGCGCGAGGCCGAGGACTTCGGTCCGTTCGCCACCGGCCTGGCCGGCATCGACCTGTCGCTGCACCTGAACCCGCACCTGCTTGGCAAGCTCATCAACAATCCCGAAGGCGAAGAATAAGACATGATCGACAGCATCCTCAAGACCCTGGTACTGGCCGCATGCGTGGCCCTGGCGGCGCCGGGCGCCGGCGCCGCCACCCCTACTGCAGCCGGCCCCGCCGCGGCCGCCATCTCGTCGCAGCAGCAAGGCATCCACCAGTGGCAGGTCGCGGACGGCAAGCTCATCCTCGTCACCGGCACCTACCAGGACGTGACGACGTACAAGCGCAGCCTGACGTTCTACCTGGAAGCCAAGCCCGGCGAACCCTGGATGCACGTCCCGGTGGTCAACGGCGACACCGACCAGGACCTGACCTGGTTCAGCATCTCGCAGGGCGAGCAGACCGTCGCCGATGCCGTCGTCGTGCCGCGCGCCGGCACCGTCGACCTCGTGGTCGCCGAGACCAAGCCCGGCGCGCGGGCCGCGGTCGCGGTGCGCTGGTACCGGCTGGCCGCGTACAGCGACGAGAACCCGGACGGCCCGGCCCATTATTTCAAGAAGACGTCCTCCTCCAGCTACCCGGCCAGCGCCAGGCTGACGGTCGAACAGGTGCTGAAGAAGGAAGTCGCGTCGAAACCGCAGAAGTAGGATTGAACCATGACGCGCGAGTTCATCAGTGCCCGCTACGATGCCAGCATCCTGACCGTCGACTACGTCGGCGACGATGGCACCCACCTGCTGCGTACCGGCGGGACCATCGCCTGGCGCTTCAATAATCCGGGCAACCTGCGGCCGGCCGGCGAGACGCCCATCATGGGCGCCATCGGCGTCGGCAAGACCAAGGGCAATGGCGCCTTCCTGATCTTCAAGAGCTACGAGGAAGGCCGCCTGCAGAAGAAGAAGCTGCTGCGCCGCCGCTACAACGACCGCACCATCTACACGATGCTGACCGGGATTCCCGATCCCAAGCATCCCGGCAAGATGATGCTGGGCTACGCGCCGGCGTCGGACAAGAACGACCCGCTCGCCTACGCCAATGCCATCAGCAAGCATACCGGCTTGCCGATCACGACCAAGCTGAGCGACATTTCCGACGACAAGCTCGAGGACGTGCTGGACGCCATGGAAAAGAAGGAAGGCTTCCATGCGCTGAAGGACAAGCGCCGGGAGCGCGAAGTGCCGACCACCACGGTCACCGTGTCCGACGGCGCCATGCCGAAGCCCGACGTCCCGGTGCAGATCAGGATCGGCGACAAGACCTACGACAAGAAGACCGACAAGAACGGGCAGCTGCCGAAGATCGCCCACATCGAACCGGGCAAGAAGGCCGAGATCCACTTCCCGGACCTGACCGGGGCCTGGCACAAGCAGTTCGAGTTCGTGATGGACGGCGTGTCCAGCGCCTACGTGCTGCTGCACGACCTGGTCAGCTACGAGGCGCCCACCGCGCCGAAGAAGCCGCCGGCCAGCGTGACGAATCCGGCGCGCCGCCCCTTCGACCACGTGGTGGCGCGCAAGGAAACCCTGGGCATCCTGGCGGCGCGCTTCGGCACCTCGGTCGCCGCGATCATGAAGGACAACCCGGCGATCAAGGATCCGGCCAAGATCTACGTCGGCCAGGTGATCGGCATCTACGGGCCGCCATCGGGCCGCGGCAGGACGGCCGCGGCCCGGCCGGCGCCGAAGCCGAAACCGGCACCCGCGGCCGGGGCAGCCAAGGCCGCCAAGGCCGCCGCCGCCGCGCCCGCGACCGGCGCCGACCTGACGCGCAGCAAGAAAGGCACGGGCCAGCCGCTGGCAATCGTGCCCGCCGACCAGAAGACGGCGCCCTGGATGCCGGTGGCGATCGACGAAGCCAAGAAATGGGCCGGCCAGGACGAGAGCGTCATCACCAAGACCGGCAACTTCCACAAGCGCGTGGGCCTGGGCGGGAACATGGTGACCACGCCCTGGTGCGCCGCCTTCGTCAATTACTGCCTGATGACCGTCGGCGCGCCGCACGAGAAGAGCGCCTCGTCGCAATTCCCGACCTGGTCGAAGAAGTTCAAGAAGATCGACAAGCCCGTGTACGGCGCGATCATGGTCATGCGTAACTATTTCGAGGACAGCGGCAAGGCGGCCGGCACCGGCCACGTCACCTTCGTGTACGGCAAGACGGCGCAGGGCCATATCGCCGGCCTGGGCGGCAACCAGAGCGATCGCCTGAAGGTGTCCCAGTACAAGGTCACCGGCGTGTCCGCCCGGTTCAAGTTGCACGGCAAGTGGCTGCAGCAGAAATTCCATGGCTTCTACATTCCGGTCACGTACGAGGAATACGCCAAGTCGCAGCACGAACCGGACGTCGTCGATGTCGACGACGTCAACAAGAACTTCCTGAACATTGCCAACGCCGCCTCCGGCGCAAACGAAAAAACCCAATGACGACATCCCTGAAACGCATCCTCCTGCTCGCGTCCCTGGCGGCCGCCGGCGCGGCCCAGGCGGGCTCCCCCGACGGCCTGAGCCTGGCCGCCGTCGGCAACGCCTCCGGCGCGCCCTATGCCGGCGCGGTCAAGCAGTTCTTCGCCGACCACAAGGCGCAAAAGGTCGCGGACTGCAACGACTACATGCTGGACATCGCCAACCTGTACGTCGCGAACCTGCCGCCGCAACTGACCGGCGACCTGGCCGTGGGCGCCGTGAACGACAAGGCCAAGCGCAAGCGCCTGGCCGCGCTGCTGACCGGCTATCGCGATGCGACGCTCACGCACGGCTTCGACGGCGCGCTGGCCTACGAAGTCAGGGAGGGCAAGCTGCGCCTGTACGGCATTTCCGGCGACCCCGGCGAAAAAGTCCTGGTGTCGACGCTGACGCCCGCCGAAGCCGCGGACCAGCGCAAGTTCAACGTCGCCGCGTGCAAGGCCGTGGCCGGCCTGGGGGTGCTGGCGGCGCCCTGAGCACGGGCGGCGGGCCGACCGTCGCCGCTGTCTCGATGGCGGGCCGTCCCCACGAAGTCGGACGACCACCCGACCCATTGCCATAAAGAACATCCACCAATACACTGGTGTTCATCGGCACACACGGACGCCACGGATGAACAGTTCCACCCCGCCCCGCCACCAAGGCAGGATCACGACCTGGAAGGACGACCAGGGCTTCGGCTTCATCACGCCGGACGGCGGCGGTCCGACCGTATTCGTCCATGCCAGCGCGTTCGGCGAACGCGGTGCGCGGCCGGCCGAGAGCGACATCGTCACCTACCAGCTCGGCGCCAACGGCAAGGGACAGCCGCGTGCGGAACGGGTGGCATTTGTCCGCGAACGCGGCAAGCCGCGCGCCCCATCGGGCGCTGCGCCAAGGAACGACGCGGGCGCGCTGGCCCTGTCCGTCGGCTTCCTCGCCCTCGTCGCCGTGCTTGCCGCGTTGGGCTGGCTGCCGTCCGCGGTCCCATGGCTCTGCCTGGGCATGAGCACGATCGCCTTCGTCGCCTACGGCATCGACAAGTCGGCGGCACGGCACGACCGGCGGCGGACCCGGGAAAGCCACCTCCACCTACTGGCCCTCGCCGGCGGATGGCCGGGTGCGCTGCTGGCCCAGCGCGTGTTCCGGCACAAATCGAGCAAGCCGGCGTTCCAGGCGGCGTTCCGCTGGACGGTTGCGCTCCATTGCGCCATGCTGTGCTGGCTGGCGTCGCCGTATGGGGCGGAGGTCCTTCGTTGACGTGCCACTCGACCGTTCCATCTCGACCGAGGGGAACCCATGAACAAGCAGATCACCCTCCAGCCGGCGATGCCATCCTCGAGCTCGGCAGCGGCGACATTGGCGCCGTGTTCGTCGATCCCGGTCGCCAGGCCTGCCACCGGCATGAGCGGTACGCGTGCGCCACCGCCCAAGACCGCTCACAGGAAGCGCGGCCGGAACACGTACTCCATGCGGTCCCGGCATGCCTGCCAGCTTGCGTAGGCGGGTCCCTTCATCACAGCCACGACGGCACGGGCCGAAGCGACCGGATCGCCCCGGCTGCGGTTGACCGCGCCGGCCAGCGCCTCCGACAGGCCGTTGGCCTGTGGCGCGCAATGGGACACCGGGCCGCCGTCGATGGCCCCGTCGCCGAGGAAGGACATGCCGCGATTGATCGTGAGGTCCGACATCGCAGGGCGAGCGAAGTAAAAATTGTCCTTGGTCCACATGGCGTGCGAATAGGCGTAGAACGTCTTCCCCGCCTCGCTGCAGCGCGCGGCATAGCACTTCCAGAACGCAATGCGCGACTCGCGTATATCCGCATCGACCTTGTCGATCAGCCGCATCAGGTCGCCGACGCCCATGACCGCGTTGACCAGGCCGCCGGCCACCCTGCCGCCCTGCGTCTCCTCTTCCTCCGGAGTCATCATCCATGCCGGCTTGGGATCGGCCGGCACGTGGTAATAGTAGGGACGACCGGGATCGCCGCCCGGACGCATGCGCTCCAGGTCCTGCGCAATCCTGCGCTGGAACGCGGGGTCGATCGTCGGGCGGCCGTCCAGGTGCCGCGCGAAGACGCCAAGGAGGGCCGACTGGCCGGCCCAGACCGGCGAAAAATCGACGTTGCCCCAGCTCTGCATCTCGCGTTCGCCCGCGTCGCCCGTGACCTCGGCCATGCGCACACGCCGGTTCTGGCGGTAATGGACGATTTTCTGCAGGCGCGCCACCGCGCTCACGGCGGGACCGCCGAGACGTTCGTCCCAGGCGTCGAAGGCCTTGCGCCCCGCCGGGGACGCATCCAGCCGGCGCGCCTTCACGAACGCGACCTGCCCCAGGCGATTGATGCGCTCGAACAGCCCGCCCGGCTGCACCAGTCGGTCGTTGAACGGCCGCGAATGCAGTTCGTCGAGGCGGCTTTCCATGGAGGCGATCTCGGCGTCGATGCCGCGCGCCAGCGCCAGGTCGGCCGCCGCGCCCGTCGCCGGCAACGACTCGGCCTGCGCGATCCAGGCCCGCGCGCGCGTCTCCGGCGTCTCGCGCGAACGCGCCAGTTCGCGGTCGGCATCGGCCTGGCGCTCCGCGGCATCGGCACCGGCGGCGCGTGCCGCCACCTCCCAGGCGCCGCCGCCCCAGCCCAGGGCGACCGCCTCGCCCCAGGTCGGCGGACACGCGGACAGCGCCATATCCAGGTCCACCGGGAAGATCCCGCTGATCCGGCCCGGGTCGGGCCGGCTGCGCTCCCAGAACGTCAGCTGGTAGCCCTTGCCGCCGCCCGGCTTGCGGTAGACGCAGCGCAGCGCCGGCGCCGTGCGCTTTTCGAGGAAATTGATGGAGACGTCCTGCCGTTGCGCTTCCGTCAGCGGCAGCGCCGCATCGCCCGGCGCCGCCCCGCGCATGCTCACGACCGCCTCGATGGGCCTGGGCGCGCGCCCCGCCTGCGCGTGCGCGTGCGTGGCGCAGGCGAACAGGGCCAGGGGAATGGCCAGGCCGGCCAGCGTGGAAGACAGCGCGGTGCGTGGCATGGGTCGACTCCTTCGAGGGAGATGGCGGCACTTCCGGCGGCTCGGCCGCAGACAAACATGAAAATCGCACAACATTAATGGCGTGTCAAGACATCCATTGCCCGCACGGGGTATCGGCAACGCAACGCAGTCCCCGACGAATACGTACCCAGCCATCCCGGCCACCGGCATCGCCGACCGCATGATCTGCAAGGCGGCCGGCCCCGGCAATACCGCCGGCAAGGCCGGAAAAATGCAGAAAACGGCAACGCGGGGTCGAAGGCGCCCGGGTCCTGCGGCGCGCATCCCGCTGCTCACGCCAGCGTTGCCGGTCGGCCGGATGCGCGGCGCCGCCGATGCTCTGGCCATGCGACACTTGGCCACACGATGTCGCAAAAGGAGGATCGCATGAACGACGACCAGCAAACGAACCAGCAAGCGGACCAGCAAGCGGACCAGCAACCCGGGGCGGACGCGGCCGCGCCGCCGCCGCACAAGGACGTGGACGGCCTCAAGGACAAGAAGCCGGAGGAACTGACGCCGGAAGAGCTCCGGCTGATGGCGGACACGATGCCCGGCGAAGGGCCGGGCGATTGACACGGCCAGCTGAAAGACTATGTCAGCTGGCGATCATTCATGAAATATTCTTTCAATAGATTTCCGGCACGATGATCTCCGGCGCCACCGGCCGCCGCACGTAGTCGTCGTGGTACTCGCGCTCGGGCAACTGGATGGTCGGCCGGTCGACTTCCACGTAGGGCATCTGCTGCAGCAGGTGGTGGATGCAGTTAAGGCGCGCGCGCTTCTTGTCGACGCCCTGCACCACCCACCATTTCGCTTCCGGGATGTGGGTGCGCTCGAGCATGATCTCCTTGGCCTTCGTGTACTCTTCCCAGCGCCGGCGCGATTCCAGGTCCATGGGGCTCAGCTTCCACTGCTTGAGCGGATCGTGGATGCGGCTCAGGAAGCGCGCGTTCTGTTCCTCGTCCGAGATCGAGAACCAGTACTTGATCAGCTGGATGCCCGAGCGCGCCAGCATGCGCTCGAACTCCGGCACGGTCTGGAAGAATTCCTCGTACTGCGCGTCGGTGCAGAAGCCCATCACGCGCTCGACGCCGGCCCGGTTGTACCAGCTGCGGTCGAACAGGACGATCTCGCCGGCCGCCGGCAGGTGCGAGACGTAGCGCTGGAAATACCACTGCGTGCGCTCGCGGTCGTTCGGCGCCGGCAGCGCGGCCACGCGGCACACGCGCGGGTTCAGGCGCTGCACGATGCGCTTGATGACGCCGCCCTTGCCGGCCGCGTCGCGCCCCTCGAACAGGATCACGACCTTGTGGCCCGTGTGCACCACCCAGTCCTGCAGCTTGACCAGCTCCGCCTGCAGGCGGAACAGCTCGTGGAAGTACTGGCGCCGCGCTTCCTTGTCGGCGGCGTCCTGGGCCTGGGCCGGCAGCAGCGTGTCGGGGTCCAGGTCGCGGTCGTCCAGTTCGAGTTCCAGCTCCTCGTCGTAGCTGTCGGCGATGTCGCGTCGCACGCGCCGGACCAGGTCCGGTTGGTCGGTATTCCTCATCATGGCTTGCCTTGCACGTCGAAACAGGGGGCGCTGCCGCCGGCGGCGGCGCGGTGGCACTATGGCGCTTCGGCGCGACTATACCGCCGCCGTGTGACAGCGGCGTGACGGCCGCGTAGAATGCGGCCGATCCCCTCATTCCCATGGAGCGCCCATGATCGAACCGCTGTTCTTCGACGACGCCGCCGCCTTCCGCCGCTGGCTCGACGAGCACGCCGCCGGCGCGCGCGAACTGCTGGTGGGCTTTCGCAAGGTGGGCCGCGGCGCGCCCGGCATGCGCTGGTCGGAATCGGTCGACCAGGCCCTGTGCCACGGCTGGATCGACGGCGTACGCCGCCGCGTCGACGACGCCACCTACACGATCCGCTTCACGCCGCGCCAGCCCGGCTCGATCTGGAGCGCGGTAAACATCGACAAGGTCGCCAAACTGCGCGAACAGGGCCTGATGACGCCCGCCGGCGAGGCCGCGTTTGCCCGCCGCGCCGAGGAGCGCTCACGCGTCTATTCGCACGAGCGCGCGGCACCGGCCGAACTGCCGTCCGAGGCGCTGGCGCGCTTCCGGGCGCAAGCCGCCGCCTACGCCGCGTTCGAGGCCTGCCCGCCCGGCTACCGGCAGCGCGTGCTGCACTGGATCGTGAGCGCGAAAAAGCCGGAGACGCGCGATGCCCGGCTCGGGCGCCTCATCGAGGCCTGCGCCGCGGGCCGGCGCCTCGCCATCGGCTGATGCCTGCGCCGCCGGGCTTCAAGCCGGCGGCCGGTTCGGCTCGCGCCCGGCCGCCATCGCCAGCAGCGCGTCGCCGAAGCCGCCGCGCGCGCGCGGGTCGATGCGCGCGCTGGTGAACACGCGCGGCTGCGCGCTCCAGGCGAAGCGCGCGCCGGTGGCCTGCAGCGCCCGCACCAGCAGCACGTCCTCGTGGCAGGCCACGGCCTCGAAGCCGCCGGCCGCGCGGTAGGCGTCGGCGCTCACGCCCAGGTTGGCGCCGTGGATGTGCTGGTGGCCGTCGCGGTCGTTGTAATGGCTGGCGAAGTGCGCGCGCAGGCGCGCGGCGTCGGCGCCGTGCGGCGTCCAGTCGTCCACCGCGACCGAGCCGCACACCACGTCCACGCCCAGCGCGAGCTGCGCCGCCAGCCATTGCGGGCCCACGCGCGTGTCGGCATCGGTGAACGCCAGCCAGCGCGCGCCCAGCGCCAGCAGGTGGCGCGCCCCGGCCGCGCGCGCCACGCCGACCTGGCGCGCCGCCGTTTCCAGGCAGTCGAGCCGCAGGCCGGCCGCCGCGAACGCCCCGCACCAGCGTTCCACGATGGCGCGCGAGCCGTCGTCGCAGGCGTCCAGCACGACGCAGGCGGCGACCCGTTCGCCCCGCAGCGCGGGATGGCGCGCCGCGGCCAGCAGCGCCGCCAGGCAGTCGTCGAGCGCCGCCTCCTCGTTGTGGGCCGGGATCGCGACGCCGATCATGCCGCCCTCCTCGTCCATACCTCGAGCAGGAAATCGGCGTCGCGGTGCTGCACGGTGCGCACCAGCGCGGGGATGGCGTCGGCCGCCGCGTGGACCGACGCGGTCGATGCGGCGCGGTCGTCGAAGTCGTGGACGTAGTGGCACATCAGGAGTTCTCCTTCCTCTTCCAGGTTCGACGCCGCCTGCGCGACCAGGTCGCGCCAGGCGCCGGCGTCGAAGTAATAACCGAGTTCGCTCACGACCACGAGGTCGAAGCGTTCCGCGCGCGGCCATTGCGCGGGCAGGCTGCGCTGCTCGATGCGCAGCGCGCCATGGGCGAGCGCGTCGCCTTGCAGCCGGCGGCGCGCCGCCGCCACCGCGCCGGCCGCGCCGTCGCAGGCCAGCAGGCGCTCGCAGCGCGCCGCCAGGCTGGCGCTCAGTTCGCCGTTGCCGCAGCCCGGCTCGAACGCGCTGCGATAACTCGGCCGGCCCAGCGCCGCCAGCAGGACGGCGCGCTTGCGCCGCTCGTACCAGGCCGCGCGCACCTGCCACGGGTCCTCGTCGTGCGCGTACAGCGCTTCGAAATGGCGCCGGCGCGCCGCGTCGTCAAGCATCATGCAGATACACTTCCCAAGGGTTGAGCAATCGTTCCAGCGCGCCGGGAAACACGATCGGCGCCGCGCCGGTGCTGGCGTCGGCTTCCAGCTGGCTGCGAAAGCACGCCAATGCCGCGCGCTTGCGCGCCATCGTGCCCGCGTCCAGCGCCAGCCGGCGCGCCCGCGCCAGCGGGATGGCGCCATCGCCCGGGGCGCTCCAGTGCCAACCCCACACCGGCGCTTCCAGCAGGCGCGCGCCGCGCGCGGCGGCGGCGGCGGCGCAGGCGCGCGCCGTGGCCTCGTGGTCGGGGTGGCCGTCGTAGCGCCAGGTCGTGACGACCACGTCGCCCGGCGCCAGCAGCGCGGCCAGGCGCCCGGCAAGAAGCGCCTGCGCCGCCGCGATGCCGCCGTCGGCGATGCCGACCCGCTCGACGACGGGCGCCACGATGCCGAGGCGCGCCAGCGCGTCCAGCGTCTCGCGCGGCCGCGTCGCGCGCAGCCGTTGCGGCGGCCAGGCGGGCGAACCGGGATGGCTGCCTTCGCCGTCGGTGACGGCGACGATGCGCGCCGGCATGCCGCGCAGCGCGAGCAGGCGCAGCAGGCCGCCGCAGGGCAGGATCTCGTCGTCCGGATGCGGCGCCACCACCAGCGCGCGCGCCGCCGGCGGCACGAGCTCGTCGAGCGCCGCGAACGGCACCTCCGCCAGCGCGGGATCGGCGCGCCAGGCGGCGGCCGGGGTGCCGGCGCCGGCGATCAGGCGCGAGCGGTTCACAGCGTCCATGGCGCCTCCCCGCCGGCGGCGACGATCCGGCCCAGCGCTTCCTCGTCGCGCTCGGCGTGGCTCTGGCGCAGGAACACGGGCAGGTCCGCGAACAGGCGCGCCAGCCTGGGGTCCTTGCACATCGGACCGGGGCCGAGGGCGCGGCCCGCCGCCGCCAGCGTCGCCGTGGCGGCGGCGTCGACGTGCAGGCGCAGGGCCAGGGCCGCGGCCATCGCATCGGCGCCCGGGTCGCGGTCGATGACCGCGGCGGCCTGGCGCATCAGCGCCGCGCAGCTGCCCAGCAGCACGCTCACCTGGCCCAGTTGCGCGAGCCGGTGCGGATCGTCGCGCGCGCCCCGTTGCGGCAGCGCCAGGCGCGCGCGCAATGCGTCCGCCAGCGCGCCGGCCGCGCCGAACCAGCAGGCCGCGACGCCGGCGCCACCGTGCCAGAAGCCGGCGCGCCGCACGTAGAAGCCGGGGCCGCCCAGCGGCAGCGCGCGCGCGCCGTCGAACAGCACGTCGACGCTGCGGGTGGCGCGCATGCCGACGGCGTCCCAGCCATCGTCGCCGATGACGACCCCGCGCTGGCGCAGGTCCACTGCCGCCAGCATCGCCTCCCCGGCCTCGTTCCAGCAACTGACCACGGCGTGGGTGACGTCATGCGCGCCCGAGCACCAGGCCTTGCGGCCGTGCAGCGCGTATGCGCCGTCCGCTCCCGCGCGCAGCGCCACGCGCGCATCCGGCGGCTCGGCGCACCACGTCGCCCATGCCGAACCGGCGGGCGCGGGGCCGGCCTGGGCCTCGTGCAGGATGGCGAGGGCATCGGTATGGCCCTCGTACAGCTTGGCCACGCTCAGGTCGTGGCGGCCGGCGGCGGCCAGCGCGCGCCAGCGTTCGAGCGTGGCGCCGTGGCCGGGCAGCGGCAGGCGGTCCAGGCCGGCGTCGACCAGTTCGCGCAGCATGGCGCCCGGGGTGGACGCGCGCGATTCGGCCAGGTGGGCCTGCAGTGCGGCGGATGGGAGTGCGGGAGACGGCATCGAAGCGGTCGGCATGCGATTCGTTATTAAAATTGCATGCTACCACTTCGATCCGGTTCGGCACGCACGCGTGCGCGGCGGCGGCGGCGGCGGCGGCGGCGACGCCGCGTGGCGCTCAGGGCTTGTACTTCGGCCCCATCTCCAGGAACGGCCCGCCCTGGTACAGCGTGGTGACGTCGTCCGCCGCCGGGTAGCCGCCGCCCTCTGGAATCCGGTCCGCGAACTGCGCCGCGCTTTGCTTCGGCGTCCAGCACAGGAAGCCCGCATGGCGGTCGTCCCACCAGCGGCCCGGGTTGGCCGAGGTGCCGAAGGCGATCGTGTGGCCGACGCGCGGCGTCACCAGCGACCGGCGCAGCAGTTCCACCAGGTCGTCCAGGCCCAGCCAGGTCACCATCTGGCGGTAGGTCGTCGCCTCGGGCCAGCAGTAGCCGATGCGCAGGCACACGGTCTCGATGCCGAAGCGGTCCCAGTAGAAGCGCGACAGCGTCTCGCCGAACACCTTCGACACCCCGTAGTAGCCGTCCGGGCGCGGCGGCATCGTCGCGTCGACCAGGTCGGTCGTGCGGTACATGCCCATCGTGTGGTTGGAGCTGGCGAACACCACGCGCCGGATGCCCAGTTTGTGCACGGCCTCGTACAGGTTGACCATGCCGTGGATGTTGGCGTGCATGATCGGCTCCCATTCGACCTCGGTGGACACGCCGCCGAAGTGCAGGATCGCGTCCACGCCCTCGCACATCCGCAGCACTGCGTCGCGGTCGGCCAGGTCGCACAGCACCACCTCCTCGCCCGGCCCGGCCGGCCCGAAGTCGGCCACGTCGGCCAGGCGCACGACGTCGGCGAAGGCGTGCAGGTGCGGGCGCAGGCGCCGGCCCAGGTTGCCGGCGGCGCCGGTGAACAGGATACGCTGGAATGGTTTCGTCATCGTCTCGGCCTGGTTGTCTGACATCTTATACGTGGCGACGAGTATAGGCATCCGCCACGCGGATGGCAACCGGTCCGCGGCATTTCCGCGGCCGCCGGCGCCGCCCGTTATAATCATGCCATCGATACCGCCATCTTCCCGCCCATGAGCCTCTCTCCCGTCCCGCTGGTACCCGCCGGCCGCAAGAAATACCGCAGCCTCGCCCAGGGCGTGGTCGAGGAACTGGGCGCGCGCATCCGCGCATCCGAATTCAAGCCGGGCGACAAGCTGCCGCCCGAGTCCGCCATCATGGAAGCCTACGGCGTCAGCCGCACCGTCGTGCGCGAGGCGATCTCGCAGCTGCAGGCGGGCGGCCTGGTCCAGACCCGCCACGGCATCGGCACCTTCGTGCTCGAACCGCCGGCGCGCGGCCTGGGCATCGGCACGGCCAGCATCGTCACGGTGCGCGACGTGCTGGCCATCCTCGAGCTGCGCATCAGCATGGAGACCGAGGCCGCCTGGCTGGCGGCCACCCGCCGCAGCGACGAGCAGCTGGCGCAGCTGGGCGAGGCGCTGGCCGAGATGCGCCGCGCGGCCGCGCGCGGCGTCTCGTCGGTGGAGGCCGACGTGCGCTTCCACCAGCTGGTCGCGCAGGCCACCGGCAACCGCTACTTCGTCGAGCTGCTCGGCCAGCTCGGCAACGCCATCATCCCGCGCGCGCGCCTGGACACGCCGGCGCTCGATACCCGTCCGGCCGACTACCTGGAACGCCTGGACCGCGAACACGAGGACATCTTCCGGGCGATCCAGCGCGGCGACGCCGAGGCCGCGCGCGCGGCGATGCGCACCCACCTGTCCAACAGCCGCGAGCGGCTGCGCGAGGCCCAGCACCGCATCGAGGGCTGAGGCGCGCGGGCGGCGGCGCCGGCAATTTCCGCTTGCGGTGTCGCGAGACAAGTTGTACGATGACTTACAACTAGACACCCACTCGGAGATACCCCATGCATCCGCAAGACCTGAAGCGCACCCTGTCGTCCGGCCTGCTGTCCTTCCCGATCACGGATTTCGACGACGCGGGGAACTTCCGTCCGTCCACCTACGCCGAGCGGCTCGAATGGCTCGCGCCCTACGGCGCCAGCGCGCTGTTCGCGGCCGGCGGCACCGGCGAATTCTTTTCGCTGACCGGCGAGGAGTTCTCGGACGTGATCCGGGTCGCGGTCGAGACCTGCCGCGGCAAGGTGCCGATCCTTGCCGGCGCCGGCGGCCCCACGCGCACCGCGATGGCCTTCGCCCGCGAGGCCGAGCGCCTGGGCGCGCAGGGCATCCTGCTGCTGCCGCACTACCTCACCGAGGCCGGCCAGGACGGCCTGGTCGCCCACGTCGAAGCCGTGTGCAACGCCACCCGCCTGGGCGTGGTCGTGTACAACCGCGCGCAGTGCCGCCTGGGCGCCGAGTCGCTGGCCCTGCTGGCGGAGCGCTGCCCGAACCTGATCGGCTTCAAGGACGGCATCGGCGACATCGAACTGATGGTGTCGATCCGGCGCCGCCTGGGCGAGCGCTTCAGCTACCTGGGCGGCCTGCCGACCGCGGAAGTGTATGCGGGCGCCTACAAGGCGCTGGGCGTGCCCGTGTACTCGTCGGCGGTCTTCAACTTCGTGCCGCAGCTGGCCATGGACTTCTACCACGCGATGGCCGGCGGCGACGACGCGACCGTCAACCGCCTGCTGGACACCTTCTTCCTGCCCTACCTGGCGATCCGCAACCGCCAGCCCGGCTACGCCGTCAGCATCGTCAAGGCCGGCGCGCGCCTGGTCGGCCGCGACGGCGGGCCGGTGCGTGCGCCGCTGACCGACCTGACGCCGGCGGAATCGGATATGCTCCACCAACTGATCGTGGCCCAGGGCGCGCAATGACGCGCGCCTGACCGATCCGGCCGGCACGGAGACGCCGGCCGCACAGCAAGTCAGCGTACAACGACAACAGGCCTGACATGAACCGACACGCACGCGGCGACGCCGCGGCGAAGACCATCGGCAGCTATCGCTGGACGATCTGCGCGCTGCTGTTCTTCGCCACCACCATCAACTACCTCGACCGGCAGGTACTGAGCCTGCTGGCCCCTTCCCTGTCGGCGCGCTTCGGCTGGACCAATACCGACTACGCCGACATCGCCGCCGCCTTCCAGTTCGTGTACGCGCTGTCGCTGCTGTTCGCCGGCCGCATCGTCGACCGGCTCGGCACCAAGCGCGCCTACGTGCTGGCGATCGTCGTGTGGTCGGCCGGCGCCGTGGCGCACGCCTTCGCGCTGGACCTGGGCGCGGCGCTGAACGGCGTGCTCGGCGCGTTCGGCCTGGCGGCGCTGCCGGCGTCGGTCGGCGGCTTCATGATCGCGCGCGCCGTGCTGGCCATCGGCGAGGCCGGCAACTTCCCGGCCGCGATCAAGGCCACGGCCGAATACTTCCCGCGCACCGAACGCTCGCTGGCCGTCGGCATCTTCAATTCCGGCGCCAACATCGGCGCCATCCTGGCGCCGCTGACGGTGCCGCTGGTGGCCGCGCTGTGGGGCTGGCAGGCGGCCTTCGTCTGGATCGGCGCCATCGGCTTCCTGTGGATCGGCTTCTGGGCCGTGCTGTTCGACGAGCCGGCGCGCCAGCGCCGCCTGTCGCGCACCGAACTGGCCTACATCCAGGACGGCGCGGCGGACCCGGTCGGCGCCTGCCCGGCGCCGGCGCGCAAGGCCGGCTGGGGCGACCTGCTGCGCTGCCGCCAGACCTGGGCCTTCGTGACCGGCAAGTTCCTCACCGACGGCGTGTGGTGGTTCTTCCTGTTCTGGCTCCCCAAGTACCTGGCCGACACCTACGGCATGCAGCCGACCGCGATGGCGCTGCCGCTGACGGTCCTGTACAGCATGACGATGGTGGGCAGCATCGGCGGCGGCTGGCTGCCGGCCTGGTTCATGGCCCGCGGCGACGGCGTCTACGACGGCCGCCTGAAGGCCATGCTGCTGATCGCGCTGTTCCCGCTGGCCGTGCTGCTCGCGCAACCGCTGGGCCACCTGGGCTACTGGGTGCCGGTGCTGCTGATCGGCGTGGGCGCCTCGGCCCACCAGGCCTGGTCGGCGAACCTGCTGACCATGCCGGCCGACATGTTCCCGAAGCACTGCGTGGCCTCCGTGGTCGGCATCGGCGGGCTGGCCGGCGGCATCGGCGGCGTGGTCCTGACCAAGCTCGGCGGCGCCCTGTTCGACCACTACGGGGCCGCCGGCAGCATCCAGACCGGCTACATGATCATGTTCGCACTGTGCGCCGGCGCCTACCTGGCGGCCTGGTGCCTGATCAAGCTGCTGGTGCCGGTGCACGTGATGGCCCGGCTGCCCGGGGAGCTGGCCAATGCATGACGTGTCCACGCAGCGCGTCGCCTTCGCACGCGTGCCCGGCGTCGCCTGCGCCGTCGGCGAAAGCCCGCTGTGGCACGCCGCCGAGCAGGCCTGGTACTGGGTCGACATCCCGGCCCGCCGCATCTGGCGCCTGTCCTGGCATGGCGGCGCGGCGCGCCACTGGACCGCGGCCGAGATGGTCGCCTGCATCGCCGTCCATGCGGACGGCGGCCTGGTGGCCGGCATGGAGACGGGCATCTTCCACCTGCGGCTGCGCGACGACGGCGGCATCGACGCGCGCCGCCTCGCCGCCCCGCCCGAACTCGGCCCCGGCATGCGCTTCAACGACGGCCGCTGCGACCGCCAGGGGCGTTTCTGGGCCGGCACGATGTGGATGGACATGGCCGCCGCGCGGCCCGTCGGCTGCCTGTACCGATACGATGGCGGCCATGGCGGCGGCCTGTCGGCGCCGCTGGCGTCGGGCCTGGTGACGCAGAACGGCCTGGCCTGGTCGCCCGACGGCGCGACGATGTACCTGTCCGACTCGCATCCGGCGCGGCGCCGCGTATGGGCGTTCGACTACGACGCCGACGCCGGCCTGCCCTCGCACAGGCGCCTGTTCGTCGACCTGGCCACGCACGCCGGCCGGCCGGACGGCGCCGCCATCGACGCCGACGGCTGCTACTGGAGCGCCGGGAACGACGGCGCCAGCCTGCTGCGCTTCACGCCGGCGGGCCGGCTCGACCGCGCGCTCGCGCTGCCGTTCGCCAAGCCGTCGATGGCCAGCTTCGGCGGGCCGGACCTGGACACGCTGCTGGTGACGTCGATCGCGCCGCCGGGCGCGTCGCGCGACGACATGGCCGGCGCCGTGCTGCTGCTGCGCCCCGGCGTGCGCGGCGTGCCGGAGACGCCGTTCGGCGCATGAACGTCCGGCGGGACGCACGTCCGTCGGCAGATGCGCCGCCCGATCCGGCGGCCGGCGGCCGGCGAGGCGCCACGGCGACAGGATCCCCGCGCGCCGCGCGACGGATGGCGGTCCGGGCACGCATCCCGGTCTCCTTTGCAGCCGCCGGCGCCACCCCGGGCGCTGGCGGCTGGTTTTTTTCGACGTGCCGCCATTGTCGGTTAGTTGCAAGATTGGTGGTCTCATCGGTGCCAGATGCGGCGCTGCCGACGCAAGGCGCGCGGATGCGGTATCGTTGCCGTCCATTCCCAGCACACGCCACCACCCATGACGGCATCCACGCATTTCTACGAACCGCGCAACGGCCACGGCCTGCCGCACGACCCGTTCAACGCCATCGTCGGCCCGCGCCCGATCGGCTGGATCGCCTCGCTGTCCGGCGACGGCATCCCGAACCTCGCGCCCTACAGCTTCTTCAACGCCTTCAACTACGTCCCGCCGATCGTCGGCTTCGCCAGCATCGGCTACAAGGACAGCATCCGCAACATCGAGGAAACCGGCGAATTCACCTGGAACCTGGTGACGCGGCCGCTGGCCGAACGCATGAACGCGACCTGCGCGCAGGTCGGGCCCGAGGTCGACGAATTCG
Organism: uncultured Massilia sp.; assembly: GCF_913773735.1. GTDB lineage: Bacteria > Pseudomonadota > Gammaproteobacteria > Burkholderiales > Burkholderiaceae_D > Telluria. The sequence goes on from NZ_CAJYEB010000049.1 coordinate 233,329, forward strand.
CGCTGGCCGGGCTCGACAGCGCGCCGTCCCGCATCGTCGCCGCGCCGCGCGTGGCCGCGACCCCGGTGGCGTTCGAATGCCGCCGCACGCAGGTCATCCAGCTGCAGCGCGCCGACGGGGCGACCGTGCCGACCTGGCTGGTGCTGGGCGAGGTGGTCGGCGTGCACATCGCGCGCGCGCTGCTCAAGGACGGCGTGTACGACACCGCCCATGCCGGCCACGTGCTGCGCGGCGGCGGTCCCGCCGACTACTTCGCGGTCGGCCCGGAACAGCTGTTCCACATGTTCCGCCCCGGCGCGCGGCCCTGACGGGCGAGGCCGAATAGCACGGTCGTTCATTCGCACAAGGCGCCGCGATCACGTATGATGGCTGCCCCGAGCCGGGACGACGCCACGCCGCCGCCGCGCGGGCGAGGCTGTGCGAACAACAGAACAGGCGGCCCCGCTCCCGGCCCCACAGGACAATCAACCACCCGCCGCTCGATCGGCACAGGAGCAACAATGAGCATCGAAAGCAGTCAGGACGAATCCCGGGATACCCAGTTGCGCGCGGACGCGCTCGAATACCACCGCAGCCCCGTGCGCGGCAAGATCGAGGTCGTCGCGACCAAGCCGCTGTCGAACCAGCGCGACCTGTCGCTGGCGTATTCGCCGGGCGTCGCCTACGCCTGCGAGGAAATCGCCGCCGATCCGGCCATGGCCGCCGAATATACCTCGCGCGGCAACCTGGTCGCCGTGATCTCCAACGGCACCGCCGTCCTCGGCCTGGGCAACATCGGGCCGCTGGCCTCCAAGCCCGTCATGGAAGGCAAGGGCTGCCTGTTCAAGAAATTCGCCGGCGTCGACGTATTCGACCTGGAACTGGCCGAGAACGACCCGGACAAGCTGGTCGAGGCCATCGCGATGCTGGAGCCGACCGTCGGCGGCATCAACCTCGAGGACATCAAGGCGCCCGAATGCTTCTACATCGAGAAGAAGCTGCGCGAGCGCATGAACATCCCCGTCTTCCACGACGACCAGCACGGCACCGCCATCATCTCCAGCGCCGCCCTGCTCAACGCCCTGAAGGTGGTGGGCAAGGACATCGGCGCCGTCAAGCTGGTCTGCTCCGGCGCCGGCGCCGCGGCCATCGCCTGCCTGGACATGATGGTGAGCCTGGGCGTGCAGCGCCAGAACGTGTTCGTGACCGACTCGAAGGGCGTGATCTGGCAGGGCCGCGAAGCGAACATGGAAGCCAACAAGGCGCGCTACGCGCAGGCGACCGATGCCCGCCTGCTTGCCGACATCGTGGCCGGCGCCGACGTCTTCCTGGGCTGTTCGACCGCCGGCGTGCTGACCGGCGCGATGGTCAGGACCATGGCCGACCGTCCCGTGATCCTGGCCCTGGCCAATCCGGAACCGGAGATCCGCCCGGAAGTGGCCAAGGCCGCGCGCCCGGACTGCATCGTCGCCACCGGCCGTTCGGACTACCCGAACCAGGTCAACAACGTGCTGTGCTTCCCGTACATCTTCCGCGGCGCGCTCGATTGCGGCGCCACCCGCATCACCGACGAGATGAAGCTGGCCTGCGTGACCGCGATCGCGGCGCTGGCCGAGGCCGAGGCCAACGACGCCGTGGCCGCCGCCTACGCCGGCCAGGACCTGACCTTCGGCCCCGACTACATCATCCCGAAACCGTTCGACCCGCGCCTGATGGCCGCCATCGCCCCGGCCGTGGCCGCGGCCGCCGCCGCCTCCGGCGTGGCGACGCGTCCCATCCAGGACATGGACGCCTACCGCGACAAGCTGGGCGAGATGATCTACCACACCGGTTTCTTCATGAAGCCCGTGTTCGCCAAGGCCAAGGCGCTGCCGCGCAAGGTCGCCTACACCGAGGCGACCGACCAGCGCGTGCTGCGCGCCGTGCAGACCGTCGTCGACCAGGGCCTGGCCCGGCCGGTGCTGGTGGGCCACGCCGCCGAGATCGAGGCCGCCGTCAAGCAGTCCGGCCTGCGCCTGCGCCGCGAAGTGGACTACGCGCTGGTCGAGCCGGAAGCCGGCGTCGACCCCACGCTGCAGGGCACCCGCCTGGTCAACGCGGGCCAGGCCGACGCGCTGATCTGCGGCATGAAGGGCAGCTACGACAGCCACCTGGCCCACGTGAAGAACGAGATCGGCCTGGCCCCGGGCGCCGCCACGCTGGCCGCGATGAACGCGCTGGTGCTCGACAAGATGACCCTGTTCATCACCGACACCTACGTCAACGACAACCCGTCCGCCGAGGAACTGGCCGCGATCACGCGCCTGGCCGCCGACGCCGTCGCCCACTTCGGCATCGAGCCGAAGGCGGCGCTGGTGTCGCACTCGATCTTCGGCTCGTCCGAGCGCCCGTCCGCGGTCAAGATGCGCGCGGCGCGCGCCCTGCTGGCGGACGGCGCGCCGCACCTGCAGGTGATCGGCGAGGTGCATGGCGACGCCGCGCTGTCGGAGGACATCCGCCGCCTGTACCAGCCGGAAGGCGAGCGCCCGACCGGATTCGCGGGCGCCGCCAACCTGCTGGTGATGCCGTCGCTGGACGCCGCCAACATCCTGTTCAACGTGCTCAAGGTCACGTCGGGCAAGGGCGTGACGGTCGGCCCGATCCTGCTGGGCGCGGCCAAGCCGGTGCACATCCTGAGCCCGAGCGCGACGGTGCGCCGCATCGTCAACATGACGGCGCTGGCGGTGGCCGGCGTGCGCTGAAGGCTCGCTTGCCGGCACGCTCCCGTCGGCAGCCTGTCCGTCGCCCCGGCCTCGCGCCGGGGCGACGGGCCACCATCGCGGCGCCGTTGGCGCCCGCCGTCACGCCACCCGCCTTCCCCGCACCGACGACGACCAGTTTTCCAGGTCCACCTCCTCGCGCATGTCGGCGCACGCCGCCACCAGCTGGTCGATCTCGCGCTGCCCCAGGCCGGCATTGAGCGTCAGGCGCACCAGCGCGCGGTTCTTCGCCGTGGCCGGCGCGCAGAATACCGCCCCGTAGATGCCGCGCGCCTCCAGCGCCTTGCGCAGCGCCAGCGTCTGCGGCTCCGGCCCGGCTTCCAGCGCCACGATCTGCTCGGTCCCGTCGCCGATGCAATAGCCCAGCTGCGCCAGGCGCGCGCGCACTTGCGCGGTCGTGGCGCGCAGCGCCGCGCGGCGCGCGTCGGCGCCGCGCACCAGGTCGATGGCGGCGTCGAACCAGGCCAGTTCGTGGTCCAGCAGGCAGGAACTGAAGATCGCCGGGCGCGACGCCGACAGGAAGTAGCCCTTGAAGCGGCTGGAACAGGTCAGCAGGCCGGCGCGGCCCGCGAACGCCTTCGCCAGCGAGGCGGTGCGAAAGTGCACGCGCTCTTCCAGTCCCAGCCCGACCACCAGCCCCGCGCCTTCCGGTCCATGCGTGCCGAGCGAATGCGACTCGTCCACGACCAGGATCGAGCCGGAGCGCTCGGCGATCCCGACCACCTCGCATAGCGGCGCGACGCTGCCGTTGGTGCTGTACAGCGCGTCGATCACGATCACGCCGGGACCGTGCCTGGCGACCTGGCGCGCCAGGTGGTCGGCCTGGTTGTGCAGGAAGGGCACGCCCCGCGCCTGGGCCGACTGCACGCCTTCCCACAGCGAGGCGTGCGCCAGCATGTCGAGGTAGACCGGGATGCCCGGTTGCGCGAGGCTCTGCAGCAGGCCGACGTTGGCCGCCCAGCCCGATTGCGCCAGCACCGCGTCCTCGCTGCGCAGGTAGCCGGCGAATTTTTCCTCCAGCCGGTGCTGGGCGCTGCCGGCCTGCAGGAACACCGAGGACATCAGCGCCTGGCCCGCCGCGCGCTCCAGGCTGCGCACCTGGGCGCGCACCAGCGCCGGCTCGGCCGAGATGCACAGGTAGTCGTTCCCGGCCAACATCAGCGCGCCGGGACCGGGCGGCGACCAGACATGCATGTGCTCGCCGCCCAGCAGGCGTTCGACGCGGTCGATGTAGTGCTCGTCCATGCGGCGCGTGACGAACGGCGGCAGGTCGTGGCTGGCGGGCAGGCGGATGGGGTCGATGCGCATGGCGTTTCTCCTTAAAAAATGTTCATTTTGCAATTAATGTTTCAAGAGAAATAAGTTGTCATCGCACAATTGAGCTAGATCAAAGCCCGCGCCGGTGCCTGCGCCAACATCACGACATGTTGCCCCAGGTTAATTCTGTGAAATCATTTGTGACGATGAAACTCTTGCATGGCGTCATCCGCGCAGCAGGCCGGGCGGCCCCGCGCGCCGGCGCGCCCGACGGCCGCGTGGCCCGCGCCCTGCGCCAGTGGCTGGTGCGCCGGCAGGGCGAACATGCCCGCGTCGCCACCCGGCTGCGCTTCCTGGCGTGGATCGGCTGCCTCGGCATGCCGGCCTATTACGTGGTCTGGACCGCGTGGTTCCCGCAGCACTACGAAAGCCCGGGCCTGCGCGCGCTCGGCGTGGCGCTGTGCCTGCCCGCGCTGTTCGCGCACCGCTTTCCCGATGGCCTGCCGGCGCGCGCCTACGAGTTCGTAGGCGTGTGCTACGTGCTGCCGTTCTTCTTCACCTATATGTTCCTGATGAACCACGGCTCGGCCGTGTGGGCGCAGTCCCTGCTGGCGGCGCTGATCGTGCTGTTCCACTTCGACTGGTGGTGGGCGCTGGCCGCCTTCGCCTGCGGGACCGGCGCCGCGGCCGCCCTGTTCGCCGTGGCCGGCGACGGCACGCCGCTGGTGCGCACCCACATGCTGGAACAGCTGCCGATCTACGCCTTCACGATCCTCGTCGTCTCCGTCACGAAGCTCGGCCGCAGCGTGCTGGCGCGCGAGAAGCTCGCCGGCATGGCGCAGGCGCTGGCGATGGTGTCGCACGAACTGCGCACGCCGCTGATGGGCGTGTCGGCCAACGTGCGCGGCATCGAGCGCGCGCTGGCCGCGCGCCGCCGCGCCGGCGGCGAACCCGAGCCGGCCGTGGACGCCGCCCTGGCCCGCATCGGCTACGACGTGCGCCACATGAATCGCTTGGTCGACCTGTTCCTGCAGTCGGCCACGGTGCTGGAACGGCAGCTGGCGCCGACCGAGTGCCTGTCGATGGCGCAGGCGGTGGAGGCGGCGCTGGATCGCTATCCGTTCGCCGACGGCGCCCAGCGCGGCCTGGTGGAAGTGGTGGTGCGGCGCGACTTCGCGTTCGCCGGGCGGGCCGACCTGTGCGCGGTGCTGCTACTGAACCTGCTGCGCAACGCGTTCAAGGCGCTGCAGCGCGCCGGCAAGGGCAAGGTCCGGATCATCGTCGACGGCGCCGCCGCGCGCCCGCGCCTGCTGGTGATGGACAGCGGCTGCGGCATCCCGGCGCGCCAGCTGCCGCTGATCTTCGAACGCTTCCACTCCTGGCCGCCCGGCGCCGGTTCCGGCATCGGCCTGGCCCTGTGCGACGACATCGTGCGCGCCTGGCACGGCACCATCCGCTGCCGCTCGCGCGAGCGCGCCTGGACCGTGTTCGCGCTCGCCTTCCCGCGCGCGCCGGGCCTGGCCTCGTCCTCGCCCTCGCCCTCGCCGCACTGAGGCCGCCATGACGCTGCGCCCGCCGTTGCCCCCGCAACTTCCCGTCTACCGGCATCCGAGCACCGTCGTCATCGTCGACGACAGCCCCTCGTTCCTCGCCAGCCTGCGCTTCCAGCTCGACGAGCGCATGCCCGGCAAGACATTCGCCGACGCCTGCGGCGCGATCGCCTGGCTGCGCGCCCGCGCCCGCGGCGCCGAGCCGGGGCGCTTCCTGTCGCCCACCATCGACACCTTCTCGGCGCAGCCGCTCAACGTCGCCCTGCATGTCGAGCGGATCTGCGCGATCGCCGCCCGCCCGCAGCGCTTCGCGGAACCCTCGGTGCTGGTGGCGGACTACGCGATGCCGGGCATGAACGGCGTCCAGTTGTGCCAGGCCGTGCGCGACCTGCCCTGCAAGACGATCCTGCTGACCGGCACGGCCGACGAGCGCATCGCCATCGACGCCTTCAACCGCGGCCTGATCGACCGCTACATCCGCAAGAGCGACCACGACGCGCTCGAACGCCTCGACGCCGACCTCGCGACCCTGCAGCACGCCTGGTTCCTGGAACAGGCCGCGCCCCTGCGCAGCCTGCTGCCGCTGCACGGCTACGGTTTCATCGACGATCCCGCCATCGCGGCGCTGGCGGCGCGCGAGGCGGCGGACAGGCACTGCGTCGAGCACTACCTGTTCCACGACCCCGCCGGCCTGCTGATGGCCGACCGCGACGGCCGCCGCTGGCTGCTGGTGATCGAGACCGAGCAGACCATGCGGGCGCACCTGGAGATGGCGCGCGACGACGGCGCGCCGTCCGCGCTGCTGGCGGCGCTGGAGGCGCGCGTGGTGATCCCCAATTTCACCGACGGCGACGGCATGTATTCGGCGCGCTTCGGCAAGGACTGGTACCGTCACACGGCGCCGGCCCGGGTGTGCGAAGGCCACCAGCGCTACTACTGGGCCGTGTTCGACCTGCGCCCGGATTTCCCGCCGGGGCGGGTGACGCCCTTCGCCGGCTTCCTGGCCGGCGACGGCGCCTGAAGACGCCGCCCGGCGCCGGCGGGGTTTGCTATGCTGTGGCCTGTCGACCTTACCGGGATTGCCTCCATGCCAGGCCCGTCTCCGCGCCGCTTCCTTCCCGTGCTGGCCCTCGCGGCCTGCGCCACGCTGCCCGCGCCCACGGGCGCCGCCGACCTGCCGGTCCACGTGCTGGACAACGGCACCGTGCGCGCCACCGTCACCGCCGCCATCGGCGGCCGCCTGCTGTCGTTCGCGCTGCGCGGGCAACCGAACTTCCTGCTGCTCGACGCCGCCGCCGGCGATCCCGCCGCCCCCGTCGATGCGGCCGGCGACAACGTGCCGTATTTCGGCCACGAGGTCTGGGTCGGGCCGCAAAGCGAATGGTGGGTGCACCAGGACGCGAACCCGCAGCGCGCGGCGGCGCGCGCCGCATGGCCGCCGGATCCCTGGCTCAACCTGTCCCGCTACGAGGTCGAGGCGAGCGGCCCTGCGGCCGTGACGCTGCGCGGCCCGGCCAGCCCGGTGAGCGGCGTCGCGCTGCGCAAGCGCTACGCGCTGGTGGTGGGCCGGCCGGATACGCTGCGCCTCGACGCGCGCGCGACCAACCGGCGCGCCACCGGCGTCGCCTGGGACCTCTGGTTCAATACGCGCGTGCCCGCCGACACGCACGTCTACGTGCCCGTGGCGCACGCCGGCGACGTGCGCGCCGTGCCCGCGCAGGCCGACCGGCCGGCGCCGCGCTACCGGGTCGACGCCGGCATCCTCGCGCTGGACGTGCCGGCACATGGTGCCGCAAGCGCTGCAACGAGCGATGCAGCAGGCGGCGCCCCCAAGGGCAAGATGTTCCTGCAGCCCGCCGCCGGCTGGATCGCGGCCTTCCGCGGCGACCAGGCGCTGCTCATCCGGTTCGACCACCAGCCGCGCGCGGCGATCCACCCGGAGCAGGGCCAGGTCGAGCTGTACCAGGACGGCGGCGACATCGGCGCCGACGCCGGCGTGCTCGAACTGGAGGTGCACGCGCCCTACCGCAAGCTGGCGCCCGGCGCGGCGATGGACGCCCACGAGCTGTGGACGATCCTGCCTTACCGCGGCGCCGCCACGCCCGCCGCGCACCTGGCCTTCCTGCGCGCCCATGCCGGGCAGGCGGGGCTGCGGATGCCCGCCATGCACGATAAATGACGAAGCTGACGATCACCGCTGCCAGTGGGATGGTGGATTTGCCACGATTTGCTAAAAATTGATGTTTGGCATTGATTTTTACGGATGACTTCCTGCTAGAATAGTGTCAGTGCAATGGTTTTTGATAAACGCCAACAACCTGCACTCAAAATCGTCAGTTAGACGAAGCGTCCACGCGACGCGCCGTCGCCACCCATGGAGCTTGCGCATGCACGTCAAATCCGTCCTGCTGTCCCTGTCCGCCATCCTCGCCATGGCCGCGACCACGGCCCACGCAGTTCCCCTGATCGCCAACGGGAATTTCGAGCAGGTCACCAACGGCACCAACAAGCAGCTCGCGTCCGGCACCTCGACCACCGCGGCCAACCGCACCACGCTGGTCGGCTGGAACAGCAGCAACGGCAACGACGGCGGCTACAACTTCGTCCTCGACAACGCGACCACCGTCGCGAATACCGGCGCATCGATCGTCGGCCTGAAGGGCTATACCGCGTCCGCCAACGGCGGCAACGTGTTCGCGTCCGATTCGCAGTACTGGCCCGGCACCCTGTCGCAGGCCGTCAGCGGCCTGAGCGTCGGCACCTCGTACGTGCTGACCTTCGATTACGCGATGGGCCAGCAGAACGGCTTCGACGGCGCCAACTACAACAACTACTGGCAGGTCACCTTCGGCAACACGGTCAAGGCCACCAGCGTGCTGACCTCGACCGACGGCGCCTTCACCGGCTGGAAGACGGCGACCATGACGTTCACCGCCACCAGCACCAGCCAGCTGCTGTCCTTCCTGGCCAAGGGCGACGCGCCGGGCGCGCCGCCGTTCATGCTGCTCGACGGCGTGTCGATGCAGGCCGCCGCCGTGCCCGAGCCGTCGACCTGGAGCCTGCTGCTGGGCGGCGCCGGACTGCTGGGCCTGGTGGTTCGCCGCCGCCGCAACGGCAGCCGCAAGGCCTGAACGCCGGTCCGCGCGCCGGCGGCGCCGGACGCCTCCTCCGCTTTTCGCCATGAACGCCTTCTTCCACGACGTCGCCACGACGGCGCTGCGCCTGTGCGTGTGGCTCGTCCTGCTGGGCGCGATCTTCGTGCCGCTGGAGCGCTGGTTCGCCGTGCGCCAGGCGCCGGTGCTGCACCCCGAGCTGCGGCGCAACCTCGCCTATTACTTCCTCAGCAGCCTGGTGCCGGTCCTGCTGCTGAGCGCCCCGACGGCGCTGCTCGCGGCCGCCGCCAGGCACTTGGTGCCGGCGCCGCTGACGGCGGCGGTGCAGGCCCTGCCGCCCGCGGCCCACATCGCGCTCGCCTTCGTCGTCGTCGAAACCGGCTTCTACTGGGGCCACCGGCTCAGCCACGAACTGCCCTGGCTGTGGCGCTTCCACGCGCTGCACCACAGCACCGAGCACGTGCACTTCCTGTCGAACACCCGCTCGCACCCGGTCGACATGGTCGTGACCCGCATGTTCGGCCTGGTGCCGCTGTACCTGCTGGGACTGGCCGAACCCACCGCCGCCGGCAGCGGCACGCCGGCCGCGCTGATGGTGCTGGGCATGCTGTGGGGCTTCTTCATCCACGCCAACCTGCGCTGGCGTTTCGGGCCGCTGGAATGGCTGGTGACGACGCCGGCCTTCCACCACTGGCACCACACGCGCCGCGACCACATCGACCGCAACTACGCGTCCACGCTGCCCTTCCTGGACCGCCTGTTCGGCACCTATTACCTGCCGCGCCACTGGCCGGCCGAATACGGCACCGACACGCCGCATGCCGATGGCCTGGCGGGGCAGTTGCTCGATCCGCTCGTGGGCGCGCACCGGGCCGGCGCGGCGGACAAGCGCAACGCCGCCTGAGTTTTTTCGAGGTCGCTTGACCCCGTAGCCGTCGCTGCTGCGTTCCATGAGCATCGACCACTACCGGGAGCTTCCCATGCCGCTTCGCCGCACCACCCTCGTCGCCGCCTGCGCCTATGCCGCCTGGCTGCTGGCCGTGCCGGTCCTGCCCACGCTGGCGCAGGACGTGGCGCGCCGCCCGCCCCCGGCGCTCCTCGCCGTGCAGGGCGCCGAGCGCCCCATCGAGCTGCGCCGGGCCGCCGTCGACGTCGACATCGGCGCCGGCGTGGCCGACACGACGATCGAACTGGCCTTCCGTAATTCGAACGCGCGCACGCTCGAAGGCGAGCTGCAGTTCCCGCTGGCGCCGGGCCAGACGGTGGTCGGCTTCGCCCTCGACGTCGGCGGCGAGATGCGCCCCGCCGTGCCGGTCGAGAAGGCGCGCGGGCGCCAGGTGTTCGAGGAGATCGCGCGGCGCGGGGTCGACCCCGGCCTGCTCGAGGCCACGCGCGGCGACAACTTCAAGCTGCGTATCTATCCGCTGCCGCCCGGCGGCGAGCGGCGCGTGCGCCTGCGCATCGCCCAGCGGCTGGAGCGCAGCGGCGGGGACTGGCTCTACCGGCTGCCGCTGCCGTACGCGGCCGGCGTCGACGACTGGCGCGCGGGCGTCAGGGTCCACGGCGCCGATGCCGCGCCGACCGTGCCCGGCGCCCTGCAGCCGGTCGCCTTCCGGCGCGACGGCGACGGCGTCGCCGCCGACGTGCCGCGCGCCGCGCTGGCCGGCGGCGTGCTGGCGCTGCGCGGCAAGGCCGATGGCGTCGCGCGCGCCTGGACCGGGGACATCGACGGCGAGTCCTACTTCGTCGCCGACATTCCCGTCGTGGAAGGCGCCGCCTGGACGCCGCGCCGCCTGCCCGGCCGCGTGGGCCTGCTGTGGGACAGCTCCGATTCCGGCGCCGCGCGCCGCCACGACCTCGAGTTCGCCCTGCTCGACCGCTATTTCCGCGCGCTGGGCGACGCCGAGGTCAGCCTGGTGCGCCTGCGCGACCGCGCCGAGGCGCCGCGCAGCTACCGCGTGCGCGGCGGCGACTGGTCGGCGCTGCGGCGCGAACTGGAGGCGACCGTGTACGACGGCGCCACGGCACTGGGCGGCTGGACGGTCGATGCGCGCGCCGGCGAGTACCTGCTGGTCTCGGACGGCCTGGACAACTACGGCGCCGCGCCGTTCCCGCAACTGGCGCCGCACCAGCGCCTGTTCGCGCTGAACGGGGCGCCCGGCGGGTCGGACGGCGTCCGGCTCGCCGCGCTCGCCCGGCGCCATGGCGGCCGCGCCATCGA
>NZ_CAJYEB010000050.1 GCF_913773735.1 uncultured Massilia sp.
AGGAAGAGGGCGGCCGTCACACCCCGTTCTTCAACAACTACCGTCCGCAGTTCTACTTCCGTACGACTGACGTGACCGGCTCGATCGAGCTGCCGGCCGACAAGGAAATGGTCATGCCGGGCGACAACGTGTCGATCACTGTCAAGCTGATCGCCCCGATCGCGATGGAAGAAGGTCTGCGCTTCGCAATCCGCGAAGGTGGCCGTACCGTCGGCGCCGGCGTGGTTGCCAAGATCCTGGCCTGATACGCTGAGGAGCCTGCCCTTGCAAGGGCAGGCCGCCACGCGGGCGCGGGACATGTCCCGCGAATTCCCCGCTACGCCGTGGTTGCCAGGATCCTGGCCTCATCGCCGGGTCCGGTAGCAGGAAGCGGCAGCCTCCGGGCTGTCGTATCCGACAGACAGAAGGGACAGGATGCAAATTCTGTCCCTTCTGCTTGTGCAGCAAGGGATGGTTCGGTGTTATACTGCCGTCCCCTCCGCAGTACAGCAACACCTATTACATGATTGCCGGCCGCGCGCCGGTTCGTTCTTTTTTAAGGAAATAGCATGTCCGCTCCGAATCAGAAAATCCGCATCCGCCTGAAAGCGTTCGACTACAAACTGATCGACCAGTCCGCCCTGGAAATCGTCGACACCGCCAAGCGCACCGGCGCCGTCGTCAAGGGCCCGGTCCCGCTGCCGACCCGCATCCAGCGTTTCGACGTGCTGCGTTCCCCGCACGTGAACAAGACCTCGCGCGACCAGTTCGAAATCCGTACGCACCAGCGTCTGATGGACATCGTGGACCCGACCGACAAGACCGTCGACGCACTGATGAAGCTGGACCTGCCGGCTGGCGTCGACGTCGAGATCAAGCTGCAGTAATCCAGGTTTCACTCCGGCGGATCCGTCCGCCGGCGATCACGGGGCCGGTTCCGCTTTGCGGGCCGGCCCCGTTTTCTTGTGCATGTCGTCCTGCTATGCTGTCATCAGAACAACAGCGGCAGCAAGGACATCCATGCCCCTATTTTCCCTGACCGGCGTCGGCCAACGCCTGCGCCTGCGTCCCTGGACGGACGTCCTGCGCGCTGCCTGGCTGCTGCTGTTGGCCGGCATCTGCCTGAAGATGCTGCTGCCAGCCAGCGCGTCGGCGCTGCGTTCTCTCGTGCCAGTCGCGCCGCTGCTGCCGCTGATGGCCAAGGACCTGGCGCACCTGCCGGACGCCCTGGCGCGCAGCCGCGCCCTCGCCGCGGCCAGGCGCTGGCATGCGCTGCCGGCCGCCTGGCTGCCGCCCGAACTGGTCGGCCTGCTACGGCTCGGCCAAGCCCAGCGCCAGGGCGTCTTCCACTGGCTGCGGCGCCGTCCGCACGCCGCACTCCCTGTCGGCCAGGCATTTACCTATCTCGAACGCGGTTCCTACCGCACCGCCGTCGCCATCGCCGTGTTCTGCGCGCTGGTCGAGCTGCCGCTGGATGCGGCCATCGTGGCGGTGCTGCCGGTCGCCGACGACAAGCGCCAGCTGCTGCACGTCCTGATGCTGGCCGGCGGCGTGTCTGCGCTCGCGTGGGTGCTGGGCGACCGCTGGCACGTCGGCGCCGGCTGCCACGTGTTGAACGCCGACGGGCTGGCCCTGCGCGTCGGCGCGCGCGCCGAAGGCACGATCCCGCTGGCGGCGATCGGTGCCTGCCGGCACCTGGACGAACGGGTCGCGGCGTGGTGCCGCAAGCATGGCATCGATGTGCGCCGGACGGTGACCGTGTCGCCATTCGACAGGCCGAACGTCGTCCTGCTCCTCGATCCCGCGCACCGCGCCAGCCTGCGCCACCTGGGCCGCGAGCGCGACGGGCTGGCTTGCGTGTTCCTGTACGTGGACCGGCCCGCGACGCTGCTGCAGGCGCTCAGCTAGATTCTTGCTGCAGCGGCGAACTGCAGGCGCCGAAGCGGCGCGACTGCGCCACCATGCGCTCGGCCCACGCCCGGTGGGTGGCCACCTCGCACATCGCATCCTGCATGCGGAACACCGCCGGGGCTTCCTGGTCGAGGATGGCGCGCGCCACCGCCAGGTCCTGCGGCCGGACCTGGAAGTGACGCTCGATCGGCGCGATCTGGGTCGGGTGGATCGCGGTCTTGCCGACCATGCCGTGCGCCAGGTCTTCCTGCACCTCCTCGTCGAGCAGCTCGGGCAGGTCGAGGTATTCGAACACCGGGGCCGTCAGCGTGAAGCCGTAGGGGCGGAAGGTGGTGACCAGGCGCGCGATCACGGGGCCCAGCGGCGTGCGGTACAGCGTCATGCCGCGCGGGCGGCGCAGGCCCAGCAGGGCGAGCAGGTCGTTGCCGCCGATGCGCAGCGCCAGGATGCGGTGGCGCACGCCGGGCGCCTCGAAGGCGGCGCGCAGCAGGCGCATCTCGGCGTCGTCGAACACTTCCGCCGTTTCCAGCGTCGGCATCAGGACGTGACGGGTGTCGCGCACCAGGCGGAAGTAGGTGCCGAAATTCTGGCGCGTGATCTTGGGCAGCACGAAGCCGTCCAGCTTGTCCGCGCCCGGCAGCGCGAGCACGCGCGCCATCACGTCCGGATTGCGCACGCGCACGAAGCGCTGCGCGGGCACCTGCGCGCGCATGTTCGCCAGCACGATCGACAGGTTGAACAGCGCCCAGCTCAGGTCGCGGTCGGCGATCGCGTCTTCGAGGCAGAAGATCAGCGAGCGCGCCTGCGCCAGCCGTTCGCCGTCGGCGATGTCCGCCAGGTGCTTGTGATTCGCCGGCACATACAGCGATGCGCCCAGGATGTCAGCCATCGGATGCACTCCTGATCAGGGATACCGCTTGGTAGGGAAGGTCCGGGTCGATCTCGACCGTCACCCGTTTTTCGCCGGCCAGCAGGGCCAGGTGGGCGACGTCCGCGCCCGCCGGGTCGCGCAGCAGGACCCGCCGCGGCACGCGCCGCAGCAGCACGCGCGTGGCTTCGCCGATGCCCGGCTTGACCAGGTTGGCGTCGCGGATGTCGTAGCGCCGCATGACGGCGTCGATGCAGGCGCGCGAGCGTTCCCGTGCCGCCGCCACGTCCTCCACGTCGGCCGCGTCCGGTTCGCCATGCGCCATGCCGGGCGCCCGGGCCAGGGCCAGCGCCGTCAGCGCGTCGGCGAATGCCAGCGAGCGATCGTGCGGCGCCAGGTCCGCGTAGAACACGCAACCGTGCAGGTCGTCCGCGCCCATGGCGTCGTCCATCACCGTGCGGCTGACCAGGCCCGAGACCGTGGCGTTCAGGATGCTCGACGGGATCAGGTAGTCGTCGCGCGTGGCGGCGCAGGCGGCGACGCCGGCCAGGTCCGACAGCACGCACAGGCCAGCGTCGATCGCCGTGCCGTGGGCGCGGTCGAAGGCGGCCACGGTGCGTTCCAGCTCGCGCGCGATCACGCCCTTGCCGGTCCAGCCGTCGACGAACACGATTTCTTCCGGCCGGTGGCCCAGCGCCAGGATCCGGCGCAGCGCCTGCGCGTCGATGCCGCGGTCGCGCACGATCGATACCGAATAATGCCGCACCGTGCGCCCGAACACGGCGCGCAGCAGGCGCGTGACCACCACGCCCACCGGCGTGCCGGCGCGCGCCAGCGAGACGAGGGCGAGCGGCCCGGCGCGGCGCCGCGCCACCAGCGCCGCCAGGCGCAGGCAGTCGCGCGCCATGCGGCCGTTGTTGGCGCGGCAGGCCTCGTCGAACAGTCGCATGTAGCGTGCCGACGGCGCGCTCTCCGGCGACAGCATCTGGCTGTAGTGGCGCGCGCCGCTCTGGATCAGGCGCTCCTTGGCGGCCACGGCGACGAAGTCCTGGCACGCCGGATCGAGGCGGCGCAGCAGGAAGTCGACGTCGTCCGGACGGTAGCTGCCGTGGAAGCTCACAGCGCCTCCAGCGTGGCGCCGGCCAGCTGCGTGCCGCGCGGGATGATGGCGTAGTCGCAGTCGGCCATGAAGCGCGCGTCGGAGCGGCTGTCGCCCATGCCGAAGGTGACGATGTCGCCGTGCTCGGCGCGCAGGCGCGCGGCGACGTGGGCCACCGCGTGGGCCTTGTCCAGCGCCTGCGGCAGGATGGCGAGGTTGTTGCCGTTGCGGTGGATGACGTAGGGGCGGTCGCCGTCGGCGATCCACGGCCGTACCACGTCGCGCTCCAGCGGCGCCAGGCGGGACGCCTCCTTGTCCGGATCCTTCACGACCAGGAAGAACGGGATGCCGAAGTCCTCGATCATGCGCGCGCGGCCGCCGTAGCTGCTGCGCGCGCCATGGTCGTCGACGTGGGCGGCGAGCTCCTGCAGGCCGGGCAGCGCCGCGTGCATGGCCGCGCGCATGGGTTCCATCCAGCTCGCGTCGACGCCGCCGCCGGGTTCCAGCACGACGCCGCCGTAGTCGATCACGGCGTAGCTGGAAAAGGGCAGGCCGACGCGGCGCAGGCCGTCGCGGTCGCGCGCCGTGGTCGGGATCACCGTCATCCCGTCGTGGAGCAGCGAGAACAGGGCGCGCTGGGCGCGCGTGGTGTAGGAGCACACGCTGCCGTCCTGGTACCAGGCGGCCGGCTCCAGGCCGTCCGGGCCGGGGCACTTGCCGATGGTCTGGAACAGCGTGTCGTCGAGGTCAGCGAACAGGAACTTCTTCAATGTCGTGCTCCGAGCGGAAGTGGAACAGGCGCGCGTCCAGCGTGCGCGCCAGGCCGTGCAGCGCCGGGCCGGGCGCCGTTTCGTGGCACACCAGCACGTGGTCGTACTGGCCGGGCGCGACGTTGTACAGGTAGTTGGCGATGCCCTCGCCGTAGTTGTCGGGGAAGTCGAGCGCCTGCGCCACCGCGCCCCAGCGCAGCACCGGCGAGCGCGTGGTCGACTGCACGACGACGTCCACGCCCAGCCGCTCGAGCGCCGCGCCCAGCAGCGTGGACGCGTGCATGAATTCGCCGGTGCCCAGCACCAGCACGCGCGCGCCCGGCGCGACGCCGGTGGCCAGGCGCGTGGCCAGCGCATCGGGCGCGGCCACGGCGCGCGCCAGGCCCAGGCGCCCGAAGGCGGGGCTGGCGCCGCGTTCGGCGTCCGCGTCGAAGCGCTGGGCCGCGCCCGGCGTGGTGGACAGCGCGCCCGGCGCGAACGAAAACGTGCCCTCGACCAGCGCGCCGGTACTGACGGGCAGGCCGAAGCGCGCGTCCAGCCCGGCCGTGGCGGCCGCGCCCATGAAGTTGACGATCGTCGCCAGGTGCACGCGTTCGATGCCCGGATTCAGGCGGCGGCAGGCATGCGCCAGGTTGACGAAGGTGTTGCCGGTGCTGGCTTCGTCGTCGACCAGCACCAGCGTGCGCGCCGCCGCCAGCAGGGCGTGCAGCGCGGGGTCCGACGGCGCGTGCAGGAACTGGCGCGGCGCGTGGCTGTGCGCTTCCTCGAATTCGATCAGCGCGCCGGCGCCGACCCGGTAGCGGGTGGTGTGCAGGAACAGCGCCGCGCGTCCCGGATGGGCGCGCAGCCAGGCTTCGAACACGCCCTGGCCCAGGCCGATCGCCGTCTCGGCCATGGCGATGAAGACCACCGGGCCGTCCGTGGCGGGCACGCCGGCGGCCAGGCGCGCGTGCACGTCCAGCATCGCGGACGGCCGCGACGGCCAGTGCTTGCCCAGCACCTTGCTCAGGAACAGGAAGCCGCGCTTCGCATTGGCGCGCGCGGCGAAGCCGAGCAGGTCGTCGAGTTCGGCGGCGCCGCGTTCCAGGCGCAGGTCGAGCATGCCGGTCGGCAGCGCCAGGCTGCGGCGCGCGGGGTCGGCAAAAGACGCGGCAGCAGGCGCCGCAATGGGGCCGGAGGAAGGGGCGGCGGAAGGATCGGCGAACAGCGGCGCGTTCATGGCAGTTCCGTCGCGACGCTCACTTCGCCGATGCGCATGCCGTCGCGCGCCGGCGGCACGTCCAGGCCGTCGAAGCCGTCGACGAAGCCGCGCAGCGCGATATAGGGCAGGTTGGGGCCGGCCAGGCAGGCCATGCCGATCCCGCCCGACATGCGCGGATTGATCTCCAGCAGGCGCGGGCGGCCGCCGCCTTCGCGGAACTGGACGTTGACGACGCCGTTCAGCTGGTACGCCGCGCACAGCCTGGCCGTCGCATCCAGGATGTCGGCGCGCATGTCGACCAGCTGGCCGGCGCCGGACTGCGCCAGCTTGCGCCGCACGACGGCGGACACCAGCCGGCCGTGGTCGCCCACGCAGTCGACGCTGTACTCGGGGCCGTCGAGGAATTCCATCAGCAGCATGGTGCGAAAGCGTCCCAGCTCGGCCAGGCCGCGGCGCAGGTCCTGGTAGCCGACGTGGTATTCGACGCCGGCCAGCAGCAGCGCGGCGCTGCTCCTCGCCTCGTCGACGACGGCGAAGCCCAGGCCGTAGATCGAGTGCGAGGGTTTCACGCACAGCTTGCCGTGGCGCGGGCGCAGTTCGGCCCAGGCGGCGTCGAATTCCTCCAGCGTCTCGAAGCGGCGGAACGCCGCCACCGGCGCCTGCGGCAGGTCGGTGTCGAGGTAGAAGCGCGCCTTGTCGTGGATGCGGTGCAGCAGCGGCGCCGGCGCCGCGCTCAGCACGCGCGTGCCGACGTCGGCGAAGCGCGCATGCTCGGCGGCCAGCACGGTGGCCTCGCGGCCCGGCACGAAGACGTCGATGCGCTGGTCGCGGCAGAAGGCCAGGCACCAGTCGACGTAGGCGTCGCCTTTCAGGCCGGTCGGCTCGAGGTGGAATGCATGGGCCAGGCGCGCCGCCGGCACGTGGCGGTTGGGGTGGCTGTGGACGATCGTGAAACGGTGTTCGGTGTCGGCATCGCGAATGAGGGCGATGGCCGCATGGACGGACGAGAACGTCCTGTTGTACCAGACGCGCATGCAGGATTCCCCGGGTGAGTTGGCAGGCCGCGGGAAGCCCCGGCGGCGCTGCCAATATAGGCGCTAATCAATCCATTGTATATCGAGAAATACCGAAGCAAATTTCAGATTGACAGCGATGCATCCCGCATGGACGGCGCCCCGGGGGCGGGGATCAGGGCTGCGGTGCCGCCGGCCCCGGCGCCGGCGTGATGCCATGCCGGCCGGCCTGCTGCGCCAGTTCCACGCCGGCGCGCACGTCCGGCAGGTGCAGCGTCTGCGTGGGGTAGGCCAGGCGCACCCCGCGTTCCTGCAGGCCGTCGACGACCTGCAGCAGGATCTGCTGCTGGATGTCCATGAAGCGGACGTAGTCGGGCGACTCGACCCAGTACACGACCTCGAAGTTCATCGCCGCCGGGCCGATGCCCTGGAAGTGGGCGCGGTCGAAGCTGACGTCCGGCTGCGCCTTGACGATCGCCGCCAGCATCGCCGGCAGCTCGGCGAGCCTCTCGCGCGGCGTGTCGTACGTGACGGCGATCGAGAACACGACGCGCCGGCGACTCATGCGCGTCATGTTCTGCAGGCGGCTCTTGAGCAGGTCGGCGTTCGAGAAGATCAGCTGCTCGCCGCCCAGGCTGCGGATGCGCGTCGTCTTCAGGCCCACGTATTCGACCGTGCCCAGGAACTTGTCGACGATGACGAAGTCGCCGTTGACGAAGGGCTTGTCCAGGACGATGGAGAGCGAGGCGAACAGGTCGCCCAGCACGTTCTGCACGGCCAGCGCCACCGCGATGCCGCCGATGCCCAGGCTGGCCACCAGCGTGGTGATGTTCACGCCCAGGTTATCCAGGATCATCAGGAGGATGACGACCCACAGCACCATGCGCAGGATGAAGCCGACCGCCGCCGCCGAGGTGGCGCGTCCCGGCTCGGCGGCGCGCTCCGCATAGTATTGCTGGAGCCAGCCGCGCAGCGCCGCATTGCCCCACAGCGCGGCCTGGAGCAGGCCGGTGACGATGGCCGCGCGCGTGGCGAACAGGTCGACCGAGGGCGGCAGGTCCAGGTAGGTGCTGCCGACGTAGACGCCCATGATCGCGATCACCAGCGGGCGGGTGGCGGCGAGCGCCTCGACGGCGATGTCGTCCAGGCGCGTCGCGGTGCGCCCGGCCAGGATGCGCAGGTGGTGCACCACCACCCGCTTGAGCACGTAGAGCGCCAGCGCGACCCCGGCGGCGATGCCGAGGGCCGTCAGCCAGGTCATGACCGTGTTATTGAAGAACACCAGTTGCATGCAATCTTCCTTTCGTTGGTTCCGGTGGCGCCGTCACGCCGCGCGCGCCTGGGCGCCGGCATCGGCCGCCGCCGCGGCGGCAGCGACGGCATCCAGGAATTCCCCGCCCCAGCGCGCGACGTCGTGCTCGGCCACGATGGCGCCCATGCGTTCCGTGCGGTAGGCGGCTTCGTCGGGCCCCATGGTAATGGCGCGGTACAGCGTGCTGGTCATCGAGTCGGCATCGTAGGGATTGGTCAGCAGGGCGCCGTGCAGCTCGACGGCGGCGCCGGCGAATTCGGACAGGATCAGCACGCCCGGCTTGCCCACCGCGCGGCGCGCCGCGATGTATTCCTTGGCCACCAGGTTCAGGCCGTCGCGCAGCGGCGTGATCCAGGCGATGCCGCAGGCGGCGTAGTGGGCCAGCACCGCCTCGAACGGCAGCGAGCGGTAGAAGTAGCGTACCGGCACCCACTCGAGCGTGGAGAAGCGGCCGTTGATGCGGCCCACCGTGCGGTCGAGCTCCTCGCGCAGGGTGTCGTAGATTTCCATGCCGGGCGCCGCCGGCGTGATGATGTTCAGCAGCGTGACCTTGCCGGCCAGTTCCGGGTGGCGTTCCAGCAGGCGCTCGAAGGCCTGCAGCTTTTCCAGCGAGCCCTTGACGTAGTCCAGGCGTTCGATCGAGACGATACCGGTGCGGCCGGCCAGGTAGGCGTCGATCTCGGCCAGGTCGGCCGCCACCCGCGGCGTGGCCACCAGGCGTTCGATCAGCGCCACGTCGGTGCCGACCGGGTGCGCGCCCAGCGCCACGCGCCGGCCCGCCACCTCGATCGCGGTGGTGGTGCGGTCCACGCCCAGCGCGCAGCCATAGGTCAGGAAGCGCGGCGCGCACGGGGCGCTGGCCACCACTTCCAGCGGGGTGAACGAGCGCGCGGCATCGAGGAAGTTCTCGGCGTAGCGCGGGATGTGGAAGCCGACGTAGTCGCACTGCAGCAGGCTGGCCACGATGTCGCGGCGCCACGGCAGGATGTTGAACACGTCGCTGGACGGGAAGGCCGTGTGGTGGAAGAAGGCGATCTTCAGGTCCGGGCGCAGCGGCCGCAGGAAGGCCGGCACCATCCACAGGTTGTAGTCGTGGATCCAGGCCGTGGCGCCTTCGGCGGCCTCGCGCGCGGTCTGCTCGGCGAACAGGCGGTTCACTTCCAGGAAGCGCTCCCAGTGGTCCTGGCGGAACACGGCGCGGTCGGGGAAGGAAAAGATGATCGGCCAGAACGCTTCCTTGGAAAATTTTTTGTAGAACAGGTCGACGTCTTGCGCCGTGAGGGCGATGCGCGCCGCCTCCAGGTTCGGATAGCGTTCGGGGTCGACGGCGACGTGGCTGGCGAACCCCGCCGGCGCGCGCGACTCCTGCTGCGACCAGGCCACCCAGGAGCCGGTGCGCCCGTTCGAGAACAGGCTCAACAGCGTGGGCATGATGCCGTTCGGGCTCTTCGGGCGGCGCCGCACCGGCACGCCGTCCTCGACCGCCTCGTCGAACGGCAGGCGGTGGTAGACCATGACGAGTTCGGCCTTGCCGCGCGTCTCGGCGGCCGGCGGCGCGCCGGGGCCGGCTTCGCGCAGGCCATGGTGGGCCAGGCCGTCGAGGATGCCGCCGCAGCCGGCGTTCTCGGCGATGAACACGTGCTTCATGCGGGCCACCGCCGCCACCAGCGCCGGTTCGGACCCGCCCACGGCGATGCCGCGAAAGCCCGCCTCGAACAGCGACAGGTCGTTCAGCGTGTCGCCGGCGACGACGATGTGGGCGGGATCGAAGCCCGCCGCGTCCGCCAGGCGGCGCAGGGCCGCGCCCTTGGCGACGCTGCGCGGCAGCACGTCGAGGTAGCGCCCGGCCGAGAACAGCAGGTCGCAGCCGAGTTGCTCGACGGCGCTGCGCAGGGCCGGCGTGATGGCGCTTTCGCCGACCAGGAAGGAGCAGCGCCGCTCCTGCGGCACGCTCTGGCGCGCCAGTTGCGGGAAGCCGGCCAGCGCCCTCAGCACGGCCTGGCTGCCGGGCCAGCGCGCGGCGATCTCGTGGTGCAGCGGCTCGACCGGCGTCAGGTCGCCGTGCACGATGGTGGCGCCGACGTCGGCGATGATGTAGGCGGGCGTGGGGATGGTCGGGTCGGCCAGCAGCGGCATCACCGATTCCAGGCCGCGGCCGGTGACGAACACCAGCTGCGCGCCTTCCAGTCCGCCGCCGAACAGGTCGCGTATCCGCCGCCGCGCCTCTTGCGGGCCGGCCAGCAGGGTGCCGTCGAGGTCGGTGGCAAGCACGAGCTTGCGCGGGTCCAGGAAAGGGGAACGGGAACGAAAGGGAATCGCTGCGGTCATGGGATCATCCTTGTTGTCGAGATGTCCCGCCGTATCGCCGGCACGGTGCCGGCACGACGAGAGATGGCGTGCGGGAACGGGGCACGATGCCACGTATGCGCACGGGAATGGCAGGACGCGTCGTCGTTGCGTCTGCCGCGAGGAGGGAACGAACCGCGGTGGCTGCATGAGCCGGGCCGGGCGCCAGCGTGAGGATGGTTGTTGTTGTGAGACGGCGTCTGTTCCCTCGTTGGAACCCCATTAGTCTAACATTGCAAAAAAACATCGACAACCGGGGCACGGTTGGCCGGCGCCGGTGGGGCATATTCGATGCGCATGGATTTTCGAAATTCGCTATTGCGCTTTGCCAAAAGATGCTCGTATAATGCGGCTCCCCGGGCGGTTAGTTCAGCTGGTTAGAATACTTGGTCGACATCCAAGGGGTCGCAGGTTCGAATCCTGCACCGCCCACCAGAATTCCTCCATTGCGCAGGCCCCGAGCCTGCAGAGAGAAGATGCAGCGGTGTGTCTTCTCTGTGCCATTCCGCCGGAATGGATTCCTCTGATCTCCAAGACTACAGCGTGAAAACGTAACAGCGTGCGTCAATCTTCGCATTCTCCTGTTGCGTCCATCCGTAGCGCGCGCTATACTAGCCGGCTTCGGTGTGGGTCTGTCTTTTTTGACCCATGCGTTTTGTAGTACTAACTAGCCCCGCCCAATCGTAGGTGGGAATGGAGAAAAAATGAGCCTGGGCCTTCTCGGTCGCAAGGTTGGCATGATGCGCATCTTCACGGACGACGGCGATTCGATCCCCGTCACCGTGCTGGACGTGTCGAACAACCGTGTTGCGCAAATCAAAACTCCTGAAACTGACGGTTACTCGGCAGTTCAGGTCGTATTCGGTCAACGTCGCGCCTCGCGCGTGAACAAGGCCGCTGCGGGTCACTACGCCAAAGCTGGCGTCGAAGCCGGCACGCTGCTGAAGGAATTCCGCATCGACGCCGCACAAGCCGCTGGTTTCAAGGCCGGCGACGCAGTCAATGTTTCCCTGTTCGAAGTCGGCCAGAAAATCGACGTGCAAGGCACCTCGATCGGTAAAGGCTACGCCGGTACCATCAAGCGTTACAACTTCGCATCGGGCCGCGCCACCCACGGTAACTCGCGTTCGCACAACGTGCCGGGTTCCATCGGTATGGCGCAGGATCCGGGCCGCGTGTTCCCTGGCAAGCGCATGACCGGTCACCTGGGCGACGTTACCGTCACCACCCAGAACCTGGAAATCGCCCGCATCGACGCAGAGCGTCAGCTGCTGCTGGTCAAGGGTGCCGTCCCGGGCGCGAAGAATGGCCAAGTGGTCGTCTCGCCTGCCGTCAAAGTCAAAGCCAAGAAGGGAGCTTAAACGATGGAACTCAAGCTCCTGAATGAGCAAGGCCAAGCCGGCTCGAACGTGACCGTCACCGACGAAGTCTTCGGTCGCGATTACAACGAAGCCCTGATCCACCAGATCGTGGTCGCCTACGCCGCCAACGCGCGCAGCGGCAACCGCAAGCAGAAGGATCGTGAAGAAGTCAGCCACACCACGAAGAAGCCGTGGCGTCAAAAAGGCACGGGCCGCGCCCGCGCCGGTATGTCGTCGTCGCCGCTGTGGCGCGGTGGTGGTCGCATCTTCCCGAACTCGCCGGACGAGAACTTCACGCACAAGGTCAACAAGAAGATGCACCGCGCAGGTATCTGCTCGATCTTCTCGCAGCTGGCCCGCGAAGAACGCCTGAACGTCATCGAGAACCTGACGATCGACGCCCCGAAGACCAAGCTGCTGTCGCAGAAGCTGCAGAGCATGGGCCTGGAATCGGTCCTGGTGATCACCGACACGATCGATGAAAACCTGCTGCTGGCATCGCGCAACCTGCCGAACGTGCTGGTCGTCGAGCCGAAGCATGCCGATCCGATGTCGCTGGTGTTCTACAAGAAAGTCCTGGTCACCAAAGCTGCTCTGGCCAAGATCGAGGAGATGTACGCATGAGCGCCGCAATCAAATTCAGCGAAGAGCGCCTGATGAAGGTGCTGCTGGCTCCGGTCATTTCCGAAAAGGCGACCTTCGTCGCGGAAAAGAACGAACAGATCGTGTTCAAGGTCCTGCCGGACGCGACCAAGCCGGAAATCAAAGCCGCCGTCGAGCTGCTGTTCAAAGTCGAAGTGGAATCGGTGCAGACCGTGAACCGCGAAGGCAAGCAGAAGCGTTCGGGCCGTTTCGTCGGTCGTCGCAACCACACCAAGCGCGCTTTCGTGGCCCTGAAGCCGGGCCAGGAAATCAATTTTGTCGAGGAGGCTAAATAATGGCACTCGTTAAGATGAAGCCAACCTCCCCAGGCCGCCGCGGCATGGTGAAGGTTGTGAACGCCGACCTGTACAAGGGTCGTCCGTTCGCAGCCCTGGTTGAGAAAAAATCGAAGACCGCCGGCCGTAACAACAACGGCCACATCACCACCCGCCACATCGGCGGTGGTCACAAGCACCACTACCGCGTGGTCGACTTCAAGCGCAACAAGGACGGTATCCCGGCCAAGGTCGAGCGCATCGAGTACGACCCGAACCGTACCGCGCACATCGCTCTGGTGTGCTACGCCGACGGTCACCGCGCGTACATCATCGCCACCAAGGGCATGTCCGTGGGCGATACCGTCATGAACGGCTCGGAAGCGCCGATCAAGTCGGGTAACTGCCTGCCGATCCGCAACATCCCGGTCGGCACCACCATGCATTGCGTCGAGATGCTGCCGGGTAAGGGCGCCCAGATGGCCCGTACCGCAGGCGCCGGCGTCGTGCTGATGGCCCGCGAAGGTACCTACGCCCAGGTTCGCCTGCGCTCGGGTGAAGTGCGCCGCGTGCACATCGAGTGCCGCGCAACGGTTGGCGAAGTCGGCAACGGCGAGCACAACCTGCGCAAGATCGGTAAGGCCGGTGCCATGCGTTGGCGCGGCGTTCGTCCGACCGTCCGTGGTGTCGTGATGAACCCGATCGACCACCCGCACGGTGGTGGTGAAGGTCGTACGGCTGCGGGTCGTCACCCGGTGTCGCCGTGGGGCCAGCAGACGAAGGGCAAGAAGACGCGTTCGAACAAGCGTACGTCTTCGATGATCGTTTCGCGCCGCGGCAAGAAATAAGGATAAGACATGACTCGTTCATTGAAAAAAGGGCCGTTCATTGACGCCCACCTGGTGAAGAAGGTCGAAGCCGCGCAAGCGACCAAAGACAAGAAGCCGGTCAAAACCTGGTCGCGCCGCTCGACGATCACCCCGGACTTCATCGGCCTGACGATCGCTGTCCACAACGGCAAGGTGCACGTGCCGGTGTACGTCTCCGAGAACATGGTCGGTCACAAGCTGGGCGAATTCGCCCTGACCCGCACGTTCAAGGGCCACGCCGCTGACAAGAAGGCGAAGAAATAATGGAAACTAAAGCTATCCTCAAAGGCGTTCGCCTGTCGGAGCAGAAGGGCCGCCTGGTTGCGGACCTGATCCGCGGCAAGAAGGTCGACGCTGCGCTGAACATCCTGCAGTTCAGCCCGAAAAAAGGCGCCACCATCATCAAGAAAGTGCTGGAGTCCGCCATCGCGAACGCCGAGCACAACGATGGTGCCGACATCGACGAACTGAAAGTGGTTCAGATCTATGTCGAAAAGGGCCCGATCCTGAAGCGTTTCACGGCTCGTGCAAAAGGCCGCGGCGATCGCATTTCGAAACAATCCTGTCACGTCTACGTGACTGTCGGTAACTAAGGAGCATACGATGGGTCAGAAAATCCACCCAACCGGCTTCCGCCTGGCGGTCACCCGTAACTGGGCATCGCGCTGGTACGCTGGCAACGGCAACTTCGCCGACATGCTGAAGGAAGACCTGGAAGCCCGCGCCTTCCTGAAGAAGAAACTGAAGAACGCCTCCGTCGGCCGCATCGTCATCGAGCGTCCGGCCAAGAACGCGCGCTTCACGATCTACTCGTCGCGTCCTGGCGTCGTGATCGGCAAGAAAGGCGAAGACATCGAAGTCCTGAAGTCGTCGCTGACCAAGATCATGGGCGTGCCCGTGCACGTGAACATCGAAGAGATCCGCAAGCCGGAAATCGACTCGCAGCTGATCGCCGATTCGATCGCCCAGCAGCTCGAAAAGCGCATCATGTTCCGCCGCGCCATGAAGCGCGCGATGCAGAACGCGATGCGCCTGGGCGCCGTCGGCATCAAGATCATGTCGTCGGGCCGCCTGAACGGCATCGAGATCGCACGTACCGAATGGTACCGCGAAGGCCGTGTGCCCCTGCACACCCTGCGCGCCGACATCGACTACGGCACCAGCGAAGCCTCGACCACGTACGGCATCATCGGCGTGAAGGTCTGGGTCTACAAGGGCGACCGTTCGCCGACCGGTGAAGCTCCGGTCATCGACGTGCCGGCCGACGAGAAAAAACCGCGCGGTCCGCGTCGCGATGATGGCAAGCCGGCAGGCCGTGGCCGTCCGGGCGCCAAACCAGGTACCGCTCCAGCAGGCCGCCGCGCTGCCAAGCCGGTTGCTGCTGAGAAAGCAGGAGAATAAGCATGCTGCAGCCATCCCGCAGAAAGTATCGTAAAGAGCAGAAGGGCCGTAACACCGGCATTTCGCACACCCGCGGCACCGCAGTGTCGTTCGGCGAATTCGGCCTGAAGGCAGTTGCCCGCGGCCGTATCACCGCACGCCAGATCGAAGCGGCGCGTCGTGCCATGACCCGTCACATCAAGCGTGGCGGCCGCATCTGGATCCGCATCTTCCCGGACAAGCCGATCTCGAACAAGCCGGCCGAAGTCCGTATGGGTAACGGTAAAGGTAATCCGGAATACTACGTCGCTGAAATCCAGCCGGGCAAGGTCCTGTACGAGATGGACGGCGTCGCAGAAGAACTGGCGCGCGAAGCATTCCGCCTGGCCGCTGCCAAACTGCCGCTGGCAACCACTTTCGTGGTGCGCCAAGTCGGCCAATAACAGGAGTTAAGAATGAAAGCAACGGAACTCCGCGGCAAGGATCAGGCAGCTCTGCAGCAAGAGCTGAATGAGCTGCTGAAGGCGCAGTTCGGCCTGCGCATGCAAATCGCTACGCAGCAGCTGACCAATACCGCCCAGCTGAAGAAAGTTCGCCGCGATATCGCGCGTGTCAAGACCGTGATGAACCAGAAGGAAGCCAAATGAACGACACCACTAAAACGGCGCTGAAGCGTACGCTGGTCGGCAAGGTCGTGTCCGACAAAATGGACAAGACGGTAACCGTGCTGGTCGAGCGTCACGTCAAGCACCCGCTGTACGGCAAGATCATCGTGCGCTCGAACAAGTATCACGCGCACGACGAGACCAACCAGGCCAAGACCGGCGACACGGTCGAGATCCAGGAAGGTCGCCCGATCTCGAAGACGAAGGCTTGGACCCTGACCAAAGTCGTACAGGTCGCACAGGTTCTGTAAGAAAAGCGAGTCGTAACGCGCCGTAGCGTTTACGACACGCTTAAAATTTGTCTTGCGAGGCCCGCTGGTATCTGAGATACTAGCGGGCTTCGTTCATGTGTTGCCGCAGTTTGTCCCCCGCGATTGCTGCGGCCTGCAATGAAGTACATTGGAAAGTCCAATCACCCAAACGTGGCGTCCGGTTCCGGGCGGCGCGGCGGGACCAAGACTGACCGCAGGCCTACGGTAATACCGTGGGATTTTCTACGGCTTAAGTTGGGAAAGAAAATATCATGATTCAAACCGAAAGCCGGCTCGAAGTGGCCGACAATACCGGTGCAAAAGAAGTCCTGTGCATCAAGGTATTGGGCGGCTCCAAGCGCCGTTACGCCAGCATTGGCGACGTGATCAAGGTCACCGTGAAGCAAGCTGCTCCGCGCGGCCGCGTCAAGAAAGGTGAAATCTACAATGCCGTGGTCGTGCGCACTGCCAAGGGTGTGCGCCGCCAAGATGGTTCCCTGGTGAAGTTCGACGGCAATGCCGCCGTGCTGCTGAACGCCAAGCTGGAGCCGATCGGCACCCGTATCTTCGGACCGGTGACGCGCGAACTGCGCACCGAGAAGTTCATGAAGATCGTGTCCCTGGCACCTGAAGTTCTGTAAGGGAGTCGTAATGTCTAAGATTCGTAAAAACGACGAAGTCATCGTCCTGGCCGGCAAGGACAAGGGCAAGCGCGGTGTCGTTCAGCAGCGCGTAGATGCTGAGCACGTCATCGTCGAAGGCGTGAACGTGGCCAAGAAGGCCGTCAAGCCGAACCCGATGACCGGCGTAACTGGTGGTATCGTCGACAAGACCATGCCGATTCACGTGTCGAACGTCGCGCTGTTCAATGCAGCGACCGGCAAGGCTGATCGCGTTGGCTTCAAGGAAGTGGATGGCAAAAAAGTCCGCGTCTTCAAGTCGAACGGCGAAGTAGTGAAAGGGTAATAAGAAATGGCCCGTCTCCAACAACTGTACAAAGACAAAGTCGTTGCCGAACTGACCGAAAAATTCGGTTACAAGTCGGTGATGGAAGTCCCGCGCCTGACCAAGATCACCCTGAACATGGGTCTGTCGGAAGCCGTCGCAGACAAGAAGATCATCGAGCACGCAACCGGCGACCTGGTCAAGATCGCTGGCCAGAAGCCGGTCGTCACCAAGGCCCGCAAGGCAATCGCCGGTTTCAAGATCCGCGAAGGCTACCCGATCGGCACGATGGTGACCCTGCGCGGCGCCCGCATGTACGAATTCCTGGACCGCTTCATCACCGTGGCCCTGCCGCGCGTGCGTGACTTCCGTGGCGTGAGCGGCAAATCGTTCGACGGTCGCGGCAACTACAACATCGGCGTCAAAGAGCAGATCATCTTCCCGGAAATCGATTACGACAAGATCGATGCGCTGCGTGGCATGAACATCTCGATCACCACGACCGCTAAGACCGACGAAGAAGCCAAAGCGCTGCTCGCCGCATTCAAATTCCCGTTCAGGAACTAAGTTCATGGCAAAACTTGCACTGATTAACCGCGAACAGAAGCGTGCAGACCTGGTGGAGAAATTCGCCGCAAAGCGTGCCGCTCTGAAAGCAATCATCGACGACCAGACCAAGTCGGAAGAAGAGCGTTACGAAGCCCGCCTGAAACTGCAGGCCCTGCCGCGTAACTCGAACCCGACCCGTCAGCGCAACCGCTGCGCCATGACCGGCCGTCCCCGTGGCACCTTCCGTAAATTCGGTCTGGCCCGTATCAAGCTCCGCGAATTCGCCATGAAAGGCGAAATCCCGGGTATGACCAAAGCTAGCTGGTAATAGGAGAACAAGCAATGAGTATGAGCGATCCTATCGCCGATATGCTGACCCGCATCCGCAACGCACAGGGCGTGCAGAAGACCAACGTGTCGATGCCGTCGTCGAAAGTGAAAGTTGCGATCGCCAACGTCCTGAAGGACGAGGGTTACATCGAAGATTTCGCCGTGACCACCGAAGGTGGCAAGGCTGAACTGAAAATCGGTTTGAAGTACTACACTGGCCGTCCGGTTATCGAGCGCATCGAGCGCGTGTCCCGTCCTGGCCTGCGCATCTACAAGGGCAAGGATGAAATCCCTCAGGTCATGAACGGCCTGGGCGTGGCAATCGTCTCGACCCCGAAGGGTGTGATGACCGACCGCAAAGCACGCGCAACCGGTGTCGGTGGCGAAGTGCTGTGCTACGTGGCTTAAGGAGTAGACGATGTCTCGAGTAGCTAAGATGCCAATCGCCGTCCCGGCCGGTACCGATGTCGCGATCAACGCGTCGTCGATCACCGTCAAGGGCCCGCTGGGCACCCTGACCCAGCCGCTGAACGGCCTGGTCAAAGTGGAAAACAACAATGGCACGCTGACCTTCGACGTGATCGACGATTCGCGCGAATCGAACGCGATGTCGGGCACCCTGCGTGCACTGGTCAACAACATGGTGACCGGCGTGACCAAGGGCTTCGAGCGCAAGCTGAACCTGGTCGGCGTGGGTTACAAGGCCGCCGTCCAGGGCAACGCCCTGAACCTGTCGCTGGGTTTCTCGCACCCGGTCCTGCACGCGATGCCGGAAGGCGTCACCGCAACCACCCCGACCCCGACCGAGATCGTGATCAAGGGTATCGACCGTCAAAAGGTCGGCCAGGTTGCTGCAGAAGTGCGCGCTTACCGCTCGCCGGAGCCTTACAAAGGCAAGGGTGTCCGTTATTCGGACGAAGTGGTTAAGCTGAAAGAAACCAAGAAGAAATAATCGGAGCTGACGATGGACAAGAAAGAATCGCGTCTGCGCCGCGGACGCCAAACCCGTATCAAGATCGCGCAGCTGGGCGTGAACCGCCTGTCGGTGCATCGCACCAACCTGCACATCTACGCGAACCTGATCAGCCCGGACGCCAAAGTCCTGGTGTCGGCTTCGACGCTGGAAGCGGAAGTGCGTGCGGAACTGGCTGGCAAGACTGGCGCCGGCGGCAACGCTGCCGCGGCTGCCCTGGTCGGCAAGCGCGTCGCAGAAAAAGCACTGAAAGCAGGGATCACCGAAGTCGCGTTCGACCGTTCGGGTTTCCGTTACCACGGCCGTGTCAAGGCGCTGGCAGAAGCCGCGCGCGAAGCCGGTCTGAAGTTCTAAGGAAGAATCGTCATGGCAAAAATGCAAGCGAAAATGGCAAGCGACAAGCCGGATGATGGCATGCGCGAGAAAATGATCGCGATCAACCGCGTGACCAAGGTGGTCAAGGGTGGTCGTATCATGGGTTTTGCAGCGCTGACCGTTGTCGGTGACGGCGATGGCCGCATCGGCATGGGCAAGGGCAAGTCGAAGGAAGTTCCGGTCGGCGTGCAGAAAGCGATGGAAGAAGCCCGCCGCAACCTGATCAAGGTGCCCCTGAAGAACGGCACGCTGCAGCACAGCGTCACCGGCCGCCACGGCGCGTCGTACGTGATGATGTCGCCGGCCAAGCCGGGTACCGGCGTGATCGCGGGTGGCGCAATGCGCGCCATCTTCGAGGTGATGGGCGTGACCGACGTGGTCGCCAAGTCGACCGGTTCGTCGAACCCGTACAACCTGGTTCGCGCGACCCTCGACGGTCTGGCAAAAATGAGTACTCCGGCTGACATCGCTGCCAAGCGCGGCAAGTCGGTGGAAGAGATCCTGGGTTAAGGGGAATACCATGGCAAACACCGTTAAAGTCAAGCTGGTCAAAGGCCTGATCGGTACCCGTCAGGATCACCGCGCCACCGTGCGCGGCCTGGGTCTGCGTCGTGTCAACTCGGTCTCCGAGCTGCAGGACACCCCGGCGGTCCGCGGCATGATCAACAAGGTCAGCTACCTCGTCAAAGTTGTCGACTAAGCCCCGGCTTGGTCAACGGAGAAAATAATGCAACTCAATACCATCCAACCAGCTGACGGCGCCAAGCACGCGAAGCGTCGCGTCGGTCGCGGTATCGGCTCGGGCCTGGGCAAGACTGCCGGCCGCGGTCACAAGGGTCAGAAGTCGCGTTCGGGCGGCTTCCACAAGGTCGGTTTCGAAGGCGGCCAGATGCCGCTGCAGCGCCGTCTGCCGAAGCGTGGCTTCAAGTCCCTGAACGCCACGTTCAAGGCCGAAGTGCGCCTGTCGGACCTGAACAACCTGGCCGTCGGCGACGTCGACATCCTGGTGCTCAAGCAAGCCGGCGTGCTGCCGGTCGTGGCTCGCGACGTGCGCGTGATCCTGTCGGGCGAAATCACCAAGGCGGTGAACCTGAAGGGCATCAAGGCGACCGCTGGCGCGAAGGCAGCGATCGAAGCAGCTGGCGGCTCGGTCGCTTAAAGCGACCGCTGCCTGATCGGAGCAAAAATTGGCGACTAATTCACAACTTGGTAAAAGTGCCGCTTCCGGCTTCCCCTGGGGCCGGTTGTGGTTCTTGCTTGGCGCGTTGGTCGTGTACCGCATCGGTGCTCACATCCCGGTCCCCGGGATCGACCCGATCGCCATGGCCCAGCTGTTCAAGCAGAACGAGGGCGGCATCCTGGGCATGTTCAACATGTTCTCCGGCGGTGCCCTGTCCCGTTTTGCCGTGTTCGCGCTTGGCATCACGCCGTACATTTCGGCTTCGATCATCATGCAGCTGGTGTCGATCGTCTCGCCGCAGATGGAGGCACTGAAGAAAGAGGGCGAGGCCGGTCGCCGCAAGATCACCCAGTACACCCGTTACTTCACGGTCGTGCTGGCTCTGTTCCAGGCGTTCGGCATCGCAGTCGCCCTGGAGGCGCAGCAAGGCCTGGTCATCGACCCGGGCGTTGCTTTCCGCTTCGTGACCGTCGTGACCCTGCTGACCGGCACCATGTTCCTCATGTGGCTCGGCGAGCAGATCACCGAACGTGGTCTTGGCAACGGTATCTCGATCATCATTTTTGCCGGTATCGCAGCCGGTCTG
This sequence comes from uncultured Massilia sp., assembly GCF_913773735.1. Classification (GTDB taxonomy): domain Bacteria; phylum Pseudomonadota; class Gammaproteobacteria; order Burkholderiales; family Burkholderiaceae_D; genus Telluria. The sequence goes on from NZ_CAJYEB010000050.1 coordinate 20,881, forward strand.
CCGAGCGCACTGGGTAGCTTGTTCACCCTGGTGTCGAACGGTTCGATCAGCAGCTTCGCCGCAATCTTCATCGTGATTCTGGTAGCCCTGGTGACCTACGCGGTCGTGTTCGTCGAACGCGGCCAGCGCAAGATCCTGGTGAATTACGCGAAACGCCAGGTCGGTAACAAGATCTATGGTGGCCAGAGCAGCCACCTGCCGTTGAAGTTGAACATGGCCGGCGTGATCCCGCCGATCTTCGCTTCTTCGATCATCCTGTTCCCGGCCACGATCGTCGACTGGTTCACGCGCGGCAAGGACACTTCGAGCCCGTTCATCGGGTTCCTGAAGGACCTGGCAGCGTCGCTGACCGCCGGCGAGCCGATCCACGCGTTGCTGTATGCGGTGGCGATCGTGTTCTTCTGCTTCTTCTATACGGCGCTGGTATTCAACAGCAAGGAAACGGCGGACAACTTGAAGAAGAGCGGCGCATTCGTCCCGGGCATCCGTCCGGGCGAGCAGACTGCGCGCTACATCGACAAGATCCTGATGCGCCTGACCCTCGCCGGTGCGGTCTACATCACGCTGGTGTGCCTGCTGCCGGAGTTCATGCAGAGCCAGTGGAAAGTGCCTTTCTACTTCGGCGGAACCTCGCTCCTGATCATCGTGGTCGTCACGATGGATTTCATGGCGCAGGTGCAGAACTACGTCATGTCGCAGCAATATGATTCGCTGCTGCGCAAGGCAAATTTCAAGGGTGGCATCCCGTCGCGTTGAGCGGCAGGACCAACCTCCAGGAGTGAATAGACCGAATGGCAAAAGACGACGTCATCCAAATGCAAGGGGAGATTCTGGAGAATCTCCCGAACGCGACCTTTCGCGTGAAGCTGGAAAACGGGCACGTGGTGTTGGGACATATCTCGGGTAAAATGCGGATGAACTATATCCGCATCCTTCCGGGTGACAAGGTAACGGTGGAACTGACCCCGTATGACCTGTCCCGGGCCCGCATCGTGTTCCGCACCAAGTAAATAATCAAGTTATCGAATCTGGAAGAGAGTGCAAAATGAAAGTTAACGCTTCAGTCAAGCGGATCTGCCGCAACTGCAAGATCATCAAGCGCAAGGGCGTGGTCCGTGTGATCTGCGTCGAGCCGCGTCACAAGCAGCGTCAAGGTTAATTTCGAGGAATAACGAATGGCACGTATTGCAGGGGTCAACGTCCCCAATCATCAGCACACCGTCATCGGCCTGACGGCGATCTACGGTATCGGCCGTACCCGCTCGAAGCAAATCTGCGCTTCGACTGGCGTTCCGACCGACAAGAAGGTCAAGGACCTGGACGACAACGAACTGGAAAAGCTGCGTGACGCAGTCGGCAAGTTCGTGGTCGAAGGCGATCTGCGCCGTGAGCTGTCCATGAACATCAAGCGTCTGATGGACCTGGGCTGCTACCGTGGCATGCGTCACCGCAAGGGCCTGCCGGTCCGCGGTCAGCGCACCCGTACCAATGCACGTACCCGCAAGGGCCCGCGCAAGGCAGCTCAATCGCTCAAGAAATAATCTAGGACAAGACCATGGCTAAGCAACAAAGCTCGGCGGCTGCAGCCCGCATCCGCAAGAAAGTCAAGAAGAACGTCGCCGAAGGCATCGCACACGTCCACGCATCGTTCAACAACACCATCATCACGATCACCGACCGCCAGGGCAACGCCCTGTCGTGGGCAACTTCCGGTGGCGCAGGCTTCAAGGGTTCGCGTAAATCGACCCCGTTCGCGGCGCAGGTCGCAGCCGAAGCAGCTGGCAAGGTCGCCCAGGAATACGGCGTGAAGAACCTGGAAGTGCGCATCAAGGGCCCGGGCCCGGGCCGCGAGTCGGCCGTGCGCGCGCTGAACAACCTGGGTATCAAGATCACCGAGATCCAGGACGTGACGCCGGTTCCGCACAACGGTTGCCGTCCGCCGAAGCGTCGTCGTATCTGATTCCCGCCGGGCGGCCTGGCCGCCTGTCGTGAACGCGATACGCCACGCGCCGTGGCAAAAGAAACGCCGGTGCAGTTGGCCCAGAAATGGGTTATACTGCCCGGCTATTGTCGCCTTGGATCAACCGATCCGTGGTGTTTGTAAGCCACGTCCGGTCTCTTGCAGAACCGGACTAGCGCCTGTTGCGGCATGGTTACCATGCGCCGCATCCGGGGCGTGATCATTCAAATAAAGGAAGTTTAACGTGGCACGTTATATCGGACCAAAAGCAAAACTGTCGCGCCGTGAAGGCACCGACCTGTTCCTGAAGAGCGCCCGTCGTTCGCTCGACTCCAAGTGCAAACTGGACGTCAAGCCGGGCCAGCACGGCGTCAAGTCGGGCCAGCGCACCTCGGACTACGGCAACCAGCTGCGTGAAAAGCAGAAGGTCAAGCGCATCTACGGCGTGCTGGAGCGTCAGTTCCGCCGCTACTTCGCCGAAGCGTCGCGCCGCAAGGGCAACACCGGCGAAACCCTGCTGAAGCTGCTGGAAGGCCGCCTCGACAACGTCGCTTACCGCATGGGCTTCGGGTCGACCCGCGCCGAAGCGCGCCAGCTGGTCAGCCACAAGGCCTTGACCGTCAACGGCAACGTCGTGAACATCGCGTCGTACCAGGTCAAGACCGGCGACGTCGTCGCTGTCCGCGAAAAGGCCAAGAAGCAAGTCCGTATCGCCGAAGCCCTGTCGCTGGCCGAACAAGTCGGCTTCCCGAGCTGGGTGTCGGTCGACGCCAAGAAGTTCGAAGGCACCTTCCGTTCGTTCCCGGAGCGTAACGAGATCGCCGCCGACGTCAACGAAGCGCTGATCGTCGAACTGTACTCGCGTTGATGAACGCGTGACGAAGGCGGACCGGCGTGCCGGCCCGTCTTCGTCACCCCGGCGCGGGCCGCGGCCCGCGCCGGGGCGACGGAATCCCCGTCCCCACACAGAATTCGTTGTACCGCCCGCCATCGCAGCGGGCGTTTCTACTGATGCCATCAGCCTTATCGGTGTAACGAACCGAGGGTATTGAAGAGGACACTCATGCAAAATAGTTTGTTGAAGCCACGTATCATCGACGTCGAAGCCCTGGGCGCCGGCCACGCGAAAGTCGTGATGGAACCGTTCGAACGTGGTTATGGCCACACGCTGGGCAACGCGCTGCGCCGCGTCCTGCTGTCGTCGATGATCGGCTATGCCCCGACCGAAGTGACGATCGCCGGCGTGGTGCACGAGTACTCGTCGCTGGACGGCGTGCAGGAAGACGTCGTCGACCTGCTGCTGAACCTGAAGGGCGTGGTCTTCAAGGTCCACAACCGCGATTCCGTCACGCTGACCCTGAAGAAGGAAGGCGAAGGCCCGGTCCTGGCATCCGACATCGACCTGCCGCATGACGTCGAACTGATCAACCCGGAACACGTGATCGCCCACCTGACCGCCGGCGGCAAGCTGGACATGCAGATCAAGGTCGAGAAGGGCCGCGGCTACGTGCCGGGCAACGTGCGCCGCCTGTCGGAAGACACCAACAAGACCATCGGCCGCATCATCCTGGACGCCTCGTTCTCGCCGGTGCGCCGCGTGTCGTACGCCGTGGAATCGGCCCGTGTCGAGCAGCGTACCGACCTGGACAAGCTGATCATCAACATCGAGACCAACGGCGTCATCACCCCGGAAGAGGCGATCCGCCAGTCGGCCCGCGTGCTGGTCGACCAGCTGAACGTGTTCGCCGCCCTGGAAGGCACCGAAGCCGCCGCGGAAGCCCCGTCGCGCGCGCCGCTGGTCGATCCGATCCTGCTGCGTCCGGTGGACGACCTGGAACTGACCGTCCGTTCGGCGAACTGCCTGAAGGCCGAGAACATCTACTACATCGGCGACCTGATCCAGCGTTCGGAAAACGAACTGCTGAAGACCCCGAACCTGGGTCGCAAGTCGCTGAACGAGATCAAGGAAGTCCTGGCTTCCCGCGGCCTGACCCTGGGCATGAAGCTGGAAAACTGGCCGCCCGCAGGTCTGGAAAAGTAATTTGCACTACCTGCCCGGACAATGTTGTCCGGGCAGTCCCTAACCCCCTAACCGGTCCGCGTCCACCCGCGCAAGCGCGTGAACGATCGAAGAACTGGAATTAAAACACTCGAAAGGAAATACCATGCGTCACCGTCACGGCCTTCGCAAACTGAACCGTACCTCGTCCCACCGCCTGGCAATGCTGCGCAACATGACCGTTTCGCTGCTGCGTCACGAAGCGATCAAGACCACCGTTCCGAAAGCCAAGGAACTGCGTAAAGTCGTCGAGCCGATCATCACCCTGGCCAAGAACGACACCCTGGCCAACAAGCGCCTGGCGTTCGCCCGCCTGCGCGACCGCGAAATCGTCCAGAAGCTGTTCGCCGAAATCGGCCCGCGCTACAACGCGCGTCCGGGCGGCTACATCCGCATCCTGAAGATGGGCTTCCGCGTCGGCGACAACGCACCGATGGCCTACGTCGAGCTGGTGGACCGTCCGGAAGTCGGCAGCGCCGACGATGCCCCGACCGCCGAGTAATCCACTCGCCGTTCCCCGAAAAACCAGGCCTTCGCGCCTGGTTTTTTTTGGCGCTGTTCGCGTTAATTGCGTCTCCTGTCCAGCCGCTTGCCGAACTGGACCGCTGCCCGCAGCAGCAGCGCCGGTGTCGTCAGCCGTTTCTCGTCCAGCATCCGCTGCCAGCCCGAGTAGTCGATCAGGTAGCGGCTGGCTACGCCGCGAAAGCGCAGCAGCCAGGTCTTGAAGCGGCTGTGCCAGCCGTTCACGTTCTGCAGGTGGATCGCGCCGCGCGTGCGGATGCCCGCCCGCAGGTTGACCGCCTCGTGCGTGATGCCCGCCCTGCCGGCAAAGGTCTTGTAGGCTTGCGCCGCATCGCTGACCAGCAGGACGTCGGGCGCCAGCACGGGCCGCAGGCAGCGCTCCAGCTGCGCGGCCGTCACCGGCCCGCGCCCGGTATAGAAATCGAGCGTTTGTCCGCTGCGATCGCGCGCCACCAGCAGGCATGCATGGTCGCGGTTGATGCCGCGGCGCCTGGCGACGCCGCCACGCTGGCGCGCCGGACGGTCCAGCGTGCGCGATCCCTTCTGCGATTCGAGCAGGTAGGTTTCGTCCGCCTCGACGATGGCCGACAGCGTCGGCACGCGTTCGTGCATGGCGCCCGGAATGAAGCGGTGACGCCAGCGAAAACTGGTGGTGCGGTGCACGCCCGTCACTGTTGCGGCGTCGCGCACGGTACGCGACTCCAGCACGCACTGCAGGTACGCCAGCCATGTCTCCTTGAGGCGCAGGCGCGCCAGCGGCGTGTCGCTCAAGGCGTTGTAGCTGCGCCCGCAGCGGCAGCAGCGATAGCGCTGCAAGCCGCTGGCGCTGCCGCAGCGGTGGACGCGCGTGGTGCGGCAGCGGGGACAGGGTGGCCGGCCGGCGGCCTGTTCGATGAGGGCGATGCATTCGCCGGGATCCGCGATGGAGGCGATCCAGCTGCGCAGGCGTGCGAGATCCTGCATGCACAGCGGTAACGCTTCGAGTGCGGCAAGCACGTCGTCGAAAGCCTGAGCCGGCATCGCTGTCTCCCCATGCGTTACCTCGACAATGGGTAAGACAGCCTGGACCAAATCCGGTTCGCAGAATTAACGCGAACAGCGCCAAAAAAACTCCCCGGACCTTGCGGTGCGGGGAGCTTTCCGGGAGCCTGGCGGCGCAGCGGCCGCCTGTCCGCATTACTGGTTCTGCAGGAAGGTCTTCAGCTTGTCCGAGCGCGACGGCTGGCGCAGCTTGCTCATCGCCTTGGCTTCGATCTGGCGGATGCGCTCGCGGGTGACGTCGAACTGCTTGCCCACCTCTTCCAGCGTGTGGTCGTTCGACATCTCGACGCCATAGCGCATGCGCAGCACCTTCGCTTCGCGCGGGGTCAGCGAATCCAGCACCTCCTTGATCACGCCGCGCATCGACGCGTGCATCGCGGCTTCCAGCGGCGCCAGGGTGGCATTGTCCTCGATGAAGTCGCCCAGCTGCGAATCGCCGTCCTCGCCCATCGGGGTTTCCATCGAGATCGGCTCCTTGGCGATCTTCATGATCTCGCGCACCTTCGATTCCGGCATCTCCATCTTCGCGGCCAGCGTCGCCATGTCCGGCTCGGTGCCGGTTTCCTGCATGATCTGGCGCGAGATGCGGTTCATCTTGTTGATGGTCTCGATCATGTGCACCGGCACGCGGATCGTGCGGGCCATGTCGGCGATCGAACGGGTGATCGCCTGGCGGATCCACCAGGTCGCGTAGGTCGAGAACTTGTAGCCGCGGCGGTACTCGAACTTGTCGACGGCCTTCAGCAGGCCGATATTGCCTTCCTGGATCAGGTCGAGGAACTGCAGGCCGCGGTTGATGTACTTCTTGGCGATCGAGATCACCAGGCGCAGGTTGGCGACGGTCATCTCGCGCTTCGCGGTGCGCGCGCGCTTTTCGCCGGCGGCCATCTGCTTGTTGATCTTGCGCAGGTCGGCCAGCGGCAGGGCCACGCGCGCCTGCAGGTCGATCATGCGGCGCTGCAGTTCCATGATGGCCGGCGCGTTACGCGACAGCACGGCGCTGTACGGGTAGGCGCAATCGACTTCGCGCTGCACCCACTCGAGGTCCGTCTCGTTGCCCGGGAAGACCTTGATGAAGTGGGCGCGCGGCATGCCGCAGCGGTTCACGCAGATGTCCAGCACGGCGCGCTCGATCGAACGCACCTCGTCCATCTGGCCGCGCAGCGTGTCGCACAGCTTTTCCACGACCTTGGCCGTGAAGCGGATGCCGAGCAGCTCGTTCGAGATGGTTTCCTGGGCCGTCACGTAGGCGTCCGAACCGTAGCCCTGCGTCTTGAACGCATGGCCCATCTTGTCGAACTGGGTCTCGATGATGGCGAACTTTTCCAGCGCGTTCTTGCGCAGCGCGGCCAGTTGCTCGGTCGAGTAGCCCGCCGCGGCGCTGCCGCCCGATTCGCCCTCTTCTTCCTCGTCCTCGACCTCGTCTTCCTCGTCGTCCTCGTCCGACGAGGCGGATGCCGCCGGCGCCGGGGCGCCGGTGTCGTTCAGGTCGACGAAGCCGTCGACGACGTCGTCGATCTTCAGCTCGTCCGACGCGATCTTGTGCGACAGCGCGATGATTTCCGAGATGGTCACCGGGCAGGCCGAGATCGCCTGCACCATGTCCTTCAGGCCCTCTTCGATGCGCTTGGCGATGGCGATCTCGCCTTCGCGGGTCAGCAGCGACACGGCGCCCATCTCGCGCATGTACATGCGCACCGGGTCGGTGGTGCGGCCGAAGTCGGAATCGACGGTCGACAGCGCGGTCGCGGCGGCGGCCTCGACCTCGTCCTCGCTGGTCGGCGTGACGACCGCGTCCGACAGCAGCATCATTTCCGCTTCCGGGGCGCGCTCGTAGACGGCGATGCCCATGTCGTTGAAGGTCGCGATGATGCCTTCGATCGCTTCCGGATCGATGATGTTTTCCGGCAGGTGGTCGTTGATCTCCGCATGGGTCAGGTAGCCGCGCTCCTTGCCCATGTTGATCAGGTTCTTCAACTGGGTGCGACGCTTTTCCAGCTCCTCGTTGGAGAAGCCCTCTTCACCGCCCAGCATGGCGGGGATGCCCTTGGCCTTGCGCTCGCGCAGCTTCGACGCCGCCTTCAATTCGGCGCGCTCGACCGCGTTCAGCGCCGCGATCTCGTCGTTCTCGGGCACGAATTCGCTCGGCTTGCGGCCGCGCCGGCCCGGCACCTTCACCTGCGGCAGCAGGTAGCCGGACGTGTCGATGGCGGCCAGCGTGGCGGCATCGGTCGTGGTGTTGACGGTGTTGCCGGACGGCGCGGCGACGGCGGGCGCCGGCTCGATGCGGCGCGCGGTGCGGGTGCGCACGACGCGCGCGGCCGGGGCGGCCTCTTCCGCCGGAGCGGCCGGCACGGCAGCGGCCGACGCTGCCGGCGCCGGCGCGGCGGCCGGCGCTTCCTCGACCTCGGCCGCCTTCAGGGCCGCCAGCTTGGACACGCGCTTGCGCACGATCACCGGCGGCGCGCTCGGCGCCGCCTGGCTCGGGATGAAGCCGAGGCCGACGTCCGGCTCGGCTTCCGGCTCGGCCGCCGCTTGCGGCGCGGCGGCCTGCGGTGCGGCGACTTGGGGCGCGGGCGCTTGCGGCGCGGCGGCCGGCGCGGCCGCTGCAACGGCATCGGCGGCCGGCGCCGCGACCGGCTCGTTCGCGGCGACAGGTTCGTTCGCGGCGACCTCGACGGCCACATCCTGCGCGGCGGCGGCGCCGGCGTCGGCCGCCTGGTCGAAGGATTCCGGCTGCAGCTGGCCCGCCTGCTCGGCCTGGACCGCCTTCAGCGAGGCCAGGCGCGAGCGCGTCTTGACCACCGTGACCTTGGCAGCCGCTTCCGTTTCGAGGAAATACGAGGTCGCGGTCTTCGGCACCGACAGCTGGGCCGTGCTTTTCGCCGGCGCCTTCTTTGCGGTCAGGGTCAAGGTCTTGGCGGTGTTTTTCATGTAGCTTTCTCCAGTCGAGGCGAGATGCGCGCCTGCGAAGTCAATAATCCACCGGGTCCGCCGCGCGGACCTGGAAGAAAGAAATAAGGAAGGGCCCTAACTAGGGGCGGACCGGCCGGATATCAAGCATCCCTGGCGCCGCCGCCCACCGGTCGGCGCTTCGCGCGGCAGGCCGGATGGCCGGCGGCATGCGCACAACGGGACGGGTGGCGGAACGGCGTGGGGTTGAGATCGCGGTTTAGCATGTCGGAACGAAAAAAAGCCCGTCAGACAACGGGCTTGCAATCTATTTTTCCAAGGGAGAAATAGAGGAGACAGACGAATTATGCACCAAGGAAAGATTTGGTGATAATTGAATTATTGGATAATGGATATATATTTAGCGTATATCCACTCCACCGCCCCCTTGGCCGGTCTGCGTCGGCGCAAGCCCGACGCAAGGAAAGAGGCGGATCATACACGATTTCTCGTGCTCGCGCCCGTCGTCGACGCGGCCCGATGCGCCCCATCCACCTTTTTCCGCCCATTCCTGCACCGCTGAGCGGCGCACACCAGCCGCCCGCCATGCTATCCTTCCGCTTCCTGTTCTTACCATGAAGTCAATGAATACCATTAGCACTGTCGCCGAGTCCACCGAGGCCCACGAAAACACCGCCGCCAACCACGCACCCGAGTCCGTCGAAGGCGGCGCCGCGGCGGAATCGGCCGCAACCGGCGCGCCGCCGGCGGATGCCGCCGCCGCACAGGCGCCGGCCGCCGGCGCCGACACGCAATCGCCGCGCGCCCTGCTCAAGCAGCTGCAGCAGCAGTTCCCCGCCTTCCGCGACTGCCTGCCGCTGGCGATCGGCGTCGACAAGCAGGTGCTGGCGCGCCTGCCCGGCCTGAACCGCAAGACCATGCGCGCGGCGCTCGGCATCCATACCGGCTCCATGCGCTACCTGCGCGCGATGGAAAAGGCGACCGTGCGCTACGACCTCGACGGCAATCCGGGCGCGGAAGTGACCGACACCCACCGCCAGCACGCCAAGGAATTGTTGCAGCAGCGCTTCAAGAAGGAAGCCGAGCGCAAGAAGGCCGAGCGCGACGCGGCGGTCCAGGCCGAGGCGGACCGCAAGCGCCAGGAAAAGCTGCAGCAGCTGGCATCGAAGTTCTCGCGCCGCTGAGCGGCCGCCTTCGATGAGCCCAGTCCCCGCCGACGCCGCCGATCCCGACGCCCTTCCGCCCTACGAAGGCATCGCGCTGTCCGCCGTGCGCCTGGTGCGCACGCAGGCGGACGCGGCGGCGGCGCTGGCGGCCCTGCTGGCCGCCGACGCCATCGGCTTCGACACCGAATCCAAGCCGACCTTCCAGAAGGGCGAGGCCTCGACCGGGCCGCACCTGGTGCAACTCGCCACTGACGACCACGCCTACCTGTTCCAGATCGGCGCGGTGCCCGACCCGGCGCACCCGCTTCCGGGCCTGGACGTCTTGCGCGCCGTGCTCGAATCGCCCACGATCCTGAAGGCCGGCTTCGGCCTCGGCGACGACCTGCGGCGCCTGCGCGCCAAGCTCGGCATCGAGACCCGCAACGTGCTCGACCTGGCCACCGCGCTGCGCCGCGGCGAACGCAATGCCTGGGGCGCGAAGACGGCGGTGGCACGCTTCTTCGGCAAGCGCCTGCAAAAGTCGCGCAAGATCACCACCACCAACTGGGCGCTGCCGCGCCTGTCCGACAAACAGATCCAGTACGCGGCCGACGACGCCCACGTCGCCCTGCGCGTGTACCGCCACTGGCGCGCCAATCCGCCGCCGCCCATGCCGCCGAAACCCGTCGCCGGCGGACCGCGCCGCGCCGCACAAACGTAGCGCAGGGTGGGCCGCGCCACCGGTGCGGGAAGAATGGCGACAGAAGGAGTGCGGCCCACCCTGCGCTTTTATTATCATGTCCGCATGCGCCCGACCCTGCTCCTCGCCCTTCCCCTCCTGCTGGCCCTGCAAGCCTGCTCCGACACGGGCGGACGCCCCGTCGACGGCGCGCTGGCCTTCAAGAAATGCGCGTCCTGCCATGCCGTCGGCCCCAACGCCAGCGGCGCCTTCGGCCCGCAACTGAACGGGCTGTTCGGCCGGCGTGCCGGCTCCACCACCGACTACGCCTATTCCGACGCCATGAAGCGCTCCGGCATCGTCTGGGACGACGCCACCCTGGCGGCTTTCCTGCGCGCGCCGCACGACGTGGTGCCCGGCACCAGGATGCGCTTCTGGGGCATCGGCGACGAACGCGAGATCGCCGCCCTGCTCGCGCACCTGCGCACCTACCAGGACGTGCGCTAACCTCCCGGGCTGACGGCACCCCGCTGCGGCGCCCGCAATCCATCGCTGCATTGCAATAAATAAAACATTGCGTATAAGTCAAAGCATCGCGGTATGATGCTGCGCTAAGGCTGTTTCCTTTTCATGGGACGATCATGCGTGCTTTCCCCGCGTCCGCCGCGTTGCTGTTCGCCTGCATCCTTGCGGGTCCGGCTGCGTGCGCCCGGCCGGCCGCCGCCGTGCCGGACACGCTGGCGCAGCGCCTGGCCGCCTGCGCGTCCTGCCACGGCGGCCCGTCCGCGACGCCGGCCATCGATGCCGCCGCCGCTGCTTCCTCCGCTTCCGGCGAGCGGCGCTACTATCCGCGCATCGCCGGCAAGCCGGCCGGCTACCTGTACAACCAGCTGGTCAACTTCCGCGACGGGCGGCGCCAGTACCCGCTGATGACCTGGATGGTGGACCACCTGTCCGACGACTACCTGCGCGAGATCGCCGGCTACTTCGCCAGCCAGCACCTGCCCGCGCCGGTGCTGGCGCGCGCCGGCCTGCCCGCCGCCGACGTCGAACGGGGCCGCCGCCTCGTCCTGCAGGGCGACCCCGCCCTCAAGGTGCCGGCCTGCGTCGCCTGCCACGGCGAACGCCTGACCGGCGCGCTGCCGACGATTCCCGGCCTGCTGGGCCTGCCGCGCGACTACATCAACGCCCAGTTCGGCGCCTGGCGCAACGGCACCCGGCGCGCCCACGCGCCCGACTGCATGGCCACCATCGCCGGGCGCCTCAGCCTGTCCGACGTGGCGGCCATCTCCGGCTGGCTCGCCAGCGAGCCGGCGCCGGCCGATGCCAGCCCGGCGCCGGCCGCGCCGCGGCCGCTGCCGCTGGCCTGCGGCAGCGCGCCGGAGGACAAGCCATGAAGCGCCGCACCTGGTTCCTCGTCCTGGTCGTGCTGCTGGGCGCCGCCGTCGCGCTGGCCTGGCCGCGCGCCGAATTCATCCCGTCGGCGTCGCCCGCGGCCTGGGCGGCCACCCCAGCGAACATCGCGCGCGGCGCCTACCTCGCCCGCGCCGGCGACTGCATGGCCTGCCACACGGCGCGCGGCGGCGCGGACTATGCGGGCGGCCGCGCGATCGACACGCCGTTCGGCCGGGTGGTCGCGCCCAACATCACCCCCGATGCGCAGACGGGCATCGGCGCCTGGAGCGCGGACGATTTCTGGCATGCGCTGCACAACGGCATCGCGCCGGGCGGGCGCCTGCTGTATCCGGCCTTCCCCTATCCGAACTACACCAGGGTCACCCGCGCCGACGCCGACGCCCTGTACGCCTACCTGCGCAGCGTGGCGCCGGTGCGCCAGCCGAACCTGCCGCACGCCCTGCGCTTCCCCTACGACCGGCAGGCGACGCTGGCCGGCTGGCGCCTGCTGTACTTCCGGCCGGGCGTGCAGCAGGAAGACGCCGCCCGCTCGCCCGACTGGAACCGCGGCGCCTACCTGGTCGAGGGCCTGGGCCACTGCGGCGCCTGCCACAGCGAGCGCAGCCACATGGGCGCCACCCGCAAGGCGCTGTCCGGCGGCCTGATTCCGGTCGTCGGCTGGTATGCGCCGTCGCTCACCTCCGATGTCGAAGCCGGGGTCGGCCAGTGGGACACGCGCCACATCGTGCAATTGCTGCGCACCGGCGTGTCGCCCGAGGGCGCCGTGTTCGGGCCGATGGCGGAAGTGGTGCGGCGCAGCCTGCAGCATCTCGACGAGGCCGACGTCGGCGCGATGGCGGTCTACCTCAAGTCGCTGCCGCCCGACGGCCGCCGGCCGCCGCCGGCCGCGCCGCCGCCGCAGGACACGCTCAAGGTCGGCAAGACGCTGTACGAGACCCATTGCGCCGACTGCCATGGCGCCGACGGCCGCGGTGCCGGCCTCGCGTACCCGCCGCTGGCCGGCAACCGCGCGCTGACGATGGCCGAGCCGGTGAACGCCATCCGCATCGTGCTCAACGGCGGCTTCCCGCCCGCCACCGCCGGCAATCCGCGGCCCTACGGCATGCCGCCCTACAGCCCGGTGCTGAACGACGCCGAGGTGGCCGCCGTCGTCACCTGGGTGCGCAACAGCTGGGGCAACGCGGCCGGCACCGTCACGCCGGCGCAGGTGAACCGCTACCGCGCCGTGCCGCTGGACTGAGCGCCGGCAAGCGCCAGCGAGGCGATGTACTCGGTCGCGCCCGCAACGGCGGCCTGGAACCGTAGGGGCATGCGCCATGCCGACGCCCGGTGCGCACGGGGTGCGCACCCTACGGGCCGGTTTTCCAGGCCGCCGCCTGCGCGTCCAGCAGCGCCAGGATATCGCCCAGCACCAGGTTGACGTCCCAGCGGTGCAGCCCCCAGCCGGGCATCCCGTCCGGCAGGCGCGCCGCGCCGCTCACGCGCAGCACATTGCCCTGCCGGTCGGCCACGCAGGCGGCCGAGACCACGCCTTCGGGCACGATCCACGGCGGCCCGTCCGGGTCCATGCCCGGCGGACGCGGCAGGTAGGGCCGCAGCGGGTGGGCGCCGCCGCCGGGCGCCGCCGGATTCACGCAGACGGCGTCGCGGCTGCCGGGCGGCGCGCGACCGAACAGCCGGCGCGGCGCGTCGTCGCCGGCGCGGTAGCTGCCCCAGACGTACACGCAGCCGGTCTCGCCCGCCGTCCGGCACGGCCCGATGTGCGCGAAGGCCGCGCCCTGGGGCGATCCGGCCAGGAAGGCGGAGACGAGCAGGCGCTGCGCCGGCCGGCCGTCGATCTCCTCGGCGATCAGCCTGCGCAGCAGGACCGTGCCCTGGCTGTGCCCGACCAGCACGACGCCCCGCCCCCCGTTGTCGTGTTCCAGGTACCAGCGCCACGCCGCCAGCACGCCCCGGTAGGGCGGCTCCCAGTCCGGCCGGCGCAGGCTGCCCATGACGTCGGCCAGGCCGGCACGGGTGAGCTGGCGGTACAGCGGCACGAACAGCCGGCAGCGCGACCCCAGCCGGCCGGCCTGGGACTGCGCCACCCGCGCCAGCTCGGGCGATGCCGCCAGGTCCGCATACATGCCGCGCTCGCGCGAGACGGTCGGGTAGACGTAGAAGCAGTCGATGCCGGGGTCGGCGGCGGGCACGAACGGTTCGGCCACGCGGCTGCCGTCCGGGCGCACCACCAGCGCGTCCAGGCCGCGCTGGCAGGCCTCCTGCATGCCCGGCCGGCACAGCCACGCCGATGGCGCGCCATAGTCGACGGGGTCGGCCTGCGCGGCCGGCAGTTGCAGCAGCAGCGCCGCCGCGATCGATGCCGGAATCGATGCCGGAATCCATGCCGCAGGCGCCCTCATTTGGCCGCATCCCGGGCGCGCCGCAGCGCCGCCGCGTCGATGACGCCGTCGCGGTCCGCGTCCAGCCAGTCGAACAGGCGCGTGCCGGCCACGAATTCGTCGCGGTCCAGCCGGCCGTCGCCGTTCGCATCCAGCGCGCGGACCAGCTGGTCGAACTGCGCGCCCTGCCGGCCGCCGCGCAGCATCGCCGGGATGTCGTCGGCGGACAGCTGGCCGTCGTGGTTGCGGTCCATGCGGGCGAAGCGCGCGGCGCGCCAGGCCGTCCATTCCTCGCGCACGATGCGGCCGTCCTGGTTGGCGTCGGCGTCGGCGACGTTGTCCAGCATGCGGGCGAACTGCCGGCCCGGCTGGCCGGACGGCTGGGCCAGGGCGCCGGGGGACGGCGCGCACAGCGCGGCCGCGAGCAGGCCGGCCACCAGGGAAGTCTGGATGCGCATGATCGTCTCCTCAGTGGCCGCGGCAGGCGATCGGCGCACCGGCGGCGTCGGTGCAGCCGGCGCTGCGGGTGATGCCCTGCCCCTTCTCGTAGCTGGCATTGCGCTGGAAGCTGTTGCCGGTCGCCGCATCCGTCACCCGCAGGGTGCGCGTGGCGCTGGCCGCGCCGTCCCCGGCATGCCGGTAGCTGCGCTGCGCCGCCACCGTGCCGCGCGGGCCGGCGGCGTCCAGCGCCACGTCGCGGCTGGTGTTGCCCCGGCCGTCGCGCTGCACGGTGCGGCTGCGCAGGTAGCCGGCGTCGGCCCACGCGGCCTGCAGCGGCATGGCCTGGCCGAGCACCAGGACCGTCGCCAGTATCGTTCTCTTCATCGTCGTTCTCCTTCGGTCGAGGGGTCAAGGGATGGGGGCAGGATGCTCCCGGACTGTTACGCAACGATGAGGAAACGGGGCAGGATGTTACGAAACGATGCAGGCGCGCCGCCGTGTAACGGTTTGTCATGGTTGGCCGTCCCGACGGTCCCCGGAGTTGCGGTAGCATGACGGCTCGTCCCCACAGGAAGGCCCCATGACTTCATCCGCCGGCCGCGTGGTCGTCGTCGACGACGACCCGGAAATGCGGTCCCTGCTGCAGCGCTATCTCGGCGAGAACGGCTACGACGTGCGCGTGCTGGCCGACGGCGCCGGCCTGGAACGGACGCTGGCGCGCGCGCCGGCCGACGTCCTGATCCTGGACGTGATGATGCCCGGCGAGGACGGCCTGAGCCTCTGCCGGCGCCTGCGCGCGGCCGGGGAGCAGACGCCGATCATCATGCTGACGGCGAAAGGCGATCCGGTGGACCGCGTGCTGGGCCTGGAAATGGGCGCCGACGACTACCTCGGCAAGCCCTTCCTGCCGCGCGAACTGGTGGCGCGCGTGGCCGCCATCCAGCGCCGCAATCCCAAGGCCAGCTTCGTGCAGAACGGCAGCCGCCAGCTGCGCTTCGGGCGCTTCGTGCTGGACCTGGACGGCATGAGCCTGTCCCGCGACGGCCGCCAGGTCGACCTGTCCACGCGCGAATTCAGGCTGCTGACGGTGCTGGTGCAGCAGGCCGGCCGCCCGCTGTCGCGCACGCAGATCATCGACCTGGCGATGGGCCGCGACGCCGACGTCACCGACCGCGCCATCGACGTGCAGATCGTGCGCCTGCGCCGCATGATCGAGGACGATCCGGCCCGGCCGCGCTGGATCAGGACCGTGTGGGGCCACGGCTACGTCTTCAGCAAGGCACAGGACGGCGCATGACGGCCCCCCGCCCGTGGCCGCGCCGCCTGCTGGCGCAGACCCTGCTGTCCACCGCGCTGGTCGTGGTGCTGGCGCAGGCGCTGAGCCTGGCGATGTTCTATTTCCTGTCCCTGCGCCCGGCCCTGCTGGAAGTGGCGCAGGTGACGGCGCGCGGCGTGGCCGTGCTGGCCGACGCGCTGGAATACGTGCCGCCCGCCGAGCAGAAGACCGTGCTGGAACGGGTGGCGCGCGCCTCGGCGCTCGAGATCTGGACCGGCGCGCGCCCGCCCGACGACCGGGGACCGCGCCCGCGGCCCGTCGAACGCGTGTTCATGCGCGAATTCGCGCGCGCGCTGGACGCGCGCACCGACATCGCCTGGCGCACCGACCGCCAGCGCCGGCTGTGGATCCGCACCCGGCTGGGCCAGGACAGCTACTGGGTCAGCATGCGCGCCTATCCGTCCGGCGCCGGCCTGACGCTGGTGTCGATCATGCTCGGCACGACGGCGCTGGCGCTGCTGGCCTCGTGGATGCTGCACCGCCGCCTGCTGCGTCCCCTGCACGCGCTGTACCGCGCCACCGAATCCTACCGCCCGTCCGCCCCCGTCGCGCCGCTGCCGGAAGCGGGGCCGCGCGAAGTGGCCGTGCTGGCGCGCAGCTTCAACCGCATGACCGAGCGGCTGGCGCGCGCCGACGCCGAACGCGCCATGGTGCTGGCCGGGATCTCGCACGACCTGCGCACCCCGCTGTCGAAGCTGAAGCTGGCGCTGGAAATGATGCGCCCCGACGATCCGCAGCTGCAGGACAGCGCCCAGCGCCAGGTCGACGGCATCGAGCGCATCCTGGCGCAGTTCATGACCTTCGCGCGCGGCTTCGACGCCGAGCCGGAAACGCTGGCCGACCCGAACGCGCTGTTCGAGGAACTGGCGGCCGACCATGCCGACCACGACATCCGCGTGGCGCCGCTGCAGCCGCCGGCGCTGCTGCGCTGCCGTCCCGAGGCCCTGCGCCGCGCGCTGGGCAACCTGCTGGAAAACGCGCTGCGCCACGGCGCCGGGCCCGTCATGCTGTCGGCCGACCGCACCGGCGGCATGCTGCGGCTGGCCGTGCGCGATGGCGGCGCCGGCATCCCGCCCGCCCTGCTGCCCTCGGTGACGGAACCGTTCGTGCGCGGCGACCCGGCGCGCGGCGCGGGAACGAGCGGTACCGGCGGCACCGGCCTCGGCCTGTCGATCGCGGAGCAGGTGGCGCAGTTGCACGGCGGCCGGCTGCGGCTGGACAACGTGGCGGGCGGCTTCTGCGCCGCCCTGCTGCTGCCCGGCGGGCGCACCAGCCCTATGCCGGCGGCGTCGCCGGATCCTTGACGACCCGGTCGACGTAGCACCAGCCCCAGGTCTCGCCCGGCTCGCCGGAGCGGATGACGGGGTGGCCCGTCGCATGGAAATGGCGCGTGGCGTGCTTGTTCTTCGAGTCGTCGCAGCAGCCGACGTGGCCGCAGGACAGGCATACGCGCAGGTGCACCCAGCTGTCGCCCATGCGCAGGCATTCCTCGCAGCCGTCGGTATTGCCCGCGCGGGCGGAGACTTCATGAAAATGCCGGCAATCGTTCTGCATCACTCCTCCTGATCGTCTACCCCGAGCATCGCCGATCCCGGCACGGCGCGCCCCTATCGGGAGACAGGCCGCCCTCCGCCCGGCACAGCACCGGATTGGCGCCGTCGCGGCTCCATTCGCACCAGCCGCCGTCGTACACGGCGATGCGCTCCCAGCCCATCAGCCAGGCGTAGAAGAACGCCAGCGACGCGCGCCAGCCGGTGCCGCAGTAGAACACCGTCAGGCGCTCCTGCCGGATGCCGCCAGCTTGCCACATCGCGCGGATCCGCGCCGCCGGCTTCATGTCGCCGTGGGCGTCGTGGAACGCGCTCATGCTGTGGACGTCGTCGCCCTCGCCGGCGCGGCCCCAGACGGCGCCGGGGATGTCGCCGCGCGCCGCGATGTAGCTGTAGCCGGAAGTCCTGCCGGTGAATTCGTTCCAGGTGCGGATGCTGACCAGCGTGCCGTCGGCGCGCGCCAGCAGGTCGCGCGTGCGCGCCATGTCGAACAGGTAGTCGGGCCGTGCGGGAAACGGCGCGCCGAAGTCGCCGGCGGCGGGCCAGCGGCGCGGCGCACCCCGCGCCAGCGGCAGGCCGGCGCGCAGCCAGGCGTCGAACCCGCCGTCGAGCAGGCGCACGTCGGCGACGCCGGCATACAGCAGCAGGTGGGCGGCGCGGGCGGCGGCCAGCGGATGGCGTCCGTACAGCACGACGGTGGCGTCGTGGCGGATGCCGTGGGCGAGCAGGACCTGTTCCAGCGCGGGGTCCGGCACCTTGTTCCACAGCGGGCCGTGTTCGAGTTCCGTCGTGTCGATGTAACCGGCGCCGGGGACGTGGCCGGCGCCGAACGCGTCCGCGGCGCCGCAGCCGATCTCGAACAGGCGCCATGCGCCGGCCGGCGCGGCGGCGACGGGCGCACCGGCGACGAGGCCGGCGATCCAGGCGGGCGTGACGAGCTGGCGCCAGCGCGGCAGGTCGCGGCGCCAGCCGAAGGGGACGATGGCCGCGGTGCTGTGCAAGAGAGATGGAAGACGTGGTCGGGTGGATGGGGGATTATACCGGCGCCCGCGCTCCCGATCGCCCCTCAGGCGCCGGGCGGCCCCGCCTCGTACCACACGCGCAGCCCGCGCTCGACCGCATCGATGCCGATGCTGCCGCGCACCTGGCTGCGGATGGTCTCGACGTTCAAGGGCCGCACGCCGGTGCGCAGCAGCCACGCGTTGGCGGCCACCAGGGCGCCGTCGATGCCGTCGAGGTCCTGCTTCGACGTGAAATCCCGGAATGCGATCATGTGGGTTCCCTGCTCCATTCAGACCATCTCGGCAAAGCCGATGCGATCCGTCGTCGCCGCGCGCGCCTCCTCGACGCCCACCTTGTGCGCCGCCAGCAGCGCCTCGAGCACGCTGTTCATCGTGTGGCAGCCGGGCCCGCGCCCGGCGTTCATGTGGGCGCGGATGGCGCCCAGATCGCCCTGCCCGATCATCTCGACGATGGCCGGGCTCAGGCTCAGGCACTCGGTGGCCAGATGGTAGCGGTTGCCCTGCTTCGACGGCAGCAGCGCCTGGCACAGCACGCCGCGCAGCGCGTGCGCCAGCGCCTGGCCCTGGGCGTCGGCATTGCCCAGCAGGCGCAGCATCTTCTGCAGGCCCAATTCGGTCGAGCGCGCGTGCAGCGTGGCCAGCACCAGCGGGCCGGATTCGGCCAGCGCCAGCGCCTCCTGGGCCGTCTGGGCGTCGCGGATCTCGCCGATCACGATCACGTCCGGACGCTCGCGCAGCGCGTCCAGCGCGCCCAGGTAATAGCTGCCGACGTCGCCGTCCGCGCCCACCTCGCGCTGGGTGATGATGCACTTGCGCTGCGGGATCAGGGTCTCGACCGGGTCCTCGATGGTGATGATGTGGCCGGAGCGCGTGCGGTTGATCTCGTCCAGCATCGAGGCGATGGTGGTCGACTTGCCCTGGCAGGTATCGCCGATGATCAGGACCAGGCCGCTCGTCAGCCGGGCGAACTCCAGTTCGTCGCGGTGCAGGCCCAGTTCGGCCAGCGGCACCGGCTCCTTGGGAAAGCGCCGGATCACGCAGCCCAGGCGCTTGCGCCCCTGGAAGCGGAAGCAGTTGGCGCGGATGCGCGCCGTGTGCAGGTCGATCGAGCGGTCGAAGGCGCGCTCGTCGATGCGTTCGGCCCAGTTCGGCTCGATCACGTCGAAGAATTCTTCCAGCTCTTCCTTCGTGATCGGCGAATCGGTCACCGCCACCAGGCCCTTCGGCTGGCGCAGCATCAGGGGGCTGTTCTGGTGGATGATGATGTCCGAGAACACCAGCTTCGAGTTCAGCAGGTGCAGGATCTGCTCGACCAGGGTGCCGAACACCGGATGGTCTTCGTTCTCGATATAGGACAGGGTGGGAATCTGCGAGGACTGGTGGTGTTCCATCGGCGCTTTGGTGACGAACGCGAAAGATTCATTATAAAACCGTCATCCGCACAAAGTTCCTATCAGCAAGATATTTTTTCCCCCCGAACGGCAGGAATGCGCGATCGGCAGGCGCGTATTGTTGTCGATGCGTAACAGGCACCGGATATGGAACAGTTTTTTGGCGGTTGATATTGCTCAAAAGAATTTAAAAACTTAGAGTTACGCACATTCCCCAACTCGTTCGACCACCGATGACCTCTTCCGCTTCCCGTATCGTCTTCATCGACCGCGCCGTGGCCGGCCACGCCGCGCTCGCAGCAGCCCTGCCCGCAGGCTTCGAAGCCGTCTTCATCGACACCGACCGCGACGGCCTCGTGCAGGTCGCCGACCTCCTCGAACACCGCGCGGACATCGCCTCGGTAAGCATCGTCAGCCACGGCACGGCCGGCGTGCTGGCGCTCGGCAGCACGCAACTGAGCGCCGCCAATCTCGACGCCTACGCCCCGCAGCTGGCGACGCTGCGCCACGCGCTGGCGCCGGGCGCCGACCTGCTGCTGTACGGCTGCGACGTCGCCGCCACGGCCGGCGGACAGGCGCTGGTCGACGCGCTGGCGGCCGCCACCGGCGCCGACGTCGCCGCGTCGGCCGACACGTCCGGCGCCGCCGCGCTGGGCGGCAACTGGGACCTGGAGCGGCAGACCGGCACGATCGCGGCAGCCAGCCTGCTGCCGGACGCGGCGCTGGCGAGCCTCTCCACCACGCTCGACTTCAGCGCGCCGAGGAGCTACGCACCCGCGCCGTCACCGATTCCCGAATTCACCACCACCGGCTGGCTGTACTCGGTGACCGGCGACTTCGACGGCGACGGCGACCTGGACATGATGTACGACGGGGCCGTGGACGGCAAGCTGCAGATGTTCTTCTACGAGAACAAGGGCGGCATCCTGACGCCCTCGACCACCATGGGAACGCCCTCGGTGCCGAATCCGACGAACATCAACATCAGCATCAGCCGGCTCGTGGATTTCGACGGCGACGGCGACCTCGACCTGTACTTCGGCGTCAACAGCGACGATCCCGACATCTACCTGGTGAACAACGGCAAGGGCGTGTTCTCGCAGGCGGCATCCCCGCTGCCGAAGGCCGACCCGGTGATGGGCGCGATCATGACCCTGGTCGGCGATTTCGACAACGACGGCGACATGGACGTGCTGCGCCAGGACGCCGTCGGCGCCGCGCCGGTCTTCTACGAGAACGTCGACGGCGCGCTCGGCGTCTCGACCAAGGTGGTCGTGCCGGCCGTGCCGAGGCTCAGCTTCTATGGCGGCGCCATGGCGGCCGACTTCGACGGCGACGGCGACCTCGACATCTACATGGCCGTCCAGGGCTACAAGCAGAACGGCACCAACGACATCTACCTGCGCAACGACGGCGGCATCTTCAGCGAGGCGCCCATCCCGGCGCCCGAAGCGATCAACGTCGCCTTCTATCCATCGATCACCGGCGATTTCGACAGCGACGGCGACCTCGACATGATCAAGCAGGAGGGCGTGAACCTCGTCTACCTCAAGAATACCAATGGCGTGCTCGCGGTCTCGACCGACATCGTCATGCCGTCGGCCCAGGGCCTGAGCATCGGTTACGCGCGCGCCGGCGATTATGACAACGACGGCGACCTCGACATCTACATTCCGGTCTATGGCGCGAACAACGACTTCTACTTCCAGATGCCGGGCACCGGCCCCCTGCTGACCGGCTCCTCCCCCGCCGACGCCAGCGGCGCGATCGCGCCCGACGCGAACATCGTGCTGCGTTTCAACAAGACCGTGGTCGCCATGGGCGGCAACATCTACATCCACGACGCCGCCGACGGCAGCATCGTCGCGACGATTTCCAGCACCGGCACCCAGGTCAGCGGCAGCGGCACCAGCACGATCACGATCGATCCGGCGCAAGCGCTGGCCGTCGACCACACGTTCTACCTGACCTTCGACACCCATACCTTCGTCGATGGCGATGGCATGCTGTTCGGGAAGTTCGACAAGCACAACGTGCTCGTCGGCCAGGACGACCCCTACCTGGTGCGCTTCACCGCCTTTGTGCCGAACGACGTGCCGACGCTGGGCACGATGGACAAGCTGACCGGCGGCGTCGAGGACAACGTCCGGCCGGTGTCGTTCGCCGACCTCGCGGCCGCCGGCAACGCGCTCGACACCGACGGCAGCGTGGCCGCCTTCGTGGTCAAGGCCGTCAGCAGCGGCACCCTCAGGATCGGCCTCGACGCCGCCAGCGCCACGCCCTGGGCGGCCGGCAGCAACGACGTGGTCGACGCCACCCACCTGGCGTTCTGGACCCCGGCGGCGAACGCCAACGGCGCCGGCCTCGACGCCTTCACGGTCGTCGCGCGCGACGACCGCCACGCCGACTCCGCGGTGCCGGTACAGGTCCGGATCGACGTCGCCGCCGTCAACGACACGCCCACGCTGGCCCACGGCGCCAGCCTGCCGACGCTGCAGGAAGACCCGGCGGCGAATCCCGGCGCCAGGGTCGCCGACCTGCTCGCCGCCTCCGGCTACGCGGATGCCGACGGCGACGCCGCGGCCGGCATCGCCATCGCGGCGGCCGGCGCCGATCCCGTCCACGAAGGCCATTGGGAATACGCGACCGACCCGTCCGGCCAGGACTGGCAGGCAGTCGGCGCCGTGACGCCGGCGGCCGCCCTGCTGCTCCCGGCCGGCGCCTGGCTGCGTTTCGTGCCGGTGGCCGACTATGCCGGCACGCCGGGGACGCTCACCGTGCATGCCGTCGATGCCGCCTACCAGGGGTCCTGGAGCGGCACCATGGACGTCTCCGCGCTCGGCGCCGCCGCCCACGCCTCGGCCGGCGCGGCCTGGTCGATCGCGGTCGCCGCCGTCAACGACAAGCCCGTCATCGGCAACCTGGGCCACGGCGACGACCGCACCGTCAACGTCAGCGACGGCGCGGTCGCGATCGACCTGGGCGCGAACGCCACCATCGCCGACGTCGACAACGCCAGCTTCGCCGGCGGCCGCCTGGCCGCCGCGATCGCGGCCGGCGGCGACGCCGCCGACGTGCTCGACGTCCGCACCGACGCCCGCGTCACGCTGGCCAACGGCATCGTCAGCATCGACGGCGTCGCGATCGGCACGCGCGCCCTGGTACCCGGCCTGGCATTCGACCTGAACGCCGACGCCACCGCGGCGCGCGTGGCGACGCTGTTGCAGCACATCACGTTCGACACCGTCGGCACCGTCGCCGGCCCGCGCACCGTCCAGGTCACGCTGGCGGACGGCGCCGGCGCCACCTCCGACGTGGCGGAAACCACCATCACCGTCGTGCGCAATCCGACGCTGGCCATCTCCAGCACCGCCGCGACGCTCAAGGCGGGCGAGACCGCCACGCTGACGCTGACCTTCAGCAGCGCGCCGCAGGGCTTCGCGCTGGCCGACCTCGACGTCACCGGCGGCACCGTGACCGACCTGCAGCCGACCGCCGATCCGCGCACGTTCAACGCGACCTTCACGCCGGCCGCCACGCAGGCGCTGGCGGCCTCGATCTCGATCGCGGCCGGCGCCTTCACCGATGCCGACGGCCTGGGCAACATGGCGGCGAGCGCGCTGGTGGCGTTCGGCGGCGACACGCTGGCGCCGGCCGTCACCGGGATCACCGTGCTCGGCGCCCCGGCCGCCGACGCCACCACGGTGCAGTTCCAGGTCAAGCTGAGCGAGGCCGTCACGGGCCTCGACGCCGCCGACTTCACGCTTGCGGCCGGCGGCGCCACGACCGCCACGATCGGCAACGTCAGCGGCGCCGGCGACACCTACACGGTCACCGTGAAAGACATCGCCGGCAACGGCAGCCTGCGCCTTGACCTGAAGGGCAGCGCTACCGGCATCGCCGACGCCGCCGGCAATGCCGCCGGCGCCTACGCGAACGGCGCGGTGCACACCGTCTCGTTCAACGCCGTGCCGGTCATCGTCTCGAACGCGGGCATGGAACAGGCCACGGTCAAAATGGCCGAGGGCAGGACCGCCGTCGCGACGGTGCAGGCCAGCGATGCCGACCATGATGCGCTCGCCTACGCCATCGACGGCGGCACCGATGCGGACCTGTTCACGATCGATGCCGTCACCGGCGCACTGGCGTTCAAGCATGCGCCGGCCTGGTCGTCCGCGCCGAACGCCGTCAACAGCTACCAGGTCAGGGTCGGCGTGACCGACGGCCATGGCGGCAGCGACAGCCAGCTCCTCACCGTTCAAGTGCTGAGCGACATCGACCGCGACGGCATTCCCGACGTCGACGACGACGACATCGACAACGACGGCCTGCCGAACACGATCGACGGCGCAGTGCCGGACGCCCATGGCAACGGCCATGGCGACGGCAACGGCGACGGCATCCCCGACAGCCAGCAGATCAACGTCGCCTCGCTGCCGACGGCGGCGCCCGGCAATCCCTATGCCACGCTGGCGGTGGCCGACGGCTACACGCTGGGCAGCCTCGGCACCTCCCCGGCGCCCGCCAGCGGCCTGCCGCGCGGCGTCAAGCTGCCGCTGGGCGTGCTCGATTTCACCATCGGCAACGTCGCGCAGGGCGGCACCGTCGAGATGGCGATCTACGTCGACGCCAGCCTGAAGGTGAACGCGTACTACAAGCAGGACATCAACGGCGCCTGGAAGAACATCGCCAAGTCCGTGACGACCGTCGGCACCAAGACGAAGATCACCTTCGACCTGACCGACGGCGGCCTGTTCGACAACGACCACCAGGCCAACGGCAGCATCCAGGATCCGGGCGGCGTGGCCTTCGTCACGCCGCAGATCACCAGCAACGGCGGCGAAGCCACGGCAGCCGTGCAGGTGAAGGAAAACATGGCGGCGGTGACGACCGTGACCGCCAGCGCCATCGGCGCCGTGAGCTATGCCATCACGGGCGGCGCCGATGCCGCGCTGTTCAAGATCGACGCGGTCACCGGCGCGCTGCGCTTCGTCGACGCGCCGGACTTCGAGAGCCCGCGCGACCAGGGCGACGGCGTCGGCAACAACACCTATGTGGTGCAGGTGCAGGCGCTGGATGCCAACGGCAGCGAGACGCAGACGCTGACGGTGCGCGTGACCGACGTCGACGAGACCGTGCCCACGCAGGAAACGACGGTCGACGGCGTCAAGGTCGTCGCCACCACCCAGCAGAACCCCGACGGCAGCA
>NZ_CAJYEB010000051.1 GCF_913773735.1 uncultured Massilia sp.
ACCTGCAGAACGTGAACGGCTGGCACAGCCGCTTCAAGACCTGGCTGCTGCGCTTTCGCGGCGTGGCCAGCCGCTACCTGATCGACTACTCGGGCTGGCAGCGGGTGCTGGACGACAAGCGGTTGACGACGCCGGCGCTGCTCTTGCGGGCAGCGGTCCAGTTCGGCAAGCAGCTGGACAGGAAACCTAATTAACGCGAACAGCGCCAATAAAAAAGGCCGCGATCGCTCGCGGCCTTCGGTCGGATGCTACTTCGACGGTAGGGTGGACGGCTCGCCGTCCACGCGTTCAAACGCCGCCTGAACGCGTGGACAGCAAAGCTGTCCACCCTACCCGTCCTGATTAGAAATTGCCCTTGAACTGCACGCCGTAGGTGCGCGGTTCGTTGACGAAGCCGGTCAGGTTGATGAAGTCGATGGCGCCGGTGATGCGGCGCTGGTCGGTGATGTTGCGGCCGAAGGCGGCCACTTCATACTTGCCGCCGCCCCAGACATAACCCAGGCGCAGGCCGCCTTCGGTCAGCGGCTTGCCGGTGAATTCCTTGGCTTCGTACAGGAAGAAGTTGATCTTCGTGCGGTACGACCAGTCGGTGTAGGCGAAGAATTCGCCGTCGCCGTAAGGAATGCTGTAGCGGGCGTTGACGTTGGCGATCCACTTCGGCGCCTGCGGCAGCGGGTTGCCGTCGATCAGGACGTTGCCGGCGGCGTTGACCGGATCGGTGATCGTGCAGGCGGCGCACTTGGCGACCGACAGGCTCGGATCCTTGATCTGGGTGTAGTTGTACGATGCGCTGGCGCCGACGCGGAAGTCCGGCGTCACGATGCCCTCGATGTCCCACTCGGCGCCGCGGCCGTTGGTCTTGGCGGCGTTGATCAGCTTGGTGACGTTGGCATTGCCGCCGACCACGGTCAGCTGCTGGTTCTTGATGCGGTAGTCGTACACCGAGAAGTTGGTGCGGGCACGGCGCTCGAACAGGTCGGCCTTGATGCCGGCTTCGTACGAGGTGATGGTCTCGGCGTCGGCCACGGTGATGCCCACCGGCGCGAAGGTCGAGGCGGCGGCGATGCTCGGCGCGCGGAAGCCGGTCGCCACGCGGGCGTAGACGTTGACGTCGCGGTTCAGCTTGTAGGTGCCCGACAGGTCCCAGTTGACCTTGTCCTTGCTCTCGCTGACGCTGTTCGGGCCCACCGGGGTGAAGCCGATCGCGGTGACGGTGGCGAAGTCCTTCTTGTCTTCGGTGTAGCGCAGGCCGCCGCGCACCGAGAATTCCGGCGTCACTTCATAGGTCACCGAGCCGAACGCCGCCCAGGCCTTGTTGTTCTGCTCGCTCGCCTGGCGCGAGGTCTGCACGCCCGCGGTGTTGTAGCCGTCGCTGCCGCCGGTCACGTCTTCCTTGAAGTAATACACGCCGGCCTGCCAGTTCAGCGGGCCGGTGTTCTTCGACTCGACGCGGAATTCCTGCGAGTACTGCTTCAGGTCGTCGATGAAGCCCGAGGTCTCGGACTGGAACGGGATGAAGCCCGGGCCGGCCGGGATGCCGCCGTCGATGTCGCCGCGGCTGCGGTACTGGTCGACCGCCTCGTAGCCGGTGATCGAGTACAGGCGCACCGGACCCAGGTCCCAGGACAGGCGCAGGTTGGCGCCGTTGGTCTTGAGGTTCTGGAAGTTCTGGGCGTTGGTGACGATGCTGTCGAGGTCGGTGCCGTCGGCGAAGTCGTTGGTGCCCTTCTTGATCAGGTTGGCGCGGAACAGGCGCGCGCTGCCCGAGGTGGTGCGCTGGTGCACGTTGAACAGGGCGCTGAAGGTGCTGTCCGGGGTGTACAGGAACTGCACGCGCTCCGCGTGTTCGTTGTAGCCGTCCAGTTCACCGGTCTTCTGGGTCTTGGCCAGGTCGCTGTAGTTGTCGATGTAGCCGTCGCGGTGCTGGCGCAGGGTCGACACGCGCATCGCCCACTTGTCCGACAGCGGCACGTTGACCGCGCCTTCGACGTTCGAGGTGGCGTGCGAGCCGTAGGACAGGTTGTAGTAGCCTTCGACCTTCTTCAGGTTCGGCTTCTCGGATTCGAATTTCACGACGCCGGCCGGGGTGTTGCGGCCGAACAGCGTGCCCTGCGGGCCGCGCAGGACTTCCACGCCGGCCAGGTCGAAGATCGGGTAGCCCTTCAGGATCGGGTTTTCCTGGACGATGTCGTCGTAGATCAGCGAGACCGGCTGCGACGCGAAGGTCGAGAAGTCGGTGTTGCCGTAGCCGCGGATATAAAAGCGCGGGAAGGTACGGCCATTGGAAGACTCAACGTTCAAGCTGGGGGTCTTGCCGGCCAGCAGGCGGATGTCTTCGCCGCCGGACACCAGCACGTCCAGTTTCTCGCCCTTGATGGCGGTCACCGACACCGGCACTTCCTTGATGTTTTCGGTACGACGCTGCGCGGTCACGGTGACGGTCTGCAGCTCGGTTTCCGGGGCTGCCTGGGTCTGGGCCATGGCGGCGACCGGCAGGGCGGACAGGGCCAGCATCGCGCCATGCGCGGCAAGAACGCGCTTGTGCATCTTGGACATCTTGATCATTGAGTTTTTCCTAGGGAAGAGTAAAAAAACTGTCGCGTGTCTCCGCCATTCCTCTTCGCCGCCAGGACCGGCGTGGGGGCATCCGACGACAACGATGCATCTTCTTGTTGATGTCTAAAAGTTGCCGTCTTTCCAAAGACGCCATTGTCGAACAGGTGTATCGGCTAATGCAAGATATGTCGGCCGTCATAAAGCACGCTTACAACACTTTGCCGAAAACGCTTGCCGGGGCGGCGCCCACGTCGCCGTTCGCTTTTTTCCAGAAATCCCTTGCAGGATTCGAAACGGATACGCTATGATGCGGACCTCTTCGGACGTGATGACAAACGTCGGCAAGAAACCTCTGGAATAGAGGGCGCTTAGCTCAGTTGGTAGAGCGGATCCCTTACAAGGATTAGGTCGGGAGTTCGAGCCTCTCAGCGCCCACCAGATCGCGGTTTCCTGCAAGTGAAGCACCGATCAGAGTAAAACGGAGCGGTAGTTCAGTTGGTTAGAATACCGGCCTGTCACGCCGGGGGTCGCGGGTTCGAGCCCCGTCCGCTCCGCCAGAATGTCGATGTAACAGTGTTCCCCCTGCGGGGAACACGTATTGGGGGTCGAAGGGAATCGCTTGCCAGCGATTCCGCGGCCCGCGGAACGTGGGCGAGCCCCGTCCGCTCCGCCAGCATCAAGAAAAAGGGTCCGATTCGTCGGACCCTTTTTCGTTCGCGCTCATTCTATCGATGATCCATCCCTATATCCGTTTTCGCACCAGGCTCGCCCGCCACGCCGTGGCGCAACTGGCCGCGCGCCTGCGCGGCTCGGCCGAGATCGTGGTGGTGGTGCTCGGTCCCGCCGTCGTCGGCCTGCTCGCCTTCGCCGCCCTGCCGGCCATGCTGGCGGCATCGCAGCCCCTGCCCCTCGCCCTGCCCCTGCTGCTGCTGCACGGCGCGGCGATGAGCCTGCCCGTGGCGCTGCTGCGGCCCCGGATCGTGCCGGCCGGCGTGCGCGCCTGGCTGCAGCCGCTGCCGGTGCCGGCGCGGCTCGAATGGCAGGCCGGCGCGGCGGTGGCCGCCGTCCTCGTGCTGCCGCTGGCGCTGGCCTACCTGGCGTCGCTGGCGATCTGGAGCGGCCAGCATCCCGCCTGGCTGGCACCGCGGCGGGCGCCGGCCGGCACCGCGCTGTCCCTGCTGCTGACCTGGGCCTGCGCCACCTGGCTGCTGGCCAGCGCCGGCGGGCCGCCGCGTCCCCGGCGCGCGCCGCCCCGGGCCGTGCCGGACGCGACCTGGACGGCGCGCCCGCGCCACGGCGTCATGTATGTCTGGCGCCAGCTGTTCTGGCTGCCGCTCTGGCGCAACGGCAGCCTCGCCGGAGCGCGCCAGGCCGTGCTGCTCGCGGCCACCGGCGCCGCCTTCCTGGCCTGGATGGCGGCGCCGCTGCCGCGCACGGCCGGCGCCATCGCCACCAGCGTCCTGCTGGTGCTGCTGGCGCACGATGCCGACACCGTCCTGCGCGCCCAGGCCGACCGGGTGCGCCTGCTGGCCGCCGG
This sequence comes from uncultured Massilia sp., assembly GCF_913773735.1. Taxonomy (GTDB): domain Bacteria; phylum Pseudomonadota; class Gammaproteobacteria; order Burkholderiales; family Burkholderiaceae_D; genus Telluria. The sequence goes on from NZ_CAJYEB010000051.1 coordinate 4,094, forward strand.
CTGGCCGCTCGATGCCGGCGCGCTGGTGCGGCGTGCGCGCGCCCTGCTGCTGCTGGCGCTGGCCGCCGTCCTGTCCGTGGCCGGCGTCGCCGGCGCGGCCCGCGGCGCCTGGCACGGTGGCGCCGGGCGCCTGTGGCTGCTGCTGGCCTGCCTGGCGCCGGCGCTGCTGGTCCTCACCCCTCCCCTCACCGCACGCGGCCGGATGGCGCTGGTCGCACTATGCATCGTGGTCCTGTGCGCCGTCGGAAGCAAGGTATGGCATTGAAGCGGCACTGCATCGCCGAAGTCGACGGCGTCGACTTCCACTTCAGCACGCGCAGCGTGTTCCTCGGCCTGGACCTGCGCATCGCGCCCGGCCTGACCTGGCTGCGCGGCCGCAACGGGCGCGGCAAGACCACGCTGCTCAAGCTGCTCGGCGGCGCGCTGGCGCCGGGCAAGGGCGACATCCGCGTCGCCGGTGTCGACAGCCGCCGCGATGCGCTGGCCTACCGCCGCCTGTGCTTCTACTGCGGCGGCGAAGCGCCGGCGCTGGACTGGCTGGCGGCGCACGAGTGGCTGGACCTGCACCTGTCGCTGTACCCGGACGCCGACCGCGCCGCCCTGCATGCGCACCTGGACGCCTTCGGCATCGGCGCCATCGGCGGCCAGCCGGTGACGGGACTGTCGCTCGGCCAGTACAAGAAGCTGCAGCTGGCGCTGGCCCTGGCGCTGCCGGTGCGCCTGCTGCTGGTCGACGAGCCGTTCAACGGCCTCGACGCGCAGGCGGTGGCCGTGCTGGAAGACCTGCTGGCACGGCGCGCGGCGCGCCACGTGCAGGAGGAGGACGGCGCCATCGTGCTGACCAGCCACCTGGCGCCGCGCATCGCGCCGACCGCGACGCTCGACCTGGACGGCTACCCGGGCGCGTTGTGAGGGTCAGGCGCGCTTGAGCAGGGCCGGCCCGACCTCGACGCGGTTGCGCCCGCCGGTCTTGGCCGCGTACAGCGCATGGTCCGCGCGCGCCAGCGCGGCGGTCAGTTCCTCGTTCGGTTCGATGACGACGACGCCGATGCTGACCGTCATCCGGTAGCCGGCCGCGCAGGACGGCAACGCCGCTTCGGTCACGGCCAGGCGCAGGCGCTCGGCGGCCTTGAGCGCGCCGTCCAGGCCGACGCCCGGCAGCGCCAGCGCGAATTCCTCGCCGCCCAGGCGGCCCATCAGGTCGTGCTCGCGCAGCAGGCCGCGCGCGGTGGCGGCGAACACGCGCAGGGCCTCGTCGCCGCAGGCATGGCCGAAGCCGTCGTTGAGCTGCTTGAAGTGGTCGAGGTCGAGCATCGCCAGCGCGATCGGCTTGCGCATGCGCAGCGCCAGCAGGCGCGCGCCGTCGGCCCGCTCGAAGAAGGCGCGGCGGTTGAGGGTATCGGTCAGGCCGTCGATCGTGGCCAGGCGGCGCATGCCGGCATCGTCCCGCATCTTGCACAGCAGCAGGAAGCCGAAGCCGTTCACGATCATCAGGAGGTAGCTGGACAGGTAGGCGAAGCCGAGGATGGGACTCGCGTTGAAATTGCCCATGCGGCCGTTCGCGACCGCCATCCAGATCCAGATCGCCAGCGCGAACATGGCGTCGACGGTGCCGATGATGCGCTGCACCGGCGGCGCATCCTTCTGCGGCCGCAGCAGGATCATCGCGGACGCCGAGGCGAACAGCGCGACCAGCACGGCGACCACCCAGGCCATCTGCTGGCGCGTGGCGCCGGCGGCGATGGCGCCGGCCACCGCCAGCAGCGCGACGGCGGCGGCCGGATACAGCACCAGCCGCCAGCGCCGGAAGCCGAAGAACATGCAGTAGGCCGCCATTTCCAGCGCGGTGCCGGCGATCCACGCGAAGCTGGCGAAATCGACCAGCGCCGCGCGCCCGAAGTAGGGGGCGAGCCAGGCGCTGGTCTGGGCCACGCCCGTCGCCAGGCGCGCCCACATCCAGGCGTTCAGGCTGCGGTCCGGCGGCGCGCTGCGCATGTAGCCCGCCATCAGCAGGGCGAATGCGATGTTGCCGGCGCCGAGCGCGAGCATGAAGGTCTGGATGTCGATCAATCCGGTCTCTCGGAGAAGGGGGAGGACGCGTCCTCAGTGTTATTCATGCAATATTTATTTCCCTAAGGGAACTATATTACACAGATTCCGCGTTTGTGCACGCACGATGTCGCGCGCCGGACGGTGTGCCGCCACGCGCCGCCAGCGCCAGGCGCGGCCGATGTGTGGCATCCGCGCATTTTGCCGTCGTGTTTGCTGCGCCGATCCGCCGACATCGACCATAATTGACAAGCAGCCAATCTGGCTGTGTTCCTGGAGTCGTCGTGATCTTTGGTTTCCTGAAATCGCCGTCCCTGTCGCCGCGCCAGCGCCGGTTGCAGGGCACGCAGCTGTTCCGCTCCCTCAAGCCCCTCGAGATCAAGTTCGTGGATGGATTGATGCACGAGCGCCGCTACCTGCCGGACGAAATCATCTTCGACGAGGGAGAGGAAGGGCAGGCGCTGTACCTGGTGATGGGCGGGCGCGTGCGCATCAGCCGCGAGCTGCACGGCAAGCGCCAGTTCGTGACCGACCTCGAGCCGGGCAGCTTCTTCGGCGACCTGGCGCTGCTCGACAACTCGCCGCGCAGCGCCCAGGCGCGCGCGCTCGACGCCTGCGAACTGGCCGTGTTCTTCCGCGACGACTTCCTGGCGCTGATGGAAACCGACGCCGTGATCGGCTACAAGATCTCGCTGGCGCTGGCGCGCCACATCGGCCAGCGCATGCGCCTGCAGATCGACGGGCGCGCCCACGTGGAGGCATTGTGATCGGCGGCCCGGACGCCGGCGTCGCCGCGATGCGCCAGGAGCGCGCCGGTCCCGTGGTCTGGACCGGCATCGTGGCCGTCACCTGCCTGCTGCTGGTGCTGCTCGAGCACATGCTGTGGCTGGTGCTGCCCTTCGTCTTCGGCACCGTCATCTATTACATGCTGCTGGGTCCGATGCAGCGCCTGCTGCGCGCCGGCTTCACCCGCAACGTCTCGTCCACGCTGGTCTCGATCGGCTTCTTCGGCGCCGCCGGCCTGGTGGCGATGGCGGCGCTGTCCTGGAGCGCCGACCCCGGCGACGGCGGCGGCTGGCACGAGACCGGCGCGCGCTACCTGGACGGCGGCGTGGCCTTCGTGCGCACCACGATGGCGCTGCTGGAAGCGAAGTTCCCGATCCTGGCCGAGATGCACCTCACCGCCGTGGTGAACCGCGAATTCTCCGCCTTCACCGACGACTTCGCCCAGCGCTACCTGACCACCATCGTCGTGACGGCCGCCGGCTGGCTGCCTTCGCTGCTGCTGGCGCCCTTCCTCGCCTTTTTCTTCCTGCGCGACAGCCTGCGCTTCAAGAAATTCCTGGCGCGCGCCGTGCCGAACGCCTATTTCGAGCGCACGCTGTTCCTGCTGCACCAGGTCGACCAGACCGCGCGCCGCTACTTCGAGGGCCTGCTCAAGCTGACCATCCTCGACACCATCGTGCTGGCCCTCGGCCTGTGGGTGATCGGCGTGTCGTCGCCGCTGCTGCTGGGCTTCATCTCGGCCATCCTGGCCTGGGTGCCGTTCGTCGGCTCGGTGGTCGGCTGCCTGATGGTCGTCATCGTGGCCGCCACCGACGCCCCGGCCAACCCGCTGGTGGCCTACGGCGCCATCGTCGTCTTCATCCTCGCGCGCCTGCTCGACGACTTCGTGTTCATGCCGCTGACCCTGGGCCGCAGCCTGCACATCCACCCGCTGGTGACGGTGCTGATGATCTTCGTGGGCGGCGCCCTGTCGGGCGTGGCCGGCCTGATGCTGGTGCTGCCGCTGCTGGGCGTGGTGATGGTGATCGGCGAAACGCTGGGACTGCTGATGACCAATCCGCGCCTGCGGGCGCGGCACCGGTACGCCAAGGCGTTGCGGGAGAAGCAGGCGAGCGCGGACCTGCGGGTGTGACGCGGGGGGGCATCCTTGCGCTACACGGCGTACTAACGCGAACAGCGCCATAAAAAAACCGGAGCAGGCTCCGGTTTTTTCGTCAATGCCAGGCGCCTTACTTGCGCCCGGCCCTGGGCTTGGACTTGATCGTCGACAGGATCGACGGCTTGACCTTCGACTGCGGCGCGATGAACGGCGTGGTGGCCGGCACGCGCTCGTTGCGGCGTTCGCCGCGCACGGGCGGCGGGCGGTCGCCGGCGCGCATCGGGCGCTCCGCCGTGCGGCGCGGCGCCACGTCGATCACGCGGCCCTTCGGCACGTCGACCCGCTGGCGGTCCTGGCGCGCCGGCGCGGCCTCGTCCCCGCCACCGGAAGCCGGCACGAGGTGGCGCTCGCTGTTGCCGATCAGGTCGGCGCGGCCCATGCGCTTGAGGCCCTCGCGCAGGACCGGCCAGTTCTCCGGATCGTAGTAGCGCAGGAAGGCTTTGTGCAGCTTGCGCGTCTTGCCGCTCTTGGCGGTGTTGACGATTTCCGAGTTCTCGTCGACCTTGTGCAGCGGGTTCTTGCCCGAGTGGTACATGGTCGTCGCCATCGCCATCGGCGTCGGCGTGAAGGTCTGCACCTGGTCGAGATGGAAATTATTCTTCTTCAGCCACAGCGCCAGGTTCAGCATGTCCTCGTCGGTCGAACCCGGGTGGGCGGCGATGAAATAGGGGATCAGGTATTGCTTCTTGCCCGCCTCTTTCGAGTACTTGTCGAACAGCGCCTTGAATTCGTCGTAGGCGCCGATGCCCGGCTTCATCATCTTGGAGAGCGTGCCCTCCTCCGTGTGCTCCGGCGCGATCTTGAGCAGGCCGCCGACGTGGTGCGTGACCAGTTCCTTCACATACTCCGGCGAGCGCACGGCCAGGTCGTAGCGCAGGCCCGAGCCGATCAGGATCTTCTTGATGCCGGGGATGGCGCGCGCCTTGCGGTACAGCGAGATCAGCTTGCTGTGGTCGGTGCCCAGGTTGCTGCAGATGGTCGGGTAGACGCACGACAGCCGGCGGCAGGTTTCCTCGATCTTCTTGTCCTTGCACGCCAGGCGGTACATGTTCGCCGTCGGGCCGCCCAGGTCGGTGATGGTGCCGGCGAAGTTCTTGGTGGTGTCGCGGATCAGCTCGATCTCGCGCAGGATCGACGGTTCCGAGCGGCTCTGGATGATGCGGCCCTCGTGCTCGGTGATCGAGCAGAAGGTGCAGCCGCCGAAGCAGCCGCGCATGATGTTCACCGAATAGCGGATCATTTCCCAGGCCGGGATATGGGCCTTGCCGTAGCTCGGGTGCGGCGCGCGTGCGTAGGACAGGTCGTAGACGTTGTCCATCTCGTCCATCGCGAGCGGCAGCGGCGGCGGGTTCAGCCAGACGTCGCGGTCGCCGTGCTGCTGCACCAGTGCGCGCGCATTGCCCGGATTCGATTCCAGGTGGAACACGCGCGAGGCGTGCGCGTACATCACCGGATCCTCGCTGACGGTCTCGAAGGACGGCAGGCGCACCACGGTCTTGGCGGCCTTTTCGCGCGCGGCGGCCTGGCGCTGCTCGCGCGTCATGATGACGATGGGCTTGGCCACCGGTTCCGGCGCGGCGTTGTCGAGCGCGCACTGGTTCGGGTCTTCCAGCGCCATCGCGTACGGGTTCGGCTGCTTGTCGATGCGGCCCGGCACGTCCACGCGGGTGGAATTGTGGACGCTCCACTCCTCGTCCGGCAGCCAGCCGTGCGGCACCAGGAAGGCGGTGCCGCGCAGGTCGCGGATGGTCTTGATGCTTTCGCCGGCCGCGATGCGCTTCGTGACGTCGACCAGCGCGCGTTCGGCGTTGCCGAAGATGACGAGGTCGGCCTTCGATTCGAACAGCACCGAGCGGCGCACCTTGTCCGACCAGTAGTCGTAGTGGGCGATGCGGCGCAGCGAAGCCTCGATGCTGCCGGCGATGACCGGCACGCCCGGGAAGGCTTCGCGGGCGCGCTGGCAGTAGACGGTCACGGCGCGGTCCGGACGCTTGTTCGGCGCGCCGTTCGGCGTGTACGCGTCGTCCGAGCGGATCTTGCGGTCGGCCGTGTAGCGGTTGACCATCGAATCCATGTTGCCGGCCGTGATGCCCCAGTACAGGTTCGGCTTGCCCAGCGCGCGGAACGGCTCCACCGACGTCCAGTCCGGCTGGCTGATGATGCCCACGCGATAGCCCTGCGCTTCCAGCAGGCGGCCGACCAACGCCATGCCGAAGCTGGGGTGGTCGATGTAGGCGTCGCCCGTGATCAGGATGATGTCGCACGAATCCCAGCCCAGCTTGTCCATCTCGGCGCGGGACATGGGCAGGAAGGGCGCGGCGGGGGCGCGGCTCGAGCGCTTGGGAACGCTGGCGAAGAGGTTGGCAGGGGAGTTCATTGGCCGGCATTTTACCGGAAAACTGATTGCCGAGCTGCGCCACCCCCGAAAAATGGCTTAGTTTTCAATAGCTTGTGGCATCCTGGATTCAGATTCCCATGTTCGCCAGGATATTCCCGAGCTGGCGCAGCGCCGGTTCCAGCGTCGGGTGCTTCGCCGCGAAGCGGGCCGTGATCTCCTGGCTGCGCGAGGCCAGGCCATAGGTGTTGGCGTCGAGGTTTTCCTCGGCGCGGCGCTCCAGCAGACGGTTGATGTCGCCGTCGAGCTGGCGCAGCAGCATCTGCAATTCTTCGTCGACCTGGCTGCCGCTGTCGTTGAGGCTGCGGTGCAGGGTCTTCAGGTGCGCTTTCAGGGTGTCTGCGTTGTTATCGGCTTGCATGGCTTTCTCACGTCATGATGTTATGACAAAGTGTAACTCCGATGGGGCAGGATTGGCGCGCAAACAGCGTCGTCCCGGCGCAGGCCAGGACCCAATTTTGCATGCATGGCCGGCACGCATGGGATATTGGATCCCGGCCTGCGCCGGGACGACGTGTGATGGTGTTACTCCCCCGTCAACCCACGCCGCTCCAGCAGCGGCTCGATCTTCGCATCGCGCCCGCGGAAGTTGCGGTACATCTCCATCGCATCCATGGTGCCGCCGCGCGACAGCAGCAGCTGGCGGAAGCGGTCGCCGTTCTTGCGGCTCAGGCCGCCGTTTTCCTTGAACCACTCGACGGTGTCCGCGTCCAGCTTCTCGGCCCACAGGTAGCCGTAGTAGCCGGCCGAGTAGCCGCCCGAGAACACGTGCGAGAAATAGGTGGTGCGGTAGCGCGGCGGGACCAGCGGGAAGTCGACGCCGGCCTTGTGCAGCGCGTCGGCCTCGAACGCCAGCACGTCGGACGGGATCGCGGTGGCGCCGAGCTGGTGCCAGCTCTGGTCGAGGATCGACGCGGCCAGGTACTCGGTGGTGCGATAGCCTTCGTTGAACTTGCTCGACGCCTGCACCTTGTCCAGCAATTCCTTCGGCATCGGCGCGCCGGTCTGGTAGTGCCTGGCATAATTGGAGAGAACCTCCGGCCAGGCCATCCACATCTCGTTGACCTGCGACGGGAACTCGACGTAGTCGCGCGGCACGCGGGTGCCCGAGAAGCGCGGGTATTTCACGTTCGAGAACATGCCGTGCAGCGCATGGCCGAATTCGTGGAACATCGTGCGCACTTCGTCGTAGGTCAGCAGCGTCGGCTCGCCGGCGGCCGGCTTCGGGATGTTCAGGTGGTTGGCGATGACCGGGTGCGTGCCCAGCAGCGCATTCTGGCCGACGTAGGCGTTCATCCACGCGCCGCCACGCTTGTTGGCGCGCGCATACGGGTCGTGCAGGAAGATCGCCAGCTGCTTGCCGTCGACGTCGAACACGTCGAACACGCGCACGTCCGGATCGTAGACCGGCAGGTCCTTGCGTTCCTTGAAGGTGATGCCGTATTCCTTGGTGGCAGCGAAGAACACGCCGTCGACCAGCACGCGGTTGAATTCGAAGTACGGGCGCAGCTGGTTCTGGTCGAAGGCGTAGCGGGCCTGGCGCACCTTGTCGCTGTAGTAGTTCCAGTCCCAGGCGGCGGCCTGGAACTTGCCCGATGCGTTGCCGTCGGCATCGATGGCCTTCTGGATCTCGGCCGCCTCTTTCTTCGCGTTGTTCACGGCCGGCCTGGCGAATTCGGCCAGCAGGCTGTTGACGGCGCCGGTGGTCTTGGCGGTCTGGTCTTCCAGCATGTAGGCGGCGTGGCTCGGGTAGCCCAGCAGCGCGGCGCGCTCCGCGCGCGCCCTGGCCAGGTCCAGCACCACGTTGCGGTTGTCGTACGCTCCGCCGTGGCTGCCGCGCGCCAGCGAGGTCGCCAGCAGTTTTTCGCGGGTGGCGCGGTTGGTCAGCACCGACAGCGGCGCCTGCTGGGTGGTGTTCACGACCGGGATCACGAACTTGCCGTCCAGGCCGCGCTTTTTCGCCTCGGCGGCGGCGACGTCGATCGCCTTGTCCGACATGCCGGCCAGTTCGGCGCGGGTATCGACCACCAGCGCCGAGGCATTCGCTTCCTTCAGCACGTTCTGGCTGAACTGGGTCTGCAGGGCGGCGATCTTCGTGTTGTAGGCCTTCAGCTTTTCCTTGTCGGCGCTGGAGAGCCTGGCGCCGGCGCGCACGAAGTCGGTGTGGTAGCGCTCCAGCAGGTACTTCGATTCGGCATCGAGGCGCAGCTTGTCGCGCTTGTCGTACAGGGCCTGGACGCGCTTGTACAGCGTCTCGTTCAGGCGGATCCGGTCGTTGTGCGCCGCCAGTTTCGGGGCCAGGTCCTTGTCCAGGGCATTCAGGGTGTCGTTCGTGTTGGCGCCCACCAGGCTCGAGAACACGGTCGAGACGCGGTTCAGCAGCTGGCCCGCGCGTTCCATCGCGACGATGGTGTTCTCGAAGGTCGGCGCGGCCTTGTTATCGGCGATGGCGTCGATCTCCAGCGCGTGCTGGCGCATGCCTTCCGCGAACGCCGGCGCGAAGTCCTCGTTCTTGATCTTGTCGAAGGCCGGGTACTGGAACGGCAGGGTGCTCGGCTTGGCGAACGGGTTCGATGCCGGCAGCATCGAGGCCGGTTCGGCATGGGCGAAGGTGGCGCAAGCCGCGGTAACGGCGATGGCCAGGAAGTGGGAACGGTGCATTCTGAAGCTCTCCGGAGGTTGATCGGACCGGACCATGCTCGTGGCACGGCGCGGTCTCTTCTTGTGCGGCGCCCGGCGCGCGGCGGCAGGCGCGCCGCGCAACGTGCGGACATGAAAGAACGCCGCCGGGGCTGGCCCGGCGGATCGTTCTCGCAAGATCATAGCAGGGATATTGCCCTACCGTTACACCGGAATGGCGGCCATCCCTTGTCTAGACAGGCGCCGTCACGCGCCGTAGGGCGTGAACGCGAAGCCGTTCGAAAGCACGCCGACCAGCGCCGCCTGGTTCTCGTGGCCTTCGCTGAAGCCGACCAGGACCTCGGCCAGCGTGGCGGCCTTGCTGTCGAGCACACCCGTCCAGAAGTCGATGCCCGCTTTCTCGCCGGGGCGGTGCAGGACGTTCTCGTACAGCTTCCCGACGATCTCGCGGTTGCCCGGATTGGCGCCGTACACGTCCTTGAATTCCTGCGCCACGACGAAGCCCCTGGCGACGTCCAGCAGGGACACGCCCTGGTCCATCATCGACATCCAGAAGCCGAGCCCGGCCTTGTCCGGCGTGCGGCCGAGCACGGCCTGGTAGACGCGGTAGGCCTGGCCGCCGGTGCCGTCCACGTCGAACGCCATGCCGCCGTCGGCGAACGCCAGGCGCTCGACGTTGGCCAGGGTATCGGTGCCGTCCGCGCCCGCCAGGTCGCGCACCGTGATCGTCCCCTTGTCGACGCTGACGGCATACGACGCGGCGCCCTTCCCGTACACCACCTTGTCCAGGCCGGCGCCACCGTCGATCGTGTTGTCGAGCTTGTTCTGCACGATGCGGTCGTTGGCGGCCGTGGCGGTAATCCGCGCCGGACCCGGCAGCGCCTGCGTGGCCTGGGCCGTGGTCTGGTAGATCGTGTTGCCGTTGACGTTGATCGACGTGAAGCCCAGGCCGTTCGCCGTCATCACCGGCAGGGTCAGCACGTTCATGAAATACTGGTCGCCGGCCAGCGCGTTCAGCTGGCCGGCGCGCAGCGCCACCTCGAAGTGGCCGAAGCCGTCGTTGGTCCAGACGATCGGGGTGTTCGCGCCCGGCAGGTTGTTCATGAACTGGTTGATCACGATGTCCAGGCTGCCGTCGCCGTTCACGTCCATCAGGCGGATGAATTCGCCGGCGCCGACCTTGCTGTTCTCGCCCGGCAGGCCCTCGTGGCTGTCCTGGGCCGCGACGTGCGCCTGCGTGTCGCGCACGAAGGTGCCGCCGTCGTTGCGCAGCACGTCCAGCGCCCAGCCGTCGGCATAGGCATCGCTGGGCGTCGATTCCGACGTCAGCACCAGCAGGTCGCGGTCGCCGTCGCCGTCGATGTCCATGGCGGCGATGTCGTGCACGATCTGCGTATCGCCGAAATAGCCCTGCGGCAGGTAGGTCATGGCGCCGGCGCTGTAGCCGCTGCCGGTGTTCCAGAACACCAGCGAGCGGTGTTCCTTGTTATAGGTATTGCCGTCGTTGCCCAGCACCAGGTCGAGGCGGCCGTCGCCGTTCAGGTCGGCGAGCAGCGAGGCCGTCACCCCGATATTGCCGCTGGCGCGGTTCAGCAGGCCGCCGGCCTGCAGCGGCAGCCCGGCATCCGTCTTCGTGAACCCGCCCTTGCCGTCGCCGAGCAGCACATAGGATTCGGCCGGGCTGGCCTGGCTGCTCAGGTTGCCGACGAACAGGTCGAGGTGGCCGTCGCCATTGATGTCGCCCGTTGCGGCGCTGTGCGTGAAGTCGGCCACCTGCGGCAGGCTGGCCGTGGCATCGACGTAGCCGCCGCCGGCCTTGCCGAGCAGCAGGTGATTCTGCTCGCCCGGGAACGGATGGGTATCGTAGCCATGGCCGGCCACGTACAGGTCGGGCACGCCGTCCTCGTTGAAATCCGCCTGCACGATCTCGCGCGGATGGAGGGTGGAGAACGTGGACGGCAGCAGTTCCGGCGCCGGCGTGTAGGTGCCGTCGCCCTTGCCCAGCATCAGCACGGCCGGCTGGCCGACCGGATTGGCGCCGAGGAAGGGGTAGTAGGCGCCGAACACCAGGATGTCGGGAATGCCGTCGCGGTTGGCATCGACGACTTCCGGCACGGCCTGGGCCAGGTTGCTGGTGGTGGTCGTCGTCGTGGTGCGGACGATGCGGAAGTAGTCTTGGGCGTTGATGACCATGGCGGTGGCTGGCAGGTTGGCGATACGACACGTTGTGCCGCAAGGAAATTACCATTATTTCACGCCGTATTGACGACCTCAAGGCAGGGCCGTCGCATGATGTGTCAACGCAACTATTCCGGCATCAGGGCGCTTCGCCATCGTCGGCCATCCCGCGCTCGATGCGCCGGTCCGGCACCAGCCAGACCACGGCGACGATCGCATACACGAGGAAACCGATGCCCGGATGCGCGCAGGACGCGACCACGCCGACGAGATACAGCGCGATCGACAGCTTGCCCTTCCAGTCCCGGCCCAGCGCCCGCGCCAGCGCGGCATTCTTCGGATGGCGGAACACGAGCGAGCGCACCAGGATCGAATACGCGATCGACGACATCACGAGCACGATGCCGTAGGCCACCGTGGGCCAGGTCTGGAAGTTGTTCTCCCCCATCCAGTTGGTCACGAACGGGATCAGCGAGAGCCAGAACAGCAGGTGCAGATTGGCCCACAGGATGCCGCCGCTGACTTCCTGCACGGCCTGCAGCAGGTGATGGTGGTTGACCCAGTAGATGCCGACGTACACATAGCTCAGCACATAGCCCAGGAACAGGGGCCACAGCGGCAACAGGTCGCGGAACTGGGCGCCGTGCGGCACCTTGAGTTCGAGCACCATGATCGTAATGGCGATGGCGATGACGCCGTCGCTGAAGGCTTCGAGCCTGCTTTTGCCCATAGGTCACGCTTGATGAAGGAAGTCGTCGATTGTGGCCGGATCATGCCGGAAACGCTTGGACGGCAACGCCCTCGTGAGGTCGCCGTTACACCGCCTTGTGAGAGTAATATGTAAATATCTTAACGGCAACATGTCACGCGGAGCGGCTATAATCTCCGGTCGAGCAATTGCTGAAGAAACGAACGGTTCCATGAGCGCCCATCCCGACCCGCTGTCCCTTTCCGGCCACGACGCGCCGTCCGATGCGCCGCGCGTCGCCGTCATCGTACCCTGCTATAACGAGGCGCTGACCATCGCCCAGATCGTCCGCGATTTCCGCACCCACCTGCCGCATGCCCGCATCTATGTGTTCGACAATAATTCGACCGACGATACGACCCGCGTCGCGCGCGACGCCGGTGCGATCGTGCGTACCGTGACCATGCAGGGCAAGGGCAGCGTGGTGCGGCGCATGTTCGCCGACGTCGAGGCCGATGCCTATATCATGATCGACGGCGACGGCACCTATGATGCGGGCGCCGCGCCGCGCCTGGTCGACAAGCTGGTGCGCGACAACCTCGACATGGTGGTGGGCGCACGTGTCAGCACCGAGCAGGCCGCCTACCGTTTCGGCCACCGCGCCGGCAACACGATGCTCACCGGCTTCCTGTCCATCATCTTCGGCCGCACCTTCACCGACATCCTGTCCGGCTACCGCGTGTTCTCGCGCCGCTACGTGAAATCGTTCGCCGCGCATTCGTCCGGATTCGAGATCGAGACGGAACTGACGGTGCACGCGCTGGAGCTGCGCATGCCGGTCGCCGAGGTGGAAACGGTGTACGGGTCGCGCCCGGAAGGCTCGGTCAGCAAGCTCAGCACCTATCGCGACGGCGTGCGCATCCTGCTCACCATCCTGCGCCTGTTCAAGTCGGAAAAGCCGCTGGGCTTCTATTCGATCGCCTTCGCCGTGTTCGCGCTGGCGTCGATCGACCTGGCCATCCCGCTGTTCGCCACTTACCTGGAAACGGGCCTGGTGCCGCGCCTGCCGACGGCCGTGCTGTGCGTGGCGCTGATGCTGTTCGGGGTGGTGCTGCTGGCCTGCGGCATCATCCTCGATGCCGTGACCAAGTCGCGCATCGAGCAGAAACGTTTTTCCTATCTCGCCGTCCCCGCGTTCGACGTCGGCGGCAAGGATGCATGAGGCCTTGCGCCAGCTGGGCAGCTTCGCGCTCGCGGGCGCCCTCGGCTTCGTGGTCGACGTCGGCGTGCTGTATGGCGCGATGGCGCTGGGCGCCGGCTGGATCCTCGGGCGCCTGCTGTCCTTCGTGGCGGCGGCCTATTCGACCTGGCGCTTCAACCGGCGTTTCACCTTTGCCGCCACCGCCTCTCCCTGGCGCGAATGGTGGCGCTACCTGGCCAGCATGACGGGTGGGATGCTGATCAATTTCCTCGTTTATAGCCTGGCCTTGTCGCTGCTGCCGGCCGCCTGGTGGGCGCCCGGCCTGGCGGTCGGATGCGGCTCCGCCGCGGGGCTGGTCGTCAATTTCGCCAGCGCCAAGCTGTTCATCTTCAAGTCCTGAAAGATCATCATGCGTTTCCTGAAGAATCCCCTCGCCGCCGTGGAAAGCTGGTTCCAGCGCCGCACGGCCGTTCTTTCCCATCCGCGCGCGCCGTTCCTTGCCGTCTGCATCGTGCCCGTGCTGTTCGGCCTGCTTTCGGTCTGCCTGGGCCAGGACGACAACTGGGACTTGAAGAACTACCACTGGTACAACCCGCACGCCCTGCTGCACGGCCGCATCGCCATCGACATGGCGCCCGGCCAGTGGCAAAGCTATTTCAATCCGCTGCTCGACCTGCCCTATTACCTGCTCAATGCCTGGCTGCCCGCGCCGGCCGTCGGCTTCGTGATGGGCTGGCTGCACGGCCTGAATTTCATTCTGCTGCTGGCCATCGCCCGCAGGGTGCTCGGCCACGCGGCCGGCAATGCGCGCCTGCCGTTGCTGCTGGCCGCGGTCGGCATGTGCGGCGCCGGCTTCCTGTCGGAGCTGGGCAATTCCATGGGCGATAACATGACGGCGCTGCTGACGCTGTCCTCGGTGTATCTTGTGCTGCGCGGCTGGGCGCACTTGCCGGCCTGGTCGGCACAAGCCGTGAAGACCGTGCTGCTGGCCGGCTTCGTCATGGGCCTGGGTGCGGGCCTGAAGCCGACCAACGTCACGTATGCCGCGGCCCTGTGCGTGGCCCTGCTGGCACTGCCCGCATCGTTCGGCGTGCGCCTGGGCGCGGCCTTCGCGAGCGGTTGCGCGATCGTGGCGGGCATGCTGGCGACTGCGGGCTGGTGGTGGCTCGCCATGTGGGAACGCTTCGGCAACCCACTGTTCCCGCAGTTTAACAACGTATTCCGCAGTCCCCTGGCTCAACAGTTCGGCATCATCGACAACTTCCATATGCCGCATGGTGTGCTGGAAGCGCTGTTCTGGCCCTTCGTCTTCACCAGGAACTTCCTGCGCGTATCGGAAATCATTCTGAAGCAGGCAATCCTGCCGGTGCTGTACGGGCTGGCGATCGTGTTCGCGCTCACCTGGCTGGCCGAGCGCTTCGGCGGCAAGCGGGTGCAGGCGCCCCTGTCGGCGCCCGCCCGCTTCCTGCTCGCGTTCGGCCTGGTCGCCTACCTGGCCTGGATGAAGGTGTTCGGCATCTACCGCTACCTGGTCCCGCTCGAACTGCTGGCGCCGCTGATGGCCTGGATCCTGGTCGGGCGCATCATCCAGCGCCCGGTTGCGGCGCGCTTGGCCGGCTGGCTGCTGGCCGCCACCACGGTGGTCGTGTTCCCGTTCATGACCTGGGGTCACGCGGGCTGGACGGCCACGGGCTTCAGCGCCCAGTTGCCCCCGTTCGCCCGCCCCGCGTCGACGATCGTCTTCACCGCTCATGCCCATCCGCCCATGGGCTGGCTGGCCAACTTCTTCCCGGCCGACGTGCGCGTCGTGGCGCTGGGTTCGGGTTTCCCAGAATCGCCGGCCTACCTGGAACGCATCCAGTCCGCCATCGCCGAGCGCCAGGGACCGCATTACGTGATGCTGGCGCTGGCGAAGAATGAAAAGGAAAGCAGCCTGCGCCGCAAACAGGAACTGGTCGACATGCTGGGCCTGACGGCCGATGCCAACAGCTGCGCGCGCCTCGACCGCCTGCTGCAGCGGGTGCGCTTCCAGGTGCAGGTGAAACCCCTGGAACAGAAAGGACGCCAGTGCACGATCGAACTGCAGGCGCGCTATGCGGTGGACCTGGCGGCCCGGGACCGCACCGTCATGCAGGCGGCGCGCGACAACCTGGGCCGCTACGGCCTGGCAATCGACGAAGCCGGCTGCCAGGCCTATCCGGCCGCCGTCGGCGACGAATCGTATCCGTTCAGGCTGTGCCCGGTAACGGCCACCGGCCGGGCATCGGCGCCGGCGCCGTGACCAGGCGGCGGCAGGTCGGCGAAGCCATCGCCGTGCGGGACTTTCCGTTCCTGTCGTCGTTTACTGCTTTCGTTTTTTCAGCACATACCCGGCCACCATGCCGAACGGCCAGGACACGAACAGCACCGTCTCCCAATAGCGGAAATCCTCGTACTCGCGCAGCGTGTATTCGTTGTTGCGCTTGTCGCAGAAGACGTCGCGGCCGCAAGGCTTGAGGGGTGCGTAGGGATAGCTGGCGAAGCCGTATCCCATCCAGCCCAGGCACCAGGCGATGACGAGATAGGGAAGCAGGCGCCCGAAGGACATCCCGCGCTTGCCCTCATGGCTGCCCGTCATCGCCGCCGCCCCGCGAGGCGCGCCTCGATCCCTTTCAGGAAGAGGTCGGCGATCAGCTCCTGCTGCACGGGGTCGCCGCCGGAGGCCCCGGGAAGCCACTTGGCGTAGGCGGTGGCATGGTCTCCCGCCCGGAACGCCTCGATGCCCGCGGCGCGCCACTCATCGTTCTCCGTGCCCTGCGCGGCCGCACAGGCGCCGAGGGCGGCGGCCAGGGCCAGGCAGCGCCGGGCGGCGGAAAACGGGGGCATGGTCGCGCGTCCCCGTCAGCGTTGCTGGTCGCCCGCCATGTAGCGTTCGTAGTTGCGGGCGAAGTCGTCGAGATTGTCCTCCAGCATCTTGCGGTACTGGTCGGTCAGGTAGGCCATCACGTGCTCCTTCTCGAGCGCCATGTTCTGTGCGCTGCCCGTGGTCTTGGCGACGATGAAGGCGTTGAAGCGCGCCGAGGCGAACATGGTCGAGGCGCCGACCTCGTTGGGATGCGCCGCATCGCACTGCGCGTTGGCGATGTTGATGAGGGCATTGGCGCGATGCCAGAATTCCGGGCCGGTGGTGTTGTTGCTCATGATGTATCCCTGCAAAAAACGCACTCTAGCACAAGCGCCGGCGCGCGTACCCGGCCGCAATCCAGGCCCGCGTTCCTCACCCGCCCATCCCCGCTTCCGGCATGACCAAGCCGGCGATGGCGACCAGCCAAGCCAGCGCGCCGAGGCCGATCCACAGCTTGTTGGCGCCCGTGAGCCGGTCGTTCGCGCGGCCGTCCGGATCGCCGCAGGCCAGGTTGACCATGCGCTGGGCGTGCAGCAGCAGGAACAGCAGCGGGAAGATGCAGGCGATCGACACCACGTCGCCGGCCGTGCCGCCGACCAGGCGGTCGATCACTTCCGACAGCACCATCCACGCGACGGCGACGGTGGCGTGCCAGCCGCTGTGCCAGCGCGCGACGCGCGGCACGTGGCGGCCGTGCGCCTTCACCCTGGCGAACAGCGCATGCGTGAAGAACATCGGGAAGATCGCGCGCTGCACCGGCCAGATCGTGGTGCCGAACATGCTGGCGCGCGGATGCCGCCCCTTGTACAGGTCCCAGTGCTTGTAGAACCAGTAGAAGGTGTAGAGGGTGAAGGTGGCCAGGTACAGGATCGCCAGCTTGCGCCGCGACACCACGTAGAACATCGGCGGCAGCGGCGCGTCGTGGAGGACCGGCGTGTCGTCGGCCGGCGCGGCGCTGCTGGTTGTCATGGCGTCCTGTTCCTTGCTGTCGAGGACTGCACGATGCCGCAGCGCTGCCCGTTCGTCAACAGGTCGCTCCGGCAGCCGTTTCCGGCCGGCGCCTGCCCGGCTGCCCGGCCACCCGGAAGCGGCTGCTCAATAGTGCGGCGGGCGCTCGTTGACCGGCCCCTGGCCGTTGTCGCGCAGCGTGCGCACGTGCTCGGCCAGCTTGGCGACCAGCGCCTCCAGCTGGTCGATGCGGCGGCCCTGCTCGTAGACGGTGCGGTTGAGCGTGTCGACCAGGTTTTCCTGCTCGCTCAGCTTGATTTCGATGTCGATGAAGCGGTTTTCGTCGCTCATGGTGTCTCCGGACGCGCAAATGAAAAGAGCCGCATTATGCCTGCGGCTCCCGTCCCCGTGCCGGACGACGCGTTCAGCCGACGTGGTAGGGCACGTACTTCATGCCGTCCTGGATGCTGCCGATCACCTGCGCCTGGTTCTCGGCGCTTTCGCTGAAGGCGACGATCACGTCCACGCGCGAGGTGCCCATGCCGAGCGAATTCATCCAGAAATCGTAGCCCGCGCCCTCGGCGGTGCGGTGCAGCACGTTCGTGTACAGCCTGGTGACGAACTCGGCGTCGGTCGGCGCCGTGCCGTACTGCTGGTCGAACTCCTTCTGGTGCATGAACAGGTCGGCCAGGTTCTTCAGCGTGTAGCTGGTGTCCATGGCCGAGATCCAGTAGCCCAGGCCGGCTTCCTCGGCCGGGCGCCCGAACACGGCCTGGTACAGGCGGTAGATCTGGCCGGCATTGCCGTCCACGTCCAGCGCGATGTTGCCGTCGCTAAACTCCAGGCGCTCGACGTTGAGCACCGCGTCGTGGCCGCCGTTGCCGGTCTTGTCGGTCACGCCATAGCCCCAGACTTCCTTGGCCACCGTGTAGTTGCTGCGGGTGCCGGCATACACGACGGTGTCGAGGCCGGCCTGGCCGTCGATCGCGTTGTCGCCGGCGCCCGGGGCGACCAGGCGGTCGTTGGCGCCGGTGCCGGCCAGGTTCAGGCTGCTGTCCACCGTCAGCGTCAGCAGCGTGTCGGCGCTGGTCGCGTTGCCGGCCTTGTCGATCGAGACCGGGCGCAGGCTGTACTGGCCATTGGGCAGCGGCGACGTGGCGATCGACCAGGTGCCGTCGGCGCCGACGGTCGCGTGCGCGATGTCGAGCGCGTCGTCGAGGGTGGCGCCCAGGCGCCACAGCTGGATCTCGGTGCCGGCCTCGCCGGTGCCGCGCAGCGTGGCCGTGTTGGCGCCCGAGAACGACAGCGACGCTGTCGGCACGATCGGCGCGGTGGCGTCGACGTTGAACGAGGCGATCGCGCTGGACGTCGAGGTATTGCCGGAAGCGTCCGTCGCCACGGCGTAGATCTTGTAGCCCAGGCCATCGGCGAAGGCATCGAGCCTGGCGGTCCACAGGCCGTTGGCATCGGTGACGGCGGTGCCGACGAGCAGGTTGTCGGTCGTGTAGATCTTGATCGTGGCGTTGGCCTCGGCGCTGCCGGTGACGCTCGGGTTCTTGTTCGACACGTAGCCGTTGCCGTTCTGGGTCACGACCAGCTGCGGCGCGGCCGGCGGCGTGGTGTCGCCCAGCACCGTGTCGGCGCGCACCGCGCCGTCGCCGCCGAACTGGTACAGCTCGACCGAGCGCAGGATGTCCGTGCCGTCGATCCCATCCTTGCTGGTCACCTGCACGTCGCCGTTGGCGAGCTGGCTGAAGGTGTAGTTGCTGCGGGCACCGCGGAACACTGCGGTATCGGTTCCTGCTCCGCCATCGATCATGTCATTGCCTCCGTCTCCTTCGAGTTTGTCGTTGGCGGCCGTACCCGTCAGGGTGTCGGCGCCGCCGGTACCGGTGATGTAGCGTCCGCCCGTGGTCGAATTGATGCCCAGGGCGCCGCGCAGCCCGTCGCCGCCGTACAGCCAGTTCAGCGCGGCGATGTCGTACTGCTGGAACGTCGCGTACGGGCCGCCGGCGTCGGTGTACGACATCAGCGTGTTGGCCGTGTTGTCCTGCGCCGGCGGCAAGTCCGTCGCGTTGCCGTTGATGATGTCGAACGGGTGCTTCAGGCCGAGCGCATGGCCCAGCTCGTGCAACAGCGTCTCGTAGCCCTGGGTCCCCGGGGCCAGGTTCATGTTCTGGGCGCGCCATTCGACGTTGTCCAGGTAGACATAGGCGTCGGCCGTATAGCTGCTCACCAGGTTGCCGCTGTATTCGTAGCTGCTGTGCCAGCTGCACAGGCCCGTGACATTGCTCGGCGTCAGGTTCAGGTTGCACAGGTGGACGTCGGCGTCGTTGCCGTTCGCCGTCTCGACGAACTGGATGCCGGTCAGGCTCGACAGATAGGCGAGCGCGCTGCGGGTGGCGGCCTGCTGGGAGGCGGTGAACGCTTCCTGGCCCGTGGTGTTCGCTTCGTTGCCGGCGGCGATCGAGAAGGTGTAGCGCAGGACATTGTCTGCCGGCGTAAGGAAATTCCAGTCGGGACCGCTGTCGAGCAGCGCGTCGATGTGTCTCAGCCCGGACAGGGGGATCGTCGTGATATCGGAAATGGTTGCCATGCGGAATAGTCGGGCTGCTTGCAGCGCTGCGCGGACCGGGATGGGATCCACGCAGGTTGCTTTATTGAAATTGATTGTGACAAAGTCACCTCAGGAAAGTATTTCCCGCGCAACAGTTGAAGTCAAATAAGAATTTCAATCGTGCGCACCCCTTGCCAGCCCATCAAGGCTTATGCGCAACGCATGATGACGTACATACATCGAATCATGGTGCAAAGACATTGAACAGCCGGCAGGGACGCCGCCCGGCAACCGGACGCGCGCCCGGTAGGGCGCGCGTCCCGTCGCGTCACGCTTTCGGCGTGGCCAGCAGGGCCTTGAGGTTGGCCAGGCGTTCCTTGGGGCTGAGGATTTCGTTTTCCTTCGGCGGCGCGTCGCCGACGTCGAGCGCCATCTCCTTGATGAAGCGCGACGGATCGCAGTGGACCAGCTCGCCCGCGCGCTTGCGCTTCTTGCACCAGGTGACGTGCAGCGTGCGCTGGGCGCGCGTGATGCCGACGTACATCAGGCGCCGCTCTTCCTGGATGCGCGCGGCGATGCGCTCGATCGGGTCGTCGACGTCGCCCTTGTGCGGCAGGATGCCCTCCTCGCAGCCGACCAGGTAGACGTGCGGGTACTCCAGGCCCTTGGACGCGTGCAGCGTGGACATGCGCACGGCGTCCGGCTCCTCGTCCTGGCCTTCGAGCATCGACATCAGCGCCACCATCTGCGTCAGCTCGAGCAGGTTCTTCTCTTCGCCGTCGCGGTCGCGCCCGCCGCGCCCGCGCTCCTTCAGCCAGTTGACGAATTCCAGCACGTTCTGCCACTTGCCCTGCGCGGCCCGGTCGTCGAAGTTCTCGTACAGGTAGTGCTCGTAGTTCATCTCCTTCATCATGTCGTCGAGCAGCTCGGCGGCGGCGTCGCCGCTGCCGGACGGGCCGGGACGCGTGGCGCGCGATTCCAGCTCGTTGATCCAGTGGCAGAACTCGCGCAGCGGGATCAGCTGGCGGTCCTGCAGGCGCGCCTCGATGCCGCCCTTGAGCGCGGCTTCGAACAGCGAGCAGTTCCACTGCTTGGAGAATTCGCCCAGCGCCTCGATGGTCGCCATGCCGACGCCGCGCTTGGGCGTGGTGATCGCCCGGATGAACGCCGGATCGTCGCCCTCGTTGGCGATCAGGCGCAGGTAGGCGATGATGTCCTTGATCTCGGCCTTGTCGAAGAAGCTCTGGCCGCCCGAGATCGTGTACGGGATGCGCTCCTTGCGCAGCGCCTGCTCGATCACGCGGGCCTGGTGGTTGCCGCGGTACAGGATCGCGAAATCGGACCACTTGTTCTTGCGCTGGAAGTGCTCGGTGGAGATCAGCATCGCGACCTGGTCGGCCTCGGTCTCGTCGTTCGGCATGCCGGACACCTTGATCGGCTCGCCCAGGCCGTGCTCGGACCACAGCGACTTCTCGAACAGCTTCGGGTTGTTGCCGATGACGGCGTTGGCCGCCTGCAGGATGCGCGTGGTGGAACGGTAGTTCTGCTCCAGCTTGATGACGCGCAGGTCCGGGAAGTCGGTCTGCAGGGTCTTGAGGTTTTCCACCGACGCGCCGCGCCAGGCATAGATCGCCTGGTCGTCGTCGCCCACCGCCGTGAACATCGGCTTCTTGCCCAGGCCCGTCACCAGCAGCTTGACCAGCTCGTACTGGCAGGTGTTGGTGTCCTGGTACTCGTCCATCAGCAAATAGCGCAGGCGCCGCTGCCAGCGGTCGCGGATCGGCTCGTTGTTGCGGAACAGTTCCACCGGCAGGCGGATCAGGTCGTCGAAGTCGACGGCCTGGTAGGCCTGCAAGGTCGCCAGGTAGCTGCGGTAGATGCGGCCGGCCTGGGCCTCGTCCTCGTCCTGGGCGTTGTTGATGGCGTCCTCGGGGTCGACCAGGCCGTTCTTCCACAGCGAGATGGCGTTCTGGATGCGGCGGATTTCCTGCTTGTCGGTGGTCATGGCCAGGTCGGACACGATCGTGTAGCAGTCGTCGCTGTCCATGATCGAGAACTTGTCCTTGAGGCCGACGCCGGCCGCTTCCTGGCGCAGGATCTTGACGCCCAGCGAGTGGAAGGTGGACACCGTCAGTTGCTTGGCCTGCTTGGGCTGCTTGAGCAGCTTGCCGATGCGCTCCTGCATCTCGAGCGCGGCCTTGTTGGTGAAGGTCAGCGCGGCGATCGTGCGCGGATCGTAGCCGCGGTGCTCGATCATGTAGGCGATCTTTTGCGTGATCACGCGGGTCTTGCCCGAGCCGGCGCCGGCCAGCACCAGGCAGGGCCCGTCGAGATAGAGCACGGCTTCGCTCTGCGGTCCGTTGAGGCCGAAATTCGGGGTGGTAGACATGGGAAATTTCCGGAAGGACAGCTCTGCATTGTAGCGAAGCTTGTCCCGGTGCTGAAGTCCGGCAACGCAGCGCGTGCCGGCGGCGTGGTGCGGCGTGGTCGGCCGGCTAGCGGTAGCGCTCGACGTACTGCGCGGCCAGGTCGTCGATGTGCGGGGCGTAGCGCGCCAGTTCGGCATCGGTGCCGGGCGACTGCCAGTCGTCCTTCCAGGACATGACGCCGCCGTCCGCGAACGTCACCCGGGCGAAGGCGGCGCCGTCGCGGCGGTAGTCGGCCACCACGCCCCAGTGGAAATCGCGCCGGTAGGCGCGGCGCAGGTTGCCCAGGCCGAAATCGACGACGAGGCGCTCGTCGATCACGCACACCGCGTGGCCGTCGATCTGGCCCGGCTTGGCATAGCCGGGGCTGCCCAGCAGGAAGGCATTGTCGCCGTTGCGGACTTCGGCATGGCCGGAGACGATGCGCGCCGCGCGGCCGTGCAGCTGGGCCAGCCGGCGCACGAGGGAGGCCACCAGGAAGCAGGCGGCGCCGTAGTTGTGCAGGTACAGCCAGCCGAGGTCGTGCATGCGGTCGTACAGCAGGCGGCCGAAGTCGGCCGATTCGGGATCGTCCGACTGCACCAGCAGTTGCCGGCCGCGCAATTCGCCGCGCACGATGAAGACGGTGTCGAACGCCTGGCCGTAGCGCTCCAGCATGCCGAGGAAGCGTTCGGTGGCGCGCACGACGATGCCGGCATCGGCGTCGCGCGCCAGCGTCACCAGGCCGTGCTGCTGGAAGCGCGCCAGCTGCCGCTCGACGACCTCGGCCGGATACGGCAAGCCCTGGGCCAGCGCGGCCAGGGTCAGCGGCTGGCCGGCGGCGACGTCGTTGCCCAGCTTGATGAACAGGTCGTAGCCAGGCATCGAATCGGTGCCCGGCACGTTTTCGACGACCCAGTTACGCAACTGGACGACGCTTTGCAGGATCGGCGGGACACGGTGCAAGGACATTGTAAATACTCAATAAAAATCACGTCACAATTCACCAGTGTGCGCGATATGTCCCGCAATTGAAATGTAAAAAAGATATGGTGCGCGACATTTCCATGGGGCCGCGCCACGGCGGCGCGCGGGATGCGTTACCATCGGCCTGTGGGCGCCCCGCGCCATGGCATCCGAGATAAACGACATGAAATTTGAACACCTGATCGAGATTAACAACCCGCTCAACCCGCTGGCCGACACCATGACCCGCGAACAGTTGTGGCGCGGGCTGGTATTGCGCGCCGAGGACCCGAAGCTGTTCGTGCCGCACCTGGACGAGTGCACGATCGGCGAGCGCACCAGCGGCACCTTCGCGCGCCGCCTGCGCTACGGCGAACTGGTCATCGACGACACCGTGCACCTGGCGCCGCTGCACGAAGTGCGCTACGACGTGCCGGCCCAGGGCGACATCGCCGCCTCCTCGCTGGTGATGCGCATCGAGGCCCCGGGCGACGCCATGCTGCTGGTGCGCTTCATCTACGACGACGGCAATCCGGACGCCGGCGACGAGATGGGCAGGATGTACGAGGACTTCAAGAAGTCGGCCTACCAGGAGGCGGACATCGATACCGTCAAGATCGTGCGCCAGCTGGCGGCCGAGGGGAAGCTGGACGCCAGTTACCTGAACTGAGTCCCGTCGCCCCGGCGCAGGCCGGGGCCCAATTTCCATGCACGCGTAAAAATTTTCCCCCGGCCTGCGCCGGGGCGACGGCTCCGGACCGGCGAACAAACACGGCCCTGCCCCCTACGTCCCCGGCTCCACCTCGTCCGGATCGACGTCGCTGGTGCCCTTGACGATGTTCGCCGCCAGGTCGCGCAGCGCCGTGCGCACGCCCTCTTCCACCACCGGGTGGTAGAACGGCATCTCCAGCATCTGGTCCACGGTCAGGCGCGCCTGCACGGCCCAGGCCAGCAGGTGGCCGATGTGTTCGCCGCGCGGCGCGATCATCTCGGCGCCCAGGAAGCGTCCCGTCACGTATTCCCCGTACACCCGCAGCATCCCCTTGTTCTGCAGCATGACCCGGCTGCGGCCCTGGTTCTCGAACGAGACCTGGCCGACGGCGAACTTCGGCTTGCCGGGCGCGCACAGCGCCTGGTAGCTGGCGCCCAGGGTGACGACGTTCGGCTCGGTGAAGGCGGCCGTCAGCGCCGTGCGGCGCAGGCCGGGGCGGATGTCGGGGTAGCGGCCGGCATTGTCGCCGGCGATCTTGCCGTGGTCGGCCGCCTCCGGCAGCACGGGCCGTTCCTGGTTGGCGTCGCCGGCGATGAAGACGTGGCTGTTCCCGCACTGCATGGTGCGCGTATCGAACAGGGGGATGCGGTCCGGCCCCAGCGCCAGGCCGCTGTGCTCGAGGCCGATGTCGTCCACGTTGGGCCGGCGTCCGGCCGCCTGCAGCACGTACTGGAAGCGCGCGCAGCGTTCCTCCCCGCCTTCGCGCGTGCACAGCACGATCTCGTCGCCGTCCTGCTCGGCCTTGACGATCTCGGACTGGAAGTGCAGGTCGAGTTCCTCGCGCAGCACGCGGCCCGCCTGGCGCAGCACCACCGGGTCGGTCAGCTGCGCCACGCTGCCGCCGCGCGCGTACACGCTGACCCGCACGCCGAGGCGCGCCAGCGCCTGGCCCAGCTCGAGGCCGATCACGCCGGAGCCGATCACGGCCACCGAGCGCGGCAGGTCCTGCCAGTCGAACACCTCGTCGCTGGTGATGACGCCCGGCCCGGCATCGGCCAGCACCGGCAGGCGGGTCGGCGTGGAACCGGTGGCGATCACGATGCGCGCCGCCGCGACCTCGGTGCGCTCGCCCCCGTCGTCCTCGACGCGCAGCAGGTGCGGCTCGACGAAGCGCGCGTGGCCGCGCAGCTTGTCTTCGGCGGGGATGGTGTCGACGCCGTCGAGCACGAAGCCGACGAAGCGGTCGCGCTCGCGCCGCACGCGTGCCATCACCGCCTCGCCGTCGATGCGTTTTTCTCCCGGGTGCACGCCGAAGCCGGGAGCCAGGTCCAGCATGTGCGCGGCCTCGGCGGCCGCGATCAGGAGCTTGCTGGGCATGCAGCCCACGCGGGCGCAGGTGGTGCCGTACTGGCCGCCCTCGATCAATAGCGTGCGCGCGCCCTGCTGCACCGCCGCGCGATAGGCCACCAGGCCCGCCGTGCCGGCGCCGATGACTGCGACATCGACCTCCAGTTTCCGCATCGTGTTCTCCCCTTGTTGGCTTCCATGACGATACGCTCATTTTGCCTGTTCGGCATGAAGCATGCCGCTTTCCCGGTTCAGATATCGAGCGGATCGACTTCCAGCGACCAGCGCACCCGGGTCTTCATGGCGCGCAGCGCGTCGACCCAGGCCCCCAGGAAGGCCTGCAGCGCCGGGCGCGAATTCGACTCCACCAGCAGCTGGGCGCGGTCGACGTTGTGCACGCGCGTCATCGTCATCGGGATCGGATCGTTGATCACCACCGCCTCGGACGGCAGCACGTCGCGCGCCGCCTCCAGGAAGGCGATCGCGCCCGCCAGTTCGGGCGCCTCGGCGCGCAGCAGGGCCTGGTACATGTACGGCGGCAGCGCCGCCTGGTGGCGCTCTTCCAGCAGGTCGCCGGCGAAGCGTTCGTAGTCGTGCCGCATCAGGGCGCCGTACAGCGGGTGCTGGCAGTAGCGCGACTGCACCAGCACCTCGGATTCGAGCCCGGCGCGCCCGGCGCGGCCCGCCACCTGCATCAGCTGGGCGAACAGGCGCTCGCTGGCGCGGTAGTCCTGCGAGAACAGCGCCGTGTCCGGATTGAGCACGCCGACCAGCGTCAGCTTTTTGAAGTCGTGGCCCTTGGCGACCATCTGGGTGCCCACCAAAATGTCGACGTCGCCGCGGTGCACGGCGTCGAACGCGGCCTGGGCGCTGCCCTTCAGGCGCGTGGAATCGGCGTCGATGCGCAGGATGCGCGCCTGCGGGAACAGCGCCTGCAGGCCCTCCTCGACGCGCTGGGTGCCGCGTCCCAGCGGCTGCAGGTCGATGTTGCCGCAGGTCGGGCAGGCGTGCGGGATGCGCATCTCCAGGCTGCAGTGATGGCAGCGCAGGCGGCGCTCGGGCCGGTGCAGCACCATGAAGGCGGTGCAGCGCGTGCAGTTGCTGATCCAGCCGCAGGCGTCGCAGCAGATCACGGGCGCATAGCCGCGCCGGTTCAGGAACAGCAGCGACTGCTCGCCCCGTTCCAGGCGCGTGCGCAGGGCGTTCAGCAGCGCCGAGGTCAGTCCTTCCTTGGGCTTGTCGCGCTCCATGTCGACCAGCTTCACGCGCGGCAGCACGGCGTCGCGCACGGCGCGCTCGCGCAGTTCGAGGCGGCGGTAGCGCCCCGTCTGCGCATGGTGCCAGCTCTCCAGCGAGGGCGTGGCCGAACCCAGCACGATGGGGATGCCCAGCTGGTGCGCGCGCCATACGGCCAGGTCGCGCGCCGAGTAGCGCAGGCCTTCCTGCTGCTTGTACGAGGGGTCGTGTTCCTCGTCGATGACGATCAGTTTCAGGTGCGGCAGCGAGGACAGGATCGCCAGGCGCGTGCCCAGCACGATGCGCGCGCGGCCCTGGTGCGCGGCCAGCCAGTGCAGCATGCGCTCGCCCTCGGACAGGCTGCTGTGCAGCGTGGCCAGCATCACGCCCGGGAAGCGCGCGCGGATGTTCGCTTCGAGCTGGGGCGTGAGATTGATTTCCGGGACCAGCACCAGGATCTGGGCATCGGCGTCGCGCGCCAGCACCTGGGCGCAGGCCTGCAGGTAGACCTCGGTCTTGCCGCTGCCGGTGACGCCGTACAGCAGCATCGGGCTGAAGCCCAGCGCGCCGCCGATGGCGTCGGCGGCCTGCTGCTGGGCCGCGTTCAGGACCGGCATGTCGACCGGCGCCGGGTCGTGCGCATCGGGCAGCCTGGCCAGCTTTTTCAGGGCGCGGTCGAGCGCCACCGTGCTCGCCAGGCGCAGGTTCTTCGGCAGGCCCGGCATCGCCACCTCGCCCAGCGGGCGGTGGTAGTAGTCGGCGGCGAAGCGCGCCAGCGCCAGCCATTTGCCGGACAGCGGCGGCAGCTGGCCGCGCACGGCCAGCGCATCCTTGAGCTTGTCCGCGGGCACGTCGCTGTCCCGCTTGACGGCGACGATGACCCCGACCGCCTCGCGCCGGCCGAAATTCACCAGCGCCAGCTGGCCGACCAGCGGTTCGGCGCCGGGCTCGCACGACCAGCGGTAGTCGAACACGCTGTCGAGCGGCGTATCGAGGGCGATTTGCAGGATGCAGGAAGCCAAGCGGGGTCCTTGTCGGGAAACGGTGAAGCTGTGGAAAACTGTGGAAAACTTTGTGGAAAATGGAAAACTTGACCGTGGAGAAGGTTTACGTTAGCTCAAAGCACTTGGCAATTCCTCAATGCCACAAAAAAATTTTCCCTATGAATTCAATGACTTGTGCAAACGCGTCGTGGGGCGGCGGAATCTGCCATCGCTCGCGCGCTTCTGTGCATAACTGGGCATTTCCGGTGAAAAACTCAAGCGCAGTGCAGCAAAATCTTGAGGCAACACTTGAAGAATTCTCGTAAACCCCGGTAAACCAAGCACTTTTCGGGATTATTCACAGAAGCTGTGCATAACTTTGTGAACAAGGGCCGGCAAACCGCGGTGGACAACTTGTTCCGGCCCTTGCGGCGCCCCCGTTCAGCACCGCCCTGTCGCGATAAAATCCAATACTATCAATGACTTATCGAATTCCATCCAGCACTGTATGTTTGCACAGCCTGCCTGGCCCGGGCGCGATGTTTTGTGAATAAGTGGGTTTTGCACGCGCGCCGTGCAGCGGCACGGCGTGCCGGAAGGGTCAGGCCGCGCGCTGGCGGCGGCTGAAGGCGTGGACCGCTTCGACCATCGCCGTGACCGATTCCGGCGGTGTGAACTGCGAGATGCCGTGGCCGAGGTTGAACACGTGGCCATGGCCGGCGGACGGGGTGCCGTAGCTGGCCAGGGCTTTTTCCACTTCGGCGGCCACCTGTTCCGGCGCGGCGAACAGGATCGCCGGGTCCAGGTTGCCCTGCAGGGCGACGCGGTCGCCGACCAGGGCGCGCGCGCGGCCCAGGTTCACGGTCCAGTCCAGGCCGAGGGCGTCGGCGCCGATGTCCGCCATCTCGTCCAGCCACAGGCCGCCGCCCTTGGTGAACACGATGGCCGGGATGCGCACGCCGTTGCGGATGATCGCGCCCTCGTTGCGCTGCAGCTGCGCCAGCACCTTCTGCATGTAGGCGAGCGAGAACGCCTGGTAGGCGCCGTCGGCCAGCGCGCCGCCCCAGGAGTCGAAGATCATCACGGCCTGGGCGCCGGCGTCGATCTGGGCGTCCAGGTACTGCGCCACCGCGTCGGCGTTCACCTGCAGGATGCGGTGCATCAGGTCCGGGCGCGCGTACAGCATCTTCTTGACGGTGTGGAATTCGCGCGAGCCGCCGCCTTCGACCATGTAGCAGGCCAGCGTCCACGGGCTGCCCGAGAAGCCGATCAGCGGCACGCGGCCGTCCAGCGCCGTGCGGATCTGGGTGACGGCCTTGAAGACGTAGTCGAGCGACGCCATGTCGGGTACGTGCAGCCGCGCCACGTCGTCCTCGGTGCGCACGGTGCGCTCGAACTTCGGGCCTTCGCCGTCCTCGAAGTACAGGCCCAGGCCCATCGCGTCGGGCACCGTCAGGATGTCGGAGAACAGGATCGAGGCGTCCAGCGGATAGCGGTCGATCGGCTGCAGCGTGACTTCGGTGGCGTAGTCCGGATTCTTGGCCAGGCCCA
This sequence comes from uncultured Massilia sp., assembly GCF_913773735.1. Lineage (GTDB taxonomy): Bacteria > Pseudomonadota > Gammaproteobacteria > Burkholderiales > Burkholderiaceae_D > Telluria. The sequence goes on from NZ_CAJYEB010000051.1 coordinate 32,779, forward strand.
GGAACGAGCCGGCGCGCGCGCGGGTGGCGCGGTATTCCGGCAGGTAGCGCCCCGCCTGGCGCATCAGCCACACCGGCGTGTACTCGGTCGGCTGGCGCAACAGCGCACGCAGGAAGGTGTCGTTCTGGAGCGGGGCAAATTGTGGCATGGCTGACAATCCGTGAAAGGAAATCGGGGGCAAACCTCTATTATCGCACCCCTCGCGCCCGCACTGCCACCTTTGCCTTTCATGCGTGCGACTTATAATGCCCTTTTCATCCAGCCAGGACCGACCATGACCGACGCCTCCCGCAAGCAAGCCGCGCCCTGCGGCACCTGGACCTCCCCGATCACCGCCGGCGTCGTCGCGGCGGGCTCGTCGCCGCTGTCGCAGGTGATGCTCGACGGCGCCGACGTCTACTGGCTGGCCGGCCGCGCCAGCGAAGGCGGCCGCAATACGCTGCTGCGCCGGCGCGCCGGCCGCACCGAGGAACTGACCCCCGCCCCGTTCAACGTGCGCACCCGCGTGCACGAATACGGCGGCGGCGCGGCGCTGGTGGCGGACGGCACGGTCTGGTTCTCGAACTTCGCCGACAACCGCATCTACCGCATCGCGCCGGAAGGCGGGGAACCGCAGGCCGTGAGCGCCGGCGGCGCCCTGCGCTACGCCGACTTCGTGCTGGACCGGGCCCGCGGCCGCCTGGTGGGCGTGCGCGAGGACCATGCGAATGGAGACACCTACCCGGTCAATACCCTGTGCGCGCTGGGCGCCGACGGCGCCGAGACCATCCTCGTCGAGGGCAACGATTTCTATTCGTCGCCGCGCATCTCGCCGGACGGCCGCCACATCGCCTGGCTGAGCTGGGACCACCCGCGCATGCCCTGGCAGCGCACGGAACTGTGGCTGGCCGAGATCGCGGACGACGGCACGCTGGTCGACGGCCGCATGATCGCGGGCGGGAGCGAGGAACACGGCGGGGAAGCCGTGGTGCAGCCGGAATGGTCGCCGGACGGCATGCTGTACTTCGTGTCCGACCGCGGCGGCTGGTGGAACCTGTACCGCTACGACCATGGCGTGGTGCACGCGCTGTCCCCGCGCAACGCCGAATTCGGCAGCCCGCACTGGGTGTTCGGCAACAGCATGTACGGCTTCCTGTCGGCGGGCGAGATCGCCTGCACCTATATCGAGGACGGCGTCAGCCGCCTGGCGCGCATGCAGGTGGCCAGCGGCGCCCTGCTGCCCATCGACGTGCCCTACCAGGAAATCCGCGAGCTGAAGGTCGCCGGCGGCGCCATCGCCTTCCTCGGCGGCGCGCCGACGCTGGCGGCGGAACTGGCGCGCCTGGACCTGGCCCAGGGCACGCGCGAGGTGCTGGCGCGCTCGATCGAGACCTTGCCGCCCGTCGGCTACCTGTCCATCCCGCAGAGCATCCGCTACCCCAGCGCGGACGGCCGCACCGCCCACGCGTTCTACTACGCGCCGAACAACGCCGACTACGCGCCGCAGCCCGGCGAGCTGCCGCCGCTGATGGTGATCGGCCACGGCGGCCCGACCAGCATGGCGCCCAGCACCCTGAAGCTCGCGATCCAGTTCTGGACCAGCCGCGGCATCGCCGTGCTCGACGTGAACTACGGCGGCAGCAGCGGCTTCGGGCGCGCCTACCGCGACCTGCTGGAAGGACGCTGGGGCGTGGTCGACGTCGAGGATTGCGTGGCCGGCGCCCGCTACCTGGCCGACCAGGGCCTGGTCGACCGCGAGCGCCTGGTGATCCGCGGCGGCAGCGCCGGCGGGCTCACCACGCTGTGCGCGCTGATCTTCCACGACGTGTTCAAGGCCGGCGCCAGCTACTACGGCGTGTCCGACCTGAAGGGGCTGGACGCCGACTCGCACAAGTTCGAATCGCACTACAACGACTACCTGATCGCGCCGAAGGAGCGCGCCGACGCCGTGTACGCCGAGCGCTCGCCGGTCAACCATGCGGACAAGCTGCGCCGCCCGATGATCTTCTTTCAGGGCCTGGACGACAAGGTGGTGCCGCCGCCGCAGTCGGAAGTCATGGTCGAGGCGCTGCGCCGGCGCGCGCTGCCGGTCGCCTACATGACGCTGGAGGGAGAGGGCCACGGCTTTCGCAAGGCCGACAGCATCGTGCGCACGCTGGAAGCGGAACTGGTGTTCTACCTGCGCGTGTTCCGCATCCCCGTGCCCCCTGGCCTGCCGGCGCTCGAGATCGAGAACCTGCCTGCATGAATGACGAGGTGCTGCACGCGCTCGTCGACGCCCGTACCACGCTCGACAAGCTGATCCTCGCGCTGCTGGCGCTGGCCGGCGAGCCGCTGGGCCGGCGCCGCATCCACGAGCACCTGGCGCCGCTGGAAGCGAGCGGCCGCGAGGACGACCTGGCCGAGCCGCTGGAGCGCCTGCGCGCCGACGGCCTGGTCGCCGAACTGCCGTCGCGCGGCTACGCGGTCGCCCCGGACTGCGCCTGGCCGGCGCTCGCCTGGGCGCTCAGGTCGCGCAACTTCCATCCGCTGCGCGAGGTCTACCAGCAGGTCACGCCGCTGCGCACCGACTGGCAGGGCACGCCCATGCTGCGCAGCTACCGCCAGGGCGTGGCGCTGCTGCGCATGGCGCTGCTGGCCGGCGACGGCCCGCGCGCGGTGGCGCCGCTGCTGGCCGCCTGCCTGCGCTGCCACGAGGCCGCCTACCTGCATCCGCTGGTCGACATCTGCGCGCGGCCGTTCGCGCCCGACCTGATGGAGCGCATCAACGGCGCCGTGCGCGACGACGTGCTGGAGGTGCTGGTACGCCACGTCCAGCGCGAACCGGCCCTGGCGCCGCCGGTGCGCGCCTACGCCGAGGAGCACGTGGCCCAGGGCGGCGCCTCGATGGGCCTGCGCACGGCGCTGGCCGAGCACCTGGTGCTGTGCGGGCGCCTGGACGCCGCCGGCGAACTGCTGGCCGACCTGGACGAATCGGCCACGCTGTATTTCCGCAGCCTGCTGCAGCTGCTGCGCGGCGATGCCGGGCCGGCGCTGGCCGGCTTCGACAAGGCCCTCAAGAGCCTGCGCCGCGAGACCGGCAAGCGCAAGGCCGTGTTCGAGGGCATCGGCGGCCACCTGTACGTGACGGCCCTCCTCGCCAGCGCCGACCCCAAGCACGCCAAGGCGGTCGACGCCTACCTGGACGGCGCCACGCGCGCCGTCCAGGGCCACGACACCGCCGTCTACCAGCAGCTGTCGATGCTGCGCCAGATCCGCGGCGGCACCGTCGACGCCGAGGTGCTCCCCACGCGCAACTGGGAAAGCGCGCTGCAGCCGGTCATGTTCCGCGCCCTGCTGCACTGGTGGCTCGGCCTGCCGCAACTGCAGGAGCGGGCGCACCTGCTCGCGCAGCAGTTCGACGTGGCCGAGGCGGCCGGCTTCGACTTCATCGCCGCGCAGCTGGCCTCGGTGCTGGGCCAGCTCGGCATGGTCGGCATGGAAAAGCGCGCGGTCGCGCTGCGCCAGCAGCACCGCTTCGTCGACCTGGCCCTGTGGTTCGAGCGCGAGCAGCCGTGGGAGCGGCAACTGAACGCCCTGATCAACCTGCAGCCGGCCGTCAACGTCGAAGTGGTGCGGGAATCGCGCCTGGCCTGGCTGGTGAGCTGGGATCCGCACCTGGGCGTGCGCGAGATCGAGCCGCGCGAACAGAAGCGCGACGCCCAGGGCGGCTGGAGCCGCGGGCGCGCCGTCGGCCTCAAGCGCCTGGCCGAGGAAGCGGCCAACCTCGACTTCCTCACCGCCCAGGACGTGCAGGTGGCGGCCGCCATCGGCGCCTACCGCTATTACACCGGCACCGGCACGCGCTACGAATTCGACCTGGACAAGGCGGTGGCCGCGCTGGCCGGCCACCCGCTGCTGTTCTGGATGGATTCCCCGGGCACGCGCATCGAGCTGCTGCCGGGCGAGCCGCAGCTGACGGTGCGCGCCGGCGGCGGCAAGGTCACGATCGCGCTGCAGCCCGCCCTGCACGAGCGCCAGGGCGACGTCGTGGTCACGCGGGAGACGCCGACGCGCCTGCGCATCGTGGCCATCCGCGACGAGCACCGCCGCATCGGCGCCATCGTCGGCGACGGCCTGGTGGTGCCGCTGGAGGCGGAACGCCGCGTGCTGCAGGCGATCAGCGCGATCTCGACCATCGTGACGGTGCAGTCGGACATCGGCGCCAGCGCGGCCGACATCGAACAGGTGGCGGCCGACGCGCGCCTGCACGTGCACCTGCTGCCCTACCAGCAGGGCCTGCGCATCCGGGTGCTGGTGCGCCCGCTGCCGGACGCCGGGCCCTACTTCCGGCCGGGCGACGGGACCGCGAGCGTGATCGCCGACCTGCAGGGCGTGCGCACCGAGGCGCGGCGCGACCTGGACGCCGAGCGCGAGGCCGAGCGCCGGCTGCTGTCCGACGTCCCTGCCTTCGAGCAGGCCGAGGACGAGCACGGCGAATGGCTGCTGGCCGCGCCCCTGCACTGCCTGGAACTGCTGGCGGCGCTGCAGGAATGCGATCCCGGCCAGGTGGTCGTCGGCTGGCCCGAGGGCGAGTCGTTCCGCGTGTCGAAGAAGCTGACGTCGCAGTCGGTGCGCCTGCAGATCCGCCGCGACAAGGACTGGTTCGCCGCCAACGGCGAGGTGCAGGTCGACGAGCACAAGGTGATGGACCTGCGCGAGCTGCTGGCGCGCGTGCGCGAGGACCGCTTCGTCGCGCTGGGCGACAACCAGTTCCTGGCGCTGACCCACGAGCTGCACCGGCGCCTGCTCGACCTGTCGGCCTACAGCGACGCCGACGACGAGGCGCTGCGCGTGCATCCGCTGGCCAGCTTCGCGCTGGAGGAGCTGGCCGGCGAGGCCGGCGCCGTCGACGCCGACCAGGCCTGGCGCGCGCACCTGGCGCAGATGCAGGCCAATGCCGACTACCGCCCGCAGCTGCCGAACACGCTGCAGGCCGCGCTGCGCGACTACCAGGTCGAGGGCTTCGAATGGCTGGCCCGCCTCGCGCACTGGGGCGTGGGCGCCTGCCTGGCCGACGACATGGGGCTCGGCAAGACGCTGCAGGCGCTCGCGCTGGTGCTGGCGCGCGCGCCCGGCGGCCCCACGCTGGTGGTGGCGCCGACCTCGGTGGCGACCAACTGGATGGCGGAAGCGCAGCGCTTCGCGCCCACGCTGGACATGCACCTGTTCGGCCCGGGCGAGCGCGCCGCGCTGCTCGAGAACGCCGGCGCCTTCGACGTGGTGGTCGCCAGCTACGGCCTGCTGCAGCAGGAGGCGGCGCTGTTCGCGCGCGTGCGCTGGCATACCATCGTGCTGGACGAGGCCCAGGCCATCAAGAACGCGCACACGCGCCGCTCGCAGGCCGTGATGGCGCTGCGCGGCGACTTCCGCATGGTCGCCACCGGCACGCCGCTGGAAAACCACCTGGGCGAATTGTGGAACCTGTTCCGCTTCATCAACCCGGGCCTGCTCGGCACCAGCGACCAGTTCCAGCTGCGCTTTTCCGGCCCCATCGAAAAGGCCTCGGACAAGCGCGCGGAACTGGCGGCGCGCACGCGCCTGCGGCGCCTGACCCAGCCCTTCATCCTGCGCAGGACCAAGGCGCAGGTGCTGTCCGAGCTGCCGCCGCGCACCGAGATCGTGCTGCCGGTGGAACTGAGCCAGGAAGAGCGGGCGCTGTACGAATCGCTGCGCCGCGAGGCGCTAGAGCGCATCGCGGCCCTCGAGGCGCCCCAGGGCCAGAAGCAGATCCAGATCCTGGCCGAGATGATGAAGCTGCGCCGCGCCTGCTGCAATCCGGAGCTGGTCGCGCCCGGCGGCGGCATCCGCAGCAGCAAGCTGGACACCTTCGCGCGCCTGGCCGACGAGCTGCTGCAAAACCGCCACAAGGCGCTCGTGTTCAGCCAGTTCGTCGACCACCTGACGCTGATCCGCAGGCACCTGGACGAGCGCGGCATCCGCTACCAGTACCTGGACGGTTCCACCCCGATGCACGAGCGCAAGCGCCGCGTCGACGCGTTCCAGGCCGGCGACGGCGACCTGTTCCTGATTTCGCTGAAGGCGGGCGGCGTCGGCATCAACCTGACGGCGGCCGACTACGTGATCCACATGGACCCGTGGTGGAACCCGGCCGTCGAGGACCAGGCGTCCGACCGCGCCCACCGCATGGGCCAGCAGCGTCCCGTGACGATCTACCGGCTGGTGGCGCGCCACACGATCGAGGAAGGCATCGTCGACCTGCACCGCCACAAGCGCGACCTGGCCGACAGCCTGCTGGAAGGCAGCGACGCCGCGGCGCGCATGTCGCCGGCCGACATGCTGGCGATGCTGCAGGCGGGACTGGCGGGCGGACGCCCGCCCGCGCCCGCCGACTGGCCGTCCGTGTGACGTATTGTTTCAGGAGGCCGCAAGGCGGGCGAATGGTGCTAACCTGACGCCCCCGCCGCGTGCCCATCCATACGCGCGCCATCTGGCCCATTATCCTTACAGGCAGATCCCATGATGAAATCGAAAATCGCGCTTGCCGTCCTGCTGACCAGTATCGCACTGGCCCCGGCGAGCGCACGCACCAAGCCCGCCAAGGCCAAGACCGGCAGCAGCGCCAAGGCCAAGCCCGCGAAAGCCAGGGCGCCCGCCAAGGGCAAGCTCGCCAAGGCCGCGCCGGCCGCCGCCGCCGTGGCCGCCACGGCGGCCAGCGCCACGCCGCAGAACCGCAACGACCGCTTCATGGACACGCAATCCATGCAGTTCATCACCGCGCTGTGGCGCATCGATCCGGAAGCCGGCATCGGCGTCGGCAAGTTCGACGCCGCCGCGAAGCTGACGCTGCCCGACCCCGCCACGCGCGCGAAGAAGCTGGCCTTCATCGACGAGTGGCTGGACAAGTTCGGCAAGCTGAACGCCGACAAGCTGGCGCCCAACCAACGCACCGACCTGGCGTTGCTGCTCAACGAACTGAAGTCCGAACGCTGGCGCCTGACCGTGCTGCGCGAGTACGAATGGAACCCGGCCCGCTACAACGTGGCGGGGGCGTTCGACCAGATCCTGAATACCGACTACGCGGCCAAGCCGCAGCGCCTGCGCACGATCCTCAAGCGCCTGGCCGACGTGCCGGCCTACTACCAGGCCGCCCAGGCCTCGCTGGTGAATCCGACGCGCGAGCACACCCGGCTGGCGATCTCGCAGGCGCCGGGCACGCTGGTCGTGCTGGCCGACCTCGGCAAGGCGGCCCAGGAATCGATCCTCAGCCCGCAGGAAAAGGCGATCTTCGCCCAGCGCGTCGCCAACGCAGGCAGCGCCGTGCTGGCCTGGGTCGATTACCTGACCGCCCTCGACAAGCGCCAGAGCGAGGCGGGCACGGCGCGCTCCTTCCGCATCGGCAAGGACCTGTACGAGCAGAAGTTCGCCTTCGAGATCCAGTCCGCCAACACGGGCGAGCAGACGTACCGCAAGGCCCTGGCCGCGCGCGACGAGCTGCTGAACCGCATGGATACGCTGTCCGACCAGTTGTGGGACAAGACCATGGGCAGCGCCGCCAAGCCCGCGGACCGCTACAAGAAGATCGGCATGGTGATCGACAAGCTGTCGCTGCAGCACACCACGCCCGCCAACTTCCTGCCCGAGATCCGCCGCCAGATCCCGCTGCTGCAGGACTACGTCATCAAGCACAACCTGGTGTCGATCGATCCGAGCAAGCCGCTCGAGGTGCGCGAGACGCCGCTGTACCAGCGCGGCGTGGCCGGCGCCAGCATCGACGCGCCCGGCCCGTACCGCCCGAAGGACAAGACCTACTACAACGTCACCCCGCTCGACGGCCTGACTCCCGAGCAGGCCGAGAGCAGCCTGCGCGAGTACAACGACTGGATGCTGCAGATCCTGAACATCCACGAGGCGATCCCCGGCCACTACACCCAGCTGATGAACGCCAACCGCTCGCCCTCGCTGGTGAAGGCGCTGTTCGGCAACGGCGCGATGGTCGAGGGCTGGGCCGTGTACGGCGAGCGCATGATGCTCGAATCCGGCTACGGCGACAATGCGCCCGAGCTGTGGCTGATGTGGTGCAAGTGGAACCTGCGCAGCGTCTCCAACACCATCCTCGACTACAGCGTGCACGTGCTGGGCATGACGCGCGAGCAGGCGCTCGACCTGCTGGTGCGCCAGGCCTTCCAGACGCCGCAGGAAGCCGCGGAAAAATGGAAGCGCGCGCAGCTGTCCTCGGTGCAGCTGACCAGCTACTTCAGCGGCTACAGCGACATCATGGAGTTGCGCGAGAAGCGCAAGCAGCAGCTGGGCGAACGCTTCGACCTGAAGCAGTTCCACGACCAGTTCCTGGGCTACGGGAACGCCCCGGTGCGGGTCATCGGCGAACTGATGCGCTAGCGCTGGCGCTACCGGCGCCGTCCACCAGCCCCGCCTTCGCGCGGGGCTTTTTCATGCCCGCCAATTGTTAAATCCAAAGCAATGTAAATATACGTATGTCACGCCAGAAAATGCGGGATTTTTCGTTTTTACATAAAAATCAACAGTGAAATTGGCAAGTTTCTGATGCAATTTTGTGGTTTATTCGGTTCAGTCGTAAAAATTGTTTCTCAAATACTTGCGCTACAGCAACCAACTCTGCAATCATCCGCTGCAACGGTCTGTAATTCGCCGTGACACGATGCCTTGCCGGCGGTCCGACGACGCCGGCAAGGCCGCCTTCATTCCAACGACCCCGATACGGAGCGACGCGTGTTCCGCCAACGCCCCCTGCACACCTGCTTTCCCCTGTTGCTGGCCTTCGCCGCCGCCTGCGCCATCGTGCCGCTGGCGGGCTGGCAGTGGCACGGCTGGCTGATCGCCGCGGCGCTGCTGCTGGCGGCCGGCGTCCACGTCGCGATGGCCGCGCCGGCGCCCGCCGCCGCGGGGTCGGAGGCGGACGCCTATTTCGCCAGCCGCCAGGACTTCGGCGCACAGGTCGCCGAGGTGTGGACCTCGCACATCGACGCCTCGCGCACCCAGATGGAAACGGCGGTGGTGGCGCTGGTCGAACGCTTCTCGAGCATCGTCACCCGGCTCGAACAGGCGCTGGCCGCCTCCGGCGCCGCGCGCCGCCAGGAAGGCGGCAGCATCGTCGACGTGTTCGCGGCCAGCGAGAAGGAATTGCGCGCGCTGCTCGACATGCTGGCCGATGCCGCCGCCAGCAAGCAGCAGATGCTGCAGAAGATCGAAGGACTGCAGCAGGTCACGGAACAGTTGCAGAAGATGGCGGCCGACGTCGCCAGCATCGCCTGGCAGACCAACCTGCTGGCGCTGAACGCGGCAATCGAGGCGGCGCGCGCCGGCGAGGCGGGACGCGGCTTCGCCGTGGTCGCCACCGAAGTGCGCATGCTGTCCAACCGCTCCGCCGACGCCGGCCGCCACATCGCCCAGCAGGTCGGCCAGATCAGCGCGGCGATCGAGGCCACGTGCTGCGCCGCGGGCGAGTCGATGCGCGAAGAAACCCGCGCCGTGCAGGCGTCGGAACAGAAGATCGGCGGCGTGCTGGCCTCGCTGCGCGGCGTCACCGACGCGCTGGTCGCGTCGTCCGACCTGCTGCAGCAGGAAAGCGCCGGGATCCAGTCCGAGGTCGGGCAGGCGCTGGTGCAGCTGCAGTTCCAGGACCGCGTCAGCCAGATCCTGTCGCACGTCCGCCAGAACATCGCCCGCCTGCCGTCCTACCTGGACGAGCATGCCGGCGCGGCCGCCGGCACGCTGGCGCCGCTCGATCCGCGCCCGCTGCTGGCCGAGCTGGAAAGCACCTATGCGATGGCCGAGGAGCGCACGCTGCACAAGGGCGCCGCGCGTCCCGCCGTCCATGCCGCCCAGGCGGCCGAAGACCTCACCTTTTTCTAATCAGGAATTCCCATGGCAAAAACCATCATGGTGGTGGACGACTCGATCTCGATCCGCCAAGTCGTCGGCATCGCATTGCGCCAGGCCGGCTACGACGTCGTCGAAGCCTGCGACGGCAAGGACGCGCTGGCCAAGCTGACCGGCCAGAAGGTCAACCTGATCATCAGCGACGTCAACATGCCGAACATGGACGGCATCAGCTTCGTGCGCGAACTGAAGACCCGCGCCGCGTACAAGTTTACGCCGGTGCTGATGCTCACCACCGAATCGCAGGAAGACAAGAAAGAACAGGGCAAGGCCGCCGGCGCCCGCGCCTGGATGGTCAAGCCGTTCAAGCCCGAGGGCTTGCTGGCCGCCGTCCAGAAGCTGGTCATGCCCTGAGTCACCGAGCCGCAAGACACCGAACTGACGCCGGCGCCTGCCGGCTTTTCCGGAGAACCCGATGCATATTGGCGAAGCAAGCCAAGGGGCCGTCGCATGCCTGGCGGTCGAAGGCGAAATGACGATCTACCGCGCCGCGGAACTGAAGCCCGCGCTGCTGGACGCCGTGCGCGCGCATGACGCGCCGGCGTTCGACCTGTCCGCCGTCACCGAATTCGACAGCGCCGGACTGCAACTGCTGCTGGTGGCGCGACGCGAGGCGCAGCGCCTCGGCAAGCCGCTGTGCGTGAGCGCCGCCAGCCCCGCCGTGTGCGAGGTATTCGCGCTGCTCGGCATCACCTGGGAAGGAGCGCCGGCATGAACCTCGACCAGGTGATGCACACCTTCATCGCCGAGAGCCGCGAGCTGCTCGAGCAGATGGAAAACGCGCTGCTGGCCGTCTCCCACGACGGCGCCGCCGGGACCAATACCGAGACGATCAATGCGATCTTCCGCGCCGCGCACACGATCAAGGGCTCGGCCGGCATGTTCGGCCTGGACCCGGTGGTCGACTTCACCCACGTGGCCGAGAGCGTCCTGGACAAGGTGCGCGACGGCGTCGTGCCCGTCACCGACGCGCTGGTGACCCTGCTGCTGGCCTGCTGCGACCACATCGGCGCGCTGGTCGACGCGGTCGAAGGCGGCACCCTCGCCACCGACGCGGGCCTCGCGGCCGCCGGCGCGCCGCTGCTGGACGCCCTGCAGGCGCGCCTGGACGGCGCGGACGGCATGGCAGCGGCGCCGGCGCTGGCCGCATCCGGCGCCACGGCGGCCGCGGCGGCCGACGAGCAAGCGTGGACGATCTCGCTGCGCTTCGGCAACGACGTGCTGCGCAACGGCATGGACCCGCTGGCCTTCATCCGCTACCTGGGCCAGCTGGGCCGCATCACGGCGCTGGCCATGCTGGACGAGCGCCTGCCGCCGGCCGAGGCATTCGATCCCGAATCGTGCTACCTCGGCTTCGAGATCGGCTTTTCGAGCAGCGCCGGCCTGGCCGCGATCGACGGCGTGTTCGACTTCGTGCGCGACGACTGCGAGGTGGCGATCGTGCCGGTGGCCGGCGTGCCCGAGGTGAACGAGGTGACCGAGGTGTCGCAGACGCCCGACGTGCCGGCGGCGCGCGCCTGCGCGCCGGCCGAGGCCGCGCCCGCCGCGCGCGCGGCGCACGAGCCGCGTCCGCAGCAGGAACGGCGCTCCGTGCGCGTCGATGCCGACAAGCTGGACCGCCTGATCGACCTGGTGGGCGAACTGATCATCGCCGGCGCCAGCACCAACCTGGCGGCGCGCCGCGCCCAGGTGCCCGACCTGCTGGAATGCACGGCGACGCTGTCCGGCCTGGTGGAAGAGGTGCGCGACAGCGCGCTGCAGCTGCGCATGGTGAAGATCGGCGCCACCTTCAACCGCTTCCAGCGCGTGGTGCACGACGTGGCGCGCGAGCTGGGCAAGGACATCCGCCTGCAGGTGAACGGCGAGGATGCGGAACTGGACAAGACCGTCGTCGAGAAGATCGGCGACCCGCTGACGCACCTGGTGCGCAACGCCATGGACCACGGCATCGAGCCGGCCGCGCTGCGCGCCGAACGCGGCAAGCCGGCCCAGGGCACGGTGGCGCTGAACGCCTACCACGACTCGGGCAGCATCGTGATCGAGGTGTCCGACGACGGCGGCGGCCTGAAACGGGAGCGCATCCTGGCCAAGGCGGTCGAGCGCGGCCTGGTCGAACCCGGGCGCGTGCTGAGCGACAAGGAAATCTTCGGCCTGATCTTCGAACCCGGCTTCTCGACGGCGGAACAGGTGACCAACCTGTCCGGCCGCGGCGTCGGCATGGACGTGGTCAAGCGCAACATCGTCGCGCTGCGCGGCAGCGTGGAAATCGCCAGCACCGAGGGCGTCGGCACCACGGTCACCGTGCGCCTGCCGCTGACGCTGGCGATCATCAACGGCTTCCAGGTCGGCGTGGGCAAGTCCGTGTTCGTGGTGCCGATGGACATGGTCGAGGAATGCATCGAGTTCCGCGAAGCGCCGGGACGCGACTACGTCGACCTGCGCGGCCGGCCGCTGCCGTTCGTGCGGCTGCGCGAGCGCTTCGGCATGGCGGGCGCGCCGGCACGGCGCCAGAGCATCGTCGTGGTGCGCTACGGCAGCAGCCGCGCCGGCCTGGTCGTGGACAACCTGCTGGGCGAATTCCAGACCGTGATCAAGCCGCTCGGCAAGGTGTTCGCCGGCGCGCGCTTCCTGTCCGGCTCCTCGATCCTCGGCAACGGCGAGGTGGCGCTGATCCTCGACATCGCCGCGCTGCTGGCCGGCGTCGAGCACGACAGCCACGCGACGGCGGCCTGAGCGCCGATTCTTTTCGTAATACTCATTTGACCTGGAGAGCCATCGTGCTTAAGAACCTGAAAATCGGCGTCCGGCTTGGCCTTGGCTTCGGCGCGCTGCTGCTGCTGTTGCTGGCCGTCGCCCTGCTTGCCATCGGCCGCATGGAATCGATGAACAAGGCCACCGACACGATCACCGAGGACGCCTATCCGAAGGTGGTGCTGGCCAAGGACCTGATCCGCGATGCGGTGGACGTGCCGCGCCAGATGCGCGGCATGCTGTTGACCGACAACGAGGCCGAGATCGAGCGCTACCGCAAGCAGGTCGAGGCGCTGCGCGCCGACACCGTCGCGCGCCTCGCCGAGCTGACCAAGCTGGTCGCCAGCGAAAGCGGCAAGAAGCTGCTCAAGGACATCGTCGACCGCCATGCGGCGCTCGAACCGCTGTACAACCAGTTCTACGCCCTGCTGCGCAGCGACCGCAAGCGCGCCGCGGACTTCGTCAGCAGCGACGTCATGCCGGCCAACCGCGAACTGACCGAGGCCGCCGCCGCGCTGGCCAAGCACCAGGGCGACAAGATGCGCGACATGGCCGTCCAGGCCAGCCGCACCTACGACGAGACGCGCCAGCTCGTCATCGGCATGACCGCCAGCGCCGCCCTGCTGGCCCTGCTGGTCGCCAGCTTCATCACGCTGTCCGTCACGCGCCCGCTGCGCCAGGCGGTGCAGGCGGCCGACCGCCTCGCCGGCGGCGACCTGACGGTGGACATCCAGGCCAACCGCCGCGACGAGACCGGCCAGCTGCTGGCCGCGATGCGCAACATGGTCGAGAAGCTGACCCAGGTGGTCGGCGAAGTGAACGGCGGCGCCCAGTCGCTGGCCTCGGCCTCGGAAGAGGTCAGCGCCACCGCCCAGTCGCTGTCGCAGGCCGCTTCCGAGCAGGCCGCCGGCGTCGAGGAAACCAGCGCCTCGCTGGAACAGATGACCGCGTCGATCTCGCAGAACACCGAGAACGCCCGCGTCACCGACGGCATGGCCGCGCAGGCCGCGCGCGAGGCGGCCGAGGGCGGCGAAGCCGTCAAGGCCACCGTGAGCGCGATGAAACAGATCGCCAAGCAGATCGGCATCATCGACGACATCGCCTACCAGACCAATTTGCTGGCCCTGAACGCGGCGATCGAGGCGGCGCGCGCCGGCGAGCACGGCAAGGGCTTCGCCGTCGTCGCGGCCG
>NZ_CAJYEB010000052.1 GCF_913773735.1 uncultured Massilia sp.
AGTTATGCCTGATGACCATAGCAAGTCGGTACCACCCCTTCCCATCCCGAACAGGACCGTGAAACGACTTTGCGCCGATGATAGTGCTGCAACCAGTGTGAAAGTAGGTTATCGTCAGGCTAGTTATATGCGAAAGCCCGTCCAGTTGATACTGGACGGGCTTTTTGCTTTGCGGCGTCGATCAGTAAAATTGAGCCCCGGCCTGCGCCGGGGCGACGTATCGAGGGGGCGAGTATTTCAAACGCAATCTCTGATCATGCATCGTCCGTTGCCGGCGGCGCAGCCGCCAACAATGTCCAGGCTCATACCGCCAGCTTCACCCAGGCCGACCCGGCCCGGTGGCTCGCCAGCACCGCGTCGATGAACTGCATCCCCGCCACGCCATCATCGACCGTCGGCAGCCACGTGCTGCCTTCCGGAAGCGGCTGCCCCGCGTTCACCGCATGGATCTGCGCCGCCGCGTCGCGGTAGAGTTGCGCGAACGCGGCCAGGTAGCCTTCCGGATGACCGCTCGGGATCCGCGTGGCCCGGTCCGCCGCCACGCCGTGTGCCCGGCCGCGCGTCAGCCGCTCGGCGCAGCCGCCCTGCGGCGTCAGCCACAGTTCGTTCGGGTTTTCCTGGTCGAAGGCGAGGCTGGCCTTGCTGCCGAACACGCGCAGCTTCAGCGCGTTCTCGCAACCGGTCGCCATCTGGCTAGCCCACAGCGTCCCGCGCGCGCCGTTCGGGTAGCGCAGCATCACCTGCACGTGGTCGTCGAGGATGCGCTCGGGCGTGAAGGCGTGCAGCTCGGCCAGCAGTTCGCTCGGCTGGATGCCGCTGACGAAGCCGGCCAGGTGGAAGGCATGCGTGCCGATGTCGCCCGTGCAGCCGGTCGGGCCGGCGCGGCGCGGGTCGTTGTGCCAGTTCGTCGCCTGGAATGCCGGGTCCTGGCTCGCGGGTTCGGCCATCCAGTCCTGCGCATACTCGACGTGCACCTGCCGCACGGCGCCGATCGCGCCCGCGGCGACCAGTTCGCGCGCGTGGCGCACCATCGGGTAGCCGGTGTACGTGTGGGTCAGCGCGAACACCCGCCTGCGCGCACGGGCCAGCGCCGCCAGCGCCTGGCCTTCCGCCAGCGAGATGCCCAGCGGCTTGTCGCAGATGACGTGGATGCCCGCCTCGAGGAAGGCGGTGGCCACCGGCGCGTGCAGGTGGTTCGGGGTGACGATGGCCACCGCGTCGATGCCGTCCGCCCGCGCGGCCTCCAGGCGCGCCATCTCGCGGTAGTCGGCATAGCTGCGCGCCGCATCCAGCCCGATCGCCGCGCCGCTGCGCGCCGCCCGCTCCGGATCGCTCGACAGCGCGCCCGCCACGATCTCGTAGCAGTCGTCCAGGCGCGCCGCGATGCGGTGCACGGCGCCGATGAAGGCGCCGTCGCCGCCGCCCACCATGCCCAGCCGCAGCCGGCGCGGCATCGTCGCCGCCGTCATGCCGGGATCCCCATCAGCGCGCGCAGCTGGGCGCGGTCGGCGCCGCTGCCGGCGAAGTCGTCGAATGCGCGGTCGGCCACGCGGATGATGTGGCGGCGGATGAAGTCCGCGCCTTCGCGCGCGCCGTCTTCCGGATGCTTCAGGCAGCACTCCCATTCCAGCACCGCCCAGCCGGCGTAGTCGTACTGCGCCATCTTCGAGAAGATCGCCGTGAAGTCGACCTGGCCGTCGCCCAGCGAACGGAAGCGCCCGGCGCGTTCCAGCCAGCCGTTGTAGCCGCCGTACACGCCCTGGCGGCCGTCGGGGCGGAACTCCGCGTCCTTCACGTGGAAGGCCTTGATGCGCTCGTGGTAGATGTCGATGAACGCGAGGTAGTCGAGCTGCTGCAGCACGAAGTGGCTGGGGTCGTACAGGATGTTCGCGCGCGCGTGGCCGCCAACGGCGTCCAGGAAGCGCTCGAAGGTCACGCCGTCGTGCAGGTCCTCGCCCGGGTGCAGCTCGTAGCAGACGTCGACGCCGGCCTCGTCGAAGACGTCGAGGATCGGCTTCCAGCGCCGCGCCAGTTCGCCGAACGCTTCCTCGACCAGGCCCGCGGGACGCTGCGGCCAGGGATACAGGTAGGGCCACGCCAGCGCGCCGGAAAAGCTCGCCATCGTGCGCAAGCCGAGGCGCCGCGACGCCTGCGCCGCCGCCTTCAATTGACCCACGGCCCATTCCTGGCGCGCCGCCGGATTGCCGCGCACGTGCGGCGCGGCGAAGCCGTCGAACAGCTGGTCGTAGGCCGGGTGCACGGCCACCAGCTGGCCCTGCAGGTGGGTCGACAGTTCCGTGATCGCCAGGCCGTGCTCGGCCAGCGTGCCGGCGACGTCGTCGCAATAGGCCTGGCTGCCGGCCGCGACGTCGAGGTCGAACAGGCGCTTGTCGGTGGGGAGCTGGATGCCCTCGTAGCCCAGTCCCGCGGCCCAGGCGCCCAGGTTCGCCAGCGTGTCGAACGGCGGCTGCTCGCCCATGAACTGGGCGAGGAAGATCGCCGGTCCCTTGATGGTCTTCATGCGGATCCTTTGCCGTGGCGTCAGTAGGGCGAGTCGGGGAAGTAGAACTGCTTCGCGTTCTCGCGCGTGATCAGCACCGACGGGATGATCGTGCGGGCGGGCAGGGCCTGGCCCTTCAGGCGCGCGTCGGCCGTCATCTTGATGGCGTCGTAGATGAACTTCGGCGAGTACGACACGTCGGCCTGCACCAGGCGGTCGCCGTCGAGCACCTTCTTGACCGCGAACTTGGCGCCGGCGCCGCCGAACACTTCCTTGATGTCGGTGCGCTTGGCTTGCTCGATCGCTTTGAGCACGCCCACGGCCATGTCGTCGTCGGCCGCCCAGACGGCGTCGATCTGCTTGAAGCGGGTCAGGTAGTCCTGCATGACCTTGAAGGCGTCGTCGCGGTTCCAGTTGCCGTACTTCGCGTCGAGCACCTTGATGCCCGGCGTCTTGCCGATCTCGGCATTGAAGGCGCTCACGCGTTCGTTGTCGATCGTGCTCGGCATGCCGCGCAAAACGACGATATTGCCCTTGCCGCCCAGCTTCTTCGCCAGGTACGCGGCCGGCAGGCGGCCGAATGCGGCGTTGTCGCCGGCGACGTAGGCGTTCTGCGCGGCCGGATTCGTCAGGCCGCGGTCGACGACGGTGACGTACACGCCCTTGTTCTTGACCTGCGCGGCCGGCTGGGTGAGCGAACTCGATTCCAGCGGCAGCAGCACCAGCGCGTTCATCTTGTTCACGACCAGCAGGTCCTGCACCTGGTTCGCCTGTTCCGGCGTGCTGGCCGCCGTCTTGATGACGACCTTCAGCGTCGGGTTGGCCGCCTCGAGTTCGCGCTTGGCCTGGTTGGCCCACCAGACGATGCCGCCGGTGAAGCCGTGCGTCGCGGTGGGGATCGCCACGCCGAGCGTGACCTTGTCGGCGGCGAGGGCGTGGCCGGCGCCCAGCAGCAGCACGCAGGCGGCCGTGAGCCGCGTCAGGGAGTGAGGGAATGAAGACATGGATCGTTCCAGGTTAAGAAAGGGTTCAGCGGCGGCCGCGCTGCAGCCAGGCCACCACGATGATCACCACGCCCTGCACCGCCGGATTCAGGTGCACGCTGATGATGCTGGTGAGGTTGAGGATGTTGCCGATCACGGACAGCAGGATCGCGCCGACGACGGTGCCCGTCACGCGCCCGGCGCCGCCGCGCAGCGACGTGCCGCCCACGACGACGGCGGCGATCGCCTCCAGTTCCCACAGGATGCCGGTGGTCGGCGTGGCCGATCCCAGGCGCGGCACGTAGAGGATGGTGGCGATGGCAACGCACACGCCCAGCAGCAGGTAGGTCAGCACCTTGGCGCGGTCGACGCGGATCGCGGCGTAGCGCGCCACCTGTTCGTTCGAGCCGATCGCCTGCACGTGCTGGCCGTACGGCGTGCGGTTCAGGATCACGACGCCGGCGAGGGCCACCAGCGCGAAGATCCAGACCGGCACCGGCACGCCCAGCACGCTGTGGTAGTACACGGGGCCGTAGGCTTCGGACAGGTTGAAGTCGAGCGTCAGCGCGCCGCCGTCCGACAGCCAGGTCAGCACCGCGCGGAAGATGCCGAGGGTGCCCAGCGTGACGATGAACGCCTCGATCCTGCCGCGCGAGACCAGCAGGCCGTGGATGGCGCCGAACGCGGCGCCCAGCGCCAGCGCCAGCAGGATGCCGAGCACGATGACGAGCGGCGCGGACGGCGGCGCGGCGCCGCTTGCGAGCGCGTTCATCGCGACGATCATGACGCCGGCGATCAGCGCCGCCATCGAGCCGACCGACAGGTCGATGCCGCCGGAGACGATCACGAAGGTCATGCCGACGGCGATGATGCCGATGAATGCCGTGCGCGTCAGCACGTTCATCAGGTTGTCGACGGTGGCGAAGTCCGGATTCAACAGGGCGCCGGCGATGCAGAGCAGTACCAGGGCGACGACGGGGCCGAGGCCCTTCAGGCGTTTCATGCCGGCGAAGGAGACGGCGCGTTCAGTGGTGGGTGTCGGTTGCATGGGCGATCAGCTTGTCTTCGGTGAGTTGGTCCGGGCCGAGCACGGCCTGCAGGCGGCCGCCGTGCAGCACCGCCACGCGGTGGGCGAGGCCGATCAGTTCGACCAGTTCGGAGGAGATGACGACCACGGCGCGGCCCTCGGCCGCGAGGCGCTGCACCAGCGCGTAGATGTCGCGCTTGGCGCCGACGTCGACGCCGCGGGTCGGCTCGTCCAGCACGATCACGCGCGGGTCCGAGCGCAGGTACTTGGCCAGCGCCAGCTTCTGCTGGTTGCCGCCGGAGAGCGAGCGCGCCGCGCAGTCCGGGTCGCGCAGGCGGATGCCGAAGTCGGCGATCGCGCGCTCCAGCGCCTGGCGGCCGGCCTGCGGATCGACCCACGGGCGGGCGTCGCGCTCCAGCGTCATCATCGTGAGGTTTTCGCGCAGGCCGAGGTCGACGTGCAGGCCCTTGCCCTTGCGGTCTTCGCTCAGGTACGCCAGGCCCAGGCGCATGGCGTCGCGCGGGCTGCGGATGGCGGCGGCTTGTCCCGCGACCTCGATCGTGCCGCCGCTCCTCGGACGCAGGCCGAACACGGCCTCGAACGCCTCGGTACGGCCGGCGCCCACCAGGCCCGCGAAGCCGAGGATCTCGCCGGCGCGCACCTCGACATCCAGGTCGTCGATCCAGCCCGGTACCCGCAACTGCGACACGCGCAGCAACACGGGCGCGTCGGGCGCGGGAAAGCGCTTGGGCTGGAACATGTCGGACACGTCGCGCCCGACCATCAGGTTAGCCATCTGGCGCCGGTCGACGTCGGCCGTGTCGGCGCGCGCGACGAACTTCCCGTCGCGCATGACGACGACTTCGTCGGTGTGCGCTTCCATCTCGTCGAGCTTGTGCGAGATGTAGACGATGGTGACGCCGTCGCGCTTCAGGCGCGCCATCAGGGCGAACAGCTTGCGCGTCTCGCCCGGCGACAGGCTGGCGGTCGGCTCGTCCATGATCAGGAGACGCGCCCTGCGCGACAGTGCCTTGGCGATTTCGACCAGCTGCTTCTCGGCGACGATCAGGTCCGCCACGGGGGTGTCCGGATCGACGTCGAGGCCGACCTGGTCCAGGTACGTGGCCGCTTCAAGGCGCATCGCGCGGCGGTCGAGCAGCCAGCCGCCGGTCCCGCGCGTGCGCTCGTGGCCGAGGAAGATGTTCTGGGCCACGCTCAGGTGCTCGGCCAGGTTGAATTCCTGGTGGATCAGGGCGATGCCGAGCGCCTCGGCCTCGCGCGCGTCGGCGAAGCGCCGTTCCTGGCCGTCGACCAGCAACTGGCCGCCGCTGGGGCGTTCGTAGCCGGCCAGGATCTTCATCAGCGTCGACTTGCCGGCGCCGTTCTCGCCCAGCAGGCCGACGACGCGCCCCGGTTCGAGCGCGAAATCGACGCCGTGCAGCACGCGCACCGGACCGAAATCCTTGACGATGTGGTGAAAGCGGACGGACAGGCTCATGAAAGGCGCGGCTCCGGTCAGCGCGCGGCCGGATCGGCCAGCACGGCGCGCAGGCCCTTCAGCGACGCCGCCACGGTTTCGAGCTGCCCCATCCCGTTCGGATACTCTTCCTGCTCGATGATGATCCAGTCGGTGCCGCCGACCTGGCGCACGGCGCGCGTCAGCGCCACCCAGTCGGTCCTGTCCTGGCCGATGATCGGCGTGCCGCTGGTTCCCTCGGCCAGCTTGGCCTTGAAGTGCGTGGTGCGGGTGCGGTTCGGGTAGGCGCGCACGTAGGCGGCGGGATCCTTGCCGGCGAACGTGGTCCAGCCCACGTCCTGCTGCATGATCGACGCGGCCGGCGTGCCGCGCGCGATGGTGTCCCACGGCGTGCTGCCGACGGCGCCCACCATTTCCTGCGCGTGGTTGTGGTAGCCGATGCGCATGCCCTTGGCCGCCAGCTTGTTCGACAGGGCGGTCAGTTCGCGGCTCATCTGCGCGCTCTGCTCGACGCTGGCGCCGCGCTTGTCCATCGAGATCACCAGGTTGTCGCAGCCGAGCGCGCGGTAGAACGCGGTGGTGGCCTCGAAGCGCGCATCGGTCAGCTGGTCGAAGTGCATGTGGGCGCCGGCGCACTGCAGCTTGTGCTTGTCCAGGAAGGCTTTCAGGCCGGCCGGGTCGTCCTTGTAGGGGCCGAACTCGCCGGCGAATTCCACGCCCTGGAAGCCGAGCTGCGCGATCCTGGCCAGCGTGCCTTCGTAGTCCTGCTTGATCTCGTCCTTGACGGACCACAGCTGCACGCCGATGCGCTGGTCGGCGGCCGCGGCGGCGGTGCTGGCGGCGCCCAGCCCGGCGGCGGCGAGCAGGATGGCGAGCGTGGTGGAGCGGGTAGTCTTGTTCATGGTGTCCTGGGTGGTGGTGTGCGGTTCAGATGCGGCCGGCCTTGAGCTCGTCCACGGCGTAGGCGCAGGCGCGCGCCGTCAATGCCATGAAGGTGAGCGAGGGGTTCTGCCAGGCGCCGGAGGCCATCGCGGCGCCGTCGGTCACGAACAGGTTGGGCACGTCGTGCGCCTGGTTGTGGCCGTTCAGGATCGAGGTCTTCGGGTCGCGCCCCATGCGCGCCGTGCCCATCTCGTGGATGGCCAGCCCCGGCGGCCACTGCTCCGGCGTCGCCAGCGTCCTGCGCACGTCCTTCAGGCCCAGGTCCTCGAGGATGTTGGCGGCGGTGTCGGCCATGTCCTCGCGCATGTGCTGGTCCTCGTCGCACAGCGTGACGTCGATGTGCAGCTGCGGCATGCCCCACTTGTCGGTCTTCGTCGGGTGCAGGCTCACGGCGTTCTCGAAGCGCGGCAGCATCTCGCCCTGGCCGTGCAGGCCGAAGCGCCACGGGCCGGGCTTCCTGATCATCGCCTTGAAGTCCTTGCCGAAGCCGGGCTTTTGCGCCGCCGCCTGCCAACCCTCGCGCGCGGCGCCGCCGGCCAGCGCATAGCCGCGCGAGAACAGCGGGTGGCGGTCGACGACGTTACGGAAGCGCGGGATGTACGGCGACGTCGGGCGGCGGCCCTGGTAGTAGTCGTCCTCGAAGCCCTCGACGCGGCCGTCGGCGCCGGCGGCCCACAGGTGGTCGGTCAGGTAGTGGCCGAGCACGCCGGAGGAATTGGCCAGGCCCGTGGGGAAGGCGTCGGACTTCGAGTTCAGCAGGATCGCGGTGGAGCCGAGCGTCGAGGCGCACAGCAGCACGACGCGCGCGTGGTACTCGCGCGTCTCCATCGTGTTGGCGTCGATCACGCGCACGCCGGTGGCGCGGTTGGTCTTCGGGTCGTACAGCACGCTGTGCACGATGCTGTCGGTGGCGATGCGCAGGCGGCCGGTCTTCAGGGCCGCCGGCAGCGTCGCGCTCTGCGTGGAGAAATAGGCGCCGAACGAGCAGCCGCGCTGGCACTGGCTGCGCGCCTGGCATTGCACGCGGCCCTGTTCCATGTGCGCTTCGGTCGCGGTGCGCAGGTTGGCGGTGCGGCCCATGATCATGCGCGCCGGCGCGTACCTGGCGTCGAACTTCTGCTTGAGCGCGAGTTCGACGGCGTTGAATTCGAACGGCGGCAGGAACTCGCCGTCCGGCAGCACCGCCAGTCCCTCCTTGCCGCCGCTGATGCCGGCGAAGCGCTCGACGTGGCTGTACCAGGGCGCCAGGTCGGCGTAGCGGATCGGCCAGTCGGTGCCGTGGCCGTCCCTCAGGTTGGCCTCGAAATCGAGGTCGCTCCAGCGGTAGGACTGGCGCGCCCACATCAGCGACTTGCCGCCCAGCTGGTTGCCGCGGATCCAGCTGAAGGCGCGGCCTTCGGGCGTGGAATAGGGCATGTCGCGGTCGTTGTTGAAGAACTGCTGCGTATGTTCGTCGAACGCATAGCACTGGCGCTGGATGGCGTACTGTTCCTCGGCCACGCGCGCGTCGACCTTGCCGCGGTTGGGCATGGTCCACGGATCGCGGTTCTCGCCGACGTAGCCGACGCCGTGTTCGACGGGCCGGCCGCGCTCGACCATCAGCGTCTTCAGGCCGCGTTCCGTGAGTTCCTTGGCGGCCCAGCCGCCCGTGATGCCGGAGCCGACGACGATGGCGTCGAAGCGTTCCGGGGTGGTCTTGATGGTGACCGACGACATCGAATCCATGCGCGCTCCCTTCAGATGGCCCAGGTGTGGGTGGCGGGGGTGACCTTGACGTGGCCGTTGAACCCGCCCGGCACGGGCAGGTAGGCCAGCTCGCGCGAGGCGCCCGCTTCCGACGTGTAGTAGGCGAAGGCCACATGGCCCTTCAGCTGGCGGAAGAAGCGCTGGCCGTCGGCGTCGAACGGCGCGGCGCCGGCGTCGAGCGAGCGCAGCAGCGCGGCCTGGCGCGCGGCCGGCAGCGCGGCGAACGGCTTGCCGCCCTGCGCGCGCGCCGCCGCGTCGAGACGTGCCAGGCCGGCGCGGAACGCGGCCTGCGCCGGCGCGGGCGTGCACACGGCCAGCAGGTGGTCGACGGTGCGGTGCGCCTCGACGGCCAGCGCGCCGGGCGTGTCGGTCTGCGGGATGACCAGCTCGGCCAGCACGCCCACCAAGGCCAGTTCCTCGCGCGACAGGAATGCGGGTTCCTTGCGCGCGGGCGCAGCGACGGCGGCCAGGACGTCGCCGCCCAGGGCCAGGCCGCACAGCGCGCCCAGGCGCAGCAGCGCCTGGCGCCGCGCATCGCCCTGCGGCGACAGGGCAGGGGCCGTGGATTCGACGGTATTCGACATGCTCGTTCTCCAGGAGACGGGGGATCGGGTGCCGTCAGGCCAGCGCGCCGGCGCGGCGGCGCCGGCCCTGGGCGCGGCCGGCGGCCAGCGACAGCAGGTACTGCTTGGGCGTGATGCCGACCACGCTGCGGAACTGCTTGGTGAAATAGCTCTGTCCACCGAAGCCGGTTTCCGCCGCCACGCGCGCGATGCTGCCCGCGGTGGGCAGCATGCGGCACGCCTCGTGCACCTTCATGTGCAGGATGTACTGCTTGGGCGTGAGCGAGAAATGCTGCTTGAACTTGCGCTCGAACGTCGACAGCGACATGCACGACAGCCGCGCCAGGTGGTCGATGCCGATGTGTTCCGTCAGGTGCGCCTGCAGGTACTCGATGCAGGCCTTGAATTCGTGGAACGGGGCGATGGTGTCCTGCGAGCGCCGGGCGTCGCGCGAGAAGCCTTCGATGCCGACGATGCGGCCGTCGCGGTCGCGCAGCGGCGCCTTGGTCGTGAACAGCCAGGTCAGTTCGCCCTTGCCGCCGTCGATCACTTCGAGCTTGTTCTTGACGGTGACGCCCGTCTCGATCACGGCCAGGTCGTCGGCGCGGATGCGGTCGGCGATGTCGCGGCGGAAGAAGTCATGGTCGGTCTTGCCGATGATGTCGGCCACGTTGGCCAGGTCGTGCTGCTCCTGCAGCAGGCGGTTGCCCCAGACGAACTGGCCGGCGCGGTTCTTCGCGAAGTAATAGGTGTCGGACAGGGTGTCGAACAACGTGCTCGGCGTCGAGATGCCGTGTTCGGCGAAGAAATTGGCGCATTCCCGGTGCGAAGCGGCCGCCGGGCGCGCCTGCGTGCCGTCCGCGTCGCCCTTGCCGGGGCCGTGGGCGACGACCATGCCCATGCCGATGATCAGTGTGCTCATCCTGCGGTGTCTCCGTCTCCGTGATGGGAACGCTGAAAACGCGGCGGCTTCCGGTTCCTCTATGCAGGGATATTAGCATTCGGAAAAGTTCGGACATGTCAGGAAATCGGAAAAATTTATAACGAAATCGGCAAGGTGGGGAAAGTCGATGGCGCCGGCGCAGGGGGGCGTGCTAGATTGGCGCGGCCGCTGCGGCGGCCCGTTTTCCACGACAAGAAACTATAAGGAGATGCCAATGACCGGCCTGCGCACGATCGTCCGCCTGGGCGTACTGACTGCCGCTTTCTCGCTCGGCGCGCCGCTGCATGCGGCGGACAAGGGATGGACGCCGCTCTTCAACGGCAAGGACCTGTCCGGGTGGACGACCTGGATCAGCATGCAGCCGACGTCGGACAATATGAAGATGCCGACGTCGACGCGCGGCCTGAACCAGGATCCGCGCAAGGTGTTCACGGTGGTCGATGGCATGTTGCGGGTGTCGGGCGAGGAATGGGGCGCCGTGTCGACGGTGGGCGAGTACGAG
Organism: uncultured Massilia sp.; assembly: GCF_913773735.1. GTDB lineage: Bacteria > Pseudomonadota > Gammaproteobacteria > Burkholderiales > Burkholderiaceae_D > Telluria. Next base: position 10,684 of record NZ_CAJYEB010000052.1, read on the forward strand.
AACTTCCACCTGAAATTCGAATTCCGCTGGGGCGACAAGACATGGGCGCCGCGCCTGGGGGCCCCGCGCGACAGCGGCCTGCTGTATTACGCCGTCGGACCGGAAGGCGCGCAGAGCGGGCACTGGATGCGCAGCCACGAATTCCAGCTGCAGGAAGGCGATTGCGCCGATTACCACAGCCTGGATGGGGTGACGGTGGATGCGCACGTCGGCGACGCCAACCAGGGCAACTGGAAATTCTTTCGCTACGATCCGGCGCTGCCGCTGCGCACCGGCCTGGCGGCGCGCATCCTCAAGCGCGGCAATTACGAAAAGCCGTCGGGAGAGTGGAACACGATGGAGGTGATTGCCGACGGCAAGACCCTGATCCACATCGTGAATGGCCACGAAGTGCTGCGCGTCGAAAACTCGCGCCAGGTCGTGGATGGGCGCAGCGTGCCGCTCGAGCGCGGCAAGTTCTCGATCCAGTCCGAGGGTGCCGAGGCGTTTTATCGGAACATCCAGGTCAAGCCGTTGACGGGGCCGGCCAGCGCCGCAGTGTTTTGACGCGACATTCCGGATGGCGTCCCTTGCGGCGGACGCTTTCGTTTGCTATAGTCTCGCTCCTCCGACGCAGACGCAGCTTCACGGCAGCGACAGCGGAAGAAAAGAAGAGTTGACGAGTTAAACGAAATACTGGATAATCTCGCTTCTCTGCTGCTGACGAACACAACGATTCGCGAAACGCAGCAAGGCAACACAAGATTCGAGCTCTTTAACAAATAACAGTCGA